>JADJSS010000009.1 GCA_016711605.1 Saprospirales bacterium
ATATCAGTAGTATTAAAACTAGTTCGAGTTGTTCCATTAGGATTTTTAACAATAACATTCCAATTTGAATTCTGACTATCAGACCACATAAATGTAACAATACCTGAAGTTCCTGATTTTGCTCCAGATATAGAAGTAAATTTAAAATTATTTGTTTCAGTATCTTTTTTGCAACTCCATTGCAACAGAATAATTGCTATAACAAAAAGAAGCGATTTGATTTTCATTTTTATTGTTTTAAATTATTAACTTGTAAATTCATTTCAAATATACATTTTTTTTAATAAAAAAGTACTTCTATGAAAAAGTCTAAGTTTTTTGAATTGCTTTCATCGTTCAATAAAAAACAATTACAAGAATTATCTAAATTGATTAAAAATAACGAAGAAGAAAATTTAATTGGTCTTTTTAATTATTTATCTATACATATTCCTAGTAAATCAAACGATACAGTATTTAGTAGAGAAGCTGTTTTAAGAAATTTATACAAAAACAAATTAGATGAGAAAAATTACAAAATATATTGAATGATGGAGTTAAATTGTGTGAATGGGTAATTATCAAGCAAGATATTGAAAATGATAAATTTAAACAACAAATAATTTTAGCTGATTATTACCAGAAACACCAATTAAATAAATATTTTAATCAACACATAAATTCTATTAAGGAAGAAATAAGATTAAACAAAGAAAACAGAAATACTTATTATTATCTGTATAAATTAGAATATTTAGTTATTGAGCAAGAGTTAATAACAAATTTAAGAAAAATAAATTATTCAAAATTGAGTACTTATTTGAATATATTTTATGAAATTGAACAACTCAAAATAAAATGTGTTACCATTACTAGTCTACATAACGATTTACAACTATTGCCACTTAAGAGTATATTGTATGAGCAATATCATAATTGCTACACATTGTTGAAGTCTGAAACAGAAGAAGAATATATAAAATTTTGGAATGAACTTGTGTTAGTTGCAGAAAGTATTGAAAAAGCAGATTTGGGCTTGATTGTAAATATATTTTATAGTTTCTGTATTAGTCAACTTAATAAAAACAATATAGTATTTTATGAACATCTTTTAAATGCATATATATTCAGTTTAGAAAATAATATATTATTTGAAGATAATGATTTATTATTACCATCACACTTTAAGAATATTATTACAATTAGTTTGCGCTTAAATAAATTAGATTATGCGTATGAATTTGAAATCAATATAAAAACTATCTTCCTGAAGATAACAAAGAAGATGTTTATAACTATAACTTAGCACATATATATTTCTATCAAAATAAATATGATGATGTACTAACACTTTTAGTACAATCAAAATTTACTGATGTCTTTTATAAATTAAGCAGTAGGGTTTTGCAAATTAAAACATATTCTGAATTATCTATACTAAATCAAAAATACGATGATGTATTAGAAAGCAGTTAAACGCCTTTAAAAATACATTTATACCAATAAAGAAATAAATGAATTTTATGCAACAAACTACAAGAATTTCTTTAAAATAATAAATAAAATATTAAACTCAACAAAAGATGATTTTGATTTGAATGTAGATAATATTAAAAATACAAAACCATTACCTGAATCAGATTGGTTAAGTGTATTTATAACGAAATTGAACAATAGATAGTATAATTAATTTCTATTTTGAGAGTTTAATATTTATAGAAAAAGCCATTTCAAAAATGAAATGGCTTTAACTCGTTTATAAAATTATTTAATTTTATAAATTAGGCATAGTACTAATAATGTTATTACTTACTGGGGTAAGTTTGGCATAGTACTAATAATGTTTGTTGTCGGTTGGCTAGTTCCAGATAATAATGAACTAAGTGCGATAATAATTGAAATAATTGCTGTCATAATGTTTTAATTTTAAATGTTAGTAATAATTATTGATTAAAAATACTCAAATAAATACAAAAAAAGAATATGATATTTATTTTTAAAAATTAACATTTATTCGTATTTTGATATTTTAAACAACAGCATCAACGCTTTTAAAAAATATGTTTACACCAACGAAGAACTCAATGATTATTATAAAACTCGATATAAAAATTTTATAAAATCGGTTTTAAAACTCATTCAATTAAACGCAGATAAAACACAAATACAAAAATACATTGAAGAACTGAACGCCAACAAAGATGTTCTGGAACATAAATGGTTGATAGATTCAGCAACTGAACTATTGTAAACAAAATAAAAACATCCAAGCATAAAACTTGGATGTTCTGAACTAAATTACAAAAGAAATTAATATCCTTTTAAACTCTGTATCATTGCTAACAGTTGTGCTTCTGTTACTTCAACTGGATTAAATGTTAATGTGGAATATGTTTTACCAGGCGCAGGTGTGGGAACTATTGCAGTTTTTACTTCGGCATAATACTTTCCATCTTTTATGCTGAACGCAATAAATTTTCCATCTAAACCAATTGGACTTAAATTTTCATTGGTGTAAAATCCTTCCTTTGTTGGTATTGCGTTAAATATTGGATTCGGAACTTTTATTAAAATATTTAATGCTTTTGGTTTAAAATAAACATAAGACGTTTGCATTCTATAAAATACCGTATCTGGATTATTAAAATGGTCGTTGAAATAACGAAACAGTTTTGTTTTTGGTCTGATCAAAATTTAATGCATCGCAATTTAACCATACATCAAAATTTTGGATTGCATAAGAAACAGAGTCTTTTTGTATACTATTTGCTTTTGGAATAAAATCAGCACCACGACCCCAAGCCATTTCCCAAAGAATACCTTTATTCATTAACTTAGAACGAATTAAACTTACAGGTCTTGCTTCATAATCCAATCCTTCTAATTGATAAAACAATGTTGTGTCACCTAACCAGATTGGAATATCAAAATTAAAAGTATCCGTACTGAATGCTAATGGTGTTGTCGTTGGAACAGTTGCAACAATAGGATTAATAACTGAATTTGATGGAATTAATAAATTACTACCTTCAGTAGCTGAAATAAAAATTTCACAATAACTAATTAACTGTTGATTCGTATTTGTAACCGTTGGTTTGTCATAAAAAATCATATTATCAATATCCAGAACATCAGTATATTCTAGTTTTACTAATCCAGTTGGAAATGTACCATCTTTTCGTTTGAAAGCATTAGGTTTTATATATAATTTTGCACCACTACCTGCAGTAAAAATCCCACCAACTGCTGGATCTATAGTAAAGGTTGTTTTTTTTGTTTTATTCTTATCAAAAAAGGATTGCAGTTTGTCAATGTCTTTTTGATGTGCAGCATTCACATCAGGATTTTGTGGTGTTTCATTCTTTTTACAACTTTGTATTACTAATACAAGTAACATAAGAAAGCTGATTTTTTTAATTGTCTTCATTGTTTAATTATTTACGTTTTAAAATTTTATCAACGTAAAATTGAATGAAAACAAACTAATAAAAGAATACATTTTTAGCTAAAAATGCTGAATAATTAATTGAAAATTACAAGATATTGACAACCAAAATACGTCAAACTATCAATAAAATATGACATTTTCGTAGTTACCAAATTTGAAGAAAATTCTGTTAATAGCTAATCTGAACGTCACCCATGGTGCCAATAAAAAAGTAGAAACGAAGTCTGTCGTTATAAAAAGTAGCAGTGCTGTTTATTCTTCGTGTACCTTGCACATCTACCTGATATTTTTTATTTAAAAGCAAATTACGTACCGTATCAGAAGCTGGTGTAATTTCTTTAACGGAATTATAAATAATAGTTCCTGCAGTATCAACGCTGGTTATTTTTACGTTCCATCTATTATTAAATGAATCTGTCCATGTAAATTGTGCCAAAGCACCAACGCCTACTTTTTCTCCGTAAAATGTTTTAAGTTTGATGTTGTCTTGTATAGGTACTAAAATTTTACTTTTATCGTTTTTAGTACAAGCAAAAGCAAACAAAGTCAGAACAGCAATAAATAAGAAATATCTTTTCATAAAAAACAATTTGTATTCAAATATAATATAAAAAATTAAATGCAACAATCTAAACTTATAAAAATATTCTATCAATTAGATGCAGATGAATTTGCTGCTCTGAAAATTTTTATAAAAGAAAATTGTAAAAATAAAAATTGCATTGCATTATTTGATGTTATTGTAAAACACTATCCAAAAAAATTAGATACAGAAAGTTTAAACAAACGAACTGTATTTGCAAAAATATTTCCGAAAGAAAACTACAACGATAATAAACTTTTAAAAGTAATGTCTGAATTGTATCGCGGTATTGAACAATTTATTATTGCAGAAACGATTCAAAAAGATTTGGCGTATCAAAAATTAGCGATGTTGCAATTTTATTTCAATCATTCGTTAGATGCACAGATTCCACAAGAAATAAAAGAACTAAACAACTATTTTGAAAACCAGAAATTGGCTTCAAATTTATTTTTAGAGAAAATAAAATTTGAAGAAATACAATTATCCATCAATGAGAAAGAAAACAACCGTTATCTTTCTTATCAAGCATTATATGATAGTTTAAGAAATTTTTCTGATACCTATCTAATTAAATTAAAAAATTTAAGCTTAATAAATCTGAAGGATGATTTGGTAGAAAATGAACCACAAAATCCAATTTATTTAATTCACACCAAACTAAATTATTTACTGCTAAATGATGATGTAGGAAACTATGATAATTATTTTAATTTAGTAAAACTACATCAATATTCATTAGAAAGCAAAGAACTTAAAACTTGTATTATTATTTTAGTAGATTATTGTATCAAAAAAGTAAATGCAAAAAATGAGATTTTCACAACGCATTTATTTCAACTATTTGAATTATTAATTCAACATAATTTATTATTAGAAGATAACAAAACAATAACAGCAGCTATTTATAAAAACATTACTACAATTGGTTTGCGCTTGAATAAATTATCATTCATCGAACAATTTTGGAAGAATATAAAGTATATCTTCCAACAGAAAATAAAGAAGATGTTTATTTGTACAACAAAGCCAACTTATTATTCTATCAAAAAAAATATGAAGATGTTTTAATGCATTTGCGCAACTCAAAATTTAAAGATGTATTTTATAAATTAAGCTCAAGACGATTGCAAATAAAGGTGTTCTACACATTATTACAAACTGATGAATCCTATTTTGAAATTTTACAAAGCACCAATAATGCTTTCAAAAAATACGTTTATACCAACGAAGAAGTAACAGAAAACTATAAAGAAGGCAATAAAAACTTTTTAAAATTTACTTATAAACTGCTTGAATTAAACAAGAAACAACAAATAAAAACCGTTAGTTTTTTAACAGAATTAGATACAGCAAAACAAGTTGCTGAATACGATTGGCTGAAAGAAAATGCAACAAAATTTTTAAAGAAATAACACATGCAAACCATAAACCTGGCGATAAAAAATTTAGAAACTGCACGACAAAAAAGCTTGCTTGTTTTTAACGCAATTCCACACGAACATATTCACTGGAAAATGGACGCTGAATCGATGTCGTTGATTGAAACCGTTCGTCATTTACTAGACTGTGATAAATGGTACATGAAAAATATTCAAGATAGAAAAAATGACCATTTAGATTACGATGAATTATTCGGCAACAGACCCTATATTTCTATTGAAAACGAGATTGAAATGAATCAAAAAGCACATGCAGATTTTATAGAATACCTAAAAACATTTTCTGATGAAGCATTAGAAAAGACACTATTAAAACGCAGTTCAGGCATGAAAAACTTAGATACTTTTTTATTAGAAATTGCTTACCACGAAGCGTATCATACTGCTCAAATTCAGGTATATTTGCGTATCTTAAATACACCTAGAGCAAACATTTGGTAAAAAAAAACACATAGTAACATAGATTATAATAATATAGCAAAAAAATAGTGCAATTCATTTCGTCAGTTGAGAAAATCATAGTTGTAAGTTTTGCTTACAATATGTGTATCTATATCAAACTACAATTTTGCACTTAACGTCACGCTTCTTTATAATTTTCTATACTTCTATGTGTTAAAAAAACTATATGAAACACGATATACAAACACGCGATGATTTATTTTTATTAGTAAAAACTTTCTACGAAAAATTATTTGCTGATGAACTTTTGCAAACTATTTTTATTGATGTTGCGAAAATTAAATTAGAAGAACACTTGCCTATTTTGGTCGATTTTTGGGATTCTATTTTATTAGATGGCGATACTTATAGAAGAAATCAAATGGAAAAACACACGGAATTAAATAAAAAATTTCGTTTAGAAAAACAACATTTTGATCAATGGATTTTTTTATGGAATCAAACTATAGATGAATTATTTATTGGCGAAAAAGCAGAACACGCTAAATTTCGTGCAAAATCGATTGCTGATATTATGTCGTACAAAATGGATTATCTGAATAAAGAGTTATAAATTATTGTTTACAGGTAAAAGATTCTAAGATTGATTTAGAAAAAAAGCGTAAATTGTTAAGCGTAAATCGTACATCATAAATCATCATCATGCATTTGCATCCAGAAGCTACCAGACATCTTATTGACCATAACGAAGAACATGTAAAAAGCTCTGAATTCATTAAAGATATAGTTATTGGTATGTCTGATGGCTTAACAGTTCCTTTCGCATTGGCTGCTGGTTTAAGTGGTGCTGTTGATTCTACTGCATTAGTAATTACGGCTGGAATAGCTGAAATTGCTGCTGGTTCCATCGCTATGGGTTTGGGTGGCTACTTGGCTGGTCGCGCAGAAATTGACCATTACGATTCGGAACAAAAACGAGAATTTTATGAAGTAGAAAATTTGCGTGATAAAGAAATTGCTGAAACGAAAGAAATTTTTACGCACATGGGTTTGAGTGCAACTACTGTTGATGCTGCTGTTGAAGAGTTAGCCAAAGACAAAGAAAAATGGGTAAAATTTATGATGAAATATGAGCTCGACTTGGAACAACCAGATCCGAAACGTGCGCGTAATTCAGCTTTCACCATTGGTGTTGCCTATATAGTTGGTGGCATCATTCCATTATCGCCATATTTTTTTACAGAACATCCACACGATGGTTTAATCTACTCGGCAATTGTTACATTAATTAGTTTATTTATTTTTGGATATTTCAAATCAAAACTCACCGGACAACCTTTATTTAAAGGTGCTTTGAAAGTTATGGCAATTGGCGCAATTGCAGCAGCTGCTGCTTATGGCATCGCAAAATTAATTGGTTAAGAATTACTTATTAAAAGAATATTATAACTTTCCTTTATTTAATTACAACAACTACGTAAATTGTAATTTTTACATTGTTGGTATTGAAATGACTTCAAAAATATTTTTATTATTTTTAGTTTTATCTATTATTTTTGTGCCGTATTATTTTACTATGTTACTTTTAGAAAAAACATTTCTACACTATCTTATTTTTACTTACATAAGTTCAAGACCAACAAATGATATATGAAATAATTTATAAATCAAATTTCAACATTAAAAATAATACAGTATGTATTAATTGACTAAAATTATACAAAGGAAATAAACTAATTATGACAGAAGAGTTTAATACAAATGGAACAACATCAGTGATTTGGACTAAGCCTAAATTATAAAGAAAAACAATTATTTATTATAAACAAAAAAAGAAAATGAAAAAAGTATTTATTCCGATTTTAGCAATTGCAATTTTGGTAATTGGATTTACCACAACTACAAGTTGTACAAAAAATTGTGACCCAACAGTCGTACGTGATTCAACTATTATAACGCAATTTGATACTGTAACGAATACACAGTGGGTACTTCAATATGTAGAAGGTTCGGCTGGTAACAATACCTTCTATGCTCCACAATCTTTTATAAAAAACGGTAAGGCAACTTTTGCATCCAATTTATATCATGCAAGTCAATGGTTTTCAATTTATGACTTGCCTTTACCAAAAGAAATTAATTTAAATTTAGATACAGATAGTTTAAAATTAATTGCTTCAATAAGAAATATAAATGGAGACGGTACTGCAAATGAAATGGACTTGGGACTTATTTACAATTTAAGCACTCAAGCACAAGCACAGGCCTCTTGGCAAAAAGGTAGCAATGCAGCATTTTGTTTATTAGGTATAACTGGTCAAACTATAAATAATGTTACAGAACAACTTACAAATACTTCTACTTATGAACAATATGCAATAAGTGTACAAGGTAATAATGTTACATCTTATAAAAATACAACAACATTAAAATCAACTCCATACACAGGCACAATTGGAAGTTTAAAAGCAGTAAGAGTTGCATTCAGAGGTTACGGTGAAATTGATTATGTAAAATTATATAAAGGAAACAAACTGATTATGATTGAAGATTTTAATGTTGATGGAACAACATCTGCACTTTGGTCAAAACCGTAAAACAAGTTTATATTTTGTAAAAAAACCTTGAAGATTACTCTTCAAGGTTTTTTTTGTACGAATTTGGATTTGTAGGATTATTAGATGAAAGGAATTTTATTAGAAATCATGTCACTCAAATAAATCACAAGAATCATAGTTAAGACAATACAAATTATTTCAAACTCCAATCAAATTTATTCAAATTTTCCACGCAATGTTTTAACAATAAAACACTTGCTTCAATATCGGCTTTGTGCGCCATTTCAATTACTTGATGTAAGTGACGTGTTGGTATTGAAATAGCACCAGCTATGGCACCTGTTTTTCCCATACGTTGAATACCAGCCGTATCTGTGCCACCCATTGGAAGCACTTCTAATTGCCATTTAATTTTAAATTTATCTGCAATTTCTTTTTGGTATTTTACCATTCTATAATCACAAATAGTGGAAGAGTCCATAATTTTTATGGCTGTTCCTTCACCTAATTTCGTTATTTGTTCTTCTGGTTTTGAATCTGGTAAATCATATGCAATTGTTGTATCTAAACCAAAACCAAACGATGGATTAATGTTGTGTGCTGCTACATTTGCGCCTCGAATTCCAACTTCTTCTTGTACTGTAAATACACCGTAAACATCATAAGGACAATCTTCTAATAATTTTAATGTTTCAATTAAAATATAAACAGAAACACGGTTGTCAATAGATTTGCAATTTACGCACTCACCCATTTCAATTAATTGTCTATCGCGAGTAATCGTATCACCAATAGTAACCAACTTAATTACTTCATCGTATGGCAAGCCTAAATCGATGAAATAATCACTAATTTGAGGTGGTTTCACTCGTTCTTCAGCAGTCATTATATGAATCGGTTTAGAACCCATTACACCAATAACATCTTTTTTTCCATGAACAATTACGCGTTGCGCAGTTAATGTTTTTGGATCAAAACCACCAAGTGTGTGGAATCGCAAAAATCCGTTTTTATCGATGTACTTTACAATAAATCCAATTTCATCCATGTGAGCAGCAATCATTACACGTTTACTGCTATCAATTCCTTTTTTAATTGCATAAATATTACCAAGATTATCTGTTTCTACTTGTACTGACATCTCTTTTAAATTTCTTAAAACTACTTCTCTAATTCGTTGTTCGTGTCCAGGCGCGCCAGCTGTTTCGCAGATTTCTGCTAAAAGTTTAATGTTTGTTTTCATGAATAATTGTATTTATAAATTTATTATCTATTTGTGTTAATCAACTTTTTTAAAACCCATGTTAAATGGAATTCCTTTAAATTTTGATTTCATTACCAATATATCATTATTTAAATCAATTAACGGATGTTTTTCTTCACCATCTTGGTCGATAGTTGTAATAGTTAATGTTGCATGATTATAAGACCAAGTTCCTTTGTATTCTTTTTTGCCATCGAATTCATACAAATTTCCGTCTGGCAAAAATCCTAAAATCAAACTAGTTTTATCGTTCGGAATCGTTATTTTTTTGCCTTTTCCTTCTAATAAATTTAATCGCCACTTATGGCAAATAGCAGTTTTTATTTGTGCTTCTGAAAGCTTAGATACTGCATTCTGTGAAAATCCAAAAAAAATAAAAACAAAAGAGAATAAAAAAAATGTTATATGTTTCTGCATGTAAAATTTAAAAAGTCAATAAAGATACAAATTATTTATAAATATTAAGATGCAAAATTATTTTACGATTTGATTTGCATTTTGAGTACAACATTCTACTTTTACATGGTGCAAGAAAATTTAAAAATAGCAGACAAGAAATTTACATCACGGTTGTTTTTAGGAACTGGAAAATTTGGTTCGCCACAACTAATGCAAGATGCAGTAAATGCGTCTTCAACAGAGTTAGTAACGATGGCATTAAAACGTATCGATTTAAAAACAAAACAAGATTCTATTTTATCGTATTTACAAAATACGTCGGCAAATTTATTGCCTAATACCAGTGGTGTGCGCACTGCAAAAGAAGCCATATTTGCTGCACAAGCCGCACGCGAGGCACTACAAACAAATTGGTTAAAATTAGAAATTCATCCAGACCCAAGATACTTAATGCCTGATGCGGTAGAAACTTTAAAAGCGACGGAAGAATTAGTGAAATTAGGTTTTATAGTGTTGCCATATATTCATGCAGATCCTGTTTTATGCAAACGTTTAGAAGCTGTTGGTGCACAAGCTGTGATGCCATTAGGTGCTCCAATTGGCAGCAATAAAGGATTGGCAACGATTGAATTTTTAAAAATAATTATTGAACAAAGCAATGTTCCTGTGATTGTAGATGCTGGCATTGGCGCACCGTCACATGCGGCACAAGCAATGGAATTAGGTGCAGACGCAGTGTTGGTGAATACTGCGATTGCAGTCGCAAAAAATCCTGTACAAATGGCAGAAGCGTTCAAACTAGCTGTAATTGCTGGAAGAATGGCGTATGAAGCAAAACTTGCTTCGGTCTCTGAAACTGCCAATGCAAGCAGTCCTTTAGATTTGTTGTTAGATTAATTCAAGTTAGTATAACATAAAAGAATGCGTTCATTTTGAACGCATTCTTTTGAAAATTATATTAAAATTGTAGTTTAAAATTAGTGAACCCAAACTTTTGTTGCTGTTGATTTACTTCCATCAATTTGTTGAATTAAATAAATTCCGTTGGCTAATTTTCTTTTTAATTCTAAAGAGAATTTATTATATCCTTGCGTAATCTGTTTGATTTCCTGATGCAATAATCTTCCAGAAACTTCATATACATTAAACAATAATTCTTTTGTTGTGGTAGAATAAACTTCAACTTCTACACCATTTGTTGGTGTGTAAAAAATATTCGTTCCATTTACACCATCACAACTCACTTTAATAATTACTGATGTTTGTTGAGCATTGTCAATATCCAACTCAACCAATCTGTAATAATTATCCGTTGAAGAAGCGGAATCAATGAACGAATAATTTTTGATCGTGTTTGAAAAACCTGCTGCATTTACATTGCCAATATTTTCGAAATGAATACCATCTGTTGAACGTTCGATGATAAACAATTTACTATCTTTTTCTGATGCAGTTGTCCAATCCAATTGAACATAATCACCATTACAACTACCAATAAATTTAGTTATTTCTACTGGCAATGGATTGTTTGCAGTAATTGTAGATAATGTAACCGGTGAAAAGTTAGGTACATAAATGTCTGATTCAACAGAACCCCAAGTAGTAACACTACCAGTAATTGTTGGAGAATTGCCTTCTGTATTCCAGTCAGTAGCATCAAAATGTGCAACGCGTAAATTGCTCCAATCTGTATTCAATGGACTAACCTGACTATGCGTTCTCCAAAATAATTTTACTTTCGCGTCATCATTTGAGCCAGATGCTGTTGAAGTTACATTCCACCATTCAACCTTACTTACATGATCTAATTGTGGTGAGTTCGCAGGATCTAAAGTATAGGTACCATAACCATTGCTAGTGTATTCACAAGAATAAGTTTGAGTTGTCGTGCCCTGTGGTGTTAATGCGATTGGACCATATATAGATGTGCTTCCAATTGGGAAAATCATCGATGAAGTTGAGGTTGAATTATGACCCATCTTTCCTTCAACATAACTACTATCATAACCCATATCTTGTACGCTACCAACATTTGCAGGTGACTTAATATCTGATGTGGCTACAACAGCTAAAGTGACTTTTTGAGCATCAGACGAAATTATAGTTCCTTTTTGTAATCCTAAAATACCATTTACAAGTGTACCTCCATTGTTAAGTGTTACTTTATTTGACTTAAATGTTTTGTAAATGTACAAACCAGCAACAGTAGTAGGTAAGCCATTTCCAGAAGCCATATCACCACTACTCACAAAGCCATAATTTGCTGATGCAGAGAAAGTACGTGTGCCTGATGTTCTAATGTTACCATCATTAATGCCTGTTCCAGATGTTTTAATACCATTAGCATTTGCATATAATAAGCCAGCACCTGAGTTGATATTTACCACTTGTGATGAGCCTGTTCCATTATCAATAAAATCAGTCTGATCCATTCTTAACACAGCTGGTGCATTTACATTTAATGCTCCTGTTAATAGGAAACTAGAATTTACATCAACATTACCTACACTTCCTAATTGGGTAGAGTTAGGAGTTGAGGTAAAAGTTTGTAAATTCGCAGCCGCCGCATTTATGTCTATATTATAATAATTTATTTTTACTGGTGTTGAAGGTAAGGTTCTAAAATTACCACGTAATTGTTGTTGTTGAATAGACGAAGTACCATAAAACTCTACGGTTCCACCTGTTAAAGAATAATCAAGATTATTTCCATCTAATTCTGGTTGTGTGTTGCTTGTATTGTTAAATCGTATTCTAGAATTTGCAGACATAACTAAAGCACCATTACCTGTAAAAGATTGTGCAGAACCTGCAGCTCCTATGCAATCAACAATAGCGTTATCTGTAACTATTACAGCTGAATCTACTGTTGTTGCGCTCGATAAATTTTTATAATTGCTAGGAGTTTTTGTTGGAGTGTGGTAATAATTATTGCTGCTGAATTTTACATATTTATAATTAGGTCTTCCACCTAAAGTACCTCGCAAAGTTTGAAACCCATTACCTGTTGTAGAGTCACCTGCTAGTTCTATTGTACCACCATTTAGCACATAGGCGTATGTGGAACCTAGCATTCTTGGAATAAAAGTACCACCAGAAAATCCTGTTTCATCAGTAGACACACTATACCCTTTTTTAATTTTATATAAAGTTCCAGGTGCCATGTAAAGTGTGCCCGTTGAACCTGTGATGTAAGCTGTTTCAGTTTCAGTAAATTGCCCTCTTCTTATGTCTAAATTTCCACCTATGGTAGTATTTACTTGTAAGCCGTTTGTTAAACCAAAAGAATCAGTTGGAGTAAGCGTAATAGTATTCGATGCTAAATCACAAATTATTTGCCTTCCATTAGTTGATGTTCCTATAGCATCTCCTGTTTCTTGATCAGTTTTGCCGATATACCAAAAAGTTGCTAATGGACTAAAGTTTCTATTTGATTTAGGAATGCCTTGTACATTTCCAATTGTAGTTGATACTGACGCAGAATCTATTCCTTGAGGATGTGTTATTTTTAATATAGATTTTTGAATAGACTGAAATGCTGTACTGCTAGCACCAGAAACAATTTTTATAATTTGTGGCGTTGTGCCAATAAATCCAAAGTCTAAAGTAGCATCAGCACTATCTGTTACTTTGGAACCAGTGCCTAGCTCTAAGGTATCACCTAATTGAACATATGCACTATTTCCAATATTAAAATTGATATATTGATTTCTGGTGGCATTTGTAGCTGCAATATCGACAACTTGAGTAAGGTCAGCTGTTGAGCCATCGCCAATTCCATTAAAAACAATGATACCATTTTTGCCAGTACTTGCATTGGTTAAATTAGCAGTTGATGCAACTGTTAAGTCGCCTTTGATTCTTAAGATACCGGTATAACTTGCATTATTAGTGGCATTGAATGTAAAATTACCAGTATTGGTAATAGCCATGCTGCTGTCAATATTCATAGTCATATTGGTAGTAGTGGTGCTGCTGCAAAATCTTAAAGCACCAGTTCCATTATGTATAACCTGACCTTTAACGTTTAAAACACCTGTTACAGCTGCATTCGAGAAAACAACGGCATTAGAACCAAATGTACTTTCTATAATAAGTCTACCTCCAATAGTTGTATTAAATCCAGAACCAGCATCTGCCATTCTTACATCAGATGTACCGCTTTTAAATACCACGTTGCCATGCGCAAGATTTTTTACAAATCCAGAAGGAAACAGACCCATTGCTCCTGAACCGGAAGCTCTTTCAAACGACATATTTCCAAAGCAAGCTGTAAATCCGTTGTATGTATTTTCAGTAATATCATCTTTATCTTCTATAAATAAGAAACCTGCTGTGTTTTGTAATTCTGTTAAAACAAAATTTGATTTTGGATGGAAATTCTCTACACCATTCCAGACGCTTGTACTTCTGGAAGATGAATTTGTATAGGCATATATAAATGTACCTGCACTATCTACTTGCAACGTTCCATTGATATTACGTAGATTACTCATATTCCTGGTGCCACCTGTCTTTACTAATAATGTACCTGCAACTGTGCAAGGTCCACTTGTTGTTGTTAATTGTGCACCACTATATATTGTCAGATTGTTTACACTTCTGGAGCCATTCGTATTCATTGTTGCATATAAGTGAACATTTGGATTGCCAGCATTTGGATATCCTGATCCACCACCACCACCGGGTGCACTTAAAGAACCGCTGATTACTTGCATCCAATTGGCCGTGTTATTCCATAAAAGTCCTGAGCCCGTAATTGAATGCCAATCTCCGTTTACATAGGTAGTAATGTCAAATGTATTACTGGTTACACTTGTTAAAGAACCACTGGTCGCTGTTAAGGTAAGTCCTGTACCGGCAACTGTATGTACTACCGATGCATAAGTAGAAATACCAGTAGATGGTGTTGCACTAATCGGGTCACCTGTCATAGTACCTGTAGATGTTATACTGATGCTTGTCGCATAATCTGCATCTGTTCTGTTGTATGTATCTGTTGCTCTCACACTTGGTGATGGAGACATAGTTGAACTTATAGAAGATGTTGAAGGTTGCTGAACAAATAATAATTTTGTTGCTGTTATTTCTACTCTGTTTCTATCATTAGCATTGCTATTATCAGATTGAGCAGCGCCGCCATCTGCTGCTGCAAATGTAGAACTGCTGCTGCCAGCTGTTACACCGCTTACCTGGAAAACTAATTTTGTATTATCGATTACTTGTGTTTCTTCAAACGAAACCCTAAGATGTATAATTCTTTCACCTGAACCAGCATTCTCAACATCAACTGCTGTAACATTGGTGCCACTCATACCTGTAAATACTAATTCTGTACCAACTTTAGAAGCTGTTGCGATTACAGTTCCTGCTGAAGTAGTTAAAATTGCTGTTTTAATTTGTGCCAGTTGATTGGCCGCTAAATGATCTCTTACCGTAAATTTAATGCCGGTTAATATCGTGTTTAGTTTATCCGCATCTGTCAGGTCATTTCCACCATCCTGTATTTTTAATTTCATCGGTATCATTTTACCGGTTGTTGTACTTGTTGCATCTATGAAATTAATGTAATCAGGATTGATGTTAAACTCTGGTGTAGTAGATGAATAACTTGGTGTATTATCAACAACATTAGACTCATTACTAGCGGCAGCTGTTATTGCAATAACTCGTGCTGTGCCGGTACAACCTAAATAGGATGGTGTTACCGATAAATTTCCGGAAGTTGCACTGGTAGAAAAATCAATGGTAACTGAGTTGGAAGGCGCACCCGTAATAGTTGCACCACTTCCGGAATACGACCAGGCATAACTAACGCCACTCACATTGCTTACCGTATATACAACGCCTGTCTGACCTAATGCAACTGAAGTGCTGCTGGTTGTAAACGTAGGTTGTGCCGGTGTATTATTGGTTATTGTAATGCCAGATGATGTTGCTGTTGTCGGTGAAGCACAAGTGGCAGTGCTTGTCATTACACACGTAATAACACTGCCATCTGCTAATGATGAATTAGAATAGGTAGTGCTATTGGTGCCAACATTGCCGCCATTTAATTTCCATTGATAGGATGGTGTACCACCATTTGTAGGTGTAGCTGTAAATACCAGAGCATTGCCTGTACATGTTGGGTTTGCACCAGTAGTAATGGCAATACTTACAGATGGTGTTACCACTGCATTTACGGTCATGGTTATTCCACTTGAAGTTGCCGTTGGTGCTGTTGTACAGGTAGCACTCGTTGTCATTACACAGGTTATCACATCAGAGGTTGCTAATGTGGTACTGGTATAAGTAGCACCAGTTGCAATATTGCTGCCATTTAATTTCCATTGATAGGTTGGAGAGCCACCGCCGTTAGTTGGTGTGGCTGTAAAGGTTACAGATGAACCGGCACAAGTTGGATTCGTACCTGTTGTAATGGCAATACTTACCGATGGTGTTGTTGCTGCAGTTACAGTTATATTACTTCCATTATCGTTGCCACTTTGTGTTGCCGGTATTTGATTCACCACACTGACACGATAACCTGTTCCAGCAGCTTGAGCCGCAGGTATCGTTGCAGAAATAGGTGAAGTAGATGTTCCGCTGCTAATTAAATTACTGGTTGAATTTGCAGGAAAACTGCCACTCGCATCTGAAAGCTGTACAAAAAAGTCTCCTGGATAAGTTCCTGGAGATGTAAATGCCACACTGATAGCATTTCCTGAGGCATTACAAAACGGACCATAAGACGCAGTGGTTGTGGTGATGTTATTCGTACAAGAAATCGCGGTTAATCCTAATGTTCTTGCCATACTGGAACCACAAGAATTATCTGCTGTTACAGTTAAATTACCGGATGTTGCTGATCCTGAAAAATCTACCGTTGCTGATGTACCACTTGGTGTAATCGTTGCACCGGTACCGGTATAAGACCAGGTATAACCACTGGCACCGGAAACTGCACTAATTGAATATGTATAACCTGTTTGTCCCTGACAGACGCTTGTTCCTCCATTAGTAATTGTTCCCGGTTGTGCCGGTACATCATTAACTATATAGCGAGCCGTATCACTGGGAACTGGACAGCTGCCACTGGAATAAACAATACATCTGAAAAAACGGGTAGCTGCTGCTGATGAACTGGCCACTAAACTAGTGGATGTGTAGCCGCTATAGGTAAAAGTACCTGATGTACCGGATGTGATATTTGCCCAACTGCCACCACCGATGCTGTCTTGCCATTGATAGGTAAGAGATGTACCTGTTGCAGCTACCGTAAAAGTGGTGTTGCTTGCTGTACAAGATGATTGTGGTGTGGTAGGTTGCGTACCAATGCTTGGATTGGTACATGCTGCTGTCCATTTTGCGTATAAAGTATCATTTACGGCTGTTTTTGTATAAGTTGCGGAACCTGTTGCCGCATAATCAGTTCCAGAACCATCTGCTTTCGTATTCCAACCACTAAATGTATAACCTGTACGAACTAAACTTCCTGTGTTCGCTTTTACTGTAACAGTAGCACCTGAGAAATATGGACTACTTGCATCTGTTGGAGCTGTACCACCAGTGTTGCTGTTTCCTAGATATGTTACGTTGTATGCTTTTTTATAAAGTTTTAATTTTACTTGAGCACTTGTATAGCATGCAAATCGAGGAGAAGAATTGTTCCATTGCAATAACCTTGCACTTGTATTCACATTAGCTAATGTCCATAGTCCACTAGCAACTGTTGGAGTCCACTGTTCGGTATTTGCAACTGTACCACTATAAAAAGTAGCAGTATTTCCTGTATTACCACTACGCCCCCATGAAGCATAACCTAAAGAAGAATTATAGATGGTAATTACTCCACCTGAAACCGTTATATCAAATATATTTCCACTTGTGTAACCTGATGATATGGATGTTCCTGGTCCTGAAATTGCTGAATAATTAATGTATGGTGTGGCATTTATAGTATTTACCATTAAACCATCATTCGTTGCACCATCACCAACAATTAAGTACTGCTCAGTTGTTAAATCACCGCTGGCAGTAATCTGTTTAAAAGTTTGTGCAAAAGATTGTCCATTAAATAACAATAAACAAATCAGTAATAAAACGCCAAAACTTCTCTTCATAAAGACAGATAATTGAGTATAAAAAAACAACTGTTTTCTGGTCTTTGTTTTCAGATTTAAATTTGTACTAAGAAGAGTTGAAAAATTGTAAATTTTCTTCATATAAAATAATTAAAAAATTATATTGGCTTTAACGACAAAATCGACATCAAATATACTTCAAATTAATCTATTTTTTGGGTAATAGCAAGTTAAGTTTATTGCACTAAATGGTGATGTTTTAGTGTATTAATAATGGTTTATGATAAACAAATTTTAATAATTTTAAATATGTTGATTTAAATCAAACAAACCTATTACTTATGCACGTTTTTATTAAGTTTTATGACTAAGAATGTGCTTACAAACGTACTTTACTTTATATGTTATAATTAATAAATAGAAATTTTTTTAGAGGCAACATGATTGCTATCAATTGCTTTAATAATATAAATACTTTTAGCTAACTTATTATTAAAATTCAATGAAAATTTAGAAAATCCTTGTTCTATATATTTGTTTTCCTGATAAATTAATTTTCCTGAAATTTCATAAATAGAAAATAATATATTTTTAGATTCTGTTGAATTTGACTGTATAAAAATTCCATCCGTAGAAGAATAATAAATTTGTACTAATTCTTTTGATGCAGCACATTCAGATGCAACAATATTAGAAAAAACTGCAGCTGTATTACCTTTGTCTTGTTGTTTTAAACGATAATAATTTATACCGTTTAATGGATATGAATCTTTGTATTCGTAATTTTTTATTTGATTGGATTTACCAGTCGAAATGACTTTTTCTAATGAAGAAAAATGTATCGCATCTGATGATCGTTCTACTTCAAAATAATCAAAGTTTTTTTCAGATGCAGTAGACCAATTTAAAGTAACAATATCGTTTATGCATTTTGCATTAAAATTAATTAATTCAACAGGCAAACCAATATCAGGTGTTACAACATCACCTAATGCATAGCCAGAAAATCCGGTGAAACCATCATACTCAAACGTAGTGTAAGCACCGTATGATCCAATAGTTGGAATTACAATTTGAACTTGTGCATCTGATGTTACCGTCCATGCTTTATCAGTTGTTGAAGTTCGATAAATTTTTAAATGACCAATCACCTCTGTTGGTGTATGAAGATGGTTGGTGTAATATCCTGGAATTGCATTTAAAATTGGGTTGATGTAATCACAATAATCTTGCAATTCCTTTGTGCTAACGTAAAATTTAATTTTATAGTTTGCAGGTGAGTAAACAGTTGGTGTTGCTGCGAATGTTTTCTGCATAAACAATGGCGTTCCTGTTAAGAATGTATTTTGAAATCCTTTTCCAGTAATTGCTGTATTATGTATAATCGTTTCTGCTGTTAATGGACCATGATCGGTTGATGTGTTGTTTTTTATCCAATAAATGATGCTATCAATTCCATCCAAATAATATCTACTTTCAAAACCTCTTAAATCACAGGTATAAGTCTGGTCATCTGTTACTACGCCAAATGGTTTCCTTAATGATAAAATCCACGCTTGGTTATTTGCAGAATTCCAGGTTCCTGGAGTTTCCAATACATTAGGTGACACAGATGTTGTTTTTGACCAATTGCTTAGTTTCCTATAATCATTATCAATGGTATTCATGTTTGCCATTGTAATAATAGTAGTACCTGAGAAATATAAAGCATCTGTGTTGTAGACAGCATAATCAGGATGATTTATTTGATTGAGTGCACAAGTTGAACAATCTGATCCTGCACCTTTGGAACCATAAGATATACCATGAAAAAATCCACCAGATGGACTTCTAACTTGTAAAGCATCACCACCGTTTCTTAACTGCATAGCATTCCAATCAACATTTGTATAAATTGGTGGTGTATATTGATCATAAGATGTATTATTGGGTTTTACGCAATCTGAAGAAAAATACAAATTACTGTTTGACATAGTAGCACAAGTAGTATTGGAAGCACCAACTCCAATTACATATGTATAATCTAAATTAGCATCTGTAGGATCATCAAGCATAGTTATTTTTACATTCTTATCACTGTCGTTGTAAATTAATATAATGGAACCAACCGGAACTTTTTCCCATGTACAAATATCAGAGAATTTAATGTGACCAGGAGCTATTCCTAATTGTGTTCCGTAACCAGCACTGAAGATTCCAGAATTATCATCAATAATCCAACCACGTAAATCGATGGTTGTACCAGGTGTGCCTGTAACAACTAATTCTACATATTCTTTACTTGCAGAGCCCTGACTAATTTCATTTATTACAACACCTTCAGGAATTTCATTATCAATAATAGTTAATGAATATCTGTTGTTTCCCAGCAAAGCTCCACATTGTGCATCAATATCTAGCACCACATTTTCATTTGATTCGGAAATGGCATCATCGTATACATCAATAGTTACCGTTTTTGTATTTGGATAAATTTCTATTGGTGTGAAAGTTAAAGTAGTTGGTGAAAAAGAATAATCAGTACCTGTTGTTGCTGTTCCAAGCAAA
Organism: Saprospirales bacterium; assembly: GCA_016711605.1. Lineage (GTDB taxonomy): Bacteria > Bacteroidota > Bacteroidia > Chitinophagales > JADIYW01 > JADJSS01. Next base: position 20,689 of record JADJSS010000009.1, read on the forward strand.
GCATCCGTAATAGATGCAGTCACAGTAGTAAGTGGTGCACTATTCATAGTTATGGAAACAGTAACAGTCGTGTTGGATTCAGTTATACTGCTTCCAATTACATTAAATCCAATACTAGTCGTAGTAAAACAAGAACTTACATTGCAACCTGTATTGGATAGCGAATATGGTCTTTCTATCCATTCTGAATTGGCGCTTGTTGATCCAGCAGAAGATAACCAGTTTATGTTTGGTTGACTAACTGAAGTTTTTCTGACCAGAGTTCTATCAACAGTCGCATTATTGATTCCTGCAACCGACCATCCAGAGCCATTTGGAATCGTGGTGGTATCTCCAACAGCATCTATTAAATACCAAGTTGCTCCAATTAATTTTGCCAATCCAACTGCATCATTTCCATTCCAATTACAAAAACCTGCATTATATAAATTTGCAGAAGGCACATCTGTAGAATTATTTGCAATTAAATACGAAGTATTTGGAGACAATGTTCCACTTAAAGTAAGTGTCGTTCCTGGCCAGTTTCCACCATTGCTTATTTTTTGTATTTGATAGTTTGCTAAATTAACAGCAGATGAAGTACCATTATAAATTTCCACATATTTTCCCGACCCTATCACTGGTTCTCCATATTCAGAAATAATTAATTCTGTACAAGGTGCATAATTAGCAAATCCAGAAAGGTTGACAACACAAGCGCTTTCATCTGCATCATCAGAATTAATGGTTAAAACAGCAGATTTACTGCCTGGCAAACTTGGTGAATATCGAATAACCATATCTGAAAAACTGCCAACTGCTACAGGTGATGCTGGAGCAGTAAATATAGAAAATTCAGATGCATTACTACCTGTTATTGGTGTAGATGCAATAGTAAGCGCAGCAGTTCCTAAATTTTGAATTCTGACAGTAATGTCTGTATTTGTGCCTATTATTTGACTTCCGTATTCATACGTCATTCCACAAGCAGAATCTGTGCCAACTGGTTGTTGTAATTGAATTTCTGAGCTGGTACCAGTAGAATAATCTGTAATTGAAAAATCGTCAAAATTGCATCTGTTATTATTGGTTTCTTTGACCATTTTTACACGAACACTTCCAGACAAATTAGGTGTCCAAGTAAACGAAGTTAAAGTAGTAGATGAAACGGTGAAGGTAGAAGACACATTTGGCCAAGTTATTCCACCATCTGTTGATGCTTCAAAATGAAAATATGATGCTGCATCAGCACCATATCTTGGCAGCAAAAACTTCTACAGTTCCTGCACCATTTAATTTATTAAAATTCATTTCGATAGATGCACGCACAGCACCTGTACCGTTTCCTCTAGCACGTACTGATTGAGTTCCATTAAAGCGATCGCAACCAATAGTATTACCACGAATACCTTCATAACTTCTCCACGAACCTGAACTCAATGTTATATTATCATTTGCTTCATTTCCAGCAGGAACAACATCATAGGTTCCTTTTGTGAAACCAACATTATCAAAATTCTCGACTAGTGTCGCAGATTTAAGCTGTAAAAATCCAAGAAGAAATAAAATTGAAATGTATAGTTTATTCATACGCACGATATCTCTTTTATTAAAATAGAATTAATTCCACCTTCTACATCAAAATTAGATATTTAATTGCATATTTGTCTGTTAATAAATACATACTTTTCTGTGTAGATTATGAATTGTTTATAAATAAAGAATGTGGTTTTTAAGTTATATTGTATTTTGATTTTCAGCTTATTATGATTACAAATAAAGCAAAATATTACCAACAACATGAAAATATTTCATCATTAATTGATTTGCATGAAAAATATATAGAAAACATACTTTTAAATAATGGAACAAATAGTTTTTCAGAGTATGATTTTACTAGTTTAATATCTAAAGAATCATCTATCAACTTAGAAAAATTAGTTCAATTAAGCCAGAAAATAACCAAAGAACGATTTGGTTCCACCATTCAAATATTTGCACCACTTTATTTGAGTAATGAATGTCAGAATATTTGTACCTATTGTGGTTTCAGCTTATCTAATAAAATTCCTAGAAAAACATTAACTGATAACGAAATTTTACAAGAAATTGAAGTATTAAAATCATTTGGTTTTGATGCAGTTTTATTAGTTACTGGTGAACATGACAAACGTGTCGGAATTGATTATTTAATTAATGCAGTTCAAATAGTAAAACAACATTTTTCGCAAGTTTCTATAGAAGTTCAACCTCTAGAAACCGACGATTATATAAAGTTAAAAAATGCTGGTGTTTATAGTGTTCTGGTCTATCAGGAAACTTACAATAAAAATGTTTACAAACAAACACATCCAAAAGGAAAGAAAGCAAATTTTGAATATCGACTGGCAACACCTGACAGAATTGGTGCTGCAGAAATGTATAAAATTGGGCTCGGTGTTTTGTTTGGTTTAAGTGATGATTGGCGCACAGAAGCTATTGAATTGGCAAATCATCTTTCACAATTACAGAAAAAATATTGGCAATCTAAATTTTCGATTTCATTTCCAAGATTGCGACCTTTTGAAGGCGAATTTGAACCGAAAGCACACCTTTCAGAAAAAGAATTACTGCAATTAATCTGTGCATTTCGTATTTGTTTTCCAGATGTTGAATTATCACTTTCCACGCGCGAACGACCTGCCTTTCGTGACATTGCAATTGAATGTGGAATTACATCGATGAGTGCTGGCAGCAAAACTGAACCTGGTGGCTATTCCAATTCAGAAGCATTGAAACAATTTGAAATTCACGACGAACGCACACCACAACAAATTGCAGCGATGATTCAATCTAAAAATTATGAAGTGGTTTGGAAAGATTGGGACAGCGTTTTAATTTGAAATAAAAATAAGCACTTAAGAAGCTCAAGGAACTTAAGTTTTCTTAATAGATATAAATTTAGAAAGACAGAACACAAAGCGCATTTAGTTTAAATAACTATCAAAACTTTATTTCTTTTGCTTCTTAAGTTTCTTAAGTGGTTAAATTTTTAGTTTAGACTGATTTGTATTTGTTAATCCAAATTTCTTGTCTTATTTTGTAACAGTATTTTGAAAAAATTATTAATCATATCATTTTTAGTTGTTTCTATACCATGTGCAAAAGCGCAACTTGGTGGAAGAAATGTATATGACTTTCTTTCGTTTCCAACTTCTTCTCGCATGGAAGGAATCAACGGAACTTTGCAAAGCATGAAAGATGCTGATTTGTCGTTAGCTATTACTAATCCATGTTTTTTAGACAGCACTTATCACAAACAATTATCACTCACCAACTCATTTTATATTGACAAGATGAATGTAGGAAATATTGCATTTGCCTACACACATCCAAAGATAAAATCTACTATTGCTTATACGTTTCAATATGCATCCTACGGTAAATTCGATGGTCGCGATGCTGCTGGAAATTCAACAGGCACGTTTCGTGCAAATGATTTCAACATGCAAGCTGGAATCGGCAGAAACTGGAAAAATTTCTACTATGGTGTTAATTTAAAATTGATTGTATCGCAATTGGCAATGTATACGTCAGTCGGTTTTGCAACAGATGTTTCCTTAGCATATCATAGCGATAAAAAAATATTTCTGCGGTTGTTATTTTGCGAAATGCAGGCATGGAATTAAAACCTTACGACAAGCAAATTGGCAGAGAAAAATTGCCATTGCAACTCGATGTTTCATTCTCAAAAAAATTCAAACATTTACCAATTACACTTTCTGTTACAGCGCATAATTTGCAAGTTTGGAAATTGACTTTTCCTGAGGAAGAACAGCAATCTATCTTGTTAGGTTCTACAAAAAAGAAAAGTAAAAGCACTGAAATAATTGATAATATTTTTCGCCATTTTGCTTTTGGTTTAGAAGCACAAGCAGGCAAACCAGTGCGTTTGCGTTTTGGATATAACCACATGCGCCGACAAGAATTAGGTGGTGTTGGAAAGAAGAAAGGTTTTTCAGGTTTTTCTGCAGGAATTGGTATCAACATCAAACAATTTGCATTCGATTATGCGTATGGCGCATATAGCAAAGTTGGCAGTGATCATCAATTAACTTTCAGAATTAAATTAGACGAATTCGGACGAAAAGCGAAATAGAATAGTAGTAAGTCATAAGTTGTAAGTAGTTAGTATAACTTGCAAATAGAAAAAACTTACTACTCACTACATACTACTTATGACTAATAAAATAAACATTGCCATCGATGGTTACTCAGCTTGCGGAAAATCATCAACTGCAAAACGAGTGGCAAAAAAACTCAGCTATATTTATATCGATTCTGGTGCGATGTATCGTGCAGTAACACTTTATTTTCAACAGCATTTAATAGATTTAGATAATTTAGAAGGTATTGAAAATGCGTTGCCAAAAATTGAAATAGATTTTAAAAAAGTGGGTGATGTACATCATACCTTTTTGAATGATGTTGATGTTGAAGATGAAATTCGCCAACCACGTGTGGCAGCTATTGTTTCCGAAGTAGCAGCGATGAGTAACGTGCGCAGAAAACTGGTGGAACAACAGCAAAAAATGGCGGCACAAAAAGGAGTAGTGATGGAAGGTCGCGATATTGGAAGCGTAGTCATTCCTGATGCTGAACTCAAATTTTTTATGACAGCAGATGTAGATGTGCGCACCAAACGCAGGCAAGATGAACTACTGAAAAAATCAGGAAAATTATTTCCGTTGGAAGAACTAAAAGCCAATCTTTTGCATCGCGACAGAATTGATTCCACGCGCGAAGATTCACCATTAACAAAAGTTGTTGATGCAATAGAAATTGACACCACACATCTTACTTTAGAAAATCAAATTGATTTAATTTATAACAAAGCAATGCAGTTGGTTAACAATTGATGTTTTGTCCTCGCTGTTAAACTGAGCTTGTCGAAGTCCAATTAACGATTAACAATAGATAAATTCATACCTTTCTTAGTAAACTTTGCGTAAAATCCATTGCGCACTTTGCAGCTAAATAACAAAAGTAATCGTAACTTTAGTATATGGAATTAGTAATAGACGATATTAAAATCAAAAACACTGCTGACGAATTAAAAACAAAAATAATTCGCAAAGAAGTGCAATTAGCAAGCAAAGAGTTTCGTGCAAAACATCCGATTTTACAGCATCAAAATGCCATCGGACTTTCTATTTTTTTAGTATGTGTTGCCATGATTATTTTGTCCGCTTATTTATATTTAACACAAAAAATTGGTGTTATTGCGGTTATACTTTCTGTTGCATTCTGGACTTCATTTTTACATGAATTAGAACACGATTTAATTCATTTCATGTACTTCAAAAAAAATAAATTCATCCAAAATTTAATGATGCTTGGTGTTTGGGTTTTTCGACCAATGACTATAAATCCGTGGTTGCGCAGAGAAATTCATTTTCATCATCATCGTGTTTCAGGCACCAAAACAGATATCGAAGAACGTGGTGTTACCAACGGTGAGAAATGGTCTTTCAAAAGACTAATCACTACTGCAGATATTTTATTAGGTGGCGTTTTAAGAGGAGCCCGAATTCGCAAAGACATTATAGAAGCCGTAAAAAACGGAGAACTTCCAAGAGAACAAGCTCTTGAATTTAAGAAATTAAAAATCTATGGCATGTTGCCATTCACGCTTGGTTTATATTTAGTATGGTATTTATTTTTAGCGCATTATACAGTTCATTTTTTTACATCGATTTTAAATATAGACTACCAAAGTCCGGCAATTATACAAGCACAATTTAAATGGATAAATCCATTAGTAGCTATTTTAATTTTTCCAAATTTATTCCGAATGTTTTCGTTGCATTTTATTACTTCTAACATGCACTATTACGGCGATGTAGAAGCAGGAAATGTAATGCAACAAACGCAAGTGTTAAACAAGTGGTATTTCATTCCAATGCAATTATTTTGCTGCAATTTTGGTAGCACTCATGCTATACATCATTTTGTGGTCAACGAAACATTCTATGTTCGTCAATTCACCGCAGCTAAAGCTCATAAAGTAATGCAAGAGCAAGGTGTTCGATTCAATGATATTGCTTCTATTAAAAGAGCCAATCGTTTTTTTGAAACCAGTAGATTGAAAATAGCATAACTAAATGATGCTAAAAAGAGTCATTCAAAAATTTCTTGTTTTAGCATTTTATATGTTGTTTTTTGTGACAACAAATGCGCAATCTGCAATAGAATATTATAGAATTGGGAAACTTAATTACGACTCAAGTCAATATCAGTTGGCTATTTCCAATTTTAGTGAGTCAATATTATTATATCCAAATTTCGACAGTGCTTATTATTATCGTGGATATTGTTATTTACAACTAAAAGACACTATGAAGGCAGACAATGACTGGCAAACTGCCATCCAAATAAATCCACGTTGTAATTTAGCAAGATTCTATCATGCTTCTGTAAAATATCATCATAATGACTTTTCCGGTTCTATAAATGAATTAGATACAATTTTATATTTGGATAAGAATGACAAAGAGGCATTATTTGCAAGAGCATATTTAAAACTGGAACTTAATGACAATGAAAATTCAGTAAAGGACTGGAATAAATATATACTCCTAAACAATAGGAATGACACTGCTTATTTTAACAGAGGTTTAGCATTTGAGAATCTTGAAAATTATAAACAAGCAGTAAAAGATTACAAGAAATCCATAGAAATAAATCCTCAGAATGCAAGTGCTTATTGCAACCTTGGAAATATTATGTACAATACAAAAAAATATAAGACCGCCTTATTGTATTTTGATAAAGCTATTCTATTTGATCCAAAATTAAAACAAGCTCATTATGGAAGAGGTTTAACAAACAATACAACTAATAATGATAAACTAGCAATAATTGATTTTAATAATGCACTAACAATTGATCCAATATATGACAGAGCATATACAGGAAGAGGTGTGGCAAAATCACATCTTGGCAATTATAATGCAGCACTTCTTGATTATTCAAAATCTATTGAATTAAATTCTGGCAAATCAAATGCTGTTGCATACTATAATCGTGGCAATATGAAAGTAAAGCTGGCTGATATAGATGGTGCTTTACAAGATTACAAAATTGCATTTAGTTATGACTATAAACCTGCAAAAAAAGAAATAGATGCACTTTTAAAGAAATAATTTTTTGTGTGATTTTAAATATCTTTTTCAAAATAAAATCAGCATCATTGGCAACTTTGATACCGACATACACAACACACCTTTAGGCAAATCTTCAGCAAGCATCATATTGGCATTTGCCACATTTCTACTCACTTTTCTGGAATATTTCACACCTAAAAATTACAAGAATGTGTAAAACTATTTCTGTATCTTTAGTAGTATAAAGCATTGCTATGAAAAAGAGTTTATTAATAAGTTTATTGATCCTAGTATCAATAGCTTCATTTGGTCAAGAAACAGATACTTCATTAGTAGTTACAAAATCAAACCTCAAGTTCGGAGATTATATCTATGCAAACTTATTAGAATTTAAAGGATGGCACAATGAACGCGCAGGAAACTATGAGAAAGCAATGGAATATTATAAAAAAGCATTGGCAATTCATCCAAACTCAGATGATATTCCATTTAAAATGGCAAGAACACAAAAGAAAATCCAACATGATATCACATTAGATAAATCGTCACCAGAAATACAATTATTAACTCCTAAAATTATTGGCTCGCTAACTGTAGAAGCAGATGACATTGGGCATCCTCATCTATTTATAAGTGGTATTGTAAAAGATTTAGCAGGTGTAGAATGGATTAACATTAACGGAACAAATGTACCTGAAATAAAACCTGGTGGTTATTTTTCAGTAAATATTCCAGGAACTGCATCTAAATTGATTATTCAAGCTGCTGATAAAAAAGGCAATATCGGTACGCATACTTATGATATCGTTCAGCCACCTAAAACAACAATTGACAATATTGCTTCTGATAAAATTCCACTCATTACCATTGACGATAATCCGGCATTTCATGCAATATTAATTGCATGTAGTGATTATAAAGGTGGTGGCTGGAATCCATTACCAACAACAATTAGTGAAGCCAAACAATTGAAAAGTGTATTGGTTAAAAAATATGGATTTGACAGCACTAATATTGTAGAATTGTATAACAAAGACTACATAAAGATTTTATCAACCATGAGTTCTATATTAGAATCGCTAAACGAAAATGACAACTTAGTTATTTATTTTGCTGGACACGGAACCTATAAAAATAAAGGAACTGAATTAGTTGGATATTGGGTGCCACTAAAAGCAACAAATATTGATGTTGATTATATTTCAAGCAAAAAATTAGATGAACTCGTTGCTGGCAGCAAAGCAAAACATATACTGATGTTATCAGATGCATGTTACAGTGCTGCAATGCGTGGCAGCGAAGAAGTAAGAACTCCAAGCAAATGGGAATATAAACTCAGAAGCCGACAAGTATTAACCAGCGGTGGCATGGAAAAAGTACCAGGCGAAAGTGTGTTTGTAAAAATGGTTTTAGAAGCATTGCAAAAAAATGAAGACACATTGTTGCCAGTTAGTGAGTTATATAGTATTATCTATGGTGGTGTAAAAAAACAATCCAATACAGAACCTAAATTAAATGATTTTGGCAAAGATGGCAACGAAGGTGGTCAGTTTTATTTTATAAAGAAAAATTAAACTAATAGCTGTGCAAAGAATTAGTTTACTCATTTTATTATCGCTTGTATTTGTCAATTTATTTAGCCAAAATATAGTAACCAAAGTTATCGGAAAAATTAGAAAAGCAGATGGAACCGTAGTCAGAATAGGAACCAAACTTTCGGAAAAAGAAGTGCTCCAATTTTCTTCTAAACAAGATAAAATAAGAATGATTGTTCCAGAAAAAGGAACATTTGTGGTAGGTCCGAGCATCACCGCAGAAAAAAAAGATGATGTATGGATAGAACTATTATCCAAAACAATTAGAGTGCAAAGTTCTACAGCATCTTTAAGTGCTCGAAGTAAAATGTTTGAAAAAATTCCGGAAGCATTTCAAACAAACACAAACATCAATCAGCTCATATTAATAAGCAATAGCCAACCGAACAAATATCTATTCAATACTGCTGATTACGATTTGTCAAACGGAAGTCGATTTGTATTGCAAATAAATCAGAAAGACAATAAATCGGTGATTTATAAATTACGCACTTCTAAAGACACCTTATTGTTATATCGTTCAGATTTTCAAGTAGACGAAGACAATGGAAAGGAAAAAGAATATCTGATCGCATTTTATGATAAACCTAAAAACAAGACAAATAATAAAGATTTCGCAAAAATAAAACCATACTTTGATGATGCTGGAGAAATGGAAGCAATTATTTATACCTTAATAATTGGTAACAAAACAAAACCTAAAACCACACAAAAAGAACTGTGCTATAATGAAGTATATAAAGCACTTGGCAAACCTTCGGACCTCTTATTTTATTCAACGTTCGATAAAATGATGCAGCAAATAAATAATCCAACCACAACTAATAAAAATTATAAAAAAGGATTAAAAGAAGATATTGCATCTTACCAAAAAGTAACAAAACTTCCAACACCTAACATGCGAAGTGCAGAAGATTTGCCTCCACAGTTTTCATTAAGAAAATACACACCAACCGTTCAGTCTCAAGGCAATTACGGCACTTGTGTCGCATGGTCAACTGCTTATGCAGCGCGCACCATCGCTTGGTCTGTACGAAATAATTATAATAATATCGATAGTGCGGCAGCCATTTCAAAACATTCATTTTCACCGCAGTTTTTATTCTTAAATATAAAATCGCAAAGCGATGCACAATGCCAAAATGGTTCAAGTTTGGTCGATGCGCTAAAATTTATGCAAGAAAAAGGTGTCATCGCTTGGGACAAATCTCCTTACAATTGCTCTACCATTTATTCTGAAGAAGATAAAAAAAATGCGTTCAATTATAAGATTCAAAATTTCCAGCGACTTAGTTCTTGGTTCGAGATTGATGACAGCACTATCACCACTATGAAGCAAACGCTGACAGAAAAAAAATCAATTGTATTCAGCATGCATCTGCCAAAAAGTTTTAATTATGTAGATACTAAAACTGGTATCTGGTATCCAAACGTCAAAGATTATATCGAAGCAAAAAATGCCAAAAAAATTTCAGATTTATATGTCGGCCACGCCATGTGCATAATCGGTTACAACGATGCCATTAACGGCGGCTCATTCGAAATCATGAATAGTTGGGGCACCTATGCTGGCAAAGACGGCTTCTACTGGATCAGCTACGACGACATCAAAAAATTCGGCAGTCAGGTTTTGATTATTGAAGACTCAGAAACAAGGTAATAATTCAACATAATATAATGAGCTTTAAGAAGAATTAGCCATTTTTTCTTGTTAAAAACCCATTAAATTGCTCAAAATCAGCAATTATTTCATTTTCAAATTTTCAAATTAACATATTAAATCCTATCTTTGCAGTCCAAAATTTTGAATGCCTTGGTTCGTGTCGTCACGAAACAACCTCAAAAAAAGGAGAGATATTTTTATTTTTTAACCATTTAAATTAGTCAATTTTGACAGACAAACCAGAAATTCCGGCAATTGATGCAGTAGATGACATCATTACCGTACCTAAAGAAAAAGAAATTATCGAACAGGAAACTATCGATTTAGTTATTCCTGCGATAAAAGCTGAAGAGTTCGATTGGAACGTAAGCAAACGTGGTGCTAACAAATACACCAAAGAAAAAATTGCAGAGTTAGAAACATTGTACGATCAAACGTTCAAACAAGTTGAAGACAATGAAATTGTAAAAGCAATTGTTACTGCAATTACAGACACAGATGTTATCTTAAACATCGGTTTTAAATCAGATGGTATGATCTCTAAATCAGAGTTCAAAGACACACCTGAATTAAAAGTTGGTGACGAAGTAGATGTGTATGTAGAAAACAAAGAAAACAAAAAAGGTCAGTTAATTTTATCTCGTAAAAAAGCTAAGTTAACGAAAGCTTGGGATTACATCTGCGAAGCAAATGCGAACGATACCATCGTTAAAGGTCGTATCATCAGCAAAACAAAAGGTGGCTTAATCGTAGATTTATATGGAATGGAAACATTCTTACCAGGTTCTCAAATTGATGTAAAACCAATTACGGATTACGATCAATTTGTTGGAAAAACAATGGAATTCAAAGTTGTAAAAATCAATGAAACTATCAAAAATGCAGTTGTATCACACAAAGCATTAATTGAAAGCGATTTAGAATCTCAACGTCAAGAAATCATTGGTAAATTAGAGAAAGGTCAAGTATTAGAAGGAACTATCAAAAATATCACAGACTTCGGTGCATTCATCGATTTAGGTGGTGTTGATGGTTTATTGTACATCACTGATATTTCTTGGGGTCGTATCAACCATCCAAATGAAGTGTTGAAAATGGATCAAAAATTACAAGTAGTTGTAATTGATTATGATGACAACAAAAAACGTATTTCATTAGGTTTAAAACAATTACAACCTCATCCTTGGGATTCTTTACCTGAAGGAATCGAAGTTGGTGCTAAAGTAAAAGGTAAAATCGTTAACATCGAAGATTACGGTTCTTTCTTAGAAATCGTACCAGGTGTTGAAGGTTTAATTCACGTTTCTGAAGTTACATGGAGCAATCAACCAATCAACTCACGCGATTATTTCAAATTAGGAGACGAGTTTGAAGCAATGGTGGTTACTTTAGACAAAGACGAACGCAAAATGTCGTTGAGTTTAAAACAAATGCAGGAAGATCCTTGGAAATTAATTGCTGAAAAATATCCTGTTGGAAGCAAATTAAAAGGACAAGTGAAAAACATCACACCTTATGGCGTATTCGTTGAATTAGACGATGTTGTTGGTGGTATGGTTCACATTTCTGATTTATCTTGGACTAAACGTTACAATCATCCATCTGAGTTTACGAAAGTAGGCAATGAATTAGATGTAATTGTTTTAGAAATAGATGTAGAAAACAGAAAAATTGTTTTAGGACACAAACAATTAGAAGAAGACCCTTGGGACACATTCGAAACATTGTTCCCAATTGGTTCTACGCACGAAGCAACCGTTTTAAAACGTGAAGACAAAGGCGCATTAGTTCAATTACCTTATGGAATCGAAGCATTCGCTCCAACACGTCACATCAAAAAAGAAGACGGAAAATTAGCTGATGTGGAAGAAGTTTTACCTTTCAAAGTTTTAGAGTTTGACAGAGATGACAAACGTATTATCGTATCACATACTCGTGTAAACGAAGATGCTAAAATCGATGAGAAAAAAGCGGTAGAAGGCGAAAAGAAAAAAGAAGCTAAGAAAACAAAAGAAGCTGTAGAAAAAACGAACTCTAAAATAGAGAAATCTACATTAGGTGACTTAAGTTCTCTTTCTGATTTGAAAGCAAAAATGGAAGGAAACGGCGAATAATCGTATCTTACTTTTTTATACAAAAAACTCGTTCAGCAATGAACGAGTTTTTTTGTTTTAAATACTTTTGTTAGTAAAAAATAATAAATATAAAAATAAAACATTGTAATTCCTTTTTATTATTATTGCATCATGAAAAATATAAAAATAGCATCTATACTCTTTTTTGTAGGTATTTTACTTGGTTGTAATCGGCAAAAAGAATGCTTTTATCTAGATACTCGAATTGACATTCAATATAAAGACAACCTTGGTAGAGATTTATTAGATTCTTCAAAAGCATATGCTTTTAAGTATGACAGCATAAAACATTTTTATAAAAATGCAAACAATCAAATAGTAGAAGTATATTCTTTAAGTATGGATTATCCAAAAGCATTTGTGATTCATTTAGATGCAGATTCTATTTACACACTAAGTTTAACTCCATATGGAACCGACATATTACAATTAAACAGTTCCATTTCAGATACTTTAGTTTCAGAAATAGTCAATAATACATGTTCTACAATTACAAAGAAAGTATGGTATAATGGTGTTTTAGTATATGATGGAACTTCTCAAAGAAAATTTATAATCAATAAATAAGAAGTTCTTATTGTTTTTGTTTAATAAAAACATAAGCACCCTTTTTCGCGCCCCAAACTTGCAGATTATCTCTGTCCCAACCTCTGTCCCAACTGATAATTTTATCTTTATAAATGGTCACTTCAGATGTTGCATAAGTTGCGCCACGCAAACTGCTTAAACATTCTTTTCCAGGCGTTTTACCAGAGAATGTACCATCCGTGTTTTTACGTAAATAAATAGCACAACCTTGTCTATCTACCAACGAATCGTTCGTGATTTTTTTTAATTTATCTAAATTATTCCATGCACCAATATATTGCTTGGTATTTTTCAGTTCATATACTTTACTCGCAATTACGGTATCATTTTCTAAATAAACATGGTAAACTCGTTGTCGATATGGTTTATCTAGTGCACTTACCAATGCTTGTTCTACATATAACCAATATCCATTTTTATTATTTTTCCAAAATTGTACCATATTTAAATGAACATCATAAAAATCGGTATCAGATTTTGCTTGTGCCTCACTACTGAAACTTCCAGCCATGTTGGATACTACTTCTTTTAAATCTTTCTTTTTAGTTGAATGGATTGAGCAAACGAGAAAGGATTGCTGCAAAGTAAAATGAATAGAAAAATAATTTGCTGTTTTTTCATGATAAGGTTTTATAAAAGTCAAAATAACACTAAAATATGAATTTCGACTTATTTATTCGTAAAGAAATGGCTCATCAGCATGCACAAAAAAAACTTCATTGTCAGTTGAATCATAAGTTACGCCAATGTATAAATCATGATTCAACGACAAATTTGTTATTAGTGTTGCCGAGTTATTGACAAAAACCAATAAAGTATGAGTTCCTTCTTTTTTTGTAAGACGAACAATTCCACCATCACAAACACCAAGTAAATTATTAGTTGTAAGGCGTTTTATAATCAGTGGCTCATTATCCATAAATACCTCAACGCTGTCATTGACAAATTCAGATTGAACATCAATTCCAAGTGTGTATATTTTTTCTTTTTTGCAAGAAATTAGAACTGTTAGCGTTGATAAAAGAAAAACAAAAGATATTTTTTGCATATTCAAATCTAAACAATGATTTTTATTATTGAAATAATGTTCCTAATCTTATTAACAATGTGCCTAAGTTCAATATTACCAAAACTTTAAGCACTTTCATTCAATGCAATTTTCCGTATTTTTGTAGTCCTAATTCAAAACTCAAACAAATGAATGATCAAGGCGTCAAGAATCCTACTGCAGATTTAACAAAAATTGGTTTCCAACATACAACAGCAAAATGGAATTCCACAAGAGAAGAGCTAATACAACGCACACTCGATTTAAATTTAGGTGAATTAAATGATGCTGGTGCGCTATGCATTAGTACAGGTGAGTTTACAGGAAGATCGCCGAAAGATAAATTTACGGTGAAAGATGCATTAACAGAAAACGCAGTAGATTGGAATCATATTAATCAACCATATTCGCCTGAAGCATTTGATAAATTACAACACAAAGTAGTAGCACATTTAGATGCTCAAAAAGAAATTTTTGTTCGTGATGTTGTCGCATGTGCGGATACCAATTTTCAATTAAATATAAGAGTAGTTACAGAAACACCATGGGCAAGTTTATTTGCTGATAATATGTTTATTCGTCCTAGCGAAAATGAAATCAAATCGTTTGAACCAGAATGGACTATTTTATGTGCTCCAAGTTTTATGGCTAATGCAGCAGAAGATGGAACACGTCAGCATAATTTTTCTATCATTAATTTCACCAAAAAAGTAATATTAATTGGTGGTTCTGGTTATACAGGCGAAATAAAAAAAGGAATTTTTACGGTATTGAATTTTGTGTTGCCACATCAAAAAAATGTGTTGAGCATGCACTGTTCTGCAAACATTGGTGAAGACAATGATACAGCGTTATTCTTTGGATTATCTGGAACTGGAAAAACTACACTTTCAGCAGATCCAAATAGAAAACTAATTGGCGACGATGAACACGGCTGGAGCGATAATGGTGTGTTTAATTTTGAAGGTGGTTGCTATGCAAAATGTATCGACTTAACAGAAGAAAAAGAACCAGATATTTTTCACGCAATTAAACCTGGTGCAATATTAGAGAATATTCGCTTTTTTGAAGGCACAAACAACGTAGACTTTGAAAATGTAAGTATTACTGAAAATACGCGTGTTTCTTATCCATTATATCACATTAATAATATTGCTACACCTTCAGTAGGTACTACACCAAATAATATTTTCTTTTTGAGCTATGATGCATTCGGTGTGTTGCCTCCAATTACTAAATTAACAGAAGCACAGGCCATGTATTTATTTATTTCTGGCTATACTTCAAAAGTAGCAGGAACAGAAGCAGGTGTTACAGAACCACAAACTACGTTTTCAGCATGTTTTGGTGCAGCATTTTTACCATTGCATCCAACAAAATATGCAGAAATGTTAGGCAAAAAATTAAAAGAAAGCGGTGCAAATGTTTGGTTAATTAACACAGGTATGACTGGTGGTGTTTATGGTGTTGGCAAACGTATGAGTTTAAAATATACACGTGCATTAATTACAGAAGCATTAAATGGTGATTTAGAAAATGTAACCTACGAAACATTACCAATTTTTAATTTTCAAATTCCAACAACTTGTCCAGGTGTTCCAAGCGAAATATTAAATCCAAGAAATACTTGGTCTGATAAAGCAGCTTACGATGCAAAAGCAACAGAATTAGCTGCAAAATTCAATGATAATTTTAAAAAATATGCAGACCAAGCTAGTGCTGAAATTTTAGCAGCTGCACCTAAAGTATAATTTTAAACCTTGAAGGTTTTAAAAACCTTCAAGGTTTAAGCATAAATAAAAGGACGCATTTATTGCGTCTTTTTTTATACTTTTGATAAGCATAACTCACGACTTACGACTCACAACTCACGACTAAAATGAACTTCGATATTACAACACAAATTCCTGTTATGGAACATTTTTACACCATTCAAGGTGAAGGTTTCTATACAGGAAATGCTGCGTATTTTATACGATTGGCTGGCTGCGATGTAGGTTGTGTTTGGTGCGACGTAAAAGAATCGTGGACAGTTTCTGAAAACCAATTGATGCTGGTAGACGATTTAATTGCAGAAGTATTAAAATATAAAGGAAGATTAATCGTTATTACAGGTGGTGAACCATTGATGTATGATTTATCATTTCTGACAAAAAAATTAAAAGAAAACGGATTTCAAATTAATATTGAAACATCAGGTGCATATCCAATTTCTGGCGAATTGGATTGGATTTGTGTTTCACCGAAAAAATTTAAACAACCATTAAGAGAAGTAGTGCTAAAAGCAAACGAACTGAAATGCATCATTTTTAATAAATCTGACTTTGATTTTGCAGAACAAAACTGCCTACTTGCTACTAAAGACTGCTTACTATACCTGCAAACCGAATGGAGCAAGCAAGAACAAATGCTACCATTGATGATTGATTATGTAAAACAAAATCCGAAATGGAAAATATCGCTGCAAACGCATAAATATTTGAATATTCCATAAAAATCTGACCGATTAAAAGCGTCTGATTTTAGTGAAAGTGAGAATGAAAGTGAAAGTGGTGTAATTTTTGATTAATTTAATTTAATGAGAAATAAAATATTAATATTACTTTCTTTTTACTTACTACTTTCCACATGCTACTCTTTCGCGCAGCAAGTGCCTGAGAAAGCAATGGCTGCTTATTTCAAAGCAAAAGATTTTGGTTCCAGAACACAATTTGAAGAAGGAATTGAAATGTTATTATTGGCTATAAAAACATATCCAAAATACACACAAGCAAAAGAATTATTAGCAGAATATTATTTTGCCTTAAAAAAATATAATGATGCTATTGCTACCTTAGAAAGTTGCGCTAAAGAACCTGATTTTACTGCACGTTCAACGTATATGCTTTCAGAAGTTTATCTCAAAACTGGTAACGGTGAAAAAGCAAAAGTCTATGCAGAAAAATATTTGTTGATGAGTAACAAAGCGCCAAACGCAACCGCAAAAGCTGAGCAAACCGTACGCAATGCAAACTTTGCGATTGAAGCAAAAAAACATCCAGTTCCTTTTAATCCAAAAAATTTAGGCGCAACTATCAATACAGTGAACAACGAGTATTTTCCGTACTTAACACCTGATGGAAAATTATTATCATTTACGCGCATGCAAAATAATCAGGAAGATTTATACATTGCAAAAAAAACAGACACAGGTTTTGCAAATGCATTTTCTTTTGGTGCCAACATAAATTCGTATGAAAACGAAGGTGCGGAAACCATGAATTCAGAAGGCACTATTTTATTCTTTACTTCTTGTAATAAATTTGATGGTTATGGCAGCTGCGATATTTATTATTCAAGAAAAGACAATGGTGGCTGGACAGACCCGCAAGGCATTGGAAAGCCAATAAACTCTGGTGCTTGGGAAGCTCAACCCAGTTTTTCATCAGATGCAAAAACTATGTATTTTGCAAGCAACAGAGCTGGTGGTTTTGGTGGTCGAGATATTTGGGTAAGTTACTTAGATGAAAATATGAAGTTTGGCGAACCAGTAAATTTAGGTCCAAACATCAACACCAAATTAGATGACCAATGTCCATTTATTCATGCAGATAATCAAACTTTATATTTCACATCTAACGGTTGGCCAGGCATGGGAAACGCTGATATTTTTATGGCAAGAAAAACTGATACTGGCTGGACAACAGCTGTAAACATTGGCTATCCAATCAATTCAGAAACAGATGACAATGCAATGACAGTTTCGTATGATGGCAAAACTGCATTCTTATCATCGAACAGAGCTGGTGGTTTTGGCGGCTTGGATTTGTATAGTTTTGATTTACCAGAAAACATGCAGCCAAAGAAAACAACTTATGTAAAAGCAATTGTAAAAAATGCAAAAACTAAACAGTTACTGAACGCAGCATATTCAATTGTTGACTTAGATTCAAAAAAAGAAATTTACAAAGGAAATTCTATAGCAGGAAGCTTTTTTGTGAGCATTGAAGCCAATAAAAACTATGCGTTGAGTGTGCAAAAAGAAGCGTATTTATTTTATTCTCAGAACATAAACTTAGTTGTTTCTACTTCAACAAAACCTTATGAAATAGAAGTTTTATTGGAACCAATTTTAACCAACAATAAAATTGTATTGAACAATGTTTTCTTTGATTTTGATAAAGCAGAATTGAAACCAGAATCTTTTATTGAATTAGATAAATTAGTAGAACTACTTCAAAAAAATCCAACTATAAAAATTGAAATTGCTGGACATACTGACAACAAAGGCGACAAAAAATACAATCAAACCTTATCGCAAAAGCGTGCTGAAACGGTAGTAAATTATATAGTAAAAAAAGGAATTGCCATCACGCGATTAACAGCGAAAGGTTACGGCGACACAACGCCAATTGCACCAAACGACACAGAAGAAAACAAAGCGAAGAACAGAAGAACAGAATTGAAGGTTTTGTGATATTAAAGCGCGATTTTAACCTTCAACAATTTTTCCAACAATCCTTTTACTTCACTCAACGCTAACATATTTGCGCCATCACTCAGTGCTTCTGAAGGATTTGGATGTGTTTCTAAGAAGATGCCATTTGCGCCAGCAACAATTGCACACTTTGCTAAATGCTCAATAAATTCTGGCTTTCCACCACTAACACCATCGCTTTTATTTGGTTGTTGCACTGAATGTGTTGCATCAAAAATTACAGGAAAACCAGTTTGTTGCATTAACGGAATATTTCTGAAATCAACAATTAAATCATTATAACCAAACATCGTTCCGCGTTCTGTTAGCATAATATTTTTGTTTCCAGTTGAGAGAATTTTATCAACGGCAAACTGCATCATTTCTGCACTTACAAATTGTCCTTTTTTTATGTTAACCGTTTTTCCTGTTTTTCCAGCAGCCAATAATAATTCGGTTTGTCGACATAAAAATGCAGGAATCTGAATTACATCAACAATATCTTTTACCAATTCGCAATCTGTCGTTTCATGCACATCCGTTAAAATTGGAATATTGAAATGCGATTTTACATCAGCTAAAATTTGCAATGCTTTTTCTTCACCAATCGTAGTAAACGAATCCAATTTTGTTCTGTTTGCTTTTTTATAAGAAGCTTTGAAAATAAACGGTATATTTAAATCCGTTGTAATAGCAACTAATTGTTCTGCAATCTCAAAACAAATTTCTTTCGACTCAACCACACAAGGTCCAGCAATTAAGAAAAATTTATCGGTTTGAAAGTTCATAATAATATTTTAACCACTAAGACACTAAGTACACAAAGATTATTTAGGTAAAACTGAAAAATGTTCATTTACCATTGGCACTAAACTCTTCGTTATATTTTCTGTGTTAAAGTTAATTAATAAACCTTTTGGTTTTTCTAATAGTTTCATATAAGTTAATAATTGAGCTTTGTATAAAGGATGAATTTCTTCTACAGCTTTTAATTCCACAATTATTAAATCTTCTACTAAAACATCTAACCTTAAGTTACAATCTAAATATTCATCTTTATAATGTACAGGAATTTTTATTTGTTGCGTTGTTTTCAATCCTTTCAATTCTAACTCTTTAACGAAACATCTTTGATATATAGATTCTAATAAACCAGGTCCAAGTTCTTTGTGTACTTCAATTGCACAGCCAACAATTTTATAAGCAATATTATTTATATAGGTTTGTGTAATCATCGGTTTTAATTATTTAATCACTAAGTGTTCTTAGTGTCTCAGTGGTTTTAAAATTTAGTAATTATACTTTTCTTTCCATCTGTCTTTCAAGAATTTCCGCAATTCGTTTTCTCTTGCATTATTATTCGGTTCATAGAATTTTGTTCCAGAAATTTCTGTCGGCAAGTATTCTAAATCCACAAAATTATTTTCATACTGATGTGCGTATTGATAATCTTTTCCATAATTCAAATTCTTCATCAACTTTGTTGGCGCATTGCGCAAATGTAATGGAACTGATAAATCACTTGTTTTATCTGCTAAAGAAATGGCTTGTTCAATTCCAATATAACTAGCATTGCTTTTTGGTGAAGACGCCAAATAAGTAACGCATTGTGCCAAAATAATTCTGCATTCTGGATAACCAATGGTTGTTACTGCTTGAAAACAAGCATTTGCCAACAACAACGCATTTGGATTTGCGTTGCCAATATCTTCTGAAGATAAGATCAATAAACGTCGAGCAATAAACTTTGGATCTTCGCCACCATTAATCATTCGCGCCATCCAATACAAGGCAGCATTCGGGTCGCTGCCACGAATTGATTTTATAAACGCTGAAATAATATCGTAATGTTGCTCACCACTTTTATCATAACGCGCAATATAAGTTTGTATAATTTCTTCAACAAAAACATTCGTAATTGTTTTGTCTTCTTTTAAATTTTCAGTAACTAATTCTAAAACATTCAACAATTTTCTTGCATCACCACCAGAAAAATAAAACAATGCATCGTATTCTTTTACTATAATTTTTTCTTGTTTTAAAATTTCATCTTCTTCTAAAACATAATCCACAATTTTTTTTAAATCTTCAGCTTCTAATGATTTCAACACATACACTTGTGAACGTGACAGTAAAGCAGCATTCACTTCAAACGAAGGATTTTCTGTTGTAGCACCAATTAAAATCAACGTTCCATTTTCAACGGCACCAAGTAGTGCATCTTGCTGCGATTTATTAAAGCGATGAATTTCATCAATAAATAAAACAGTTTGTCCAACTTCTTTTGCTTGCTCAATCACACTTCTTATCTCTTTTACACCAGCAGAAATTGCACTTAACTGTTCAATTGGCAAATTTGCATGATTAGCTAACACACGTGCTAATGTAGTTTTACCAACACCAGGTGGACCCCAAAAAATCATAGAATGCAGCTTGCCTTTTTCTATAATTTGTCGCAATGCTTTGCCATTTCCTAATAAATGATCTTGACCAATAATTTGATCAATCGTTTTCGGTCGCATTCGTTCGGCAAGTGGCTTTTGCATGCAATAAAGATAAGCATCTAAGTTATTTATACCAACTAATCAATTCGATAAAAAAGACTATATTTACTTTCAAAAAAATAATGAAACATCTATTTATTATTCTGTTTTCTATTGTTTTATTTAGTTGTAAAAAAAAAGAAAATGTAGCAAACTGCTATTTGCAGTTCGTGTCTACAGATACTACTATTAATATAAATAGTGGCACATCTATTAATAACTTAAGTACATTTATAAGATTTAATAATGGTAATGCAGAAGATATTACGCTAACTTCGTCGAGTTTGCCAACTGGTGTTTCGTTTAATCCAACATTGCCAAAAACGTATAGTGCTTCGTTGTTTACCTTGAACACAGCTACATCGATTACATTGCCTGTTTTAACAGTAGCAAATACAACACCAACTGGAACCTATCCTATTACCATTACTGCAACTGCAACTTCTGGACATACTTCTACTTTTACCATTAATTTAGTAGTTAGAAATTGTGTAACGCAAACAGAAAATTCATCACAAGGAACATACAAAGGAAGTTGGAATATATTATCTATACCTGCATTGGCAGATACTATAACGATTTTGAACATTTTAAATATTCCAGATCAAAAAGTACTACTTAGTACAAAAGCTTTAAGTCCATTGGTTTTTGTTGCTACAATAAATGGCAATAATTTTACCATTGCAGATATTTCATTGCCATCATTACCGATTGGTCCAGTAACACTAACAAACGTTACTATAAATGGAAGTGGTAGTTTTGATTGTACTGGAAAAATTATTTCACTTACGATGCGATTTGTAAGTGGAAATATTGTAGTTGGTTCAATACCATTAAATATTGCAGGACAATCATTTAGTGGTAATTTTACTAGATAGATTCTTAATTATTTAGAAATTCTGCTTTTCGTATATTTGTATCATGTACAAAATCCTGCGATTTTTTTTGTTCAAATTAGATGCTGAGAAAGCACATCATTTTACATTGCGTTTAATGAATTTTATTATTAAAATTCCGTTTGCAAAATATTTTCTTACTAAAATTTATTCAATAGAAAATAAAAAACTTGAACGAAATTTATTTGGTTTAACCTTTAAAAATCCTGTTGGCTTAGCAGCTGGTTTAGATAAAAATGCGGAATGTATTGATGCGTTTGCTGCTGTTGGTTTTGGCTTTATTGAAATTGGAACTGTAACACCTTTACCACAAGATGGAAATGAACAGCCACGTTTATTTCGCTTAATTGAAGACAAAGCTATTATAAATCGAATGGGTTTTAATAATGGTGGAATGGCTGCTGTGAAAAGTAATATAGTAAGCAGTAAACAGTATGCAGTAAAAAATAAACTCACGACTCACAACTCAAGAATCACGACTATCATTGGTGGCAACATTGGTAAAAACAAAAATACACCAAACGAAAACGCAGTTGATGATTACATAAAATGTTTTAATGAATTGTATGATGTTGTAGATTATTTTGTAGTAAATGTAAGTTCACCAAACACACCGAATTTACGTGCTTTGCAAGAGAAAGAACCGTTGAAAAAAATCTTGTTTCAATTGCAGGAAATTAATCAACAAAAAACAAAACCGAAACCAATTTTATTAAAAATTGCGCCTGATTTAACTAACGAACAATTAGATGATATTATCGAAATTGTTTTTGATACCAACTTAGCTGGAATTGTAGCAACAAATACTACTATTTCAAGAGAAAATTTATCGACAGAAAAAGAAAAAATTGATGCAATTGGAAATGGTGGTTTGAGCGGAAAACCATTGACAAAAAAATCAACAGAAATAATAAAATATATTGCAGAAAAATCAGAACACAAAATTCCTATTATTGCAGTTGGTGGAATTATGACTGCAGATGATGCGATAGAAAAGCTCAACGCTGGCGCAAGTTTAGTACAGTTATATACTGGTTTTATTTACGAAGGTCCGAGTTTGATAAAGGAAATTAATATACGCATTCTCAACTTTTCTAAAGTTTAAAACTTTAGAAAAGTTATTACAAAGTATCAGAAATCTTCGCCAGCAAATCATCTTTTTTTCTACGCGAAACTTCTATTTCTGCACCATTCATCATAATTACTTGTCCACCATCACCGCGCACATATCTGCGAATATGTTTCAGGTTGATGATGTGTGATTGATGCACACGCACAAAATCAAAATCTTCGAGCAACTCTTCAAAATATTTTAATGGTTTTGAAGACATAATCATATCGCTGGTAGTTAAGTAAATTTTGGTATAAGAAGAATCTGCATCTACATGAATAATTTCATCTAATGAAGCAAAATAAATTCCTTCTAACGTAGAAATTGCGAGTTGTTTTTTTCCTACATCTTTATTGCTAATTTTTTGTTCCAACAACTCAAATTGTTTCGTTTTTATTTCGTCTGAAATTTTAACAGACAGCTTATGTACAGCTCGAATTAATTCTTCTGGATCTACTGGTTTTAGTAAATAATCTAACGCACTAAAACGAATGGCTTTTACTGCGTATTGGCTGTAAGCAGTAGTAAATATTACTTCAAACGGACATTGATAATTATAATTAGCTAATAAATCAAATCCATTTTTTCCAGGCATTTCAACATCTAAAAAAACTACATCTGTTGCATTATTTTCAATAAACGAAATGGTATCATCAACACTTTCGCATTCAGCAATTACTGTTATCTGTGGACAAAATTTTTCAATCAATTTGCGTAAAACTAAACGATTGTTTTTTTCGTCATCAACAATAATTGCTTTTATCGAATTCATGATTTTGATTTATTTAAAAATAAATTTTACTACAAGATACAAACTAATTTAATTCCATTCTTATGATTACTTTTGTTCCTTTTGACAAATTTGCATCATCATACAAATCAATAATTTCTACACTATAATCGGTGTCTTTAATCTTATGCAAAGTATCAAACATTTCTTGTGTAATTATAGTACCTAATGATTTGTGCTGTTTTTTTAAATTTAATTCACCAGCTTTTACGCGACCAATTCCATTATCTTCAATTTCACAAATTAGATAATTAAAACTTCTGAAGAATTTTATATGAATATTTTTCTCGCCATTTTTTTTGAGCAAACCGTGCCAGATTGCATTTTCAACATATGGCTGAATTAACATAGATGGCATTTCTATTGAATACACATCAATGTCATCTGTTCGAAAATCATAATTAAATTGTTGATCAAATCGCAAAGATTCTAACTCTAGATATAGTTTTAAATTTTCAATTACATCGTGCAATGGAATAAATGTTTTCACTGAATTTTCTAAAACAGAACGCACCAAACGCGATAATTTTGTTAAGTATGTTGATGCTTGCATATTCTGATCAGACAGAATCATAGCTTGAATAGAATTCATGCAATTAAAAATAAAATGAGGATTCATTTGTGCTACCAATGCTTTCAATTTTATTTCAGCTAATTGTTTTTCATAAATTGATTTTTGATTTTCGAGTCGCATTTTTTCTCGATGTTTGCTGCGTTCTTTTCGAATTCTGTTGGTAATAAAACGGTATAAATAAAAAATTATCAATAGCGCTGCAAAGATTCTAAACAGCCAAGTTTGCCAAAATAATGGTTTTATTCGAAAAGGAAATACAGCAGCTTCAGAAGAAAAGACACCATCATTATTACTGGCGCGAACATAAAAAATATAATTGCCATGTGGCAATTTTGGATACGATGCGAAATTTCTATTTGTCCGAATCCAATTCTTATCATAACCATCTAGTTTATACTCAAATAAATTTTTCGGTGTGTTTGCAAAATCACTCGAAGCAAATTCAAATTCTATATTATTTTGATTGTTTGATAACTTTACTTTATTGTTGTAAGCAGTGTAATTATGGTAGTCAAATTTTGTTTCATCAATTGATATTGACGTAATGTTTACAGTTGGTTTGTAATTATTGTAAGGAATATTAGTTGGGTCGATAATATTAAAACCATTAATTCCACCAAATAATAATTCATTGTTTTTGGTTTTTAAAAATGCACCATTATTAAACTCATTACTTTGCAAACCATCATTAACATCATAACTTCTGATTTTATTTGTCGGTGGTTCGAAAGTAGTGATACCACGATTGGTACTCATCCAAAACTTGCCAGCTTCATCTTGTAAAATTCCATAAATAAAATTATTACTGAGGCCATTTTTTTCAGAAATATTACGTTCTATTTTTTTTGTTCTTTTATTAAACAAATAGATTCCATTGTTTCCGGTAGTAATCCAAAATCGATCAGTATCGTATTTTAAAAGTGAGTATAACTGATCTGTTTTAAAATAAGTTGAATTAATCATCTTTATTTTATTTGCATCCAGGAAACCGTTTCTCATATCAACATGATATAAGCCAGTTGCAGATGCAATCCACCATGTATTGTCCTCATCTTCCAAAATATATCGTGTAGTTGTTGCAACATTAGTAAATTGAAATGAATCTAGCTCGAACTGATTTTTCTGGTTATTAAATGTATAGATAGATTTTTCATCGATTGCATATACTTTTCCATTTTTTGATTCAAACAATCGAATATGAAAATAGCGTGGAATTTTTAAATTTTCTTTTGTGTTGTTTGCTGTAAAATAATATCTATAAAAAGCATTTTTTTCTGGAATAAATTTGCAAATTCCATTTAATGTGCCTACCCATAAATTATTATTGCTATCATTTAATAGATCTTGTATAATATCATTTGAAAGAGAATTGGATGAGTTATTATTTCTCCAATTTGAAAAAATATTTTCTTTAGTATTATATTGAAACAAGCCACCACCATCTGTTCCAATCCAAATTATTTCATTATCATTGCTTTCAAAACATAAAATATATTTATTGGTAAGCCAAGTAGTTTTAAAGGGTTCTTGTGTGATGTGTTTAAATTTGTATTTAAATGGAGAAAACATCGCCAATCCAGAACCTTTAGTACCTATCCAGAAGGTTCCGCTTTTATCAAAAAACAAACTAGTTGTTTTATTATCTGGCAAACCATTTAAATCATAAGCATCATATTTGTATTCAGAAAACTGATTTTTACTGCTAACATAAATCAGTAATCCATTTTGGTACGATGCAATAAAAACATTACCATCGTTATCAATTTTAATATCGGCTGTTTTATCTTTTAAAGCGATAAACTGCTTCCTTTCTTCAGGAAATGAATCAATACTTACAAAATTTTTATCTGTTTTATAAATGCCAGATTCTGTTCCAATCCAATAATTACTTTGATTGTCTTTAACCATTGAATTAATTTTCTTTGGAATTAAATTTTGCCAGATATAAGATGCACTTTTTAACTTAAAGACTTTAGTTGAAATATTGTATACATATAATCTATTATCTCTTCCAGAAACCAAAAAATGTGAGTTTGAAATTTTAAACAAAACTTCTCTGTAATCTGGAAGTGCTTCTACTTTTAAATTATATTCTTCTTTATTTGAATTTAATTTTTCTACTAATCTTACTTTATACAAACTGTTCTCTGTTTGCAACCAAGTTGTCAACGAGTCTTCAACGAATATTTTAATTATTTTTAATGGATAAACAGCATTCACAAATTTCTTGCTGTCATAAAAATAAATACTCAATCCTTTTTCAGTTCCAAACCAAAATAATCCTGGTTTAGATTCTGCAATACAAGTGGTATAATTAGAGACTAAGCTATTCTTGTTTCCAATTTCTCTTTTTATTGAATTGAAAGAATATCCATCATATCTGTTCAGTCCTTCTTGTGTGCAAAACCACATAAAACCTTTACTATCCTGAAATATTGAATATATACTGTTTTTGTGAGAGACCATTTTTAATATCAATGTTGTCTAGCTTTAATTGAGATACGTCATTACTAAACAACATATTATTGTTAAGCAACAACAAATAAATCAAAATGCCTTTTAAAAAGGATAAAGAAAATATTTTGATTTTTGGGTTTTGCATTACTACAAAATATAAATAACTTAGGTATTAATACACTTTTTCGTAAAAAAAAATGGAATGCAAAAAAGCATCCCAAATAACATAGAAACATAAAAACCCACTTTCTTGTCTCAATTTTAATAAATAAATGAGAGCTAACTGATTAATTTCAAGACAAGTAATAAAATAAACAACTATTAATCACAACACAAAAATATCTCTACTCTTTAACAATATATCAGTAACTAGAATTCGGTACTAAAATGACTTTAAATGGTAGAAACTATTTAGTATTTGGTATTTAAAATCAAACACAACAAGTTCATAACCAACTGTAAATCAACAATATAATTTTAAAAACACAAATATCAAAATCTTATCAAAAATTTACAATCTTATTAAAATTACTTTTTTACACATTATCTTATCATTACCACGCCAAACAAACGTTTGATACAATGCATGCATTGATTATTTTTATGTTTAGATAATCTGAAATCATTTTCAAATTATAAAATTTATTCATTCTCAATTTGAAATTGTGCCGAAGCAAAAAGTAAGTGTAGAAGAAATTTTAAAACATTCGTTGAAGTTATTTCGACAAAAAAGCTATCACAACACTTCAATTGCTGATATTGCTTCTGCTTGCGGTTTGCTAAAAGGAAGTTTATACCATTATTTTCCTTCAAAAGAAGCGTTGATGAGTGCTGTAATAAAATATGCACACGATTTTTTTCAGAAAGAAGTTTTTTCTATTGCTTACGACAAAACATTGTCACCACAGCAACGTATGGAAAAAATGTTTAAAAAATCAGAAAAAGCATTAATTTCTGATGGAAATATTATGGGAAATATTGGCGTAGAAACGGCGCGTGCCATTCCTGAATTTGCAGAACATATTCGCGATTTTTATAAAGAATGGTTAACTGCAGTTGAAACAGTTTTTATGGAAATCACCAACGCTGATGATGCGAAAAAATTAGCAGAACAAACAGTTGCCGAATTTGAAGGTGCTGTTATGATGACACGAATTTTTAAAGACACCAAATATATCAAAAATGCATACGAACGATTGATGAATCGTTTTGCCGCATTTACTTTAGCAGATTTAAAACAAAATCACTAATTTTTCATTATAAATTGTTCACTAAATAGTATATGGAAACTACAACAACACAACCAACAAGAGCTATCAGAAAGGTAGCCGTTCTCGGTTCAGGTGTGATGGGTTCTGGTATCGCATTGCACTTTGCCAACATTGGCGTCGAAGTGCTTTTGCTCGATATCGTACCTTTTGATCTGAAAGAAGAAGAAAAAGCAAATCCGAAAATGCGCAACAAAATTGTAAATGATGCATTTGCATTTGCTTTAAAATCAAAACCTGCTCAAGCGTACAATCCTGAATCGGCAAAAAAAGTTACGCTCGGAAATTTTGACGATGACATGCCGAAAATAAAAGATTGTGATTGGATTATTGAAGTTGTAATTGAAAGATTAGACATTAAAAAACAAGTGTTTGAAAAGGTAGATAATCTTCGCAAGAAAGGTTCATTGGTTACCTCAAATACATCTGGTATTCCAATTCATTTAATGGCAGAAGGCAGAAGCGAAGATTTTCAACAAAATTTTTGTGGTACACACTTTTTCAATCCACCTCGCTACATGCGTTTATTGGAGATTATTCCTACCGCAACAACTAGTCAAAGCGTAATTGATTTCTTAATGCATTACGGTGATGTTTTCTTAGGAAAAGAAACCGTGTTATGTAAAGACACACCAGCGTTTATTGCAAATCGTGTTGGTGTTTATGCAATGGCAAAAATTTTCCAACTAACACAAGAATTAGGTTTAACTATTGAAGAAGTAGATAAATTAACTGGCTCTGCAATTGGTCGTCCTAACACAGGAACGTTCAAACTTTCTGATTTAGTTGGAAATGATACAGGAACAAAGGTAATGTTAGGTATCAAAGAAAATTGTCCGAATGACGAACAAGCATCTGCATTCGATGTTCCAAAATATGTTCAGTTTTTGTTAGATAATAAATTTTTTGGCAATAAAACTAAAAAAGGATATTACTATAAAGATGAAAAACGAAATTCGTTTTCACTTCGTTTAGATACATTAGTATATGAACCAACAGGAAAACCAAAATTTCCATCTTTAGACGCTTCAAATAAATCTGAAAATTTAGCAGGAAAAGTAAATGCATTTATTAATGCAGACGACAAAGGTGCACAATTAGTAAAACGTTCGTTGAGCGGTTTATTTGCTTATGTTTCTAATCGTGTTCCAGAAATTTCTGATGTGTTATATGCTGTCGATGATGCCTTACGCGCTGGTTTTGCTTGGGACATTGGTCCTTTCCAATATTGGGACATTGTTGGCATTGAAAAAGGTATCGAATTAGCAAAAGCAGATGGTTTATCCATTGGCACTTGGGTAACGGAAATGTTAGCAGCAGGCAATACTACTTTCTATAAAGTAGAAAATGGTGTAAAAAAATATTACGATCAACAATCAAAATCATACAAAGCAATTCCAGGTGCTGAATCATTTATCATTTTAGATAATTTACGTAGCAATAAACCAGTTTGGAAAAACAGTGGTGGTACGTTACATGATATTGGCGATGGTGTTTTGAATTTAGAATTCACTTCAAAAATGAATTCATTAGGTGGTGATGTGTTAGCAGCTATTAATAAATCTATCGAAATTGCAGAAGGTGGTTACAAAGGCTTAGTAATCGGAAACGATGCTACCAATTTTTCTGTTGGCGCCAACTTAATGATGATTTCCATGTTGGCAATGGATCAGGAATATGACGAATTAGATATGGCTGTTCGTCAGTTTCAGCAAACTACGATGCGCTGCAGATACTCAGCAATTCCAGTAGTTTCCGCACCACACGGCATGACACTTGGTGGTGGTTGCGAAGTAACCATGCACTCTAATGCAGTGGTAGCAGCAGCAGAAACTTATATTGGTTTAGTAGAAGTTGGTGTTGGTTTAATTCCAGCTGGTGGTGGCACTAAAGAATTGACTTTAAGAACTTCTGATAGTTTCAAAAATGGTGATCCGATGTTACAAACGTTGCAAGATAATTTCTTATCAATTGCAATGGCAAAAGTGGCAACTTCAGCAGCAGAAGCAATCGATTTAAACTTAATGCGCAAAGGTGTTGACAGAGTAGTTGTAAATGGCAAACGTGTAATTGCAGAAGCAAAACGCGAAGTGTTAGAATTATCTGCAAAAGGTTACACGCAAACTGCTCATAGAAATGACATCACTGTTTTAGGTAGAACTGGTTTAGGTACACTAACAGTTGGTGTAGAATCATTCGTAGCAGGTGGTTATATTTCAGCTCACGATGCAGTAATTGCTAAAAAAGTAGCATACGTAATGTGCGGTGGCGATTTATCAGCACCAACACAAGTAAACGAACAATATTTATTGGATTTAGAAAGAGAAGCATTCTTATCGCT
Source organism: Saprospirales bacterium (assembly GCA_016711605.1). Taxonomy (GTDB): domain Bacteria; phylum Bacteroidota; class Bacteroidia; order Chitinophagales; family JADIYW01; genus JADJSS01. Next base: position 51,278 of record JADJSS010000009.1, read on the forward strand.
TTGCGGTGAAAAGAAAACACTTGAAAGAATCCAGGCAATGTTGACAACTGGTAAACCATTGAGAAACAATTCAAAATCTAAAATTCAAAATACAATGCAAGAAGCATATATAGTAGCAGGTTATCGCAGTGCGATAGGCAAAGCAAAAAAAGGCGGTTTCCGCTTTTATCGTCCAGATGATTTAGGTGCTGATGTGGTAAAACATTTAGTAGCATCAGTTCCACAATTAGATCCATCACGCATTGATGATTTAATTTGTGGAAACGCCATTCCAGAAGCAGAACAAGGTATGCAAATCGGTCGTATGATCGTGTTACGTGCAGGTTTACCATTGTCAATTGGTGGTGTAACTGTTAATCGTTATTGCGCATCAGGTTTAGAAACCATTGCCATGGCAACAGCAAAAATTAAAGCAGGAATGGCAGACTGTATCATCGCTGGTGGTGTAGAATCTATGTCTTTATTACCAATGACTGGCTGGAGAACGGTATTAAATTATGGCATCGCATCAACCACACCAGATTACTATTCTTCAATGGGTTTAACAGCAGAAGCTGTTGCAACGCAATACGGAATTTCTCGTTTAGACCAAGATACGTTTGCATACAACTCGCATGTAAAAGCAATTGCCGCAATAGAATCAGGAAAATTTAAAGATGAAATTGTACCTGTAACAGTGGAAGAAGTTTATTTGAAAGACAATAAAAGAAAAGTTCGTTCTACTATAGTGGATACAGATGAAGGTGCGCGTAAAGACACAACTGTAGAAGGCCTTGCAGCATTAAAAGCAGTATTTGCAGCAAAAGGTTCTGTAACTGCAGGTAACTCATCTCAAACATCTGATGGCGCAGCATTTGTGTTAGTGATGTCAGAAAAAATGGTAAAAGAACTAAACATCGAACCAATCGCAAGATTAGTAACAAGTGCAGTTGTTGGTTGCGAGCCACGCATCATGGGTATTGGTCCTGTAGTAGCAATACCACGTGCATTACAATTAGCAGGTTTAAAAATCGAAGACATTGAAATGATTGAATTAAACGAAGCATTTGCTGCACAATCATTAGCAGTAATTCGCACATTGGGTTTAAATCAGGATATCATTAATCCAAACGGTGGTGCCATTGCATTAGGTCATCCACTAGGTTGTTCAGGTGCAAAATTATCTGTACAATTAATTAATGAAATGCGTCGTCAAAACAAACGCTACGGTATGGTGTCAGCTTGTATAGGTGGTGGACAAGGTATCGCAGGAATTATAGAAAGACTTAAATAGAATTATAGAGATGAGATCTGAGATGATGAAATAAAAAGATAATTATCTCTCATCTCTTTTCTCATTTCTCAAATCTAAAATCTAAACATCTCAACATGGAAAAAATATTAGCACTTAAAGGTGGAGAATTTATTATCAAAGATTCAACTACCGAAATGGTTTTCACGCCAGAAGACTATACCGAAGAACAACTCATGGTTCGCGCAATGGCATCTGATTTTATTGAGAAAGAAGTAATGCCACGCTGGAAAGAAATTGAAAAGCAAGAACCCAACGTAACTACCGATTTGCTGAGAAAAGCAGGTGAATTAGGTTTGCTTTCTACACCTATTCCAGAAGAATACGGTGGAATGCAACAAGATGTAATTACAGGTTGCATTTTAGCAGAAGAATATGGCAGAACAGGTTCTTTTGCTACCACAGTAATTTGCCATATTGGTATAGGAACGTTACCAACTTTATATTTCGGTACGGAAGAACAAAAACAAAAGTATTTACCAAAATTAGGCAGTGGCGAATGGCCTGCGTCATATTGTCTTACGGAGCCAAGTTCTGGCTCAGATGCATTAGGAGCAAAAACAACAGCTACACTTTCTGAAGATGGAAAATCATGGATTCTGAACGGACAAAAAATGTGGATCACAAACGCAGGTTTTGCTGAATTATTTACGGTGTTCGCAAAAATTGATGGTAAAGAATTTACTGCATTTTATGTAGAAAAAGGAACGCCTGGTTTAACGTTGGGTGCCGAAGAAGATAAAATGGGTATCAAAGGTTCTTCTACAAGACAAGTGTTTTTTGAGAATTGTAAAATACCTGTAGAAAACATGTTAGGCGAACGTGGCAAAGGCCATTTAATTGCGTTTAATATTTTAAATATTGGTCGTTATAAATTAGCAGCAACTGCACTTGGTGGTGCTCGTGAAGCATTTAATATGGCTGTAAAATATGCTAATGAAAGAACACAATTTGGAAAATCGTTAGATACATTTGGTGCTATTCAATTTAAGATTGCAGAAATGGCAATCAAATTATTTGCATTAGAAGTAGCAACTTACCGATGTGCAGAAGACATCGAAAACACGGAACATATTTTAAAAGAGCAAGGGTTGGATTTTGCGAAATCATTATTAGGTGGCGCAGAAGAGTTTGCAATTGAATGTTCAATTGTAAAAGTATATGGCTCTGAAGTGCTGGATTATATAGTAGATGAAAACGTACAGATTCACGGCGGAATGGGTTACTCAGAAGAAACCAGTGCTGCGCGTGCATACAGAGATTCTCGTATTGCGCGTATCTACGAAGGCACGAGCGAAATCAATCGCTTGTTATCTATCGATATGTTGTTGAAACGTGCAATGTCTGGCAAAATCGATTTGATGACTCCAGGCATGGCTATTCAAAAAGAATTGATGTCTGTTCCAGACTTTTCAGACGATAGCGACTCTCAATTTGCAGCTGAAGAACGCGCAATGAAGAATGCGAAGAAGGCATTCTTGTTAGTAGCTGGTGGTGCTGTTCAAAAACTAATGGCAAAAATGAAAGACGAGCAGGAAATTATTATGAATGCGTCTGACATGTTGATCGATGTGTATGTAATGGAATCCTTATTGTTACGTGTGAAAAAGATCTATGAAAAAGGTGAAAAAAATGATCAGGTGTATATCGATATTTTAAAAGTATTTTTCAATGATGCATTAAATCGTATCAATACAAAAGGAAAAGATGCATTGCAATCTTTTGCAGAAGGTGATGAATTGCGCATTATGCTGATGGGTTTGAAACGTTTTACAAAATACGAACCCGTAAATGTAAAAGAAGCACGCAGAAGAATTGCTGCAAAAGTTATTGAAGGTGGAAAATATAATTTGTAAAATACTCGTATCACGCTATTCGTGGCAAGATGTAATAAAAGCTGGAAAGGTTAAAATCTTTCCAGCTTTTTAATTAATAATGTTTTTTATAACTGATGATTAACAAAATACAACAATCTAAAAAAAACATTCATGTTATTTTTAACGAATGAAAAAAATAGCAAAAAATAGTTTTCTATTTTTATTAATTAGTATACCAATTTATCTATTTGGATGCTGGTTTTTAGCAAGATTATTAATTCAATCGTACAACGAACCTGTGATTTATCAGAATTATTTTCCGAAAGAGAAAGTGCAGAATTGGAATTTAATTACTCAAGATAATCAGAAAATCTCTGCGTGGTTTATTAAAAAAGATACTTCAAAGGTGATTGTTTTATTGGCTGGAAAAGGTGGCAACAGATTAAGCATGATGGAGAAAGCTAAATTTTATTTAGATAAAAATTATTCAGTGGTGATGCCAGATTTACGTGGCACAGGAAACAGCAAAGCAGACTTTGTAACCATTGGCTATAATGAACGTTTTGATTTATTAGCATGTATTGATACCTTACAAAAATTGCATTATACAAAAATCGGCGCACAAGGTCATTCGCTTGGAGCAGCAACCATTGCTTATAGTTTCAAGGATTTTTCAGATTATAGCTTTGTTGTTTTAGAATCTTGTTATGATAATATTGACCATGCATTTAAACATAGAATGCAACGGATGCATTTGCCAGCTTGGTTGATGTTTCCTGTGAAAAAATTTGCAGAAATGCGCTTAGGAATTTCATCACAAGAATTATATCCAGAAAATTATATGGCTAAAATAAATTGTCCAGCATTGTTTTTATGTGGTGATAATGAATGGCAAAATCCAATTGCAGAAAGTAAAAAATTGTATGACAATTGTTCATCATCAAAGAAATATTTTCACATCTTTAAAGGTGCAGCACATCAGGATTTTTTAAATTATTCAGCAACTGAATACAAAAAAATGAATTAAATAAGATAGTAGAATAATTTACGCAATGGTAGCTTTGCTTTTTTTCTAAAGAATCTAAGAATTCTTTTTTCTTGCGTTTTGAAATTTCAACTTTGCTGCCATCTGTCATTAAACAAAAGTTATCACCATGGTCAATTTCTTTCATGTGCGCCAAATTAATTAAATGCGACTGATGGATGCGCAAGAAATTATACGGCAACAATTTATCTTCAAAATTTTTAAGTGTTTTTGACACCAACACTTTCTTTTGATTAATTAAAAAAAACAAGGTATAATTACTTTCTGATTGTAAACGAATAATTTCATTTACTTTTAAAAAGATAACGCCATCTTTTGTAGGTACCATTAGTTTAGAATCCTGCTGCTGTTCCGATTTTATTTTATCTAAATAACCTTGCACTTGTGCAGCTTGTTTCAGCGAATCTTTTTCTTCTAATCGCTTAGCAACTTTCTCAATAGCTTTTTTTAATTCAGTTTCTTTAATAGGTTTTAGCAAGTAATCTGCTGCATTATTTTTGATGGCACTAATCGCATATTTATCATGCGATGTGGTAAAAATAATTTCAAAATCCGTATTTTCTAATTCATTTAATAAATCAACACCTTTGCCATCTGCTAATTCAACATCTAGAAAAATAAGTTGAGGTTTTACCGTTGGTAAAACTTTCTTTGCCTCTCTTTTAGAATTACAAACACCATCAATTCTAATATTCAAACCAGTTTGAATGATAGCTTTTTTTAGTATTTCCTGAAAGATTGGCTCGTCTTCTATAATCACTGAGCTAATCATAATTAATTGCGTACTCTAAAAATAAACAAATAATGTTTATTTTTAATACCTTTCAGTATATTTATTGTCAACAAAGAATGTCTATTAACACCAATAATAATTTAACAGAATTACAAAAAGCTGTTTTTGAGTCAATGTACGAAGAGGCATTCAACTTAAAATCAAAAAAAGAATATGTAAAAGCAATAGATTCATACATCAAAATAATCCAATTAAAACAAGATGAAGTTGACTGTTTAGAATGCGCAAAATTATACGAAGACGTTGGTGATATTTACTATGAATTAAAGGAATACCAACAATCATTTGAATATTTACAAAAAGCAAATACTGTTTATTCTGAGAATAATAAAGTGGATTTGCTATTAGCATCTTATAGAAAAATTGGTGGATTACAATTAGGTATTTGGCAATTTAAAAAAGCAATAGATTTATTTCAGGAAGGACTTTCATTATCAACAAGAACTGGCAACATGACTCAAATTGTAGAGTTTGAATTATTGCTTGGTAACGCTTACAACTGGCAAGATGATTTTATAAATGCTGAAAGATATTTATTAAGTGCTCTGGAAAAAGAGAAACGAATTAATACACCATTAATTAGATTAAGAGCAAAAGTAAGCTTTGCCATCTTGTGTAGAAAAATGAAAAAATTTGAGCAAGCTGAAGCATTATTTATTGAAGGTATGGAATATTCGCGATTGAATAATAATGCATTTCATTTAGACATCACAAAGAGCTATGGAATTATGCAGTTTGATATTGGCAACTATGAAAAAGCAGAAGAATTATTAAAATCAGCCGAAAAACAATCTCAGGTAGAAGGTTTTGAAACAACGCGTGCCGTTATTTTAGAATATTTATACAAACTCTATTACGCAAAAAATGATTTTGAAAGAGCATACCTATACAGCGTTAAATTTTATGAACGAAAAATTGAATTATTAGAAAGAGGATTTTCTGATGCTAATAATATTTTACAAGCAAAAATTGGCTTAGCTGATGCCAAACGCGAACGCATTATTGCAGAAGAATCTGCGAGTGCTAAGAGTTTGTTTATTGCAACCATTAGCCATGAAATTCGCACACCAATGAATATCATTTTAGGTACAACTTCGTTAATGTTAAACGATAAACCTAAGAAAGAACATGAAAAATATTTAACTACACTAAAACGTTCTGGTGAAAATTTATTAGGTATCATAAATGATATTTTAGATATTTCGAAAATTGAAGCTGGCAGATTGGAAATAGAAATAGAACCAACAGATTTACACGAAGTGTTTGATAATATTTTCAATACGATGGAACAACCGGCAAATGACAAACAACTGGCTTTGACGTATAAAATTGATGATAAAATTAACTTCTTAATTCATTCAGATCCATTGCGATTGACGCAAATTATTACCAATTTAATTAGCAATTCCACCAAATTTACAGCAAAAGGAAGTATTCATTTTGAAGCAAAATTAAAATCTAAAAACAAACTCGAAATTATTGTGCGCGACACAGGTATTGGAATTCCAAAAGATAAACTCGCTACTATTTTTGATCAGTATGAACAAGTGCGTACGAAAGTGCAAAAGAAATATAAAGGAACAGGTTTGGGTTTGGCAATTTCAAAAAAATTAGTGGAAATGCTGAATGGAACCATTCAAATAAAAAGCAAAATAAATGAAGGCACTTCGTTTGTTATTCAGTTGCCTTTTGAAAAAGCTGCAATGCAAAAAAATGTTGACGAAAGCGTTATCAAAAAAGATACTTCTTTCTTAACCAAGAAAACAATTTTGATTGTAGATGATTTAGAAGACAATCGTTTTATTTTGAAACAAACGTTATTGTTTTACAATAAAGACCTAACTATTTTAGAAGCAGAAAATGGCTTGGTTGCAGTTGATTTTTGCAAGAAAAATAAAATTGATTTAGTCATCATGGATTTGGATATGCCTGAAATGAATGGCTTTGAAGCATTATCTGAAATTAGAAAAAACAAAAAAACAAAAAACTTAATTGTTATTGCAAGCACCGCCAGTTTAATTACCAATGGCGATGATGAATTTATTGAATTTGGTTTTGATACGTATTTGCCCAAACCATTTGAAATGGAAGATTTGTATAATTTGCTTGTGAAAACGTTAAAATAAAAAAGTGCGAAATATCTATTTCGCACTTTTTTATTTTTTATAAGCTCAATTATTTTTGTGCTAATTGCTCCTTATATTTTTTTTCTTTTTTGCTTCCAATAATTGCCAATGAAATTCCTGGCCCAAGCAAAGCAGCTGTTAAAAATGTGCCGCCAACAGCCATGCCATAGGTTCTAAGAAAACTAGTACCATCGTCTTCATATAAATTTACTCGTCGTCCTAAAACAACGCTACCTGCAACCGTACCAACTAAAGCTGCACCACCTAGAGAAGCTAAAACAATACCTGCAATTTTCATCTTATGATATTTTTTTACTTTTTGTTCTAAATATGCTTTGCTTTTTGTTCCTGAACCGTAATTATAATTATTCATTAATGCATTTTCTTTGGTTAAAATGCTCGCACTTGCAGTTTTAAAATTGAAAGAAGTGCTGGTTTGTGTTGGTTGAAAAAATGTTTGTGAAGTAGCAGTTTGTGCTTGGCTACTAAACAAAGTTGCCATGATTAAGCAAATAGAAAGTACAATTGTTTTGCGCATAATTTTTTAATTTTTGTAAAGATAAAAATGTTTTTAATTTTAACAACAGTATATTTGATTTTACATACATATTATTTTGATGTTATAATAATTTAGATTTTAAAACACTAATTCATTAATATAATAAATTTCACAGAAATACATAAACAATATTCAAATATTTACTCCATTGTATAGTTTAATAAAAGCTTTCTTTACTACAAGAAATATTGAACAAAAAATGATATTAATCAATTTTTTTATTTTATTTCACTATTTAACTTAATTTTGCAGAGTTAAAATTTTATGTCTGTTTTAGATAAATAGACTATAAATAAAAAAGAATTTATATGAGAAGAAAATTTTTCTTTTTATCTTTTATGGTAATTGCGGTTTTAAGTAAAGCACAGTTATTTACAGAAAGTTTCAGCACATACACGGTTGGTTCAAACTTAACTACCAACGGTTGGAGCCAGTGTGCTTCAGGTACAGTTCCTTTAACTATAAATGGAACAAACCTTACCTATCCAGGATATTATTCTACCAACACCAATAATTCCTTATATTTTAATTCCACTGCATCTAACTATGGTGGTTATTGTAAAACATGGACTGGTGTAAACAGCGGCTCCATCTATATGTCTTTCTTATTTAGAGATTCTGTAATTGCTGCAGCTGCAACATCAGGTGATTACTTCATAACTTTTGGTTCAGACTGGTTAAATAATGCTGGTCGTGTTTTATTTAAATCCAGCGGTGGTTCTTTTCAGTTTGGAACAAGAAAATCAACAGGTGCTGATGCGTATTCTACTACAACGTATACACCTAATCAAACACATTTAGTTGTCTTAAAATATACTTTTAATACTGGTACAACTACAGATGACGTTGTTGGTATTTATGTCGATCCAACTTTGCCAAGCACAGAACCTGCAACGTTTACAGTTACTGCACCAGCAACTAATGATTTTACAAATTCAATCGGAAATGTTTTTTTACGTTTAAATATGTCAACAGCAAATGTTCCAAATGCACATATTGATGCTATTAAAGTAGCAACATCATGGTCTGATTTATTCGGAACCGCATGTACACCAACAACAACTAATCTGAATCAGGCAATTTGTCAAGGTGCAAGTATCGTGTTTAATGGAAATACAATCACTGGTGCTGGAACTTTTAGAGATACACTACAAACCACATTAGGTTGCGATAGCTTTATTGTGTTGAATGTATCTGTAAGACAAAGTCCGACTACAACATTAAATCAGGCAATTTGTCAAGGTGCAAGTATTGTGTTTAATGGAAATACAATCACTGGTGCTGGAACTTTCAGAGATACACTACAAACTTCATTTGGTTGCGATAGTTTTATTGTGTTTAATGTATCTGTACGACAAAGTCCGACTACAACATTAAATCAGGCAATTTGTCAAGGTGCAAGTATTGTGTTTAATGGAAATACAATCACTGGTGCTGGAACTTTCAGAGATACCTTACAAACTTCATTTGGTTGCGATAGCTTTATTGTGCTGAATGTATCTGTAAGACAAAGTCCGACTACAACATTAAATCAGGCAATTTGTCAAGGTGCAAGTATTGTGTTTAATGGAAATACAATCACTGGTGCTGGAACTTTCAGAGATACACTACAAACTTCTTTAGGTTGCGATAGTTTTATTGTGTTAACAGTTGCAGTAACGTCTTTACCTAATATCACCGTTAACTCACCTTCTATTTGCAGCGGACAAACAGCAACCTTAACGGCAAACAACGGCACAAGCTATACATGGACTGGTGGTTTAACAGGAAATCCTGCAACCACGCAAACATTGAATAGCAATGCATCATTCACAGTTACTGGAACGGTTGGAAATTGTTCAAATACAGCTGTTGCAACTGTAACCGTAAATTCAACACCAGCGCAATCTTTTATTACACAAGGACACGATACATTATACTCAAGCACTGTAGTAGCAAACGCTACTTATAATTGGTATTTAAATGGAAATACGACTCCAATTGCAACCACCAATTCTTCTTTCTATAAATTTACTACACAAGGTACTTATACCGTTAAAGTAGTAAGCAACGATTGTTCTTCGCCAATATCAACAGGTTATCTAACAACATCATTAGGTGTTAGGAATAGCAGTTCTGTAAAATCATTTGCTATTTTTCCAAATCCTACTGATAGTAGATTGGTGTTAGATATTAGTTTGCTTAAAACTGCAAACGTTCAATTAAAAATATTCAGTACCGAAGGCAAAGAAATGTTGTATAAGAATTTTGGAACCGTTAAAGATTTGAATGAAACATTAAACATCAGCGAATTTGCAAAAGGTATTTATATACTGAAATTACAGGTTGATGATGAAATTAATTATCAGAAAGTAGTGAAACAATAAATACAGAAATATTTAATTATTATAAAAACAGCTCAGGATTTTCTGAGCTGTTTTTTGTTTATGCTATTTGCTTAAAATTCTCTATCAGTTATTGAACTATTTTTATAGTATTATACAAATACTTTACCTTTTCTATAAATTTTATTTTTGGCTTACCATTCGTTTAATAAAAAAGTTTTTTATATTTATACAAATAAATGAAATACTGTAACTTAAAATATAGTCTTTTTAAATCATTATGGATGATACTGATTTTGTGTTGTAGTGCCAACATGCACGCAGCCATTACTATCGACTCTGTAAAAACAACCATTAGCCGTTGTCCAAATAACGGAACAATTACGGTGTTTGCCAGCAGCAACCAATCAAGCATTTTATATTCTATTTTATCTGGTCCGGAAATTCGACCTTACCAAAGCGGTAATTTATTTAATGGTTTATTTCCTGGAACGTATGTAGTTTCAGCAACCAATGTGACTGGCGAAAAATATTCACAAACCGTTATTGTTAAAGGTTCAAATTATGTTGAACCTGATTTTGCACCAACTTCTAAAGAGCCAACCTGCTTTGGTGGTAGTGATGGACAAATTATTGGACGGCCAATTTTAGCAAATAGCAGACCGCCATTTACTTGGGTTTTAACCAATACACAAACCAATGTGGTTACTACTCAAAGCAATGATACTTTTAATAATTTAAAAGCAAGTACTTATACGTTGCGCATGTACGATTCCTGTCAAAATTTTGTAACAAGGACCATTTTTATAAATAATGATGATACGATTTTTAAGGAAATAAATATTTTTCCCAACATTAAAATATCAAAGATTGGTTGTGATACAATGAGATTGAATTTCTATTTTTATACATCAAACCAAAATTATACAGGAACTTATAAACTTACTATGCATAGTAATAATGATACTATTATCAAATTCGTCAAGCCAAAAATATATGGTACAAATTATCCATTTTCTGGCGTTAATACTTATGAGATTATAGATACATTTCCTAATATAAATTATGGCGAAGATTTTCATTATATATTAGAAAATAATTGTGGCAAAAAAATATTTTCAAAAGAAAAAAGAATTGATCCATTTATGTTTACTGTATATTTATGGTATAATGACACAACTGACTGTACAGGAAACTTAGGTGCCATTTTGGATATATATCATAACAAAGTCAGATTTGAAGATTATTTATTTAGTTCCTAAATATCCATTAACTATGACTGTAAAAGATATTGCAACAAACATTGTTGTACAGACTTCTCAAATAAACAATGGATATTTAAATATTACACCAAAGATTGCAGGCAGAAATTATTTAATTACAATTTCAGATGCTTGTGGTGATATTTATGCTTTGATACCATCTGGCCATTCCTGGAAAGCCAAATGTTTCCTTTAAAGAACTACAGGTTGCATAGATTCAACTACTACAGTTATTTTAGACTTATATGGATTTAGTAAAGGATTAAAGTTAGAAATAATTTCAGGAACAAAATTTTTAGAAAGTACAAAACCAAATTACTCATATTTTGATTCCATAAAATATCCGAAAATTTATACAAAATTTGAATCTTATACTGTATCTGCTGGTAATATAAATGTTACATTATTATTTAGATAATTTTTAAAAATTTACCTGCTGGAATTTATCATTATAAAGTAACCGATTCATGTGGAAATGAAATTATAGATTCATTTTTTATTAGAGACTGATTTAACCATTCTAAATCACCAAACATATTTTAAGAGAGGATGCTTAGGTCAAAATATTTTATATTACAAACTGAATTGTAAAAAATCTTATAGAAAATATATAACACTTAAGAACTTGACCACTAATACCACTGATAATATTTTTGATTCTATAACTTCTATTCCATCTGCAAAATATGAAGTTACGATTTCATATTATATTTATGCTACAGCTATCAACGAAAACATTAAAGATTGCTGGACGGTAAAAGATACAGTTGAAATTCCACCATATGAACGACCTCAAACAGCAAGTGTTTCTATCATTTATTGCAACGGCAACCGCTATGCAGAACTGCATCCAGACAGCACCAAAGGTATTGCTCCATATCAATATGAAGTAATTTCCGGTCCGCGATTGTATCCTTTGCAAACGTCTAATCTATTTACATTTATTCCTGTTGGCAATTATGTGTCGCGTATTGTAGATGCTTGTGGCAATTCCAATATTTTAGATTTTGGTGTGGATACGCTTATTTTTCCTCCTATCAATAAAATCGGTTCTTCGTGCTTAAATGGTTCTGTCACTTTATATTATCAGCCATCACCATTTTATACCTATCAATGGACAAAACCCAATGGCAGCATTTATATTGGTGATTCTTTATCTATCAATGGCGTTGTGTATGCTGATACAGGTTTGTACCAGATAAAAGATTTGTAAATATTAATGGCTGCAAAGATACTGCAGAAACTACTTACCGACTTACGAGCACTACCGAATACACGCGTGATGCTCGCATTTGCGAAGGCGAAAGCATTACTGTCGGCACGCATACATATACACAAACTGGTATTTATATAGATACAATTCCTTCGCTTTTTTGTGACACGATTTATAGATTAAATTTAACGGTGTTGCCAATTCTTAGAAAAACGATTGATACCACTATTTGTTTTGGAAAAGGCATTCAAATTGGAAATCATTTTTACAATCAAACCGGTACATACGTTGATACGCTAGTATCTATCAATGCTTGCGATAGTATTATCACATTAAAACTTACCATTACACAAGGTATAACTTTACAAATTACTGCTTCTAAAACCATAGTGTTTCCTGGCGATACGGTGCAATTGCATGCAATTTCCACACAACCAATTGGTAGTTATATTTGGACAAGCATTGCAACTTTAAACAACAATACTATCCAAAATCCAATTGCAACGATTACACAACCAAGTTGGATTTATTTAAATGTTACTGGTGATAGTTTGTTTAGAGGTTGCAAAAACAACGATTCTATTTTTATTGATTTGATTAAAGATTGTAAAGCAGAAAATGTATTTATTCCAAATGCATTTTCACCAAATAACGATGGTTATAATGATGTATTTAAAGTTAGAAGTTCCACTTTATTAAGCGGCACTCTTTTAATTTATGATCGTTGGGGCAACAAAGTATTTGAATCAGATGATTTAAGCAAAGGTTGGAACGGAACTTACAAAGGACAACCTGCGCAAGTGGAAGTATATGGTTATTATTTCGAAGGCAAATGCCTGAACGAAGAATCCATTATATTAAAAGGAAATGTTACGTTGTTGAGATAGAATTTATTTGTTTTTAGTTTAGATAAATTCATCGTTCAATATCATCAATCACAAATTTTTGGTCTAAATTACTCATCGAAGCAACGTATTGTTTTAATTCTTCTTTAGTATAATAAACTATTTCTTCAGACCATTTTTCGTCTTCAGGTTTTCTTTTAATTTCATCGCGTTTGCCAACTGTTGCTTCGTATAGGCATTTCTTAAAACCAATTCTATCGCCAACAATAGTATCTACTTTCATGTAAGAATAATAATCTTTCTTACTAAACAAACCACTTTTTTCTGTTTTGGTTTCGTAGATATCTCCAATTTTCGGATCATCAATATATTTTTTAAATTTTCCATTATCTAAGGTTGTACTAATCGAAACCCAAATCATCATTACCACCATAAAATAAGAAAAAGTATATATCCAAATGGATGGTTTTTTAGTAGCAACCAACGTATCATGTTTATCAATGGCGAAATTTGGCGCATTTCGAAATGGAATACTATTTTTGCAAGTAGTACAAGTAATTTCACTTTTTTTTGAAGTTGGAAAAAGTGGAAATCCGATGACAAATGTTCCTTGATATAATGCGATTTCCAACTCAGTTAGTTTATTACAAAGTGGACATTTGTCAGCAACTGTATCACTCGCATATTTAACTTGTATGATTCCTATTCTTGCCATTAGTTTGGACGATTGCCTTTTACTTTTTCAATAACGATAGTGTTAAAAATTTTGTCGTATAGATTTTGTTTTTTTCATCAAAAAACAACCAGATATTTGGAATAATAAACCAGCAACAAATCAGTTTTATTGGTTCACGAAAAAAACCTATCACAGGATTTTTGCAATCTGCTTCGGTATCTGCTTTTATTACTTTTAATTTTAGAATTTTATGTCCAATATTTCCACTCCAAAAATAATAGGAAATAGCAGAAAAAACACACATGATAAATAGCGAAGTTCCACCACTTGCCTTTGGAAAAAATATAGTTACAACAACCAATGCGATAAACCAATGCAATAAACATGCAGCAAATCTTCGTGCTGGTGTTGCCATTTTATAACCTGAAAACGTTACACCTTTTGCGCCGCTTAAAATGGCTTCGTGGTTATTGGTATTATTTTGTTTGGTGTTTTGAAGTCGCGTATTCAATTCTGCTAAATCATTTTTTGCAGATTCAATTTTATTGTAAACGTCTTCCATATTGGAAACAGGAATCCAGTCGGACATGCCATTTACCCAAATTAAATTTTCGTTTTGAAAATTTAATTTCGTTAATTCAACAATGGAAAATGGACCAAATTGGCGACCACTTTGTATAACGTAATATCTATTTGGCATGATTAAAAAAAAGAGACAAATGTATTAATTAAATCATCATTTTTATAAAATCATCGAACAAATATCTTGAATCGTGTGGACCTGGTGCTGCTTCCGGATGGTATTGAACTGAGAATGCTTTTTTACCAATAATTTCTAAACCTTCTACCGAATTATCATTTAAATTGATGTGTGTGAGTGCTGCTTTATCTGAATTTTTGAGTGCTTCCATATCCACAGCGAAACCGTGATTTTGAGTTGTGATTTCGCATTTGCCAGTTTTTAAATTTTTTACTGGATGATTGCCGCCGCGATGTCCGTGATGCAATTTATAAGTTGGAATACCAACAGCTCTTGCTAAGATCTGGTTGCCAAGGCAAATACCAAATAATGGTTTATCTGCATTTAAAATTTGCTTCACGGTTTCTACTGCGTAATCCATCGCTGCTGGATCGCCTGGTCCGTTGGAAATAAAATAACCGTCAGCATTGAAATCCTGCATTTCGGCAAAGGTTGTTTTTGCTGGAAAAACTTTAATAAAACAATCTCTTGAAACAAAATTTCTTAAAATATTTTTTTTGATTCCGAAATCCAATGCAGCAATTTTATATTTTGCATCTGCTTCGCCAATGGTATACGTTGTGTCGGTTGTTACTTTTGAAGAAAGCTCCAAACCTTCCATATTTGGAATAGCATGAAGCTGATTTGTTAATGCTGTAATATCTGAAATTTCCGAAGAAACAATCGCATTCATCGCACCTTTTTCACGTACATGACGAACTACTGCGCGCGTATCAATTCCAGTGATACCAACTAAATTATTTTGTATGAAATAATCTTCAATAGAACTGTCGGCTTGTTTGCGCGAATATTGATTGGTATATTCTCTGCAAATTAAACCAGCAATTTGGATTTTATCAGATTCGCTTTCGCTTTCTTTAATTCCATAATTTCCAACATGCACATTGGTAGAAATTAATAATTGGCCGAAATAACTCGGATCGGTAAATAATTCCTGATAACCTGTCATCGAAGTATTGAAACAGATTTCGCCTGTTGCCGTTCCAATTTTTCCACATGCTTGTCCAGTGAAAGTGGTTCCGTCTTGAAGTAGTAAAATGGCTGTAGTATTTGGCATGATAGTTTAATTTCTCGCTAAGGCGCTTCCGAATTTTCGGAAGAGCGGAATTTTCGATTCTCAAAAATAAAAAAAAAGGTTCGCAATAATGCGAACCTTTTGTATGTGTTGAAAAAATCATTTCTTATTATTCTTCTGTTTTTTCTTCTGCTGTTGGTGTTACGTCTTCTACCGTATCTTTCACTTCTTCTACTTCTGCTGCTTTTTCTTCTAATACTTCTTCTTTTGCAGTTTCTACTTTTTTTGCAGCACCAGCACGACGTGTTTTCTTTTTCGGTTCTGCAGCAACTGCAGTTTTTGGTTTGTACACTTCGTTGAAGTCAACTAACTCAATCATTGACATTTCTGCTGCATCACCTTGACGTTGACCTAAACGCACAATTCGAGTATAACCACCAGGACGATCACCTACTTTTGGTGCAACTACATCAAACAATTCTTTCGCTGCAAATTTATCTTGTAAGTAAGAGAATGCATCACGACGAGAGTGCGTAGTATTGCTTTTTGCTTTTGTAATTAATGGTTCAACATAACCACGTAATTCTTTTGCTTTTGCTAAGGTAGTTTCAATGCGTTTGTGCGTAAACAAAGCAACTGCTAAGTTTTTTAACAACGCTGCACGATGTCCTGTTTTTCTACCTAAATGATTTATTTTATTTCCGTGTCTCATTTTACTATTTTTAATATGAAGTAATTTAGTATGCGGTGTGCAGTTACTGTTTACTGCCTACTTTTTACTAAATTCTACCATTTAATCTTCTAATTTAAATTTTGATAAATCCATACCGAAGTGCATTCCTTTTTCGATAATCAATTCTTCGATTTCTACTAAAGATTTGCGACCAAAGTTTCTGAATTTTAATAATTCATTCGTATCGTACTGAACTAATTCTGATAATGAATTAATTTTTGCTGCTTTTAAACAGTTGTAAGCACGAACTGACAAATCTAAATCTTCTAAAGGTGTTTTCAAGATTTTACGCATGTGTAAGATGTGTTCATCTACTACTTCTTCTTGTCCTTTTTCTTCAGAGTTGAAAGTGATGTTTTCGTCAGACACCAACATTAAATGTTGAATTAATATTTTTGCAGCTTCTTTCACAGCATCTTCAGGATGAATAGTGCCGTCAGTTTTTACATCAATAATTAATTTTTCAAAATCTGTACGTTGTTCAACACGCGTATTTTCGATTTTGTAACGAACGTTTTTAATTGGTGTATAGATTGAATCTACAGGAATTAAACCAACGATTGAGCTATCTACATAGTGCTCTTCAGCAGCTACATAACCACGGCCTTTACCGATAGAAATTTCTAATTCTAAGTGTACATTTTTTTCCATGTTGCAAATCACTAAATCAGGATTTGTAACAGCGAAAACATTGGTATGTGCTTCAATATCACCAGCAGTAAATTGATCTTTACCTTTTAATGAAATATAGATTTTTTCAAATCCAGCATCTACGTCTTGTAATACTCTTTTCAAACGAACTTGTTTGATATTTAACACCATTTCTGTAACGTCTTCGATAACGCCTTTAATGGTAGAAAATTCGTGATTAACACCAGCAATTTTGATTGCAGTGATTGCATAACCTTCCAAAGAAGATAATAATACACGGC
The DNA here is from genome assembly GCA_016711605.1 of Saprospirales bacterium. Lineage (GTDB taxonomy): Bacteria > Bacteroidota > Bacteroidia > Chitinophagales > JADIYW01 > JADJSS01. The sequence continues at coordinate 68,669 of JADJSS010000009.1, forward strand.
GAAGTGCATTACCGATTGTGTTTCCAAAACCAGGTTCTAGCGGTGCGAATTCGAATGTACCTTCGAAGTCGGTTGCTTTCTGTAGAAGAATTTTGTCTGGTTTCTGAAATGATAAAATTGCCATAATTAGTTATTTATTTTTAAAGGTTAATTCTGAATATCCATAAAGGACTTCGCTTCAAAAAAAATTATTATTTAGAATAAAGTTCGACGATCAATTGTTCTTTAATATTTTCAGGAATTTGATCTCTGTTTGGAATTTCAAGATATTTTCCTTCTAATTTTTCCGTATTCAATTCTAACCAGCCGTATCTTTTTACACTGTTTGATTTTAATGTATCTTGAACAACATCTAAGTTTTTAGATTTTTCACGGATACTAACGATATCACCAACTTTAATAGTACAAGAAGGAATATTTAAAATTCTTCCGTTTACTGTAATGTGTTTGTGACTTACTAATTGACGAGCAGCACTACGTGTTGGTGCAAAACCTAAACGAAAAACGGTATTATCTAAACGTTGTTCTAATAAACGTAATAAGTTTTCACCTTTTACACCATGTTTACGAGAAGCTTCTTCGAATGTTTTGTAAAATTGTCTTTCTAAAACACCGTAAGTATATTTTGCTTTTTGTTTTTCTTTTAACTGAACTGCATACTCAGATTTAGTTCCTTTTTTTCTAGAATTTCCATGCTGACCTGGAGCATATTTTCTTTTTTCAAATGCTTTGTCATATCCGAAGATTGGTTCTCCGAAAGTTCTTGATTTTTTGGTACGAGGTCCTGTATATCTTGCCATTTTTATTTAAGATTTGAGATTTAAGATTTGAGATTTAAAGTTCAAATACTAATCTATTATTTTATTTATTATACTCTACGTTTTTTAGGTGGACGACAACCATTGTGCGGCAATGGTGTTACATCGCGTATTACGGTAACTTCGATTCCAGCGTTTCCGATTGTACGAATTGCTGATTCACGACCACCGCCTGGACCTTTCACAAATACTTCTACTTTTCTTAAACCAGCTTCGTATGCTTTAGTTCCAGCATCTTGTGCTGCCATCTGTGCTGCATAAGGTGTGCTTTTTTTAGAGCCTCTGAAACCACATTTACCAGCGCTACTCCAAGAAATAACTTGACCTGATTTATTGGTATAAGAAATGATTATGTTGTTGAAAGATGCTTTGATGTAAGTATAACCTTCGGCTTCTACTTTCACTACTCTTTTCTTTGCTGCTTTTTTTGTTGCTTGTGCCATTATATTAGCTTCAATTTTATTATTTAGTTACTTTCTTTTTACCTGCAACCGTTTTACGTTTTCCTTTACGTGTACGAGCATTACGTTTAGTGCTTTGTCCGTTTACTGGTAAACCTTTACGATGACGAATACCTCTGTAAGAACCGATATCCATTAAACGTTTGATGTTTAATTGAACTTCAGAACGTAAAGCACCTTCTACTTTGAATTCAGACGTGATGGCATTACGAATAGCAGTTGCTTCATCGTCATTCCATTCGTGTACTTTTTTTTGTGGATCTACATTTGCAGTTGCTAAGATAGCTGCAGCCGATGATCTGCCGATTCCATAGATGTAAGTTAACGCTATGAAACCTCTTTTGTTTTTGGGTAGATCTATACCTGATACTCTTGCCATTGTATTATCCTTGTCTTTGTTTAAATTTTGGATTCTTTTTATTCACTACATACACTCTGCCCTTTCTGCGCACAATGATGCAGTCTTCGCTTCGTTTTTTTACGGATGCTTTTACCTTCATGGTATTTAATTCTTTAAAAAGTTATTTATATCTAAATGTTATTCTTCCTCTGGAGAGATCATACGGAGAAATTTCAACCGCGACTTTGTCGCCTGGCAGAATACGAATGTAGTTCATTCTCATCTTGCCAGATATTGTAGCTAAAATTTCGTGACCGTTTTCCAACTTTACTCTGAACATTGCGTTCGATAAAGCTTCTGTGATCGTACCATCCAATTTTATTAAATCTGTCTTACCCATAATTTTCGGACTGCAAATATCGTTATAATTATCTAAAATCCTTAATATATTCTGACTTTTTTATAGCGTCGAATATTAAATTATGGTCACTAAGTATGTCGGCCTTTCCTCTTTTCACAACAATTGTATGTTCAAAGTGTGCGGATGGCTTTCCATCTTTAGTAATAATCGTCCATTTGTCTGCTAATGTGCGTACTTCAAAAGTACCCATATTAATCATTGGTTCAATAGCAATTACTAAACCTTCTTGCAACAATGGACCTTTTCCTCTTTTGCCGTAATTCGGAACTTGTGGATCTTCGTGTAAATCTTTTCCAACACCATGACCAACTAAATCTCTTACCACTCCATATTTATGAGTAAACTCACAATAATTTTGTATGGCATAAGCAACATCACCAACACGATTTCCAACTACTGCTTTTTCAATTCCTAAATACAAAGAATTCAGTGTTACCTGAAGCAATTTCTTTGCTTCAGCTGAAATCTCACAGATTGGAAACGTAAAGGCAGAATCGCCATGAAATCCATCTTTATAAACACCGCAATCTATAGATAGAATATCTCCTTCTTTTATTTCTCTTTCCGATGGAAAACCATGCACAACCTGTTCATTTATAGAAATGCAAAGAGTTGCTGGAAATCCACCATATCCTTTGAAGGATGGCTTACCACCATTATCGTTAATAAACTCTTCTGCAATTTCATCTAATTTAGATGTTTTTACACCTGGTTTTATATATTCTACCAAAAGCGCGTGCGTTTGGCTAACTAACAAAGAACTTTTACGTATATATTCAATTTCTTCTGGAGTTTTTAAATGTATCATTTTCTCCTTTAGAACTATTGATAATCGTTTGCAATGACATTTCTTCCTCTAATCTTCGCTCCGGATTTTGTCAAGCCATCATAATGACGACTCAATAAATGTGAGTTAATTTGCTGCATGGTATCTAAAACAACCGATACTAGAATCAGTAAAGAAGTACCGCCGAAGAAATAAGCAAATTGACTATTTACGCCTAAAACTTTAGCAAAAGCAGGCATAATTGCAATCAAACCTAAAAATATAGAACCTGGTAATGTAATTCTAGATAAAACAGTATCTATATATTCTGCTGTATTCGCACCTGGTTTTATACCAGGAATAAAGCCATTGCTTCGTTTTAAATCATCTGCCATTTGTACTGGATTCATGATTAAAGCTGTATAAAAATATGTAAATAGAACTACCATTAAGAACATAATGATATTGTAAGGTAAAGATGTAAAATCTGTAACAGAACGTAAGAAGCCAGATGCTGGACTATCCGGAAATAATTGCAAAATGGTAGTTGGAATAAATAAAAATGCTTGAGCAAAAATAATTGGCATTACACCAGCAATATTAACTTTTAAAGGTAAAAAACCTCTACGTTGCGCTGCAGCAGCATTACCACCACCAGACATTTGTTTTGCATATGTTAAAGGAACTTTTCTTATTGCTTGAATAAGCATAATAGTTGCCATTACAACTCCAGCTAATAATGCTAATTCTAGTATAAACATTAAGATACCACTACCTGATGAGATACGTGCCTTTGCTTCTGCCCAAAATGAACCAGGTAGACGAGAAATAATGTTAGACATGATAATAATAGAAGTACCATTACCAAGTCCGCGTTCTTGAATTTGTTCACCTAACCACATAACAAAAATAGTACCTGCGACTAAGATGAACATTGTAGAAATCGTAACTAGTGCAGTTGAAACACCTGGAGAAACAATACCTTGAGAATATAAAAACTTAGTATAAGCAAAACCTTGAACAGCTGCAACAATAACTGCTAAGTATCTTGTCCATTGATTGATTTTTTTTCTACCGGTTTCTCCTTCTTTTTGAATTTTTTGAAATTGAGGTACTGCTAAGGTTAGCAATTGCATAACGATAGAAGCGGAAATATAAGGCATAATACCTAAAGCGAAAATAGATGCTTTCGTAAAAGCACCACCTGCAAACAAGTCAAAAACTTGGAAAATACCTTTTGCTGATCCAGCAGATAATTTCAATGGAATTACTCCAGGTAAAACTACAAAACACCCTAAACGATAGATAAATAACAAACCTAAGGTCAAGAAAATTCTTTTTCTTAAGTCTTCTATGCTGAAGATGTTTTTTAATGTATCAAAAAATTGTTTCATTTCTTAAATTATAACATTTAGTATATTGCAAACTATGCAATAATGGTTGTTGTTCCACTGTTTGCTTCAATTGCTTCTTTAGCTTTAGAACTGAATGCATGTGCAGTTACATTAAAAGCACCTTTCAATTCACCATTTGCTAAGATTTTAATTTTATCTGATTTACGAACTAATTTTAAAGTTCTGTATGTTTCAAAATTGAAATCTTTGATGTTATTTTTTTCAGCTAATTCGCTTAATTCAGCCAAATTTAAAGTTCTAAATTCAACTCTGTTGTTATTTTTGAAACCACGTTTTGGTAGTCGACGTTGTAAAGGCATTTGACCACCTTCAAAACCTCTTTTAGATTTGTAACCAGAACGAGATTTTGCACCTTTGTGACCTTTGCCAGCTGTACCACCTGAACCAGAACCTTCACCACGAGCAATTCGTTTGCGGTTTTTAGTAGATCCTTTTGCAGGTTTTAAATTCGTTAAACTAATGATGCTCATATTAAATATTTTCTACCGTTACTAAATGTTTTACTTTAGCTACCATTCCTAATACTTGTGGTGTAGCCTCTTTTTCAACGCTTCTATTTACTTTTTGGATACCTAATGCTTTAATAGTATCTTTTTGACGTTGACTTCTATCGATTGTACTCTTAACTTGAGTGATTTTTATTTTAGACATACTCTTATCCGTTAAATACTTTAGTTAATTTAATTCCTCTATCTCTTGCTACTCGGAAAGGATCTCTTAATAAAGTTAATGCGTAAATAGTAGCTTTTACAACGTTATGAGGATTTGCAGAACCTAATGATTTTGCTAATACATCATGAACACCAGCGCTTTCCAATACTGCACGCATAGAACCTCCAGCAATAACACCTGTACCTTGAGATGCAGGTTTGATTAAAACTTTTGCACCATCTGATTCTGCTAATTGTTCGTGAGGTATTGTTCCTTTTAAAATTGGAACTTTTACCAAATTCTTTTTAGCATCATCAATTCCTTTTTGAATTGCTTCTTGTACTTCACGTGCTTTACCAAGACCGTGACCAACAGTACCATGACCATCACCAACTACTACCAATGCAGAGAAGCTAAATGTACGACCACCTTTTGTAACCTTAGCAACACGTTGGATACCTACCACTTTTTCTTTAAGCTCAAGGTCGCCTGCTGTTCTTACTTTATTTTCTTTTACTTTTGACATATTTTTTATTTCTTATTGAAATTAGAATTGTAAACCATTTTCTCTAGCAGCATCAGCTAATGCTTTTACTCTACCGTGATATAAAAATCCGTTTCTATCAAAAACCACTGATGTAATGTTTGCTTCTTTCGCTTTTCCAGCGATAGCTGCACCAACTGCTTTTGCTTTTTCGGTTTTTGTTCCTTTTTCTTTAAGAGAAGAAACGGAAACTACTGTTTTTTGTGTAGTATCATCAATAATTTGAGCATAGATTTCGCTGTTGCTTCTAAATACTGTTAATCGCGGACGACCAGTTGTACCAGAAAACTTTTTGCGAATGCTAAATTTTATTCTTTCTCTTCGAGATAATTTATTTGTTACTGCCATGACAATACTTTTTATTTTTTATGGTTACACGTTATTTGGCGTGCTTACCGATTATTTTTTACCTGCAGATTTACCTGCTTTTTTACGCAATACTTCACCTTGGTATTTGATACCTTTTCCTTTGTAAGGTTCAGGTTTTCTTAAGCTTCTGATTTTAGCAGCCACTTGACCGATAAGTTGTTTGTCGTTACTTTCTAAAACTATTCGAGGTGGCTGTCCTTTTTCAGAAACAGTTGATACTTTAATTTCGTCAGGTAATAAAACATAAATTGGATGAGAGAAACCTATAGATAATTCTAACAATTGTCCTTGGTTACTAGCACGAAAACCTACACCGACAACATCTAATGTTTTGGTATAACCGGTACTAGCACCAACTACCATATTGTTTATAAGTGAACGATATAAACCGTGTAATGCTTTATGACGCTTTTGCTCTGTTGGACGTTCCAACGTAATTTTTCCGTCTTCAACTTTAACGATGATATCTCTATCAATTTTTTCGGTTAAGGTACCTCTTGGTCCTTTTACAGTGACAACGCCATTATCTGCAACGCTCACTTCAGTTTTTGCCGGTATTGTTATTGGTAATTTTCCTACGCGTGACATGACTTTAATTTTAAGATACTATGCAAATAATTTCACCACCTACTTTTAAGTTTTTAGCTTGTTTATCCGTTAAAATTCCTTTTGACGTTGATAATATAGCTACACCTAAACCATTTTTTACTCTTGGAATGCCAGCCACGTGTGCATAACGACGCAAACCTGGTTTTGACACTCTGATTAATTCTCTGATGGCTGGTTCTTTGGTTTCAGGATTGTATTTTAATGCAATCTTGATTGTTCCTTGTGGACCATCTTCTTCGAATTTGAATTTTAAGATATAACCGTTATCATGTAGGATTTCGGTTAATTTCTTTTTCATGTTAGAAGCAGGAATGTCAACGATGGTGTGCCCAGCGAGTTGTGCATTTCTGATTCTAGTTAAGAAATCTGCTATTGGATCTGTAACCATTTTATTTTTTTTGTTTAGACCGCTTAGATGTGCGACTTAAATTGTTGTCAATTCAGTTTCCCACCTTCACTTTAATTTTTAAACTAATTTATTTACTACCAGCTTGCTTTGGATAATCCTGGAATTAAACCGTAGCTTGCTAAATCACGGAATTGTATTCTTGACAATCCGAAGAAGCCCATGTATCCACGTGGACGACCTGTGATTTTACATCTGTTTCTATAGCGAACTGGTGAAGCATTTTTCGGAAGCTTGTCCAATGCTGCATAGTCGCCTTCTTTTTTTAACTGATCGCGTTTTGATTTATACTTAGTGATTAATTTTAATCTCTTAGCATCGCGTGCTTTCATTGATTCTTTTGCCATGTTTTATTTTTTCTTGAATGGTAAACCAATTTCTTTTAATAATGAGTGTGCTTCGTCGTCAGTATTAGCTGTAGTCACAAAAGTGATATCCATACCGCTAATTTTAGAAATTTTATCGATATCAATTTCTGGAAAAATGATGTGCTCTGTAATACCTAATGTATAGTTACCACGACCATCAAATGATTTCTCGTTGATGCCTTTAAAATCACGTACTTGTGGTAGTGCAACAGCCATTAATCTTTCCAAGAATTCATACATTCTTTCGCCTCTCAATGTTACACGAACACCGATTGGTAAGTCTTCTCTAAGTTTAAAGTTAGAGATAGCTTTTTTAGATTTGGTAGCTACTGCTTTTTGTCCTGCAATTCTTGATATTTCATCAATCGCGTTATCGATTAACTTTTTATCGCCAACTGCTGCGCCAACACCTTGATTGATTACAATCTTAGTCAATTTAGGCACTTGCATTACTGATTTGTAGTTGTATTGCTTTTTCAAAGCATCTACTACTTGTTCAGTATATTTTTTCTTTAATGTAGGAATATAACTCATTACTTAACTATTTCTCCTGTTTTTTTAGCAATTCTTACTGTTTTTCCATCTTCAACTTTTCTACCAACACGAGTAGCGTTTCCGCCAATTGATAGCATTAAGTTAGAGATGTTAATTGGTGCTTCTTTTTTAATGATACCACCTTGTTGGTTTGCAGCATTTGGTTTAGTGTGACGAGAAACGATACGAATTCCTTCAACCAATGCTCTGTTTTCTTTAGGAAACACTTCTAATACTTTACCACTTTTACCACGGTAATCACCTGCGATAACGATAACGGTATCTCCTTTTTTTATTTTTAATTTTGGCGCAAAACGCTTTTGTGCTTGTGTGCTCATAATATTATAATACTTCTGGTGCTAATGAAATAATTTTCATAAAATCTTTATCTCTCAATTCTCTTGCAACAGGTCCGAAGATACGTGTGCCACGTGGCTCATCGTTGTTATTTAACAATACAACTGCATTGTCATCAAAACGGATATAAGTTCCATCTTTGCGTTTGATTTCTTTTGTTACACGAACAACTACCGCTTTAGATACTTGTTTCTTTTTTACGTTTCCACCTGGCATCGCATCTTTAACAGAAACTACGATTTTATCACCAATAGAAGCATAACGTGCTTTTGTGCCTTTCAATACTCTGATGCAAAGTACTTCTTTGGCGCCGCTGTTATCAGCTACTCTTAATCTTGATTCTTGTTGTACCATTTTTATTTAGCTTTTTCAACGATTTCTACTAATCTCCATCTTTTTGTTGCACTTAATGGACGAGTTTCCATAATTTTTACGGTATCGCCGATATTGCATTCATTTTTTTCATCATGAGCATGGAATTTTTTAGTTTTCTTTAAAAACTTACCATACTTAGGATGTTTTAGCTTACGAACTACAGAAACTGTAATTGTTTTTTCCATTTTATTAGAAGAAACTACTCCAATTCTTGTTTTTCTTAATTGTCTTTCTTTTGTTATCTCAGTTGACATTTGCATTTATTTATGCTTGTTTTGATAATTGTCTTTTTCTCAATTCTGTTTGGATGCGAGCAATGTGTTTCTTAGTTTCACCTAACACATTTGTGTTTTCCAATGGAGTGATTGCATGGTTGAAACGCAATTTTGTTAGTTTCATTTTTGTTGCTAACAATTCGTCGTTTAAAGCTTCGTCGCTCCAAGATGTAATTTCGCTGTATGCTATTTCTGTTGCCATCTTTTTAATTTTTATTAGTTACCGTCGTAATCTCTTCTTACAACAACTTTAGTTAATACAGGTAATTTTTGTGCTGCTAATCTCAATGATTCTTCAGCGATTTGTTTAGATACGCCTTCAATTTCAAAGATGATTCTTCCTGGTTTTACCACTGCAACCCAATGATCTAAAGAACCTTTACCTTTACCCATACGAACTTCGGCTGGTTTTTTAGTGATTGGTTTGTCGGGAAATATATTAATCCAAACTTTACCTTCACGTTTCATGTGTCTTGTTAGTGCGATACGTGCAGCTTCAATCTGACGGTCGGTTACCCAACTTTCTTCTAAAGATTTCAATCCGAATGAACCGAAAGATAATTGCGAACCTTTGTACGCAAGACCTTTCATTTTCATTTTATGAACTCTTCTAAATTTTACTCTTTTCGGTTGTAACATGATACTAAATTATAATCTTGTTATTATTTTTTTCTTGGTCCTCTATTATCTGATTTTTCACCTCTTGGTTTACCTGCTCCAGCTCCGCCTCTTCTGTCATTTCCACCACCACGTCTGTCGTCTCTTCTATCGCTACCGCGTCTTTCGCTGCTACCACCACCTTTTTTATTCGCTTCGTCCATACCTACATTAGGTGTTAAATCGCGTTTTGTTAAGATTTCTCCTTTGCAAATCCAAACTTTTACACCGATTTTACCATAGATAGTTTCTGCTTCTTTCCAAGCGTAGTCAATATCAGCACGGAATGTATGTAATGGTGTTCTTCCTTCTTTGTATTCTTCGCTTCTAGCCATCTCAGCACCACCTAAACGACCTGAACATTTGATTTTGATACCTTCAACACCTAAACGCATAGCTGATGCGATTGCCATTTTCACTGCACGGCGGAAATTAACACGCGCTTCTAATTGTTTGCAAACTGTTTCACCAACAATAGCTGCGTCAACTTCTGGTCTTCTTATCTCAACGATATTGATTTGAACATCTTTTTTCGTTAATTTTTTAATTTCTTCTTTAATTCGGTCAACTTCACCACCACCTTTACCGATGATGATTCCAGGACGAGCAGTATTGATAGAGATAGTAATTCTATTCAGTGTTCTTTCAATAATAATTTTTGAAATACCGCCTTTTTGGATACGTGCATTTAAGTATTTTCGAATTTTTTGATCTTCAATCAATTTATCGCTAAAATCTTTTCCACCATACCAATTAGAATCCCATCCTCTGATGATACCTAATCTGTTTGCTATCGGGTTTGCCTTTGTGCCCATTAATTAATCTATTTTAATTTTCGTTAGTTGAATCTTCAATTGTTGTTTCTGCATTTGCTGCATTTCTGCTAGCTAAATTCAAAGTTAAGTGGTTAGAACGTTTACGAATTCTATATGCTCTACCTTGTGGAGCTGGTTGAAATCGTTTAAGCATTCTTCCGCTATCAACTTTAATTTCTTTAATAAACAACTCGCTTTCGTCTGCTTTAGCGTTGAATTTTTGTTCCCAATTTGCTATTGCTGAACGAAGTAATTTTTCTACCGTTTTAGACGCATGTTTGGTAGAGAAAGTTAAGATGTTAAGTGCATCAAGGATGTCTTTACCTCTTAAGATATCTGCCAGCAATCTCATTTTTCTTGGAGAAGTTGGTACTGCTACAGCTTTCGCTTCACATGTCAACTTTTTTGCTTCTTTTCTTGCGTCTGCAACTAATTTTTTTCTTGCGCCCATTTTACTCTTTATTTTCTATTACCTGAATGTCCTTTGAATTGTCTGGTTGGAGAAAACTCGCCCAATTTGTGACCTACCATATTTTCAGTTACATAAACCGGTATAAATTTATTTCCGTTGTGTACCGCAAACGTATGTCCTACGAAATCAGGTGTAATCATTGATGCTCTAGACCATGTTTTGATTACTGTTTTTTTGCTTGCAGCATTCATAGCATCTACTTTACCTTGTAAATGGTATGCTATGTAAGGACCTTTTTTTAAACTTCTTGCCATTCTCTTAATCTATTATTTTGATTTTTTTGAGATTATGTATTTACTCGATGCTTTGTTTTTGTTTCTTGTTTTGTAACCTTTAGAAGGAATACCTTTACGAGAACGTGGATGACCACCTGAAGCTCTACCTTCACCACCACCCATTGGATGATCTACTGGATTCATCACTACTGGTCGAGTACGAGGTCTTCTGCCTTTCCAACGGTTTGCACCTGCTTTTCCTTTAACTAATAAATTGTGATCTGAATTAGAAACCGTACCAATTGTAGCAAGACAAGTACCTAAAACCATACGTGCTTCACCTGATGGTAATTTTACAGTAACAAATTTACCATCTTTACCAGTTAACTGAGCAAAAGTACCAGCACTTCTACAAATAGAAGCACCTTTTCCAGGTTGTAATTCAATATTGTGAACAACAGAACCTAAAGGCATTTTTGCAATTGGCAATGTGTTTCCAACTTCTGGTGCAACAGCTAAACCAGATACAATTTCTTGTCCAACTTTTATTCCTTCTGGTGCAATGATGTATGCTTTTTCACCATCTTTATAAACCACTAATGCAATGAAAGCTGAACGGTTTGGATCGTATTCAATTGTTTTAACAGTTGCTGGAATATCGAATTTGTTTCTTTTAAAATCAACAATACGATACTGTTTTTTGTGACCGCCACCAATATAACGCATTGTCATCTCACCTTTTTGATTACGACCACCAGAGCGTCTATTTGGAGCTAATAATGATTTTTCAGGAACATTAGTAGTAATCTCAGCGTACGAATTTGTAATTCTTGTTCGTAAACTTGGCGTTATCGGATTATATTTTTTAGTTGCCATTTTTTGTGCTTTCTCGCTTTAAATATTATATCTCGTTGTAGAAATCAATGATTTCGCCTTGAGCAATTTTCACTATTGCTTTTTTATAAATTCCTTTTCTACCAGTAACAATTGCTTTTTTGGTGCTACGGTTTTTTGGTTTAGAAGCCATGATTGCGGTGTTTACTTGTTCTACATTAACACCATACATTTTTTCTACTGCTTTTTTAATTTCTACTTTATTTGCCTTGTTACTTACCAAGAAAGTATATTTGCCAGCTTTTTCTGACAATGCAGATGCTTTTTCGGTGATCAAAGGTTTTTTTAGAATATCCATTCTATTTTATTTTAAGAATTTGCAATTACTTCTATCGATTTTTCACTAATCAAAATCGTACTGTTGTTCATTAATTCGTATGTATTCAAGTTATCTGCAGTTGCTACGTTAGCACCTTGTACATTTCTACTTGATAGATATACGTTTTCATTTAAATCAGGTAAAATCAATAATGATTTTTTATTTTCTAAACCAAAGTTTTTTAAGAATGTGATATATTCTTTAGTTTTTGGTGATTCAAAATTAAAGTCTTCAACAATTTTGATTGAGTTGCCTTGTACTTTTGTAGAAAGTGCAGAATATTTAGCCAACGTTTTTACTTTTTTATTTAATTTAAAATCGTAAGAACGAGGACGTGGTCCAAATATACGTGCACCACCTTTAAACAATGGATTTTTAATACTACCTTTTCTTGAGCCACCAGTTCCTTTTTGTTTGTGCAATTTTCTTGTAGATCCTGATAATTCAGATTTTTCTAATGTTTTGTGTGTACCACTTCTTCTGCCAGCTAAGTATTGCTTAACTGCTAAGTAAACAACATGCTCATTTGGTTCGATTCCAAAAACTGCGTCTGGAAGCTCAATTGTTCTTCCTGTTGCCTGACCACTTATATTATATACTTCTGCTTTCATTTTGATTTATTAATCAATCCCAATTGGGAAATTATTTATTTTTTTTCTCGATTACAATGTAAGAACCGTTGTGACCAGGTATGCTACCTTTAACGATAATTAGATTTTCATCAGGAATCATTTTTACAATTTTGATGTTCAATTCTTTTACTTGATCGCCACCCATTCGGCCACCCATTTTCATGCCTTTGAATACACGTGCTGGTGTAGAGCAAGCTCCTAATGAACCTGGTGCACGTAAACGATTGTGCTGACCATGAGTTTGTCCACCAACACCACCAAATCCGTGACGTTTTACAACACCTTGGAAACCTTTTCCTTTAGATGTGCCAGTAATTGTTATTTTGTCTCCTTCTTTTAATAACTCAGAAGAAACAATATCACCAACATTTAAGTTATCCATTCCTTTGAATTCCACCAATTTTGCTTTTGGAGCAGCACCAGATTTTTCAAAGTGTTTTTTCATCGGTTTAGTGGTGTTTTTTTCTTTTTTATCACCATAACCCAATTGTACTGCATCGTAACCATCTTTATCTTTCGATTTCTTTTGAGTTACTACGCATGGACCAGCTTGAATAACTGTGCAAGGAATAATTGCACCGCCTTCGCCGAAAATACTGGTCATACCTATTTTTGTTCCTATTAATCCTGCCATGACTTGTTATACTTTAATTTCTACGTCAACACCACTTGGTAATTCTAATTTCATCAATGCGTCTACCGTTTTTGGTGTTGCACTATAAATGTCTAATAATCTTTTATACGTACACAATTTGAATTGCTCACGTGCTACTTTGTTTACGTGCGGCGATTTTAATACTGTAAAAATCTTTTTGTGTGTAGGTAATGGAATTGGACCAGTAACTACAGCACCTGCAGCGCGTACTGTTTTTACGATTTTCTCAGCAGACTTATCTACTAAGTTGTGATCGTATGATTTTAATTTTATTCTAATTTTTTGTGCCATGATATATACTATCTATTAATCAGCTTTTACTTTAGATTTTGCTTTTACAATTTGTTCTGTAATGTTATTTGGAGCTTGTGCATAGTGAGAGAATTCCATGATAGAAGTTGCTCTACCAGATGTAATTGTTCTCAAATCTGTTACGTAACCAAACATTTCTGACAAAGGAACTTTTGCTTTAATCACATTTGCATTATGTTTCATTTCCATTCCTTCCATCATACCACGACGACGGTTCAAGTCACCTACCACATCACCTGTATTTTCTTCTGGAGTGATTACTTCCAACTTCATGATAGGTTCTAACAAGATAGGATTTGCTTTTCTACATGCTTCACGGAATGCAAATTTAGCAGCTTGTTCAAAAGAGAAAGAATCTGAATCCACTTGGTGGAAAGAGCCGTCAAATAAACGTACTTTCAAGCTTGGCACTTCATATCCAGCCAACACACCAGTTTTCATTGCTTCTTTAAATCCTTTTTCTACTGATGGAATAAATTCACGAGGAATTGCACCACCAAAAATGTCATTTATGAAAGTTAAACCTTCTTTTTCTTCATCACCAGGTCCGATTTCTATTTGAATATCTGCAAATTTACCACGACCACCTGATTGTTTAGCGTATTTTTCTCTATGATCAATTGTTTGAGTAATCGTTTCTTTATAGTTTACCTGAGGTGCACCTTGATTACACTCTACTTTAAATTCACGTAATAAACGGTCAACGATAATTTCTAAGTGAAGTTCACCCATTCCAGAGATAACAGTCTGAGCAGTATCTTCGTCATATCTTACTTTAAATGTTGGATCTTCTTCAGCTAATTTACCTAAAGCCATACCTAATTTATCAGCGTCTTTTTGAGTTTTAGGTTCGATAGCCAAACCAATAACTGGATCTGGAAATTTCATTGATTCTAACACAATTGGATTTGCTTCAGCACATAAAGTATCACCTGTTCTAATATCTTTGAAACCAACAACAGCACCAATATCACCAGCTCCTAATCTTTCGATTGGATTTTGTTTATTAGCATGCATTTGGAAGATACGAGAAATACGTTCTTTATTTCCGCTTCTAGTATTTAATACGTAAGAGCCAGCTTCTAAAACACCAGAATAAGCGCGTGTGAAAGCTAAACGACCAACATAAGGATCCGTTGCAATTTTAAATGCTAAAGCTGCAAATGGTTCGTCATAACTTGGTTTACGAATAACTTCTGCACCAGTATCAGGATTTGTACCAATGATATTTGGTCTATCCATAGGTGATGGCATTAATTCCATAACCAAATCTAACATTGTTTGAACACCTTTATCTTTGAAAGAAGAACCGCATAACATCGGTACAATTTTCATATCTAAGCATGCTGCTCTTAATGCATCTAATATTTCTCTTTCTGAAATTGAAGTTGGATCATCAAAAAATTTCTCCATCAATTTATCATCATATTCAGAAACTGCTTCTAATAATTTTTCTCTCCACATAGTAGCTTCTTCCACCATATCAGCTGGAATATCTACAGTTTGGAAAGTCATACCTCTATCATGGTCGTTCCAAACGATACCACGGAAGTTGATTAAATCTACAACACCTTTAAATGTATCTTCTGAACCGATTGGCAATTGCAAAGGAACTGCATTAGAACCCAACATTTTTTTAACTTGCTCAACCACCATTAAAAAATCAGCGCCAGCTCTATCCATTTTATTTACGAAACCTAAACGGGCTACATTATAATTATTAGCTAAACGCCAGTTTGTTTCAGATTGTGGTTCAACACCATCAACGGCTGAAAATAAAAACACCAAACCATCTAATACACGTAGTGAACGATTTACCTCAACCGTAAAGTCAACGTGTCCTGGTGTATCGATAATATTAACGTGATAATCTTCTCCTCTGTATTTCCAACCCACAGTTGTAGCAGCAGAAGTGATTGTTATACCACGCTCAGCTTCCTGTACCATCCAGTCCATTGTAGAAGCACCATCATGTACTTCACCAATTTTGTGGTTTACACCAGCATAATACAAAATACGTTCAGTCGTAGTTGTTTTACCAGCATCAATGTGAGCTGCAATACCAATGTTTCTTGTATATTTTAAATCGCGTGCCATTTTATTTTTTGTTGTGGTTCATAGTTACGAACCATTGCTTAATTATATTTTTGTTTTTATGCTTTGAAATGTGAGAATGCTTTATTTGCTTCTGCCATTTTGTGCGTATCTTCTTTTCTTTTTACTGCTGCACCTTCACCTTTAGAAGCTGCAATTAATTCTGCTGCTAATTTATCACCCATTGATTTTCCGTTTCTTTTGCGAGAATACTGAATTAACCAACGAATCGTCATAAATAATTTTCTGTCTTCACGTATTGGCGTTGGAATTTGGAAAGTAGCACCACCAATTCTTCGGCTTTTAACTTCAACAGCAGGCATTGCATTATCCATTGCTTTCTTCCATATTTCGTAACCTTCTTCTTTAGTAGTAGCTTTAATACGATCTAATGCTTCGTAAAACGCTGTGTAAGCAGTACTCTTTTTACCACCAATCATTAAATTATTCACAAAACGTGTAATTAATGGATCACCGTAAACTGGATCTGGTGCTAAATATCTTTTCTTTGCTTTTTGCTTTCTCATGCTTTTATTCTATTTTCTGTATTACAGATATTATTTTTTCTTGCCTTTAGCTGGTGCTGCTGGTGCTGCTCCAGCTTTTGCTTTTTTAGTTCCGTATTTAGAACGACTTTTCTGACGGTTGTTTACACCAGCAGTATCCAAAGCGCCACGAACAATGTGATAACGCACACCTGGTAAATCTTTCACACGACCTCCACGAATCATTACGATAGAGTGTTCTTGTAAATTATGTCCTTCACCAGGAATATAAGCAATTACCTCAAACTTGTTGGTTAAACGCACTTTCGCTACTTTACGCAACGCAGAATTTGGTTTCTTTGGTGTTGTAGTATACACCCGTGTACACACACCTCTACGTTGTGGACATGCATCTAACGCTCTAGATTTTGAGCTGTATTGAAGCTCTTGTCTTCCTTTTCTTACTAATTGTTGAATTGTAGGCATTCGTTACTTTCGTTACTTTTTTAAAATTTCGGACTGCAAAGGTAGAGATAAGAGGTAAGAATACCAAACATAAACTTAAAAAAGTTATGTTTTTTTTGTAGTCTTACCTTCCCTGCGAAGGCAGTAACTACAAGAAGAATTTGTTCTAAAAACGGAACGTTCCTCCTGAAGTGGGCGCAAAGATAGTAATTTATTCTCAATTGTGGAAAATTATTGCATATTAATTTCGGGTTAAGATTGTGTTTGGTAAGTGATAAGGAATGAGTTGTTAGTAAAATATTACTTAATCTATTGATTATCAATTTGAATTAAAGTAATACTATAGTAGATTTTTTAAAAAATTAATCTTTTTTTTAATTTATTAAGCAGCCAAATGCATAATCTATTAAAAGAGTTTATGTTTTTCTAACGAACAACGATATGCAGATTGAACTAAAATTAAGAAGTACAAAATATTTTATAATATGTTGATTTTGTAAAATCGGTCAGGAGACCGAGTGAATTAGTACACACGAGTGATACTGCTGAAGACTAACGCGAAAATTGAATTTGCTAAAATGAACTCTTCAGTTATTCATTACAACCATAATATTGAAAATTATATTCTGACAATCCGGCCTGGTTAACGTATATACATACCTTACCATTTTAAAATCTTGATTCCATCTAATGTTTGTATTAATATCTTTTATTTCTCTTCCAAAAACTTCAAATTCCATAGTTTTTCGGCACGGCTGCCGATAAACCAGAAGATAAATGCCAAAATCATAAAGAAAATAGATTTATGCAATGGAATCCAGAAAAATTCAAAATATCTTGTTACTAAGTTCAAAATAAAAAATACTAATCCAATATTGCCTAATATATGGTCATTCTGTTTTAAACCAATGTACATTGCAAGTAAAGAAACAGCGAACAAAAATATAGACCAGCCAATAAAATGGTATTGTTTAACTTCGTTCCATTTATCTATATCGTTATAATTTCCAAATATAGACACCAACCACAACGAGATAAAAAACACCAACATGCTTATGATATAATGTGTTTTAAAAAATGGTTTTAGTTTTTCTATCTTTTTAATAAAAAACAAACCACTCAACAACATCAACCCAAACACAACATATAAGATGGTATAACTCAACGCAAAATGGTTTATTACAAATGTATTTAACAAAATTCCGTACGAGATAGCCAAGGTTTGTGTTGCTAAAATCCAACAAATGTAGGATGTAAAATAAATAGCAATTCCTATATATAAAACTGTTGCCAATGCAAATATAAATGCATAATTATGTTCAAAAACTTGTAGTGTTTTAGACCAGTAAACTATGGCTGCTAAGCTCAAAAATGCTGCGAACAGCAAGATTGTATTGTTTGTGAATGGTGTTTTTGGATGGTTTTTACTTCTGTATTTTGCAATGTAAAAAAACAAAATGCTAAATAAGGTTAAAATAGAACTGATTCCAACGTCTGTAATTTGCGTAAATTTTTGGATTAATATGCGCAACGGTTTATCGGCAAGCAACACAATTACCGATAAAACTGCACATGAAATTGCAACAACAAATGCATAAATAGTAACTTGTTTCCAATCAAACTTTCGCACCGAAATACTTTGCTTTAATTGGTTTGCCAATTCATCGCTCAGTAAATTGTCTTGTTTCCAACTATCGATGGATTTATGCAAAAACTCGGCTTTATCTTTATCTAACGGTTGCATAGTATTATCAAAAATATATAAAATTGGTGACAATTTATCAATCTTTCGTAACTATTAAATCAAAATTACCAAGACAACAATTTGGCAAGCGTTTTGTTACTAATTTTTTATGCTATACAATTAAATCACTAATCAACATTCAATTGTATAATTTTGTTGAATTGAAATCAAAACGTGCGCACACTACTTTTCATTTTTACGATACTATTTTTCAACTCATTGTCTTTTGGACAAATAGAGTTAAAAGGTGTTGTAATTGATGCTAAAACAAAAGAAGCATTGCCTTATGTAAATTATGCTGTTGGTATTTCACAAGGTGGCACAACAGATGATTCTGGACGATTTTTTATCACAGTAAATTCCAAAACAGATTCTGTTGTATTTTCTTATATTGGTTATAAAGATGAAGCGTTAAAAAAAAGGTTTTTCAGAAAAGATTCAATTATAGTGAAGCTACATTTAGAAAACTTTATGTTGGAAGAATTTACCGTAAAAGCTAAAAAAGGAAAAATACCAAAAGATACCGCAGCAATTCGTATTTTCAGAAATGTTGTTGCTAATAAAAAAGAAAACAGACCGAAAAGTTTTTCATCGTATCAATATGAAGAATATTTAAAAACAGTTGCTTCGTTGTATAATATCAAAGCAAAAATTGCGAAACTGAAAATCTTAAAGGCATTTAAATTTATTTTAGAAAATCAAGATACAACTGCAGATGGCACTCGGTTTATTCCACTTATTTTAAAAGAAACTATTACAGATCATTTCGTAAATAAAGATCCGAAAAAGAATAAAGAAATCGTAAAAGCACAGAAAACTTCAGGAATTGAACAATTGCGTTTTTCTGAATTATTAGATGTTGCTTTTGATGAAGTTGAGGTTTATGACAACCAAACTCAAGTAATAGGCAAAACATTCTTGTTACCATTTGCCGATGGTGGTTTGGCTTTGTATAATTATTATGTAATCGATAGCGTAAAAGTAGCAGACACTTCTATAGCCATTGATAGCAGTAAATTTATCTATAAAAATAAAACACTGTATTTCGACAAAGTCAAGTATGACACAAGCATTGTTAAAAATAGTATTCCTGACAGCATAAGTAATAATGTATTATTCAATAGCACAAGCACAACTGATAGTTTAACATTTACCTATTCAACATTAATAGATAGTTCGATAGTTAGAGATAGTTTTATTTCAAAAGATGTAATTGTGGTTCGTGATAGTGTGATGATCTATAATTTAGCATTTACACCAAAAAGCAAAAGTGATTTATTATTTAATGGAAAAGCAAAAATCAATGGTAAGGATTATGCGATTATGCATATAGATTTAGGTATTGACAAACGCTCTAATCTTAACTTTATTAACGACTTTTCATTATCACAAGGATTTGAAAATGTAAATGGAAATTGGTTCAAAAATATGGAATCACGATCAACTAATATTTCCTATTCTAAAAAGAAAAAAGCAAAAAGTGTTCGAATTGCTCGATATATGCATCGCAATAATATTATCATTGAAAAACCTATTGCAGATACTATTTTAAAAGATGCAGACCAAGTTTTGGTGAAAGGTTACCGAAAAAAAACAGATTCATTTTGGTTAGCTAGTCGACATGATACTTTAAAAAAATCAGAGCAAAATGTCTATATTTTAATCGATTCTTTAAAAAACACAAAAGTTTTTAAAGCATTATCAGGTATTGGTGGTTTTTTTGCAAGCGGTTATTATAAAACTAAAGTAATAGATATTGGAAATGTTTACCAAATTGCTACTTGGAATGATTTAGAAGGCATGCGTTTTCGTTTAAATTTAAAAAACAATTGGCGCATCGGCGAATGGGTCAACTGGAATGTATATGGTGCTTACGGTTTAAAAGACAAACGATTTAAGTATGGACTGGAATTAACAACTAGGTTGCCTGACAAAAAATTCAAGCAATACCATGCAATTACTGCTTCATTTCGCGACGACTATCAACGATTCACGTTAGAAGGTTCTGGACAAGAATACGATTATATCTTTAATTCATTATTGCGTAGAAGATCAATTGCCGATTTGATTTATTTGAAAGATGCAAAGCTTGCTTATAAGCGAGATTGGGGCAAAAATATCAATACAA
Organism: Saprospirales bacterium; assembly: GCA_016711605.1. Classification (GTDB taxonomy): domain Bacteria; phylum Bacteroidota; class Bacteroidia; order Chitinophagales; family JADIYW01; genus JADJSS01. The sequence continues at coordinate 89,265 of JADJSS010000009.1, forward strand.
CATTGCAGTTTAATTATAAAAATTATAAAACCATTCCAGGCAGAATTGAGTTTATAAAAACTACAGATTTAGGTGGTGGAATTATTGATACTGTTAGACATCCAAGTTTTCAAGTGTTTACACCAAGTATTAATTTCAGTGCCACACCAGGTGCAAAATATTTGCAAACATCGCGTAAAAAACAATTTTTAAAAGGAAATTTACCACGTTTTACTTTTAATTATTCGTTCTCCATAAAAAGCAAAATCAGTGATTTTAATTACCACAAATTATCTTTATTGATTGAAGAAAGATTGCCATCACCAATTGGACATACCAATATTCGTTTGTCTGGAAGCAAACTATTTGGTTCTGCACCTTATCCGTTATTAAGTATTCTACCAGGCAACCAATCATTTTTATACGACAATGAACGCTTTACGAATATGCTGGAAAACGAATTCATTGCCGATCAGCAAATCACTTTATTTATTGAACATCATTTTGATGGATTCTTCTTTAATAAAATTCCAGTATGGAGAAAACTAGGATTGCGAGAAATATTTGAAGTAAAAATGGCTGGCGCTAGCTTAGATAAAAAGAAAGTTTCATTTTCTGATTTACCAAATGGTTTAAATGGACTGAATGGATTTTATGCAGAAGTTGGTTTTGGAATCGAAAATATTGCAAAATTCTTACGCGTTGATTTTAATTGGAGATTAACTCAACTCGATAATCCGAATGTAAAAAAATTCCGTTGGACTCTTTATTTTGTGCCTAATTTCTAGAGTGCTTTTCTTTTATAAATCTTGTACATTCTACTGTTTTACAATTAATTTTAGCTCAAAAAAAATACTTTGATAAAATGTGATATACTAACACAGAAAAAGTAATATATTTATGAGTATTCTATCGCGCAAATTTTAAAAATGAATATTGTTATTATAGAAGATGACCCAATTGCCAAAGATATATTGGTAGACATATTGGCTTCTATAAAAAAGGAATTAAAAATAGATGCGTGTTGTTCCACATTGCGTGCAGGAAAAAGTGCCATAAAAAAGTATCAGCCAACTATTTTATTCTTAGACATAGAATTGCCTGATGGCAAAGGTATTGACATGCTGGATGAAATTGATGAACGATATAAGTTTGAAACTATTTTCACCACATCGCATGACAGTTATGCAATAGAAGCATTTAGAAAAAATGCAGTAGATTATATCCTGAAACCTGTTACCAAAAAATTAGTACACGAAGCCATTTTAAAAGTAGCGAAAAGGATAGCACATTACAAAGATTTAGAAGAAGCTGCAGTTTTGAAAGAAAAAATGAAAACATTGAATGAAAAAACGGATGCTAAATTTTTATTAAGTACAAAAGATGGAATGCAGATTGTATTTGCAAAAGATATTATCAGAGTAGAATCTGAAAAAAATTATTCCTGTTTTCATTTGAATAATAACAAGAAAATAATTTCTTCCAAAACACTCACATCATTTGAAGACAAATTGCAGGAAAATCATTTTTGCAGAATTCACCGTTCGGTGATGATTAATCTGAACTATATTCAAAATATAAAACACGACAAACAAAAAGGTTATGTGGTAGTAATGAATGACAACACAGAACTTGAAATTGCACGCAGAAAGCGTAAAGAATTTTTGCAATTATTTTCTTAATAACGAAATAATAGTTTCTGCTAATTCAGTTGGTGGAACCGGATTTTGCAGCAGTGCATCAAAACCCAAAGCCAAGACATCTTCTTTCTCATTGAGCAATAAACTTGATGTTGTAGCAATTACTTTTAGTTGTTTTAATTTTTGATGGTTTTTGATGGCAGCAATCAATTCAAACCCATTCATCACTGGCATGTCGATATCAGTAATTATTAGATTTGGTAATTGTTTTGTTGATTTTAATGCATCAAATAATTGTTTGCCATTCTCAAAGGATTTTAGTTGAATAGTAACATTAAAATGCAAAAGAATCTCATGAAGAATTTTTCTGTTGTCTTCATTATCATCAGCAAAATAAATTTCTATATCATTCAAAGAAGTGTTTTTAATAGTTGATTTTTTTACTGTTGATGCTGAATTTTTAATGATATTATTCTTTACGCTTTCTTTTATTGGAATCGAAATGGTAAACGTAGTTCCTTTGTTGATTTTGCTTTTAACTTCAATTGTTCCGTGCATCAAATCAATTAGTTTCTTAGAAATAGACAAACCTAAACCTGTGCCGCCAAAGTTAGACTTTACGGATGAAGATGCTTGTTCATATTCTGCAAAAACAGCATTTAATTTATTTTTCTCTATTCCAATTCCAGTATCAGCGATTATAAATTCTATTTTATTGTCTTTTGATTTTTGCATTGCGAAAGTAACTGAACCTTTATTTGTAAATTTTATTGCATTGTAAATAATATTGAATAAGATTTGCTGCAATCGTAAAGCATCAGCAACATAAAAATCTTGTTGTAATTTATTTTTTATGATTAGTTGTAGACCTTTTTCATCTGCTTTTTGTTGTACAGTACTTTTTATATTTTCTATCAATTGTTGCATAGAAAAATCGGTTTCATGCAATTCAAATTTTCCTGCTTCAATTTTCGAAATATCTAAAATATCATTTATGAGTGCTAATAAATTTTCTGAGCTTTTATGAATGCGCAATGCGTAATCACGTTGTTTTATTTTATTATTTTCTTCTTGCAATAAAAAACTCAATCCCATAATATTATTGATTGGTGTGCGTATTTCGTGACTCATGTTTGCCAGAAAATCATGTTTGAGTTTTGCAATTTTTTCTGCACTTTCTTTTTCTTTTTTTATTTGATTTACCTGATGTGTGATTTCGAGATTTTTGATGCGTTTATCAGAAGCTTCATTAAATAATTCTTCATTCAGTGCGTTGTGTTGCAGTAAAACCTTATATGCTTCTTTAGTATTCTGTTGTTTTGCAAAAAGCTGGTGCTGCAATGCTAATAATTGTAGCTGTAAAGTTTTAATTCCATCATTTTTTGCTTTTTTCAATAAAGGTTTTGTGAGTTTCAAACCATCATCAAATTTTTTTAACTGCATCAGAATTTTTATCTTTTCAATGCTTGATTCTATATATTGGGTTTGCTCATCCATCCTATGTAAAATAAATAAAGCATCATCAATACTTGTAAGTGCGTTTTTATATTTTTTTTGAATTGAAAGCAGAATTGCTTTTTGTGTAAATACAAATGCCAGTAATGGATTGTTCTTTATTTCATGTGCAATTGCTTCTGCTAACACTAAATACTGATTAGATTTTTGATAATTTTCTTCTGTTTTGTAAACAACACTAATATTAGCATATGCAAAACCTAACACTCTTTTGTGTGTTGCTTTTTTTGCATATTCAATACAACTTAACAAAGCATTTTTTTGTCCGGTTTTATTGTGCAAAAATTCAAATTGCAAAGATGCATTGTAATAAGCTGCAGCAATTCTGTCAGCATTGTTGATTTGCAAACTCAACTCTATTGCCCGATTTACATATACCTGTGCTGCTTCATAATTGCCTAATTGCTGATAACATTGAATTACAGTAGAATAAAAAACCAGTTCTTTTATGGAATCAGGATAATTTTCCAATAAGCTTATCGCTTTAAAACAATATTGCAATGCGTTTCCAAAATCATTTTTTGTAAAATGAGCACTCATCAATAGCTTATATATGCTTAGTAAAAAAATCCAATCCTTTCTTTGTGCAGCTTCGTTTTCTATCATTTGCAACTTACCAAAAACACCAGTTTTTTCTATCTGCTGAAATGCTTCCATTTTCATATCTATAAATTCATTTCTGAATTTTATGTACGTTGTCTGGTTCATTAGTTGATGTGATTCTACTTCAGATAAATATACAAAAATGACCGAATAATTCGCAAAAATGACCGTTCGGTAAGTTTTCAGGAAGCATTATTATGGTTGACGTAATTTTAACATTAAACAATTTCGTCATGCGTCTACTTTACCTCTTATTAATTTTTTTCTGCTGTTTAGCCAAGACTAATGCTCAAAATATTGGCATCAATGCAACAGGTGCGGCACCAGACAATAGTGCAATACTTGATGTTGCATCAACTAATAAAGGCATGTTGCTGCCTCGCATAAATTTATTAAGCACTACAGATGTTGCCACTATTACTGCACCAACTACAAGCTTGTTAGTATATAATACAAATGCTGGCATAACAGGAATTGGTGCAAACGGCATTGGTTATTATTACTGGAACGGCACTAATTGGGTAAAACTCATCATCTTTGGTGCTGCAAACGATCATGATTGGTACAAAACAAACACAACAACTGCACCAACTTCTATCAATGATTCTATGTTTCATATAGGATTTATTGGCATTGGAAATAATAATCCAAAGCATCCTTTGCAAGTTAACACAACAGTTGCGGACACAGTAGTTTCTATTTCATCAACGACAAATAGTATAAATAATAAAACAGGAATACAGTTGAATATGAACACATCTGGATTTCCATTTGAAATAAATGGCGTAAATGTAGATATTGAAGGAGTTTCATATTCTAACAGAGCTTATTCTGCAAATATTATTAAAAACACTACAACATCTGAGTACTATGGTACAAAAATTAATACATCTGGTACTGGAAATGGTACTGAAATTGCCTTATCGTATAATTCTTTATCTACAGGTGTAGGCTTAAGATATGGCATGAATAATTTATTTGGATCATTTAATTCAGGTTCTTGTTATGGTGTTTATAACGCTTTTGTCGGACAAGGTTCAGCTGGTATATCTGCTATCGGTGCTTACAACAATTTTTTTACAAGGGCTTTCTTTAAAAAGGGCGTATATAATGCATTCAATGGTACAGATTCCGGTTTTATATATGGCTTACATAATGAAGTATATAATTCAGGAACCGGAGCTAAACAAGGTGTTTTAAATGCTTTTTATTCGGAATCAAGAGGTCCGCAATATGGTGTAATAAATTCATTTAATTCGTCTGGAACCGCATCTGTATATGCCGTTGATAATTTCTTTAATGGTCGCGCGTCTTTAAAATATGGTATCAGAAACACCTACTCATCAGCCGATAGTGGTCAATTTTATGGATTACTAAATAATATTACCAGTAGTGGAACTGGCAATAAATACGGTACCTATACCAATATTTCTGGTGCTAAAATTGGAACACAAATTGGCAATTTCAATTCTATTGTTGGTGGTGATTCAACATCTCAAATTGGAGTTTATAATGGTATAACCATACCGTCCACTGCGAATTATAATAACAGATATGGTGTACAAAACAGCATTATTAACAATAGTACATCAACCAACATCGGCTCTATTGGATATGCAAACTTTATTACCGGAAACAGCGCTTCTGAACAAACAGGTGTTGATACATGGATAAGCAATACAGGGTCAGGAGATCAAAATGGCGTTCGCAATTTTTTCACAGGTAATGGCACAGGTGTTCAGATTGGTGTAGAAAATTCTATTGCCAACTCATCTAACTCTCCAAAATATGGCGTTAAAAATTTGATTCAAAATAATGGAACAGGTCGTCATGTGGGTGTTCTAGATTCTCTAAGCGGCACTGCAAATGCCGAACAATATGCTATGCTTAATTATTTAGTAAATACAGGAAACGGCAATCATTTTGGTTCATTTAACCACTTTAATGGAATCGGCAGTGGTGGCAAATATGGCTACTATAATCGTTTTGAAAATGGTAGTGGTATCAGCATGGGAATTGGAAATGTATTTAATTCTACTGCAACCAGTGCATTCGACAAAATAGGCATAGCAAATGCTTTTAATGAAGGAAATGGTTCAGGAAATTTAATTGGGAGTAGCACTGTTATTTTATATAGTGTTTCTGGCAGTGGAAATCATTATGGAACTATTTTTACTGATTATTCTTTAAGTACAGGTGATTGCTATGGTGCATCACAAACATTAAGTGGCAATAGTCCTGGTCTGCAATATGGTGTTTACAATAATATAAATAATTCTGGATCTGGTAATCACTATGGTGTGTATAATGTTTTATCTGGCGCAGGTACAGGGCAACAACGTGGTTTTGAAGTAGACATCACCAACACAGGCAATGGAAACCATTATGGATTAGTAGCAGATGTAACTGGTGGAACTGCTGTTAATTACGGTACTTATTCCAGAGCCATTGCACCTGGAACAACAAATTATGGAATTTATGCAGTTGCTGCTAATGCAACTACAAATTACGCAGGTTATTTTGTCGGACAGGTAGCTGTAGCTGGAAATTTAAATCCAACTGCAAATAATACGTATGACTTAGGAACAACAGCTTTACGCTGGCAAGATGTGTGGTGCAATCGAAATGCATTTAACGGTTCAGATTTTCGCTTAAAGAAAAACATTAAATCTACATCGTATGGTTTAAAAGAAATCATGAAAATTCGTCCGGTTTCTTATCAATGGAAAGATAACGACAGAACTGATTTAGGATTTATTGCGCAGGAAATCAGAGATATTTTACCTGATATTGTACTTGAATCAAAAGACAGTATGAATACCTTGCTGATGAATTACAGCGGTGTAATTCCTGTTTTGGTGAAAGCCATTCAAGAACAACAAACACAAATACAACAGCAAAACGATTTAATACAACAACAAACTCAACTGTTGTTGTTATTAAGAAAAGAAATAGATTTAATGAAGCATTAGACTAAATTCTTAAAATGTCAATTGTGCATAACCAAAATTCACACTAAAATCTACACACCAAACAATTACATATCCTGAATTTTGAATACTTGGCGTAGCTTTTACTTTATAAAAGAAATTCCCAGTTGTAGCTTTTAAATCACCAATATCAGTATAATTTACAGGATTTAATTCTTGTGAAACATATACATTCAAATCTGGTCCATTATCAGTTTTGAAATTTCTGAAATAATACATTAACGTATCTGGGTTTGATGCTTTATTGCCAAAAAGAATTAATGATCCAGTTGTTGTATGTGCACTACTCATAAATGTTTGCTCTTGAAATCTAAAATATCCAGCAGTGTCTGCAGCTGATGTTGGAGGCGCTACATTTGGTGTTTTATCTTTCTTACAAGCTGATAGAAAAAAGATTACCAATACAATTATTCCAAAAAATATTTTTTTCATTACTAAAAATTTAAAATTGCTATCATTAGATATACTGACGAAAAATAAAAATAAAACTTACAATACAATATACAATTTTCATTCGTAATTTTTCAGTAAATTCGCAACTCAATTTATTTTTATCATGGATTTCCAAAAATTATTTGTCAAATATCGTTTTTATGCATCTTTTGTAGTTATTGCAATTGGTATTCTATTACACATTTTTGTACATAAAGGTTGGCAATGGTCAATACTTTTGTATATAATCGCAGTTTCAATTATTTTGTTTGATATTTTAATTGGACCCATGCGCTACTTACAAAAAAAAGTGGAAGCTGGTGATATTGATGGTGCCAAAGAAGTAATGAGTTGGATCAAATTTCCAAATTTATTAATAAAACCGGTTCGACAAGGTTACTATATGTTACAATCTAATTTTGATATGGCAAACCAAGATTTAGCATCTGCAGAAGCAAACATCAGAAAAAGTTTAGCCAATAAAAGCGATATGTTAGGTACGTCTCAAGAAGGCATTTCGTATTTACAATTAGGTGGCATATCGTTACAAAAAGGTGATAATAAAGAAGCGTTAAAGAATTTAAAATTAGCTGTCCAAAAAGGGTTGCCTGATGATGATAATTTAGGAACTGCCTATTTGCAAATTTGCACTATTTATGCACAACGCAGAGAAATAAAAGTAGCCAAAGAATATTTGCGCCGTGCAAACGCACTTAAAATAAAAAACGAAGAGTTGAAAAAACAACTCAAAGAAATCAATAAGCAAATGGCTCGCGCATAATGGAACTTGAAAATGAAATAATTTGAAGATTTGAGATTGATTTTCTTAACTTCATTTTCAAATAAACACATATTATTCATGACATTTATTTTTTATATTTGAGTTCATGAATGCTTTGCATTACAAATTTTCAAATTAAAATAATGAAATACACATCCATAGATTCACAACTTTTTATTGAAAACCGTAAAAAATTTGCTGCACAATTGCCACCAAATTCTATGGCAATTTTATTTGCTAGTGATGAAATGCCACGAAGCGCAGACCAAGCTTTTGTGTTTCGTCAAAATCCAGATCTATTTTGGTTAACAGGCATCGACCAGGAAAAAACAATTTTAATTATCTATCCAGATTGCCCAAATCCAATCTATCGCGAAGCATTATTTTTACGAAAAACAAATGAAATTATCGCAGTTTGGGAAGGCCACAAATACACGAAAGAAGAAGCGAAAGCAGCATCAGGAATTGATAAAATAAATTGGACAGAAACATTTGAAGAAGTATTACCAAGTTTGATGGCTTACTGCGAACAAGTATACTTGAATTTAAACGAAAATGACCGTGCTGCAAACGAAGTTCCGTACAAAGATGTTCGATTTGCAAACGAGTTAAAATACAAATTTCCAGCGCATTCTATTAAACGACTTGGACCCATTATGTCGAAGTTACGCTCTGTAAAACATGCAACAGAAATTGAGCTAATTCAACGTGCCTGCAACATAACACGCGATGCCTTTATTCGTGTTTGTAAATTCATGAAACCAGGCGTGATGGAATACGAGGTAGAAGCAGAAATTATTCACGAATTTATTCGTCAACGCGCAACTGGACACGCGTACACACCAATAATTGCAAGTGGTTACAATGCTTGTGTGTTGCATTATATTGAAAATAACAGAGTATGCAACGATGGTGATTTAGTGTTAATGGATTTTGGTGCTGAATATGCCAATTATGCTGCAGATTTAACCAGAACAATTCCAGCAAATGGCAAATTTACACAACGACAAAAAGATGTTTACAATGCTGTTTTGCGCGTAATGAAGCAAGCAAAAACGATGCTAAAACCTGGTGCTATTTTAGCTGATTACAATAAAGAAGTTGGCAATATAATGGAAACCGAATTAATTGGTTTAGGTTTATTGAATAAAGATGATGTTGCAAAACAAGACAAAGAAAATCCATTGTATAAAAAATATTATATGCATGGTGCTTCGCATTTTTTAGGAATTGATGTACATGATATTGGTGATAGATATGCGCCAATGCAAGTTGGTAATGTATTTACTTGCGAACCAGGCATTTACATTCCTGAAGAAAAATTAGGCATCAGAATTGAAAACGATATTTTAATTACCGAAAATGGAATAGTCGATTTAATGCAAGATATTCCAATTGAAATTGAAGAAATTGAAGAATTAATGAATACTAAATAGTGTTCAATTATTGAATTGAACAACTTTGTGTAGTTCCGTTCGGGTCATTGTGTAAAATGTTACGATTGTTTTGTTCTTCGTAAGATTTACAAACATTTTTTGCACCACCTTTTCCTAACGATTTAATAGGTACTTTTGCAACAGTAACACCACCCATTAAACATTCGCAATAGTATGTTTTATTACAAGATGTTGCAAAAACAATCATTGAAGTCATTAATATAAAAAATAAGCGATTTGCTTTCATAAAGTGATGTTTAGATAATAAAGGTAGCAATTCTTAACAAAAAAAACACTATCACGCATCATTTTTTTATAGTTACACTATCTTTACAACATGCTCGATAAAACAGAAGGCATTGTGCTAAAAACCGTTAAATACTCGGAATCGAGTGTAATTGCTACTATTTTCACTAAAAAATTTGGATCGCTTAGTTTTATTGTGCAAGGTTTACGCAGCACCAAAAACAAACAAAAAGGAAATTTAATTCAATCTGGAAATATTTTACAGCTCGAAATTTATTTAAAAGAACAACGCAATTTAAATCGAATTAAAGAATATTCTACAGCATACATTTATACCAATGCTAATTTCATAAAACAAAGCATTTTAATTTTTTGTATTGAGTTGATTTCGAAATGTGTGAAAGAACACGAAGTAAATGAACGACTATACGATTATGTTTCTTTATTCTTAATTGAATTAGATAAAGACGAACATTCTATAGAAAATAAACCATTGTATTTTTTGCTCGAAACTGCAAGTATTTTAGGTTTTGAATTTTCGATGCAAAATATTTTAAACGGTAAATATTTTAATTTAGAACGTGGCAAATTTGAAGACGTTCCAACATCAACACAAAGTAATTTAAACGAAAACGAAACCTTGTTATTGAAAAAATTAATTGCTGTTTACTACGATAAAAACGAACTTAAATTCAATTCTACGGAACGTAAAATATTATTAGAAAAACTGATTTTATATTTTCGCTGGCACATTCCTGATTTCACCGATTTGAAATCACCAGCTGTTTTACATGAAGTTTTGCGATAATCTACAAACCACCAACCTTCAATTTCTCGCGTTTTCTTCAAAGTTGAGTTTGTCGATGATAGATTGCAAATCGCCATTCATAATTTCACCTAAATTATACATCGTTAAATTAATACGATGATCGGTAACTCTACCTTGTGGATAGTTATATGTTCTGATTTTGGCACTTCTATCACCAGTAGATACTAATGTTTTGCGCTGTTTTGCAATCGCTTCGTTATGCACAGCCAATGCTTTTTCGTACAAACGCGTACGTAACACTTTCATCGCACTTTCATAGTTTTTATGTTGCGAACGTCCATCTTGGCATTCAGCAATAGTACCAGTTGGAATGTGTGTTAAACGTACCGCAGACTCAGTTTTATTTACGTGTTGTCCACCAGCACCAGACGCACGATATACATCTTTGCGAATATCAGCCATATTTATTTCTACGTCAACTTCATCAGCTTCTGGCAACACAGCAACAGATGCAGCCGAAGTATGCACACGACCTTGCGATTCGGTTTCTGGTACACGCTGCACTCGATGTACACCAGATTCATATTTCAAAACACCATATACACCATCACCAGTTACTTCTACAACAACCTCTTTAAAACCACCAGCTGTTCCAGCATTTTCATTCATAATTTCGGTGGTCCAACCTTTGTTTTCGCAATATTTTAAATACATACGCAACAAATCACCAGCAAAAATACTGGCTTCATCACCACCAGTTCCTGCACGAATTTCTAAAATGGCGTTCTTATCATCTTCAGGATCTTTCGGAATTAATAAAAAACGAATATCGTCTTCCATCGTTGGCAACATCGCTAATTGTTCTTCCAATTCCATTTTTGCCATCTCACGTAGCTCAGCATCCTTTTCTTCGTTTAAAACTTCTTTATTAAAATCGATATTGGATAATAAATTTTTGTATTCTAAATATTTATTGGCAATTAACTCTAAATCTTTATATTCTTTAGATGTTTTTTTAAATTTTTGCATATCACCTACCACACCAGGATCGCCGAGCTGCGATTCCAAATCTTTATACCTAAAATAAATTAATTCTAATTTGTCTAACATAACGAGCGCAAAGGTACATCATTCGTATTATTTATCCATGTTCAATTTTTGTTATAAAATTGCTTATTTTTAGAAAAACAATTACTATGCAGAAAACTTTATTGTTTTTATTGGTGATTTGCATGTTGCTTTCATGCAAAAATTTAGTAAAAAATGGAAAAGAAACAGTTGTTATTGGAAACGATTACAATGTAAATGGATTGAACCCAAACTACGATTGGACTGGCACTTATGAACTAAAAGATGATACTACTCTATATACGTTAAAACTGCACAAACGTAGTGTGGATGGAAATTATGAAATGCAATTTTTTTCGAACGATAAAAATATTGATTTGTATAAAAGTTCTATTTACGATGCAAAAGATGATTCAGCAAATATCTACATCAAATTTTTAAATAACTTTCAACTAGATGCCAAACCGCTTGGTTTTAAAAGTGGTGATACATTGTTTATTTTGCATTTGAATGATGATAAAACTAAAAATTCTATTTTTAAATCTTTTCATCCAAAAACAAAAAACATACAATTTACCAAAACAAGCGAAACTTACAATTAAACCAAAAACTATAAAAAAAATTACACATGAGAAGAATTGAAAAAATATTAGAACAATTATTATTTGCCAGTCGATGGATTCAAGCACCAATTTATTTTGGATTGATTATCGGCTCGATGGTTTATACCTATAAATTCTTGATTGAATTAATTCATTTGTGTTTTCATGCAAACGAATGGACCGAAGAAACAGTAATGCTTTCGATCTTAACGTTGATTGACATTTCGATGGTAGTAAATTTAATTGTGATTGTAGTAATAGGTGGTTACTCAACATTTGTAAGTAAACTAGATTTTGGCAAACACGAAGACAAACCAGATTGGCTGGCACAAATTAATGCAGGCACACTAAAAGTGAAATTGGCTATCTCATTGGTTGGTGTTTCAAGCATTCAATTATTGCGATCTTTTATAGATATAAAAGGCATTGAAAAAGACCATGTATTGCTACAAATTTTAATTCATGTAGTATTCTTAGTATCGAGTATTATTTTGGCAGTTACGGATAAAATAATGCATGGAACTTCACATGACGGACAGCACTAATTCTTGGTTATATAATCACTCATTCTTTTTATGATTTTGCTATAACCAACAGGCATGGTTCGTGCCAATCTATCACCAAGTATTGCATCAATACCAATTAATACTTTTTCATCTTTTTGCTCAATATGCTTTAAAATTACTTTAGCTGCTTGTTCTGGCGAAGTACGTTCTAATGCTTTTTGAAATTTTGCATCTAATGAAGCATTTTTTTCGTAATGAATAGCATTTTTATAAATGTTAGTATTGATTCCGCCAGGATGCACGCAATATACTTCTACATTCGTATCCATTAATTCCATTCGCAGCGATTCTGTGAAACCACGAACCGCAAATTTTGTAGTACAATATGGAACTTGATCAGCAACACCAACCAAGCCAAATAAACTCGAAATATTTACAATCACAGCTTCAGGTCTTTCTAATAAACTATTTAAAAATGCTTTTGTATGATAGACAACACCATAAACATTCACATCCATAATTTTTCTAAAATCATCCATTTTTACATCTTTCAATGATATTTTTCCGAGCGCAAAACCAGCATTGTTAAAGAGCAAATCAATATGATGGAATTTTTTAATGATTTTACTTGCAAAATCTGTAATTTCTTTTTCTACAGAAACATCAACAACATATGTGTAGCAATCTGCACCAATCTTTTGCACTAAGTTTTCAGTAACAGAAAGTGTATCAGCATTTTTGTCAGATATTATAAGCGTTGCACCTTTTTTTGCTAACTCAGTAGCTAATGCTTGTCCGATTCCTGACCCAGCTCCAGTAATAACAGCAATTTTGTTTTTAAAAGATTTCATACTATTTAATTTTTAATTATCGAAAGATATTGATTTGCGTCAATAAATCAACTAAACAATTGTAAATAACGAAGATTCTATTTATTTTGATAGGTAATTGATTTTTTTGGCTCTAAATTTGCATACACATTTCTAATAAAACAACAATAATGAAATCTAATACATTACAATCATTTTTACTGCTAGCAATTGTAGTTTTATCAAATTCGATATTTGCACAATCTACAACTAAAACAAAACAAGCAGCAACCACTACTAAAGTTGTCACTGCTGTTAAAGTAGTTGGAATTAATACAGAAGCAAGTAATATAAAATGGATTGGAAAAAAGATTTTAGGACAACATAATGGACAAGTAAAAATTCAATCTGGTACTTTAACAATTAAAAATAATGCAATTTCTGGTGGTGAGTTTACAATTGACATGAAATCAATTACTTGCGATGACTTAACAGATGCTGATTACAATAAAAAATTGATTGGTCATTTAACCAGCAGTGATTTTTTTAATGTAGAAGCATTCCCAACAGCTACTTTGAAGATTACCAAAGTGTTAAAAAACACTAAAATTGCTAATACATACAACCTTACTGCTAATTTAACCGTCAAAGGTATAACAAAGAGTATAACATTTCCTGCAACGTTTAAAAAAGTTGGAAATGTATTTGAAGGAAATGCAAAAATTACGTTAGATAGAACAAAATGGGACATCAAATATGGCTCATCTAGTTTTTTTGAAGGATTAGGCGACAAAGCCATCAAGAATGAAATTGAGTTGAACGTAAACATTGCATCTAATTAATTCCGAACTCTATTGATTGCCGCGAGGCAATTGGGTTTTTCATAGTTTTATGGTTTTTGTGGCTTGTCCGATCTCTCTGGTCGGACAAGTCATTTTTTAGGCAAAACTGAACTGAAATTTATTTGAACTATGATTTGTATGATAAAGTGATTATTGTGGTTTTTATCTTAATAATGTTGTTTGTTACTCTAAGAATCTAAGTTTAGTTTCTCATGATTCACGACTCTACAATTGCTGTAAATCTACCAACTTTTTATATTCACCATTGCGTTGCATTAATTGCAGATGCGAACCTTGCTCTATAATATTTCCATCTTTTAATACTACAATTTCATCAGCAAATTGCACCGTTGACAATCGATGTGCAATTATTATAGCTGTTTTATTTTGCAATAAATTTTGCAACGCATCATGTACCAATTTTTCCGAATTGCTATCTAGATGTGAAGTTGCTTCATCTAAAATTAAAATTGGTGCGTTTTTATAAATAGCACGCGCAATGGTTAAGCGTTGTTGCTCACCACCACTCAATTTAATACCATTATCACCAATATTAGTTTCGTATTGTTGCGGTAATTTTTCAATGAAATCAGCAGCATTTGCTAGTGTTGCCGCATTTTGTATCGCACTAAAATCAACCTCTTTTCCTAAAGCAATATTATTGGTTGCTGTATCATTAAACAGTGTTGTTTGTTGTGTAACCAAGCCAGTTAAAGCACGTAAATTTTCTTGAGTAATTGTTTTTATATTTTTTCCATCAATTAAAATTTCGCCGTTGGTTACATCAAAAAAGCGCAATAATAATTGAATAAAAGTAGATTTTCCAGAACCAGAAACACCAACCAACGCAATTTTTTTTCCTTTTGGAATTTCAAGATTGATATTTTTTAAAACATCAACTTCATCATAAGCAAATGATACATTTTTAAATTCAATTTTATCTGTGAAAACATCAACAACTGCTGCATTTTCTGCATTGTTAATTTTATTTTTTTCGTGCAATAATTCTTCAATTCTTTTCAGCGAAGCCAATCCTTTTTGAATAAAATAAAACGCATTTGAAAACGCTTTTGCTGGTTGAATAATTTGTGAAAAAATCACAATGAATGCAATAAATGCTTCTGCACTCAATGGTGATGTATGGTTGATGACCATTCGACCGCCAATAAACAACACAACGACAACTACACAAATACCTAAAAACTCAGACAACGGTGTAGATAAATCGCGCTTGCGAATCATGCCTGTTCCAATTTTATTGTGTTGTTGGTTAATATTTGCAAATCGTTCCGATAATTTTTTTTCAGCAGTAAATGATTTGATGATACGAATACCTGAAATCGTTTCATCAACTAACGAATTGATTACACCTTGTAAATGTTGCGAGTTAGCTGATGCTTGTTTTAATGTTTTGCCTATCTTACCAATTATAAAACCAGAAATTGGCAAAATAATCAAGACAAATAAAGTTAACTGTGGACTCAAAATTAGCATAGTAACCAAGGTTGCAATAATAGTTACTGGTTCTTTAAAAGCAACTTCTAAAAAATGTAAAATACCATATTCTACTTCTTGCACATCGTTGGTTAAACGCGTTAAAACATCGCCTTTTTTGTTTTCTGAAAAATACAAAACATGCAAGCTTAAAATTTTATCATACAATTGCTGACGAATATTGCTGGCAATTCCGGTACGCATCGGCGCTAAAAAATGAACGGCAAAGTATCTGAAAATATTTTTTATAAAAAAAACAGTAACTGTTAAACCACAAATAAACAACAACGCGTTAGCTTTGCCATATTGCTGTATGATTGACAAAATAGTGTTGTTGAAATTCGCTTCAAAAAAATCTTTCAAGTGAAAAATACTGAACGCAACTTTTTCAGTAATTGGTTTAATATCTTCTGCATGAAAAATAAGATTCAAAAAAGGAATCAACATCAAAAAAGAAAAAATGGAAAATATCGTAGAAAACAAATTAAATACAATATTCAAAAAAATATTAATTCGGTATGGTTTGCAATATGTAAGTAGATTTTTCAAATGCTATTTCAATCAACAAAGATAGGGTTAAGTTGACAAAACAACTATTATAATGCTTACTTTTGTGTATTATAATTTTGAATATGGAAACAATTAGACAACGGCAAGTTGCCAAAATGATACAATTAGAAATGAGTGAATTGATGCAGAAAGATTTGCCACATATTTTAGAAGGTGCCATGGTTACCATTTCAGGTGTACGCGTTACGCCTGATTTGTACACTGCTAGAATTTATGTAAGTATTTACAATCACAAAAATCCAGATGCTGTTTTAGATATTTTAGACAAAAGCAACAAAAATATTCGCGGTATTTTAGGTAGTAAAATAAAAAACAAAGTGCGCTCTATTCCGCAGCTCGAATTTTTTAAAGACGAAACATTAGAAGAAGTGCAGAATCTGGAACGCATCTTCAGTGAAATCAAAAAGAAAGATGCTGAACTGGAAAAATTGAGAGGTGATAAAAGTGAATAATTTGCAGCATTTCTAAATATGACAAATAAAGCGTTAATAAAAATTATAGGAATTTTAGCAATAATTTCTTTGGCAACAATTTTATTGAATTTATTGAGCTATAACGAAATCATCGATTATGTTTATGTATATTCTTCAAATATCTTTTCCTTATTAGGACTCTATCTTCTTTTTTATAATAGTTCGATAAGACAAACCATATTTTGGAGAATATTAAATGTCTGCATTGCAATATTATTAGTTGGCGCATGGATGAAAATTATACATTTACCAACAGCTGATATTGTGGTCACAATTGCATTATCATCAATTTCGATAACATACATTATGCGATTTATAAAAAAAGAAAAAAAATCACATTTAGATATTTTAAAATTATTTTGGATTCTATCAGCATTTATTATTGCAAATTTGATTTTCTTGCATATTGTTACAAAAGATTTTATAATTATTAGTAGAACTTTATTTTGTATTACACTTTTAGACTTCTGTTTAATTGAGTACAACATTATAAAACTAAGTCAAAAAACTATTGACCAATAACAATTGACTAATCAACCAACATGAATCTCGAACTCAACATAGCGAAACGATATTTATTCAGTAAGAAATCTACGAATGCTATCAATATTATTTCGTTGGTAAGTTCGTTGGCAATGTTTGCTGGCACAATGGCGTTGATTTTAGTATTGTCTGTTTTTAATGGTTTAGAAGATTTAGTAAAATCGTTGTATGCTGTTTTTTATGCAGACATTGCAGTGAGTGCTAAAGAAGGTAAAACTTTTGAAATTACCGACAACATCAAGCAACAACTTTCTGCAATCAATTATATCGATGCCTATTCATTTACGTTAGAAGAAAATGCCTTATTGGAATATGGCGACCAGCAACATATTTGCACGGTAAAAGGTGTTGATGACAACTATTTTAAAGTGGTAAAAAACTTTGATACGTTTATGGTTGATGGTAAAAAAATATTACATCAAGATAGTATTTCATACTGTATAGTTGGAATTGGTGTAGCTCAAAAATTGGGTTTAAACGCCGCACAAGCATTCAATCCTGTTTCTATATATATGCCTAAAAAAAGCAGCAGCAGTTTTGCATCTATGGAAAATGCGTTTAATAAAAGTTACGTTACATCAGCTGGTGCATTTGCTGTTTCTGATGAATTTGATACAAAATATACGTTTGTACCATTGTCCTTTTTTCAATCTCTAACTGACAATTTTGGCAAAGCATCACAAATAGAAATTAATTTAAAAAACAAGAAAAACACAGAACAGGTTATATCTATCATACAACAAAAACTTGGAAAAACATTTACAGTAAAAAGCAGATACGAACAAAATGAAGTGTTGTACAAAATTTTAAAAAGCGAAAAATGGATTACGTTTGCCATTCTGGTGTTAATCATGATTATCGCATCGTTTAATATTATCGGTGCTTTATCGATGTTGGTTTTAGAAAAAAAGAAAGATATAGCGACACTTACAGCATTGGGTTTTGCCAAACAAAGTATTGTTAAATTGTTCTTATTGGAAGGAATTTTAATGTCGTGTGTTGGTGCATTTTTAGGTATGTTTGTTGCATTTATATTGTGTATTTTACAACAAAAAGTTGGAATTGTGCCTATGCCTGGAACTTCATTTTTGGTGAAATATTATCCAGTTCAAATGCAGGCACTTGATTTTATAACTGTATCATTAGTTGTGTTAATTATTAGTATTTTAGCTGCCTATTTTCCTGCAAAAAAAGCTGCTGCTGCTGTAGAAAAAGAGTATTTGGAATATTTGTAGGAAAGTGAAAGTGTATTGATGTACTGAATGCGTCAACTTTTTAAAATAATAAAAATCATTGTATGAAAAAAATCGTCTTTTATATTTTATTTGTGTCTTTTGTACACAGCACATTTGCACAAAGCGATTCATTTAAAACCAATATTGAAACTGCAGTCAACACAAAAGGTTTTTTGCTAAAACAAGATATTTTTGTGCTGGAAGATTTTGGAAAATTTAGAATTGGTGCTGTAAAAATAACCAACCTAGAAAATTTTTCAATCACAAGTGGTGCAAAAATTATTCATATTATCCAAGAAGGAAAAACATTTAAATCGTATTATAATTATATCGATCGCGAAGAAATAGATGGTTTAATTACAGCATTACAATACATGAAAACGATGATAAAAAGTAAAGCAATTCCATCTAATTATACAGAAATAAAGTTTGCAACAAAATCTGGATTTTTAGTGCAATTATCTACCATATTAAATACTGCAAATAATTTAGATTGGAGTTTTTCTGTTCAAACAAATGTTGCAGTTGAAAAATCGTATATCGTTTATACTACTGCTGATATTGATAAATTGCAAAAAGTTTTAGAACAAATAAAAAGTAAGTTGTAAGTTTTACAATTTCAATTCTTGCATTTTATTTTCCCAATTCCAAGCACTGAGCATGGCATCTTCAATGTTGTATTTGCAATTCCAGTTTAATGCTTGTTGTGCTCTTGTATTATCAGCATACACAGCAACTACATCACCAGCGCGGCGCGGACCAATTGTATAATTTAGTTTTTTATTGCTTACTTTTTCAAACGCAGCAATGGCTTCCAGAACAGAAACACCATTTCCTGTTCCTAAATTAAATACTTCACAATTGGTTTTATTTTTTTTATCGATCAAAAATTGCAATGCCAACGTGTGAGCATTTGCGATGTCACAAACATGTATGTAATCACGCACACAGCTTCCATCTCGCGTGTTGTAATCGTTTCCGAAAACTGTTAATTCATCTAGTTTTCCAATCGCAGTTTGCGTGATATATGGAACCAAATTATTTGGTTTTTCAATTGGAATTTCACCAATCAACGCAGATGGATGCGCACCAACAGGATTGAAATAACGCAATAAAATATGTTGTTGAATTGGATTTACAGTTGCGAAATTTCGGATAATATCTTCACCAATTTGTTTGGTATGTGCGTACGGACTTTCAGCATTTTTTATTGGTGTATTTTCCGTTACAGGCAATTCATCCGCATTTCCATACACCGAACACGATGATGAAAAAACAAAATTTGGAATGGAAAAAGATTTCATTCCAATTAACACATTCAGCAACGAATCAATGTTGTTTGCGTAATACATCAACGGTTTTTCTACTGATTCGCCAACAGATTTTAAAGCAGCAAAATGAATAATTCCAACAGCGTCTTTATGCTCTTGCAAAACTTTTAATGTTGCATTTCTGTCGCACAAATCGATGTTGTAAAACGTTGGTTTTTTATTTGTAATTTTTTCAATTCCTTCTAATGCATATTTATTTGAGCGCGATAAATTATCGATACAAATTACTTCAAAATTATGTTCTAGTAAATCTACTATCGTATGAGAACCGATATAACCTGTGCCACCTGTTACTATTACTTTCATGTGTTTATTTTTATTGTTTTTATTGGCGCATTCCGAAACTTCGGAAGTAATATCCAACTAATCATTTGCTTTTGTTGTGCAAACACTCATGGATATTTCATGAATTAATTGTTGATTTGTAGAATTATTGAATTGTAAAATTTCACTTTCACCATCACTTTCACTTTAAAATATCTAACAAATATTGACCATAACCACTTTTTAATAATGGTTTTGCTATGTCGCGCAATTGTTGCTCAGTTATAAATCCTTTTCTGTAAGCAACTTCCTCAATGCAACCAACTTTTAAACCTTGTCGTTGTTCAATTACTTGCACAAATTGCGATGCCTGCATCAACGAATCAAATGTACCTGTATCTAACCATGCAGTGCCTCTGTCTAAAATACCAACTTTTAATTTTCCACGTTCTAAATAAATTTTATTTACATCTGTAATTTCATATTCACCACGTGGACTTGGTTTTAATTCTTCTGCAATTTTTACTACATCATTATCATAAAAATACAAACCAGGAACAGCATAATTTGATTTTGGATTTGTTGGTTTTTCTTCAATAGAAATGGCTTTAAAATCTTTATCAAATTCAACCACACCATATCTTTCTGGATCTGAAACATGATACGCATAAATAACACCACCATCTGGATCATTATTTTTAGTTAATAAATCCATTAAACCAGAACCATAAAAAATATTATCACCTAAAACTAACGCTACTTTATCGTTTCCAATAAATTCTTTTCCAATAACAAACGCTTGAGCTAAACCATTCGGCACTTCTTGAATTGCATAATGAAAATTGCAACCATAAATTTTTCCATCACCAAGTAAACGTTGAAAATTCGGCATATCATGTGGTGTTGATATAATCAGAATTTCATTAATTCCTGCTTGCATCAAAACCGACAACGGATAATAAATCATCGGTTTGTCGTAAATCGGCATTATTTGTTTGCTAATTGCATACGTTATTGGATATAATCGTGTTCCTGAGCCGCCTGCTAAAATGATTCCTTTCATCTGTTTATTTTTTTTGTTTTTAATAGAGCAGATGCAATTCGCAAATAATCATTGTTGTTTAATGTGCGAATACTCATGCTCATTTTATGTATATTTAATTTATAGAAAAATAAGATTAATAATTGATTGTTAGTAATTATCCACAAAAATACATACTTAAATACAGTAAATTGAATATGTTTGTGTAGAAAATTGGTATATTGAATAAATTATGTTAATTTTGCGTTAACACATTTAAATAATTATAAGATTATGGCTGAAAAAACATTTAAAATCTTGGTAGTAGATGACGAACCAGATATTCTCGAATTCTTGAGTTACAATTTAGAAAAAGAAGGTTTTTTAGTAGAAACTGCTGAAAACGGAAAGCAAGCATTAGAAAAAGCGAAAAAGAATCAACCTGATATCGTATTATTAGATGTGATGATGCCTGAAATGGATGGTATTGAAGCTTGCAGAACTTTACGTGAAATGCCTCAATTTGAAAACACAATCATAGCGTTTTTAACAGCACGCACGGAAGATTATTCTCAAATCGCAGGTTTTGAAACAGGTGCTGATGATTATATCAGTAAACCAATAAAACCAAGAGTTTTAGTGAGTCGTTTGCGTGCGTTATTGCGCAGATACGAAGCAAAAGAAGCAAAATCTACTTTCTTAGACGTAGGAAATATTCAAATAGACAGAGAACGTTATTTAATCATCTTCAATGGTAAAGAAATGGCAGTTCCTCGCAAAGAGTTTGAATTAATTTATTTATTAGCTTCAAAACCTGGTAAAGTATTTAAGCGTGATGAAATCTTGAACGAAATTTGGGGTCGAGATATCATTGTTGGCGACAGAACTATTGATGTTCATATTCGTAAACTACGCGAAAAATTAGGCGAAGATTTAATAAAAACGGTAAAAGGAATTGGTTACAAATTTGAAGAACAATAAGAAATTATGAGAAGAACTCCTTCTCCAAATACAATATCAATTTATAGCAGTTTGGCAGTAGCATTTTTTTCTACTGCCATCTTTTTATGTATTAGTTTAATTTTCAGACTACACACTCCAGCAAAATACTATTTAATTATTGTTTCAATTATCTTAATAGTAACATTTTTTTTGTTTAGATTTATTTTGGTTCGGTTTATTTATAATAAAATAAAAATTATTTATAAAACGATTGGCAAACCATTAAAATTTGAAAATGAAATAAGAACTGGTAGCAGCAACTTAATAAAAACAGTAGAACGTGATGTGGCTGAATGGGCAATCAATAAAAACAAACGCATTCGTGAATTGCAACGTATGGAACAGTATCGCAAAGAGTTTGTTGGTAATGTTTCGCACGAATTAAAAACACCTATTTTTAATGCGCAAGGTTATATAGAGTCTGTTTTAGAAAGCGATTTAGACGATCCTGAATTCATCAAAAAATACTTAGAAAAAGCAAATTCTAACATTGAACGGCTGGAAACTATTGTGAGTGATTTGCTCGAAATTTCAAAATTTGAATCTGGACGAATTCAATTAGAGAAAGAAGCATTTGATGTTGTAAAGCTAATTAAAAAAGTTTTTTTTCAGTACCAGCATATTACTGAACAGCAACACACAAAACTTACTGTACACGGTGATGATAATACTTATTTTGTCTTTGCAGATAAAAACAGAATCACACAAGTATTGGAAAATTTAATTTCAAACTCTATTAAATATGGTAAGGAATATGGTAATACCAATATTTATTTTCATGATTTAGATGAACAATATTTAATTGAAATTTCCGATGATGGTCCTGGAATTTCTGCAGAACATTTACCACGTTTATTTGAGCGTTTTTATAGAGCAGACAAAAGCAGAAACCGAAAAATAAATGGAACAGGTTTAGGTCTTTCTATTGTAAAAAACATCATTGAAGCGCACGATCAGTCCATTAATGTTCGTAGTGAATTAGGTAAAGGAACTACGTTTAGTTTTACCTTGCAAAAACATATTGAATAAATCCTCTTAAGCATACTTCTTTATAATTTCATCGCATGCTTTATCCAGCATTTGAAATACTTCTTCAAAACCATCATCACTAAAATACGGATCTGGTACACTCATCAATTCATCAGGATATACTTCATCTAAAATTAATTTTATTTTCATTTCTTCTGTTGCATCTAAAGCCCAACTTTTTAAATCTTTAAAATTGGAAGTGTCCATCGCAAAAATTAAATCAAATTCTTCATAATCGGTACTGCGAATACTACGTGCACGTTGTTCTGAAATATCGATACCATACTTAGCTGCAACTTTTATGCTTCGCACATCAGGAGCCGAGCCCAAATGCCATTTTCCTGTTCCTGCACTGTCTACATACCAATCTAAATTTTGCTGTTTGCATTTGTGCTTCAAAATACCTTCTGCCAAAGGCGAGCGACAAATATTACCTAAACAAACCATTAATACTTTCATGAAAATAAATTTAAATAATGAAACTAGAAAGTGTGAAAATATAAAAAATCATTTGATTACTTTTGAATTTTAAAATCAACATGAAATATCCATGAGCGCACACACACTAAACACAGAAGAATATATGGATATTCCTTCCGAAGTTTCGGAATGCACAACTAAAAAAATAATTCCATACAGATGAAACAAAAATTAATCATCTTGTTTTTGCTATTACCAATTTTGGTGTTTTCATTGAATAAAAGAAAATGGAAAAAAACGAGTGATGGAATTTATTACAAAATTTTTACGGACACTGAAAACAAAATAAAACCAGTATATAACGATTATGTTTGGATGCATTTAAGTAAATATGCATCTAAAAAAAAAGAGCAATTTAATACACGAGTTTTTGACAAAGAAAAAGGTGTGGAAATGCAATTAAAGTATTCAGAAAAAAAAGGTGAAATAACTCCTTTTTTTTTACTGATGGAAATTGGTGATTCTGCCATTGTTAAGATTCCAAAACACTTATTAGATAGCAATGGAAGCAAAAAAAAGTATTACACTTATAAATTAAACCTCATCGATTTTAAACCACTTGCGATTTATGAATACGAAAAGAAAGAAAAATATGAGCAACAAATTATCATCGATTCTCTAGCGATTCTAGATTATTTGAAAAATGAAAATTTAGCTGATTTTATACAAGATGAATTGGGAATTTGGTATAAACGAACAGAAACTGCTGAAGGAAAACCTGTAGAAGAAAACAAACCAATTTCAATACATTACAAAGGAAAATTATTAAACAAAGAAGAGTTTGATAACTCATACGATCGTAAACAAACGTTGAATTTTATACTCAATAAAAAACAGGTAATTGAAGGTTTAGATAAATCGTTATTACATTTTTTTTATGGCGACAAAGGAATCATTATTATTCCAAGTAGATTGGCTTACGGCGACAAAGAAGTTGGAAAAATTCCACAGAATTCTGTGTTGATTTTTGAAGTGGAGATTTTGCCTTCCAAAAAAGAAAATTAAATAAAGTATATTTTACTAATTGCTAAAATAAAAAAAACCATCAGCGAATACTGATGGTCTTGTTGGTTTCATTTGGTTGGTTATATATTTTTTATTTTGAACGATTAAATCGTTTAAAAAACTTAGTTATTTAACATTACTGGCATCACCAACATCAACAAATCTTCAGCTTCATCTTTTTCTGTTGGACGAATAATTCCTGCTCTGTTTGGTGTTGACAATTCGATATTGATTTCATTGCTATCTAAAGCAGCCAGCATTTCTAATAAAAATTTAGCGTTGAAACCAATTTCCATGGCGTTGCCTTTGTAATCGCAATTAATTTTTTCTGCAGCTTCGTTAGAAAAATCTAAATCTTGTGCAGAAACAGCTAATTCAGAACCAGCCATTTTTAAAACTACCTGATGTGTAGTTTTATTTGAGAAGATAGATGTTCTGCGCAACGAAGCATATAAATCATCTTTTAAAACTGTCAATAAATTTGGATTTTCTTTAGGAATTACTGCATTGTAATCTGGATATTTTGCATCAATTAAACGGCAAATCAATTTGATATTATCAAATGTAAAAAATGCATTTGATTTATTAAATTGAACAGCAACTTCTGTTTCATTATTTGGCACCACTGCTTTCAACAAATTCAATGCTTTTTTGGGAACGATGAATGATGCATTTCCACCATTAATATCATTTCTATTGTATTTTACTAATTTGTGTGCATCTGTTGCAACAAACGTAATACCATTTTCATTTAACTGAAATAAAACACCTGTCATCGCAGGACGCAATTCATCATTGCTCACTGCAAATAAAGTTTTTACAACACCTTTATTCAATACAGACGATGGAATCATTACTTCTTCAACACCTTCTGCAACTGGTTCTTTTGGAAAATCAGCACTGTTTTCACCACTTAATTTATATTTACCATTATCTGTTGTGATTTCAATTCCATTTGTAGTTTCATCTACAGAGATAGTAATTGGTTGCTCAGGCAATGCTTTTAAACTATCTAATAAAATTCTTGCAGGAATGGCAACTTTAAAATCTTCTTTTGATTCTACATCCATTTCTACTGACATAGTTGTATCTAAATCTGTAGCGGTTATAGATAATTTATTCTTTTCAATATCAAACAAAAAATCTTCTAAAATTGGCAACACGGTGTTGGTGCTGATAACGCCACTAATTTTTTGTAAGTTTTTTAATAATTGTGCTGATGATACAACAAATCTCATACTGTGTAATTTTATGCGAAGTTACACAATTCAAATTAATATAAAATGCGTTGAAAATCTTATCTTTCGACACCTGTGCATAAGTGTTTATAAGTGCAGACGTTAAAAACATGCGAATCGCCATTAATACTCGGTTTTTGTTGAGTGGAAAACTCGAAGGAATTGGTATGTATACACAAGAAATTTTTAAACGTGTGGTGCAGCAAATGCCTGAACATGAATTTTATTTTTTGTTTGACAGACCATTTTCTGATGAATTTATTTTTGCAAAAAATGTAATACCTTTAGTTGTTTCGCCACCAGCACGGCATCCTTTTTTGTGGTATTGGTGGTTTGAAAAATCTATTCCAAAAATTCTAAAAAAACACAAAATTGATTTATTTATTTCGCCAGATGGTTATTGTTCATTAAACACAACTATTCCACAAATCTTAACGATTCATGATTTAGGATTCGAACATTTTCCTATGCATGTTCCTTTTTTAGTTAGAAACTATTATCAGTATTTCACACCAAAATATTGCGAAAAATCAGCTAAAATCTTAGCAGTTTCTCAATTTACAAAAAACGATATCGTAGAAAAATATGGAATTGCTGCATCAAAAATTGATGTAGTTTACAATGGATTTATGAATAGTAAGCAACCAATAGTAAGCAGTATGCAGACAGAAATACATGCTGCATTCAGCTTGCTTAATACTAAATATTTCATCTTCATCGGTGCTGTGCATCCACGCAAAAATGTGTTGAATCTTTTAAAAGCATTTGAAGTTTTTAAATCAAAAAATAATACTACACATCAATTAATTATTATTGGTAGAAATGCCTGGATGAATGCCGAATTGAAAAATTATTTGACAGAAATGCAATTTAAAAAAGATGTGATTTGGCTGGAAAATTGCGAACGAAATAAGCTGTTGGAAATACTTCAAAATGCAATTGCGTTTGTGTATCCAAGTTTGTTTGAAGGATTTGGAATTCCAATTATTGAAGCAATGAGTGTTGGTGTTCCTGTGATTACTTCTAACACATCAGCAATGACAGAAATAGCAGGAAATGCTGCACTTTTGGTCAATCCAACAAACACAAATGAAATTGCCGATGCAATGCAATTAATTATTACTGACGAAGTTTTAAGAATTGGTTTAATTGAGAAAGGAAGAGCAAATGCAGTACGTTTTTCATGGCAACAATCAGCAGAAAAAGTAATGGAAATTATTCAGCAATTTAAACTATGAAAGTTTTATAAACCTTCAAGATTTAAATATACTGTTTTATTTTTTCTCCATTAGTTTTGCAACATCCGTTCTAACTTTTTCGTATTGCTCCGTTTCCAAAGATGACATCAATTGTGCATCTAAGTCTTTCATTAATTGAATAGATTGTACTTTTGCTTCTGCTGGGTTTGACTTTGCAGTTGCGTTAATTATATCACCTCTTAATTTTGCTTGCACCATTACGATAATAACAGCCATGGTTTGTGCATCGTTTAACTGGTAAGTTTTACGAACTTTTGTGATATTTTTACCAGATAATATATTTTCTTGCATAGCCATTGCTAATACTAAACCATTTAACTGTTCTTGCGAAATAACCTCTTTTAATTTTGGAACAGTAGCCGAATTTAATTTATCAGTTTCTTGCTTTAATTTTGCTGCATTATTTTCATTTACTGTTTTAATTACGATTGCTTTTTTATCATAATCTTTTAAAATTGGTAATACTTTTTTTAATTGATCAGGCGAAACACTCAAATAACCTTTTAATTGATCGAATAAATCAGCTACGTTAGATTGTGGTTTGATGACATTTGCATTAGTTACATAATCTGGCATAATTGGCGTTGGCATTTCGTTTCCTGGTGTTACTACTGGTTGCTCAACTTTTGATGTACTTGTAGCCGTTGTTTCAGCTTTTGGCGTTAGTTTGCCAGCTTGTATCATCTTGCCTAGTTTAGATTGTTGCTCTGGATTTAAGTAGGTTTTCAATTTTAAAGTTACACCATATAATAAACGTAATAATTCGTCATTTTTTTTCTTTTCATTGTTGGCATTTGTAACATCATTAGCTTTTGCCTTATTCACAAAATCGACATAATCTACCGTGAATTTTTTAGATTGATCTGCGTTTAGCTTACATTCTTTATTTACATTGTCAATAATTGATTTGTATTCTGGCGTAAGATTAGCAACAGTTAATGCATTTGTTTGTGCAAATAAAGATTGCATCGATAAAAATAAAATGGTTACTAAAAAGAAAGAAAGAATTTTACGCATAAAAAATATTTTGAGCAAAGATATTCAATAACCATACCAAAAATGAAAAAAATGCAGGATTATTTTATTGTTTTAGAAACGAAATAACATCTTTTACAGATTTTTCAGGAATTTCTTCTTGTGGTGAGTGACCGCAAGAATCATAAACAATCAATCTTGAATTTTGGATTTTTGTAAAATTTTCTGCTAAAGAAATATCAATTAAAATATCTTGCTTGCCCCATTGTATAAGTGTCGGTGTTTTTATACCAGCAACATCTAAAATTGGCTCTTCATCTACTTGTTGTACTCTTCGTGAGAAACTTTCTCGGTTTCCTTCACGCATTGACATATCATAATAAAGTTCAATTTGTTTATTAGTAATTTTTGTATCATCAAAATAAACATCTTTTACTGTTTGATTTACAATAATTTTAGTGTCTATTTTACTCATTAAACTTGCAAACCATTTTATTTTCACTAGTTTAAAAATGATGGCACCGTTTCCTTTTTCTTTAGAATAAAAACCTGCTGGATCTACTAAAATAAGTTTGGTTACTTTTTCAGGATGTGCTAATGCATATTTCCATGCAATTTCACCACCTAAAGAATTTCCAGCCATTGCAAAAGTATCGATACCGATTTGATGTAAAAATCTATCGAAAAAGTCGACATACATTTTAGAAGAATAATCGTTGGTTTTGTTTGGACCTGTTAAACCAAAAGCTGGCATATCAATTCTAATTACTTTGTAATTATTTTTTACCAACGAATCAGTCCAGCCGTCCCAAGTTTGCAGCGATGCGCCAGTGCCATGGATTAAAACTATAGGTTTTCCTTCGCCTTCTACTTTATAATGCACTTGCATACCATCAAACTCTAAAAATTTTGAGGATGCATTTGTGTATTTTTTCTTTAAATCCTCAATTGGAAATGATTTTTTTTGCAAGGCAAAAAATGCAATCAACAATAGTACAGCTATTACTGCTAGTATTTTAAATAGTTTTTTCATCTTATAAAAATACAAAAAAAGCTCGATGTAGAAACATCAAGCGATTAACATTACATTCGGTCTGAATGAAAAAAGAACTTTGTCTAGTTGCAATACAAAGATAAACTATTGCTTACGGTATGTTGTGAAAGTTGCATGTATTGTTGGTGCTGTTTTACAGTACTTTTTATTAAAAAAAATCCTGATAAAAAATCAGGATTTGCAAAGCATTAACAAACTATTTTATGGTTTTTAAAATATGCGTTAAAAGAAAAAAATCGCCAATCTATTATTCTGCTTTAAAAATTTTTCTTGAAATTAAATCAGTTCCATTGTACAAGTTCAGTACATAATTTCCATTTGGCAAATCGCCTAAGTCAAATTTTTCAAAATACACACCTTTAGAACGTGTACCTAAGTCTTTATAAAAAATTAATTGTCCAACAGCACTATATATATAAACCGCTAACGAAGCTGTAGTTGTTGTAGAAAATTGAATGCCTGTATAATTAATAAATGGATTTGGATACACACCAGTTATTTCAATATCTGTTGATTTATTTTTTACAGACAAAATGATATCTTGACGAATAAGTAAAGGTGCTTTAATTGGATTTAAACCGTTGTTATTGGTTGGTGTTGTAGATTTTTTTAGAAAGTTAGAATCTTTTTCTGTGTAGTAACTTACTTGATACGAATAATTTTTATTTGGTGTTGCAATCGTTTCAATATTGTAAAAATCGCTTTGGCATTTTTGATTGGTAAAGTCGATAATATTAAAACCACGGTTCACAAAATTATTGTGTTTTACATGTGTGTTGTTTGTTTTCACTAATTGAGCGAATGCGTCTTGTGTAATGTTTCCTAATATTCCTGTTAGAGGAATGCCTGGTGAAGTAACTGCAGTGGTAACAAACTCAACTCCAACAGAACCTTTATTTGTCCATGGATTGTATGGCACTTTACCAAAAGGCAAATCGTTTGCCCAAGCTGAATGTATATCACCAGTTAAAACCACAAAATTATTGATAGAATCATCGTTAATAATTTTAAATAATTTTTTTCTTTCAGAAGAATAGCCGTCCCATTGATCTGAATTAAATGCAACATTAAAAACTTTAAAAGGCGCGACCATTACTTGATTTGCCATTACTTTCCATTGTGCAGTTGAATTTTTGATTTGATTTTTTAGCCAATCGAATTGTTCATTTCCAATTAAATAATGTGTCGAATCATCTACACCAGAAATAGAAGCCAATAACGATTGTTCGGTGCGAGCAGTAATTCTGGTATCTACAAAAATTAAATCCACTAAATTTCCAATATTTATTTTACGGTATAATTTTATAGCTGGAATAGAATCAATATTTCTGATTGGCATCCATTCGTTGTATGCTTTGAGTGCAGCCATTTTTCTGGATTGCCAAACGCCTTCGGTTGTTGATGTATGATTTTCCGCACCTATTTTATATGCATTATCAGCAAACTCGTGATCGTCCCAGATTGTATAGAAAGGAAATTGCTGATGCAAACGCATTAACATAGAATCCAATTTATACATGCTATGTCGAATGCGATAATCTGATAAATTTAGTATTTCATTTTCAGGGTTTGGTGCACGAACGGTTCCATATTCATCTTTGCCATATTCATAAATATAATCACCTAAATGAATAATAGCATCTACATCATTGCGTTGGTTGATAGCTTGATATACATTAAAATATCCATGCGGAAAACTGGAACAAGACACTACGGCAAACCTTATTTTATTGACATTTCCTGTTGGTAATGTTTTCGTTCTTCCTCTTAGTGAATGTTGACTATTGTAAGTAAATTCATAAAAATAAAACGTGTTTGGTTGCAAAGCAGTTGCTTCAATTTTTATGGTAAAATCTTTATCAGCATTAGTAGACGTAGTGCCAGATTGAACTACATTTGACATGCTTGTATCGGTTGCAATTTTCCAAGAAATGGTTGGATTCGGTTCATCTGTTGTGATGCGTGTCCAAATAAAAACGCTATTATTCGTTGGGTCTCCAGAAGCAACACCATGATAGAATGGCGCTAATGTCGAATCAACATACATTCTACTTGCATCTAATGGATCAGCTTTTGATTTTAAAAAAGAAAAAATAGATAAAAGAAGAAGGATTTTTGTAAAAGAATAATGCATATAGATAACTTTTTACAAAGCTACTGCATACTTCTTTTACCTATCAGCGATTCACACTAAATACAGACGATTTCCATTAAACCAATACAAACAAAACAGATTAAATTCAATAAAAATATGCTTCGTTAATTTTAAAATTTACAAAAAAAAGAACCTCGAAGCTAACTTCGAGGTTCACACACAGATGAAAACGATTATCCGATTTTTCACACACATCGGACAATCGTGTTTTGTGATTTATCTTACATAAACGATAGTTGCAGGATTGTATTCTGCCCAACCATTTGTCCAATTTGTTGTTGCATCAAATGCACCTTTATAAGCAACAGATGTAAATCCTGTTAAACCTGTAAAGCTTGCACCACTTAACAAAGAAGAAGTTGAAGAAGGCAAGAAATTTGGAGCTGTATTATTATATAAAGAAGACAAAGTATAACCAACAGATGTAACATTATTTACTGTACCATTACTTCTAGTTGCGTCTAAGAACCATGTACCAACATTAAAGCCAGCTTGATCTGATTTGTATGGCACATAAGCAGTCCAATTATCCATTAATGACAATACCGAGTTTTTAATTACTAGTTCGTTACCTTCAGCATACGTTTTAGTATTTCCACCATCAATTACAACACCTTGAGGAAAACCAGTAAAGAATGAGTTGTATATTTTAATTTTGTTGCTTCTTCTTAAGTGCAAAGCTCTTCTGAAATTAGCATCAATAGAAGTTGTAGAATCTTGTTTTGGTCCAAATACGGATACGTTTGAAAATGATGGTGAAGTAAATGGTGTATTAGTAGAACCACCACCATCGTTATCTACTTCAAAGCTGTTTGAGCCAGAAACTGGATCTGCTAAATTTGCACTTCTGAATGAAACTGCAAATTGCACTCTGCCTCTGTAACCAAAATCACAATCAAAATCATCATCTGTTGTTTTATAAGCAATTAAGTGATCGCAATTAACAGTACCACCAAACCACTCAAATGCATCATCTAAGCCATAAGATGCTTGTACATAGCTAATAGTTGTTCCACTACCAACAGATCCTAATGTAAGTGAATTAATTTCTTTATCTGTCAAGATTGGATAACCAGCATATTCTAAACGTACAAATTTAATTACACCAGAATTATCATTGTCATCAGAACCACCGTGGTGGCCACCATAACTTCCTTCTAGTGTAGCGAAACCACCAGGTTGGTTGTTTGTTGCTTTTCCGCAAACTACTAAGCCACCCCAATCTCCAGGTGCTTTAGAAGATTCTGCTGATGAAAAAATAATTGGATTAGCAGCTGTTCCTTCAGCATAAATTTTGCTACCTCTATGAATTACTAAGGTTCCAGGATTAGAACCTGTTGTTCCTTTTTTACCAACAATTACAGTTCCAGCTTCAATAGTTAAAACACTAGTTGCTTGAGGTGTTGTTCCTGTTTGGATAGAATCTACACCAACATTAACTACACCATTTAAACGATAAACCGTGTCTTTGTCCCATAAAATATTGCCTATTAAATTACCAGAAACATCTTTTACTGGTCTATCTGCAGGTGGCACAATAACAACATCTTTTTTGTCATCTTTTTTACAACCAGCTACTAATGTGATTAATAAAACTGCTACTGAAAGAACAGTTTGTTTAAATTTGATTTGATTTGTTTTCATAAAATTTGTTTAAAGAATTTAATTTTTTATTTAGAAATTATATTTTACACCTAATGAAATAGTTTGACCTGGTTGGTATTTTTGAAAAACCTGATCTGATTTTCTATTCCATTTTTTATCTCTGTTTCCATCTTGTAAAAAAAGAACTGGTTGGTTGATTAAGTCATTTGCTGCAAGACTGATTTCAACATTTTTCTTAAATCGATATTGAATGTTAAAGTCTAAAACATGTCTTGACATTTCATAGATATCTGGATTGTCGTCAGTGCCAACAAATGCTATACGTTTGCCAATAACATTGTATAATAAATTAGCTTGTAATCCTAATTCTTTATCTTCAAAGAAAATACCTGCATTTATAGAATATGGTGATTGACCTTGCAATGGACGATTGTCACTTTGTCCAATGTTTTCTTTACCTAAATTTACTTTACTATAGATATATGATGCATTTGCCATTAATCCAAGATGTTTGATAAAATAATTTTTAGCATTCACGAATGATTTTTTCACTTCTAATTCTACACCTGCAACATCTGATTGATATGCATTTGCAAAAGAGAATGTACTTCCACTTGTTCCAACCACAGCTTTAGATTCAATTGGATTTATAAACTTTTTATAGAAAACTGAAACACTAATAACTTCACCATTCGAAGGATAGTATTCCCATTTTACATCCACATTATGTACGGATGCATTTTTTAGATTTGGATTTCCTTCTATTGTATAACGTGTGTAAAAATCATCGAAAGCGAAAGGTGCAATTTCTCTAAACTCAGGTCGATTCACACTCATTCCGTAAGCTGCACGTACCAGCATTTTTTGTGTAATGTTGTAACTGATATTTACAGAAGGCAAGTAAGCATGTTTAATGTTATTTACTTTAATCAAATCTGTTTGAACACCAGAAGTCAACTGTTGATTAGAATATTCATATCTAAAGCCAGCTACAATTCGTACTTTATTTTTAATAGCTATTTCTGTGTTAATGTAAGAAGCGCCAATTAAATTATTTGCTTTATATGAATCATAAGATCGTGTTTGTTCTCCTAATTTAATTCCATCAATTGTATTAATATTTTGCATTAATACATCGATGCCTTGAGTTGCATAAGCATATTTAAATAAATCAAAATCTGAACGTTTAAATCCTAAAATTCTTGCTTTAAAATCCCGGTTTTTATACTCTACATAAACACCACCATTTATAGATGGAATAATTCCTTTATCAACTGATTTAATAATTTTATTTGTTGAATTAAGCGCAACGGTAACGATATTCTCATTCATATTAGAGAAAAATCTACCCAAATTATTTGGATTTACAGACGTTGGCAATACGTTTATTTCGTAAATATTTGTAGCCGTGTTTAGTGTTGAAGTATATCGTTTAAAATCAGGTTCTTTTCTATATGCTCTGCTATATCCAACTACCCAATCAATTGAATTGTTATCTGATTTAATTTGGTGTTTTCCTAAAAACTGACCTGCATAAATTCCTTTATATACATTATAGAATGCATGGTTATCTACAGTTAAATCATTGGCTAAATCAGTACCAGTTCTGTGTGTGTATTGAGATAATCCGTTACTATTAAAAATATTTTTAAACTCAATCGTGTTCTTCTTAAATTTGAATGCCCAATTATGTAAAACACCTAAACGAACATTATTATTATATTGTTCATCTGTGTAATTATATCTTGCATCTTGTTTGTTATTTGCAAAGTCATAAATATTATAGTCTGCTCTGAATATATTGAATGTCTGTTTTGATATGCTATAATTTAAAGAAGTAATCATACCAATCAACAATTTATCTGTTGATATTCTTCTGCCAAAACTAATTCCAATGCGTTGATCAGGAATAGATGCCTGTTTTTTTGCTGTCCAATCATTATTCAATTGTTTACCTGCATCTACTTGTTGTTGCAATGTTAAAGCATTCACATCTTTTGGAAAATCTGATGGCAAATTGTTTTTTGAGTCGTTTGCTAAATAAAATAGTGGTCCATTTTTTTGATTATAGAATGGTTTAAAAGTTGTACCAACTCTAAATGTTGTACCATACGATACATCAACAAAATTATTATCTGGAAAACTTTTTGTAAATATCTTTACCATACCACCAGCAAACTCACCAACTACATCTGCAGATGGACTTTTCAATACAATTATTCTATCTAACTGTGCCGATGGAATTATATCAAAAGCAAAAGATTTAACATCTGATTCCATAGATGGTGCCATGGCATTGTGCAACAATACATTATTATATCGTTGATTCAGGCCTCGAATATTTATAAAATTGCTTTGGATTGATACTCCTGGAATTCTTCTCACGACTTGTGCTGCATCTCTATCCGCAGTTTTTTGTATTTGTTGAGAAGAAATACCGCTAGAAATCTGATTGGCATTTTTCATTTCCAGCAAAACTGCAGTTTCTGTATTTGTCTTCTTGAAATCGACAATTTCTACTTCATTTAATTCTTTAGCACCAACTTCCAGACTTACATTTAGCACTGTTGTTGCATCTGCATTTACCACTATATTGTTGATCTTTTTATCAGCATAGCCAATGTAAGAAAACACTAAAGTATAGTTTCCTGGAATCAGGTTAGTAATTTCAAATTTTCCATCTAAATCAGAAGTTGCGCCTAACAACGAGCTATCAACAGAAACATTTACACCTATTAAAGTTTCTTGCGTGCTTTTGTCAATAATTAATCCTGAGATTTTTCCATTCTGTGCAAAACCTGAGGCGCACAGCACAACCAGAACGGTTGCGATAATTGTTTTTGTGATTGTTTTCATCTGTAAAAAATTTATGTGTGTGTTTGATGATGCAAAGTAATATCAAGCATATCACTTGCACATAAATTCGCGGTGAAACTTGCGTGGTTTATATTCAGTTTATGTAGTCAATTATGAAGAGTTGAGAGAATAATAAGAGTAATCTGTGTGAACGTTTTGTGAACGAATATTTGATAGCACTAATAAACACTCGATTTTGTATATTCGTAAAATGGAGCCATTTTTAAAACAAATTGCATACACAGTTACGAAAGAAAATTTGCCGTACCTTTACAGTTCGTGCTACATTTTTCCTTCAAAAAGAGCTGCCAAATATTTTACTGATTTTTTAAAAGAAAAGTTTTCTACGGAAAATTTTATTCTTCCAGAAACGCTCACTATACAAGAGTTTATTACGCAATATTCATCATTAATAATTAAAGATGATTGGCATTTATTATTAGATATTTATGCTGTGCAAAATGAATTAACGAACATGCAGCAACCATTGGAAAAGTTCATTCCTTGGGGCAACTTGATACTAAAAGATTTTGACGAATGCGACAAATATTTGATAGACGCTACACAATTATTTTCAGTATTAAAAGCACACAAACAAATTGATGAAACGTTTTCTATTTCAGAAGAAACCAGAAAATATATTGAGCAATTTATATTAACTACATCTACACACAAAAAAGAAAGCATTTATAAAGATGCATTTGTAAAAACATGGAGTTTGCTCGGCGAAATGTATATTGCATTTAAACAAAAACTACAACAACATAATTTTGCATATGAAGGCATGGCATATCGTGAAGTGTATGAAAATTTAAAATCAGAACAATTAAAATTACCTTATTCAAAAATTAGTTTTTGTGGTTTTAATGCTTTATCAGTTTGTGAAGAAGCCATTTTTAAAACGATTGAACAACAATATGAAACCGAATTTTGGTGGGACGCCGATGCGCATTTTTTAAATAACAAACTGCACGAAGCAGGAAATTTTTTACGTAATTATCAACGAAAGTTTTACGGCAAAAATCATCATTGGATAATTGATGATGAATTAATAAAAAACAAAAATATTGAGATTATTGGTGTGTCATCTTCAGTTGGACAAACACAATTTGTGGCGCAGTATTTTAATAAGAGTGAAAGTGAGAATGAAAGTGAAAGTGTAGCGTCGCATAGCATGCGTCATGTTGAAAATGTTGATGAAATGCGTCCACAAAAAAATGAAAAAACGGCAATTATTTTGTGTGACGAAAAGCTGCTAAATCCTTTGTTATACAATATTGATGCAAGTGCAATGAACATCACCATGGGTTTTTCAATTGCAGAAAGCGAGTTGTTTTTATTTGCAAATTCATTGCTGAGTTTTTATGCAAACGCACGAATTGGAAAAACAGCAACCGACTATTATCACAAAGATATTACTACGCTGTCGAATCATCTTTATTTGAAAAAGAATGTGCAGCAAAAAGAAAAACTAGATAGCATTATTCCATATTTTGTTCCATACATGCCAGCCGAAATATTAGCAGAGTTTTTTCCATCAAAACTTTTAACTGATTCTACAACTTCGGTTGATATTTTAAAAACTGTATTACAAATTATTGAATCTACACACCACGACGATCCTTATTTTTATCCAATCAAAGAAAAAATAACAGAACAATTAAACGCGTTGTTGCAATCATTTCAAGAAAGAAATATTTTCTTAGACAAAAGTGCATTGCCATATATTGTTAAACAGTTTTTAGCAAGCATTAAAGTACCATTTGAAACCGATACTAAAAGCAATATCCAAATTATGGGTTTTTTAGAAACGCGTATTTTAGATTTTGACAACCTTTTTATTTTATCGTTGAATGATGATAACTTGCCTGGCACCAACAAAACCAATTCGTTTATTCCATATAATTTGCGCAAAGGTTTTGGCTTACCAACGTTTGAACAATTTGATGGCATCAATGCGTATCATTTTTATCGTTTGCTGAAAAGAGCAAAAAATATTCAACTAATTTATAACAATCAAATTGGTGATAATAGCAGTGAAAAAAGCAGGTTTATTCGTCAAATTCAGCATGACTTAAATACAGATAAAAATACAATTACTGAATTTATTGCTGTGATAGAAGAAAAAAATAATTCAATAAATCAAAATGTCGAAATTTTACAAATAAAAAAAACACCTGAAATTATTGAAGCACTTCGTGAACGAAAATTTTCACCATCTTCCTTAAAGATCTACAACCAATGTCCATTGCAGTTTTACCTGAAATATGTAGCAAAAATTAGCGAACCTGAAGAATTAGCGGAAGAATTAGACGCTGCAGTTTTTGGGCAAATTTTACATAAGATTGTGGAACTAATTTACAAACCACATTTAAATATTATTTTGAATGCTGAAAAAATTAGTTCGTTTGCAAAAACAGATTTTATAAAAGCAGTTACCAAACAAGCAATTATTGATTTAGAATTACCAAAAGAGATTACGCAAGCTGGCAATAAATTACAATTAACAATTATAGAACGCATTGCGCAAAGAATTATTGAAAACGATGCGTCAGTTGGTAAATTATGTATTTTAAAAACTGAAGAAAAATTAAGTTGGAATCAACTTAAATTAGAAGATGGAACATTTGCTACCATTCAAGGAACGATAGATAGAGTTGATAAAATAAACGAAAAAGCCATTCGAATTATTGATTATAAAACTGGACAAATTGAATTGCCAAAATTTCCAGAAATGGATAATGAAGAAAGTATCCAGAAATTCTTAGACACACTTTTTATTTATAAAAACAAAGACTACAGTGCAACGTTTCAAGGTATTTTGTATGCGTTGATGTACTATAAAATATTTGAGTGCACAGAAATTTATGTTGGCTATCATCATGCAAAAAAAATGAAAGATGGAATTTCTTATCTAAATAATCAAGAGCCAATTCCGATTGAATTATTATTGAGTTTTGAGCAACGTTTGTCGCAATTAGTAAGTGAAATTGTTTATAAAGAAACCTATTTCACTCAAACTCAAAACGAAAAAGCGTACGAATATAGTCCGTACTCAGATTTATTAGGAATGCATTAAAAATTATAAATCTCGAACTTCATCGCTACGCTTATAACCAACATCACCTTTTTCTTTTTTCAGTTTTTCAAACTCTTTTTGCACCAATGTTTCATTGTCATCATCATGATATGCTTTCCAATATTCATGCACCAACACAGCACTCCAAATCAAGGTCATCAACGCCAAACCATGCGTAAATATTAGTAAAGTAAATACATTTGCTACCCATAGAAATGCCATGACGATAGCAAAAATGGTTAAATGACGTTTAAATTTTGCTCGTTTTTCTGCCAATTTCCAAAGTGCATCATCATTTCTTTTAAATTCTTCTGTTTCGTTGTTCATTTTTTTGATTTTTAATTATAACAATCATCTTTCAAAAAAAATTCCATTTGTTTCTTTTTGTTTACTAGTTTTTGAATTTTAGTGATAAAATAAGCCAATAAAAAATTGTGCTGTAAATTTCTCGGCTAGATGCACAACACAACTCATTATTAATCAAACATTACCAAAAAGTAATTAAACACAAAATTTCACGATCCGAAATACGCAATACGCAGAACACATAGTATCTTTGTTATTCATAATTTTAAAACCAAAATGATAAACTTAATTTTGTTTGGTCCTCCAGGAAGTGGAAAAGGTACTCAAGCAGTAAAACTCGCAGAAGAATTCAACTTGCTGCACATTTCAACCGGTGATTTATTCCGTTCTGAATTAAAAAATGAAACTCCACTTGGTGTTGTTGCGAAAAAATATATGGACAAAGGCGAACTTGTTCCAGATGAAGTTACCATTGGTATGTTGTCTAACAAATTAGACGAATATGCTGGAAAAGTAGAAGGTTTTATATTCGATGGATTTCCTCGCACACAACCACAAGCAGAAGCTTTGGATAAATTATTAGATTTAAAGAAAACAGAAATTTCCTTAGTATTAGCATTAGAAGTTGCTGAAGACGAAATTGTTCAAAGAATTAAAGAACGTGGAAAATCTTCTGGCAGAGCAGACGATTTAGACGATACTATTATTCGCAATCGTTTCAAAGTTTACTTAAAAGAAACTGCTCAAGTAGCAGGTCACTACAAAAAAGTAAATAAAGTAGTGGAATTAAACGGCATTGGTTCTATCGAAGATATCTTTGAAGCTTTGAAAGCAGAAATCAACAAAATAAAATAGATTTTAAAATATATCCAGACCTTCAAGGTTTTAAAAACCTTGAAGGTCTTTTTTATTTCTATCTTTACAATAATAACAAAATGGAAGGAAGCAACTTTATAGATTACGTCAGAATATTTGTTCGGTCTGGAAATGGCGGTGGTGGCTCGGTGCATTGGCGCAGAGAGAAATACGTTCCAATGGGTGGCCCTGATGGTGGTGACGGTGGAAAAGGTGGAAGCATTATCCTTCGTGGAAACAAACAACTTTGGACACTTTTACATCTTAAATATAAAAACACATTCATGCAGACAATGGTGCATCTGGTGAAGGTGGTATGCGAAGTGGCAGAAGTGCGGAAGATATTATTATTGAAGTTCCTTTAGGTACTGTTGCAAAAAATGGAGAAACGTTCGAAAAAGAATTTGAAATTTTAGAAGACGGACAAGAAGTAGTTTGGTTAAAAGGTGGTCGAGGTGGACAAGGCAATACGCATTTTAAAACTTCTACCAAACAAGCACCTCATTACGCACAACCTGGTGAAGAAGGCAGCGAAGGTTGGAAAATCTTAGAACTAAAAGTGTTAGCAGATGTTGGTTTAGTAGGATTTCCAAATGCAGGAAAATCTACATTATTATCTGTAGTGAGTGCTGCAAAACCAGAAATTGCCAATTATCCATTTACCACTTTAGTACCCAATTTAGGTGTTGTTTCCTATCGCGATGATCGCTCTTTTATTATGGCTGATATTCCAGGAATTATTGAAGGTGCGCACGAAGGCAAAGGTTTAGGCGTTCGTTTTTTACGACATATTGAACGTAATTCGTGTTTGTTATTTATGATACCTGCAGATAGTGACGATATCAAAAAAGAATACAAAATTTTGGCTAAAGAATTAAAATTATACAATAAAGAATTGGTGAACAAACCAAGAATTATTGGCATTTCGAAATCAGATCTTTTGGATGATGAATTGAAAAAAATGTTAGCCAAAGAATTACCTAAAAAAATTCCACACGTTTTCTTCTCTGCATTAGCGAATGAAAATATTATGGAATTGAAAGATAAATTGTGGAAGATGATGAATGATTAAATCACTAATCTTACTGTTCAAACCATCGGTAATGTCCTATAATTTCCCATTGAAATAACACATCTGCAACTTTAGTTCCACTTCCAATATTGTGTACAATTAATGGCGTGCCGTCTTCACTGGCACCATTGTAAACCATTCCAATATGCAATAAACCATTGTTTAATTTCCAAGCTAC
This sequence comes from Saprospirales bacterium, assembly GCA_016711605.1. GTDB lineage: Bacteria > Bacteroidota > Bacteroidia > Chitinophagales > JADIYW01 > JADJSS01. The sequence continues at coordinate 130,562 of JADJSS010000009.1, forward strand.
AATGTCACCAGCTTTATAATCATTTGTATTTTTAGTAATATCAATTGATTTTTGTTTTCTTTCAAAAAACTTCATCAGATTTGCTACTCGTCTATGGTCAATATTTTTATCAGTTGTTTTAAATTCCATCTTTTTGGATAAACTGAGAAATTTTTATTCATATCTAGATGAACTTCTTTTTGGAGATCAATATTAGTTGCACGCAACGCACGCACTACAACATCTGCGCAAACACCAGTATTTATAGGCACATCGCCGTTTGGATATTTTAGTGTTACATAAGCTGGATTATATGTTTTGGTAAGTTCGGTTTGTGCTTCCAGATTTTGCATCAACAAATTAATTTCTTTGCTTAAACTTGTAGCTGGTATTTTATCAGTAATATCGTTAATCGAAACTGTATTATTGCTCTTACACGAAATAGCAAAAAAAAGCAATATCAAAGAAATAATCTTCATTTCTGTTTAACGAAAAGATTAGAATTTTATTTTAACCATTTTATTAAAAACATACCTCTTATCTGATATAACACGAAACTGGTCATCTCATTTATTATTAATTGTATAGTATAGAATTTGTAGTAAACTGGAAATTTTATTATCTTTATTTCAAACCATTTATTATGAAGTCTATTTTTTTAGTTCTTCTGCTAATGATTTTCCATATCTCATTTAGTCAGAATATCGGAATTAACGCTACAGGTGCAGCACCAAATAATAGCGCCATGTTAGATGTCGCAAGCAACAACAAAGGCCTTTTAATTCCAAGAATGACGGCAGCGCTTCGGTTAGCCATCACTTCACCAGCAAATTCTTTATTAGTTTTTGACACAGATAGTTCTGCGTTATTTATGTATAATTTACCATTAACAAAATGGGAAAGAATCAATCCAACGTATAATTTCAACAATATCATCATGGGTAATTCTATTGGTGATGTTTTAGTTTGGAATGGAACTGCATGGATTGCAACACCAAAATGCAATTTGTTTACTTACATTTATAAAGATGCAGATGGCGATGGTCATGGCGACAGATGCGAACCACTTTTTGCCTGTGCGCCATTTCCTTGTTATGTTGCTGATAGCTTAGACAGAAACGACCAAGATCCAACTATTTATCCTGGCGCGCCAGAATTATGTGATAATAAAGACAACGACCAAGATGGTTTAGTTGATGAAACATTTCTACTAAAAGGTACGGTATGTACTGTTGGTACAGGTGCCTGCTTAAGAAGTGGCGTTTGGATATGTAATGGTGCTGGAACTGGCTTAGTTTGCAGTGTAACAGCTGGTTCTCCAACTGCTGAAACGTGTAATGGTATTGATGATGATTGTAATGGTGTAGTTGATAATGGTATTCCAGTTAATACATATTATAGAGACGCAGATGGAGATAGCTATGGCAATCCACTAGTAACTACAACTTCATGCTCTGTACCGTCTGGTTATGTGGCTAACAATACAGATTGTAATGATGCAAACAACCTTATTAATCCAGGAAGAACTGAACTTTGCAATGGAGTAGATGACAATTGTAACGGAACTACAGATGAACTTTGGCCACTAAAAGGATCTTCTTGTACTGTTGGAGTTGGCGCTTGTACTAGAACAGGCACATGGGTTTGTAACGGTACAGGTTCTGGCTTAGTTTGCAGCGCCACACCTGGAGTACCAACTACTGAAATTTGCAATGGAATAGACGATAATTGTGATGGAACAGTTGATGGAATAACCAGAAGTTGTTACAGTGGACCTGCAGGAACTTCAGGTGTTGGCTCTTGTAGACCAGGAACACAAGTTTGTTCTGGTGGTGCTTGGGGCGCATGTATTGGCCAAGTTTTACCATCTACAGAAGTATGTGACGGCATTGACAATGACTGCAATGGCGTAATAGACAATGGCCTGACTCGCGCATGTTATACTGGACCAGCTGGTACCGCAAATGTTGGCAGATGCAGAACTGGTACACAAAATTGTAGTGCTGGACTTTGGGGCACTTGTGTGGGACAGGTATTACCTATTGCAGAGATAATTGGGAATGGAATTGACGATGATTGCAATGGTGTTGTACAATAAGATACCATTAATTACTTATCACTTGTAATTTTAAAATTGTTTAATTTCGTTTCATTAAAGAATGAAAGAAATCTCGTTTGTTATTTTAATTATTGCTTCTTGCATTGCTTGTAAAAAACAACATGCAACTTCATTTTATTTTTGGGAAACGATGTACGAAATTTCACCTATTGAAAAAAATATTTGGATGAATTAAACGTACAGAAATTGTATGTGCGTTTTTTTGATGTTGATATGAAGAACAACGAAGCAATTCCTATAGGTGAAATCAACATTAAAGAAAAGAATATTCAGCAAGAAATTATACCTGTAGTTTTTATAACGAATGACGTTTTTAAGAATTTAGATAAAAATAAAATCGAAGATTTAGCAAAACACATCAAACAAGAAATTGAATTTATTTATCCGAAAATTTCTGATAAAAAAATAAAAGAAATACAGTTCGATTGTGATTGGACAATAAGTACACGAAGTAAATATTTTTACTTGCTGAATATTGTAGAAAAACAAAACCCAACACTGCTTGTTTCAGCAACTATTCGTTTACATCAAATAAAAGATAAAACAAAAACTGGCATTCCACCAATAAAAAAAGGTGTTCTGATGTATTATGCTACATCAAATCCGTTAGATTTTAAAGAAGAAAATTCCATTTTAGAAAATAAACTTGCAGAAAATTATTGTAAAGAAATCCAAAATTATCCAATTGCATTAGATATTGCATTGCCAATTTACAGCTGGGCAATTATCGAAAATCAAGTTGGAGAAAAACGTCTATTAAATGGAATCAGAAATGATATGTTGAAAGACACAAGTATCTATCAACCAATAAAACCAAATTTTTATTTGGTAAAAAAAGATCATTATCTACATGGAAACTATATTTATGAAGATTTTACAATAAAAACAGAAGAAGTTACTACAACTCAATTAGAACAAGCTTCCACATTTCTAAAAAATAAAATAATAAATCAGGAACTAAATACCATCTTTTATCAGTTAGATTCATCAAATTTATCTCATTATTCAATTCAAAATCTTAAGAATATCTCAAAATAAGAAACCATGAAAAAAACTATCCTTGTAATCTTATCGTTTTCATTATTATATTCAAAAACAAATGCTTGTTCTTGGTCGTCAGAAGATGGAACTTTTTACAATTTATTTGATCAGCAATTAATTTCTGACAAATCACTGTTGCCATTTTTTTTAACCTATGACGAAACATTTTACGGAAATCATTCATACGATGAATCGCAACCAATAATTCCTGAGATAGATTATAATATTGTAGAATGGAAGAAATATTTCGACAACCAAATCAATGAAAATGCTTTAAATTACTTGGTTTATCAGTCATCAAGCAGTGATTTATCTAAAATAATTACGACAAAATCTTTAAAAGGAATTAATGAGAACTTAAAGCAACAAATCTATTTAACGGATAAAGGATTGGAAGCTCTCAATTATTTAATTTTTGCAAAAAAATGTGAACCATTTGCAACATCAACAGAAGAAAGCACTGATGAAAACTGGTACTATGGTAATATTCGCAAGAAAATGACTAAACCACAATTTATGTCAACTGCAAAAGATGGAAACATATTATATGCAGCAACAAAAAATACAGATATTAAATTGCGCATCGCATATCAGCTGGTTCGTTTATCGCATTATGGTGGTTTTAATGATGATGCTGTACGATATTTTAATACTTATGTAGAGCCATTGAAACAAAAATCATTATTGTATTATTATGCATTAGAACAAAAAGGTGGTGCATTGTTTAATCAGAAAAAATTTGCAGAAGCTGGTGTTGCTTTTGCGCAGGTTTTTCATAATACAACAGACAGAAAAATTCCGTGTTATGCAAGTTTTCGTATTTCTAATCAGATGAGTTTTGACAATGCGATTTTGTTGTGCAAAACACCAAACGAAAAAGCTGCACTGTATGTGTTGCGTGGTTTTAATAAATTTTCTAATGGTTTATCGGAAATGAAAAACATTTATGCAGTTGCGCCAAACAGTGCGTATTTAGAGCTGATGGCGTGCCGTGCTTTGTTACAAATTGAACACAGTGCATTTCAAATTCCAAATCAATACGCGTCAAAAAATACGTTTCCGTTAATGAATGCACCTGAAAAATTGTATCTGCAAAAGATAATATTATTTACAGAAACTTTAGTAAAAACAAACAAAGTAAAACGTGCTGATTTTTGGCTCGCTTACTTAGCACATTTGTATTTATTAAACGGTGATTACGCAAAATCACAAGCAACAGCAAATCAAATAAACTCAACAGATAAAGGCATTTTAGAGCAAAAAGACAGAACTTCATTTTGCGCTTACATTGGTAGCTTAAAAACAATTGATGCAGTTGCAGAACAAAAAATCTTTACTCAGTTTTTAAATAATAAAGATGAAAAACAAAAAGGTTTTGTGTATGAAATTTTAGGTCATAATTATATGCAACAAAATAATTTAGCAAAAGCATTTTTGTGTCACAACACTTTAAAAGGATTGTATGGAAATCCTGATATTAATATTATTAACGATTTGATTGATTTATTTAATTCGAAAAATAAATCAGCGTTTGAAAAACAATTGCTGACTTCAACTATTACATTAGATGCATTGTATGAACTAAAAGGGTCGTATTATTTCAAAAAAGATGATTTAGAGAATGCATTAGTAGCATACAAAAAAGTTTCTGCTAATTTTAAATGCTTAGAACCGATTGACTATAATGATAGCTGGAACGAGGCACTCAAACTTAAAGAACCATCTTTTAATGGTTATAGCAACATATCTGGTTTAATTTTTAGCAGCAATATTCAAACGTATTATGAATCAACTATGAAAGATGCATTTAAAGATTTAACGTATAAAGAATTTAATTTTATCACTGCTAACATGAATAAGGAACAATTGGTTGAAGCACTTTTACAATTAAAAAAACTTGCCAGTGGTAATGACGAAAAAGCTGCTAAGGCAAATTATCTTTTAGGTAATTTTTATTACAACACATCACTTCATGGCTATTTTAGGAACCTGCATTTTTATGAAGGTGGCAATTATTATCTATCTAATATTTATGGATACAACACTATTCCGAACACCATCAAAAAACCTTATAATTATAACAATGGAACAGGAACTATAGCAGCAAACAATCCACAAAAACCGTATGATTATTTTCTAAAAGCTGAAAGTATATCAACAAACAAAGAATTAAAAACGAATGCAGTCTTTCAGGCATCAAAATGCGAATTAGATTTGTTTTTTGCTAAACAAGATGTATACTATAGCTATGGTGGAAATTATAGTTTATTATACAGCACAACTACTCGACCGTTATTTAAGAAATTAAAAGATAATTATTCGCAAACTGCGTATTACCAAGATATTGTAAGCAATTGCAAATACTTTAGATTCTATTTAGGAAAGTAATTAGTGTAATAATTAGCATTAGATGCCGAAATAATTCCGAATCTTCGGAACGGCATGACAACGTCGCGGTGCCGAGTCGTTGTCATGCTGAACTTGTTTCAGAATCTTAAATAAAGATTAAGCTGTTCATAAGTCATCATTATTCTGCTTATTCTTTATTTCTGTAACAGAATTTTCAGTAATAGAAATGTTATCTATTTCCGGAATTTGATCAATTACATTTTCATCTAACACAATATTTATTTGCTCATTATCTAATTCAATATCTTTATCGTTCATCGCTATTCGTTCTTCCTTAGAAATATAATTTTCGCCATGTCTGCGTTGTAATATTTTTTCTTTGCGAGCTGCTTTTTCTATAGCTTGTTTTTCGGCACGTTCTTTCTGTTTAATCGCGCGTTCTGCTTTCTCTTCTTCGGTTAAATCTTTTGTTATTTTTACTTTACTTGGATGTATTTCAAAATAATCATCCACAGGAATTTCGATTGTAAACCATAAAATTTTTATTTTAGAAACACCAACACTGCGCATTTTTATTGGATGCGCTAACAGTTGCGAAATTGCCTGAAATATAGAAGTGATAATACTAATTTTAGAAGTTGCAGTTAAAATCAACTCCGATTTACCTTTTAATTTTTGTGGCTGGTGATAATTCATCGAGCCAATTTCAATGCCGTTTCTATTTAATAATTTTGTTTCTATAGATAAAATGGTAATTGGCAAAAAAAATGAATTTGTAATCTTAATGTCAGTTTCTGTAATTACAGAAGTCAACCCAATTTCTTGCGTGCGCACTTCAACAATATCAATGGTTTTATTTTCTGTTGCTTTTTTTAAGATGAAAGCATTTATTTTTTTCTTTATAAAATCAAACATAAGCTGTAAATTAATTTTAAAATATTCTACCTATTTAAACGTCTTGCTTAAATAAATTATTTAAACTCTTGTTAAATTATAAAAAGTATATTGTTTTGAAACTAAACTTAGGTTAACTTTAATGTTCAAGCATTTTTAATAATACTAAATCTACAATAATTTTAAATTCAACATCATGGAACAACTCAGCACCGTAATTGCCATTCCAATTTTTTTACTTTTTATTGTTGTAGAATATTTTGCTACGCGAAAAAAACATCCAGAATATTATCGTTTAAACGATGCACTGACGAATTTAAATATTGGTGTAAGTCATTTGTTGTTTAAATTATTAACCACAGGTTTAATGTTAGGTGCTTATGTTTTGGTGTTAGAAAACTTCGCAGTATTACATTTATCTGGTGTTACAGCATATATTGTTGTTTTAATTTTATTTGATTTTTGTTTTTATTGGGCACATCGTTTTGGTCACGAAGTTAATTTATTTTGGGGCGCGCATGTGGTGCATCATCAAAGCGAAGAATACAATTTAACGGTTGCATTGCGTCAATCTTGGATTCATAGTTTGCTGGCATTTATTTTCTTTTTGCCAATTGCATTTTTAGGCGTTGATGTGTTGACTTTAGGAATTTGCGCAAGTATCAATTCTTTTTTTCAGTTTTGGATTCATACCAAAGCAATCGACAAAATGCCAAAATGGTTCGAAGCCATTTTCAATACACCATCACATCACAGAGTACATCATGGTGTAAATCCAAAATATATTGATAAAAACCACGCAGGTATGTTTATTATTTGGGACAAACTATTTGGTACTTTTCAGGAAGAAATAGAAGAACCAACGTATGGTGTTACTACGCAATTGAAAAGTTGGAATCCAGCTTGGGCAAATGTTGAATATTATGTAACGATGTTTAAAAACGCAAAAGCATTTCCTAAAGTATCAGATAAATTAAAATATATAGTTGCTAAACCAGGTTGGCAGCCAGCAGAATTGGGTGGCCAAATTCCAATTCCAGAAGTAGATTATAATAAACCAAAATACGATGCAAAAGCAAGCAGCAAAAGTTTGAATATTTATGTGTTGGTGCAGTTCGCGTTTATTATCATTGGCTTGTCTGCTTACTTATATAATTATGAGAAACTATCGTTGTTCTATACTATTATTTTCTTTAGTGTGCTGATGCTTTCCACTGTAATTTGCAGTGCTATTTTAGAACAAAAAAAATGGGTAAAATATGCTGAATATGCACGCTTGCTGATTGCGTTCATTGCACTAAATTCTATGTACTACATTAACTACAATGGTTGGTTTTTAATTATGTTGATTCCATCTGTAATTCTTACAGCGTACTTTTTAGCTTGGTACACCTTGAATATTAATAATAGGTTTGTATTGAAGCGAATTGTGAAGTAACACAGTCTCAATCTCGATATTACTTATTTTCTATAAGGATTTCTCAAAGCATGCAAATTGCAGAAGCTAGCTTTTAATATATTCTCTTCCAATTAAAAAAATTTCCTAAGATTTATGGAAAATGGCACTTTCATGTATCTATATAGTAAAACAAATTTTATGCAAATTCAATCAGTACAAGACAAGATTTATGAAATTAGAAACCAGAAAGTAATGTTAGACTTCGATTTGGCAGCACTTTATGAAGTAGAAACAAAAAATCTAAACTTAGCAGTAAAACGAAATATCAAACGTTTTCCATTAGATTTTATGTTCAGATTAACAACCACTGAATGGCAAATGATGCGGTTGCAAATTGAAACCGAATCGCAAAGTAAAAGAAATACAAACGTAACGCCTTATGCTTTTACCGAACAAGGTTTGGCAATGCTAAGTGGTATTTTAAATTCAGACAAAGCAATAAATGTAAATATTGCTATCATGCGTGCGTTTGTGTATGTAAGGCAAATTGCGCTAACTCACAAAGAATTGACAGAAAAGATTAAAAAATTAGAATCTAAAACCAACAAAAAATTTAAAGATGTGTATGATGCATTAGATTATTTACTACAAAAAGATAAACTGGAAACTGAGCAAAAAACGAGAACTAAAATCGGATTTAAAACATCCTGATTTATTTTGCCTTGGTTCGTGTCTCACGAACCAAATCTCATTTATTACCACAAGACAATTCTTTTCTGACTTCATCTGTCTTACTTTGCATTAGTAAAACAAATAACCATGCAAGTAGCTTTTGTAACCTATCATAAATTTCCTGATTTATATGAAGATGATAAATTACTACAACAATATTTAACACAAAAAAGTATTGAAGTAATTCCAGTTTCTTGGGACGATGCATCTGTAAACTGGAAGCAATTTGATGTGATTGTATTGCGTTCTATGTGGAATTATTTTGAGCAACCTGTTGAGTTTGACCAATGGTTGGATAAATTGAAGTTACTTGGCTGCAAGGTTTTAAATCCGTTATCTGTAGTTAAATGGAATCAAAACAAAAATTATTTTGATGATTTTTCTAAGAATGGTGTCTTGCTTCCATCTTATGTTATTTGTTCTCAAAAGAATAACATCACATTAAAAAGCATTCTGCAAGAAAACAACTGGAACAAAGCTGTTGTAAAACCAACGATTTCTGGTGGTGCTTATAATACATGGATTGCAAATATTGATACTGTTGATATTGACGAAAACCGTTTTGCAGAATTATTAAAAAACGGCGATGTTATTGTTCAAATATTTGTAGAAGAAATTATTACAAAAGGTGAATTGTCGCTGATCCTCTTCAATAAAAAATTCAGTCATGCTATTTGCAAAAGAGTAAAGCAAGGCGACTTTCGTGTGCAAGTGCAATTTGGTGGAACAGTAGAACCTATAGAACCAAATGAATTAATTTTAACACAAGCTACTAACTTATTAAACAGCATTCCTGAAACATTATTGTATGCAAGAGTTGATGGTGTAATAACAAACGATGGAAATTTTTTGTTGATGGAATTAGAATTGATAGAACCTGTTTTATTTGTTTCAACCAACAACAAAGCTTGCGAAAATTTTTACAATGCACTTATTGCTATTTCTTGCATTTGATACCTATTCATGAAAGTTAATTATTTCTTTGGCCAGTTATTTAACCAAATGCCTTTTTTTGCTGCTTCAATAACAAACCAATTATACACTTTTTTAGCAATATCTTTAGTATCCTTAACTTTCGTATTGACAATTAAAAAAGGCATAGTTACTTTGTGTGACTTTGAGTCTCTTTTCTTACTTACATTTTCTGAGGTTAGTGCTAATACGATGTTTACATCTGGCTCGTCGGTTGGCTTTAATTTTGGTGCCAATCCTTTTCTATAATATGGTTCAGCTGGATTTATTTTTTTGGAGTTTGGCAAATAGTCTTTGTCCATATTAATATTTCTACTATAAAAACAGGCAATAGATACATCTGCTTTTTCAGGTTGTGAAACTAACTCAATATTCTGATTCAATTTTAATAACTGTTCTGTTGCTTTTGCAATCTCTTCTGGAACTGGTAAATAAACAATATATGGTTGATTTTTATTTACATTTTGAAGTGTAATTTTATCCAAATCTTTTAGTGTTGTATTCGTGTTCGGCTCCAACCCTATATATGTAATTTGTTTACCTGAAACATAAATTTTTGAACAATCAAAATTTTCTTCAAACGGCACATAATAACCAAAACCATTATAAATTCCATTCATATCTTGCTCTTTTATTAATGGTGTTATCTTAGTTTGTATGAGTGTAGAAAATTGTGCAGTAGTAAAATTATCGTGTGGAATATAAACCTTAATTAATGGTTTTGTTTTAACATACCAGTCTTTTACTTTAAATATTTTACCTTTAAAATTTCCGCTTCCTTTTATAATTTTTGCAATGCTGTTATTCTCATTTTTTAATTCAGTAATTTCAATTTCAACATTTGGGTTTGAAATATCTTGTAAAATATTTCCTAATGAAAAACCAGACAACGCACCTTTATCTAGTGTAATTGAATTATTATTTGATTGAATACATTTAGCAAACACATCACTTGAAATCGTTGAAGTTGGAATGCTCAATAAATTTTTTTTCAAACGCTGTGGATCGCATTTAAGCGTTGGTGTTTGTGTGTAATATCGTTTTTTTAATTCTACAGATATCTTTTCAAATAATTTTTCACTTGTAATAGTTGATGGATTTTGCTTTAAAACTTCAATAATTGCTTTAGTGAACACACCATGTTTGTTCCCATTTTCGTCCTTCTTTTCACTTGCTTTTTGCACATCATTTGTTGCCGATAAGAATAAATAATTAGACTGTACTCTTCTTGATGGACTTATCGCATCAGGAAAAATTTCGTTCAAGAGATTAAACTGAATTTTAAATTCTTTTTCGCCTTCATCATTTATTTCAATCGGTATATATTTATGAGCACTACTATCAAACCTATAAAGAGTAGGAATGGTATCAGATGAAATTCTCAAATAATCTGAAAACAAAAAAATGTAGTACGAAGAATCTCTTTTATTTAACTGATATAAAGTATCTGTATCAAAACCAGAACTTTGCAAATAACCTTTAAAATCCATTGCTCGAGTTTCTATACCTATTATTTCACTAAGTGAGTCACGAACATATTCATATTCATGTTCTCTCATGTTACTCAAAATTTCTTCTCTGCCTGGTTCGTTTAATGAAATTAAAAAATTAAAATCAGTCTGTGGTTTGTTATTTCCTAAAGTAGTATGCGTGCCCCAACTATAGCAACAATCAAATATGGTAGTTAATGTAACTTTCTTATCTACAAATTTATTAAAGATAGAAGCCAATTGAAGCGTTTTTATAAATCCATTTTGCTTATACAAAACATCGGTTGGTGCAATGGCCTCATCTGTAGATTTTGTAATTACATTTTTTAACTGAATACCATGTCCAGAATAATAAAAAAAGACATTATCACCAGCTTTGCTGTTCAATAATAACTTATCTAATTCATTTAAAATATTTTCCTGTGTTGCATTTTTGCTATACAATTCTTTAATGTATTTTTCATTAAAGCCGAAACGTGTGGTAAGCAATTCTTTGACAGCTTTTGCATCATTGACGCTGCCAAAAAGCGAATTGAGTGGGTCGCGAACAACAGATTTTGAATTATCATCAAATTTAAAATAATCGTTGATTCCAATAACTAAAGCTCGTTTGCTTTGTGCTAGACTGTAAGGAAGAACATAAAACACAAAAATAATGGATAAAAAATATCGCTTTTGCATACTTAAAAATATAGAAAATAATATCGAATGACAAGTTAGATACTATAAAAATATGAAAGTATACAAAACTTTAAAATCCGCTTCATCAGTGCTGTACTTTTTGACACAGTTCAACCAACACACCATTCGTAGTTTTTGGATGAAAGAAACAAACTAACTTATTCAATGCACCAACATAAGGTTTTTCAGTTAATGGTAAAAATCCTTCATTTTTTAAACGTTCCATTTCTGCATAAATATCATCTACTTCAAATGCAACATGATGAATGCCTTCACCTTTGGTTTGTAAAAATTTATGCACCGTACTTTTTTCGGAAATTGGTTCTAATAGTTCGACTTTTGTATCCTCTAATTTAAAAAAAGACACATTTAATTGTTGTGTTTCCAATGTTTCATGATGAAAAGGTTTTCGGTTAAATAACTTAGAAAACAAATCATTTGATGCTTCTAAATTTTTCACTGCAACTCCAATGTGGTCAATTTTCTTCATTTAGGTATGTATTTATATGATGTTGAAAATAATAAATTGAATTCAAAGTATCGAATTTATATTTTGTTTAATTTTTTTTGATTTATCTTAAACAAAAACTGAATTCTATTGTTGTTACTTAAAATATCTCAAAAATGAAAAATCTAATCTTAATTCTTTCAGTAGCGCTCATCAGCGGTTGCATTCCAACTAACTTAACACCAATTACTACTACTTCAACGGCAATTGACCTTGGAAGATATGCTGGAAAATGGTACGAAATTGCATCTTTACCACAAATATTTTCTTTAGGTGCAAAGTGTATCACTGCTGAATACACTGCAAATCCAGATGGTTCTATTAAAGTAGTTAACAAACAGATTACTGCAAATGGACAAGCATCACAAATTGAAGGTCGCGCAACAGTTGAACCTAATTCTAACAACACAAAATTAAGAGTTGGATTTTTTGGTCAACAACCAACTTCTTCAAATTATTGGATTGTTGAAATTGCAGACGACTATTCTTATGCTGTTACATCAGATCCAACCAAAACAACTTTTTGGATTTTAAGCAGAACGCCACAAATGGACGAAACAAAAGTACAAGACATATTGAACAGATGGAAAAATTATGGCATTAACACTGCACTAGTTAAAAGAACAGTTCAAGATTGCTGGTAACTTTATCTTTTATATCTTTAAGGTGTGATTTATTTAGATTATAATGCAACCACTCCTGTAGATTCAAATGTATTACAAACTATGTTACCTTACTTTTCTGAAAAGTTTGGTAATGCAGCAAGCGCTACTCACCTATTTGGTCTGCAAGCAAAAGATGCAGTAGAATATGCGCGTACGCAAGTTGCTAAAAGCATTAATTGTGAATCTCAAGAAATTATTTTTACGTCTGGTGCTACCGAAGCGATAAACATTGCCATAAAAGGAGTTTACAATTTATATTTCCAAAAAGGCAACCACATCATTACTGTTGAAACTGAGCATAAAGCAGTGTTGGATACTTGTGCTTTTTTAGAAAAAAAAGGTGCACAGGTTACTTACTTAAAAGTAGATAAAATGGATTAATTGATTTACAAGAATTAGAAAAATCAATTACCGAAAATACAATTTTAGTTGCTGTTATGTATGGAAACAACGAAACTGGTGTTATACAAAACATTAAAGAAATTTCTAAAATAGTTCATGCTAAAAATTCTATTTTTTTATGTGATGCAACACAAGCTATCGGTAAAACTTTGGTTGATGTACAAATAGATGGAATTGATTTGATGTGTATTTCAGCACATAAATTGTATGGTCCAAAAGGAATTGGTGCTTTGTATTTTCGCAGAAAAAATCCGCGTGTTTCATTAGAAACTTTTTTACATGGTGGTGGACATGAACGCAATATTCGTAGTGGAACGCTGAATGTACCAGCAATAGTTGGACTAGGCAAAGCTTGTGAACTAATTTCGATAAATAATGAAATTGGAATTTTAAGAGATTATTTTGAAAATTCTCTAATTCTTCAATTCAACAATTCAATAATTATTAACGGAAAAGATGCGTTGCGTTTGCCAAACACTTCAAACATTACATTTCCATTCAAAGCAGTTAATTTTATTCATCATACAAAAAACAAATTAGCGGTGGCAACTGGTTCTGCGTGCACGTCTGCAGAAAATTTACCATCTCATGTTTTAACAGCAATGGGTTTGACAAAAGATTTAGCAGAAAAATCAATACGATTTAGCTTTGGGAAATACACCACAAAAAAAGAAATAGATGAAGTAATTAAATTGATAACCGAATTAATCCAATTGGTTTAAACTACCTATAAGAATTATTTTTTACGAATATACTTTTCTGTTTGTAACTCTAAATGTTTCCAACTAATTATTAATGTATCGTTGTTGTTAGATAAAAAATACTGCGCAGAACGTTCATCATTAAACTGAATCATATCCACGTTATTTTCTTTAAATAAAATTATATTTCCTGCTCTCGGCAAAGTATTCTTTTTGGTATGAACTTCCATAAAAGTATTATCGCTTTTAATTTCCAGTTCAATTTCGTCACTCGTGTTTTGAGGATTTGAAATTCCATGTCGAATTCCACAACAATCCGTTTCAATCCAAGCCCATTTCCCGTAAATAATTTTTGGCTTCGGAGGTTCAACCCAACTAGATATTGGTTTTGCTTTTGAATTTTTTGGTGGTTTTTTTGCAAATCCAACAAAAATTAAAATAGCTAAAATTGACAGTAAGAATATCTTCTTCATGATACAAAATTATAAAAATTGTTTAATACATTAGCTGTATTTCAAATACCATACCAAAAAAAAATGTCAGAAATACAGAAAACACGCATCGATAAATGGCTTTGGGCAATTCGTATCTACAAAACCAGAACGTTGGCAAGCGACGCATGTGCTGCTGGAAAAATAAAAATCGATGGCGACAGCGTAAAAGCATCGTACTTATTAAAAGTTGGGCAAACGGTACATATCAATAAACAAGGTGACAAACTGGTACTTAAATCCATAAAACTGATAGAAAAACGAGTTGGTGCTGCTTTAGCTATTGAATGCTATGAAGATTTAACACCACCTGAAGAAAAAGAAAAACTGAAATTTCCAGCTATCTTTTATGAAGTACGTGACAAAGGCGTTGGTCGTCCAACCAAAAAAGATCGACGCGAAATTGATAAATTCAAGGATGATGATGAATGATTTTAAGCAATAATAACACAACAATTCAGCAAATACTCGCACAAATCAACTCAAATTGTATTAACTTTGTATGTAAATAAATCAACATGACAAATTTATTATTGTTCAGTATGCCTGGTGGCGGCGAATGGTTAATCATATTATTGGTAGTCGTTTTTCTTTTTGGTGGAAAAAAAATTCCAGAACTAATGCGTGGTATCGGCAAAGGTGTGCGTGAATTCAATGCTGCAAAAGCAAACTTACAAGATGAATTCGACAAAGGTATGAAAGAAGACGAAGCCAAAAAATTGTCGGAAAATAAATAATCAACCTTAATTTTTTTATACGTGTACAGGTCGCTTAAGAAACTGCAAGATGATGTATTGAATAATCAAACCACTTGCGAAACAATTACACGTTCATACATCCAAACCATTCAGCAACATCAACACTTAAATGCTTTTGTAGAAGTATTTGAAGCAAGTGCTATTGCTGCTGCAAAAACAATTGATACAAAAATTGCCAACCAACAACCACTTGGTAAATTATTCGGTTTGGTAATTTCTATTAAAGACAATATCGTTTACAAAAATCATGTTGCAACAGCAGCATCTAAAATTTTAGAAGGATTTAAATCGCCATATTCTGCAACTGTAATTGAAAAATTAATTGCAGCAGATGCTATTATTATTGGCAGAACTAACTGCGATGAATTCGCAATGGGTGGCTCCAATGAAAATTCATTTTATGGTGCAGTAAAAAACCCAATCGATAACACATTGGTTTCTGGTGGCTCTTCTGGTGGTGCTGCAGCTGCAGTGGCTGCTGATTTATGTATGGCAGCATTAGGTTCTGATACTGGTGGAAGCATTCGACAACCTGCGAGTTTTTGCGGTATCATTGGCTTAAAACCAACGTATGGTAGAGTTTCAAGATATGGTTTAATTGCGTATGGTTCTTCGTTCGATCAAATTGGAACGTTTACGCACAACATTGAAGATGCTGCGTTGATTTTAGAAGTAATTGCTGGTGGTGATGATTATGATGCAACTTGCTCAAAAAACGCAGTTCCAAATTATTTCGAGAATTTAATACAAGAAAAAAAATACAAAATCGCGTACTACAAAAATGTAGTTGAACATGAAAGTATTGATGTTGAAGTGCGCAATGCGTGTCTATCTTTTTTAGAAAAATTAAAAAACGATGGACATGAAATTCATCCAATTGAATTTGCCGAGTTAGATTATATCGTTCCAGCATATTATGTGTTAACTACAGCCGAAGCATCGTCTAATTTATCAAGATTTGATGGTGTTCGATTTGGTTATCACGCAAAAGAAGCCACTGACTTAGAACAAACTTATAAACTAACGCGCTCACAAGGATTTGGAAAAGAAGTGCAACGCAGAATTATGTGTGGCACATTTGTATTGAGTGCTGGATACTACGATGCCTACTATTCAAAAGCGCAAAAAGTGCGCAGATTAGTTGCCGAAAAAACAAAACAAACGTTAGAAGAAGTTGACTTTATTGTTTGTCCAACAGCACCAACACCAGCTTATAAAATTGGTGAAGTATCCGATCCAATAACTTCATTTTTAGGTGATATTTTTACGGTGCAAGCAAATATTGCTGGTATTCCTGCTATATCGCTGCCTTTATATCATACAAAAAACAACTTGCCAATTGGCATGCAAATAATGACTGCAAGATGGAACGAAGAAAAACTATTAGCTTTTTCAAATGTATTGATGTAGTTGACTCTTTAAAACACAAGATTTTTTTTTAACCACATAAGGCACAAAAGAAACAAAGTAAAAGTTGCTTATGTTGGTATTGAAAAGAAGAGAACTAAGTTTTCTTGGCTATCTCTTTTTGTTGACATTAATTTATAACTTTAGTTTCTAAAGTTTCTTAGTGGTTATTTTCTTACACGATTATTCTGCAACACCAACTTTTAATTTCAATGTATCCATTGTAATTAAACCTGTGATGTAAATATTGAATGGCACGAAAATAAAATACACAACGAGTTGTAACAAAAATGTTTTAGTTTCTGTGCTTGATACTACTTCTTTTGGAATGATGTAAATATCAAACAAACATAGACCAACGAAAGCCAACAATTGCGCGATATATTTAAAATTTAGTTTGATGTTAAAAATAGAAAAGCTATAAACCGAATAACAAATCAACATAAAGATTTGTGTAATCAATGTGGCTTGTCCAGCACCTTTTGCGCCAAAGTTTTTTATCAAATAAAAATTGAGTGCGATATTGAGCAACACTGCAAAAACCAAAGTATAAATCATGGTTTTAAAATTTTTATTAGCAGTGAGCAAAGTACCTATAACATATAATAAACCAACAGGAAAAAAATTCAACAATAAATAGCCAAATACATCTGATGCATATACTGTATCGGTTGATTTATATAACAAATCCATGATTTCAAAACGATAATAAAACAAGCATACAATTACAGAAACCGTGATGCAAAAAATAATATTAAATCCTGATTTTAGAATCGGTTTTACATCTTGTTTGTTTACAATTTTATACGCAAACAATGGCAACAAAATACTAGCTAGTAAGTAGCCAATATTATTCAGTGATTCCATAATTCGATAACCTTGTGCGTAAATTCCTGTTTCGTAGGCACCATTTGTTCCTTGCAATTTTTCTAACATCACGCCATCAATTCGGTAATAAGTTGTCATTAAAAAATGAATCAATGCATATGGTAATGTTTCTGTTGCAATGGTTTTAAATTGAAGAAAATTAAACTTAAAAACTAACTTATCGGTTAAGCGCAAAGAGAAAAATAAACATACCAAAAACGTAATAAAATAAGCAAGCAGTTGAGCTAATGCAAAATTAAAAATAGTAAGCTTTAAGGCAGAAATATTACTCCAAATTAAGATTCCACAAAATACAATCATCAATGTTTTATCTAAAACTGATAGTAATGCATCTTTTATGAATTGCTGATGAGCGGAAATATTGGAACGCAAATAAATATTGAATGACAATAAAATTTGATTGACTAATATTATCCAAATGAATGGCTTCGACAAATAACCTAACGGATATGCTATAGCGATGCAAAGTATTAAATACACTACTAACAACATCATCTTAAAAGAAAATATAGTTGGCAACAATTCATCAATCTTAGAGTTGTCTGCTGCTACTTCGCGGTTGTTGTAATTTTGAAAACCGAAATCTAATAAAATTTGAAAAAGATAAGTAAAATTAAAAATAGCGAAATATAAACCATAATCAGCTTCACCTAATTGATTTTGCACGGTTCTGTCGATTCCAAAAACCCAAAATGGCTTTATCAAAAAATTGACAAACACCATAAAAAAAACATTAAACAGAAATGATTTTCGCATAGAATATTCAGTAGCGAAAGATACAGAATTTTACAATTTAAAAATTGCTTTTAATTGTTGAACACCTTCCTTTTGGAAATAGTTGACATATTTTTTACCATTAGCAGTAAAAACGATATAGCTCGTTTTATCATTCCAAAAAATATCACCGTTAATGATAGCACCATTTTTAAGTGTAAAATTATAGTACACAGGCGATTTAAGTGTAGCAATTTCCGTGCATATAGAATCTTGAATAAAGCTTAAAAACTGATTGTGTTTTGATTTTGGAACATCAACATGTGCGAACTTTGTTTGATCATTAATCACAAATTTATCTGTTGAATCTATCAATTGCATAAATGTTTGAAGTGGCAATTTTTGTGAAGTTGGTTTTGCTGTTTTTTGTGTACTTGTTTTCGTTGTTTTTATTTTGGTTGATTTTTGTGCAAATACTGTAATTATTGAAAATAAAATCAGGAAAGAAAAGAATTGATGTTTCATAAATAAAGAAAATAAAATTAATTAATTTGCAACCGAAATTAAGAATAATGTCGAACAAATTACGTACCGAAAAAAATTGTTTAAACTGTGGTCATTTTGTTGCAGATCGTTTTTGTTCACATTGTGGTCAAGAAAACATTGAAACTAAAGAAACATTCATACATCAAGTGCAACACCTAATTGGTGATATCACGCATTTCGATTCCAAATTTTTCAGAACTGTAACATATTTATTTAGCAAACCTGGCTTTCTTACACTAGAATATTTAAAAGGCAAACGTGCAGATTATGTTAAACCTATACAATTATTTGTGTTTACATCGTTTATTTTCTTTTTATTTCAAGGAATTTTACCAAAAAAAAATAGTGTTAAAGAAGGTGCATTGCAAACTTTATCTGAATCAATTGCAAAAGCATCAGATACAACACACGTTGAAAAAGAAATAGAAGAAGACCAACATAGCTCAAGTTTTTTTAAAGGTATAAAAGATGGATTAATTTCAAAGGATACTGTCAAAAAAAATAAAAAAGAAGATATCACTATTATAAATAATAATATACTAAACATAAAAGTAAAAAATGAAGATACTACTGATGATTTTGGTTTATTCACCAATGGAACTCTCTCAGAAGAAAAAGATTATATAAGAATTCAAGACAGCTTACCAAAAGAAAAGCGAGATGGTTTTTTTAAGAAAAAGACAAAACTCTTTTTGCTGAAAAATAAAGATAAAACATCCAATGAGTTTACTCATGAATTCAGAGAGAAATTTTACCACAAAATGCATTACTGGATTTTTATTTTATTTCCTTTTTTTGCACTCATCTTAAAATTGTTTTACCGAAAAAAGCAATTGTATTTTAGTGAACATTTGATTTTCGGATTTCATTTTCACACCATTATTCTTTTATTACTATTAATAGCATCTTTTGTTTCAAGTATTTTTGACGTATCTATTTTATGGCTGATTCTATTTGGAATCTATTTCTATTTATTCTTTTCTTTAAAAAGAGTATTTAATGATTCCTATAAAAAGACAATCTTAAAATCCTTACTCGTTTTTATTGTTTATGTTATTTTCGTTTATCTATTTATAATGTTTACATCAATAGTTGTGCTGTTTTTTAGTTAAAGTATTCTTATTTATAACAGCATAGTTGCAAGTTGTGGTCTCTGTATATTTTAATATACTTTATCTAACGCGTTTAAAATAATAGTACAAGCTTGTTTTATTTCTTCTTCAGAAATAATTAATGGTGGTGCAATACGCATGCAATTATCAGCAAATAAAAACCAATCTGTTATCAATCCATTTTTCAAACACACATCAATTACTTTTCGTAAGTTGGCAAAATTATCTAAATGAATTGCCATCATCAATCCACAATTTGTAATTTTTTTTATAGCATGATGTTGTAATAATTGTAAAAATAAATCGGCTTTTTGATTTACATTTTTATATAATTTTTCATCAACAATAGTTTGCAAACAAGCCAATGAAGCTGCGCAACATACAGCATTTCCACCAAAAGTAGTAATATGTCCAAGCACTGGATTATTGGTTAAACTCCACATGATTTCTTTGCTCGAAATAAAACATCCTAACGGCAAACCACCACCAAAACCTTTTGCTAACAACAAAATATCAGGCACTACATTTTCAGCTTCAAAACGAAAAAATGTGCCAGTTCTACCGCAGCCAGTTTGTATTTCATCAAACACTAATAATGTACCAGTTTCATTGCATCGCTCACGAATTTTTTTTAAATAATTTATTTCTGGATTAGTAATACCTGATTCGGCTTGCACTGGCTCAATAAATATGGCAGCAGTTTTTTTTGTAATTAGATTTATGTCATCAAAATTATTGTAACGAATTTGTCGTGTATCAGGCAACAATGGACGAAATGCCGATTTAAAATATTCATCACCTAACAAACTCAGCGCGCCTTGTGTGCTTCCATGATAAGATTTCAAACATGAAATAATTTCGGTTCTTCCAGTAAAACGTTTTGCCAATTTCATCGCGCCTTCTGTAGCTTCTGTTCCAGAATTGGTGAAGTAAACGGAGTTTAAATTTTGTGGTAATAAATCAACTAAAAATTTTGCCAATTGTACTTGTGGTGCTTGAATAAATTCACCGTACACTAAAGTATGTGCATATTTTGCAGCTTGCATTTGAATGGCTTCTACAATTTTTGGATGACAATGACCCAACACACTAACATTAATTCCTGAAATTAAATCGATGTATTTTTTACCGGAAGTATCATATAAATATACACCTTGTGCGCTTTCTATTTCCAAAGCTAAAGGTGCATCAGAAGTTTGCGCTACATGTTGTAAAAAAAGTTGTCGTTGCGATAACATTATACAAAGATATTAAGCGGAGTTCGGTTTATGAAAGATAATCCAGAATAAAACAGATTGATAGAGACATACAATAATATCATTATATACTTCTATTAAATTATAGAGCACAAATTGAATTGCTACACCTAAACCTTTTCGCCGTTTTTGGTAACGATTTTGTATTCACCTAAACTTAGTGATGAATCCTGAATTAAACGAACCCATTTTTTTATTCTGGAATACCATTTCATTCTAAAGGAGAACGTATCTTGTTTCAAAAACGAATAAATAAATGGATGCACATACAATAGGAAATTAGTTTCTTTATGTGTTTTCAAATGGTGCAACTCCGATTTGATATTGTCGATAATTTGTAAAGGTTGATCAACTTTGTATTTGCTGTTTGCGTGCAACATTGGCTCACGTGTATCTACAATTACTTGTTCTTTCATGCGTTGTCGCGTAATTTCCATTAAACCAAACTTGCTAATTGGCAAAATTACATGACGAGCTTTATCGGTGCGCATCGCTTCCTGCATGGCGTCGTATAGTTTGTGTTTATAGTCTGATGATTTCATATCAATAAAATCAATCACAATAATTCCACCAATGTCTCGCAAACGCAATTGCCTTGCTACTTCATTTGCAGCTTCCACATTAATATTAAAAGCATGTGTATCTTGCTCAACGTCCTTTTTAACTTTTGGTCCACTGTTTACATCAATTACATGCAAAGCTTCGGTATGTTCTAAAATAACATAGGCGCCACTTTTTAAAGTTACTGTTTTTCCAAAAGCAGTTTTAACTTGTCGACTTACATCAAACTTTTCAAATAAAGGAGTCGCTTCGTCATATTTTTCTAAGATAGATGAATGTTCTGGTGAATGTTCTTTTAAATATGCTTTTAAATCGCCATGCAGCGTTGCATTATCTGTAACAATTTTGGAAAAACTATCGTTCATTAAATCACGCACAATTGAAAAAGTTTTATTCATCTCTTTCAATAACACTTTTGGTGGATTTTGATAACGTATATTTTCGGTCATCACTTTCCATTTATTCATCAGATTTTCTACATCGTGCTTTAGTTCTTCAATTCCTAAACCTTCAGCATTCGTTCTGACAACAAACCCAAAATTTTTCGGTTTTATTTTATGCATTAAATCTAATAATCGCTCACGTTCTTCAGGTTTCTCAATTTTTTTAGAAATTCCAATAGAATTAGTGAATGGTACTAATACCAAATAGCGTCCTGCGATAGATAATTCGCAAGTTAAGCGAGGTCCTTTAGTAGAAATTGCTTCTTTAGAAATTTGAAAAATGAGAATATCGCCTTTTTCTAAGACGTTATCTATCTGGCCATCTTTAGGAATATGTGGCTCAAGATAAAAAGTATCCAATAAGTGTGATTGTTCGCCTTTGAAAGCATCCGAACTGAACCTGCGAACAGATCGAATGTATGGACTCAAATCAGAATAATGTATAAAAGCATCTTTTTCGTGTCCAATTTCGATAAAAGCAGCATTTAATCCTGGATTTAATTTTTTTACTCGTCCTAAGTAAATATCACCAGCACCAAAGCCCTCTTTGTCGTAGGCATCCAGATGGTATTCGACTAATTTTTTGTTTTCAAGAAGCGCAATTTCAACACCTTTGGAATTAGCGTGTACTACTAATTCTTTAATCATGTGTGATATGTTAATGGTTATACGTTATAAGTTATAAGATAAAACGGATAACGTTTATCTTATAACCAATAATTTTTACCTATTTTTTCTTATGACGGTTTTTTCTTAGTCTTTTCTTTCTTTTGTGCGTCGCAATTTTATGACGCTTTCTTTTTTTTCCGCAAGGCATAATTAAACTTTTTTATTTTTTAAACTGTTGACGATTTCGTCTATTTCTTTATTAAAATCTTCTTTATTTACAAGTGTTTTGCACATTTCAAACAATCGGATCGCTTCATCGTTATGTCCAAGTTGTGCTTCCGTAATTGCCAAAAAATACAATGCTTCAGTATTTTGTGGATCTAATTGCAACACCTTTTTAAATCGTTCTTTCGCTTTATCATATTGTCCAGATTGAATAGAAAGTCGTCCTAATGCTAATGAAACAGGTATGTTATCTGGTAAACTATCTGCTAAATGCCTTAAAATTCCAATTCCTTTCATTGGTTCCTGCGAACCTTGTACATACACATCAGCTATTTTAATCTGCAATTCTATGTCACGACCATCCTTTTGAGCGGCTTGCTCGTAAGAACGGAGCGCAAAGGTAATTAAATTATTTGAAATAGTAGAATCTGCAACGTTTTTATATGCACTCACTAATGCATCACCAGCATTTGCCAATACATCTTTGGTTTGATCAATTTGTGCAAATTGATAGAAATAATAAGTTCCAAGTGCTTCGTTACCAATATTTTTCCAAAATCTTGATAGTTGTAAATTAATTTCTTTTGTTTTTGTTGTATCAATCTTATTAGCTTTTTTTAATTGATCCAATAGAGACGATACGGTTGTTTTAGAGGAATCTGCTAATTTTGCTATTTGCAATTGAGCGTATTGCTCTAAAGAAATACTTTCAACCTTAGATGCTGAGTGCGTATCTGCCTTCTTTTGAACTGTTTTTCCGCCAAAATAAAGAGCAAGAGCCAACGCCAACGTTCCAAATCCTAAAATGAGTTGCCCTTTTTGCACAATAAAATCTTATTTAGCTGCTTTATTTTTAACGCTTGCTTCTTTAATTTGCTCTACGAAAACTTTAGAAGGTTTAAAAGCTGGAATTTGATGTTCAGGAATTTCAATCGCGATGTTTTTCTTAATGTTACGACCGATTTTTGCTTTACGTGTTTTTACTATAAAACTGCCAAAACCACGAACATATAAGTTTTCGCCGTCTGCTAATGTATCTTTCACTTCTTTAAAAAATGCTTCCATCGCTACTAAAACATCAACTTTAGGAACGCCTGTTTTTTCTGAAATGGTGGTAATAATATCTGCTTTTCTCATGATTGGATTTATTGAACTGCAAAAATGCAAATTTTTTTTATCTAATTTACTAATATCCACTAAATTAGAGTTTTTTTAATGTTGAAAGATGCAAATTAACAAAATCATACTTGTAGGTTGCAGTTTTAAAACTTTTTACGCTTAAAATGCTCTACAAAAAACCGCCAACTCAAAAATCAGAATTGCATCCACGAAATAAGCATCGTAATCGATATGATTTTAAGCAATTAATAGAAAGTTGTGATGATTTGAAACCTTTTGTAAAATTGAATAAATTCAACGATGAATCGATTGATTTTGCAAATCCTGAAGCTGTGAAAATGCTGAATAAGGCACTTCTAAAACATTTTTACAACATAGAAAATTGGAAAATTCCTGCAAATTATTTGTGTCCACCAATTCCAGGTCGTGCAGATTATATTCATTATATTGAAGATTTATTAGCAAGCACAAATAATAAAAAAATTACTAAAACCGTAAAATGTTTAGATGTTGGCATTGGTGCCAATTGTGTATATCCAATTATTGGAACAAAAGAATATAATTGGCATTTTGTAGGCGCAGATATTGATAAAATTGCTATTGAAAATGCTAATCAAATCATCGAATCAAATCCGTTTTTAAAATATAAAATTGAATTGAGATTACAACCAAATCCTAAAAACATTTTTCAAGGAATCATTAAAGAAAATGAACGATTTGATGTAACAATTTGCAATCCACCTTTTCATGCATCTTTGCAAGAAGCGCAAGCTGGAACGATGCGCAAAATCAATAATTTAAATCCTAAAAAAACAAATGAAGTAACATTAAATTTTGGTGGAAAAAACAATGAATTATGGTGCGATGGTGGTGAAGTAAAATTTGTAGAAAACATGATTTTTGAAAGCAAAAATTTTAGTGATCATTGTTTTTGGTTTACCAGTTTAATTTCCAAACAATCCAATTTAAAAAGCATTTATCATGCACTAAAAAAAGCCGAAGCCATTGAAGTAAAAACAATTGAAATGGCACAAGGAAATAAAGTAAGTCGCATTGTTGCCTGGACATTTCTCACGAAAGAGAAACAAAGAAATTGGATGAATGCAAGATGGTAATTTTAAACACATCGTTCTATAAAAAATAAAATCCTATCTTCGAATCTCAATGCAATATCCATTTTAAATTTCTATATCAATTAAGAATGTTTGTTAGGATATTCCATGTGCTTCATAAGAAACAATAGAAATAAACACATGAAATCTTTTTCCAGAAAATTGTTAGAATGGTACAATCCGACAAACAGGAATTTGCCATGGAAAAAAACAAATGATGCTTATAAAATTTGGTTGTCAGAAATTATTTTGCAGCAAACACGCGTAGAACAAGGAACACCATATTATTTAGCATTTGTTAAACAATATCCAACCGTAAAAAGATTGGCAAATGCTCCGCTAGATGATGTATTAAAACTTTGGGAAGGTTTAGGTTATTATTCACGCGCACGAAATTTGCATTTCGCCTCCAAACAAATTATGCAACTTCACAACGGAAAATTTCCTGAAACGCATGCAGAAATTTTACAGCTAAAAGGCATCGGAAATTATACAGCAGCAGCTATTTCATCATTTGCTTATAATTTACCACATGCTGTTTTAGATGGCAATGTTTATCGTGTTTTGTCAAGAGTTTTTGGTATCGAAACACCAATAGATTCAACCATTGGAAAGTCTACTTTTCAAAAACTAGCTGATGATTTATTAGATAAAAGAAATCCTTCTGTTTACAATCAGGCAATTATGGATTTCGGCGCAATTATGTGCAAACCGCAAAATCCGTTGTGCGAAAATTGTCCGTTTAGCTCTGAATGTAAAGCTCTTCAATTAGACAAAATCAATTTACTACCAATTAAATCTAAAAAGCTGATTAAAACAGAACGACATTTTCATTATTTCGTTTTATATGATTCAAAAAACATCTATATCAGCCAACGTACAGAAAATGATATCTGGAATGGTTTGTTTGAATTTCCTGTTGAGGAAGTTAATGATCAATGGTCAATAGACAATAGTGATTTTATAAAAAAAATCGATCCTCAATCTTCAATCATCAATCAACCATTATCCTACAAACAAACGCTTTCACATCAATATATTAATGGATATTTTCATGAAATTAGTGTGAAAAAACTGCCAAAATTGGATAAATCATATCTTAAAATTAAAAAAAGCGACATTTTGAATTATGCTTTTCCAAAAATCATACGTTCTTATTTGGAAAATAGATTAATTTTTATATCTTAGATTAGCAATTTTAATTGATTTAAGTCAAGCTCAATTAATTTGTACCTAAATTCGAATGTTATGAGTGTTAATAAAGTAATATTAATCGGTCGATTAGGAAAAGATCCTGAAGTACGTAAAATAAATGCAACTACAACCGTTTGTAATTTTCCGTTAGCGACTAATGAATCCTATAAAAATCAGGATGGAACTTACACAGAACAAACTGAATGGCACAATATTGTGATGTGGCGTGGCGTTGCTGAACGTGCAGAGCGTATTTTAAAGAAAGGAAATACTATATTTGTGGAAGGAAAATTGAGAACACGATCTTGGGAAGACAAAGAAGGTCACAAAAGATATACTACCGAAATTGTTGTAGAAAATTTTCAGTTATTAGATAAAAAAGAATCAAGTGGCAACACGCAACATAGTAGCAACGAAAATAAATCTGCTGATACCAATTCAACAGAAACAATTACGGAACCAACTTTTGATGATGATTTGCCTTTTTAATGAAATAAAATAATTGCAAAAACCTTGGACGAAATTCCCATACGATACTGTACTGTATTTCTATTAACAATTCCATGGAACGAGATTTTCAATCCATTTAATATTTCGGCTATTTACGAAATAATTGGAATCTTGATTTTATTGTTTCTTACTGGAATGATGAGCTCTACTGAAGTTGCACTCTTTTCATTAGATTACCATCAATTACAAAAAATGGAAAGAGATGGCGACCAACTTGACAAAACCATTTTCGATTTTGTAAACAAACCTCGAAGATTATTAGCTACTATTTTATTATCAATTACGTTATTCAGTTTAACTATTGTTTTATTATTTGAGAACTTAATAGAAATATGCATACAACACGAATTCTTAGAACAACACAAAACCATAGAATTTATTATAAAAGTATCTTTTGAAACTTTTATAATTGTACTATTTGCTGAAGTAATACCAAAAATTTACGCATCACAAAACAATATAAAAGTAGCGCGCTTATTAATAAAGCCAATTCAGTTTTTTAGTGTCTTATTTTCACCATTTGTAAAAACATTGATTGCAACTTCTGCTTTTTTGAAAAAAGATTAGAAGGCGCAGGCAAAAATGTTTCGGCTCAAGATATAGACGATGCCATTGATATTACAACTTCTCGCGACAAAGATGAATCAGCAAAAAACGATACGAAAATCTTAAAAAGCATAGTAAAATTTGGCAATATTACGGTGTCGCAAATTATGTGTTCGCGCATGGATATGGTTGCAATTGATCATGACACAACGTTTCCAGAATTATTGAAAACTGTTCGCGAATCTGGATATTCTCGAATTCCAATTTTCAAAGATGACATTGATAAAATTGTTGGAATATTATACATCAAAGATTTGCTAAAACATTTAAATGCCAAAGAAGATTTTAATTGGATAGAAATTGTAAAACCAGCTTTTTTTGTACCAGAAAACAAAAAAATTGATGACTTGTTGGAAGACTTTCAAACAAAGCGTGTACACATGGCTATCGTCGTTGACGAATATGGTGGCAGCTCAGGCATTGTTACATTAGAAGACATTTTAGAAGAAGTAATCGGTGATATTAAAGATGAATTTGACGATGCCAGCGAAATTGATTTCAAAAAAATAGATGCGAATAATTTTATTTTTGAAGGAAAAACTGCGCTGAATGATGTTTGTAAAGTAATGGAAATTTCGAGTATTACCTTTGAAGAAATTCGTGGCGATGCAGACTCACTAGCTGGTTTAATTTTAGAATTAAATACTGAAATTCCTGTAGAAGGCGACGAACTAAAATTTAAGAATTTTACATTCCTTATTTTAGAAGCTGATAAAACAAGAGTAATCAGAGTGAAGATTACAATTAATTAAGTAATTGAATAATAAAGTAATTAAATAATGGATTTGACAAAAAACAAGCAATTAAAATTTAAATACAGCACAATTATTTTATTATTACATTGTTTCATTATTACATTGCTTGCAATTTCTTGCGAATCAACTTACACACCAAAACGACCTGCTTATTTTAGAATTGATTTTCCAACAGAACGAAAAATGGCAAATTATACTTGCGATGAATGTCCTTTTTCATTTGAGTATCCAACGTATGGTTCAATTCAAAAAGATTCTTCTGATTTAGACGAAATGACAAATCATCCGTGTTGGTTCAATATCATTTTTCCTGACTACAAAGCAAAAATTTATTTAAGCTACACAGCCATTGATGCATCCAATCCATTAGAAAAATTAATTAAAGACAGCTACAAGCTAACGTTCAAACATACTGTAAAAGCTGACTACATAGACGAAACACCAATAACAGGTAAACATCCAAATGTAAGTGGAATTTTATACGATGTTGGCGGAAATGCTGCTAGTGGTGTTCAGTTTTATGTTACGGATAAAAAGAGAAACTTCTTACGTGGCTCACTCTATTTTTATGCTGCACCAAACGCAGATTCTATTGCACCAAGTGTTCAATATTTTAGGAAAGATGTGGAACATATCATCGAAAGTTTGCAGTGGAAATAATTATTGTTTCAGATTTCCTTTAAACGCTCTACCTATTGGAATTTCTTTAGCAGAAATTATAACACTTTGTGATGTGTATTTTTCAATTTTATTTTTATTGATGATGTAAGATTTATGTACACGTATATAATTTTCAGGTAATTGCTCTTCCATGCTTTTCATCGTGTCTTGTATGGTTATTTTTTTATCAGTAGTAATCAATTGCACATAATCTTTTAGTGCTTCAATATATAAAATTGAATCTAAAAAAACTTTTTGCATCATTTGATTGGCTCGCAGGTAAATAAATTTTTCTTCATTTACTTTTTCCTGATTTTTTTCAATTCTAAATTGGTATAATTCTACTGCCTTATTTACAGCTTGCTGAAATCTGTCATAAGAAAATGGCTTTAATAAATAATCAACCACATCTAAAGCAAAACCTTGCAATGCATAATTTTCATATGCAGTTGTTAAAATAGAAATTGGCTTATATTCAATAATTTTTAGCAAATCAATTCCATTTAGCAATGGCATCTGAATGTCGCAAAAAGCTATATCAATCTTATTGTCTGATAAATATTCAAATGCTTCTTGTCCGTTATTACAAACTTTCAATATTTGCAAACGCATATCTTTCTCAATATATTTCTGTAATAATTTTTGAGCTAAGATCTCGTCTTCTATGATGACACACTTTATCACTTTGCAATATCAATTTTTAATTCAACCATAAAAAAATTTGCATCTTCTGTGATGTTTAGCTGATGTTTATTTGGATAAAACAGCGCTAATCTTTTTTGTACATTGTCAATTCCTAATCCACCAATTTTATCTTTAGATGCATTTTCTATAAACGAATTCTCAATCGTAAATAACAATTGATTCTCTTTTATCGATATAGTTGATTTTATAAATGATTTATCGCATTGAAATAAATTTCCATGTTTAAACGCATTCTCAAAAAACGGAAAAAACAACATTGGATGAATTAATTTATCCTGAATATTTCCTAAAACTATAAAATCAATTTGTGCTTTATTGTCGTATTGTATTTGATGTAATTCTATTAAACTATTAATATTGCTAATTTCTTTTTCTAGATAAATTTTATCTTTTTCCGAATCGTACAACATATATCGCAATACAGCAGATAATTTCAACACCATTTCACCAGCTTTCTCAGGTTCTATTTGTGTAAGCGAATACACATTATTCAAGGCATTAAATAAAAAATGCGGATTGATTTGTGCTTTCAGTAATTTTAATTCTGTATTTAATTGTTGGTTGATTATTTCATCTTGTTTTTGCCGTTCGATAAACCATTGCCTAAAAAAATAAAATCCAGTTGTAATTAAAAAAACGACTAATGTAGTCACAACAATAAATAAAAAATATCTTGACAATTTCAGATTCGGAAACCTGTTCAACTCCATTACAATATTTTCATTTGCAGTATATCGAATGTAAATGACTATTGCCATTCCTGTAATTATACTTATAGCATATGCAACATATTTTTTAGTGTCAAACAGTTTTGGCAACAGATATGTATTATTTATGACTGTTAAAATAAATTGAGAAATAATGCTTACACCAAGCATAATAATTCCTTGTCGAAGCGGTAAAATATTTGTAGTTGACACAAAAAATAAAATAGCAAAACTAAACCAAAACAAAACATGCATCAGATAGTAGATGGTATTCGGACTGATTTTTAAAATGCTGTTTTTCATATCACAAAATTACATTAAAAAGCATAGAATGAGATAGCTAAAAATGTCGTTCGTCGATACATTTCTGTTGTTTGTCGAATAAACATCAGGAACCTTCAAAGCTTCTATACTTTTGACATATCAAATAAAAAATCAATTTTTTAATCAAATTAAAACAATTTATCATGAACAAATTTCTTATCGCAATCGCAATCATTTTCACAGTTTTCGCTACAAAAACTGTATCTGCACAAGATGTAACAGCTCAAGCAGAAAGCACTATGACAGACAAAAGTCAGACACCTGAACAACGTGCCACCAAAATGACAACACTTTTAAAAGACTCTTTAGCATTAAGTGATGCACAATACACAAAAATTTATGACATCAACCTAAAAGCAGCACAACAAACGGATGCTGCATTTAAAGCACTAGGACAAGCTGTTGTTACTTTACAAACAAAAATTAAAAGCATTAATCAATTAAGAGATGCTGCTATTAAAAAACAATTAACACCTGAGCAATTAACTGCATACGAAGCAATGAAAACTAATGCTAAAACAACTGCTACTACTAAAGTAACAAATGCACAAAAAACAGCAAAAACAAATCAGGCAACTCGTCAACAAAAAATTGCTACTGTTAAAGCAAATCGAAATAAATAATTTGAATGAATCTCTAAAAAATATCACCATGAAAACAATATTATTTCTATTGATTACCACTTTTAGTATTTCAATCTACGCAGGTAATGATTCTTTACCTAAAACAAAAGAAAATGCAAAAGAATTTAAAGATAAAACACCAGATGAACGTGCAAAAAGCATCACAGATATGATGAATGAAAAACTGAAATTATCATCAACACAATACAAGAGCATCTACGATATCAATGTAAAATATGCCAAATTGAACGATGCTATTTTCAATAAAGGTTACAGCAAGATGAAATTACTCAGTAATCTGAAATCAATTAATTTGGAACGTGAAAAAGAAATTTTAGTCCTTTTGGATGAAAAACAAAAAGAAATTTTTCAGCAGGAAAAATCAGCTATGATTAGCCAATTTAAATCATCGAAAAAAAAATAATCACAACAAAATAAAATAAAATGAAAACACTTAAAATCAAATCAATTCTTACAATTACACTTTTTACAATTATTGCATTTCTATTGTCAAGTTGTAAGAAAGAAAAAGGAATCACAGAAGAAGAAGCAGCAAACCTAATTGCAGTAAGTATCAGCAGCACGTCGAATGGTTTAAATTACAGAATTGCAGTTGATGATTCTATCGTTGCAGCCAATAGTATTTCATGTGGTGAAACTAAGACTTTTACGAAGAACATTACAAATCCTTCAGGCACTGCAAGCACTTATACATACAATACAAATTCAACACAAACACTTGCCTGCACAAGTACGCAAACATTATCTACTTCAGTAACAGCGTCCGGAAATTTTGATGCACCAAGAGTAGCTGCAACAGACAATATTACTGGTTCTTGGACATTAAGTGGTTTTGAAAATACTTCTACAACACTTACATTTAATGGAAACTATAAACGTTCTGGAAATGCGAACTCTAAAGTCTTAAGATTAGCTGCTTATTCATATGAATTGAATACAGTATCATCAAACATTGTTTACAACAAAGCAAGTAATAAAATTACAACTGGTGTTGCAAATACAATATTATCTGGATCCACCACATTCAGAGGCACATTTAATTACACAGCAAGCATTGAGTTTTTAGGAAATGATTTAGCAAAAGTAATTATCAACGGAACTGTATACACGATTAATTTACTAACTGGACAAATAGTTTAATTAAGAACTATAGACTTGAGATTTGAGATTGTGAGAAAATAAAAATCAATTATTATTCTCTCATCTCAAGTCACTTTTCTAAAAATCTATTAAAATGGAAAATCTAAAACTCATCTTACCACCTTTTATTATTGGATTGAGATATTTCTTCTTTACAGGTTTTGCTTATTTACTTTTTTATGTCTGGAAAAACAAAAAATTTATACATAAAAAAATACAACCAATGATGCCTAAAAAAGAAAGTATCAATAATGAAATCAAATATTCTATCTCTACTATTCTGGTATTTTCATGTGTATTTTATTTGATGTATTATTTAAGACAACAAGGCTATTCTAAAACGTATATTGAATTGGATAAATATGGCTTTGCTTATTTAATATTGAGTTTTCCGATGCTGTTATTAATTCACGATTTCTACTTTTATTGTATTCATCGTTTAATGCATCATCCGAAATTATTTAAACATGTTCATGCTGTACATCATCGTTCGCATAATCCAACACCGTTTGCTGCGTTTTCTTTTCATCCGATTGAAGCCTTTTTAGAAGTTGGAATTATCTTTATTGTATTGCTGATTCCAATCAATAGATATGTATTGGTTTTGTTTTCCTTTTCCATTTTATTCATCAATATTTTCGGACATCTTGGCTTTGAACTGTATGGAAAAAATTTCCTGAAAACGTTTTTAGGAAAAGTAATCAATACGTCTACACATCACAATATGCACCACAAATATGCAAATTGCAATTACGGTTTATATTCCATTATATGGGACAAACTATTCAAATCCAATCATAAAAAATACGAAGAAACATTTGAGCTAATTGCAGGTAATCACTGATTCTAAAAAAAAACAGTATCTAAATTTAGAAATACAGCAAAAATGACAAACAGTAAATGCAAATTTACAACGAAACTCACATAATGTAAGCTTTACTTACAGCTAAGATTTTCTATTCTACCGATTTTCTTCCAGGTATATTTTGCTTTCTTTTAAACTATGTTTCTATGTGGTTAAAAATAAAGAAGCTATTTCTATCTTTGTCTAAATGCAATCACCAAATAAATCATTTCTTGCAACACCAATTGAATTCTTAAAAGGTGTTGGTCCAGATCGTGCTGATATCTTAAAAAAAGAAGCGCAGATTTTTACATTTGGTGATTTACTAAAATTGTATCCATATCGCTATATCGACAGAACGCAATTTTATTCCACGCAACATATTGACAACACACAAACCTACATTCAACTCAAAGGAAAATTAAAAGATATTCGTGAATTGGGTGAAGGTCGTGGCAAGCGTTTAACGGCTGTTTTTTATGATAATGATGGTGAAATTGATTTGGTTTGGTTTCAAGGTATTAAATGGATTTTAAATGCAATCGACACCAAAGAAACCTACGTTTTATACGGCAAGCCAAGCTGGTTCAACGGCAAATTAAATATCACGCATCCAGATTTAGAAAAGTTATCGACTTATACTGCTGAAGATGCTGGCACGTTTCGCGCGATGTATAACACATCCGAAAAAATGAAGACAAAAAGTTTGGACAGCAAAGGCATTTCCAAACTAATGACAACCTTGATTTCGCAATTAAAACCGGAACACATCGTTGAAAATTTACCACAAAGTATTTTATCAAAATATAAATTGTTATCAAGATTTGATGCTATTAAAAACATTCATGTACCGCAAAATTTATCACTACAAAATGA
Organism: Saprospirales bacterium; assembly: GCA_016711605.1. Classification (GTDB taxonomy): domain Bacteria; phylum Bacteroidota; class Bacteroidia; order Chitinophagales; family JADIYW01; genus JADJSS01. Next base: position 164,700 of record JADJSS010000009.1, read on the forward strand.
AGCATTAAAGCGCTTAAAATTTGAAGAATTATTTTTGATTCAATTAAATTTATTACAATTAAAAATTATCAGAAAAAGAGAACGCGGTATTTTCTTTGAAAAAGTAGATCATTATTTTAAAAATTTTTACGAACAAGCTTTACCGTTTGAATTAACGAATGCACAAAAACGAGTATTAAAAGAAATTAGAAAAGACACGCTTTCTAACATACAAATGAACCGCTTACTGCAAGGCGATGTTGGCTCTGGAAAAACAATTGTTGCATTGCTAACAATGTTGATGGCAATTGATAATAATTACCAAGCTGCATTAATGGCACCAACCGAAATTTTGGCGCAGCAACATTTTGTTTCGTTAAAAGAAATGTGCGATAAAATTGGAATTAATATTGCATTACTTACTGGCTCATCCAAAACAAAAGAAAGGAAAAAATTATTGGCTGATTTATTGGAAGGCAATATTCATATTTTAATTGGAACGCACGCGTTGATTGAAGATGTGGTGCAATTTAAAAATTTAGGAATAGTGGTGATTGATGAACAGCATCGTTTTGGTGTGGCGCAACGAGCAAAGCTTTGGAAAAAAAACAATGTGCCTCCACACATTTTAGTGATGACCGCGACGCCAATACCTAGAACGTTAGCCATGACGTTGTATGGCGATTTGGATGTTTCTGTTTTAGATGAGTTGCCACCTAACCGAAAACCAATTACAACAGTGCAGCGATACGAAACGCAACGCATTGCTGTGTTTGATTTTATGAGAGATGAAATTGCAAAAGGCAGACAAATTTATATCGTTTATCCATTGATTGAAGAAAGTGAGACCTTGGATTTGAATGATTTGATGCAAGGTTTTGAAAGTATTTGCCGTTCTTTTCCATTGCCAGAATATAACGTGAGCATTGTGCATGGAAGAATGAAAGCCGATGCGAAAGATTTTGAAATGCAACGATTCGTAAAAGGTGAAACACAAATTATGGTTGCCACAACGGTGATTGAAGTTGGCGTAAACGTTCCGAATGCAAGTGTAATGATTATTGAAAATGCAGAACGTTTTGGCTTATCACAATTGCATCAGTTACGTGGTAGAGTTGGTCGCGGTGCCGAACAGTCGTATTGTATTTTAATGACGACGCATAAATTAAGTGCTGATGGAAAGAAGCGTATTAAAACTATGTGCGAAACGAATGATGGTTTTAAAATATCAGAAGTAGATTTGGAATTGCGTGGACCTGGAAATTTAGAAGGAACACAGCAAAGTGGCAACATCGATTTAAAAATTGCCAACCTTGCAACTGACGGTCCTATTATTGAAGAAGCACGCAAAGCTGCGATTGGTTTGTTAGATGAAGATGCTACGTTAGAGAAACCTGAAAATGCGACTTTAAAATATTACTTACAGCATCAAAAAGGAAGCAGTAATTTTTGGAGTAAGATTAGTTAGAATATCTAATTCTATTTCAATTTTTTTAGACAAAACTTTGCTATTCAACTAATATGTATTATTTTCAACTCCATATTTAAAATAAGTTATGAAAAAAGCAAGAGTAATCTTTTTAAACGCATTTGCAATGTTATTATGCATGAATTTATTTTCACAAAAAATTGATGTAAAAAAAGGTATCGTATCTTTTGATGGCGTGCAAATACTAAAAGTTGATGGTGGCACACAAAATATCGGCACACCTTGTCCAATAGTAAATCTTAAAACTGGAAAACCAGTTTTTATTTTTATTCCAGGCGAATATTATCCAGATGGCACTCGTTGGGTTTATTATGAAGTTCGTTTTGCAGACTTTGATTTATCGTATTATGCTAAAGGCAATTATAAAGACGTACTTCTTACCTTATATAAAAACGGTATGATAACAGAAAATGGTGAAATCATAAATAAAGAAGAAGAATAAGTTTTACTCTTTATCGTTGGAATCCACCACACAAATTTACTTAAGACAAAAGACTTGTATACAATAAGAGTTTTAAGACTCTCAAGCCATCGTTGTTCACCTGCCAACGAACCAGAAACCACAAAAAACCACAACAAACCTATCTCATTCACTTAATAATTTTCCAAAAAAGCATCAAGAAGACTACGTGAAGCGTCAAAAAGTATCTGTGAAGTATCCAGAAGCTAGCTTGAAACGTCAAGAAGTCAACATGAAGCACGCGTGAAGTGTCAAGAAGCAGTGCTGAAGACCAGAAGCAAGCTGAAGCGTCGGGAAGCAAGCGTGAAGTGTCGGGAAGCAAGCGTGAAGTGTCGGGAAGACTCTGTGAAGTGCTTCAACACTGCTTTTTGGTGCCTCTTTGGCGTATTTTTGTTAAAAAACGACAATTTGACAGAGTTGAGTGAATTTTCTGATGCAGATTTCTATCCATATTTAAAACACGGACAGAGTGCTGAAAAATAGTTTACAACTTTCATTCACTACGACGGCAAAAGGTGTAAACTAATTTAAACATGCGCAAAACGAATAATTTTCTAAAACAATTATTTAAAATACGCAATGCGCAAAACGGATAATTATTTTGCTTAATGCACTATATATCAATGAATAAAAATAGTTTTATTAAATATTTGGTTAATCCATTGAGTTGCGTATATTTGAGAGTTGGCTGTCATGGTTGGACTTTTACATAAAATCAATCTTACTTAAATTACGATGGTCTTTGACGATTCGTTGACAGAAATTTCGAATTCGCTTCTTTCCTATTTTACTGTATAGTCTGTTCGTCAAAAATGCGTGAAATTATCGCGAAACAATGTCGATGGAATTTTGGTAAGTGCTTTTTTACTTTTCAAACTGTTACAAAAAATCTTATCGGTTTCGAAATCGTTCGATTTTT
>JADJSS010000010.1 GCA_016711605.1 Saprospirales bacterium
CCAAATTTATTCGATTGGAGTATTATCAGATGGTTCAATTGTTTTTTTAAAAATTGATTCATTGGGAAATTTTTCTCCTTACACTATTACTGGAAATATTTTTTTAGATCGAAATAACAACTGTTTAAAAGAAGTTAATGAAAATTCAATTCCACAAATTACAGTTACTGCTCAAAATAATAATAACACTCTATTTGCATCTTCTGACAATAATGGTAATTACACAATTCCTGTCGCCGACACAGGCATATATTTTAACTGCTGAACCAAATATCAATTGCCGTTTTTGTGCAAAGTAATTGTTCATTTCAAACATTGCATCTTTATTCAAGATGGTAGTTCGATAATTGATTCTATTGACCTTAGTTTAGAACCAACCATATCTGTAAGTTAATGTCCATACCTGTCTGTTGATATTTCTTCCAATAATTTACAGAGATGTACACCTCCTGGAACACATATTCGTGAATTCAATGTATTTTATGTTACTTATTGCAATTATGGCACTGCTGCTTCGCCAAATACTTATATCGATATCACATTAGACAGGTTTGCTATCCATGAATACTCCAACAATTCCATATACTAATCTTAGCAATAATACTTTTCGTTTTCAAATCGGCAATTTAGATTATTTGAAATGCGGTAATTTCTCTTTCAATGCTACCAGTTTGCGATTCAACTATACTTGGACAAACATTATGTACAAGCACATATCTATCCTGATTCATTGTGCTTTCAGCCAAATTATAATGGTCCAATTACACGGGCATCTGCTCGTTGTAATGGCGATAGTGTACAGTTCAAATTAAAAAATATTGGACATGGCCATATGAATAGCATCAAAGCATTATATTGTCATTGAAGATAATGTAAACCGTATGCGTGGTGATTATCAATTGCCAACCAGTGCTGAAACATATGTTTCTATTAAAACAAGAAACGGCTCTACTTACCGTATTATTGCTGAGCAGCCAGATGAATTGCCAGCATACTACGGAAATAAATTTGCAACTGCACATATTGAAGGTTGCAGACCAAATGCAGATTCTACTTTTACTACTGGCTTTGTCACGCAGTTTCCAAATTATGATGGTGAACCATTCCGTTCAGTGAGCTGCAATACAATTACCGGCAGTTTTGATCCAAACGAAAAAATCAGTTTCCCAACTGGTTATGCAGTACAACATTTTATAGAAAAAAACACAGACATAGAATATCAAATCAATTTTCAAAACACCGGAAACGATACAGCTATAGAGTAGTATTAGTGGATACCATTTCACCGTTTTTAGATATTAATACTATTCAACCTGGTGTTTCATCGCATACTTATCAGTTTGTACGAACTGATAGCAATGTTGTAAACTTTGTGTTCAATAATATTAAATTGGTGGATAGTTTGCACAATGAACCTTTGTCGCATGGTTTTGTAAAATACAGAATTCAGCAAAAGCCAAACAATGCAAACGGCACTAAAATTACATAACCACGCTGATATTTATTTTGATTATAATGCCACCAAATTTTACCAATAAAACCATGCATACGATTGGAGAAAACTTTATTACAATAAATTTAATCAACGCTGTAAATAATCCTAAATACAATATTATAGACATCAAAGTTTTTCCAAATCCATTCAGATATCAGACACAAATTATACTGGAAACGAATGAACTCAAAAATCCAATTTTAAATTAATGGATTTACAGGAAAAAAATTTCGTACAATTTCTGCTAACAGTACCAATACAATTTACAATTGAAAGAAATGAATTGAGCGTGGGGATTTATTTGTTTAAGATCATGGAAAATAAGGAAGAAGTTGCGAGTGGAAAGTTGGTGGCTCAGTAAAAAATGTTGTGTAGTTTACTTTAACGCGGAAAATGAAAATCATTTTCTGCGATTTTATTCTTCATCGCGCGGCAACTGGCCTAATTGCTGCATTAATTCGAGATTGTCAATAAAATCTCGTTCTTCTGCAATCTTTCCTTTTTCCATTCTTACCAATGTAACACCTTCCAATGTTTACTGGTTTTCCGGTTCTTTCAATACCAAAAAAAGTGCCTGAATGTGTACCTCGGAAATTCCAGTATTTCACTAGTTTATCACCATCGCCAAATATAGCATTCACCGTAAAATGTATATTGGTAAAACCGGTTATAAAATTTGCATAATATGCACGTGCACTATCCAAACCAACTACATCCACTTTGCCTTCATGCATGACCAAATCTTTTGTAAAATTAGTGTCATTAATTAAATGCAATTGTCCATCATTCAGGATTTTGTCCCAAACATTCGAGTACATTTTTATATTAGACTTGGTAATTTCTTCTTTATTAGGTGGCTCGTTATTGCATGCCGAAATAAACAGCACACTTATCATAATTACTAAAATTAAAGCTATTGGGTGTCTAGTGATTTTCATTTGTTTATTTTTTCTGTTTTATTAGAGTATTCCGATTATTCGGAAGGAATTCGAAAATAATCATTCTTTTTAATTGCTAACTCTTATTCTCATTTCATGGTTGCTCGTTAATGTATGTAAATATACCTAAAATTGGAGTAATTACACATTGAGTTTCTTTAGTCATATTGAAATTAATATTGAACGATCTGAACATCTTAACACATATTGATTTACTTTTTTAACTAACATCAATTAATTTTAGCAAAATAGTTATGTATCTTTCGTACGTAAAAAAATCATATGGCAAACGTTATACAAATAAGAAATCTTCCAAATCCAGCGGCATTGTATGCGCGCATTGCTAGCACACTTTTAAAAAAAGGCAAAGGAAATCTACCTGATATAAAAATACAATATGACAATCAAATTATTCAACCTAGTGATTTAAAAAAATACAATAAAGTTTGCGGATTTGAACATACATTAATTGTTCCATCAACATTTATACATACACGCGCGTTTGAGTTACAGGCGTTATTGTTAACGCATCCTGCGTGTCCGTTTCCATATCCAGGTTTAATTGTTTTTGCCAATACCATTAAACAAACACGTTCACTGTATGTTGGCGAAGAGTTTAATTTAAGTTGTAGTTTCGGAAATTTAATTGCACACGAAAAAGGACAGGCATTTGAAATTGTAAGTTATTTAGATGTAAAAGGCAAACGAATTTGGGAAGAAACAATGGTTTTTTATATAAAGGAAAAGAAGGAATTGGAAATGTATTTGAAATGCAACAACCAGTTTTATCAGAAAATTGTATAAAAAAAAGTTGGAGCTTGCACCAAACGCTTGGTTTTGAATATGCGCAAGCATCAGGCGATTTCAATCCAATCCATTTACATACTATTCCAGCAAAATTATTTGGATTTCCAAAACATTTAATTCATGGCATGTGGACACAATCAAAAATCTTAGTAGAATTAGAAAAACAATTATCGGATGCATTTGAATTTTCTGTAGCGTTTAAAACACCTATATTTTTACCAGCAAGTATAATTTTTAGGTATGAAAAAACTGCCAGCGGATTTAATTTTGATGTGGTAGATAAATTACAGGAAAAACCGCATGTGAAAGGATATTTTAGAACTTTAGACATTAGACAATAGGAATTAGTCATAAAAAATCTTCCAATAACCATTTAACCATTTAACCAATGACTAATGACCAATGACCATTTAACCAATGACTACCAATAAAAACGACCCTTACGAAGCACTCAGATATAAAGAATTTCGTGCGTATTTAGTAGCGCGCTTTTTAATTACCATTGCACTTACGATGCAAGCTGTAATCATTGGCTACGAAGTATATGAAATCACCAATTCAAAATTATTGTTAGGTTTAATTGGTTTAACGGAAGCCATACCAGCCATTGGCATTGCATTATATGGTGGTTATGTTGCAGACAAATCAGAAAAAAGAAACATGCTCATCACATTTGTTTCATTATATACTTTAATGTGCCTTTTTTTATTAGTAGTTACACATACCCATTTTGCAAACTTTGCCAGCAAACAAACCATCGTATTTTTAATTTTTGTCGTGATATTTATTACTGGAATTGCTCGCAGTTTTTCTGGGCCAGCATCCTTTGGCTTATCAGCACAAATCATTCCGAGAGAAGTATATCAAAGTGCAATTACCTGGAGCAGTGGTGCATGGCAATCTGGTGCAGTTTTAGGTCCAGCTGTTGGTGGTTTACTGTTAGGAAAATTAGGCATCACCACAACATTTATTATTATCATTGTGATGCTGACGATTGCTATTTTTTCTTTATTTCAAATTGATAAAAAGCCAATCCTTTTTACACCACAAAACGAATCAGTTTATGAAAGTGCGATGCAAGGTTTGAAATTTGTATTTCATAACAAAGTAATTTTATCGTGCATTAGCTTGGATTTATTTGCAGTTTTATTTGGTGGCGCAGTGGCGTTGTTACCAGTTTATGCTAAAGATATTTTACATGTTGGTGCCGAAGGTTTGGGTTGGCTGCGTGCTTCACAGGCAATTGGTGCAATTTTTATGCTGATGATACTCGCCTATTTTCCAATTAAAAAACATGCAGGTTTGATATTGTTAGTGGCCGTTTTTGGATTTGGAATCTTTATTATTTTATTTGGCATCAGCACAATATTTTGGTTCTCGATGTTTTGTTTAATTATGAGTGGTGCGCTCGATGGTGTTAGTGTTTCTATCAGACATACCATTGTGCAGCTTGCCACACCAGATGAAATGCGTGGTCGTGTTTCAGCTGTGAACTCAATGTTTATTGGTTCTTCCAACGAAATTGGAGAATTTGAAAGTGGCGCAAGTGCTGCATTATTAGGAACAGTTCCAGCGGTTATTTTTGGTGGTTGTATGACTTGTGTTGTAGTGGCAGTTACTTACTTTATTTCGCCATCGATTCGGAAGATGGAACTCAAATGAGCATCATAAATTATAACAATTGAAATAAAATATTCTGCGAATTCCATCTGTACCATTAAACAATAAAAACAACAGATGAAATAAGCTTATTTCACATTTTATTTTCATCTAAACAAATAATATTCACGATATTTGTTTTGAATATTTACAAACTCATTTTATATGCAAAAACTAATTAAATTTTTATTAATAACAATTGTTTTCTTACAATTAGGTTGTAGTCATAAAACAGCAAAAACAGTTGCTACCACAGAAACACAATCTGTTGAACCTGCACAACCAGTTCCACCAACGCCACCAATTGTTCCAAAACAACCAACTTCAGTAAATGAAGCAACAAAAACAGAAACTAAAACAACAGTTGAAAAGGTAGATGAATTAATCAATCAACAAAACAAATTACCACTTAATCCAAATGTTCGTACAGGAATTTTACCTAATGGTTTAAAATATTATGTGCAAAAAAATAGCAAACCAGAAAATCGAGTTGAACTCAGATTAGCAGTAAATGCTGGCTCTAACCAAGAAGATGCTTCACAAAAAGGATTAGCACATTTCGTAGAACACATGGCGTTTAATGGTAGTAAGCATTTCTCAAAAAATGAATTAGTAAATTATTTAGAAGGCATCGGTACTAAATTCGGACCGCATTTAAATGCCTATACCAGTTTTGATGAAACGGTGTATATGTTGCAAATTCCAACAGACAAAAAAGAAATTTTAGATAAAGGTTTGTTAGTCTTGGAAGATTGGGCTGGTGGTTTATCATTTGATCCTGCTGAAATAGATAAAGAACGTGGTGTAGTAGTTTCAGAATGGCGCTCTGGACAAAGTGCAAACACACGAATGATGTATAAATTTTTACCTACACTTTACTACAAATCTCGTTACGCAGAACGCTTGCCAATTGGCGATACAGCAATTTTAATGCGCGCTCCTTATGAGCGTTTGTCTACTTTTTATAAAGATTGGTATCGACCAAATTTAATGGCTGTTGTTATTGTTGGCGATGTAGATGTTGATGCGATGGAAAAAGAAATAAAAACAAGATTTGGTGCATTAAAAAATCCATCAACAGAAAAGAAAAAAGAAATTTATAATCTACCAACACATAAAGAAACCTTGGTGTCTATTTGTACCGATCCAGAAGCAACATTTTCAAGAGCTATAATCACTTATAAACATCCAAAAATAAATGAAAATTCTGTTGATGGCTATAAAATGAACCTGATAAATTCTTTGTTCAATGCTATGTTTAATAATCGTTTACAAGAAATTATACAGAAGCCAAATCCACCATTTTTTGCTGCATATTCTGGTTATGATAATGAAACTAGAAACAACGACGCATATAGTTTGACAGGAATTATTAAAAGCGGACAAACAATTAAAGGACTAGAAACATTATTAACTGAAGACGAACGCGTACGAAAATATGGTTTCACACAATCAGAATTAGACCGACAAAAAATTGATTTATTAACCACTTATAAAAATGCGTTAGAAGAAAAAGATAAAACTGAATCTGCTGATTTTGTGAGAGAATATGTTGCAAATTTTTTAGAAAACGAACCAGCACCTGGAATCGAAACCGAATATGCTTTAGCTAAAAAAATATTACCAACGATTACATTAAACGATATAAATGCGTTGCCTGCAAAATATATTACGGATGAAAATTGCGTGATTGTTTTAACAGCACCGGAAACGGAAAAGAAATTTTTGCCTTGGGAAAATGACATAAAAGAATTAGTTACAAAAGCAAAAACAGCTGATGTGAAACCATATGTAGATGTGGTTGTCAATGAGCCATTGTTATCAAAACTGCCAAAACCATCTTCTATAATTAAAGAAACAAAAAATTCAAAATACAACATCACTACTTTAGAATTAAAAAATGGTGTACGTATTATTTTAAAACCAACTAATTTCAAAAACGATGAAATTTTAATGACAGCATATAGTCCTGGTGGCACGAATTTATACAACGATGAAGATTTTATGAGTGCCGATTATTCTAATGCAATTGTACAAGAAAGTGGCATCGCGACGTTTGACAAATTAACCTTACAAAAAATGCTAACCGGAAAAACTGTAAATGTATTTCCTTACGTTGGTGAATTAAATGATGGTTTTGAAGGAAGTTGTGTGCCAAATGATTTAGAAGTAATGTTGCAATTGATCTATTTATATGCTACACAACCACGAAAATCAAAAGAAGATTTTACAACGTTTATGGAAAAACAAAAAGCGCAAGTCGAGTTGCAATTAAGCAATCCAGGCGCATTTTTTGCAAATAAATTCCAAAATTTAATTTACAATAAAAACATACGTCGTGGTATCACTACTACAGAAAAATTAGAGAAAGTTGATTTTGAAAAAGCGATGAAAATTTATAACGAACGTTTTTCTAATGCTGGTGATTTTACCTTTGTTTTTGTTGGAAATTTAGACTTAGAAAAAATAAAACCAATGCTTGAAACCTATTTGGGTGGCTTGCCTTCCACCAATAAAAAAGAAACATGGAAAGATGCTGGCATCATCAAAAAAGATGGTGTTGTAAACTCGAAAGTAGAAATGGGAAAAACGCCAAAAGATTTAGTTGGCATTCATTTTCATGGCGAAACAAAATGGAACGATGAAGACAATTATATTTTTAATTCGATGGTAAAAGTGCTGAGTATTCAGTTGCGAGAAGCAATGCGCGAAGACAAAGGTGGTGTATATGGTGTTGGTGTAAATGGTGCGTTTGTGCAACGTCCAAAAAATGAATACGGAATTACGATTCAGTTTAACACCGATCCAACTCGTGTAGATGAATTAGTAAAAACAGTGTATGACAATATTGATTTACTGAAAAAAAATGGACCAAGTGCTGAAAAAATAACCAAAGTGCAGGAAACTCAACGACGTGAACGCGAAACTGATTTGAAAGAAAATGATTTTTGGTTGAGCAGAATTCAATACTGCGATGAATATAATTACGACATCAATAAATTAGATGAATACATGAAACAAATTGATGGTTTAACGATAGATAAAATAAAAACTGCACTCAATAAATATTTTGATCTGAACAATAAAGTAGAGTTAATTTTGATGCCAGAAAAATTTTAAAGTCCATCGAGCCACGATAATCGTGGCACGATAAATTCAGAAAAAAATATTAAATTGCGTTATGATGCACAAAGAATATCCAACAAATAATCAACCAATAAATTTGGCTGAAGAAGATTTGGATGCTTTGTATGAAGCACAAGATATTAGACGGCTCAAGGAAGCGATTTTACTTTCTGATACAGAAAAATTTCGTCTGTTTACACGAATGATGCGCATCAACACTATGCTAAAAAATGCAAAAGTGACTCACAAAAAAATTGAAGAATAAATTTCATGGATGTTTACGATGAAGACTTATTAGAATTTTGGAAATCACTTCAAATGAATAATGTACAATTTATTATAGTTGGTGATTTTGCATGTAGTATACATGGATATTCAACCTTAAGAAATATCATCGAAATTTGGATCAAAGATGAAATTGGAAACAGACAAAATTTTGGCAAAGCACTTGAAGTATTTGGATATGGTGAAATGGATTGGAACGAAATGCAATTTATTCCAGGTTGGACAAATTTCTATATTGGTAAAGGTGTTTTGTTAGATATTCTAATCGATATGAAAGGCTTAGAAGGATTTACATTTGATGAATGCTTAGAAGCAGCAACCATTGCTGAAATAGAAAATGTTACTGTTCCTTTTTTACATATCAATCATTTGATAGAAAATAAAAAAGCTGTAAATCGTCCAAAAGATCAAATAGATGTAATGGAATTAGAAAAAATAGTCTTGCTTCGTAAAGAAATGGGTTTAGATTAATCTACTTTTCAGCCATTTCATTTTTAAAACTATCTAATGAAGTATAGACTTGATTAATCACTTCATTAAAAATCTGCATTTGCTTTGGTGTAATGTTTTCTGAAATTCTTTTCTCTAATTCAAACACTGTTTTTAATGCAATTTTGCGCAACTTTTTTCCTTCAGCAGTCATAAACACCAATACTTTGCGTTGGTCATTTTCATCTTGTTTGCGCACAATCGCACCTTTGTCTTCTAAACTATTTAGCGTGCGCGACAAGCTATTCGGCTCCATTCCGATGCGTGGTGCAATTTTGGTAACAGGCACGCCATCGTCTTCATAAATTGCCATCAACACAAACGCCATCGAAATAGTGCCATCGTGCATCGTGGCTTTATCATTAAAAACTTTTGCAATATTTAACCATGATGTTCGCAAATGGTAAATCACCATTTTATCAGCTGCTTCTTGAAATAAATCCATATCTAAAAGTAAAAAAATAAATTAAATAAGTATCTTGTATAGAGAAAAAAATGAATGCACGCATTGAAAAATATTTAGTCGCTTATAATTTAGTGCAATTGACAGGTTGGTTTGCTGCAATTATTGTTTTGCCATTTAATCTTTTATATTCATTTTGGATAATTTTATTTTGCCAAATTTTTTCTTTGCTGGAAATATTTCATGCATATAAAAAATGGACAAATTCATCACCATTTTTATGCTTCATACAAACTGGTGCAAGATTAATGATACTCTATTTTTCAATAATTATTCTTTGCAGTATTTACTTACAACCGTTAAATTTTTTTTTTACAAAACACAGAGCAGAAAGCATTATTTATTTAATGTTTGCTTCATGGTGTGTTGCCGAAATAATTAGATATACATATTATAGTACAGAATTACTGAATCAGAAACTAAAAGGAATTGTTTGGTTAAGATATAATGCATTTATTCTATGCTATCCTGTTGGCTTGATTTGTGAAATTTATATAATAGTAAATTTGTTCGTGATAACAAGTCTATATGTTAAAATATTTCTTATTTTAGTTCTAATTGCATACATTTTTCTATTTCCAAGATTATATTTGCACTTGCTTAAACAACGCAAATTAAAACTGAATTCGAATAACAAATAACCTATAACTAATAACTACTTTCTATGAGCGACTTCTTACAAAATCCATTGGTGAAACAAATTGCAAAAGCAATGAATTTACCATTGCCAATTCCAGCTTTATTAAACAGAAATCATCAGCCATTTTCGGATACAGAAATCGAACACAAAAAAGTAACAATCATTGGAAATGAAAATGAAATTTCAAAATCGCTACATAAAATATTAAATTCAAAATGTATTCTAACTACTGAATACGAAAATAAATTTGACGGAATTATTGTAAACGCAACAGGCATTCAAACGGTAGAAGATACTACAGATTTTTTTAAAGAAGCGCAACGACTCATTTCAAAAATAAATAAAAACGCGCGTGTTCTAATTTTATCAAAAGAAGACAAAACAAACCGTGAATCATTTGCAGTTCAAAAATCGTTTGAAGGTTTCACGCGTGCCTTGTCGAAAGAGTTAGGAAAATATGGAACTACAGCCAATCATTTAAAAATTACAGATGCAATTCCAGAAAATATTGCCAATGCAATTTTGTTTTTTTTATCTGATAAATCTTCTTTTATCACCGGACAAGTCATTGAATTAAACGCAACAAATATTTCAACTTCAGTTTCCAATAATCAATTATTAGCGAACAAAATTGCCATCGTAACTGGTGGCGCGCGTGGCATTGGTGCTGCTGCTGCACAAGTGTTGCATCGCGAAGGCGCAAAAGTAATTATTGTGGATGTGCCTCAAGCTAGTGACGATGCAAATGCATTGGCTTATGAAATTAATGGCGAAGCATTTTTAATTGATATTACACAAAATGATGCTGCTGAAAAAATACAAAAATATGTGTTAGAGAAATTTGGCAAACTCGATATTTTAGTAAATAATGCTGGCATCACTCGCGATAAAACATTGGCAAAAATGAGCGAACAACAATGGAACAGTGTTATGCAGGTAAATCTAAAAGCAAGTATAAATTTAACCGAACAATTTATAAAAAATGGTTTTGTAGAACATGCAAAAGTAGTTGGCTTAGCTTCTATTTCTGGCATTGCAGGCAACGTTGGACAAACAAATTATTCAGCATCAAAAGCAGGAATGATTGGTTATATGAATGCTATTTCAAAAACAACTTCAATCTATGCAAATGCAGTGGCGCCAGGATTTATTGAAACAAAAATGACTGAAAGTTTACCATTATTTGTGAAAGAAGGTGGACGACGATTATCTACTTTAAAGCAAGGTGGTTTGCCTGAAGATGTTGCTGAATTAATCGGATTTTTGAGCTCACCACTATCTGATGGAATTAACGGTAATTGTATTCGAGTTTGTGGTGGCAGCATGATTGGTGCATAAAAACTTACTTTTTTATAGATTTTAGTACTTTTATTTAACGTTTATTGTGATAATGTAAATTTTTTATTTATTTTAGTTCACGATAACATTAATCATTTTCTACTGCTTTAAAATATAAATTAACACACATGAAAAACACAGTATTACTTACTCTATTTTTAGTTTTTACGATTTCAACATTTGGAGAAGAAAAATCTATGATGATTTCGAAAGGAAAATCTAAAAAAAAGTCAGAGAAATCAGCTACAATTAGTCCAAACAAAATTGGAAGAGCTGGATATTTATCTATATCAGGTGGTTATGGAATTCCTTTTTTATCAACTGCAATGCGTTCACCACTAAAAGAAATTGGAGATAAAGATTGGTATCAACGCAATGGTGATTTAAGTGTAAAACCAATATTTGGCACCAATGGAAACGGATTAGCATTTAACATTACAGGTGGAATTATGTTCAACAAATATATTGGTTTTGAAGCACAATTGACTGCAGCTTGGCATCCAGAAACTTTAGATGCTCGTATTGATATTCCAACTTATTATGCAACACAAAGATCTTCTACTGTGGCACAATATTTATCTACACATTTGGTAATGCGTTGGGACAATGGAAAAAGGTTTGGTGTATTTGCAAAAGTAGGTCCGCTTTTACCCTTTCATGGTTCACCTGATACACGCGCATATATAAAAGATAAACAAGGTAGAATTATTGAAACATTAGCAGGTTTACCGATACTACCATTAAATATTTCTGGATTAGCAAATATTGAAATCAAATTAATTGGAAGATCAAAATCTACCTTTAATCCAACAATTGGCTTAAGCGCTGCCATTGGAGCAGAAATTAAATTAAATAAAAACTTTTCTCTATTTGGTGAAGTAAGAGTACAAGCTTACACAATCACAATAAAAGAAACAAAATTTTATGAATTTGAACAACAGGCAAGCATCAATGTGTTAGGTATAAAATTACCTGCACCAGATGGCTTATGACCGTTCCCATCGAATATTAATAATATAGATGAAACACCAGAATTTTTGAAAACAATCTCATTTAAAAAAGAAATTAATGAAGAATCAAATACAGCACGTTATGGATTTAAATCATTGTTTCCTGCTGGTGGTTTGATAGGTGGTTTATTAAATCCTAGTGGTGCACCTTTAGTAGATCCAAACAAACCAAGGGATGAAGTACAACCAAAAATAAATGCCTCAACATTATATTTTAATGCAGGTATTAGAATTAGTTTTCCAAATAAAAAATATGCTGTAGCAAATAAAACAGATTCTTTTAAAGAGTCAAAAAAATCTAAAAAGAGTAAAAAATCTAAAATGACTGAAGAACCAGAAGCAGAACCAGGTACTGTTGTTCCTGAAGGTCAATAAAAAAAATAACACTATAAAAAAAAGCATTCTTAATTTTTTGAGAATGCTTTTTTTGTTTGTCACTTGATTATAATTATTGCAATTTATTTTCTATTGAGTATAAAAATTCTTAAATTGTGTAATCTAAACTAACTAATGAAAAAACTGTATTTCTCATTAATCATTGCCATTTTATTGCAATCAGTATCGTCTTTTGCTGGCTTTATTGATGGTTCTTACAAATACAAAGGACAAACCAGAAAATATTCAATTTACGTTCCGAACATCTACTACACTCAAAATAAAAAAGTTCCGTTGCTATTAGGTTTACATGGTTATGGTGATGAAATTTCCAATTTTAAAAACATTTGTTTAACAAGCATCGCTGACACAGCAAATTACATTTGTGTATATGCAGAAGGATTGCCATTTTTTGGCGCTAATGCTTGGAATTCTGGCGCTGGTGTTGGTCTTATAAATGTAAACAGTACCATTGATGATGTTGGTTTTTTAAATGGTTTAGTCGATACCGTTATTAAAAAATATAGTATTGACACCAACAGAATGTATGTTTTTGGTTTTTCGTTTGGTGGTTTTATGACGGATAGATTAGCAACTCAAAATTCCTCACGATTTGCTGCAGTTGCCAATGTTTCTGGTTTACACGGTAATTTTTTAGCTGGATTAGTTCCAGCAAAAGGTATTCCTTATTTAAAATTTCATGGAACCAATGATCCAACCATAAAATATGATGGTTCACAAACAGTTGGTTTATTTCCAGGATTTGGTTTAAGTGCTGAAAAAACTGTGAAATTTTGGGTGACTCAAAATCAATGTGATACTATTCCAATAATTGATACGATGCCAAATACTTCAACAGATACACTGACATTTATAAGATATACTTACAAAAACGGAAGAGACCGAAGTGATGTAGTTTTTTATAAAGTAATTAATGGTATCCATAAATGGTATGGCACACCAACCAACGATGTTTCTTATTGCCAAACAATTTGGAAATTTTTCAGTCAATATTCAAAACAAACATCTGTAATTTCATCCATAAGAAATAATTCAGCATCCGAACATTTTACTATTTATCCAAATCCTTCATTTGGAAACTTTACTATTGATTTATCTGCTATAAATCAAAAGAAAATAGCACTTACGATTTATGATTTACTTGGAAAAATAGTTTATGTAAATACAAGCATTCCATCTGAACAAATTCAAATAGAAAATCAGTTTTCTAGCGGAATATATATTGTTCAAATCATTGGCGAAAATGGAATCATTGCTTCTCAAAAAATTGTGATAGAATAGATTAACTTGCACTTTCAACATTAAACAAAAAATGAAAAATAAACTTTACTTACTTATTTTGTTTTTAACAACTATGAGCAATTTATTTGCAGGTAGTTTTATTAATAAAACCATGGTTTACGGTGGTTCTACGCGTAAATATGTGATTTATGTACCAACCATTTATACTACTCAAAATATAAAAGTTCCATTATTAGTTGGTTTGCATGGTAACGGTGATGTAGCTTCTAATTTTAGTCAAATTTGTATGTCATCTATTGCTGATACAGCCAATTATATTGCTGTTTATCCTGAAGCATTACCAGATCCACTCTTAACCACCAATGCATGGCATTCAGGTGCAGGTGCATTAGGTGTAGAAGTAAACAGTGCAGTAGATGATGTTGGATTTATTAATACAGTTATGGATTCTATCATTAAAAGCTACAAAATTGACACAAACAGAATGTATGTTTTTGGCTTTTCATTTGGCGGATTTATGACTAATAAAATGGCTGCGTCTAATGCAAAACGTTTTTCTGCAGCAGCATGTGTTTCTGGTTTACGAGGCAATTACAATACATCGATTCCATCTGTACCTGTTCCATATTTGCATTTTCATGGCACTGCAGATCCAACTATTACTTATACAGCAACAGGTAGTCCATTTCCTTACCTTGGTTTAACTGCTGAAAATACTACTCAATTTTGGGTCACACAAAATGGCTGCAATACAACACCAGTTATCGACACGATGCCTGACTTAGCAAGCGATGGATTACGATTTATACGATATACTTATAGCCATACATCGAACAATAATAAAGTAATATTGTATAAAGTCGTAAATGGCGACCATGATTGGTACTATAGACCATCTAATGATTTGGATTATTGCCAAACCATTTGGGAATTTTTTAGAAGATATTCGAAAACACCAACTACAACACCAACACCAACTGCCTCTTTTACTGCAAGTGATACAACAGTTTGCATTGGAAGAACGCTAACATTTACCAGCACTTCAACAGCTTCAACTGGTTCAATAGATTCCATACGCTGGACAATCTTAGGTGGAACGCCTTCAACAGGAACTACCACACCAATTGTATCTACGTTTAATTCCATTGGAAATTACGTAATCACGTTAAAAGCATACAAAAGCGGAAACGTTAGCACTGTAACAAAATCTATACGAGTGAAAGCATTGCCAAATGCAAATGCTGGTGCTGACAAATTGCTTACTTGTTCTGTAACTAGTCTACAATTAAGTGGAAGCAGTACCACTATTGGTGCTGCATTTTCATGGACTGGTGCTGGAATTGTGAGTAATGGAAATACTGCAACACCAACAGTGAATAAAGCTGGAAATTATACTTTAACTGTTACGGTTGCAGGTTGTACATCAACAGATATTGCTTTAGTTTCTATTGATACAATTCGACCAATTGCAAATGCAGGTATTGATATTACTTTAACTTGTACTAATCCTACAAAATTAATTGGTACAGTTGCTGTAGCTGGAAATACTTATACTTGGTCTCCAACAAATGGTTTGTCAAATACAGCAATTGCTCAACCAACTGTAAGTGCATCTGGAAATTATTTATTAACTGTAAATAAAACATCAAATGGTTGTACTTCTATAGATGCAGTTTTGGTCAGTATGGATACCATAAAACCAAATATTACAGTTAGCTCATCTACTATTTGCGCTGGACAAACTGCAACTTTAACAGCTATAGCGGAGCAGCAGTTATAATTGGCCAACTTTAGGTGGAAATGGCAATCCTAAAACAACACCAATATTAAATACGAATACTATTTATAATGTAACTGGAACAAAAACTTCTAACGGTTGCACCAAAACAGTTTCGCATACTGTTGTCGTTAATGCGATTCCAACTACACCAACTATTACAAGAAGAAACGATACTGTATTTTGTAATGTAACTGGAACGCAATATAAATGGTATTTAAACAATGTATTGTTGACCACAACTTCAGTTGCTTATTTAAAAGTAACTCAAAATGGTTCGTATAAAGTTGAAGTGGTAAATAATAGTTGTACTTCATTAGCTTCAGCAGCAATAAATATTTCATTAACTGGCGTTAAGTACAACAAATTAGATATAGGATTTTCAATCTATCCAAATCCAACAAATGGTTTGTTTGAAATTAAACTTACATCGATTGCTCATAAAACCTATCAATTAAAATTATACAATGTAAGTGGTCAATTAATTTCAGAAGAAGAAATGAATGTTCGAATTGGTAAAAATTCAAAAAATATGAATTTGGTTGGAATTGAAAAAGGTATTTATTTCTTAAGTATTATTGGTGATGATGGTGTTGCAACACAATCTATTTTAGTTCAATAAAATTATAAATCATTAACAAAAAAAAATGCCTCAGCAATTGAGGCATATTTTTGTAACATTATGTAAAAAAAACTCAGTGATTTATCTTTGCAACTCTGTAATAACTTATTACACAAAACGCAAATGAAATAGCTGTGTCATATCAAAAATCTTATTAAAACGCATCGCAACTTTTGTTGAAATGCGTTGATTAGATTTTGGAATACCTTCGAAGAATTTTATGGCTCGAACAATTTCGATATGTTTGCTCCAAGTTGTAATAATTTTCGGATCTAAGATTGCCCATTCTAAATGTGCTTCTTTCATTCCTGCACGTTTGATGCGCATATCGACAAAGAATTTTCCGAAGTTAGAAATCACATCAAACATAATTTCTGCGCCTTTTAGTTTGGGTGCAATCGTAGACAAAAATATTTTGACGTCTTCTTCTTTAAAATAAGGCAACACACCAGGAACTGTAATAAATAAACCATTTGAAATATCACCGATATCATCGATCCAAGAATAATCTAACATTGACTTTGCAATATATTTAATACGATTGTTTGGTTCAGGTAACACTTGCTTTCTGAGTGCTATGGAATCAGGTAAATCCAAATCATACCACAATGCTTTACCATTATCACAACGATAATAAGTTGTATCTAAACCAGCACCAATATCTAAGATTTTTCCATTTGGATGTTTTTGCAGAAACTCATGTATCGCTTCATCCATTTTATATGCACGATAACATAAACCATGCACACCAATTTCTGTAATATTGCGCAATAATTTTTTCTTATCGACATCTAATTGTTCAAATAATTCTACTGCTTTTGTATCGTTTAATAAAGGATTTTTATACTGCGTTTCTTTTGCACGAGACACTAACGGCAACAGCAATGTTTCCTGAACGCGACCGAGATTGATTTTTATTTTTTCCATGATGATATTTTGAGATTTATCGCTAAAAACACCTTCAAGGTTTTAAAAACCTTGAAGGTGTTTGAAATTAATTTGGATTATAAACGCTTTCTTTATCGCGCATAATTTCATCATAATTCATCGACATCTTTTTGCATTTTTGTGCAACAAATAAATCCATTTGGTCATCGTAGTGTTTGTTGCCTTCTACATTGTTGGCACCATACGGCGAAATACTTTCAATGATAGGTCCATCTTTTGTAAACTGTACTAACTCAATATACGTTTCACCTGCTTCAGCTTTAAATAATCCGTTTTTATATTTAGACACCATCATTGCTGCATTTACATCAGGCACACCACCAACTGGTAACTCTTTTTTACCACGTACTAACTTTTGTAAATCACCTAATGGAATATCCAATTTTCCAAAATGTTTTAATAAATGTGCTTGTGCATCTTCTACACATTTTACTAAAAACCATTCTTTCACTTTTGTTTGTGTTGCTGGGAAATTTCCTTCTTCAACTAATCTATCAATTACAAAATGAATTACTAAAGCAACCATCGCTGCTTGTTTATTATTTACATCACAACTACGATTCCAGTTTTTCATCAGCAAAATACTTGCTTTTATTTGCGGATATTTTTTTTCATCTAAATGCAAAATATCTTCAATATTTGTCATTGCATAATTATATGCTGGATCCATAAAAGATTGATCATACTTTATTTTTTTTAATTCATCGTAAGAAATTTTCCCACTATTGGCAAATAAAAAACCGGTACGCAATGCACGATTATCATTAAATCTAAAATAATTTTCTTTTAACGGACTTAAGTTTCTGTCTAAATTATCTTCTTTTGATGTGCAATTAAATGGTGTATTATTGTTATTAAAAACATAACCGCATTTTGGATTAATTACTTTTGCTAAACTATCAAAACCATAGTAATCATTGGCTGTCCAGAGCGTTGCCGATGTATCACCAGGAACAACGTGCCACCAATCATAGTTTTTATTTTTGCGTGGAAAATGTCCGTTATCTAAGAACATTATATTATTTTCTTTATCTGCATAAATAATATTTAAACCTGGAATTTTCATTTCTTTCACTGCTGTTTGAAACTCATCAAAGTTTTTAGCTTTATTCATGTGATACCATTGTTCAGCACCACGAATATCAAATGCAGAAACAAATCGAACTGAATAATAATTTCCATCTTTTTCTAATGTTGGACCGTACACACTTTTATAGTATTTTTTAGTGACAGGAATTTTTATAATCCACCATATTTTGACCCACATTCTTACTTTTTTCTCTTCCAGCTTTAACCATTTACCATCAAAAAAATACGTCAATTTTTCGGTTGGATGCATGCGCAATTTATACACATCATCATGATCTGCAAAACTAACAGTATGAGCCCAACCTAAATTTTGATTGGCACCATGAAATATAGTAACACCACCTGGAAACGTGCCTCCAAGCATGTCCCAACCTTCATCAGAGTGCACATGCGCTTCATACCAAGAATATGGACCTTCCAATGGCTGATGTGAATTGATACCTAAATAGGTGTTTCCAGCTTTTGTTTTGTTTGCGTTCACGGCAAAGCCATTACTACCTTTTGGTGTTGCCAAACTCGATTTATCGATAGAACCATTCGAAATTTTCATGATTGCAAATGGTACATTTGTCATCAACGCCAAGCCAACTGTGTAGCCAGCAATTACATCTTTTTCTGTTACAGGAAAAACATCTTTTATCCAAACTTTATCTGGATGTTGTTTAGCAAATTTATTACAAGCCAACACGTAAGCACTTAACATACTTTTGAACTTTGGCGAAAAACTGTTTTCGTATAATTTATCAACGCTTTCATTTGCTCCAACAAACGCAGCTAAAAAATCCATGATAGCGCCATCTTTTCCTTTTACTTCTGCTAAGCGTCCGCGAACAGTTAAGAAGTTTTCCTGCATGGATTTGAAATCATCTTCAGCAGTTGCCCAAGCCAAACCATAAGCAACTTCTTCATCTGTCTTTGCATAAATATGCGGCACACCATATTTATCACGAATAATTTGTATGTTTTTTGGATTGATTTCTATTGCTTGAGTGAAAGTGAAAGTGATGGTGAAAGTGATGAGTAGAAATAGCTTTTGCATAGTTTTATTTTTGGAAAAGTGATAGCTAAAGTGATAAATTTTAAACACTTAAGATAAAGATAAAAAATAGAATTATTGCTTTACAAAAGAAATAAAATTCATGCTTATTTAGAATTATCGAGTTTGTCCGTTTCCACGCACTATCCATTTTTCGGTAGTTAATTTTTCTAAAGCAAATGGACCGCGTGCATGTAGTTTTTGTGTTGAAATTCCAATTTCTGCGCCTAAGCCAAAGCAAGCTCCATCAGTAAAACGTGTGGAAGCATTGGTGTAAACTGCTGCTGCATCTACTTCATTTAAAAAACGTTCGCATTTTTCTGCATCATTTGAAACAATTGCTTCTGAATGTTTGGAAGAATATTTTGCAATATGTTCTAATGCTTCGTCAATATTTTCAACCGTTTTAATGGAACATTTTTGAGCAAGGTATTCAATGCCAAAATTATCGTCTGTTGCTTTTTTTAAATTAGGATAATTCTGCTGATTTAAGATTTCATACGCATCATAATCAGCAAAAACTTCAACATCAAATTCAGTAAAATCTTTAATTAATTTAGGTAAAAAAACGGCTACAATTTTCTTATCAACCAAAATAGAATCTAATGCATTGCAAACACTCGGACGTTGTGTTTTTGCATTGATAACAATTTTTACTGCATCATTTAAGTTGGCTGAACTTTCTATATAAGTATGACAAACACCAGCACCCGTTTCGATAGTTGGCACTTTTGAATTTTCTCGAACGAAATCAATTAGCTGCTGCGAACCACGCGGAATTATAATGTCAACAAATTTTACAGCGTGCAATAATTCTGTAACAAATTTTCTATCAACTGGTAGCAACTGTACTACGTTTGTATCGATATTATATTCTTGTAATGCCTGATGAATAATTTCAACCAATGCAATATTAGTATATTCTGCATCGCTGCCACCTCGCAATACCACAGCATTTCCAGCAAACAAACATAATGCAGCAACATCAATGGTAACGTTAGGTCGTGCTTCATAAATTACACCAACTACACCAATTGGAACGGTGATTTTTTGTATATGCAAACCATTTTCTAAGATATTATCAGATAAAATTTTATTGGTTGGATCGTCTAATTTTACAATATCATTTAAGCTATTTGCTAAATCATTAATTCTATTTTCATTTAATAATAATCTATCTTTTTTAGGATCTGAATCCTGCATTTTATCCAAATCTTTTTTATTTTCTAGTATAATTTTGGATTGATTTTCTAATAATAAATCAGCCAATCGTAGTAATATTTTTATCTTATTTTCTTTCGATAAATTTTTTATTAAAACAGAAGATTTGTGAGTTGCTTGTAGCAAATGTAAAATAGAATTCATTATTTATTCATTTTAATAAAGTTATGTTACTGACAATCATTTTACAACAGTTCCATATTAAATTAGAATAAAGGTTTGTACTTTTTTTTTATCTTTATCTATGCTTAAAAAGATTATAAAATATTCAATTTTAACTCTACTTACTTTGCTATTTTTGGCTGGATTAAAAATTGAACTTATTGGAAAAAAAATAGAGCCATCATCTATAGAAAATTATATTTTAAAATCAGAAAATAAAAATAAAATCCGACTTACATTTTTAGGAACATCTGGTTTTATAATTAATTATAACAATAAGCAAATTGTTTGCGATCCATTTTTTAGTAATCCAAATATTTATTCAACGATCTTTAGTACGGCAAAATTACCAAAGCTGAATAATCTCATTGCTGATAGTTTATTCGATAATGTTTCAATGATTACCATTTCGCATGGACATTACGATCATTGTATGGATATTCAGAATTTTTTGCCAAATGAAAATACAAAAATTGTAAGTGACAAGAGTAATTTGCTAATGCTGAGTAGTGAAATTCAAAAAAATCAAAAAGTTGAAATTAAACATGATATCGAAACAGATTGGATTTACGACCAAGATAGCACATTTAGAGTATTGCCAATTGCTTCTGTGCATGCACCACATATAGCAAACATTACCTTTTTGGATGGTATTTATGAAAAAGCTCTAACAGAATTTCCTCAAAAATTATGGCAATGGAAAATGGGAAAATGTAATTCTTTTTTAGTTGATGTTTTACAAGATGATAGTGTAGTATATCGCTTTGCGATGCTCGGTGGAAAGATGACAGAGAAATCAGAAAAACTATTAATTAAGAATTGCAAAGAAAGAAACTGTAATATGCTAGCACATATTTATTGGAATAAAGACAGAAATTTCGATGATATTATTCGAATCAATCAACAATTAAAACCTGATGTATTATTACTACATCATTGGAATAGTTTTTTTGGAAATGTAAATAAACCAGTACAATATTTCAGAACGACAAATTTACCTGAAGAATTAAAAAACTTTAAAATGAACCATGCAGATGCAAAAATTATGATGCCTTTTTCAAGCGTTGATTTATAAAATCATGATGCATCATTGGAAGAATTTGTCATTTTAAAACCAATAGGTGTTCTCTCAATTATTTCATTATTTTGAATTAATAATTGCTTGATAGCATCAAAGACAATACTAAACTGTTCGTCATATTTCTCTTCTAACTTTAATATTTTATCGGATAATTCTTTATTTGATTCCAGTAATTGTCGCAATTTTATAAAAATTCGTACAATTTGTATGCTTACATCAACAGCGATTGCACTGTTAATTATACTTGCTAACATTACTGTTCCGTGTTCAGTAAATACGAAAGGTAAATATCGCTTTCCACCCCATTTGAAAACTTGAAGTCACAAATTGTGACTTCAAGTGTGTAATGTATTCTTTTTCAGTAAGTTGAAACATAAAATCTTTCGGAAATCGATGAATATTACGTTTGACTGCCTGATTTAAAACTTTTGTTTGTACTTGATAGAGTTCAGCTAAATCATTTCCGAAGCTTCGGAACAAACATCACTTTAACACCGCGAATTAGATAGATTTTAGAGCCAATTTGTTTTTCTGAAATTTCTGACATAAATAACTTGTTTGTTATTTAGATACACAAACATGTCAAATTCCATAAATTTTTTAAAATTTATTTTTTAAAGTAGCACAATATCATCAGCATGTGCTAAAATCAAGTTTTGTTGTTTGCTGTTTTTTTCAAAATTTTTAGATGATATTTTAGCACGAGCCACAGCAAATACATTACCATTTTCGTCAGTAATTTCAAATGCTTCATCTATAGAAAATTGCTGTTTTATTGACTGTACACCAACCACTAACAAACTTTTTCTTTTTAACAAAGCTTTATGTGCTCCTTCATCTACTTGAACATTTCCAATAACTAAACTTCCACTTGCTAACCATTTTTGTCGAGCAGTTTTTGAAACAACTTTTGGCACACAAACCGTTCCTGTTTTCTCTTTTACAGCATTTATCAAACTATTTTTTTCTCTTGCAGAAAAAATAACTACTTTAATTCCCATGCTTGTAGCTAAATGTGCAAAGGTAAGTTTGCTAGTCATTCCACCTAAACCAGCGTCCGATTTTTCATTATTAGCAAGCGATAAAATTTTATCATTAAAATCATCAATTCGTGTTACCACTTTTCCACTTTTATCCAAAACACCATTTACAGTAGTACCTATTAATAAAATTTCTGCACCAAAACCAGCAGCTAATAATGTTGCTAATTCATCATTATCTGAAAATTTTAATTCTCGCGAACTTACCACATCATTTTCATTCGCAATTGGAATAATTCCATTCTTCCAAAGTTCTTCATATGTTGCTCGCAATTGTAAGAATTTAATCCTATCAGAAAAGTGACTACGTTCGCACAAACTTTGTGCAATAGGAATTTTATATTTTTTAAATGCTTCTGTATATTTATGAATTAAAATAGGATTACCAATCGCAGCAGCAGCTTTGCGCTCTTCAATTTTTCCTGTATAATTTTTAATAAATTTTTTACCAGTACCAACTGCACCAGATGAAACCATTACGATGTGATATTTTTTGTGCAACAAGGCAATCTGATGCGCAACTTGCAAAACAACGGCTTCATCTAAATTGCCATTTTTATCAGTTATTGATGAAGTTCCGATTTTAAATACGAGTATTGGTTTCTGATTTTGCATATTGAAGTTCTAAAATACTTATCCTATTATAATTAATCAAAAAAGATGTGCAAATTTGACCTTAAATTAATCTATGTTGAACGTACAAGATTTTATTGAACAATATCAATTAGAAAAGCATCCAGAAGGTGGTTTTTACAAACGTACTTTTTTGCATAGCGATAATTTATTTTCTTCCATTTTATTTTTACTAACTAAAAATAATTTTTCTGCATTTCATAAAATAAAATCAGATGAACAATGGAATTGGTATTTTGGTGATGCAATTATTATACATGAAATAGATTTAGAAGGAAAATATCATCAAACAATTCTGTCCAATAAAAAAGAGCATTTAAATTTTCAATATGTTGTAAAAGCAAATCATTGGTTTGCCAGTGAATGTGTTGGTGATGAAGGTTTCGCCTTTTGTGGTTGCACGGTTGTACCTGCATTTAGTTTTGAAGAATTTGAATTAGCTGAAAGAGACAAATTAATTAAAGAATTTCCACAACATCAAGCATTAATAAACAAATTTACAAGACAATAAAACATGTCAAAGCCAATTAAACTGCATAAACCGTTGCTGGAAATTGTAAAAAATGGATTGCACGAAATTTTTAATAATGGAATTTATGCTGACAAAGAAGTACAGCATATTTTATTAAACAATAAACAATTTGGTTCACGCGATAGAAGTTTTATTGCAGAAACCATTTATGATATTGTTAGATGGAAACGTAATTATGAGCAGTTAATGGTCAATAGAAAATGGTCGATTGGAAATTGGAATAATTATATATTGATTAGTTTATTAAACAGAAAAAAAGAAATCGTAAATCCTGAAATTTTTGATTGTGAATTTGATATTTCTAAACCGGAAAATTGGTTGATAAATTTTGATGGAAGAATTAGTTTTCCTGAATGGTTAGATAAAAAATGTTTCGATGAAATTGGTGAAGATTGGAATAGTATTGCAACTGCATTAAATATTCCTGCAAAAACTTTTATCAGAGTTAACACGTTAAAAATTACACCAGAAAATTTATTAGAATTATTATTGAAAGAGAATATTGATGCAAAAATCACGAATCCAACAGCATTAGAAAAAACAGGATTTTCTTTTAAAAACTGTATTGAAATATCATCAAAAAACAATTTGAAAAACTCTACTTTTTATAAATCAGGTTTTTTTGAATTTCAAGATTTAGGTTCACAATTAATTGGTGAATTTTGTGATTTAAAATCAAATCAAATCGTGTTGGATTTGTGCGCTGGTGCTGGTGGAAAGAGTTTGCATCTGTCAGCGATTTTACAAAACAAAGGAAAAATTTATGCAACTGACTTTAAGCCAGAACGTACTAAAACATTAGCCAATCGAGCAAATAACGCTGGTTGCAAAAACATAGAAATTATTTCATTTGAAAAAGCAATGTTCTTAAAAAATTTGGATGTTATTTTAATAGATGCGCCTTGTTCTGGCATAGGTACGATTAAACGAAACCCTGATGTAAAATGGAAACTAAAAATTCTGACATTGACAATTATAAAACAATTCAAGCAGCATTACTAGAAAAATACGATTCGTTGATTCATAAAAATGGTAAACTTATTTATGCAACTTGTAGTATTTTACCAAGTGAAAGTGAATTGCAAATTCAGCATTTTTTAAAAAACAATCCTGATTTTGAATTAGTAAAAGAAATTAAACTATCACCAGCATTTTATGGTGTTGATGGATTTTATATGGCTGAAATAGGATGGAAATAATGTAGTAATGTAATAATGAAGTAATGAAGTAATGAAGTAATGTAGTAATGTAATAATTAAATGATAGAGAAACATATCTATAGTAATATTCATTACTACATTATTTCATTTTCAAATTAATACATTCTCTCATTTAACTTGATGTCTTTTTTTCAAAACATCAATTACGTCATTCAAAGAAATATTTTTTTCTGCAAATAAAACCAATAAATGAAACAGCAAATCAGCGCTTTCATTCTTAAATAAATCATCGTTCTTATCTTTTGCTTCGATAACTACTTCAACCGCTTCTTCGCCAACTTTCTGAGCTATTTTATTCAATCCTTTTTCAAAAAGTGAATTCGTGTAAGAACCTTCTTTTGGATTTTGTTTTCTATCTAAAATAACTTTTTCTAATTGATGTAAAAATGAAAAATCATCTTTATTTTTTTCGTACCAACAAGTATCATTTCCAGTATGACAAACTGCGCCAACAGGTTTTGCTTTAATTAAAAAAGTATCGTTATCACAATCTAATTTAATATCAATAACTTCTAAAAAATTACCGCTTTCTTCACCTTTTGTCCATAAGCGATTTTTACTGCGAGAAAAGAAAGTTACCTTGTTTGTTTCTTTGGTTTTTGCAAAACTTTCTTCGTTCATAAAACCAAGCATTAATACTTTTCCTGTATCGAAATCCTGAATAATTGCTGGCAATAAACCATTTAAGTCTTTTGTGAAATCTGGTGTCATTCTTTAAAAATCTAATTAATTAAAAATCCTTGCAATTTCAATTGCGCCTGTATTTGTTTAAAATCTTCTTCGTATTGCCAATAAATAATTCTGTTGTGTGCATACGATGTTAAAATATATTTTTCAGAAATGGATAAAATACGATTTACCGCAATCAATTTTTCGGTTGGTTCGTTTACTTCAATTGTTTCTTCAATTTCTTTGTTGTGTTCATCATAACCATGCACTACTATATAATTTTTGGTATGTATTTTAATGAAATTCATTGTACAATATTTAGTTAAAAATACACAAAATCAATCTGCAAAGTAAATTCATAAGTGAATTGATTACTAAATAATTGTAAACTTTTGAAGCCGAACGTTTGTTAGTTTAAAATGTAGTATTTTTGTTTACTAAATTTCAATCAAAGTGGCTATTCCAAACAGAGCATCAGATGATTTACCAAAAGGAAAACTCAATAAATCTTCGCTCCAAAAATCCAAACAATTATTTTCTTACATAAAACCATACAAATGGTATTTTTTTTTAGGAATTTTTTCTTGGTATTTTCCAGCGTAACATCAATGGTTTTACCAAAAGGAATTGGTTTATTGGTAGACTCATCAGTTGGAAATCCAACAGGAATTTTAAAAAACAGAAATGAAATTGCTTTGCTTTTAGCAAGCGTTATGATTTTTCAAGGATTATTTTCATTCATGCGTGTGTTGGTTTTTGCAAAAGTAAATGAGCCAGCATTAGCAAATATTCGTAAAGATTTGTATAACAAAATAATATGCTTACCTATTCCATTTTTTGAAAACACCAGAGTTGGTGAATTAAACAGCAGAATTACAAATGATGTTGCTGCTTTACAAGATACTTTATCACTAACGTTAGCAGAATTTTTTCGCCAAATTGCCATTTTATTTTTTGGAATTATTTTGTTGATTATTGCAAGTCCAAGATTGACATTAATAATGATGGCTTCGTTTCCAGTAATTATTTTGTTAACAATTTATTTTGGAAGATTTATAAGAACTAACTCCAAAAAAACGCAAGATGCATTAGCAGATGCGAATGTTGTAGTTGATGAAACATTTCAAGCGATCAATGCAGTGAAAGCTTATTCAAACGAACTTTTTGAATCTAAACGATTTGGATTTCAAATTGATAAATCGATGAATCTTGGATTGAAAAATGCTATCTACAGAGGTGCGTTTATTTCATTTATAATCATTGCATTATTTGGTTCATTGATTTTTTGTAATTTGGGAAGGCACAGGAATGGTTGAACAAAAAATAATTACTATTGGTAAACTGATTGAATTTTTGATGTATACCGTTTTTATTGGTGCATCGATTGGTGGAATGAGTGATACATTTGTACGATTATTAAAAGCAATTGGTGCAACAGAACGTATTGTAGATATTTTAAACACACCACAAGAAACAGATACACAACCATTAAATATTCAGAAATTAAAAGGTTCCATTCAATTTAGTGATATTGCATTTACCTATCCATCAAGATTAGATATGCCTATTTTTGAGCATTTAAATTTTGAAATAAAATCTGGAGAAAAAGTAGCATTAGTTGGTCCATCAGGTGCAGGAAAATCTACCATCATTCAATTATTATTAAAATTCTATAATGTTAATGCTGGAAAAATATTAATAGACGATACGGATATTAATTCGATTTCATTAAAGCAATTACGCGGAAATTTAGCCATTGTACCACAAGAAGTTTTACTATTTGGTGGCACAATTAAAGAGAATATTTTGTATGGGAAATTAAATGCTACTGATGATGAAATTTTGATGGCAGCAACCAAAGCTAATGCCATGGAATTTATATCCAAATTTCCTGAAGGTTTGGATACCATTGTTGGTGAACGTGGAATTAAATTATCAGGTGGACAACGTCAGCGTATTGCTATTGCGCGCGCAATTTTAAAAGATCCAGCAATTTTATTATTAGATGAAGCAACAAGTGCATTAGATGCAGAATCAGAAAAATTAGTTCAACAAGCACTCGAAACCTTAATGGAAAATAGAACAACTATTATTATAGCACATCGTTTATCTACCATTAGAAATGTAGACAAAATATTAGTAATTAATCAAGGAAAAATTGTGGAACAAGGTAGCCACTATGAATTAAGTAACCTAGAACATGGTTTATATAATAATTTGTTGACGTTGCAGTATCAGCTCAATTAATTCGAGAAATCAGCAATTGCATTTTTAAAAACTAAGTTTTCAATTTTACAATAACCGTTTGCTGTTACTGCTTGCAACTTAGCATCTAATACGCCAGAAATTGTTTTATTTGCTTTACTGTATCCAGTTAATTTTAAAGTACCTTCATTATTGTAAATAGTTCCACCAAACATCGCATTTACTCCAACTTCATCTTTAACGAAAGCTGTAATTAAAATCTTTTGACCATCTACAAACTTTGTTTGAAAAGGAATTTTATCTAATAATCTAAAATCTCTGATTGCTATATAGACTTCAATTTGTTGTTTTTTATCATACAGTTTCACCAAATAATATTGATCATTGCTAATCATATCCATACCACTATTCATTAAGTGTTCAACTTTATGTTTTGACGCATCAATACCATTAAAAGGTCGGTTCATAATTGTACCATGCGAAATTGGTTCAATTTCTTTTGGTTTATGATAATAGTAAGATGAATCTACAATTTCTGCTGCTTCTTCAGGAGATTGTTGTAATTTTAATTTATACCTGAATTTGTATACTAATGCTAATAAAATTAGCAAAGGAATAACTTTCAATAATGATTTATAATGATTCATACTAAATTTAGTTTTTTAATCTTTGCAAAGTTAATAGAAATTATATGACTTTAGTATCTAAAAATCTGTTAATAGAAACCTCATTCCTAATTTTTTGACCATGCAATAAATTCTGAACTAGATATTTGGAAAAATACGGTGTTAATGAAACTCCTTTGGTTCCTAAACCATTAAAAATATGGACATTTCTATGGCTTGGAAGACAACCTATAACAGGTCTTCTGTCTTTAATAGTAGGTCGAATACCGGCCTTTTCTTCTACAATTGTATATGAACAATTTACTATTTTTGATAACTTATCTGTCAGTTCCTTTTTGCTAGATGGTGTAACTACTTCTTCAATATCGTTCCAAACAAAAGTTGAACCAATCGAATATAAATTATTTCCTTTTGGTAGCACAATAAAATTTTTATTTAAAATAGATTCCAATTTTAATTCATCAGATTTAAAAACAAGAAATTCACCTTTTGCGGTAGTAAATGGAATAAAATTAAACAATGGATTTTCGATTGCTTTATATCCTTCGCAAAATATGATGTGTTTTGCTTCAATGTTTTTATATTGAATTGTGTTATCAATTTTTAATTCATTAAAATCAAAAACTTCATCAAGCAATAGTTTATTTTCAATAAAATAATTTCTGTATGTAGCAATAAATAAAGGAACATCCAACCAAAAACAATTATTTATAATTCCAGCACCTAACCTATTATTGACTTGTTCATTTTTAATGTAAACGATATCGCTCATGTAAGCTGTATATTCTGGATCGATTTTTCGCTTATTCCAAATTGCAATATCTTCTTGTGAAGAAAATAGTTTGTAAATTGATTGATGGAAAATAAATTTTTTGTTGAATTTTTTTTCTGCTGTAGAATATACTTCGTCGCAAATTGGCAATAATTCATCAATCATAAATGATTTAACTAATTTTCTTCCAGTTATTGGATTTACAATTCCTGTTGCAATATTTGATGATGAATTTGGATGGTATTTATCAATGATAAAAACAGACTGCTGATTTGCCAATAATTCTTCAGCGAGTAAAGTACCGGCAATTCCTTGTCCTATTATAAGAAAATCGTACATGATTATTTTTTATGAGCTCTTGTCATTTCTCGTTTTCCAACTGGACCATTTAAAGATTCAATTTGAAAACCTGCCATTTTTAAATTTCTTTTTACTTCTCCTTTTGCGCAATAGGTTACTAAAATACCATTAAATTTTAAGGCATTAAACATCTTTTCAAACATAGAAATTGTCCATAATTCTGGTTGCGCATTTGGTGCAAATGCATCAAAATATATAATATCAAACTCGTTTATAAAATCAATATTTTCAAAATCCATTTTTAATTTTTTGAAATAAAATGTATTTGAAATCGAAGTTAAAGTATTCCATTCGCATGCATGCATTTGATTAAATAAAGCAAAAGAATTATCCATCGAAATCACAGATCCATAATTCAAAAACTTAATGATATCAGTAGATAACGGATATTTTTCAATAGTTGTAAAATTTATTTTTGTATTAGATTTTGTTGCTTCATTTAATGTAAGTAATGCATTCAAACCAGTACCAAATCCAATTTCGAGAATTGAGATTTCTTTTAAATTGGTTTGTTTAAATTGTAAACCTGCTTGAATAAACACATGCATTGACTCTTGCAATGCTCCATGTAACGAATGATATTGTTGATTATATTTTTCAGAAAATATAGTAGAACTACCATCGTTGGTAGCAACAATTTTGAGCTCATTCATTTAGAGTTTCAGCAATTTAGAATAATAATTTTCCGATTCTGATTGTATTTGCATAAAATAAGAACCAGTGCTCCAGGCAGAAAAATCTGGAATACCAAGTGCATTTACACCGTTATTGAATATCATTTTTTTGCTAAATATTAAACGACCTTCCGTATTGTAAATATTGACTTTTGAATTAAGTTGCGTTTTATTTTTAAACTCAACCATTATGTCATTAGTAGATATGTATGCTTTTATCTGAGTCGTATTTTCTTTAACACCAACACGTGGTGCAAAATAAACAGAATCAATTTGAGTAAATGTAAATTTATTAGTATTATCTACAATTTTTATTCTGTAGTAAAAGACACCACCATTTGAATTTAATAAATGCAAGAAGTTATAATTAGTTGCATGGTTGGAAAAAACACCTGCAGGCACTGTATCTACATCAATAAATGTTTGCCCATCAAAAGAGTATTGAATTACAAATTCTTTACTATTTATTTCCTGAGAAGATATCCATTCTAAGTAAACATCATTATCGAGAGGAACTGCGCTGAAATCTGAAATGTTAATGCTTTGTACTGCATCAGCATCATTTTTTGTACTTACTAAATAAAATTCACCTAATGTGTCTGTTGTAAACTCAACATAATAACCACCATTGTATGGATAAAATTGAATTTCATCAGGTGTGTAATATTTATAAAATGATTTTACATGATTGTCAATAATATCTAAGTTAGTGTTAAGTCCTAAGTATCTTAACATGCCGATATCACCCATTCTATTTATGGAATCTTCAGCTAAAACATAATTTGTGTATTCAGTATTTGTTAAATAAAGTCTTACTTTAAAATTGCCTAAGCGAACATTTTGTGGTTTAATCACCCAATTTCTTGGTAGTATATTTTTATTTTTAAAAATTTTATGTTTTAAAGTATTTGCTTCGAATCCAACGGTTACATTTCCTAAATTTTTATTATCATCAAATAATTCTGCTGCTAATTTTCCGTTTCTATAAAATTTCACCCAACCATTTCCAGTAGAAAGTTGAGAAATATAAGTTGAATCGGTACTAGCAATATCATCATATTCTTTTAAAATATGAATATCATCTATAGCCAAACCTTCAGAAACAATATATTCATCAGAAAGCAAATGTAATCTAAAAATAAAATTAGAACTATCTGCAAGGTTAGCTAAAGGAATATTAATGTGTGCTGTTTGCCAAGGAAAGACAATTCGATCCCAATATGGTTTTGAATTGTAACCATTGTACCAGTTTAAGCCACAATTATAGCATCCTAACCGATTCCATTGAGTACCGTTAGAACTATATTCAATGTATGCTGAATCAGATTCTTGTTGCATTACAGAAATAAAATGGAAAGACAATAATGGATCTTTTGTGCAATTTGTTAAATCTAAACAACCAAGATATAGATATGAATTTTCATTAAAATTATATCCTTTATTTAAGCCAGTTGTCCAAGCTTTATTATCTTGTGCAGCGTTGTTTATATTGTATTTTGTTGGTGTTCCTAAAATCCATGAATTATTTACGCCATCAGTAAGTACATTTCCATTATTGGTTTCAAAATCATTATAATAAGGAAAAGAATCAATGGTTGGCATTACAATAACTGGAATATTTATAATAGAATCATTTCCTCTGTAATTATCGCCAACATTAGAAACCCAAACTTTTACATTATATTTTCCTGGTGTAGTTTGATTAAATTTTGAAAGAAATGTATAAGTAAAAGTATCCAATGGATTGATACTATTGGTTATTGTTTCAGTAACTGGTGTGTTGTTATTTATTTGATACGTAACTTGTAATGAATTTATAATCTGTGACGAATGATTAATTCCAGAGATTGAAATTGGAGTAGAAATAAAATTCTTATTGCAAATTACTTTTTTAATTTGCGCATCAAATAAGGAAACATCCACACCTGCATTATACAACCTAAAATCATCGAAAGTATAACCACCATCTGTATAGAGTGAAGTAGCAGATCTGTTTCCACTTTGCAGAATTCTAATTTGAGTAGATGACGAAAAAGCTTGATTATTTTCAATCTTTAATTTTTTATATAAATTAATTGATTTTACGTTTTTATAATTACCAAATGCATCAGCACGATTTGCAAACAAGTCATAAATTTCTATCCAATTTCTATTTTCCGCTCCACGAGCATAAATTTTATCGTTACCATCTGTTTCACCTCTATATAAGAAACTAAAATCTAAATAAACAGCAGAATCTATATAACTACTTAGATTGTAGGTAAAAATCAATTCATTGTTTTTAGCAGTTCCAGAATTATTAAAATTATCTAATGTAATGGCTCTATTTCCTTAATTAGCAAAACCTCTACCTTCATTAGTTCTAAATCTGCCACCAAATTCTGGGTTATAATCTGCATAGTCAAATCCATTAATTCCAAATGTATAATTGGTTAACTCTTCATTAGAATTTTCAAAAGACTCAAAAATTGGTAAGATAATTCTAAAATTTGCAAGATGACGGATCTTATAACTTAAAGTATCATTATTTCGATTATTATCACCAGGTAAAGATGTCCATGCTACAATATTATAGTTACCAACAGCACCTAAATCTTCCGTTGCTGTGTATCTAGCAATAGATGTATCATTCGTAGTGACCACATCAGTTAATGTCATGTTTTTAACGGGTCCACCATTTAATGAATAAGAAACAGGTATTGAATTCTGCGTAGTCGTTCCATAATTTTTTATAATAAATGACAGTCTTTCGTTACCAGCGAATGTAGTTGATGTAAATTTACGACCACCAGTTTGTTTTAGCATAGAGTAAATACCAACATCATTTGTTGTAGTACAAGCAGTAGGTGTGGTTATAAATGTTTTTGACAAACTATGATTACTTTCAACTCCATTAAATATTACAGAAATAGCATAATAATATTTTTTTCCATTACTAAGATTATTGATAGTAAAATTTGTTCCTGATGTTTGACCAACTAAACGCCAATCATTATCCAAAAACAAATAAACATTATATGAAGATGCACCAGTAACAGTTGCCCAAGATATGGTGGCTTTTCTATCACAAACAATTGCGTTTATAGTTCCATAATTTGCTTGACGACCAATTGTAAAATTTTGTTTAGATATAACTTCATTTAAACCTGATGAAATTTTTACTAAACATTGGCTGCTTGATACTAAAGGTGTAGTAAAATTATATGATTCTTTCTGTATATTATAATTTGTAATTAATTCGCTCCAAGTTGCACCATTATCAGTTGATAGTTCAATTTTAGCCAAAGAATCGAAGCCATTTGCATTCCATCTCATTGCATATCTTGTTCCTGCATCTAAGATTTCACCACCGTTTGGATGAGTTAATTCTATTTCCTTTTTTTGATTAAAATAAGTTACTGCATAAGTTTGTGGTCCAAAAGGTACACTTGTTCCTTTTACAACAATTTTATATGAGCCAGCCAATGGATTATCAATAGTAACTTGTTCATTCGTATTTAAGTTATCAATTCCTTTTATAGCAGCATTTTTATATGAACTTGGATCTAATTTCCATGGCAAAATAGTATCGCCTGCTGGTGTAACGATTTTTAAGTCTAAATTATTTACAATTGTTTTTGATGCAATTGGACTTCCTTCTTTGTCTGTCCAACAAAGTGTAACATTTAATTTATTTAAACCTGCTGGAACAGCAATCGTATGTATTTTAAACTGATTTGCCGATACATTATCTTCAAAAAACTGATTATTAGCAATAGAAAAAATAGATTTGTTTGCATTTGGAATACCATATCCAAATTTATAATCTGGACCAATATTACCTAAATCGTGAGCAGTATTAAACAACACTGACTTTACTAAAGAAGCATTAGGAACTACACCAAATTGTTGTTTATATTTTTGATGAATCAGTGCAGCAATTGCAGCTATTTGTGGAGCAGCAAAAGAAGAACCATATACTGCACCAAAATTATCATTTGGAAGTGTTGTAAAAACACCAAATCCTTTTGAAACCAATTCTGGTTTTAAACGACCATCAGCAGTTGGACCTCTTCCACTATTTCCAACAATGGTTCTGTCAGTAAAAAGCCAGCCAACTGTTATTGCATTTTTACATCCTTGAAAACCAATATCAACAGAACTAAACGTATCTGATGTCGCGCAATTAGACGCAGTATTTCCTACTGCAATTACTGGTAATATTGTAGGATTGTTGTAAGCAACTTTATCCAAATCAGATGCTTCTGGAATATATAATCCAGATTCAAGACAATTAGTTGGCGCAAAATTGTAGGAATGATTGTTTATATCAATATTGTATAATGTTTTTGATTGAGCAACTTCATCAACAATATCATTTAGAACATCGTAATAATATAAAACAGATTTAGGCGATAAACCTTTTATAGAAGAAAAAGAATTTCCTTTGCCAGCAATACAACCACCAACAAAAGTTGGATGTGATACTGCAGTTGGATAATTTAATTCTTTATCTATTATAATATTACTTGCAACTGGCAAATCAATATGCGAACCAACAGTGCCTTCGTCCCAAATACCAACAGAAACACCTTCACCTTTTAAGTTGTATCCATTTGGTGATGTATTTTCTACTTCGTTCACATTAGTCAAAAAATTAGATTCTTGAATTAACAGATTTTTACGTTCATAATAATTTGAGATAAAGTAAACAAATGGAAGTTTTGAGATTTTCTCAATTTGAGATTTATTTACAATCGTCGTAAAATGATGATTTACATTATCAATTTTAGAAATAGAAAACCCAATAGTTTGAGCAACTTCTAAAATAGTTTCTTCGCTAATAGAACTAGCAAATAAAACTGTAATTGGATTTGACTGTAAGTTTGTATTTTTTAAACTTTCATAAATTTTATCTTCTGATTTTAAAAATCCAATTTGTGTAGTTTGAATTTTTTGTAGTGATGAGACTGTTGCAATTGCTTTGGTTGATATCAAATAAAAACCATCACCTAAATAAGATTCTACGTTAATATTATTGGTAGCAAGATAATTTTCTGAATTTGATTTTGGCTGAATCACTAAGTAATCAGTTTGATCGTATCTAAAACCAGCAACATTCAATCTGGCCGTTGGATTATTCAATGAAGAAATATCAATTGGTGAAATTTCAAAATTATCTTTAGAAAAAACAGTAAAAAAAGTTGCAATAAATAGTGATAGCAAAGTAAAATGCTTTGTCATACAGAAAGAGATTTACTATAAATATAGAATTTTATGTTGAATTTGGCAACTTTTGAATATTGTAGGTTATAGTTATTGTTGTTGCTGCTGCTGTTGAACATGAATGATTGGAACTGTATCAGTATCTTCAGTATACATTTGAACTTCATTTTCATCTTCAAAGATAGTTCCATCTTCATATCCAACAGAAACGTAAACCATTAGTTCTTGATTAGCAGGACCTTTAAATGTTCCTTTCACAGATGTACAATCTTTAAAATCACGACCAACTGCTAATTGTATATGATGTTCATTTGCAAAACAATTATTTGTCGGATCAATTCCTATCCAACCAAGATTTGGAATATATGCTTCGACCCAAGCATGTGTTGCACCTTCACCACGCATACCATTTTTATTTGGACAAATATAACCACTACAATAACGACTAGGAATGCCTATGGTTCTCAGCAATTGCAATAAAACATGTGCAAAATCTTGACAAACACCTGAACGAAATTCAAGTATCTGGTCAATCGTAGTTTCTACTGTGGTAATGCCTTTGATATATTTAAAATTATCAAAAATATATTTCGAACACTTTTTAGTGCATTCTAAAGGTGAATCATTTTGTACATAAATATGGTCGAGTATAATTTGGATTTTTTCTTGTGTTTTAATTTTTTCAATTTGTGCTAAGTCGAGAAAAATAATATTATTTGCAATTTCTTGCTTCAAGATTTCCCAATCATTTTTTGTTGAAAGAGGTTCGTCAATGAATTGAAAACTTGTTTTAGCAATCAACCTACTATCAATCACTAGTTCTTCATGTGGTTTTGACACGGTAAAAAAACCAACAGTATTGTTCCAATAATCCTGAAATTTATTGATGTTTGGCTCGTCTGTTATTACTAATTCATGGCTTAAAATTTCCTGACCAACTTTAGTAAATGGAAATATTTTTATCTGATTCGCACTTTCTCTGACTGGTCGATCGTATTTGTATTTAGTGATGTGTTGTATTTTGAAAACAGGCATTTTGATTTTGGATTTGAGATTTCAGATGTGAGATTTGAAAATTAGATAATTAAATCTGTAATCATACATCTGAGATCATAATTTTTAGTGGTAGGCAAAATAAACTTTACTTAATTTATTACTGAAGTTAAATACGTCATCCATAATTTCTTCTAAAAATTTATGCAAGCCAATTTCAGAAATAGATTGCAAATCAGAATATTCAATTCGGCTGCGCAAACGTCCGATTGTTTTTTCTAACAATGAATCTGCTTCTGATTTTTCAATCGTGATCTTTTCCATGATATGACTTATCTTTTTAGTTGAATATAAAATAGACCGTGGAAAATCAGTATTCATTATAATCATGTCTAACACATTTTGTGTTTGCAAACCTGTGTGATAGGTTTTCATGTAATATTCATAACCAGAAACAGAAAGCAATAAATTTTTCCAGTACGGAATATCCATTGGATTATTGATGTCGTATTCGATATCATTAAATTTTATGTCTAAAATATCAGCAGTTTGAATAGCACGTTCAATGAATTTTCCCATGTTCATGAAATTCCATCCTTCACCGCGCGGCATCGTAACTTCGGCAACACCATAAAAATATAAGCTTTCATCAATTAAAGAAGAAATTGCATACAGTTGCTCACCTGAATCTATTAACTCTTCAATACGCTTACTGTTTATTTTTTGATAGTAACGATTAATACTTTCCCAAACTTCTTTTGTAATATGATCTTGAACACCACGCGCATTTTCTCGTGCTTTTGTAATAATACTTCTAATTGAATTTGTATTGGTTTTATCAGTAATAATGTAACGCAGAGCGGCTTGTGAGTTGTCTTTTATTTTATCAATTTCATGATCGTCTAACGACGTAAATATTTGCAAAACAGGTGTCCAGTTATAATTTTCTTTTTCATTTTTATCCAAAGAAGTTACGTAATTAATTTTGAGCATACGCAACATACCTTCGGCACGTTCAACGTAACGGTTCATCCAAAATAATGATTCTGCAATTCTGCTAAGCATTTGTTTATTCGTATTGAGTACAGCGTATATCGTACATCGTTTTTTAATTATTTTACTTAATTTAAATAATCGTAATACGCAATACGATTATCGAAATACAATCTCAATCAATTATCCAAGTATCTTTGCTGCCACCACCTTGTGATGAATTTACTACTAATGAATTTTCTTTCAACGCTACTCTAGTTAAACCACCAGCTACTAATTTAATTCCATCAGGACCACATAATGCATATGGTCGAAAATCAATATGTCTTGGCACTAATTTTCCATCTAAATAACAAGGAACAGTTGAAATTTTTATAGTTGGCTGTGCAATATACGAACGTGGTTCTTTTAAAATAGCTTCTTTAAATTTTGCAATTTCTTCATCGCTTGCACTTTCACCCATGAGCATACCATAACCACCAGATTCATTGGTTTTCTTGATCACCATTTTATGCATGTTCAAAAAAGTATAATCACGTTCTTCAGGAATTTCCATTCTGTACGTAGGAACATTTTTTAGCAAAGGTTCTTCGTTCAAATAATATTTTATCATGTCTGGTACGTATGTGTAAATTGCTTTATCATCAGCAACACCATTTCCCATTGCGTTTACAATGGCAACATTTCCTTTGCGATATGCAGACGCCAAACCAGGAACGCCAAGTAAACTATCAGGTCGAAAAACCAACGGATCTAAAAACTCATCATCTACACGACGATAAATAACATCAACTTGTTTTAATCCACGTGTTGTTTTCATGAACACTTTATGATTATCCACCAATAAATCTCGACCTTCTACCAATTCGATACCCATATAACGCGCTAAAAAAGTATGTTCGTAATAAGCGGAATTATACATGCCTGGTGTCAACAAAACAATGTTTGGATTTTGAATTTGTTTTGGTGCCAATTGCACTAAGATATTATGTAATAAAATCGGATAATCAGAAACTTTGCGCACATTATATTCATTCATCAATTCAGGAAAAATACGTTTGGTAACATCACGATTTTCCAGCATATACGAAACACCTGAAGGTGTTCGCAAATTATCTTCCAAAACATAATACGTTCCATCAGAATCGCGTACTAAATCAATTCCAGCAATGTGTACATAAATATCATAAGGCACTTGAATACCGAAAACTTCACGATTATAATGTGGACACGAGACGATTAAACTAGCAGGAATTTTTCCATCTTTTATAATGTGCTGTTCGTTGTAAATATCTTTTAAAAAAAGATTGAGTGCTTTTAAACGCTGAGCAATTCCTTTTTCCAGAAAATCCCAATCGTTGGCAGTAATAATTCTTGGAATAATGTCGAATGGAAAAATACGCTCGATGCCTTCTTCATTTTCAGAATACACAGTGAACGTGATTCCTTGATTCATAAACATTTTTTTCGCAATCTCTTCTTTCTTGTTTAAAATATCAAGATTGATGGTATTGAGTTGCTTGAAAATAGATTGATAGTGCGAACGAATGTTGCCATCTGCAAAACTCATTTCGTCCCAAAACCCATTTCTTGTGTTGTATTTATCGAAAATCATTCGTTTGTTTCAATTATCGTAATACATGATAAGAATATTTTTTCAGTTTTTTATAAAAAAAGAAATAAAATGAAACGTTTTAATCAAATAGTAAAGAAATCCATTAAGATAATTTAATAATTTTTAAAAAATATTGGTAATTTTAATGAGTATACAATTAAAGTTTACTCAATATAATTGCCGTTCACGCATTGAAATTAATTAAATCGTATAAAAAGATTATTCTTGTTATTGCATAAATAAAAAAAAAACACCATGAAAATAAAATACATTTTATTGCAATTGTTTTTGCTAACATTCCATTTAGTTGCATTTTCATATGAAGTCGATTCAATTGACAACGTCGCAAAAAGTAGTTGATAGTTTTTTCAATTGTCTGCAACCAACAATTAATTCCGCACAAAAATAATAAGTTGTAAAATCGGATTTAAGAACAATTGTCAATAGCAAAAAATCTAAAAAAGCAGATTTGGTAAATAGTAAATTACCCAAAAGCAGAACATTTAAAAAGAATGACAATAACAAATACGAAGAAGAGACAAATATCACTCCTAAATCTTTTAGGTCAGAATCTGTATTTTCAATAAAAAATGGACAGTCCAAATCATACAGAAAGAATTCCATTGTCCAATCTTTAGATTACAGTACTATTTGATAATGTATCGCTTGCAAATAATTACATGTCACAATTAGTAAATGTTGATGACACCAGTATTAAGTCCGAACGTAAAAGCAGGTCAAATATTCCACTAAAGAACGCACGACATAAGTTAACTATTAACTGTGGTGTTGCAAAAATAGTTCATATTTGACAAATAATGTAGTAGACATTATTAAATAGATTGGACAAAAAAAAAAAAAAATTGTCATTGATTTTTATTTCGGAATTACATGAATTGGAATCTTTGGAATAAACCCAGTTTATGACGATTATGGAAATTTAAAAAACCATCACCTGTCATTTCTGCAAAAATGTAAATACATTTTTAAAAGTAAAAAGCTATGATTCATCAAATACGTTTAGGTCATTATGAAAGCAACGAACATTTATAATTGAAGGAAAAAGTTTCGCTCGAATAACATCAAGTTCGCTCATTAACGTTTGTAATGCATCGATATTTTCTTTTGTGGTTGAATTCTAGAAGTTAAATCAATTAATATTTTATGAATTTCTTTGCGTTCATCTAAATATAATTCACCATTCATTATTTAAAATACGGTTTCTGTTTGGTTCAATAAACGTGATATTTCCGTTTTCACTTTCATCTACAATCATTCCTTTAATGCTACGCTTATACTCAGCTTTTACTGCTAACACACGTCGACCATCTCGAATCGTTTCTTCGCGGTATCCATTAAAAAATTGGCTTGCTTATGCTTGTTAACAACACTACGGAAAACCGAATTAATTTCTTGAATTTGTTGATGAATTTCTTTTCTGATTTTAGATAAAGTTGGCGTTGCATTTTCTTTTACAATTTCTTTTTCTACGTCAATAATCTTTGAAATAGATTGAATCAAACCTAATTCTAAATTATAATTTGAAATTTTTGCTGACAAAAACGGATATAATTGTTGCCGTGCTTTTGGAGTAAAAAAGCGAAACACTTCTGCAACTGCTGTTAATGCATAATACAATTCAACCAATTCTTTTCCGTCAAATAATAATTATCAATTTTAAGTTTATTTAAAACGGTAATTCATTAAACCAAATTGTGGCAATTGTGCATCATTCTCGATAATTTCTTTACTTTCATTTACAAATGAAGTTCGTTATTCAACACATCAACATCAATAATAAAACTTTGCTGTTGAATTAAATTCTTGCCTAAAGTTCCAGCACATAAATTTTCCAGTTCATTTAAAATAAAAGGGAAATCAAGTTTTTGCAATGCATGTTTTGGATGAATATTCATTGAAGTTATAAGTTATATGTAATAAGTGATAAGTAGTTTCTAAATTAAAAATTCCTATCTATACATTTGAAGTATTGAATCTGTTAGCATTTTATAGATTTCAAATAATTTATCATCTTCATTTTTTAAAACTTTTAGATGCTTATCTATTATATCATTATCATTTCTTTTGGCTGGTCCGGTTTGCGCATCTTTTTGGTAAAATGGTATCAATTTTAGTATGGTTTCATGACTCAAAGGCATCAATAACTGATAATCTAACTGATGTTTTTCGCAATAATCTTGTGCTAATGCAAATAAGTGATTAGAGAAATTATTGACAAAAACTGCAGCAATATGTAAGTGTTTGCGTTGTTCATCTGTGTATTCATATACTTTATTGCTGATAATTCTTGCAAAAGATATCAACTCATTTTTTAATTCAACATTGTTTGATGTAATTAAAAAAGGAACTTCATCGATGGCTATTTTTTTTGTTTTAGAAAATG
The DNA here is from genome assembly GCA_016711605.1 of Saprospirales bacterium. GTDB lineage: Bacteria > Bacteroidota > Bacteroidia > Chitinophagales > JADIYW01 > JADJSS01. Next base: position 41,766 of record JADJSS010000010.1, read on the forward strand.
ATTGCAACGGATAAAAAATTCCACAATTCTGTGCATTGTCAAACACATCCAAACCAACAGAACCTGAAGTATGCACGACTTTTATTGTCGGACTTTTTGCTAAAATTTTGGATGCCAGTTCTTTAATTACATCATCTTTTACAGCAAAAATTAGTAAATCAACATTTAAGTCTAGTTCTTCTAAATCGCAAATATATTTAGAGTTAGATTGCCATGCTAAGGTTTCTGAATTGTCACAAGTTTGACTATAAATTTGCGTAACCGTTATTCCTTTTTTAGAAAAAGCTTTGGCTAAATGTGTTGCAACATTTCCGCTTCCGATGAATGCTATTTTTTGAATGAAATTTTGCAAAGAATTTTAAATTTATTTACTATTTTTTTGCTAATAATTGTTCAACAATGCTTTTTGTAATACTTTTTTGTCAGGTAAATATAATTGATATTTAGAAACAAAAAATTTTGTTAGAGATTTCTTTTCTGTAGCATATTCAACTAAAATATTTTTGTTTTGTCAGAATGACTTCCAATCGGTGGATTGTCGCCTTGATATTTTGTTCAGTCTCAAAATAGCTTAAGTACAGGTTTATTCTGTCTAATATCATAATGTTTTACTTCACGTACTTTTAAATCAAACAATACAAAACATTTTAAAAAAATACGATGGTAAAAAAACTAAGTCAACATAAAAACCTGTTTATTATCTAACGAAATACGGAATTGGCGAGCAACGAAAGTAAGACCTTTGCCAATTTCTAGAATAAATTTTTGAAGATTGTCTATAATTTTTTGTTCGAGTTGTTTTTCGGTATAACGTTCATTTTCTGCAATATTTAAAAACTCTAAGACATAAGGTTCTTTTGTAAAATCGTATTGTGATGGAAGTGCTGGTTTGCTTTTAGCTTGTTTTAAAATAGCTTTATAATCTTTACTTAAAGCAATGCGTTCAAATAAAGAAGTATCTATTTGGCGTTGTAATTCTCTAACAGACCAGTTTTCTAAAATAGATTGTTCTTGATAAAAACGACGCTCTAAATCGTTATCTAATTTTAATAATTCAATATAATGTGACCAGCTTAACTTTATATCAATTTTATGTTTTTTATATCTATTTTTTTTATGATCAGACACTGTCTGACCATTTTTTGGATATTGGTCAGACACTGTCTGACCACTTGATTTTATTAGTGTTTTTGTGTGGTCAGACAGTGTCTGACCAATATTGTATTTAAGAAGAATAATCGCATATAAATGAGATTACTTCTTGAAAAACCTTTACCAACATGTGTAGTTAATTCTTGCGAAAGTTCTATGATAAGTTGCCTACTTGAATGTTCATCAATATTATCAATTGTTTCTTTTTAAATAATTAATCTTCCAACATGCCAATAAGTAAACAATAATTCTTTATTAACAATGCGCGAAATAGTTGACTTAGCATCATCTACCAATCGTTTTACTTCTGTAATTAGATTTATATATTTTACTTTAGTTGGTTTCACATTTATAAAATTACGAATACAACTTTATTATTGATTATGTTATGTGAATTTATTCTCTTTTCTTCGCAATATACTCAACAAAATACCGAAAATCATAATAAAGCAACCAAGCCACAAAATATTGATGAATGGAAATTTAATAGCTTTCATGATGATAAACTTATTCAATTTTTGTTCTACCAATATTTGCATTTTGTTTTCTTCTGGTAGAATTTTTATTATAGAAAAACTAACATTATTTTTTTCCACTCTTGCTGGAATACTAGTTGCCACAACTTCGCGAACTAAATAAACTGGTTCAATATAATAAGAAGTATCAAGCGAAATAAATTTCAGCTTCCCACCTATTGCAATATCTTTCGGTTGTTTTTGAAAACCTTTAATTGGTGCATCTGGATCAATTTCATCTAATACAACAATGCAACGTGATGCAGGAATAGTATCACCAAGTTTAACTGTGTATGTTTCCTGAACAATAGAATCAGACTGCGAACCATCATCTTTTAAAGGTGTTGCAGTTATGTGTGTATATAAATCAGACGACAAGGTTTTCAATGTTGATGGTACAGGATTGTTTCCCATTTTGCTGTTCATCAAAATATTTGGATGCAACGTAAATGTATTGACGATGTTTCCTTTTATCTAATTCATCATATCGAACATTAAAATAAATATTGCGTGTTGTAAACGAATCGCCTAAATATGTTACGCGATAATTAGACATATTGATTGGTTCATTTTGATATAACAACACATTTTCAGCGCTTTCTTTTGTAGTAAAACCTTTTCCATAATCAATTCCAAACTGATTGATAGACAATACTTCTTGTTTACCTTGCGAAATTAAAATACCAACCAACATCACAGCAAAACCAATATGCGAAATAGAGCCTCCACTTATTTTTATGTTTCCTTTTAAAACCTGAAAAATAAATTGTGTGTTTGAAAGAATAGCAAAATGCTAAACACCATTAACAATACATAATCAACACGATATAATTTAAAAGGAATGATGAATGCTAAAGAGATTAAAATTGCTGCTACAAAGGCAATAGCTAATCTTTTAAAAACAACATTAACATTTGAATTTTTATACTTAAAAAATTGTGTACATGCAGCACCCAAAGCAACTAATGCAGCCATCCAAATTTGAATATTGTTATAATGACTTTTTATATCAGATGGTGGCGCGAACTTGGTATGAAATATTTTATTGATAACTGGAAAGGATGTCATCACAATAATATGCAATGCAGAAAAAACAAAAAATCAATGAACCGATAAACAACCAAAATTCTCTAGAGCTCAATTTTTCTTCTTCTGGTTTTGAAGGAATTTCGTTTTGTTTTATTCTGAGAGTTAATAAAATTACTGATGGCACTAAAAATACTACTATGCACGCAATTAACTGTCCACTCATGCCTAAATCGGTAAAAGAATGCACGGACGCATCACCTAAAATTCCACTTTTTGTTAAGAAAGAAGAATATAAAATCAACAAAAAACAACCAATAAAAAAGATGTATGTTGCATGTAAAGAATAACCAGAATGTTTGTAAGCCATTAAAACATGTATAGCTGCTGCCAATAATAACCATGGCACTAACGATGCATTTTCAACAGGATCCCAAGCCCAGAAGCCACCGAAACTTAACGCTTCGTAGGCCCAAGCGCCACCCATTAAAATGCCAGTTCCTAAAATCATTAGCGCAAATAAACTCCATGGCAACACTGCTTTTACCCAAGTTTTATATTCACGTACCCAAAGCGATGCGATGGCAAATGCTGCTGGAACAGTACATGCAGCAAATCCCAAAAATAAAGTTGGTGGATGAATCATGAACCGAGCATCACTTGAGCTAATGCTACAAATGTTAAAACTGGACTTTCCCATTCCTTAGCTCTGAAAATCAATACAACACCTAAAACTGCGTGCCAAAACATCCAAAGTAAGGTGCTGCCTTCTTGGCCGCTCCACATGGCTGAAAACTGGTAATAAGTTGGTAAAGATCGTGATGTGTTTCCCAAACATATTTATATTCAAATAAATGTTGATGAATAACCAATAGCAACATGGCAACTATTCCAACAACTGCAACTGCGTGAAGAATAAATAATTTTCGTGCAAAATTTATCCAGGTAAAAGATTGTTCATGTTTGTCTCTTTTAAGTGTAGCAAATAAATATGATAAGCAAGCTGCTAAAGAAGTAACGAAAGCAACAATTATAAAAAAGTGACCGACTTTTCCATAAAGCATATTTTGTCCGATTGCGTGAATATTCATTATAGTCGTGAGTTAGATAGTCGTGAGTCGTAAGATTTTTTTATAAGGTATTGGAGACGTAAAATTATATTTTGTCAGCAATTTCAAATTAAATACTTTGTCCATTATTGGCTTGTTGCTCTCTGTTTTTATATTTCGAAGGACATTTCATTAAAATTTCGTTGGCTTCAAAAACATCGCCATTCATTTTTCCAGTAACCTCTACTTTTTCTGATTTTTCGATATCACGTGGTTTAGCTTTTTTTGACAATTACTAATTTTTCAATTTTGCGTTCGTCAATTACATACATTGAAAATTGGTTTGGATTTATTTCTGGTTTGTAATCAATTCCTTTTTCTTTATTTAAGTAGCCAACTACTGTAAATTCTTTTCCTTGTTTTGCATATTTTGATTCAAAAACTTTCGTATCTGCTAAAACCTTTGCTTAACATAGTAGTTAAAACACCAATCAAAATTGCTACAAAAACCAATGCTATAATATGTGTACGTTTCATCAATTCACTATTTTATTTACGACACAAAATCGTGACATAAATTGCTCATCAAAAATACAGTAGAATCTGTAAAAAATACAGTTATTGATGTTATTTAATAATAAACTAGAAGCAGAAAGCAGTCTAAAATGTTGCGATTTAATGTAAAAATGAAGAATTACGATAATTTCGCAGAAATCAACTTTACAAATTCTGAACGAGTTGCTTGTTTTTCAAATTCACCAGTAAATGCAGAAGTTGTCGTCACTGAATTTTGTTTGGAATTCCACGCATCATCATGCACATGTGTTTTGCTTCAATAACAACTGCAACACCTAATGGATTTAAAGCTTCTTGTATGCAATCGCGAATTTGAACAGTTAACCGTTCTTGTACCTGCAAACGACGAGCATATGCATCAACCACACGAGCAATTTTGCTCAAACCGGTAATCGTTCCGTTTGGAATATAGGCAACGTGCGCTTTACCAAAAATGGCAACATATGATGTTCGCACATGGAATACAATTCAATGTCTTTTACAATAACCATTTGGTTATGATCTTCATGAAACATTGCCGAACGTATAATTTCAACAGGATCTAATGCATAACCATGCGTAATAAATTGCAGCGCTTTTCCAACTCTTGCCGGTGTTTTAGCAAACCTTCACGCGTTGGATCTTCACCTAATAATTTTAAAATATCTGTGTAATGATTTTCTAATTCTTTGTTTGGTTCAATAACTAAACCATTTGTATTGTCATGTCATTCATTTTATAAAGGTACAAAATGAATAAACATGTAAAAACGTTTTTTGTTTTGTTATTTTGATATTTTAAAACCAATCGGTTCTCTTTTTGTTGTGGTTGGATTTAATAATTCTTTTATTGCAGAAAATATCATTTCCATTTCACGTTCGTGTTTATTTACTTTTTTATCTTGTTTAGAAACTTTACGTTCTAATTGTTCCAACTTCAACAAAATATCTTTATTGTCTAAAGCAACTCGCATTTTAGTGAATATTCTGATGATTTTAATATTCACATCAATTGCTGTATCGCTATTTAATACACTTGAAAGCATCGCAACACCTTGCTCGGTGAAAGCGTAAGGCAACTTTCGTGTTCCACCATAACTTGAAGTCGCAATTTGCGACTTCAAGTTTTTTGTTTTGATTTTTGAGCATGATATCGCATTTTGCGATATAAAATTTTCTGCTTCTTCTTTGGTTAGTTGAAACATAAAATCTGACGGAAAACGTTTTATGTTACGTTTCACTTGTTCATTTAATCGCTTAGTTAGCACGCCATACATTTCGGCTAAATCTTATCTAACATTACTTTTTGCCTCTTATGAATAAGATTTTATTTATTACAATTTCTTCTGAAATTTCTTTTATTGTATCCATTTTTAAAAATTTACTTGTTTTAAAAAAAATTGGATATCGCAAATTGCGATATCCAACCAAACTAATGAACTAAACTACATATACGAATTAGTTTTTCTTTTCTAACAAGATAAAGTCATTGGCAACAATATCTGTTGAGTAGCGTTTGTTACCATCTTTATCGTTGTATTCGTTGTATTTTAGTTTGCCTGAAATGGCAATCTGCATACCTTTGTCCACATACTTTTCGATAGTTTCTACCTGTTTACCAAATACCACAACTCTGTGCCATTGCGTATCTTGTTTGCGCTCACCTTTGTTGTCGATATAATAATCTGACGTTGCGATGTTTAAGGTTGCCATTTTTGGTCTTTACCAAATGTTTTGATTTCTGGTTTTTGTCCTAAGTTTCCGATTAACTGAACTTGATTTCTGATTGCTGACATGTTTTACTTTTTTATTTGTTTAAAATCAATTTATTTAGAAACATTCATTTTTTGTTTTTCGCGATTTAAGTACTTCCAAACAAATGCTTCTGCTATTTAGATACATGAAGTGCTCAGATTCCATAAATTTTTGGAAAAATATTTTTAATAAAATTACAATAAATTGAAAATCAACAAATTAAGACAAAATATTTTTTATCTTTTTTTTGTAGTCATCGTGCAGATGCACATTAAAATGAGTAGAATTTGGCAACGTAACAAACAAATCTGTTGGTTTTAGATGCTGTTTTAGTTTTTCAGCAATTGAATGTGGAATCAACCGATCTTTTGTGCCATGAAAAATAGTAATTGGAATTTTTACATTTGGAACATGCTCATGATTTGGAAAATAATTTTTGAGTTTTGCTGGTTTTTTCTTTTTTAATAAATGACCAATTAAATCAGGCATGTTGTAATATGGTGTAATTAAAATCAGTTCGTCAGCAGTTGCTTTTGTTGCTAAATTTGAAGCCAATGCAGTTCCTAAAGATCTTCCAACAATTATTTTTTTCGTGTAATTTACATACTTTGAACGCTCGTTCTTCATGCATTCATCATATACATGCTGTACAATTTTATATAAATAGGTTTCGTTTATTTTTCCTTTACTTTTTCCATACGTTGGATAATCTAACAAGTAAACATCGAAATTATTATGTAAAAATTCATAGCACAAGGTATATGATAGTGTATATGGTTGAGTGTTCCATGCAGAAAAAAAACAATACCTTTTGGTTTGTCTGATTTTAAGTGAATTGCATTTATAGAAAAATTTTCATCATCAATTTTTAATGCATGAAAATGTTCATCGTACGCGAAATCAGCTTTAAACACATGCGATTTCGGCAACCGCTTATTTCTAAACAGTATAAATTTTTAAAATCATATTTTATAAAAATAAAAAGGGATTTGGATAAATCCAAACCCAAACAGATATTTACGTCCTGACTGGCTTTTATTTTAACAAGTCATCTATACTCTGCAAAAATTCAGTATCATTTACAGAAGTTCGTGGTGAAATAGACGATACTACTTTTCCATCTTTTCCAATGATGAATTTTTGGTAATTCCATTTTACTGGTGCATCTATTACGCCATTTTCTTCTTTGTCAGTTAAATATTTGTATAACGGTGCAATGTTTCCACCTTTAACAGAAATTTTTTTTTCAAACAACTGAAAAGTTACACCATAATTTTTTGAGCAAAATGTTTTAATATCTTTATTTTCTAAAGGTTCTTGTCCTAAAATTATTTGCAGGAAATCCTAAAACCACCACACCTTTATCTGCGTATTTTTTGCTGAATGCTTCAATTTCTCCTAATTGTGCAACTAAACCACATTCGCTTGCAGTGTTTACAATTACTACAACTTTTCCTTTGTATTTACTTAATGGAGTTGCTTTGCCATCGATATCATTCATTGTGAAATCATAGATGGATTTAGCTGTTGGTGTATTATCAAATTTGATGCTTCTACTTTAGCATTGCAACTAACAGTTAAGAGTAGAAATGATACAAAAAGCATTGTTATTTTATTAAAGTTTTTCATTTATTTTCTTTTTTAATTTGATGTTTGAAAGTAAAACAAAATTTGCATTATTTAGTTCAAAATAGGTTAAATAATCGATTCACGGAAATAAAATTATCGAAATCATTGATTAAATTTATTTCATGATTTACATTACAAATATCATTCCAAAGTCCATTTTAATAAAAATCAATTCATGATTTTTAGAAATAGCGTTGTTTATTGTACTTTGTGTGAATTTAGTAGTAGATTGTCCAATTTTTAAAAAACTATTGAAATGAAGGAATACATTAGCAGTGACAAAGAATTTATGGAATTAACTAATTCAGAAAATAAAAATACCATCTGCTAATTGCCGATAAAGACAAAATCAGTATCGACAATACTATCAAAGTGTTTAAATCAAATTTATAAATTTACAGAAATTACCAAATCGAAGGATTTGATTGCAACCATTAAGAGAGAGAAACCTGACTTAGTGATTTTAGAAGTAAATTTAAATGAAGTTGATGGAATCGATGTTTGTACAGATTTGCGCAGTGATGTAACATTTGCAAAATTGCCTATCATTTTGTTTCCAATAATGCGGATGATTTCACGCAAATTGCTGCTTTTGATGCTGGTGCTGATGAATTTATTCCAAAAACATCACGTTCCAAATTGATTGCCAATCGTGTGAAAGCGGTTTGCGCAGATACACCAAAACGAAGAAACGCCAAAAGAAATTAAGAAATTCGGAAACTTGGAAATCGATGAAGAGCAAGTGATGATTTACAAAAGGTAAACACTTAAATTATCTAAAAAAGAGTTTCAGTTAGTAGTTTTATTGACTTCACGACCTGGAAAAGTTTTAAGCGAAGCTATATTTTATTAAAAGTTTGGGGCGACGATATCATCGTCGGCGACAGAAAATATTGATACTCAATAAAACTTCGCAAAAAACTCGGTAAGCAACACATCGAAACGGTTCGTGGTGTTGGCTATAAGTTTATTCCATAATATGTTTATTTTTCAGGTAATTTAAAAATTGCTAAGCAAATTTATTCGCTATTTATCAACAAAAAATAGTATTACATTTGATGTCTGATGAATAAATTCGTTGTTTTTCTATTGATTTTTTCCACTACCTTTTTTTCTTGCAAAAAGCAAAAAGATGTTATTATTTCTTATATGGTGAAAACGAAAACTTCATCGCAAAACAATAATAATACTGAAACTTACACCTACGATTCTGAAAATAGAATTATAAAAATCACCAACTCTAATTTTACGACCTTTACTACTTTTGAATATGTTGGTGACTCTGTTTTTCAATATTCATACAAAGAAGATTCTACGTTTTATTTGAACACAAAATACTTGTTCAATTCTAAAAAATTACAAATAGAAAAGCTGCAATTATCACCTTTTACATTTAATATAGAAGAAGAACGTTTTTCGTATTAACCAAATGATTTTTGAAAACCTATTTTATATCATTACTGATTATGCTACTAATGATACTTTATTTAATGATGGAACCAATTTCACGCAACGCATTGCACATTTTCTGGTTTAATTGGCTTGGCATTTCAAAACTAATTATACTTATTTCATCAATACAAATACTATTGGCAACGAATTTTGGCAAACCGTTTCTTGGAAAAGTTCTGAAAACATTTTAAAATCAGAAACAACAAAATCAACCAATTTTGTTTCAATTGCCAATAATTGAAACAACTTCAACGATCAATTATACTTATGAATTTGACAATTTTGGTCGAGTAGCTACACAATACATAACAACCGATGCGTTGATTATCAAAAACACCTTTACTTACTACTAGTTTTTAGATATGGATTTTAAGATAATTGCATTAGCTTAGCTTTTGTAATAATAAATTGCCCTACGAAATTTAAATTTCTTGCAAGAATTTTGGTCATCAAATATCATGTAATATATACAAGATAGTAAATCTATTAAAATATAAAAAAAGTCTGTTTAGATTTTTTTTATAAAAAAGAATACCTATATTTGGTTAGCTGTAAACAATTAACCTAATTTATTAATGAAAAAATCTATTTCAAGACGAAAGTTTGTAAAACTTTCCACAATGGCTGGCGTAGCTGCATCTATACCTATGGCAGCTTGTAAAAAAGAAACAATCGCAGTAAACGACAACACTAATGAAGCCATCGTAATTGGCTCTGGATTTGGCGCATCTGTGTCTGCTTTAAGACTAACACAAGCTGGTATTAAAACATTAATGCTGGAAATGGGTAAACAATACGAAGTAAAACCTGGTAGTAAACCATTCACTAAAACATTAACACCAGATGGTCGTTCTTCTTGGTTAAAAGAAAACTATTTTACCTGTAACATCTATACAATTTGATATTCCAAAATTTGTTGGTGTATTAGACAGAGTTGAATATCCGACATCATACATGAAAATATACAGAGGAACCTGTCTTGGTGGTGGCTCTGTTGTTTATAGCGCAATGTTGCCTTATGCTCACCTTCATTATGGAATGAGTACTTTCCATATGTTGATTATAGTGAAATGCTAAGCAAATGGTATCCTAAAGTAAAAAGTGTATTAGATTTTTCAGAAGTTCCTCAAGATATTTTAGATAGTAAATATTACAAGTATGCAAGAGTTGGACTTAATCATTGTCAGAATGCAGGAATGCAAAAAGTTATGCTAAATGCAGGCGTAGACTTTAGTATCATTAGAAATGAAATTAATGGAACTGTTGAAATCGTCTATTGTTGGTGAATTATTATATGGTTCAAACAACGGTTTTAAAAACAGTTTAGATAGAAATTATATTCCAGCTGCAAAGCTACAGGAAATCTTACCATTGAAACCTTGCATAAAGTTGACAGTATTAAACAATTACCAAATGGAAAATATGAATTAACTGTTTTTAAAATTAATGAACAAGGTGAAACTGTACAAATCAAAACTTATACCTGTACTCACCTTTTTTGTTAATGCTGGTGTTGTTGGCACCATGAATATTCTATTAAAATCAAAACATACTGGTGGTTTGCCAAATTTAAGCGATGAAATTGGAAAACATTGGGGAAATAATGGAAATATCATGGCAATGCGTGCAAATATTCAAGAAGATACAGGTGCAGAACAAGGCAGTGTTCCAGTTACTGCCTATGGTGATTTAAATAATCCTGTGACACCATTATTAGCTGAACAGGCGCCATTTCCTATTGGAATGGAATTACGACAATTACTTACATTAGCAATTACCAAAAAATCCAAATCGCGGTTACTTCAAGTACAATCCAACAACAGATAACGCAGAATTATTTTGACAAATCACAAATGGATATTTCAAGAAGAGCTATGCAAAGCTTTATTGACAGACTAAATACTGCTAATGGTGGTGTTTTAGAAAAATTTTGGTATTTTAATGGATTAGGTTTTGGTGATGACTTTACTTATCATCCACTTGGTGGTGCTGTTTTAGGAATTACCAGTGATTACTTTGGCAGATTAAATGGTTACAAAACTTATATTGTTTAGACGGCTCCATGATGCCCAGGATTTTCAGCATGCGCCAATCCTGCACTTACAATAGCTGCATTAGCAGAACGTGCTATGGAAAAAATTGTAGCAGAGGATTTTACCTAATAACGTAAACATACAAATATCACCTTTCTTTTATTCTATGTCCATAACATTAAAATCATTTTAGTTTGATTGTGATTTGTAATTGCTAAATTGTAAATTTGCGCTTACAAAATTATGAGTATTAAAATTACCTTTCCGGATGGTGCAGTAAAAGAATTCAATGAAGGAATTACTGCTTTAGAAATTGCTGGTCAACTCAGCAATAGCTTGCCAAAAAAAGTATTGGCAGCAGAAATTAATGGCGAAGTGCAGGATGCAACGCGCGCAATAAACGCTGATGCTACGATCAAATTACTGACCTGGAACGATACAAACGGAAAATCTACTTTTTGGCATTCTTCAGCGCATTTATTTGCAGAAGCAATGGAAGCTTTATACAAAGGTGTGAAATTTGGCATTGGACCGCCAATTGAAAATGGTTTTTATTATGATATTGATACTGGTGATGTTTCTATCACTTTAGCAGATTTGCCAAAGATTGAAAAGAAAATGGCTGAATTGGCGAACCTGAAAAGTGAATACAAAAGACAAGATATTTCTAAAGCTGATGCTATCAACTATTTTGAAGCAAAAGGCGATGAATATAAACTGGAATTATTGGAAGGTTTGGAAGATGGTCAAATCACTTTCTATAATCAAGGAAATTTTACTGATTTATGTCGCGGACCGCATATTCCAAATACAGGTCACATCAAAGCGATAAAATTGATGAAAGTGGCTGGTGCGTACTGGCGTGGTGATGAAAAACGAAAACAGCTCACTCGTATTTATGGTGTTACATTTCCTAATCAACAAGAATTAGATGAACACTTGCGTTTATTGGAAGAAGCTGAAAAGCGCGATCATCGTAAATTAGGTCAGCAATTGGAATTGTTTGCTTTCTCACAAAAAGTTGGTTCAGGTTTGCCGTTATGGTTGCCAAACGGAACTTTCCTTCGCGAACAATTAACTGACTTCTTAAAAAAAGAACAAATAGAAAGAGGTTACTTACCTGTAGTAACACCACATATAGGCAAAAAAGATTTGTATGTAACATCAGGTCATTACGAAAAATATGGTAAAGATTCTTTCCAACCTATATTAACACCAGAAGAAAACGAAGAGTTTTTCTTAAAACCAATGAATTGTCCGCATCATTGCGAAATCTTTAATCACATTCCAAAATCATACAAAGATTTACCTTATCGTGTAGCAGAATTTGGAACGGTTTATCGTTATGAGCAAAGTGGTGAATTACACGGTTTAACACGTGTTCGTGGTTTTACTCAAGATGATGCACATATTTTTTGCACACCAGATCAATTGAAAGATGAATTTAAAACAGTAATTGATTTGGTACAATTGGTATTTAAAAAATTAGGTTTTACTGAGTTTACTGCACAAATATCACTACGTGATCCTGAAAATAAAGATAAATATATTGGATCTGACGAAAATTGGGCAAAAGCTGAACAAGCAATTATAGAATCTGCAGCAGAAAAAGGTCTGCAAACTGTAACAGAATATGGCGAAGCTGCGTTCTACGGACCAAAATTAGACTTCATGGTAAAAGACGTAATTGGCAGAAGCTGGCAATTAGGTACTATTCAGGTTGATTACAATTTACCGGAACGTTTTAAATTAGAATACATTGGTGCTGATAACGAAAGACATCGTCCTGTTATGATTCACCGTGCTCCATTTGGTTCGGTAGAACGTTTTGTTGCGATTTTAATTGAGCATTGTGCTGGTAATTTTCCATTGTGGTTAGCGCCAAAACAAATTTCTATTTTGCCTATCAGCGATAAGTTTTTAGCATATGCAGAAACTGTTGCTGCAACATTAAAAGCAATAGGATTTAAAGTACAATTAGATGAACGAGCTGAGAAAATTGGAAAGAAAATTAGAGATGCAGAAGTGATGAAAGTGCCTTATATGACAGTAATTGGTGAGAAAGAAGTAGAAAATCAACAAATTTCTGTTAGAAAACATGGAAAAGGTGACCTTGGTGCTTTTACTATTGAAGATTTTGCTGTAATATTGCAAGAAGAATTAAATAATTAACAGTAGATATACGTTATTTGTTATAAGTTATTAGGTTTGAAATAGATTATCTTGGAAAATAAAATAACTACATTTGAAAGTTTAGATTGTTGGAAAGTAGGTGCTGAATTGAGACAAGAAATCAGCAACCTAGTTAAAACATTTCCAATTGAAGAAAAATATAGATTAGTTGACCAAATGATTCGATGTTCTAGAAGTGTAACTAACAATATTGCTGAAGGTTATGGAAGATTTCATTATTTAGATAATGCAAAGTTTTGTAGAAATAGTAGAGGATCTTTATTGGAATTACTGGATCATTTATTAATTGCACAAGAATCTGAATATATAACTATAGAACAATTAAATGAATATCGACAAAAAATAAATAAAAACAATGCACTTATAAATGGCTATATTCGATATCTATTAAAAGCAAAAATTGAATCCATATAACTTATAACAAATAACTTTTAACTTAAACAAACAGCTTGATACCTAAAAGACGACCATTTATTCCGAAAAAAAGAGAAACGGAACACAGATTAAACAGAGATATTCGCGTGCCAGAAGTGCGCCTAGTTGGCGAAGAAATTGAGCCAGGCGTTTATACAATTGAAGAAGCACTTCGTTTAGCCAAAGAACAAGAAGTTGACTTAGTAGAAATTTCGCCAAAAGCGGTACCACCAGTTTGCCGTTTAGTGGACTACAACAAATTCTTGTACGACAAGAAAAAGAAAGACAAAGAAATTAAGGCAAAGCAGAAAAAAACGGAAGTTAAAGAAATTCGCTTTACGCCAAATACGGATGATCATGATTTAGATTTTAAGAAAAAACACGCGCAGAAATTTTTGCAAGAAGGTTCTAAAGTAAAAATCTATGTACAATTCAAAGGTCGTGCAATACAATTTAAAGATCGTGGTGAATTAGTTTTATTACAATTTGCTGAAGCATTAAAAGAATACGGTTTGTTAGAAGCAATGCCAAACTTAGAAGGCAAAAAAATGATTGCTTATATTGCGCCGAAGAAAAAATAATTTTTATTATTTAAAATATAAAGGTCGAAAGCATTTTGAATGCTTTCGACCTTTTCTTTAGATAGACCTTCAAGGTTTTTAAAACCTTGAAGGTCTTCAACTACTGAACTACTACTTTACCATTCGCAACTGTTTCATCGCTTTGCATTATTTTAAACAAATACATTCCGTTGGTTAAATCTTCTCTGTAAATATCAAAAGTGTTATTGTTGGTTGATGAAATGGTTTTGATCAATTGACCTTGTATATTCATCAGCAACAAAACAGGATTTTTGAGTTCATTCGATTCAACAATGATTTGTGTTTTATCTCTAAATGGATTTGGAAAAACTTTTACTTCTTTTACATTATACTTCGAATTTTTTATCGTGTTGATTAATTGAACCGTAACAAAATTTTGTCCAATGGTGTGAAAAGTTCTGTTCGTAATAATTGGTGCATTGTAATCAAAATAAATTCCAGCACTGTTATAAATTTTTGTGCCAATTGGATTGTTTAGTTTTTGCTGGATTTTGAATTTTACAAAACCATGCGATTTCGGTTCATTGCGAAAACTATCTACCAACAAAATATTGTCAAACACAAACTGCACTACATTGCTGTCTGTTCGCTGAAACTGATACGCATGTGAAGCAACACCAAGCTGAATACTATTAATATCTAATGTTGATGCAATGGTATCTACGACAACCACTCTAAATGCTGTGTCGTTTCCTGTATTTTGGAAATTAATTTGATAATCTATTTGTGTATTTTTTTCGATATAATGTTGCGCTGCATAACCAACAGGCGATGCTACTTTATCATTCGGATCGTACGAACCTGTTATTACATTACAACTTACAGCTCTAAATGGTTCGCCATCATAATTTGGGAACTGCGTAAAATAACCAGTTGAAAAATTCAGTGCTGGATTTGGCCTGCAACCTTCAATTGCTGCTGTTGCAAATTTATCACCATAACTTGGTGGCAAGGCATCTTCTTGTTCAGCAATTATACGATACGTATGTCCAGAATCTGCAGGCATTTTTTCAATAATAGTTCCATTGCGTGGCAATTGATAATTGCGATTAATGCGCATTACCTGATCTTCAATTACGATATACTTTTTTATTTGTTGCATATTTCCACCACGATTTTCGAACTTTAATTCTACACTATCACCAAGACATTGCGCAGATGCTACAATATATGAACCTGTATAATTTGGTGTAGTGCAAATAGTGTCTGGATAGATATGCGCTTCGGTGCATAAGGTTTGACCTAATTGTACTACGCCAACTCTTGGCGTTGCAACAAAAGAAAAATTACCGCAAGTTAAAAAATCCAAATTACCAATATTAAAACGGTAAGTATGATTTGGTAATGTTGTATATGGAATGCTTGCTGAATTAAAATCTAATAAACTATCTAATTTTATAGTGATATAGGTATTGGCTGATAAGATGGTACCGTTGTTGCAATAATTTACGGAATATGTTTGTGGTCGTCCTATGCGAAATGGTGTTGTCGTTGAAATGTTTAAAGTGTTGGATGGACAAAGAAATTGTGGCTTTAGTGATAAAATGACATTTGATATTGTATCTGAATTATAAGGTACATATACTCTTTCTTTTGAACAACTATAAATTCTATAATAAGGATAGTTTATATTTTCTCTAAGTTTTATTTCATGAAAACCAGTATCATAAGCATTATAGCTAAATTTATAATATCCATTAGAATCTGAACTAATAAAATTTAATGCTCCTTCGTATTCATCAGTAACAGTCATATATTTTATTTTTTTGTCTAATGTGTCTTTAATACAGTTATCGTTAAAGTCGGCAAAAACATTTCCTTCTATAACAAAATTATCTATATTATAATCTGATTGACTATTACAGACTTTTTTTATAAACAACAGGGTCTTATTATACACTATACAATCTGAACAAAAAGGTATATTACAACATGAACCCAAATAATCTAAGAATGATATATTCCCAAATACATAGATACAAGAATCATTTTTTTCGCTTGCATAACTCATAATACTTGCAGTTGCGTCTCTAAGAATTCCTTTGTACGCAAATTTAAATCTATCTTGTATAATAGTATGAGTATATTTTTTTAATAATGGACTTGTATTAAATAACATTATATCATTTGTAAAACCAGGTTGATAAATAACCATATCATTATTTGCAGTTAAGATTTTTTCTAAATCATAATATGGCTCGTTTGCATAATATCTTGGAAATTGTATATATGGATACTTATTCGTATTCTGATTTTTTTTTACATACATTTCAGCATAACCACTTGGCGGTCTTAATAATTGCAAAGTTGCATATCATTATTGTACTTTTTAAACGTTAAGCTATCATGTTGATAAGTTGCATCATTTGTAAGAACAATAATTGTGTCATTGTTTATAAATGTAAAAGTTTGATAGTTTGTTTTTGATTTAAATAAGCTATCACTATGCAATAAATTACCGTTATTATTTACCATCAATAATCTTAGAGTATAAGTAGAATCTAAATTATTATAGTCAGATTTAGTAAATATGGTATTATTATTTGATGTAACGTTTACATTTCTCACATTATATCTGTCATTATAAGATTGATTATACATTATGTGACTAGATAAAGAATCATAATATACAGTACTTGCAGAAAAGTTTGCCTGCTCTTTAATTTTACAAATTTTGAAGTATTGTTTTGTTATAATTTCATAATATGGAAAACCTTGTTCACTAATTATAGAATCATTCACAAATGACACAGTAAATTCATTATTTGACGATTCAATTATATTGTAATAATAATAAAGTTTGGCGTAGTAAAGTGCAATGTCAACTTTTTCGTAGTGATAAAAAAACCCAATTTTTATTTTCTTTTCAATTTGTCCTTGTAAATTACGTTTAGTGAAAAATATGTTTAATTTTTCACTAATATCATAACCATAAACATTAGCATACCTTCTAAATCCTATATTGCCATTTTGCGCTTCAACATTATAAAAAAAATCACCTTTCTTTAATGAATTTAATACCATTGTAAAAGAATCTTCATCTACAATTTTTAAGTCTTGTCCATAACTTTCTCCAATCAATGTGAGCGCGAAACAAAAGGTTATTATGCATTTTACAATATTCTTCTTCATACCTATAAATTTAGTTGTTTTTTATAATATTTACGTTTACTATTCAAATGTCTGCATTGTTTTGCATACTATATATTACATATTTTTGGCATTGTTGGGTATTTTTAGAATTTTTATAGTATATTTAGTATCACAGAGAACACAAAGAATGCACAGAGGTACACGGAGACTTCGACAAGCTCAGTCTGACATTCGATAAATTCGGTCTGACAATTAGGCAAGTTGACTATGAAAAACTCAGTCTGACAGCGATAGAACTTGAAAACTCCGTGCAACTCCGTGTAATCTCTGTGCAACTCTGTGATACAAAAATAGTAATGTATGTACCATTCAAAATTGTTGGAAATATTCAGAAAATTAAATACCGAAGAAATCCGGAAATTGAAGAAATTTGTGGTTTCACCTTACTTTTTTCAACATGATGATGTTATAAAGTTGTACGAATTTCTTTTTTCCAAAAAATATTTATCAGAAAACAATACCAATCGAACTAAAATATTTACTGCTTTGTATGGAAATATTGCTTACGATGATGCGCGTTTGCGTTACATCACTTCATTAGCGTTAGATGTGTTGGAACAGTTTTTTCAAACAGAAAAAAACAATCAAAATGAAGTACAGAATTTATTGTCTATTTCTAAAACCTTGCATGAAAAACAGCTGAACCATCAAGCAGCTAATTTTTTACAAAAAGCTGTTTCATTGCATCAAACAAAACCAACACAAAATGCAGCACACTGGCAACAACAATTACATTTAGAAGAAGAACTTTTCAAACAATCGAATCAGCAAAGCAGAAGCAAAGAAAATAATCTGCAAAACATACTTTCTACATTAGATCAGTACTACATTACGCAGTTGCTAAAATATGCTTGTATTGCCATTTCGTATCAACAAATCATCAAACATGATTATCAATATTTATTATTGCAAAACGTTTTAGAACTTGCCCAAAAAGACGCATCCATTTTAAATGAAACGTCTATCATTTATTATAAAATCTATCAAATTTATACCACAACAGAAACACATTATTTTGATGAGATTTTACATTTGTTGCCGAAACATGCGCGCTATTTTTCGTTAGATGAATTGAAAGATATTTACTTGTTGATTATCAATTTTGGCATCAAGCAATTGAATTCCGGAAATAAATTATTTGCACAGAAATTGTACAGCATTTATCAAAGTGGTTTGCAAAATAAGGTGTTTATCGAAAATGAAAATATCAGCAGATTTACGTTTACGAATATTGTTTTTACTGGTTTGCAAACAGGCGATTTTGATGGTGTGTTTTTGTTTATTAAAAATCATGAAAAATATCTACCAGAAAATTTCAGAAAAAGCACGGTTGGTTTTAATAAAGCACGTTATCATTATTTTTTGAAAGAATATAAAAAGTCGCTTCAATATTTAACCGATTACGAATACAACGATATTTTGCAAAATTTGGCAGTAAAAAATATGCAGTTGAAAATTTATGTAGAAACACAAGAATGGGAAATTTTGGATGCATTTTTGAATACATTTAGTGTGTTTTTACATCGACAAAAAGGTTTAGGTTATCATCAATTAAATTATAAAAACACGATTAAATATGCACGTCGTTTAGCTGAAGTAAATGCTTCTTCCAAAAAAATAAAAAAATCGTTAGCAGACGAAATAGAAGCAGAAAAAATATTTTAGATAAAGTTTGGTTCTTGGAAAGGTTAAAATAGTTTACAGACCTTGAAGGTTTTAAAAACCTTCAAGGTCTAAAACCAGAAAAAATTAACACAAAACAAACATTAATTCATTTTTACATTATCAAATTTTCAAATTAAATTGTATCTTTGCACCCTATTTTCAATAAGGAATAGACTTAAATATTAGATTTTATGCCAAAAATGAAGACCAACTCAAGCGCAAAAAAGCGTTTTAAAGTTACAGGAAGTGGTAAAATTAAATGCGGACAAGCATATAAACGTCATATTTTAACTAAAAAAACGACGAAACAAAAACGTAATTTAACTGGTACAACCATCGTTAAAAAATGTGACGAAGGTAATATCAAGGCGTTGTTGTGCATGAACTAGACTTCGACAAGACTTCGATAAACTCAGTCTGACAAAATAAACGACATAAGGCAAGGCATCGCCGATGGTCATATTGTTCACTATTAAAAATATAAAGCTATGCCACGTTCAGTCAATTCAGTCGCTGCCAAAGACAGAAAAAAGAAAATTTACAAACTTGCCAAAGGTTATTTTGGAAGAAGAAAAAACGTATGGTCTGTAACTAAAAATGCCGTTGAAAAAGGGTTAGGTTACGCATTTGTTGGTAGAAAATTAAAGAAAAGAGATTTCAGAAGTTTATGGATTGTACGTATCAACGCAGCAGTTCGTCCACACGGATTATCTTATTCTAAATTCATTAAAAAATTATCAGACGCGAATATCACTATCAACCGTAAGGTTTTAGCTGATTTAGCCATGAATGATGCAAAAGCATTTGATGCAATTGTTAATCAGGTAAAATAATTTTATTAATTAGTATGTTTAAGTCTCGACTTCGGTCGAGATTTTTTTGTGATAAATTGAAATACAAAGGAAACTTAACATAATTCGTTAAGTATAATAATACGGAACATTTTTCTCTCTTACTTTTTGATGCCAAAAAGTAAGCAAAAAGCATTTGTGAAAAGCAAGGCAATTTTTAATCTATTTTTCCTACGGAAAAGATTAAAACCGAAGCTAAAATCAAAAAGCAAACGCTTTTAAGCCATTCTCTTTTTGATTTTACTTCTATTGCTGTGCTTTTCACAAACCTAACTCTTTTGCGGTTCGAAATTTTCATCTTTGTTTGTATTATTTTTTCGAATTTTGTTTTGATATATGCACCATTTAAATAGAATTAAATTAAACCAAACTTAGTTTACTTTTTTCTCTTTTTAGAATTTCGCATTAGTTTTTTTTGTGTCAATAGTGGTTTATTATTACTCAAATTTTACTGTGATATAATTTTTGGACTTATTTTTGTAGATTAGTGTTCATGAAGAAAATTGGCATTAGTTTTTTTATCATTTTTGCTGTTGTATTTGGTACAATAGCAAAAGAAAACAAGCCGATTTTATTTCCAACTTTTTCTCTTCTGAAAATGGATAGCGTCAGTTATTTGACTAATAAAGACATCAAAGATAGCGTCAACACTGTTTTCGTTAACTTCAGTCCTACTTGCGATCATTGTCAACGAACCATCAGAAATATTTTAGACAATATCAGTAAATTCAATAACACACAATTTGTATTAAGTTCGTTTGATGAATTTGGATTGGTACAGAAATTTTATTTTGAATATGGTTTAAATTCATTTTCTACTGTTTTTATTGGACAAGAATATGATTTCCAACTAACCAAACAATTACAATTTTCCAGTTTTCCTTGTTTAGTAATTTTTGATGCGAATAAAAAATGGATAAAAAAACTGGAACAAGAAACAACTGCGAAAACCTTACTGAAAGTGTTGAAGATAAAAGAGAAATAGCATCTATTATTTCACTAAATCATTGCTCAGTCTTTCTAATTCTATTTCTGCAATTTTTGCGTTGTAGCGTGCTAGAATAACATTATACAATCCATCTTCGTAACTGCTTTGTGCTTGTTTTATTTCTAATGAATTGGATTGATTTAAGCGAAATCTTTCCAACGTAATTTTTACATTTTCTTCTGCAACTTTTACATTATCTTCATTCAGTTGCAACACTTTTATTGCATATTCAAAATTCCGATAAGCAGCCAAAATTTTGGTATCTAAATCATTTTTTAATTGATCAACTAAAATTTGTTTGGTAGCAATATTTACAGCAGATGCTTGTAATTGTTTTTTCACCATTCCACCATTAAATATTGGTATTGTAGCGTTTAAACCAATTGTTGGACCATAAGAACGATTAAACAATTGCAAACCAGCTTTACTGTTATTTTGTATGAAATTATAACCAGTATTAAAATTAATTTGCGGTAAACGTTGCGACTTAATTTCCTTGTGTTGAAATTTTGCAACTTCAATGTTTTTTTGAGCAAATTGTATAGAAAAATTTTGTTGCAATACAGTATCTTTTAGTGTTTGCAAGTTTGGCTGATACGCCACTAAAATTGTATCAATCACATTAAACTCAATGTTGGCATCGCGTGCAAGCAATTGGTTTAGTGCAATTTTAGATTGCAACAAAACGGTTTCTTGTTTTAGAATATTTATTTGCTGCGTTGAATAATCAACTTTTGCTTGCAACAATGGTGTTTTGTCATTATAACCAACATCAAATTTTTTCTGTGATAAATTTACGCGCTCAACAGAAATTTTCGCCGACTCATTCAATGCTTTTATTTGTTGTTTTTGTCGAACAATATCATAATAAGCAGTCAGCACTTGCGCAACAGTATTTTGTATTTGATTTTTTACTTGTATTTCGCCTAGCGATTGCAAAGCAGCTAATCTATCTTTAGTAGCAAACATTTTTAAACCATCAAAAATTGTCCAGTTTACGTTTACACCAGCATTGAAAGAATTTACTGGAACCCAATTTTTTTTCACTTCTTGTCCAGTTGTAAATTTCTGATTGATGTTGCTCAAATTAAATACATCACCAGTAGTTACATTAATTGTTGGCAACATTCCTGCAGTTGCTTTGTTATTATAAATTCTTGAAATTTCTGCATCACTTTTTGCAATTACTATATCGAAATTATTGCTTATTGCCAAAGCTACAGCATTTTCAGGCGTTAACAGCTCTTGTGCTTTCAAAAAAGTGAAAGTGAAAGTGAAGATGAAAGTGATAAATAATATTTTTAACTGTTTCATTTTTATTCTTCTGTTTTAACTTTTGTTCTTGACATAAATATATACATTGCTGGAATTACAAATAAGGTTAGTAAGAGCGAAAACATAATTCCACCTATTATTACAATTCCTAATGAAATACGACTCGTTGAGCCAGCGCCAAAAGCAACTGCAATTGGAACTGCACCAAGCGCCATGGCTAAACTCGTCATTAAAATTGGACGCAAACGCATAGCTGCTGCATATGTCGCAGCTTCAATTTTGCTCATACCTTCTTTGCGATTATGGTTTGCAAATTCAACAATTAAAATTCCGTTTTTAGTTACCAAACCAATCAACATAATCATTCCAATCTGGCTGAAAATATTGAGTGTTTGACCGAATATCCAAAGTGCTAATAATGCACCAGCTATTGCTAATGGAACTGTAATCATTATAATTAATGGATCGATAAAACTTTCAAACTGAGCAGCTAAAACTAAAAAGATTAACACTAATGCTAGTGCTAATGCATACATAGTATTTGAAGAACTTTCTGCAAAATCGCGCGAAGAACCAGCCAATGAAGTTGAAAATGATTCATCCAAAACTAATTTTGAAATACGTTCCATTTCTTTAATACCATCACCTATAGTTTTTCCTGGTGCTAAACCTGAAGAAACGGTTGCTGATTTATAACGATCATAGTGATATCGTTGTGGTGGTTTTGCTAATTCTTCTGTGGTAATTAAATTATCTAACGAAATTAATTTTCCAGTATTATTTCGAACATAGATATTTTTTAAGTCGTCAGGTTTGTTGCGTTCATCATACAAACTTTGTCCAATAATTTGATACTGTTTTCCATTCATTAAAAAATATCCAAATCGGCGACCACTCATACTAAATTGCAAGGTTTGAGCAATGTCTTGAACAGAAACACCAAGCGATTGCGCTTTGTCTTTATCAATTACAATATCAACTTCTGGTTTATTAAATTTAAGATTTACATCGTAACCAACAAATACTGGACTTTTGGATACTTCATCCATAAATTTTGGAACGGTTGTTTTTAGCTTTTCAAAATCGAAATTTTTAAGAACAAATTGAACAGGCATTCCAAATTTTGCAGCACCAACTGAAATTGTTTGTTCTTGAATAACAAATGCTTTGCCTAAATTAAATTTAGAAAAGTTTTTTTCCTAAATATTGCGCAACTTCATCTTGTGTTTTAGTGCGTTCATTTTTTTCTTTTAGACGAATACGCATAAATGCAGTATTTGCTGCGCCAGAACCAATAAAACCTGGTGATGTAACACTTAATGCGATGCGTTGTTCTGGAACAGAATCCATTACAAATTGCGTAACTCTATCAACATAATTTTGCATTGCTGTGTATGAAGTTCCTTCTGGTGCAGTTAATGAAATACGAAACGCGCCTCTGTCTTCCATTGGTGCTAACTCAGATTGTAAGTTTTTTCCAACAAAATAAATTAGAATAAAACATAAACCAATAATGACAAAAGAAACGCCACGAATTTTCATAAATGAAGTCAATGTTTCTTTATAACCATCATCCATTCCTTTAAAAAACGGTTCTGTTTTATCGTAGAACCAAGAATTTTTATGTACTTTTTTTCCTAATAAAACATTTAAAACAGGTGTTAAAGTCAATGAAACTAATGCAGAAATTAAAACAGCACCAGCAACTACAATTCCAAATTCTTTAAATAAACTTCCAACAAATCCTTGCATAAAGACAATTGGTAAAAACACAATGGCTAAGGTGATAGATGTAGAAACTACTGCAAAAAATATTTCTTCAGAACCTTCTCGTGCAGCTTGCATTTTAGGCATTCCTTTTTCTAATTTTTTAAAGATATTTTCGGTAACTACAATTCCATCATCAACTACCAAACCAGTAGCTAAAACTATAGCTAACAAGGTTAACACGTTTATCGTAAAACCAAAAACATACATGATAAAAAACGCACCAATTAAAGAAACAGGAATATCTAATAATGGACGCAAGGCAATTATCCAATCTCTAAAAAATAAATAAATTATGATAACTACTAATAAAATAGAAATGAACAATGTTTCTTTAACTTCTGAAATAGAATTTTTTATGAACACAGTATTGTCTAATGCAATATTTAGTTTAATATCTTTCGGAACCTCTTTTTTAATTTCTGCTAAACGTTTATAAAATTCATCAGAAATTTCTACATAGTTAGCACCTGGTTGTGGCACCAATGCTAAAGCAACCATTGCTTCTGCACTTTCCTTTAAACTAGTTTCAAAATTCTCTGTGCCTAAAACTGCGTAACCAATATCTTTTAACCGAACCGTTTTTCCGTCAACATCTTTAATAATTAAATTATTGTATTCTTCTTCGGTATTAATTCTTCCTAAAGTATTTACAGTTAATTCTGTATTGGTTCCTGCAATTTTTCCTGATGGTAATTCCACGTTTGCTTTGTTCAATGCATTCTGCACATCGATAGCAGTTAACTGATATGCAGCTAATTTTTGCGGATCAAACCACAAACGCATTGCATAATTTTTTTGAC
Organism: Saprospirales bacterium; assembly: GCA_016711605.1. Lineage (GTDB taxonomy): Bacteria > Bacteroidota > Bacteroidia > Chitinophagales > JADIYW01 > JADJSS01. Next base: position 66,642 of record JADJSS010000010.1, read on the forward strand.
CCCAAATTTGAATTGAACTTACACCAGGAATAGTTTGCAAACGCTGTTGCAACACATTGACAGCATAGTCTGTTAACTGCAACACATTTTTATCTTCACTTTGAACAGTCATAGAAATAATAGCATCTGAATTAGCATCTGCTTTTGAAACAACTGGTGGCGCATCAATATCTTGTGGCAACAAACGCAGTGCCTGCGAAACTTTATCGCGCACATCGTTTGCAGCCGTTTCTAAATCTGCTGACAAATCAAACTCAACTGTGATATTGGATGAACCTTGATTACTTGCAGAAGAAATTGTACGAATGCCTTGCACACCATTAATTGCGTTTTCTAATGGTTCTGTAATTTGCGATTCAATGATATCAGCATTCGCACCAGTGTAGTTGGTACGCACTGTAATTACTGGTGGATCGATGGCTGGATATTCGCGTATTCCTAAAAAAGTATATCCAATTATACCAAAAAGCATAATGGCAATATTGAGTACAATGGCAAAAACTGGTCGACGTAAACTTAATGATGGTAAACCCATTTTTTAATTATTGAATTGATGAATTAAAGAATTTAGAATTTGCATTCTTCGTTAATATTAATGTACTAAAGATTTTTTTGTTGACTTGATAATTTTCACTGGCATACCTGGTTTTGCCTGCAACAAGCCAGTAGTTAAAACAGTATCACCTGCTTTAAGTCCACTTAATACTTGCACTTCACTGGCAGTTCGCATGCCAATTTCTACATCTATAAATTTTACTTTGCTACTATCTGTAATTACAATTCGAGTTGTTTTATCATCTGGAATCACTGTATTGCTTGGTATCATAATTGCATTTGGTGTTTCTTTTAATTTCAATTTTACTTTAACATACGCACCAGGAACCAATTTTGAATTTGGATTTTGAATCATAGCACGCACTTTTAAATTGCGCGTCATTTCATCAATTTGTGGTTCGATGGCAATTACTTTTGCACCAAATGGATTATTGATTCCAGCCACATTACATTGCATATTATCACCAACTTGAATAGTGCTTGCATATTTTTCAGGAACAGAAACATCTATTTTTAATTGACTCATATTTTGTAAAGAAACAACCAAAGTATTTGGTGAAACGTAAGCACCTAAACTAATATTTCTTAAACCTAATTTACCAGAAAACGGTGCACGCAATTCTGTTTTTGCAATTTGAACTTTAAGCAATTCAATATCTGCGTTGATATTATTTACTGCGTTTTCAGCAGCATCATATTCAGCTTGCGACACACCATTTATTTTTAATAACTGATCAACACGTTTTAAATTTGCTAGTGCTATTTTCAGTTGTGCATTTGATTTAGCAACTTGTGCACGTAAATCAGCATCATTAATTTTCATCAATAATGTTCCTTTGGAAACTACAGTACCTTCTTTTATATTTAGATAGGTTACGCGACCTGAAACTTCTGGTTGAAGTTGCACTTCGTCTTGTGCTAAGATGTTGCCGTTTGCACTTAAGTCATTTGATAATTTTGAAAATTCAGCGACGAAACCAGCTGCCATTAGTGTTTGTGGACCACCTTTTCCTTGTGGTGTTGCTTTGGCAGCAACTTCTTTATTCTTAGTATGTTTGACGTATGCTAAAGCTGCAATAATCATCAACAGCAGCACAGCAAAAATTATTTTTCCTTTTGACATGAGTTCTATTTATTTATATCGTTTATAGAATGAATGAATCTTTGCAATGCATTTTTATAAATTAGTAATGCTTTTTCATTTCCGGATTTAATTTTATTCACCATATTCAAAGCAATAAAACCATGAATAATAGCAATTAAATTATCGGTTAGTTCCAAGCTGTATGTTTCTGAGCGTTTTGCTTTTTGATTGATTTGTTTAAATGCAGTTTTGTAAAATTTAACTATGATGCTAATATTATCTTCATTCTCAGCACAAACTACACCTTGTAAATTATACATCACCTGATAAATTTCAGGATTGATTTGCGCAAAATGCCACCACGCCAAACCATATTCTAACAATCGTTTCTCTGCTGTTTTGTATTTTTGATCAACATGCTCAAAATATGTACACATCTGATTTAAACCATCTTTTCGCAATGATTGTAAAATCATTTCTTTGCTATCAAAGTACTGATAAACAACTGGTGCTGTGTATTTTATTTGATTGCAAATTTTACGAATGGTTACATTTTGCCAACCATCATTTACCGCAATTTCTTTAGCTACATCTAATATTTGTTGACGTAATTCTTCTTTTTCGCGTTTGCGTCTTTCTTTAATTGACATTTTAGTTAACTAAGTTATATTTTATAACAAAGCTAATTAAAAATAGTTCTGATTGAATTGTTTTAAATCAAAATAGAAGATTTTTTTTTTAAAAGAACAAAATGCTTGATACTTCTACAAAATCAGAAAAAGAAATCTAACGTAAAATCTTAGATATAAAACTACCAAACAAATTGCTTCCATTTTGAGCTGTCTGGATAAATAATAATATCTTGTTTTGGATCGAAATTTCGTAAAGTAACTTTACTGTTCCAATCTGCAGTTCTGTATTTAAAATCTTGATTTGAATAATCGCTTGCGCCAAGTGCATCGCGCCAAAACCAGTTTCCTGTTTTTGTAAAACCAATAATTAAAGTTGAATCATTTTCTTTTTCTACTTTAATTCCGTCGTTAAAACTACATTGATTAAAATGGACAACATCGATAAAATCTTGTTGAATTATTTTATTGGCTCTGTATTTAAGTATTTCAGCAAGTCCTGCTTTTGTTCTTATTAAATAAATTCCTTTATAATTTTCTGGTGTTGCTAATACAAAGATTTTTCGTGCTTTAAACTGATAACTATTATTGTAAGATGTAAGAATTTGTTGGGAAAGATTCCAATCTTTATTCGTTTGAATTAGAAAAAATAAATTGAGACAAACAAAAACAATAACAATAACTCTTGCAATAGTTTTATGAAATTGATAAATAAAGTAAATGAAAATTGCAAAAATAAAAACGGAAGAAATATAACCTAATCGATCACCTTCAACCGATAAAAGAGTAGAAAGATATAATTGCAAAACAGGAAATAAACTTAATGCATACATCAAAATCATCAATAAAATAAAACCAAATCTTAAATTTCTACTTAGGTATTTTTTAAAAGCATAAACACACGAAACTATCAATAAAATAAGCAAACTATAGAATACAACTGGTTTGCAAATAAACTCATAAATTGAATTTGCAGTATTGTAATTCCATTGTCTTAATAGAAAAATATATTTCAGGAAATATTTAAAAAACCTAGAAAATGTATCAATAGAAAAGAAGTTGGTAAATACTTGCGAACCATAATGCATAATCCATTTGTGATAAATAATTTTACTTAAAGAAAAGAAAATTGCAATTACAAATAGTTGAGAAACAAACAAAGTGGCAACAAATTTTTTATCAAAGAAATCTTTTTTCCCAATGAATAAAATAAATACTATTGCAAGCAAAACAAATGGAATCATAATAGCTTGCTCTATAGAAAACATTGCAACTATAAATAAAATAATTCCAATAAAAGCGACGTGAAAAAGTAATTTTTATGTTCCTGTAAAATCAATAAAACAGATAATAGCATACAAATATACACCACCATGTATTGAATACAAACGCGCCAAACCACTACTTCTGTTTGATATGGTGAAATCAAAAATAACAATGCTGCAAAAAATGCAATTTCTGTTGGATTTTGTTGTTCAAAAATTTTTAATAATTTTCTTAAAACAACAAAACTAAGATAAGCTGCTACAGTGTGAAGTATGCAGTAAACAACGTACCAAGCAATATGTTCGGAACCAAATAGTCTATATAATGCAAATGTAAAAACATGTTGAAAAAAACGCAAATTGGTACTGCCAGAACAAGAATAATAATGCAATAAACCACATCTGTCATAATTTGCTTCAAAGCCAATATAATCATCAACAAAACCAGCATTTCTGGTGATAAAATACAAACTAAAACACACCAATAAATAAAAACAAAAAACTAGAGTGTGGAATTTTGTTTTTTGTTGCATTTGAAAATAATTTACAAAATTTTATTTCTTTTTCAAGGATGTTTCACTTTCCAAAATATCGAAAAACTTATCTACTAAAGGTTGCACTAAAGCATCTACTCTGTTTTTGATAATCCATTTTGGCAATAAACCAAGAACACCCAAATCACCATCAATAAGTAGCTTTGTGTACACTGTTCCGTTTTTATTTTCTCTCATTGTCACTTCTACTTTTTGATGAAAAGGATACATGTCGCATTTGCTGGTCATTTTTTCAAATTCTTTGTATTCTGTCACTTTGTATTTTACATTCAAATGGAAACCTAAAAAAACTTCTTCTTCTTGATAAGTAGAACCAACAATGCCTGTTTTTTTATCGAGCCATTTGCAATTATCCATAAAATGAATCCATTCAGGACGTCGTTCAATTTCTGTAATCAATTTCCACGCTTCTTCTTTCGTGCATTTGATATTATTGTCGTATTCAAAAATCATATGTTGTGTTATAAGTTATGAGTTATTGGTAATAAGTTAATTAGTTCATTATTAATTGTGAATCGTTAATCATCAATTTTTATGTTTCCAAGCGTAAATCAGCAACATCATTTTATCATAATTTTTAGTGCCATCTTTTACACCATTTATTTTTAAATAGATATTGTTAATAGCATCACCAATGATTGCAATTTTAAAATCATGTTTTAAATTATACAAACGAATTTCTTCCAAATCTTTTTTAATAACAAAAGGTAATTTAAGAATTGCTTTTTCAAATTCCATTTCGTTAGATTTTTTTAAAGCGCTTAACAAATACAATAAATAATTTAATTCACCACTATATTGTAATGGCAATTTGTCAGACTCTATGCAAGCAACATAAGCCATAAAATTGCATTCTGCTTCTTCTGTAAAACCATTTCCATGTGTCATTTCATGAATTAAATAAAAAGGTTTTTTAGAATGAAAAACTGCATCATCTACATTTCCTTCACCAACAAATGGCAAATATTGACCACCAATTCCAAACACTAAAAACATATCATCTATCACAAATCTTCCTCTAACAGTTGATGTGTGATAATTCATTTTTGATAAAACTTCATTTAATGCATGACTACAATTTTCTTCAATATTATTTACAAATACAATTTGTGGCAATGCTGAAGTATCATTTTTTATACTATTCCTAATTATTGATAATTTTGCAACTGTTGTATCAATTTCTGTATACAATTCAGTTTCTGAAATTTCTGATACATTTAATTTTAAGTTTTGTTCTATAGGAATTCTGCCATAATTAAAACCCCAAAGTATGAAAAAAAATGTGGTTAAAAATCCAACAAAAGAAACTATTTTAAATAGACGAGTCGGCAATGGTTCTGGTTTTTCTCTGAAAAAGTGTAGAATCCATTTAGTGACAATTATAATTAAAAATAGTAAAAAAAGATAGTACGAAGGAAACGGTAATTTCCCTAATGTATAATCAAATGTGTTGCGTATTATTCGAAATAAACTTAAAGAATAATATTTTTCAATAAAGGATGCAGGCAAAGAAATGCGCAAAAGAATGCATACTACAGAACAAATTATCCATTTCCATTTATTAACTATTTGCCACATAAGTTGGCAATATAAGAATTTTAATTTTGTTAAAAAAATAGCTTACATAAGAAGTGTTAATCAAATCTGATTGCTTTCATTGGAGAAATTCTACTGATAAGTTGAACTGGAATCAATAAAATTAATGTGCAAATAAAAAGTGTGCTTAAATTTATGAGTAGAATTGCAAAAAAATTAAAATAAACTGGTGCAACAGACAGGTAATAATTTTCTTCATTTAATTTTATAAAACCAGTAAAATGTTGAATTACACAAATTGTAATGCCAATCAAATTTCCCCAAAAAAGACCATTTAAAATAATGTAAGTAGCGTTGTAAATAAAAACTTTTGAGATTGATTTATTCGTTGCACCTAATGATTTTAAAATTCCAATCATTTGTGTTCTGTCTAAAATTAAAATGATTAAAGCTGTAATCATATTTAATACTGCAACCAACACCATAAAACCTAAAATCAAGTATTCATTTACTTTTTGCAAGTCTAACCATTCAAAAATATTGCGATTAATTTCTTTCATGGTTTGCGCATTTACGCTTTGTCCAATGTATTTATAATAAATTGAATCTTTAAACGCATCCATTTTATTCATGTCGTGCAAACGCACTTCGTAGCCAGCCACTTCATTGTTTTGCCATTGATTGAGTTCGCGTAAAATTTGAATATCCATTAATGCAAACTGCTTGTCATATTCTTCTAAACCAGTATGATAGATACCACACACTTTTAGTTTTCTGCCTTGTGGTGCTGCTAAATCTTTGCGAATAAAATATGCTATTACATTATCGCCAACTTTTAGTTTTAGCTTTTTTGCTGTTGATTTTGAGATGAGAATTTCTTTGCAAATTTCTTGGTTGGTGATTGCTGGTAATTTACCATCTTGCACAAAAGTTTGAATGGTTTTCCAGTCATAATTTTTATCTACACCTTTTAATGCTATACCTTCTATTTCAGTTTTGGTTTTTAAGATACATGCTTTCAAAATAAACGGTGCAATATTTTTTACTTCTTTCGCTTTTCTGATTTTATCAACCATAACTTCATTTTCCTTGATAGCATTATTTTCGTACGAATCGGTGCTTTCAAAGTTGGTTATATGAATCTCGCCCCAAAATCCGAAAATGCGTTCTTTAATTTCTTTAGAAAAACCAGTAACCATACACGAAGAAACAATCATTACAGCAACACTTAATGCAATAGCAACAATTGCAATACGAACAATAAACCGCGAAAACGATTTTTTATCGCCAAGAGCCAAACGTTTTGCAATAAAGAGTTCTGTATTCAAAAGATAAATTTCATCAAAAATAGATATTATAATAGTTATAACACAAAAGATTTTTACTTTTATAAAAATTATTGTTTGCTTTAAAACCTCATCCGTTCTCGCCTTTGGCGAGAACACCTTCTCCATTTGGAGAAGGAAGTCGAACGTAGTTCGACAGGTTGAGGTAAATAATGTAGCATCATTTTTGTATAAATTTATGACATGAAAAAAATCTTATTCTGCATTTCATTTTTCCTTTTAATAAATCATGCAACTCAGGCAAAAGAAGTAATTGTTGGTGCGCAACGAACTGCACAATATCTTTCTATCTTAAAAAATAAAAAAGTTGGCTTAGTCATTAACCAAACATCTACCATTGGCAACACGAGTTTATTAGATACTTTATTGAATTTAGGAATCAATGTAAAAGTAGTGTTTGCGCCTGAACATGGATTTCGTGGCACGGCTGATGCTGGCGAACATGTAAAAAATGGCGTTGATCCAAAAACAAACGTTTCTATAATTTCTTTGTATGGTGATAACAAAAAACCAAAAGCAGCTCAGCTAAAAAATTTAGATATTGTGGTTTTTGATATCCAAGATGTTGGTGTGCGTTTTTATACATTTATTTCTACTTTGCAATATGTGATGGAAGCTTGTGCGGAAAACAATAAACCATTATTGATTTTAGACAGACCAAATCCAAACGGACACTATGTTGATGGACCAGTTTTAGATACGCAATTCCGTTCGTTTGTAGGTATGCAGCCAATTCCAATTGTGTATGGAATGACGATTGGCGAATATGCAAAGATGTTGAATGGTGAAAAATGGCTCTCGAAAAAAGTGCAATGCAAAACCACAATAATTTCATGTTTGAATTACGATCATAAAACATTTTATTCATTACCAATTAAACCATCGCCTAATTTGCCAAACATGACTGCGATTTACTTATATCCTAGTTTGTGTTTTTTTGAAGGAACAGATCATGTGAGTTTAGGTCGCGGCACAGACAAACCATTTCAGATTTATGGCAGCAATGTTTTTGATTCTGATTTGAAATATACATTTACACCACAAAGCACTGCTGGTGCCAAAACACCACCGTTATTAGGCAAATTGTGTTATGGTTATGATTTAAGCGATATATCTTTGGATAGTTTACAGCGTCAAAAAATGACGCTGAGTTATTTGCTGAATGCGTATAAATTGACCAAAGACAAAGACCATTTCTTCAATAATTTCTTTATCAAATTAACAGGCAAAGCAAGTTTATCTGTGCAAATAGAAAAAGGTATGGATGAAAAAACGATAAAAGCAACTTGGCAAACTGGAATAAAAAAATTCAAAGCAATTCGTAAAAAATATTTATTGTATAAAGATTTTGAGTAGAAAAATAAATATTAAACCATAACTTTAATACATGAAACATACCATTAAAATTTACAATTCTTTTGAAGAACAAAAAGAAGATGAAGCAAGGCAACTGGCAGCACTTTCATCAAATGAATTAATGATTGCTCTAAGAAAATTAATTAATTTTAGCTTTGGATTATCAGGTTTTGATATAAATAATTTACCTAAAAAACATACGATTAAAATATCAGAATACCAAACTCAATGAATATTTTCGATGAATATACCAGAGATGTTGTAATTGCACTCAACAAATCAAATGTAAAATATTTAGTTGTTGGTGGCTATGCTGTTAATTTTCATGGTTATCATAGAACTACAGGTGATATTGATTTATGGATAGAACCAACAGATGAAAATAAAACTAAAATTCTGAATGCATTAACTTTATTAGAAATTGATAAAGACGTGATTCAGCTTATAGCTACACTTGATTTTTCTAAACCAGTGGTATTTAGCGATGGAAAAATACCTTTTAAAATAGATTTTATGACGCATGTTAGTCATGTTTCATTCAATGACGCTTGGATAAAAAAAATTGATGCACTAATTGATGAAATACCAATTTCGTTTATACATTTAAATGAACTTGTTTTGTCAAAATTTAATACTGGACGACCAAAAGATAAAATAGATATTGAAGAATTACAAAGAATTCAAAAATATAAGAAATAACTTAAAATCTATCTAATCAACATTTCAATCCTTTTTTCAACATACAATTTCTTAAAACTAAAATCACTTGCAAGTGTCGTATATTTGGATATTCAAAAATTCAACCTACAATACACATGCAAAACGAATTTCAAGCACGTCATATCGGTCCAAGAGCAACAGATATAAACGCAATGCTACAAACCATTGGCGTTTCATCTTTAGAACAATTAATTGACGAAACGGTTCCAGCCAACATACGACTAAAAAAATCAATGAATATTGGTGCTCCAAAGGCAGAATATCAATATTTACAGGAATTGAAATCGATTGCACAAAAGAATAAAGTATTTAAATCATACATCGGTTTAGGTTATTTTAATACAATCGTTCCAGGCGTTATTCAACGCAATATTTTTGAAAATCCAGGTTGGTACACACAATACACACCATATCAGGCAGAAATTTCTCAGGGCAGACTAGAAGCTTTGCTGAACTTCCAAACCATGATCACCGATTTAACAGGTTTGCCTGTTGCCAACGCGTCTTTATTGGACGAAGGTACTGCTGCAGCTGAAGCAATGCATTTATTGCATGATGTACGCAGTCGCGCAAAAGGCAAAGCTATTGCCAATAAAATGTTCATCGACGAAAACGTATTTCCGCAAACCATTGATGTAATAAAAGGACGTGCGTTGCCGTTAAATTTTGAAATTGTAGTTGGAGATGCTTCTACATTTGAAGCAAGCGAAGAATATTTCGCATTGCTGGTTCAATATCCAAATGGAAACGGCGAAATCGTTGATTATTCTTCTATCATAAAATCATGCAAAGAAAAAGAAGTGTATGTAGTAATGGCTGCTGATATTTTAAGTTTGGCTTTATTGACTTCACCAGGCGAATTAGGCGCTGATATTGCTATTGGCAATTCTCAACGCTTTGGCGTTCCAATGGGTTTTGGCGGACCGCACGCTGCATTTTTTGCTTGTAAAGAAGAATTCGTTCGTCAAATGCCTGGCCGATTGATTGGTGTTTCTGTTGACAAACATGGCAATCGCGCTTTGCGTATGGCTTTGCAAACACGCGAGCAACATATTAAACGCGAAAAAGCAACATCCAATATTTGTACGGCACAAGCATTATTAGCAATCATGGCAAGCATGTACGCAGTTTATCATGGAAAAGATGGTATTAAAAACATCGCATTGAATGTTCATCAAAAAACAGTTCAGTTAGCGAATGAAATCCAAAAAATCGGTTTCAAAAATCTGAATAACTATTATTTTGATACGTTGAGAATTCAGGTTGAAAATGCAAATACTATCCAAGAAATTGCTGAAAAAAGTGAAATCAATTTTAGATATAATAACGATGGAACGATTGGAATCTCTGTAGATGAGACAACTTCTGCAAAAGATTTAGAAAATATAGTAACTATTTTTGCTGCAACAAAAAATACAAATCATACAACTACTTTATTAGAAAATCCGGCACTTCAAATTCCTGAAAATTTACAACGAACTTCTGACTATTTAACACATCCTGTTTTTAATACCTATCAATCAGAAACAGAAATGCTGCGTTATATCAAACGTTTGGAAGCAAAAGATTTATCATTAGCATTTTCAATGATTCCATTAGGAAGTTGCACGATGAAATTAAACGCAACTTCTGAATTGGTTCCGTTAAGCTGGGCCGAGTTTGCTCACATTCATCCATTTGCACCAGAAAATCAAACTATTGGCTATAGAGAAATTATCAGTGAATTAGAAAACGATTTAGCGAAAATTACAGGATTTGCAGCAACTTCTTTGCAGCCAAATTCAGGCGCGCAAGGTGAATATGCTGGTTTGATGGTTATTCGTGCGTATCATGTTTCTCGTGGCGATACACACAGAAATGTTGCATTGATACCAACTTCAGCGCACGGTACCAATCCTGCAAGTGCTGCAATGGCTGGCATGGAAATCGTGTTGGTAAAATGTGATGATCTTGGAAATATTGATGTTGCTGATTTGAAAGCAAAAGCGGAACAACATGCTGCAAATTTATCATGCTTAATGGTAACGTATCCATCAACACATGGTGTTTTTGAAGAATCAATAATTGAAATTTGCGAAGTAATTCACCAGCACGGTGGAAAAGTATACATGGATGGCGCGAACATGAATGCACAGGTTGGCCTGACTTCACCAGCAAACATTGGTGCTGACGTGAATCACATCAATTTACATAAAACATTTGCTATACCACATGGTGGTGGTGGTCCTGGTATGGGCCCAATTTGCTGCACAGCTGATTTAGCACCATTTTTACCAGGAAATCCAATCATAAAAACAGGTGGTTCGCATCCAATTCCAGCCATTTCTGCTGCACCGTTTGGTAGCGCCGCTATTTTATTGATTTCGTATGGTTATATAAAAATGTTAGGCGAAGAAGGCATCACCAATTCAACAAAATATGCTATTCTGAATGCTAATTATATCAAAGCGAAAGTAGAAAAACACTTTCCGATTTTATATGCAGGAAAAAATGGTAGAGTAGCACATGAGTTTATTATGGATTTACGACCATTTAAAAAAGATACAGGTATAGATGCTGTTGATGTTGCGAAACGCTTGATGGATTATGGTTATCATGCACCTACTGTTGCATTTCCAGTGCCAGGCACTTTGATGATTGAACCAACTGAAAGTGAAAGCAAAGAAGAATTGGATAAATTCTGCGATGCTTTATTATCAATCAGAAGCGAAATGCAGGCGATTTTAGACGGCAAATATACACAGCAAGACAATCCAATCATAAATGCGCCACATACGGTAAATGAAGTTATTTCTAGTGAATGGAACCATGCTTATTCAAGAGAAGATGCTGCATTTCCAATTGCTTATACAAAACAAGCTAAGTTTTGGCCAAGTGTGGCTAAAATCGACAATACTTATGGAGATCGTAATTTAATTTGTACTTGTTTACCAATTGAAGCATATGTAAAATAGCACTTTTTATGTCACAAATTACAGACTATTACACTATTTAAATGTATGTCTATCAACTAAATAAGTGAAAAATATAATAATTTCCTTAGTGCGAGTTTAAAAAGAATGATGTTACAGATTTTTGTAAAAAATGTAACTTTAGGTAATGAATCATGTCATCCAATTAAACGTTTGCAATAAAAAATGCATTTTTTTAATTAATACGATAACTGATTAATTATAAAAATGAGCCAATATATATTAAAACATAAGACAATGTCGTTTAGTTAAGAAGAGATTCCGAAAAAATTTCGGAATGGTAGCGTCACGGCACAACAACGCAGATACAACGTCACTGTCAACCTGAACTACTCTACACGTTTTAAAAAAATAATTTTATTTTTTGGCTTATAAAACCGAATAACAGTTCAATTATTGTCACAAATAACGCAATATAAATTAATTTAAAACATTGATTATTAACACATTGCAATTTACACCTTTTATTTTATTGTGTCACAGTGAAAATAAACTTTGTTATATCCTTGGAAATTGTTTGTGCATCTTTACATTATCAAATAAGTTTTCTAGCTCTTAATTGATATGTCGTAAATATTTTTTATAGAAACCCTAAAATAAAAAATTAAATTATTGGTATAAAAAAAATCGGGCCTTACATTGCGTAAAGCCCGAGAGACCCTAAAGTCTAGAAACATAAAAACCCTGACACAAAGTTAAACAAACTTTTGCTTTTAGCAAGAGTTTGCTTAACTTTTTTTCTATTTTAACAACTTTTTAACAATTAAAAATCCTAAAAATATCTAATTAGTTGACATACAATGTCATATAAAATCATAGGATGAAAAAAAAAATTTCTTACTTAGCACTTCTTTTATTTGTAATAGCATTTACGTTCTTCATTTTGTTCTACAAGCTATTATTTTCTGATAATATACAAGACCATAAGACTAAGAAATACCATGTACTATTGGTTTATACTGGTTCAACCTATGAAAATGTGTTGAAATCTCTAAAAAACCAACATATAATAAAAAATATGGAGACATTCAAATTGGTATGTAAGAAGTTAAAATACGATAAGCATGTAAAACCTGGAAGATATATAATCAAAAACGACATGAATAATTTTTTCTTAGTTAGAAAATTGCGTTCAGGTAGTCAAGATCCAGTTAGTATTACTTTTAATAATGTACAAAACAAAGATCAATTAGCAGAAAAAGTATCCATACAAATTGAAGCTTCTAAAGAAGATTTATTAAATGAGTTTAATAATCCAAAATTTCTTGATTCATTGAAACTTACAGAAGATAATTTTCCAACTATCTTTTTAGGTAATACATACGAATTTTATTGGAATACTTCTGCAAAACAGTTTATTCAACGCATGTTAAAAGAATACCATAAGTTCTGGACTGAAAAACGAATTGAGAAAGCACAAGCAATTGGCTTATCACCTACTGAAGCTATAATCTTGGCTTCTATCATTCAGAAAGAAACAACCAAATACGACGAGTTTCCTATTATTGCTGGTGTTTATGTAAATAGAATGAAAATTGGTATGCCTTTACAAGCTGATCCAACTGTATTATTCGCGTTAAAAAAATTAGGTGTTAGCAGAAGAGTGACCAATGCCGATTTACGAATAGATTCTCCTTATAACACTTATAAAAATAAAGGCTTGCCACCTGGTCCTATTTGTTTGCCTGAGATAAAAAGTATTGAAGAAACTTTAAATGCAGAAGAACATAAATATCTGTATTTTTGTGCCAAGGAAGATTTTTCTGGTTATAGCAATTTTGCTGAAACCTGGGAACAGCATTTAGAAAATGCGCGTAGATACCAGAAAGCACTAAACGATAGAAATATTAAATAATGTTCGAAGAAACTATACAATTAAGAGTTCGATATCATGATTGCGATCCGTTAGGAATTGTATATCATGGACATTATGCTAAATTTTTTGAAATTGGCAGAACCGAAGCCATGCGCAAACATGATTTTGCCTATAAAACATTTGAAGAATTAGGCATTGCAATGCCAGTGGTTGAAATGAACATTAAATATTTCAGACCTGCACGCTACGATGAATTGATGGATATTAAAACCATTATCAAAGAATTTCCTGACAAAAAAATGGTGTTTTATGGCGAAATATATAATCAACATGGACAATTATTAACGTCGAGTGAGTTTACTTTTGTATTTGTAAAACAAGCATCCTTGCGTAGATGCCATATTCCTGAAGTAGTTTTAGAACATTTAAAACCATTTTTTGTGGAAGAAATTAAACAAGCAAAAGAAGCAAAAAAAGCGAAAGAAAAAAACACAAAGATTGCACATAAGTTATAAGTAAATAGTTATAAATTATATGGTTAAAATCAGTTGAATTAACGTATAACTTTATAACTTCATAACGAATACCTTCAACAAATGTCACTTCAACAACAAACAGAAAAATACAGACGTTTAGTTCGCTCAGAACGTTTTCGTGATAGATTGAAGCGCATGAGTTTTCCAGGTTTTGAAGGCATTCCAGTTTATGATGTTTTTTTAAAATTCAGAGAAGAAATAAAAGAAGATGGACTCAGTATACGTGCATCTTCGATTTCGTATTTCTTTATTTTAGCATTATTTCCAAGTATCATTTTTTTCTTTTCATTAATTCCATATGTTCCAATTGATCATTTTGATAGTAAAATTTTAAATGGTTTGAAAGGTATTTTACCAATTGGAATTTTTTCAATTTTAGAAACCACTATACATGATATTGTTAGCGTACAACGCGGTGGATTGGTATCGATAAATTTTTTTTTGGCACTGTTTGTTGCATCTAATGGTGTAAATTCTATCATGCGTGCTTTTGATAAAATGAATCAAACATTTAAGAAAAGAAATTTTTTTCAAAAAAAAATCGCTGCTTTTCAAATTTTATTTTTGATTAGTATGCAGCTAATCATCGCATTTTTATTAATTATAAAAGGAAAAGAATTTATTCAACTAATTTTAAACTGGTTGAATACTGAAGATGCTATAATTTCTTTTGTTGTAAGATTTACCAAAACCTTGTTGATTTTATTTAGCTTCTTCAATATTTTTGCGTTGATTTATTATTTTGGTCCATCCGTAAAAAAACGCTACAGATACTTCTCTGTCGGCGCAACGTTTGCTACCTTGTTTTCTATTTTGATGTCTATTGTTTTTAAATTTTACACATCATACTTAAATAACTTCAACAGATTATACGGCTCATTAGGAATCATGATTGTAATAATGTTACTGATTTATTTAAACGCACTAGTTTTATTATTTGGTTTTGAATTAAACAATAGCATTGCAGTAAACAAAGCATTAAGAGAAAGTGATAGTAATAGTGATAGTGATAGTGAAATAAAACATTTATGAAGAAAGTTATTCAAATTTTATTGTCCATCTTTTTTGCCATTGCCATTGGAACGCATATTTATAATGTTATAGAGAAAGATGGACAACCGTTTTGGTGGCATTGCATTTATTATGCAACATATGGAATTTGCTGGTTCATGCTTTTCTTCAAAAATAAAAATGCGTTGTTGATTTATTTTCTTTCAGCAATTTTTCCTTTTGTAACACATGCTTATTATGCGTATGGACACCTTATAAAACAAGACCAACATTATACAGAAATTGGTATTTGCATTTTGACTTGTGTGATGCTTGCTTTAGGTTTTTTCAGGATTAGGAATCAAATACAAATTCAAGAGTAATGCCTATTTCACCTTCAACGTATTCAACCACTTCACCCATTTTTTCTGTATTTCTACTAAATCTTTCATTGATGTATCAATTCTGATATTGCCGAATTCATTTTTAGATAAGCGTTTCAAAATCCAATTGGCTCTGCCACAAACCCTGAAAATATCATCGTCAATTTGATAATTTAATGAGTTTTGTTTTAGTTCACCGGTTTTTACTCGTGCCCAAATCGTTACATCACCAGCATTGGTTAAACCGATAAATGTTGTATCTGTAACGGCTTTCACTAATTCTGGAATTAGCTGTACATATCTTGCACTATCAGCTGCAATCCAAAATGGACAACGAAACAAATATTCGTAATCTTTTTCTTTATAAATAAAATTTCTGATTTGCTCAATCTTGTAATTTCTCACATCACGTGCTGACGAATCAAAACGCATATTATAAGCAACAAAAAATTCTCGATTAACTGCAGCTAACTGATTTTTAAAGGCAATTGGCAATAATTTCTTTGGTAAAAATGGTTTTTCTGTATACGTTTTCTGAGCAAAAACCACATTGTTTAAAAACAAAAAAGTTAATAAACAACCAACAAATTTAATCATTCTTTGGTGGAATATTTTTATTTGGATTATTGTTGTTGTTTCCATTATTAAACTTCTTCGGTGGACGATTTTGATTATTCGCTGAACGGTTTTGATTATTGTTTGGATTGGTATTCTTAGCTTTATTATCTGTATTTTGAGTTGTATTTGCTGGTTTATTTTGCGGTTGATTGCTTGGTTTATTCTGATTATTATTTCTGTTATTGTTGTTGTTATTTCTATTCTTATTTCGATTATTTCTGTCTTTTCTATCCAACGATGCCAATGTAATTTGTCCAACTACATCTGCAAATTCTATACTTTCTTCAGGTGTTTTTTCTACAACTTCAGCCAAATCTGTAATTTCTGCAGGTTTTTTGCCTTCAGCATTCATTGCCAAAACCATTTTCACATTTTCCAATGTCAATGGATAAAATGTACTAGAACCTTTTACTGTATAATACATCAAACCTTTCAACACATCAGTTTTCATTAAACGTGCATCACCAGTTTGCAATTGCAAGGATTCTGCTCTTTCTGGCACATGACGCAACGCATCCAAATACGTATCTAATTCATAATTTAAACAACATTTTAAACGACCACATTGTCCACTTAATTTTGTTTGGTTGATAGATAAATTCTGATAACGTGCAGCCGTTGTGTTTACTGATTTGAAACTCGTTAACCAAGTAGAACAGCACAACTCACGGCCACAAGAACCAATTCCACCAACAATACCAGCTTCTTGTCGTGCACCAATTTGGCGCATTTCAATTTTCACTTTAAACTCAGCAGCCAATACTTTTATTAATTCACGAAAATCTACGCGTCCATCAGCTGTATAATAAAACGTAGCTTTTTTGCCATCTGCCTGAAACTGTACATCACCTAATTTCATATCCAAATCCAAATTTCGTGCCAACACACGCGCTTTAAGCATGGTTTCTTTTTCTTTCGCACGCGCTCTATCCATCAAATCCAACTCATTATCTTTTGCAATGCGCAAAATAGCTCTGATATCTTCCGAATTTTCCTTCACACGCTTTTTCTTCATTTGCAAACGCACCAATTCTCCACTTAAGGTCACTTGACCTAAATCGTAACCTTGTGCTGCCTCCACAATTACATAATCGCCAGTGAACACATCAAAACGTTTTTCATTTCTGTAAAAACCTTTGCGTGCACCATTTTTGAAGCTCACTTCGTGAATATTATATTTGGAAAACGGATCAACGCCAATATCGCTGAGCCAATCGTGCACTTCTAATTTAGAACAACCACCAGTAGCGCAATGTCCGTTACTTTTACAACCTGTTGGAATGCCACCAACTACGGTTCCACAACTGTTACAACTCATTTACAAATGTATTTAGTCGTAAGTAATAAGCAGTAAGTTATTGATTTACACACTTAAACTTACGGAAAGTTAAAAATAATTTTAATCAACTTTTCTAGAATTTTAAAACTTTAGAAAAGTTCTGTTGTAAAAATACGCTAAAAAATGAGAATTTTTCAGGTGAATTGTACGCAAATGTTAATCTTTAGTATGTATAATTTGATTCAATTTTAATGATAAATCCATTAAAACCATTTTTGGGTTTACGTTGCGTTCAATTTCATAGTGTTTTTTGCTGATGAGTTCCAGCAAATCGCTTATTTTATTTAAGTTGGTGTATTTTAAAAGTGCCTGTGCGGTTTTCTGTTCATCATCTGTTAACCGTATCTGTGTATTTGGTGCAAATTTGAGTTGTAAGGTTTCGCGCAAAATATGCAGCACATATTCTAAAAAAGATTTTAGGTTTTCTCTACCAATTTTCGACATATCGTCTGACCATTTTACCAATGCACCTGAATTGGTTCCTTCTTGTAAACGAATAGAATACTTCAATAATTCAGTTAACCGAATGGTTTCAATAGACGAAGTTGCATCTATTAATTTCAATGCATCGTTAAAATTACCATCAGCCAAATACGCAATATGTTTGGCTTTGTTGGCAGGAACACCTTTTTTTAACAATTCATCAGCAATAGCATCATCCTCAATTTTATTGACTTTTACCACTTGGCAACGCGACAAAATAGTTGGTAAAATTTCTTCCTGATTTTCTGCAATCAAAATCAACAAGGTATTTTCTGGTGGTTCTTCTAATAATTTTAATAAAATATTTCCTTCTTTAGAAAGCGCTTCAGCCATCCAAATAATTTGGATTTTATATTTTGCTTCAAACGTAGTTAGTTTTAAACCATTTAAAATATTGCGAGCTTCATCTGCAGAAATATTACCTTGCTTATTTTCTGCACCAATTGCCTGCAAAAATTCTAATTCGTTGATGTAAGGATTTGCAATAATTTCTTTGCGCCATTCTGCAATATAATCAGTACTTAAACTTGGATGCGGCGACGGCTTTTTAGCAATAATTGGATAGGTATAATGAATATCAGGATGAATCATTTTTTGCGCTTTTACGCAGGCACCACAGACACCACAGCTATCGTTATCCGATTTGTTTTCGCAGACTACATATTGCGTGAACGCCAACGCTAGTGCTAATGCGCCTGCACCAGGTTGAGACAGAAACAACTGCGAATGTGGAATATTTCCAGACTTACCAATTTCGAGCAAATGTTGTTTCGTATCAACTTGTCCTATGACATCTTTGAAAAGCATGTGCGAAGATAGTAGTAAGTTATAAGTTATAAGTAATAAGGAAAGAAATTTTTATAAACATGTAATTTAAATTGAACAAACAGACTAAAAATTCCTTATAACTAATAACTTCATAACCATTAACTTTACAGAATGAAAGTAGCAGTAATCAGAAGAGCGAGTTTTAATGCAGCACATAAATTATGGAATGCTGATTGGACAGATGAAAAAAACAAAGAAGTGTTTGGCTTGTGTGCGAATAAAAATTATCATGGACATAATTATCATTTAGAAGTAAAAGTAATTGGAGAAATTGACGCAACCACTGGTTATGTTATTGATTTAAAAATTGTGAAAGATATTATTAAGAACGAAATAGAAGAACGTTTTGACCATAAGAATTTAAATTTAGATACGAAAGAATTTGCCGACCTCAACCCTACTGCCGAAAATATCGTCGTAGTTATTTATGATTTAATTCGCGCGAAATTGGACGCTAAATATGAGTTATTCATAAAGCTTTATGAAACCGAAAAAAATATTGTTGAGTATCCTGTGAAGTAAAAACATGTCTGTAGTATTAACCATTTTATTTTTAGTATTATCTTTTATTGCAGAGATTTTAGGCACTATTGGTGGTTTTGGTTCTTCTACTTTTTTGTTCCTGTAGCTAATTATTTTTTAGATTTTCAATCAGTGCTTGGTATTACTGCTGTGTTTCATGTATTCAGTAATATCTCTAAGATAATATTATTCAAAAAAGGATTAGATAAGAAAATTTTATTTCAAATAGGCATTCCAGCAGTAGTGTTTGTAATTATTGGTGCTTTAGCAAGTAAGTATATCAACGTTCGGTATTTGCAATTAGTGTTGTCGTTATTTTTAATAGGTTTGAGTATTCTTTTCTTAATCAAAAAAGAATTAAAATTTGAAGCAAATAAAAAAAATAGTTTTCTTGGTGGAAGTTTGTCCGGTTTTTTTGCTGGCCTGCTTGGAACTGGTGGTGCCATACGTGGCATTACAATGGCTGCGTTTAGTGTAGAAAAATCCGTGTTTGTAGCAACATCTGCTGCTATAGATTTAGCGGTAGATGGCTCGCGAATGGTAATTTATTATTTTAATGGTTACATACATAAACACGATTTGTATTTGATTCCATTTCTGATAGTGATTGGCTTTGTTGGTTCTTATATTGGCAAACTTATTTTAGATAAAATTCCGCAAGAAAAATTCAGAGTCTTAGTTTTAGTACTAATCTTTTTTGTTGGAATTACGATGATTCTAAAATTTTTCGGTATCAGTTATTTTTCTGAGTGATGAAATGTTAACGGTAAGCAGTCAATTGTTAATTTCCTTTTTCTAATTGCAAAGATTTCTTAAATCTATTTAGTCAACGAACTAAATTTTGGTTTTGAGCGTATTACTGATAACCAAAACCAAACCAAATGAAAAAATTGTTTTTTGTTTGCATGACGGTGAGCTTGTTAGCTACCTCTTGCGACTGGTTCAGTAAAAAAGAACCACAAGATGAACCCGAAATTGTCACTAATGATGACAACATCGTGGAAGACACTTTAGTTTCTACCAACGATTCAAGTGTTGCCAAGAAAGACAGCACTGTTGCCGTAGTAGAAACGAAAACAACAGAAACAAAGAAAGAAGTTAAAAAGTAAAACTTCTTTTAATGAGAAGCGAGGCGCACCTACGGTGCGCCTCGCGCTATTTTAATCGTTGATTAATATAAATTTTAAAGATTGAAAGAATGTTAAGATTGACACAAATAGTATAAAATCATTCATCAATTTTGACAATTTTTTTCACTATCTGTTTATGACTATCCGTAATTTTTAAGTAATACGTTCCAGTTGAAAATCTGGAAATGTCTATGTAAAAGTTATTGAAACCAATATCAAAATTTATGTTTTGTTGATAAACCACAGTTCCATTAATGGTAGAAATCTCAACAACACCTTCTGAAGAATAAGTTGTATTATTTATTATATGGATAATACCTGTTGTTGGATTTGGGAAAACCTGAGTTTCTGTAATTTCGTTCTGATATTTTACTAATTTAATAGAACTATAAGAAAAAGCACCATTGTAATCTGTTTGTTTTAATCTATAGTAAAAGATAGCGCTTCCATTTGCAAATGCATTTTTATCAATAAAAGAATATTTTTGCGGAATATTTATTGTGCCTGCACCATCTATTTTTGGTGAAATTACATTAAATGAAGTTGCATCTTCAGAACGTTCTATGGTAAAGAAATCATTATTTAACTCAGTTGCTGTTTCCCATTCTAATACAACATCTTTCTCTAGTCTTGTTGCATTAAACGATATTAATTCAACAGGTAGCACATCGCAAATATTATCTCCGTTATTGTCTACTACATTAATTTTAGCGATAATATCTAAATTCGTTGGTCTTCCACCAAAATTATCCAGCATCAAATAATAAGTAGTATTGGGTAAAAGTCCTGAAACATTAATATCTCCACCATTTTGAATAATGTCATAACAAATAACTTTAGTAGCATCCCAATTTGCTGGATTTGCTATACATGAATTTGTTTGATACAATACAATTTGAGCACCTGATGTTCCATTTGGATAGCTAGCATTTGCATCACCTTTTAGTAAAGTGGATACATTGGTAAAATCTAATGTAAACAAATTAGTTCCAGAACAGGTAATATTTGGTGTTGTAAATTTATACCAGATTGTTCCTTCTAGTTGTGTGATAGGTTGTGTGCCAACACCTGCTAAACACGAGGTAATACATAAATTTGGATCCGTATTTCTTGGATCGCCAGTAGATAAAAAAGTATTTGCCTGAAACTTTCCGCCAGCAGAAATATCTAATGCACTGGAACAATTTTCGCCACCATTATCACCTATTACTTCACCTGTAGTAATAGTAGCGTTAAAACCAGCTAAGTTTACACTTTCATCAGACACAAACATAAATGTAAGGCAACCAGTTGTATTGGATGATGAAGCTCTAATGGTACCTAATTTATTGATATTTCCGAGCGTTTGTCCACCAGAAAATGCACCAATTAAAGGAGCATTGGTAGAGTCACCATCAAAAATATATAATTTATCTTCCAGCGTTTCCATTTGAAATGCATTTAAGATAGCTTGTATTTTTTCATTTGCTGCCAAAGCACCAGCACTTGGACAAAATGTTTTTATTTCAAAACTATTATTTGGATAATTAGCAGCTAAACCACCTGGATCAACATAAGAAATAGTTGAACCCATGGCTACGGTTTGTTTTTGGATAAAACTAGCTGGTTCACATTTTATTATAAAATGAAATCCTGCAGCTTTTGTGCTTGAATTATCGGCATCAAAAGTAAAAGTTATTTTCCCAGAATTGGCAATAAACGAACCAAATCTGCCAGTAGTTGCTAAGTTACCTGTAATTGCAGCTATTTTGTTACCTGATGCCGTTCCATCAAAAATTGTTAATACATCATTGCCACCAGTATTAGAATTTACACAAGCAATGGTAGTTTTTGCAGGTGAAATATCAATCGTTTGTTCTTCTATTCTTAAACGATAGCCAATAGGTGCTTCAAATGTGACTGTTCGTGGTACGTGATTGGTATAGTTTGCAGCTGAACCACCATCATCATAGAAATTAATATCTTCACCACAGGCAACACTAACTGTTGTTCCATTTACTGCACTTGTCAATAGTACATCGTTATTAGATGTTATTTGAATGGAAAAATCTTTCAATGCATTGCAATTAAAATCCCATATTCTAAAATAAAGTTGACTTCCAGAAGTTAACCCAGTATAAGATTTTGTAAAAAGTGCATTTCCATTACCACATGTACCTTGTAAGACTAATCCACCATTGCATGGATTATTGTCTGGGTCGGTATAAGCTTGTATGGCAATGTCATTCGCAGATGCAGCAATAGAATCTGGATTTATAGTTACCGTTAAATTTCCATTTGTAGGCACAGTTGCTTTAAACCAAACCGTTTCACAAGTAGCATTGTCAATAAATCCGCAACCTGCAGGATTTGGTGTACCAGCAGGACTTGAAACCACACCGCAGGTTTCAGCAGTATCTATTAATGCACCACCATCTAAACTAATTGCATTACAGGGTAAAGAATTTCCAGCTGGTGTGAAGTTGGTATACAACGTAAATGCTCTTGCGTTGTTATTACAATCATAATCATAAATTCTAAAATAAAAAGTATTACCTGTAAACCCTTCTAAACAAGGAATAGAAGTTGTAGCACCAGCTGAAGTATTACAATTAACTTGTGTTAAGCCACTGCCATCACAAGGCAAAGCATTTCCATCAGTGTATACTGCAATATTGGTTGTGTTAGCAGGTGAGCAATCACTTAAACATACTGTTTTTAAATCTAAAGTTCCATCTTCTGGAAAAGTGAATGAATACCACACATCTTCGCAAAAATTAGCCGTTGTAAAATTACAAGTTGGATTGGGTGCTTGTGCTGATTGTGTTCCATTAGTTACATAACCAATTATGGTATCAATTGGATTTAATGCACGTGCATTACACATTTCATCATTTGGTGGAACTGTAGTTTGTACGGCACGAATTGTATAAATCTGATGTGCATTGGTATCACAATTATTATCTTGAATTCTGATATAAGATATTTCACCTGTATTTTGAAAATATTCTAATGAATCTGTTGTAATAGGTGATTTACAACCAACCAATGTAAAAGGTCCATTACAAGAGCTAGCATTGTATGCTGATATATAAATGCTATTTGGAATAACACCAAGGTTTCCTGTTACATTTGCCAATATTTTCATGTTACCAGTACTGGTAGCAGTAACCTTGTACCACAAATCTCTACAATATAATCCAAATCCTCTACAGGTTGGCAACGGCGTTATATCACTTGGCGTATTATTAATCAATGTATCAATAATATTTGCAGCACCAAGCGTAAGTATTGTGGCTGTACAAGGTAAATCATTGTTGTTTTTATTTCTGATAGTCGTAATTAAATCAAAGTTGTCGTATTCATCACAATTTTGATCAAACACACGAATAAAGAAATCAGTATTTGAAGTGACAGCAATATCTACTATTTTAGGATTTAGAACATCACTTCCACAAGCCTCTTCTATTAAACTACAAGTAGTTCCTTTAAAAACCTGCATGGTCATATTGGTGATAGCATTTGCAATGGAAACATCTAAGATTTTTGTAGGTGATAAAGTAATTTTAAACCACTTATCTTCACAACCACCAGCAATCGCATATCCAGCATTATCACATAATGTAGTTGATATTGCTGGAGACATTAATGGATATAAAGTTTCATTTATATCCAAATTTGTGGTAGTTGTTCCTACTGAGTTCGGCAATACGACTGCGTTATAAGGTTCATCACCTGTTGTTAAATCTGCTTGATCTGTAGCAATAATTTGGAAATTAGATGGTAAATCAATATCAGAGCAACCATATTGCCAGATACGAACATATACTATTGAACCTGGTGTTCTACAGGACACTGTTACAGAAGGTTCAAAAAAAGTAGTAGTCGTATAATAATCATCAGCAGCAGTAATTAGATTACCAGCACAACCATCATAAACAGCCATTGCTAAGTCTGATGTACCAGATGCACCTGTATGTATTAAATCAATGGCAACACCGCCAGAAGCTGGTATTTGCACTCGATACCACAAGTCTTTACAAATAGTAATATCTGGAAAAATTTCATTTTCAGATGTAACGGTATAATAAAAACCTGTTGGATCTACGATGCCTGTTGATGCTGTTAATGTTGATCTAAAAGTAAAATTATTGACAACTGGTACACCTGCAGTTGGTACTAATAGTGTTCCTGATGCACAAATATCATTTCCTTGTGCAAACAACCTATTTGCAACATATAAAAATAATATGAGTAGTTTAATTTTCTTCATCAAAAAGATTTAATGTCAGGTATCTTGCAGATTTTCTTGTATAATTGAGTTACTTCATTTGTATTATTTGCTAATTGTAACAGTTCATTACAACCATTTTTTGCTGTTGGTATTTCTTTATATGCTGTATTCATATTGAATTCAACTCCATTATTACTTTGCATTTCCCAATAATTAGAAACGATTCCAATTTTTAAGATACATTGCTGTAATAATAATTCATAATCGTTGGGTAATTTATAAAGTGCAAGTTGAATAATATCCATTTTAGTATTTAAATTATCAATTAATAGCACTTTATTTAAATATGCTTCTGTGCATGAAGAATCATACAATAAGTAAGTATTTATATCTTCTTGAGCTTGCTGGAAATTGGATGTTGACACATGCAACTTGGCTCTCCATAAAAAAATGTCCAAGATGCTTTCTGGTGATTTTTTATACAGTTGAACTATTTTTGTTAATGACTGTATTGCCTGATTGGCATCATTCAAATTCATATAATGTACTGCTTCTTCACGCAAAACATTGTATTGATTTTGCGAATGAGCAGTAATAGATAACAACAAAAAGTAGAGTAAATGTATATTTTTTTTCAAATGTTTTATTTGCATCAAATATACAAAAAAGTAGATGTGATATTATTAAGGAATACACATTATATTATTAAAAAAAAACATAGACATATTAAATAAAAATAAGATACCTAAATAGCATAAAACCAATAAATTAAAATCTACATCAAAGCAGCTACACCAGGCAATGTTTTTCCTTCAAAAAATTCTAACAGTGCGCCACCACCTGTAGAAACAAAACTTACTTTATCTGCTAAACCAAACTTATTTACTGCAGCCACGCTGTCGCCACCACCAACTAAGCTAAATGCACCGTTTTTTTGTGTAGCATGTGCTACCGCAACAGCTATGCTTTTAGTTCCGTTCTGAAATTTTTCCATTTCAAAAACACCCATTGGGCCATTCCACAATATAGTTTTAGAATTTTTTATCACTTCTTGAAATGCAATTATGGAAGCATGTCCAATATCTAGCGCCATCCACGCAAAAGGAATATCGGTATTGTCTGCAACTCGAATGTTTGCATCGTTATCAAATTTATCAGCAATAACAGAATCTTCAGGAAGATATATTTTCACACCTTTGGCTTCTGCTTTTTGTAAAATATGCAATGCTAATTCTTGCATATCTTCTTCTACTAATGATTTTCCAACTTCACAACCCAATGCTTTAACGAATGTATAAGCCATGCCACCACCAATAATGATATTATCAGCGATGTTTAATAAATTCTCAATAATTAAAATTTTATCTGAAACTTTTGCACCACCTAAAATAGCAGTAAACGGTTTTTCTGAACTATTCAATATTTTGGTTGCGTTTTCCACTTCAGCAGCCATTAAATAACCAGCAGCTTTATTTTCTTTTGAAAAATGCTTAGCAACAATAGTTGTACTCGCATGTGCGCGATGTGCAGAACCAAACGCATCGTTCACAAATACATCGCCGTGATGTGCTAATTTTGCAGCAAATACTTCATCACCTTTTTCTTCTTCTTTGTAAAATCGTGTATTTTCCAGTAATAAAATTTCACCTGGTTTTAAAACATTTGATATTGCGTGACTTTCTTCATTGATACAATCATTTACAAATTGTATTTTTCTATTTAGCAAATCAGATAAATGACCAACAACATGTTTTAATGAAAATTTTTCTTTATCAATGGTGCCATCTTCTTTTAATTTTTTAAGTGGTCGACCTAAATGCGACATTAAAACAACGCTACCACCATCATTTAAAACTTTGTTTATTGTTGGCAATGCTGCTTTGATTCGAGTATCATCCGTAATATTAAAATTTTTATCAAATGGAACATTAAAATCTACTCTGATTAAAGCTCTTTTGTTTTTAAAGTTGATGGAATCTACGGTTTGCATGTGTATTGGTTAATTGGTGATTAGATAATTAATCATTAGGAAATAATGTGTTGCAAAATTAGAAATAAAGTATGACAATCACTAACAAAACACTAATGACATTTGGCTGATGACTAATCTAGGAAAGCAACTTTTTCTACCATTTCTGCCAATCGGTTTGCGTATCCATATTCATTATCATACCAGCCAACAATTTTAATTAAATTATCTACTTGTTGTGTTAAACCTGCATCAAATGTACAAGATGCTGGTGAATGAATTATATCACTGGAAACGATTGGATCTTCTGTATATTCGAGTATTCCTTTCCAATGGTTTTCAGAAGCAGTTTTAAAGACAGCATTCACTTCTTCAATTGTTGTGGTTTTTTCAACATTGCAATACAATTCAGTTAAAGAGCCTACAATTATTGGAACCCGAACAGCACCACCTTTTATTTTTCCTTTTATTTCTGGCATTACCCATTCTAATGCTTTATTTGCGTTAGAAGAAGTTGGAACAATGTTTTGAGCAGCAGCTCTCGCTCTTCTGAAATCAGAACCATGAATACTATCATGCAACTTTTGATCGCTGGTATAAGCATGAATGGTGTTCATAATGGCACTTTGAATACCAAAATGATCGTTCATGATTTTTGCCATTGGTGCCAAACAGTTTGTTGTACAAGAAGCATTTGATAAGATGGTATCATCTTTCGTAATAGATGCATCATTTAAACCTAAAACAATTGTTTTTACAGATTTATCAGCTGGTGAAGAAATGATTACTTTTTTAGCTCCAGCACTTATGTGTTCTTGTAACTTTTCACGATCTCTATATCTTCCGCTACATTCTATTACGATATCAATATTTAAATCTTTCCATGGTAAATCTTTGGATTCTGCAATTGAAGTACTAATAATTTCGTCATCATCAATAAATAAATGATTTTCTTTTGCAATGATAGTTTTATTCCATTTTCCTTGTGCAGTATCATGTTTTAATAAATACACTAAAGCATCATTTGGTGCAATATCATTGATGGCAATAATATCAACTAAATTTTTATCAAAAAGAATTTGAAACACTAATCGACCAATTCTTCCTAGTCCATTTATTGCAATGCGTGGTTTTGACATATTTTGTTACTTGATTGTTACTTAAAAGATATAATGTATATTATGGTATAAAGTTATAGAGTTAAAGGATAATTAAGGTATTATTTAGAGAATCATTTCAAAAAAATCATTCTAATTAAATAAGAATAACGCTTTGGTAATATTTTTTTTCAAAAAAGTCTTTCAAAACGATAAAAAACTACTATATTTGCACTCGCTTTTAAAAAATGGCCCGTTCGTCTAGGGGTTAGGACAGGAGATTTTCATTCTTCAAACACGGGTTCGATTCCCGTACGGGCTACCAAAGCAAAAAAAAGCACCTTGTTCTTTCAAGGTGCTTTTTTTATTGACAATATTTCTTAATTATTGCATCTGCCTTTTCATATCCTAAGTCGCTGGCCATTTTTAAATCTTGGCAACCATCTACTTTTTTGCTTAATTCCAACTCTAAGATTCCACGACGATAATAGGCCTCTAAATATTCTTCATCTACATCAATCGCTTTAGTATAATCAGAGAGTGCACCTGTATAATCTTTTGTTAATTTTCGCACACCAGCTCTCAATAAAAATGCTTCTTTGTATTCATCGTTTAAATAAATCACCATAGTATAGTCATAAATCGCATTTAGATAGTCTTTATTTGCTTGATTTGCCATTCCGCGTATGAGATACGCATCTTCATAAAATTCATCTTGTTTGATAGCAGCATTCACTTGAGTTATCGCACCTTCATAATCTCGCGAAACCAATAGCTTAATACCACTGAATAAATATTCTTCTGGTGTTGGTGTTGACTTTTTAGTCTGACCAAAACCAATTATCGTATTAACAATTAAAAAGATGAAAAACAGTATTTTTTTCATGGAATAAAGTTACTAAGATTTTAGATTAAAAATTATGATTTGAATTTAGAATAAGATTATTATTTAAACATACAAAATGCTTCCTATTATTTACAATACTGTTTCATGTAATAATTTGCAAATGTTTCTTTTAATTCAAGTGCACGAGCCAAATCGGTGCAACCGCTTTCTTTTTGATTGGCGTTTATTTTTGCAACACCTCTTTTTCTGTAAGCAACACCATCGTTAGCATTTATTGCAATAATTTGCGCGTAATCAGCAATGGCTTTTGAAAAATCTTTTAATTTTTCATATGCTTGAGCTCTATAATACATTGCGTCCACATCTTTTGAATTTGCATCAACAACAATTGTCAAATCCTTTATTGCACCTAACAAATCATTTAATTCAATAGCAACTGCACCACGATTATAATAAGCAACTAAATTATTTGGAATCAATTGAATTGCCTTTGTGTAATCATCATATGAACCTTTAAAATCTTTTAAATAGTTTTTTGCGATGGCTCTATTATTAAATGCATCTTCATTGTTCGGATTTAATTGAATAGATTTTGTAAAATCATCTATTGCACTTTGATAATTTTTTAAATTCAATTTCACCATTCCTCTGATTTGCCATAAACTAGCATCTGTTTCATTTGCCGATAAAAGTTCATTGTAAACTAGTAATGCACCTTTATAATCATTCGCTGCAATTTTCAACTTGCCTAGATTTACATAAGCAATCGTATATTTTGGATTCAATTCAACACATTTTGAAAGATCTTCAATTGCACCATTTATATCATTTAATTCAATTTTTGAAAGTGCTCTTTCATTATATGCTTCATAATAACTTGGCTGAAATTCTATGACTTGAGAAAAATCATCAACAGAACCTTTGAAATCTTTTAAAACATATTTTGCTAATGCTCTTCCATAATATGCATTTACAAACTTTGGATTAAATTGAATAGCATTGGTATAATCAAAAATTGACTCTTTATATTCTTTTAATGCTTGCTTTGCATTTGCTCTTTCTAAATAAGTATTTGCATCAGTATTTCGCAAAGCAATTGCCTTATCAAAATCAACAATTGCAATGGTGTAATTCTTTAAATTGCTATTTGCTTTTCCTTTATTGTAATATGCTTCTTTATATTTTGGATCAATTTTTATAGCAATAATAAAATCTTCAATTGCACCAACATAATCTTTTAATTGCGCTTTTGAAATTCCTCTGTCATTATATGCTTCGCTGTAATTGCTGTCTAAATTAATAGCTTGTGTATTAGCAATAATCGCACCTTTAAAATCATTTTGCTTATACTTTTCTAATGCTTGATTGTAAAATTTAATGGCTTTTGTATGATTTTGAGAAATCGCACAATTAAAGACAAAAAGATTAAAGACAAAAAAGAATACAACTTTCATTTGGTCATTTTTATTTATTCTGATTTATACAATTTTTGCCAATCTTGTTCTTGTTTCCAAAATAATTCTTCATTTTCAACTTTCAAGTATACCGATTTTTTAAGAGACGATGTAGTTGGCATCAACATCCAAATTTTTTTCTTTTTCTTTTTACTATAAATTTTTTGAATTGTTTTAAAGGTAGATGGAATTAAGGTATAACCTTCATCTGATTTTACAATTTTACCATTAATTGTTGTTGAACCTTTATTTGAATCATCAACATCCAGCGAATTACGAACCAATGTATATTGATTATTTGGTTTTACAGTAAGTACAAATGTATTTCTGCAACATGCATATTTTCCGTTAAGTGTTGTTTGCGAAAACGCAGAAATAGAAAAAATAAGTAAGCTGAATAGTAAAACCTTCTTCATGTATTTTATTTAAAAATCAAAAATATCAAAATCTATTCCAATATTAGTAACTTAGATAATAATTTCTTTATGCATGTCTAAAAAGATTATTTATTTGAGTTGATACAATCGTTAGACAAATCGGAAAAACGATATTTCAAGCTTTATTTTTCAGGTGATAAGAAAGAGCAAAAATATATGCATTTGTATAATGCTATAGAAAAGGCAACCGTTTATGATGAACGAAAAATAAAAAACTCTATCAAAGATGAATATGTAAGCAAACATTTCGCAGAGACAAAATACTATTTATATCAGCTTATTTTAAAAGTTTTAAAGAATTACAGAACTGAAAATTCTGTTGATAATTTATTAATTGATAAAATACAAAACATAGAAGTTCTCATTCAAAAAGCATTATGGAATCAAGCTATTAATGAATTGGAAAAAGCAAAAAAAATGACTTACGACTACGAACGTTTTGAGTTTTTGCAATTGCTATTTTCTTATCAAGCAAAAATAATTGTATCAACGCGTTTGCATGGAATTTCGGAAACTGATTTACAAGATTTATTGAACGAACGACAAGATGCGCAACTAAAAATTACACAAACGCAAAACGCACGACATAAAGTAATGCAATTGGTGGAAGCGCGCAACAGAATTGGTTATATAAAAACAAAAAAAGATATTGCATTTTACGAGAATATAAAAAATGAAATTGAACATATTTTAGAACATGCTGATTGCAACATTGCAAAAATTTATGCAATAGAAAGTTTGGTGTTTTATTACAATCATACCAACCAAAAAAAAGAACAGAATTTTTATTGTAAAAAACTCGTTGAGTTACATACACAAAATCCAAACATCAATGCAAGCAATCCATATCAATTGCCTTCTGCTTTACATAATTTATGTTTAAGTGAAATCAATTTATTGAATTTCGACAATGCCTTATTCTGGATAAAAAAAGAACTCGCCTATTTAGAAATTATTCAAAATGATGCAGAAATAAAATACAAAGTAGAATGGAGTTTAGCATCGCTACAATCCTTTTTTTATAATGTTTCTGGACGATTTGACGAAGGAAATGCAGTTGCGAACCAACTCCTAAAATGGATTGAAAGTACTGAACAATTGGACAATACAAGTCGCTGGCGATTTTATGGAAATTGTGCAGAAATATTTTTATCATCTAAAAACTATAAACGTTTTTTTTATTGCATGTATAAACTGCAAGAATTCTGGAACAACATAGATTCGTATCACAAAATCAACTACACGGTTTTGCAAATGATGGCACATTTAGATGAAAAAGAAATTGAATCTGTTTTGTATTCTTATAATTTTTTAGAAAAAGAAATCAATACCATTCGCGATAATCAACCAACTATTATTGAACAAATTTTATTAGATTTTTTTAAGCAATTACAAGATAAAAAACAGGTAAAAAATCTTACACAATTAATTAAATCAACACATTTGTTGTTGAAAGAAAATGAGCAAGAAATACAAACTGGTGAGTTTGAATATGCGTTGTGGTTAGAACAAATGC
Source organism: Saprospirales bacterium (assembly GCA_016711605.1). Taxonomy (GTDB): domain Bacteria; phylum Bacteroidota; class Bacteroidia; order Chitinophagales; family JADIYW01; genus JADJSS01. Next base: position 98,837 of record JADJSS010000010.1, read on the forward strand.
TGACGAAAAATTCATTTGAAAATTTAGTTCGACAAAAACGTAAAACACAACAAGCAGACGTTGAACAATTTTGGAATAACGATTTAAAAATTGAAATTGACTTTGAACAATTTAGAAAAAGTTTACCGAAAAGAATTCGGTAAATTATTTTTTTTCTATAAATTTATACTCTATTCTTTCATCAATCAACTTTGTTTCTACATCTTTTATTTTATTCGATTCTAAAGCAATTAGAAACGAAGATTGATTATCTACCTGTTGTTCAACTATAGTTGCCTTTGTATTATTTATGATTTGATAGACTTTATTAATACTTGTATAATCACATTTTATTTCATAATAAATCAAAACTTTTTGTTCTATAATTTGCGTTGACTGTAATGTCATTTTTGCACATTCTTTATACGCATCTATCAAACCAGAAACACCAAGTTTGGTGCCGCCAAAATATCGCACCACAATTACTAAAACATTGGTAACCGAAAACGAATCGATTTGTCCGAGTATTGGTTTTCCTGCTGTTCCATTTGGTTCGCCATCGTCATTTGCTCTATAATTATTTTTATCCAACCCTAAACGATATGCATAACAATGATGTGTTGCTTTTGGATGTAATTGTTTTACTAATTCTAATTTTTCTTTTATTTCAAATTCACTATTTACCGAATAAGCAAAGCCAAAAAACTTACTAGCTTTATCTTTGTAAAGTATATTTTCAATATTTTGTATTGTGAAATAGGAATCCATTTTAACAAATACAACTTCAAACAGGTAAAGAAAAAATTCTATTTTATCAATCCAATAAATACTATACTAACTATTGCTAAGAGAAATCCAATTAATTTTTGAATTGAAAATTTTTCTCGAAATAATAAAAATCCAATAACTGCAGATAAACAAACCACACCAATATTATTTATTGGAAATACTGTTGATGAATCCCAATTGAATTTTATTTTTAATTCTTTTAACGCTTGAATCCAAAAATAGAGCGAGCCATAATTTGGAATGCCTAACACTAAACCTGCGACCACATTTTTCCATTGAAACAACGATTTATCGCTTGCATTTAATAAAAAACTACATACAAATGCGCCAAAAAATATAGTAACCGTTGCAACATGTTCTAAGGCAACTGGAATTAAATTTAAACGTATTAAATTAAAACCTGTATCGCAGGCACCACTGCCAAAAAACACAAACAAACACATCAAAACATACTGCTTTTTTTCTGCAGATGTAGTTGAATTTATTGACTTTTCTCTGGTATATGTAATTAAAAAAACAGCACCTATTGCAAAAATAATTCCAAGAATTTTATTCCATGTAATCGCATCGCCTAAAAATACTAACGCTACAAAAACAGTAATTACAAATGAAATTTTAAACAATAAACTCGTGGTGGCAACACCTAAAATAGTAGTTGCTTTTCCAGTAATATTAAAAACAATATAAAACAACGAACCTAATAACAAACAAGCATACCAACCATTCCAACTAAAATACTCTGTTGCTGTTGGTAAATTTTCTGCAAAAAGCAAACCAGTTACGCAACATACTAAATAATTAAAAACAATTCCATGTGGTGTTTTTATATTGTAATTGGAGAACAATCTTAAAATAACAACTAAAGAAGTTGAACAAAGTATACTAAGTAAAAGATAAATCATGTGTATTTTTAAAGAGTTGAATAAAATTATTTTCTAATTGAAAAGATTGTGTCAAACTGCCAGTAATTATTGGTGCTTTGATAGTAGTCGATTGTCCATTGTCCATTGTCCATTGACTTATAACTTCGTCTGAAGTTATAACAAAAGCTTCATTCCAAGCGTTTGCATCAATAAATTGTTGCAGCACATTGGCACCACCTTCTACTAATACTGAAATGATATTTTTTTGATAAAGTTGATGTAGAATAGTGTTGATGGTCGAAGGTTGATGGTCAATAGAATGAAAGAAAAATGTTGCCGCATCTTCATTAAATACATGGTAAATTTTTGGAATTCCATCTTCATTGCCTAACACAATTCTTATTGGATTTTCACCTTGCCAATGTCGAACGTTTAACTTTGGATTGTCAGTAAGTACAGTATTTTTTCCAACCAAAATGGCCTGATGTTCTGCTCGCAAACGATGCACATATCGTTTTGATAAATCATTGGAAATTTTTATTTCTTCATTTTTAATTCCAAGAAAACCATCTTTTGTTTGCGCAAATTTTAGTGTAATAAATGGCTTTTTATACTGATGAAAATATATAAAATGCTTAATCAATTCTTTGCCTTCATCTTCTAAAATTCCAGTAACTACTTCAACATTATTTTCTCTCAAACGTTGAATTCCTTTTCCATTTACTGCATCAAAATTATCTTGTACAGCAATTACTACTTTTGGAATTTTATGCTGAATAATTAAATCTGCACAAGGTGGTGTTTTTCCAAAATGTGCGCAAGGTTCTAAACTTACATATAAGGTAGATTTTGCAATCAATTCTTTATCTTCTTCTTTTACCGAATGGATGCAATTCACTTCTGCATGTGCTTCACCATATTTTGCATGAAAACCTTCGCCGATAATTCTATCATTGTAAACTAATACTGCACCAACCATTGGATTCGGTGCCACATAACTTTCGCCTAATTTCGCTAGTTGAAAACAGCGATGCATGTATTGTTCGTGATATGTTGAAATTTTTTGAGGCACTTATAACCAATAACTAATAACTAATAACTATTTTCAACAAAAATACAAAATTGAACGTAGAACACTATAAAAATATAATTTTACCAATGTTAGCTGAATCTTTCGATGAAAGAGAAGCAAGCAATTTGTTTAAATATGCGTTGGAAGATTATTATAAGAAGCGTTTTTTAGACATCAAAAATTATGATATTGAAGATGATGAATTAGAAGAATTGAATTATATTTTTGAGGAAATCTCCAACCACTATCCTATTCAATACATTTTTAATAAAGCTGAATTTTATGGTTTAGAATTTTATGTTGATGAACAAGTTTTAATTCCTCGACCAGAAACAGAAGAATTGGTGCACTGGATTATAAGTGAAGGTGAAAGTGAGAATGAAAGTGGTCAGACGACTAAAGTCGTCCGACCATTAAGTGAACAAAACACACCTTCACTTTCACTTTCACTTTCACTTTTAGATATTGGAACAGGTAGTGGTTGCATTCCAATTGCTATTAAAAAAAATAAACCTAACTGGAATGTTGCTGCAATTGATATTTCAGAAAATGCATTAGAAGTGGCTCGCGTAAATGCATTAAAACATCATACAGAAATTTATTTTTTTCAGGCAGATATTTTATCAGTAGATTCCAAAGACACACGACTTACTACTTACGACATAATTGTGAGCAATCCACCGTATATTCCTAGAAAAGAGAAAGAATTAATGTCAACATCTACTGTTCATTTTGAACCACATTTAGCATTGTTTGTTGAAGATGAAAACCCTTTACTTTTTTATGATAAAATTGCAGATTTTGCCAAACAACATCTTACTAAAAATGGAAAACTCTATTTTGAATTAAATGAATTTAATGCAAAAGATGTAAAAGATTTACTGCATCAAAAAGGATTTCAAAATATAGAAATCAAAAAAGATTTTGCTGGAAAAGACAGAATGCTGCGATGCGAATTATAATTTAATAAATCGTGGCACGATAAGCGTGGCACGATAAACTCTATTTTTGAATCATCACCTTTTGTACGGATTGTTCGTTTTCGCTTTCAACTAAAACAAAATACATACCTGATAGCCAGTTTGAAGTTTCAATGTTTTTTTCAACAGCATAATTCTTTTCTATCACTTCATTATACACTTCTTCACCGTTTATATTTACAATTCTAACCAATATATTTTGATTTCTAAACGCAGATAAATCTACAGTAAAACTACTGTTTGCTGGATTTGGATAAACAGCAACATTTACTTCATTCTTATTGGTTTTAATAGCAGTTACACGAGTTGGTCCTGAAAAAATATCACCGTTCCAGGCATATTCAATTGTTTTGCCATCTACCACAATTTTTGAATAATAAACCCATTGTAAAGTTGGTACATTAAAATACCATCTTTCTTCATATTGTGATTGAATAATTTTTTGTTCAAAAGCATCAAAACTACCATACATATCGATATTTCCAACCATAAAAACCCACGTTTGACCGTCTGGATTATCGCTAGCTCTTACACCATTGATGTAACCATTGCTATGTCTACGAACAGCAACATAGCTATCACCTTCTCTACCAATTAACCAATTTCCATTTTCTCTGATTTCATTGAATTTATTATCTTGCCAAAACAGTTCAACGTCTAATTTTTCGCCTTTATGTCCAAACAAAGCCAATCCTTTTTCTGGTCTATACATAACAAGTGCAACATTATCTTTTTGTTGAACGTAAGGAAGATGTATATTGGCATTATGTGAAGGTCTGTTGTTCCAATCAATATTTGGTTTTCCAGAAAGTGTAAACACTGCACTTGTTCCTGTATTTACCATTATCGGAAATTGCTGATATCCTAATTTGCCTTTCCAAAAATCTTGAAGAGAAGAAAGCGTAACGCTTTTGTTTTTAAAAATTTTAATGGTTGGATTATATATACCTGAACTTTTGCTAATTGGACTTGCAACATCTGCTGCAATTGGTGCTATAGCAATTGGTAATCCAGAAAACATTCTGTAATCTTCAAATTCAAAGTGATCCCAAAGATTTAAATCTTTTAGCAATTGAAATGTAGATGTTGCTGTTAATGGATCGAAATATGCACCAGAACTCCATTGAAAAATTGTTTTGTCATTTTTAGACATTAAATTATTAATGTTGCTGATACCATTTTGCAAGGTATGTCCTAACGTAAAAGATGTGTTTAAAGTTGATGTCCACGAATTTGTAACTGCACTTACTTCTATTGAAGACGTTGACAAGAATCCACCAGAATGTGAAGCACTGGTTGGTATTTCTCCAAATCCAGTTAATAAATAAATTAAACTATTGTGATTTTGTCCGTAAGCAGATTCATATTTTCCTGGATAATTTCTACCAGCAATTGGAAAGAAAACACCTTTATCATTCGTTAGCTTCAATAAATCTTTCAGCAACAATTGTGCTGCTTGCGTCGCCAAATCTTTTATTTCAGCATCTTGTGAAAAATCAGCGAGATTTAATAAACCAGACAAACAATATGGTAAGTAGGTTGATGAGTAAAATTCATAAAAACCATATTGAATTTTCAACCTTAAATAATGACGCAATCTTTTATCTAATGTGCTATCTATTATTTTGCCATATTTTTCATGCAATAACCAATCAGACGACATCCACATAATCATATGATTTTCTGACCAATATTCTCTATTGTCTTCATTTTTTTCCAGCCAAAACGGCAATGGTCTTAAAACAGGTAAAATCAAACTATCATATTCACCATGAGATAACTCTAAAACTCTAATTAGTTTAACTATATCAAAATCAGCAGTGCTTCTGTTCGTCAAATTAACTAAGATAGTATTTAGTAATCCTGCATCAACTGGTATTCCTTTAAATGCTTGAATAGTTAAAGCATCTGGACTTAAATTAGTCAACGCATTATCCATATAACTTTGTTGGCGTTGCGTATAAATAATATCGTTTGCAACTGCAAGATGAATGGTTAGTGCAAATACTGCTAGAATGTAAATTTTTCTCATTAGAATATATTATGATTTATTTTAAGATATTAAGATACTTCATTATTTTTAAAATCTACCTATAAACGATTAATTATTTCCAGATGGTTTTTTCTTTCCAACCTGAATTTCGTTTGCCAGAAGGATTCTCAATACTATATTTTCCTATATAAAGGATACCAACTACTTTATCTGCTTCGGCAAATCCAAAATATTTTTTAAATGCATCATGATAACACATTCCACCAGTGCTCCAAAAAGTGCCAATTTGATGTTCTGTTGCAACTAACAACATATTTTGAATAGCAGCTGAAGTTGCTGCGAGTTCTTCTGTTTCAGGAATATTACTTTTGTCACCACGTTTGTTTACACAAATTATCACGTGTGAACAATTTTTTGAACGATACTTTATTTTCTCATATTTCTTCTCTAAAAATTGCTCCGTTGGTGTTAATGATTTAAATAATTCTGCATGAAACTCGCCAAAAATAGGTGCTGTATCTCGATTATACACTACAAATCGCCATGGTTCAGTAAATCCATGCGTTGGTGCCCAATTTGCTGCTTCCAGCATTTCTTCAATTAGTTCGTTTGGTATTGTTTCACCAGTAAATAAATCTGGATCTATCGTTCTTCTTGATTTTATTAATTCTAAAATGTTCATATTGCTAAAAATTTAGTGCTTACAAAGTAAATAAATTCTGCATAATACAATAATGTCTTTATTTTTACGATAATTAAGTGATTAAACGAGTTTGCATATATTGTCTTTTAGTTTGTTGTTATAGCCATTTTTTATGCGCACAAACAACCTTGCCAAATTATGCACAATTTTCAAATTACCGAAGCAAAAATCTTACGATTACATCTGATACAATTTCTATTGATACACTTAGTATTTTTCCAAATTCCTTTTCTTTAAAAAATAATGAAACTAACGAAATTATTGCACCAGAAAATTATACACTTGACTTTGCTAATGGAAAATTAATTTTTAAAAACAATGTTCGTCCAAATTCTATTTTGCTCACCTATCGAACTTTACCGATAAATATTTCGGCTGTTGCAAAACATAAAAGTCCACCAGTAATTCGCAAAGGCGACTCGCTTTATTATGATCGATATTATTACCAACCACAGATTGTAAATTCTACCTCATTCATCAATTTAGATGGATTAAATTATAGCGGAAATTTTGCGCGTGGTATTCAATTTGGCAGCAATCAGGATTTAGTTTTAAACTCTAATTTAGATTTGCGTTTAAGTGGAAAAATTGGAAATGATATTGAGATAACTGCAGCTCTTACCGACAATTCCATTCCTTTACAACCAGATGGTAACACGGCACAACTACAAGATTTTGACAAAATTTATATCCAATTAAAAAAAGATCCACATGCAATTATTGCTGGCGACTACACGCTTAAAAACTACGAAAGTTATTTTTTAAAATTCGGAAAACAATTACAAGGTATCAGCTATACAAATGATTTAAAATTTAAAAAAGGTATGCGTTTGCAGACTTCTACATCTGTTGGTATTAGCAGAGGAAAATTTGCGAGAAATATTATTCAAGGCACAGAAGGCAACCAAGGTCCATACCGTTTAATTGGAAACAACAACGAAACCTTTTTAATTATTTTAGCTGGAAGCGAAAAAGTATTTGTAGATGGAGTTCGACTACAACGTGGTGAATTATTAGATTATGTAATTGATTACAATAGCGGTGAAATTATTTTTATGCCACGATTTTTAATTACCAAAGATTCTCGTATTGTAATAGAATTTGAATATGCTGAACGAAATTATTTGAGAACTACCTTACATGAAGCTATAAAATTTAATTATAAAATCTAACACTCTACACACAAGTGTATGCAGAACAAGATGCGAAAAATAAACCGATTACAAATTCGCTTACAGATAGCACCAAAGCTTATTTAGCAACGATTGGAAACGATATTTCCAGTGCTTACATTTCTGGTGTTCGAGAAACAACTTACGATGCCTCACGTGTGCAATATAAAAAGACAGACACCACCGTAAATGGTGTTTTTTACGATTCTATTTTTGTTTATGAAACCAATCCAGACAGTGCAAAATATTTATTAAATTTTTCTTTTGTTGGAAATAATAAAGGAAATTATATTCCAACCAAAAATTCAAATAATGTTCGTGTGTATAAATGGATAGCACCTATCAATGGTGTGCCACAAGGTAATTCAGAACCGATTATTTTAATTGTTACACCAAAAAGTCAATTGCTATTTACATTTGGATTGGATTACAGAATTAATAATAAAATGTCTGTTCGTACGGAAATGGGTTTTTCAAATAATGATAAAAATTTATTTTCACCAAAAGACAATAAACAAAATTTAGGATACTCATACATGTTACAAGCGAATAGATTTGATTCGCTAAAACGAAATTTAGTGTTTTCTAATTCCGTGCAATATGAATTTAAAAGCGAACGTTTTCAGCAAGTAGAACAATACAGAAACGTAGAATTTTCTCGCGATTGGAATATCAACAATACCGTAAATAAAACAGAACATATTGCACGATATCAGACTTTATTAATAGACACAAAACATCAGATTCAAGCTAGTTATAAATTTTCAACTTTTATCAGACAAAAGATTTATAAAGGTTTGAAAACTGGCTTTCTTTTTCTACCAATTATAAAAACATAAAAATAAATGCAGATGCACGATTATTAAACACGCAAGATTCTTTGAACAAATCACTCTTTTTTCGTCCGTCTATCTTAGCACAATATGCAATTGCCAAAGCTCGCGGATTAAATTTTGCAGTTGGTTTTTCTCAAGAAAACAATCAATTCAGAAACAGAATTTCTAATGAATTACAGTATAATTCATTCAAAAATAATAATCTCACTGTTCAAATTTCTTTACCAGATTCTGCTAAATGGAATTTCAATTTAACCTACAAATACCGAAAAGATATAGAAACAAAAAATGCTCAATTCAAAGATTCAACAGTTGCGCATTCCGTAGAATTTAATGGAAATGCAAACACTTTAAAAAATCAAACTTTAAATTGGCAATTTACTTTTAGAGATTTAAAACCAAAAGATACTTCCATTAGCGCGCAGGCAGAACAAACCTATTTAGGCAGAACTGAATATGGAATTAGAATTAAAAAAGGTACGGTTCGGTTAAATGCAATTTATGAATTAGGTGGTGGACAAGAACGCGTTCGGCAATACACCTTTGTGCAAGTGCCAAGCGGACAAGGTTATTTTAAATGGATTGATCAAAATTTTAATGGTGTAAAAGAATTAGATGAATTTGTGCCATCGCAATTTAACGACAGTGCACAATTTGTGAAAGTACAAACCGATTTAAACGAATACATTCGAGCATTTACCACTGCATACACGCAAAACATTACCATACAACCAAAAGCAATTTGGTTTAATCAGAAAGGATTTAAAAAAATTTATGTCGAAACTAACCTTTCAATCCTACATCAACATTCGTCGGAAAACACTCAAAGGAAATGATTCAAAAGTGCATCGCGCATTCAATCCATTTATCTTTAAAACAATTGATTCAACTATTATTTCTCTCAACTCAAACATTCGCAATACATTTATTTTCAATGCAGGCGATCCTGTGTATTCATTTTCATTCACCAACCAATTAGTCAACGATAAATTGCTAACCATAAACGGATACGACACGCGCCGAAGAATGGACAACATTATAGAAGCATATTATAATTTGAATACCGCTTTTTCTCTAAACTTAAAATTCATACAAACCAGAAACCGATTAACGTCTGATTTTTTTAAACAGAATAATTTTGATATTCGCGCCTATTCTTTTGAGCCAAAATTCACCTACAATTGGAAAACACAATTACGCACATCTTTAAGTTATGGTTTTGCAGATAAGAGAAACAAAAATGAATTAGGTGGCGAAAAAGCATTGGCCAACAAAATGGAATTTGAACTGCGTTACAACAAAGCATCTAAAAACACTTTAGAAACTAAGTTTACCTTTGCAATGGTAAAATTTAACGGCGAAAACGGAAGCACCAAAGCATACACCATTTTAGAAGGTTTGCAACCTGGAAAAAATTATATTTGGAACGCTAGCTACACCAGAAACATATCGCAAAACTTAGAAATTAGCTTAATTTACGAAGGCAGAAAAACCGGCACAGCCAAATTAGTCAACACTGGAAGCGCGCAGTTGCGAGCGGTGTTTTAGGAAATCAAACCTTTCCTCTAATCCTACTCAAATTTTCTATTGTCATACCTAAGTAAGAAGCAATAACGCCAAGCGGTGCGCGTTTTACAATTTCAATTTTATTTTCGAATAAATATTGATACCGCTCTGATGAATTGCTGAATTTTAAACGATAACTTCTCATCGCCAACGAATTATAATGATGCTCTGCTATCATTCGTCCAATGCGTTCCATGATTGGAAATGTATTGTATAAGGTTTGTAAATCATCATAATGTATCGCATACAAAACACAATCTTCTAATAATTCAATGGTTTCTAAAGATGCATTTCTGGAAATAAAACTGGAAAACGAAACCAACAACTCACCTTCTAAAACGATATCGTTTGTCAACTCTTTATCGTCTTCTTCAAAAAAATTGCGCGCCAACCCTTTCTCCATAAAATATAAATAATTACAAACGTTTCCTTTCTTTACTAAAATATGCTTTTTAGGAAATTCCATTTTTCGTACAACTTGTTCAATAGAATCTACTAAATCAGTTGGCAATTCGCCAAACTGCTGTAAAAACGAAACGAATGAAATTTGGGTTATTTTCTGCAATTTATTTATTTTGATTATTATCAAAAAATTGTGTTCATTAAAAGAGCAACTTTGTATCTTAGTTTTTATAAAGATAAATAATGAACATTACGAATTAAAATAAATTGTAAAATAAATACAACGCACCTTTGCTTCTTTGCGTGAAATAAAAAAAATAAAAAAAACATGAGCCAAACCGGATTTTCCATCAGCAACTACCACGATATAAAACCAATCTATAAAAAATTAGATCATTTGGTTTCTTTGCCTTTTGCAACATCGAACCTAAAGCAATGGAAAACTATTTGGATTATTACAAAACAAAGTGCACCAAATCGAGAGCTATTTACGAAAACGCGCAGCAATATATTCCAGGTGGTGTGCAGCATAATCTGGCTTTTAATTATCCATTTCCATTAGCGTTCACAAAAGCCGAAGGTGCTTATTTATACGATGCAGATGGCAATAAATACATCGACTTTCTACAAGCTGGTGGTCCAACGGTTTTTTAGGCAGCAACTATCCATCTGTCAAAGAAAAAGCAATTGAATTAATTAATGAATGTGGCCCATCAACTGGCTTGCTACACGAGTATGAATACAAATTAGCAGAACTCATTTGCAGAAATATTCCATCTGTAGAACGCTTCAGAATGTTAGGTTCTGGAACGGAAGCAGTCATGGGTGCGTTGCGTTTGGCGCGCATCAAAACTGGCAAATCAAAAATTATAAAAATTGGTGGTGCGTATCATGGCTGGAGCGATCAAATGATTTACGATTTACGAATTCCTGGAACACGTTTTTGATGCCAAAGGTATTCCGTTTATGATGCACTGGCACACTCAAGCTGTGCCACCAAACGACATTGATGCTTTGGAAAGCAAACTAAAATGGAATAGATTGCGTGGTGGCACAGCAGCAGTAATCTTAGAACCTCTTGGACCTGAAAGTGGAACGTATCCAGTTTATAAAGAATTTGCACAACAAGCCAGAGATTTATGTGATAAATATGGAACGCTTTTAATCTTTGATGAAGTCGTAACCGCGTTTAGAGTTGGCATGAGTGGCGCACAAGGATATTTTAATGTAAAAACAGATTTAACTATCTTTGGTAAAGTGGTGGCTGGTGGTTATCCTTCTGCTGGTGGCATTGGTGGCAAAGCAGAATATATGGATGGTTTAGCTGCTGGTTTGCAAGGTGGTAAAAAAGTAAAAGTTGGCGGAACGATGGCAGCCAATCCGTTGAGTTGCTGTGCAGGTTATCATACTTTATTAGAAATAGAAAGAACCAATGCTTGCGAAAAAGCTGGTAAAGCTGGCGACAGAATAACACTTGGTTTAAATCAATTAATAGATAAGTATGGTTTACCTTTTGTGGCGTTTAACCAAGGTTCTATTTGTCATTTAGAAGCAGCTGGAACTTTGTATGTAAAAATTAAACTACTAAAAATAAAATCGGTACTCGCAGAAATTAACGAACGAAAAAAATTAATGGAAGAATATGGTGCAGCTTATATGGCAGAAGGAATTGTTACCTTAGCAGGAAGCCGGTTATATTGCAGCATGGCTGATACAAATGACGTAATAGACGATGCATTAAATAGATTTGAGAATGTATTTAAAAATGTTAAAAAATAATAAGATGAGAAATAAAATAATACTATTGTTAGCTGTTGCAATTTTAATGACATCTTGCCATTCTACAAAAATTCATAAAACAGAATACTCTGCTATTTCTGATAATTTTAAATCATTTGAAAACACTGAAACAAGCCAAATTGTTAATACGAACTCAAATAATACAACAGAAAATAACCAAGATCAAAAAACTAAAAAAAAGCCAAATGTTATAATTGTAATGTCAGATGATTTAGATGCCATTTATACACCACAATATTTTCCGAAGTTTTACCCATAGTAGATTCATTAAAATCTATTGGAATAGATTTTACAAATTCTTTCACACCAATGTCTATATGTTGTCCAAGTCGTTCCGCTACTTTAACAGGAACCTATGCACATACGAATGGTGTTTATAGAAATGCATCCGTGAACGGTGGCTGGAATGCCTTTAAACACAACGAACCTTATACATTGCCAGCACATTTATTTAAATCAGGATACCGAACCACCATGATTGGTAAATACTTAAATGGTTATGGTGATGATAAAAATGCTCAGCCACTTTATGGATGGACTGACGCAGATGTTTTTACAACTTTTTCTTTTATAAAGGATACGATTATAATATATTGTCGTGGAATAATGGCAACGCTATAAATGATACATTCTGGAAAGCTGAAAATGTTTCTGAAAAGCATTATGGTTCAACATCTGAAGATTATACTACAGATGTGTTGTCAAAAAAAGCAATCTCATTTATTAAAGATGCAGAAAGAATGATGATCAACCATTCTTTATTTATTTAACCACCAACAGCACCACATTTCCCTTTACAAGCAGCGTCAAGGTATGAAAAAATGGCACAAGAACGTTGGGTTAATGTGCCTGTTCCAAACAGACTAAATTATAATAATGACTTTGGAAAATTAGCAACACCTGCAGAAAAGAAAATGCCATTAGATAAATCTTCATTTCTAAGGAATACCTGGAAAAAGAGAATTCACCAAATGAGTAAAGGTGCATTTTTTTATAATCTTACGTTCAAAGGGAAAGTGCCAAAATCAATTCATAGTTTTCTTCAAGCAGATTGGTATAGTCGATTAGGTTCTTTGTATGCTTTAAATGATATGGTTCGTAACTTAATAAAAACATTAAAAGAAAATGATGAATGGAATAATACATTGTTGATTTTTACTTCAGATAATGGCTATATGTTAGGGTCGCATGCGATGATGCATAAAGGAAATCCTTACGAAAAGCTATTCATTGCACCTATGATTATTACTGGTGGAGATTCTTTACATTTAAAACAACCAGGAAAAACTGAAGAATGGGTCACTAACTTAGATTTGATGCCAACTATTCTAGATATTGCAGGAGTTAAAATCCCAGAAAATATTGAAGGAATTTCTTTAGTTCCATTGTTATATAATGATAGTATTACAAATTTCAGAGATCGATTTATAATGGAATATATTGGACCTGGAATGACTAAAGATGGACTTGTAGAAGCCAAAACTTATCATGAAATTTTTGCCTTTATATATTTTAAACTCCATCCTTCTTATAACGCAATAAGAATGAAAGTAACCACAATTGAAAATGGAGTAGAAAAAGCAACTATTTATAAATACATTGAATGGCAAAAAAATACAAGCAAAAAAATATTAGATTTTAGTAATAAGTATAGAATGAAAGATGCAGAACTGATGAAGAAAATTGCAGAAAATGATGAAAAAACGATGGCTTTAAAATTAAAAGCAGAAGAAGTGGAAACGGAATTGTATAATTTAACAGAAGACCCATATGAAATGGATAATTTACTCTATTACAAACCAAAAGAATATAACGATTTAGCTCAACAACTTAAATTTGCAATGAGAGAAATTATTTTAAAAAGACATAAATAATAAATGGATTATTTTTTAGCTTATGATGTCGGCACCAGTAGTGTAAAATCTATTTTAATAGATACTAACGGTAATGTATTGGCGACGGCAATAGAAGAATATCCATTATTTACGCCAAATCCAGGTTGGGTTGAGCAAGAACCATTAGATTACTGGAATGCTATCTGTACAGCAACAAATAAGATTATACAATCAACTACCATTTCAAAAGACGACATTAAAGGAATTGCATTTTCTACACAAGCAATGGGTGTGATTCCTGTAGATAAAAATGGTAGTGTATTATATGAAATATATCTTGGGTCGATGGCAGAGCTGAAGAGCAGGCCGTAAAAGCGATGAATTATTTCGGTGGGAAACGCATCTTCAAATTAATTGCTGGTATTGAATTAACTGGTAAAGATGTGATTCCTAAAATAATTTGGTTAAAAGATAAACATCCTGAAATATACAACAACACACATAAAATTTTAGATGTCAATGGTTATCTAAAATACAAATGTACAGGCAAGATGGTGGCAGAATGGTCAGGTGCTTGTTCTTATGCGTTTGATGTGAAGAAGAAAGATTGGGAACGTTTATTTTTTAAGTTGTGTAAAATTGATTTAAATAAATTACTCAGATTTAGTATGTTCAATAGATTTTATTAGCAATCTTACATCAGAAGCAGCAGAACAATTGGGTTTATCAGTAAACACTAGCGTTTACGGCAGTTGCGATGATACACAAAGTGCAGCAGTTGGCACCACAGCAATCGGTGAAGGCGAGGCGCATATTTATGTAGGCACTTCTGCATGGGTTGGTGTAACGACTTCTAAAAATTTGAAATTTAAAAACGCTGCTGTATGTTTACAAAGTGCTGATCCATCAAAAAATATAGTAGTTGGCATTACTGAATCAGCTGGAATAAATACACAATGGTTAATTGACACATACTACTCGACAGAGAAAAATAATTTATCCGAACAAGATTTATTCTTATTAATAGAAGCAGAAATTAACGCAACAAATGCTGGTGCTGATTATTTAATTATGACTCCATGGTTTTTAGGTGAGCGTTGTCCTATAAGTACTACTACCACACGTTCTACTTTATTTAATCTAACACACCAACATACGCGTGCGCACATTGCGCGTGCCAACTTTGAAGGTATTGCGTATAACTTACGTTGGACCATCAACAATCTGGAAAAAGATTACGGATTTAAGTTTGATACGTTGAAGATTACAGGTGGTGGCAGCAAAAATAAATCCTGGATGCAATTGATAGCTGATGTTACCAATCGGAAAATTATTACCACTTCACAACCAGTAAATGCTGGTGCTTTCGGTGCTGCTATGTGCGCCATGGTTGGTGCTGGTGCACTAAAAGATTTTCCGAATTAATAAATTAATTCAAAATGTAGATACGTTTGTTCCAAACCCAAATCTCAACAAAATATATAATGAACTTTTTGCAACATATCAAAGCGTATTTCATCAGCTCAATAAAACCTACCAAACCATTAATAAAACAAGATTCGAATTATAATTTAAAACACACAGAAAAATAGCAAAGTAGAAAATATAAAGAGAAATTTTATAGTAAATAAGTTCATCAGATGATTCCATTTCAGAACTATTGTGTAACTAATTTATCTGATTATAACTACAAACCGTTTTGCTTCAAGAATTAAACTATGAGGCCTATGGTTAAATAAATGGTGGAAATTCAAGAAGCAAAAGTAAAGTATGTGAAGCAGGGTAAACTGCTTTTAAAAGAAGGTTTAGTGGCTCGAACTTGGGGCAACGTAAGCATTAAAATAAATGATACACAAATGGTGATTACACAAGCGGAGAAATATGATGAACTAACACCAAATGAAATGGTATTGGTTGATATTTATACTTTAAAATATGAAGGCAACCTAAAACCATCATCAGAATTGAAGTTGCATTGTGAAGTATATAAAACGCGACCGCATATAAACGCAGTAATACACACATCAATTGTTTGCTTCTATTGTTGCGGCGCAAAGATGTTGTTATTTTAAACGAGGAACACCAAAAAATATTAGGTGCTAAAATTATAAAAGCTGCGCCTTATGCTTTGCCTAATACAAAAAAATAACCGTAGAAACAGCAAAAGCCATTGAGCAATCGAATGCTGCTTTAATGTCGAATCATGGTGTGGTTTGTATTGGAAAGATTTGGAAGCCACTTTTGAGGTAGCACGAACTTTAGAAAAAGCTAGAATTATTTATTGAATCAAAAAAAACTGCATAAAAGTATCACAGAGAAACACAAATACACAGTACTGTGAAAGCTCAGTGAAACTAAGTGATAAATAAAAAAGCTATGAACAAACAAGAAGCTATACAATTACTATTAAATGCTGCTGATTATTTCTTTGAGCCAAAGCGCTGCTTATAAAAGTTGGGGGAAAAGTTGACGTTTTTGCAAATAGCCATGCGATCTAGAAAATAATGAAATCATCACAACAGCAAAAACAAAGCACTTTCCTTACTTCAGGAAAAGGACATTCTTTGTGGCTGAATATGATTCTATCCTTTCTAAAATCTTTTCAAAGAAAAAAAAAAGTCAAGGTGATTTTAATTACACAACAAGAATTTGCATCACAAGTAAAAGAAGAAATTCCACCAATATTAGACGACCAGCAGTTACTTGGCGTTACTGTTCGTGTTGCAAAAAATGAAATGATATTCTTCATTCATTGAGGGAAGGTTTGCATCTATTTTATTAAATGGAAATAGTATTTGCTTAGGCAATAGTATAGATGATGCATATGTTTGCACAATTATTAGAAAAAAAACATCAAAGCATTTATAGAAGCTAAATACTTAGGTGGCGCTAAATCTCTAAATAAAATTGAAGCCTGGTTGATGCAACAATTTTATCAATTCAAATATTCTAAAGAAGCAAGAAAAACAAATAAAACAATTACACCAACAATCCTAGTAAATTACTTGGTCTGCGTTGTTCCAAAATCGCGTTTTTATCGCCTTTGTGTTTGTTGATTAAATCAAAGTTTGTATAATGGCGAATCGTTAAAATGGATAAATTTTCTTCAATTACAAAGTCAAATTTATCTTGTAAATCAGCTTTAATTTTCTCAATTTTTTTCAGGAATATTGTCAACAACTGCTTCAAACGAAATTGCGCCTTGTTGCATCATATTCAATTTAAGTTTGCTTTAGAAAATGAGTTAAATATAATAGCAACTACATCGTCTTCTACAAAAGAAAAATCTTTGGTATGTAAAGTAATCAACGCTTGATTGTTTTTTACAATTCTAATTGGTGGTAAGTTATTATCGTTTCCACCAACTTTAGTTCCTTTGCCTTCTGGATTAATAAATGATTTTACCAACAACGGAATATTTTTATTTTGCAATGGTTTTATCGTTTTAGGATGAATAACGGTAGCACCATAAAATGTCATTTCAACTGCTTCATTAAAAGAAATTTCATCCATAAAAACAGCATCATCAAAAACGCGTGGATCGCCATTCATCACACCAGGCACATCTTTCCAGATAGTTTGATTTTCTGCATCCAACATGTTCGCAAAAATAGCTGCTGTATAATCTGAACCTTCACTGTCTTTTGTTAATGGTTTTACAACAGTATTCATTAACGCTTGTGTTTTTGTCCAATCAACTATTGCTTCACGATAGGTATCATCTGTTTTCATTCACATCACGCACATCTAACCAAGTGTTTGCCACACCAACTTCATTTAAATAAGCGCTTAAAATAACAGAAGATATTAATTCACCTTGCGATACAATTTGATCATAAACATAGTTATAACTTTCTTTTCTATCTTCTTCTAATTGCCAGTCAACTTCTGCATAAATATTTTGTAGTTTATCAAAAACATCATGCGATTCATTTCCAAACAAATCTTTACAAATTGTATGATGATTGTTTTTTACGATATCAAATTTAGCTTTAGCATCTTCATTTTTAAAATAAGCGTGTATTACTTCTTCTAAAGCGTTGGTTGTTTTTCCTGTTGCAGAAACTACCACTACTAAATTCTTTTCGCCATATTTTTCAATAATAGACGCTACATTTTTTATTCCATTTGCATCTTTCACAGAGGCACCACCAAATTTAAATACTTTCATCGTATGTTATATGTTAATGGTTATTCGTAATAATTAAATAGTTTTCTAGTTTTACGTAATCCATGTTGCATCAAATGTTACTGGATATTTTTATAAAGTTGATCGCATTTTCATTCCAATCTAATACTTGCCAACGCACTTTGTTTTATTTTTTCTTTGGCAATCGAAATCAATTCATCCATCAAACGCTTACCAATTCCATGTTTTCGATGTGTTTCTTTTACTACTAAATCATCTAAATAAATCATCGAACCTTTCCAGGTAGAATAACCATAATAATACAAAGCAATTCCAACAATAGTTCCATTTTCATCAGCAACAATTGCATGATATCTTGGGTTTTTACAGGTACCTTCTTCTACAAATTTTTAGTGGATTAGTTGGTTCATTAGGTTCATTTCAAAAATAGCCAATTCCTTAATTAATCCATACACCTGAACTAAATCAGCCGTTTCTGCTTTTCGTATGACAATATTTTTTTCAAAAATTGAACTACTAAAATAGACAAATTGTATTTAGTAAGTAAACAAGAACTATTAAGTAAAAATTAAAATGTGTTTTTGGAATTAGATTAGATTGAAACGACAAATGATAAACAGTAATGCACGATTTTTTTATCTTTGTTGCATAAATTAAAAAATGCGATTAGTAACTTTAGATGAATTTATTATTGAAGAACAAGAACGTTATCCAAATGCACAGGCGAACTTTCTGGTTTATTACGCGACATTGGTTTGGCATCAAAAATTGTGAACCGCGATTTAAGTAGAGCTGGTTTAGTAGATTCAATTTTAGGTGATGCTGAAAAAACGAATATACAAGGTGAAGAAGTAAAGAAACTAGATGAATTTGCAATTCAATTTTAATAAAATGCTTTGCAAAATAGTGGTGAATGCTGTGGTATTACAAGTGAAGAAGAAGAGTACATTTGTTGCTTTCGATAATAGAAAAATGCAAGTTATGTGTATTATTTGATCCATTAGACGGTTCCAGTAATATTGATGTAATTGCGCCAGTTGGTACTATTTTTCTGTTTTTAAAAGAATCAAAACATGGTGAAAATTGTATTAGAAGATTTTTTACAAAGGTGACCAACAAGTAGCTGCAGGATATGTAAATCTGGTTCTTCGACGATGTTGGTTTATACTACAGGAAATGGTGTGAACGGTTTTACATTAGAACCATCAATTGGTGAATTCTGTTTGTCGCATCCAAGTATTCAAACACCATCAAATGCAAAAACGTATTCCGTAAATCAGGAAATTATAATTCATTTTCTGAAGGGACAAGAAGCAATTCATTGAATATTGTCAGGAAAATACGGACAAAAAAGCATATTCATTACGTTATATTGGTTCGATAGTTTGCTGATATACATCGTAATTTATTAAAAGGTGGTATATTTCTCTATCCTGCAACAAAGATACACCAGGCGGAAAACTACCGATTAATGTATGAGATATAGTCCAATAGCATTTTTACAAGAACAAGCTGGTGGAAAAGCAAGTGATGAAACAACAGAATATTAGAAATTAAACCTACAAAATTGCACGAAAAGAACTACTATTTATATTGGTTCCAAAATCTGTGGTAGAA
>JADJSS010000011.1 GCA_016711605.1 Saprospirales bacterium
TGAGTTAAAAAAGCATCGCATAAAAATTGAAAAATATGGTGTAAGTCCAAATGTAATTCGTGCCATTAATAAGCAAATAACATTTGTAAATGAAGGTGAGATACCTTTAGAACTTGCTAAGAAAGCATACAGAATTATGAAAGATATTGATGAAAATGATACGCCATTTTTAGAACTTTCCTACTTTTTGAACTGTAAAATTTGGACAGGTGATAAAAAATTTCACGAAGGTTTATTGAAGAAAGGCATAAAACGAACATTACTCACAAAACTCGTTTAATAATGAAGATATTCATACCTATATTAATCATGCTTTTCACCACTCATTTATTTGCACAGAATAAACATAGTGAGTTATATTATCAAGTTGAAACGATTTGTAAGACAGTATTGAAATCAGATATAGTTAATAGTGATACAAATAATGTTCCAAAAGTTAGAATTTCTGATGTAGATATTTCAAAAATACAAATTCATTATGAATATCTTTATAATTTTAATATTCCACTATTGATAATTGATGGAATTCCTCACAATGAATATGCTATTCTAGATTCTATAGATTATAATTCAATTGTATCAATTCAAATACTTAAACCAAATGCCTCTACAACATTAGATGGTTCAAGACCTGATAAAGGAATGATATTATTAGAAACAAATGAAGAATATCAAAAGAAATTTACCAAAAAGAAAAAACGAAAAGTAAAAAGTTAATCTTATTTCTTTCTAAAGAAAATATTTATTGGAACACCTGACAACGGAAAGTTTGCTCGCAATCTGTTTTCTAAATAATTTTTATAAGCACCTTTTATGTAATCTGGATGATTGCAGAAGAAGGCAAAACTTGGCACTTTAGTTGGTAATTGCGTGACGTATTTTATTTTGATGTACTCACCACGATACGCTGGTGGATGATATTTTTCAATTTCAGCCAACATCACTTCATTGAGTTTGTGTGTAGGTATTTTAATCTGGCGATTGTTATATACTTCCAGCACGGTATCAATCGCCTGGAAGATACGTTGTTTCTCTAAAGCAGAAATAAACAAGATTGGAATATCTGTAAATGGCGCAATTTTTTCTTTGATCTTTTCAGTATATCCTAAAATGGTTTTAGAATCTTTTTCAATCGCGTCCCATTTATTCACCAAAATAACAATACCTTTTTTATGCGTTTCCATGATGTCAAATATCTTCATATCTTGACCTTCAATTCCAACGGTTGCATCGAGTACCAAAATACATACATCTGCTTCATCAATTGCTTTAATGGCACGAATCACCGAATAAAACTCTAAATCTTCGTGTACTTTATTTTTCTTACGAATACCTGCAGTATCAATCAGTAAAAATTCTTTTCCATATAAATTATAATGTGTGTGAATGGAATCGCGCGTGGTTCCAGCAATATCGGTAACAATATTTCTTTCTTCACCAATTAATGCATTCAACAACGTTGATTTTCCAACGTTTGGTTGTCCAACAATAGTAATTTTTGGTAAATCAGCATATTGGTCTTCTGCATTTTCAATATCATCTGGAATTAATTCGGTAATTCTATCTAATATTTCTCCAGTTCCGCTACCACTCATCGATGAAACACAAAATAATTCATCGAAACCTAAACCATAAAATTCATTGGCAATATAACTTCTTTCGGTGTTATCAACTTTATTTACGCATAACAACACTGGTTTTTTAGCTTTACGCAGTTCTTGCGCTAAACTTTCGTCTAAATCGGTAATTCCAGTCGTTACATCAACCATAAACACCAAAATATTAGCTTCAACAATGGCTAATCGAACTTGTTTTTTAATTTCTTTTTCAAAAATATCGTCTGTATGTGATACAAAACCACCAGTATCAATCACATTAAATGATTTTCCATTCCATTCAGTAACTCCATATTGACGATCGCGCGTAACACCGCTAAAATCATCTACAATAGCTTTGCGCGCTCCTAATAATCGGTTAAATAATGTCGATTTTCCTACGTTTGGTCTTCCAATTATGGCGATGGTATAACTCATGATGCTGCAAAATTAAGCATAGAATTTTGAATTTTAACCATTCAATCGAATAAGGTATTGTTATTGATTAAAGGAATTTTCTCTCAGAAGACATTGATTTACACAGAAAATTCTACCATATATTGACTTTTAACGAATAGTATAATATTCACCACGCGCATCTTTATGTTGTAAAATAGCACCTAATTTCATTAGTTTAATGAGTATTTTATTGGCACGTTGCAAAGAAATATTCAATCGATTACTCAATTCTTTTGCCATAATGAGTTCTTTTTTGTTCAGATAATCTAACACGAATTTTTCTTTAGAATCTAAATTATTCATATCGAGTTCCTCTTCATCGTCTTCCAATTCAATCATCTTTTTGGTAGATTTAGATGCAACCATGGTTTTGTCGTTATTGCGCATATATAATTGCCAATCGTCGTTATCGTCTAAAGCAAAGTGTGGTTTTCGCAAACTGTTTTTAATTTCAACTGCTAAAACAGCCAATTCTTCATCCAATTCATAAATAGTAAAGTATACATCTACTGGTGGTTCGCAGAAATGTTCGGCAGCTTCATGAATCATATACATTTCTTCTTCACAATCGCAACCTAAAACCAAACCGTTGTCTTTTACACCAATTAATAAAGTTCCACCTTTGTTGTTGGCAAATGCAGCAATGGTTCTGCCAATTTTTCGCTGATTCGATATGGTTTGTTTAAAATCCAACTGAACGCCTTCACCTTTGGAAATTATAGTTTCCAGTTCTGCTGCATCTGTTTTTATATTTGGTGCGAAACGCATATTTAAGCTTAAATTAGATTAAAATAACCACTTAAGAAACTTTAGAAACAAAAGTTTTAATTGAAGATTACAAAATGATAAGACAAGAAGAAATCTTAGTTTTCTTGTTATCACTTGTAATTACCTTTAATTTTCTTTGTTCCGAAGTATCGGAACTTTTGTGCCTTATGTGGTTTAAATATCATTCAATTAAAATTTGAAAGTATAAAAATTATCTTTGTAACAGTAGTTTTTCAGAATAAAAATTTTAATTTACACACGAATAATTAGCATGTTAGATTCTGTAATACCAAAAATTAAAGACTGGCCAATTAATCTTATCGCTTTAAAAAAAGATAAGATCATGCAGGCATCTATTGCAGATACACTCATCGAGTTTAATAAAGCATATCCAACTAATTCAAAAATTCGCGAACTGATACAAAAAACGTTGTATTTAGAACGCATCCGAATTAAGACCGATTCCTGGGAAGTGGATCCAGAAGATGAAAATGAATTTTGGGCAAAAATAAAGAAACAACTATTTGTTGCCGATCCATCGCTGATAGAAGAACACAAATCGCAGGAATTGCATCAGGAAATGCTGCACGAAATTGTGTCGCGCTATACTCATGAGATTTGTGGCAACTTTAAACCAGGTGTTTTCTGGATGGCGCGACAAGTATTGCGCAGAATTTTCGCTCGATTGTTCAATGCACATTTTGGCGGTTTTAAAGGTTTATTTTATCCAGATGAAAAACTAAAAGACAAGCTCATTGTAGCTGGTCCAGTAGATAAAATCCGGAATTTAGTTACCAAAGGCACTGTGATTCTAGTGCCTACACACTTTAGTAATTTAGATTCTGTCATTATCGGTTTCGGTATGGATTATATCGGTTTGCCTGCATTTCAATACGGTGCTGGTTTGAATTTATTCAATTCAAAAATGTTCAACTTATTGATGAGCAATCTCGGTCCCTATAAATTAGACCGACGTAAAAAAAATCCTATTTATGTTGAAACATTAAAATCGTATTCAAAAACAAATGTCATTGCTGGTGCCAACACCATCTTTTTTCCAGGTGGAACCCGTTCTCGCGCTGGAAATATAGAAAACGATTTAAAATTAGGTTTGTTAGGAACCGTAATGGAAGCGCAACGCGAACACTATTTCACCAATCCATCTACCTTGGCAACTAAAATATTTGTAGTGCCATTAACCATTAGTTATCCGTTTGTTTTGGAAGCATCATCCTTAATTGAAGAACATTTAAAACGCACTGGAAAAGAACAATATTTAACACAGGAAAACAACATGCCTCCTTGGAAAACCGTATGGAAGTTTTTCTGGGAAACGTTTTCAAAATCATCCGAAATCACTTTGTCGTTAGGCGAACCCATGGATGTTTTTGGTAATAATTTAGATGACGATGGTTTTAGTTTAGATAAACTAGATAGAAAAATAGACGTTCGACAATACTTCATGAATAAAGGTATGATGAAAGTAGATGCGCAACGCGAAAGTATTTACACACAAATGCTTGGCGATAAAATTGTGGCTGCTTTTAAATACAATAATGTAGTATATGCATCTCATGTTGTCGCTTTTGTTGCGTTTGAATTATTGCGCAAACAACTCGATAGTCCAGATATATTTACCATGCTGCGTACACCAGAAGAAGACCGAGAAATTGATTTCGATAGTTTTAAAACCAACATGAAACGCGCTATCGATGAATTGTATATGTTGAACAACAGAAAGCAATTGAAACTGGCATCACATATTACCACGAAAGAATTACCTGAAATTATTGATTTAGGCATCGAACAGATGAGTATGTATCATCCAAATTTGCCTTTATTGAGAACCAAAAATGGAAATATCACCAGCGAAGATTTGAAATTATTATATTACTATCACAACCGAATGGATGGCTATGGCTTACAAAAATACATCGGATAAAGCACCTGTTGGCGTAATTGGTGCAGGTAGTTTTGGTACTGCTGTTGCTAACTTATTAGCTGAAAACGGCGAAGTATTATTCTATTCGCGCAGACCTGATGCGGTTGAATTGATCAATAAAGAAAGAATTAACAACGGACAAGCTATTCACAAGAACATTACTGCAACTGCAGATTTAAATGAAATTGCAGACCGTTGCTACCTGCTTTTTCCATCGGTGCCTTCTGATTCTTTTAGACAATTGATGCGCGATGCATCGCCGCATTTACGACCAGACCATATTTTAATTCATTGCACCAAAGGATTCGATATAAAATTAGAAGAAGGCAAAACCATTTTAGACAAAGATTTGATCTTGTTTCCTTCGGATATTTATACGATGAGCAAAGTAATTTTGGAAGAAACCACAGTGCGACGTGTTGGCTGCATGAGTGGTCCCAATTTAGCACGCGAAATTGCAGATTTTCATCCAGCTGCAACAGTGATTGCCAGCAAGTTTGAAGAAGTTATTAAAGAAGGTGAAACGGCGATACGCAGCAAACGTTTGCAAGTATATAGCAACAACGATATTTATGCAGTTGAACTAGCTGGCGTACTCAAAAACTCCATGGCCTTGGCAGCAGGCGCACTTGGTGGTTTAGGTTATGGCAATAATGCGATGGCATTTTTAATCACACGCGGTTTAGGTGAAATCATCAGATTATCCACAGCAATGGGTGCCGATAAACATGCGTTTTTAGGTTTGGCTGGCATTGGCGATTTAGTGGCAACCTGCACCTCACCATTAAGTCGAAATTATACAGTTGGCGCGCGTTTGGCAAAAGGCGAAACTTTAGAACAAATTATTGCCACTTCATCAGAAGTTGCAGAAGGTATAAAAACGGTCAGCATCAGTAAAAAACTGGCAGACTCAACCGATATAAAACTACCAATTATCCAGGCAATTTACAGAGTGCTTTTTGAAGATTTAAAAGTAGAAGACGCACTTGGCTACTTAATGGAATACCGTTTTGGGTATGATGCTGATTATATGTAAAATGTACTATTTTCAAATTTATTTAAATGCAGAATTTAGTTTATCTAATTCTTCATTTGGTAAAATTTCCACTAAATATGATTTCAATTCACTTTTTTCTTTCTCAGAAAATTGTTGAATTTCAGTTACATTATCGATGAATTCGTTTATCTTGATTTCCTAAGAAATATCATTCACAAAATATTCATTATCTAAAGTTTTACTTATATTTCCTAATCCTTTAATTTCATGTTTTTAAAGTTTTTACCAGAATGAAACTGAAGGTCTTGACATAAATAATGTCGAACATTAAAAATAAAAATTATCGTCTAATTTCTGTACTTGTAAGATTGAGTGAAAGCCCAAAAAACAATCCACAACGGAACGCTGTTTTAGTTAAAGCTGTTGCATCTACTTCGGCTTGTTTATACAATTTATTGGTTTCATATTTTCCGTTTAGTTTCTCAACAGAACCAAAGGATGCTCCAACAGTAAATGCTACTGAATATTTGTTGCCAAATGCAGAAGTGAAACCGATATTAAATCCAGACGATTTTACATCTTTGAAATCGACATTTACACCAACTGAACCACCAACACTAACGAACCTTGCCACTCTGCTAAGAAAGTGCGCATACGCAACACCATTTGGAATAAACCAATCTCTATTTTTATCACGCGAAATTAACACTTGTCCAACTTTAGAACCAGTTATAGTATCAACAATAGAATCGCGTGTATTTAATGTAAAAGAATTATTGAACAATCCAATTGTATTCATACCCAAACCAACACCAAATTTAAATTGACAACCACCTTTTACCCAAATTTTCAAATACGTTTTTTTGATTTCTTTTGTAGGACTTGCAAAATCTAAATTTGTTTTTGGTGCTACTTTAAACGTAAATTCAATATCATCGCCATCTGCCTGAATTGGCGCAGAAGAAACTTCATAGTTTGTTGAGTTTTTTATGGAAGCATACAGTTTTATTACTTGTTTGCCAACTGCATTGTAATCATATCCACTTACCTGTTGCATTAAATCAGTTGCTTTTTGATGCAAATCAGATGCACGTTTTAGTAATTGCACATAGTCATCATCTTCTAGATTTATTTTATATAGTGCGTTAATATCAGCAAGCGATTTTGCATTAATCATTACAGCAGCAACTTGCTTTTGCAATTTTTCTTTTCTTGTAGCTTCTATCTTAGGCAAATTATTATATGCTTCTTCTTCTTCCATTTTTGCATCATCAATGGCAGTTTTTAAGACAGAAATCTGATCAAAAATATTTTCATCATTTCTGAATTTTTGTATTATCGTTTTGCTTTTTGATTTAATATATTCTGTGGTGTTGGTTGCATCAATTTCACTTTGCGAAAAAGATTGAAGTTGCAAATAAATAGTTTTTAAATCTTCAAGATTTTTTACTGCTTTTTTAAATGTATTAAATTTTCTAATGTAAAAAGTAGTTTCATCAAATATATCTGAGGTATCATCTGGTTTCTCGCCATTTTTAGATTTAGGAATACCACTTGATTGGGTTGATTTTGGTGTAGTTTCATCTGGTGCCGAAGCTGCGGTAAATATTTTTAGTGCAGCTGGAATTTCAGAATTGTATGTAATATTTTCGCCATCTAATGTAACAGAATATAATTGTGTGTTTACATTTTTAATTGTAAAATTTACAGTTTCACCAAACTTCACATACTTGTTTTTGGTCTCAGTAATTTCTGACTTATCTTTTTTATTATAACTAATTGGATATTCTGGATTGCAAAAATCTAAACTAATATTTGAAACTTGAGCAAATATGCAAAATGGTAAAATGCTGAACAAAAGTAAAATGATTTTTTTCATAGTAATTGTTTTTGGTTTGAATAAATAAAAAGATTATTTTCTTTTAATAATTAACTCATTGTTGTGTGAATCTTTTGCATAATTGTATTTTATTGTATCATTAGTAATCAGTCTATAAATAATTTCTTGTGTGAACCGATTATTAATTTTTTGCAATGTTTCAAATGTCATCGAAGAATCTGTTTTAATTTTCTCACTTGATAAATATCTTTCCAATAATTTTACTGAAAAAGTATAAATTTTTTGTTGTTCAGATGGTAGTTTATTAGCTGTTGAATTAGTATCTAAAATTGGCTCAACAAGAATAATATTTGTTCCTACTTGAATAAAATCGTTTGGATAATTAACTAAAACTTTATTTAATGATTTAACACATAAACCAGATAATCCATTATCTTTTTCTAACAATTGTTCCTTTGTAATCGATAATTGATTATTCTGTATCATGTATTCTTTAATTCTCAAACCATCCTTTCTTATTTCCTCCGTTTTTCCTTGGTCTATTTTAAATATTACAATTCCAATAGTGAATACCATTAAACTTACTAGAATAACTTGCTCTTTAGATATTTCTTTAAAAAAAATTACAAAAAAATTATTCAATCTATGATACAGCATTGTAAAAACTGTAGTTTCATCACTTTTTAAATCAATATTTGCTGTAGAAAACGCACCTTTCAATAATGCATAATAAAATGGAAGTGCTATGGATAAAAACAACGGCATTGCACTCCAAGACATTGTTTTAATCATATTAGAAATAGTTGTAAAAACATTTAAATCTAATGGTGTCATAAAAAAAAATTTGATTTTCTATTTAAAGATAAATTATTAAAATCAATAATTTATACTTCTAACTATGTAAATCAAAAATAATTCAATATTGATACACCATACAATTGAATGAGTAAACGGTCGATATAATGCGCAAGCGGTAAATATTGAAGGTATATTACCTATAACTTACTATTCCTATTCCTTAGCAAATGATCAGCGATCACTAAAGCAGCCATTGCTTCTACAATTGGCACTGCGCGTGGCAACACACATGGATCGTGTCTGCCTTTGCCTGTAACGGTAGCATCATTGCCATCTTTGTCCACAGAATCCTGCGCTTGCATAATAGTTGCAACTGGTTTGAACGCTACATTAAAATAAATATCCATTCCATTGCTGATGCCACCTTGAACACCACCAGAATGGTTCGTTTTTGTTTTTATATGATTATTTTCGTCTTTGTAAAAAGCATCGTTGTGTTGTGAACCTAAGAGTTCTGTTCCTGCAAAACCGCTACCATATTCAAATCCTTTTGCTGCATTTATGCTTAGCATTGCTTTGCCTAAATCTGCGTGTAATTTATCAAACACGGGTTCGCCTAAACCAACAGGAACACCAGTAATTACACAGCTTACCAAACCACCAATCGTATCGCCGTCTTTTTTTACTTCTTTGATCAACGTTATCATTTTCTCTGCTGTTTCCGCATCTGGACAACGTACAATGTTATCTTCTGTTTTAGATAAATCTAATTCTGTATAACTTTTTTCAATTTCTATTTTGCCAACTTTTGAAACGTATGCGTTTACTTCAATTCCAAAATGCTTTAGTAATTGTTTAGCGATCGCAGCAGCAGCAACACGTGCAGCCGTTTCTCTTGCAGAACTTCTGCCACCACCGCGATAATCGCGCGATCCGTATTTTGCATCATAGGTAAAATCTGCGTGCGATGGTCTGTAGCTGTCTTTTATGTGTTCGTAATCTTTTGATTTCTGATCTTCGTTTCTGATGATAATTCCAATTGGTGTACCTTGTGTCACACCGTCAAAAATGCCTGATAAAATTTCAAATTCATCTGCTTCTTTGCGTTGTGTAACAATGTTAGATTGACCAGGTTTTCTTCTATCTAATTCTGATTGAATAAATGCTGTATCAATTTTTAAACCAGCCGGACAGCCGTCAATAATGACACCTAATGCTGCGCCGTGACTTTCGCCAAATGTTGTAATACGAAAAATTTCTCCAAATGAATTTCCTGCCATAAAACGAAGATAATTCTTCTTATGTTAATTGAACTTAATTATTTTACTTTTTGGTAAATGTTCCTACTAATCGAACATTCTTGTCATTCAAATTTATGAGATTAGTGAATGTGTCTAAAGAGGCAACACTTGTACTACAACTTTTTATCACTAATTCTGTCGTAATGGTATTATCACAATTAAATTTCACCGTTCCACCTGCACGTAAGTTCCACAACTCAACATAATCAATTGGTGGATCCAATCCTGTACTAATTTCAATACTTCTGTTTTCAAAGATGATGGAATCTAAAGTAAGTACATTATTAGAGACCTTATTAAGGTCAGCCGTCACACTTAGATTAAGTAAACTAAAACTCATAGCGATATTATTACCTGATAAATTGCTATTTAATAATACGTCATTAAGTTCCGGAACTAAACCCAGCGCTACTAAATTTACAGGTCCAATAAATACTTTTTGCTTTCCTTCATAAGATCCTATTATATTTTCGCTGTCTCCATTACAAATACTTTCACCAGTCTTTTCTTTCTTGCATCCAATTATACATTGTATCAAAAAACAAAATAGTATGCTTTTAAAAATTGTTTTTTTCATATTCATAGTTTTAGCTTTAAAAAATTTAATAATCTCCGAAATAAATTGTTTTGTCTGGAACAGCACAATATGCTATTGATTTTATAATTAAATTATCTGCATCTGCAGATAAATTTAATTTTAAGTATCCATACTGATAACTACTGCCTGTTTTTTTTCTAAACGGAATAAACCTGTCACCAAACCCATTTATACCAAAACTACCATAATCATTTTTGACATACATGCTTCCATATATATTATCGTATTCATCCAAATTTACCCATGCATATTTATAGGTATCAATTTTATATCCTTCTATAAATGATGGTAAAAAATAGTCTGATCTTTGTCCAACTCTAAAAACAACTTCATTTTGTAAGAAAAGATCCGAAGTAAAATAGGTATAAATGCTTATATATTTATTGTAAGATGGACCTGAACCATATTTATAAATACTTAGATCAAAATCCAAATCAAATGCTGTAAAAACCGTATCTAAATAACTAGAGCTAATGTTTGTGTTTATATTAAAATTAATATTCTGAACTTCAACATCAGGATCATCTACAGGAGTTCGTTTAGAAATATTATTTGATATTTTTGCATCATCATCTTTTTTACAACTACTGATAGAAAGTAATGTAAGACATGCTGCTAATACTACTGATTTATAAAATATTTGCCTCATATAGATTATTTAAAGTAAATATATGCAATGTTTCGTATCTAAACAATACATAATTTGTAGTAGATTGACAAAGAACACAACCTATTTAAGTCAAACACTATTCGTTCACACAAAAATCTTCCATCATTTATAATTAAATTATATTTAGCAAGGATTAGTTTTACTAACTTGCACTCAAATTACTATCATGAAGAAGCAATTAATTTTTACTGCATTTTTATTCTCTTTCATTCTTTCATTTTCGCAAACAACAAAACCAATTGCACAAAATGCACGACCAAAATTAATAGTTGGTATTGTGGTTGACCAAATGCGCTGGGATTTTTTATATCGCTATTACGACAGATATTCTAAAGGTGGTTTTAAACGATTGATGAATGATGGTTTTAACTGTGAAAATACAATTATACCATATACACCAACGGTAACAGCAGCTGGACACACTTGTATTTACACAGGTTCTGTTCCTGCGATACATGGCGTTGTAGGAAATGGCTGGTACGATTATACTGAAAAAAGAGACGTGTATTGCAGCGAAGATAAAAGTGTACAAACAGTTGGCGCAACTAATGATAATGGCAAGATGAGTCCGAAAAATATGCTGACCACCACTATTTGTGATGAATTAAAATTAGCAACCAACTTCAGAAGTAAAGTAATTGGCATTGCCATAAAAGACAGAGGTGCTATTTTGCCTGCCGGTCACAGTGCAGATGCTGCGTATTGGTATGATAGTAAAACTGGAAGTTTTATTTCTTCTACATATTATTTCAACGAGTTACCAAAATGGACACAAGATTTTAATGCATCTAATAAAACAAATTCTTATTACGAAAAAAACTGGAATACGTTGTATCCAATAAATACGTATTTGCAAAGTGATGTTGATACTAATAATTATGAAAGCACAGTGCTTGGCGATAATCAAAAAGGATTTCCATACGATTTAAAACGTTTTATTGATAAGAAAGATTTTGGAAAAATTCGAAGTACACCTTATGGTAATTCGTTGACGTTTGATTTTGCAAAAGCTGCGTTAATTAATGAACAACTTGGCAAAGATTCTATTACTGATTTTTTAGCAGTATCGTTTTCTTCTACTGATTATATTGGTCATGCATTTGGTCCAAACTCTGTTGAAATTGAAGATACGTATTTGCGTTTGGATAAAGATTTGGAAGCGTTTTTGATTTTTCTAGACAATCAAGTTGGCAAAAATAATTACACTTTATTTTTAAGTGCAGATCATGGTGTAGCGCATGTTCCAGGATTTTTAGCAAAACATAAAATACCAAATGGTGGTGTAGTTGGTTCTGAATCTGAAAAAAAATTGAATGCTTATTTAAAAGAAAAATTTAGCGTTGATAGTTTGTGTTTAGGAAGTGGCAACTATCAGTTCTATTTAAATCATAATTTGATTGAAGAAAAAAAATTAGATTATGACGATATTTTGAAACATACTATTTCATTTTTGCAAAAAATAAATGGCGTTGACCGTGCATTAGAATACGCAGATTTGCAAGAAGCTATGTTGCCAAAAGCATTGAAAGAACAATTTATCAATGGCTATTATCCTTCGCGCTGTGGTGATGTATTGGTGATTTTAAAACCTGGTTATATTGATGATGAATACGACAACAAAGGCACTACACATGGCATCTGGAATCCGTATGATGCACATATACCATTGTTGTTTTTTGGAAACGGCATTGCAAAAGGAAAAGAATACAATAAAACTTATATGAGCGACATTGCTCCTACTTTAGCGAGTTTACTGCATATACAAATGCCAAGTGGTTGTATTGGAAATGTGGTAAAAGAAGCGATTAAGAAATAAAATTTTTCGCAAAATCTTTTGCACCATACGAAATAATTATATCAGCACCAGCACGATGAATGCTTACTAATGTTTCTTCTAAAAGTTTTGGGTAATCGAGCCAGCCGTTTTGCGCTGCGGCTTTCAACATGGCAAATTCACCACTTACATGATAAGCAGCAATTGGCAACGGAAAGTTTTCTTTCAAATCTGAAATAATATCTAAATATAATGTGGCTGGTTTCACCATCAAAAAATCTGCACCTTCTGCGTAATCTAGTTCTGCTTCTACGATAGCTTCTTTCCTATTCGCATAATTCATTTGATACGTTTTCTTGTCACCACTTTTTGGTGCAGATGCCAGTGCATCGCGAAAAGGTCCGTACAACGCACTTGCATATTTAACGCAATAACTCATGATAGAAGTTTCCGTAAAACCAGCATCATCCAACGCATGACGAATATAACCAACGCGTCCATCCATCATATCGCTTGGTCCGATGATATCAATTCCAGCTTCTGCTTGCGCGATAGACATTTTTGCTAAAATCGGCAAGGTTTTATCGTTGACGATTTTTCCATTTTCGACTAAGCCATCGTGACCGTCAGAAGAATATGGATCCAACGCAACATCACTAATCAAACAACATTCAGGAAATTTCTTTTTAAATTCCTTGATTGCTTTTAAATAGAAATTATTTTTTGAATAACTGTAGGTTGCTTTTTTATCTTTCAAACTATCTTCCACCGCAGGAAACAAAATAAAACTATTCACCAAGTTTCATACAAATTTCTATTTCTTTCAATGCATTATCAATACTTAATTGAGAAATAGTTGGCAACGATTTGATAGCGTTATTTTTATTTTTACCATCTACTAAAAAAAGTGGTTGTACCAATTGATTTGGATGCAATCTGGTTTCTTGAACTAAAGCACGAATAGCTGCGCTTTTGCGGTTTCTGCGTGGACGTTGAATCATGTTGCAAATATACGAAAGTTGTCTGAATCAGGATTAATGGATTTATAGATTTAAGGATAATTGAATTTATTGTTTTAGTTCAAAACTTGAAAATTTTTTTCTCTTACTTTTGATGCCAAAGTAAAAATCATTTGTGAAAAGCAAGGCATTTTTTAATCTATTTTTCCTCGGAAAGATTAAAAACGAAGCTAAAATCAAAAAGCAAACGCTAATTGCTTTCCTTTTTTGATTTTACTTCTATTGCTGTGCTTTTCACAAAACTAACTCTTTGCGGTTTGGAACATTGTATATTTATTTGTATTAAATGATATTTGACAGTATGCTGAATTAGTAGAACAAACTGATTTATTTTACTTTTAATTCAGAAATCTTCAATTTTAGAAAAACAAAATTCATACAACTATCCACCTAACCGTTCCAACGCCATCAAAATATTTTGTTCAACATTTGAAGTATCTTTTTTTACAAATTTCTCACCTAAGATTAATTCATATAGCTCAATATATCGGTTCGAAATGTTTTCTACTATTTCGTCGGTCATTTCCGGAACCGTTTGTCCTTCTTTTCCCATAAAATCATTCGCAATCAGCCATTCGCGCACAAATTCTTTCGATAATTGTTTTTGTGGTTCGTTGTTTTGCAATCGTTCTTCATAACCATCTGCATAAAAATAACGCGAAGAATCTGGTGTGTGTATTTCATCAATTAAATAGATTTCATCACCAATTTTACCAAATTCATATTTTGTATCTACTAAAATCAAACCACGTTGTGCTGCTATTTCCGTTCCACGCTGAAATATTTGATGTGTATAATTTTCTAATTGCTCGTAATCTTCTTTACTTACAATTCCTTGTTTTATTATTTCTTCTTTAGAAATTTCTTCATCATGGCCAACGCTTGCTTTTGTAGTTGGTGTAATAATAGGTGTTGCTAATTTTTGATTTTCCTTTAAACCATCAGCCAACTGAACACCACAAATTTCGCGCACACCACTTTTGTAAGCACGCCAAGCAGAACCAGCCAAATAACCACGAATCACCATTTCAACTTTAAATGGTTCGCATGCTTTGCCAATGGTAACGTTCGCATCAGGCACATCGATTACCCAATTTGGAACTATATCTTTTGTTTTAGCTAGAAACGAAGAAGCAATTTGATTCAGCACTTGTCCTTTGTATGGAATCGGTCGCGGCAACACCACATCAAATGCAGAGATACGATCGGAAACCACCATTACCAAATATTTATCGTCGATGTTATAGACATCGCGGACTTTACCTTTGTAGAAACTTTTTTGATTTGGGAAATGAAACGGCGCTGTTTGCATAAAAACGATTTTTGCAAAGTTACACAGCAAAAAAGGATTGCATTTCGTTTTGTTTCAACAGGAAATGCTTTTATCAACAAAAAAAAGAAAACCATCAAGGTTTTAAAAACCTTGATGGTTTGATATATAGTTTTAATTTTCTTTTAGATATGATAAATTCCGCTTGGCGAATACACTGCAGGCAAACCACCACCTATTCCACTTTCTGGAAGTTGTCCTTCTAAAACACGTCCGTCAAATTTAAAAGTTGCAGTGTGTGCTAATGCTTCTACTACATTTTGCGTAAAAGGCATTCCACCTTCGCGATGATAGAATTGTGCTTCATCAAAATTAGATAATTCTAATTCTATCACATGACCAGCTACTTCAATTTTGGTGCTTACTGAATTTGGGAAATCAATATTCATTGTAATTTTTGCTACTAAAACTGGTGCGTTCTCAAACGGTGTTCCTTTGAAAATTTTTGGTCCATAATATTTGCCAAGTTCTTCGTCTTCGCAAATAAAACCAAACAAATCTGGCATTTCTTTATTGTCTGGATTGATTAACAACATACCGCCTGGTGTCATGCCTGCTGGTGTGTTGGTGATTCTTGCTACATGCACCAATACATTTGGCATTGGCGCATCTGGTGTTGGTTTCAGCATGGCATCTACACCATCAAACCACGAAAGAAAATCTGTTTTGTAATGTGCACCGCCATTACCTTTAATTGTCAGGTTGCTCATAAGTTTATTTTTTTTTTGTTTATGCAATTTAGGTTAAATAAACAGCAACCAAATACCGTGAAACACGTACTTTTTAAAACCGATTCCAACCTTAAATGAATGGAATCGGTTATGTATAAATTCTAAATTGCCTGAACAGTATGTGATTGATAATCTAGTTATTGTTAAGTTCTTATTTCAGAAAATTCAGTTCCATTTTCAAAATGAATTCTTCTTCTTTGTCTTTCAATCTTTCCGCTTTCATTCCTGTTTCGGTCTAAAATGTAACTTCAAAAAAAGGAAATGTTTTAAAATTGGGGGGGCCGGAAGGGTCAATTGTTAGAAAATTATTGTTACGGGTTTGTTCCATTAAGTCTTTAACAATAATGGTTCTACCTTTTATTTGGTTTCTAAAATAACCCGTTTTGTCAATCATAACGTATCATCATTCATTTTGCCTTAATCTTTTGCGTAAGCAGTGGAAATACTTAATGCAACTAATGCGATAAATACTATTTTTTTCATTTTGTTTTTTTTGCAAAAGTAAAAAAAGGCAGAATTCCCTTTTTTTTAAAAGAAGTGGGGTTTAGGGGAGGTGGGGGGTGGTTGGGGGGGGAGGGGGGGGGGGGGGGGCGCGGGGCGGGGGGGGGCGGGGGGGGAGGGAAGGGGGGAAGGGGGGGGGGGGGGAAAAAGAAGGCCTTTTCTAGTTATTTGTGCTTTTATAAGAAATTATGCTTTATTTTATTAAAAATGAATTTTCTATATAAATATAAAAGGTATTACATTAACAAAAAAAAGCAGTACCAATTAAAACTGATACTGCATTTATATTTATCAAACATTGAATTTAATTTTTATTTGAATCTCTGTGTTGTTGTTCGCGTTCGCCGTCTTTGTCGAATGCTTTGATAATTTCTTTTACCAAACGGTGACGAACCACATCATCGGCAGAAAGATGTACCATGCCAATGCCTTCAATGCCTTCCAGTATCTGCATCGTGCGTTTCAAACCTGATTGCTGGTTTTTCGGTAAATCTATCTGCGACATATCACCTGTAATAATACATTTAGCAGATGGTCCTATACGCGTCAAGAACATTTTCAATTGTAATTGCGTCGCATTTTGCGCTTCATCCAAAATCATAAATGCATTATCCAATGTTCTTCCACGCATATATGCCAAAGGTGCTACTTCAATCACACGATTCGTCATATAATAAGCGAGTTTATCAGCAGGAATCATATCATCCAACGCATCGTATAACGGACGCAAATAAGGATCTATTTTTTCTTTCAGATCACCAGGCAGGAAACCTAAGTTCTCACCAGCTTCTACTGCAGGTCTGGTTAATATAATTTTCTTGACCCATTTATTTTTTAAGGCGCGCACCGCTAAAGCAACTGCGGTATATGTTTTTCCTGTTCCAGCTGGTCCAACTGCAAAAAGAATATCATTATTCTCTGAATAATCGACAACCTTTTGCTGGTTTTCAGTACGCGCACGCACCAACGTACCATTATTTCCATGCACCAAGACATTATCTTTAAATTGCGGAAAATTGGTTTCGTACGGATTGCGTCCGTGGAGAATTTCTTCTATGTGCTGGTCGGAAATTTTTCCGTAGCGTTCAATGTAATCAACCAACAACAAAACCTTTTCACTAAAAAGGTCTAAGTCTTCCTGGTTTCCCATGACGACAATTTTGTTGCCTCTTGCATTGATGTTTAGTTTGCTAAATTCTCTTTTAAGAATCTTAAGCTTGTTGTTGTTGAAGCCAAAAAATTCAATTGGATCAACAGTTTCTAATTTAATTGTTAGTTCGCTCAATTATTTTCTTATTTTTACAAACTAAAATAGTATAAATTTTTAAATGGCATTAATTACGTTATTAACAGACTTCGGCGATAAGGACTATTATGTTGGCTTATTTAAAGGCGATTTAAGCGTAGCTTGCCCTTCTGTTAAGATTGTGGATATCTCACATTCAATACCACCATACGATATAGTTACAGCAGCTTTTTTCTCAAAAAATGTATATACACACTTTCCAAAAGGCACCATTCATATCATTCGTGTGTTTGAACAAGGACTTGGAAAGCAAAAATTATTAGCTGCTAAATATGATAATCATTATTTTATTGCACCTGATAATGGTGTGTTGACTTTAATTTTTGATGGTAAACCTGATTTAATTGTTGAAGTAGATTTTAAACAAGTGAAATTAGATACGCTGGAAGATTATTATTGCAGAGTGGTAAAAGAAATTACATTCAATCATAATATTGGCGCCATTGGTGTGGCAACTTCAAAATATTTAGAGCGACAAGCAAAGATTCCGGTTTTGCAACAAGATAAAATTATTGGAAATGTGATTTACATTGATAATTTTGGCAACGCAATCACCAACATACACGAAAAAGATATTTTGCGATATGACAAAGAAAAACAGATGCGTATCAATTACAGACGTTCTGATTTTATTGACAGAATTGTAAAAAACTATAACGATGTTCCACAATCGTATAGCTTAGCGCGTTTTAATTCTTTAGGTTATTTAGAGTTGTGTATTAATTGCGGACATGCTGCTGATTTATTAGGTTTGGCAAAAGATGATGCCATTCAAGTTATTTTCGAATAAAAATTATCAGAACAAAAAATGGTTATACGAATAGTAAAATTGACAATGAAGCTAGACAATGCAGATTTATTTAAAAAAATATTTTGATACGGTTCATGAAATTATTCGCAGTCAGCCAGGATGCCAGCAATTACAGGCGTGGCAAGAGATTCATCAGCCAAATATTTTTTTTACATATAGCATTTGGAACGAAGAACAAGACCTGAATAATTATAGAGATTCTGCTTTCTTTCTTCAATTCTGGAAAACCGTAAAACCATGGTTTGATGCTAAAGCAGAAGTTTGGACGTTTGATAAAATTGTTTAGCTAAACTTTAGAAAAGTTCTATTGCGAACGATTTCAAACTTTTCTACAGTTCAAAAAATAAATAATGAATATTTCTTTAAAAGATTACGAAATTATTTTTGATGATACGCTTTCATCATTGCCTAACTTTTTAGCAGAACATAAATATTCAAAAGTTTTTGTAGTTGTTGATGAAAACACAAAACAACATTGCTTGCCAATTTTGCAAAACGTTTTAACTGCTATTGAAATTATAGAAACAAAAAGCGGTGAAATTTATAAAAACATAGCAACCTGCGAATTTATTTGGCAACAATTAATTGAACAAAACGCTGATAGAAAATCAGTAATTATAAATCTTGGTGGTGGTGTAATTGGTGATATGAGTGGCTTTGCTGCAAGTTGCTACAAACGTGGTATTGACTTCATAAATATTCCTACAACGCTGTTATCACAGGTTGACTCATCAATTGGTGGAAAATTAGGTATCGATTTTAAATACGGAAAAAACTTAATTGGTTTATTTAGAAATCCAAAATTAGTGTTGGTTTCGTCGCAATTTTTAAAAACATTACCAAAGCGACAATTCATAAATGGCTGGTCTGAAATAATTAAACATGCTTTGATAAAAGACAAAGCACAATGGCTACTTTATAAAAATATAGACATTCATAATTGTGATATGAATGCTATTGTTTTTCATTCGTTACAAATAAAGAAAGCTGTCGTAGAAGCAGATCCGTATGAAAATGGTTTGCGAAAAATTTTAAATTTCGGACATACAATTGGTCACGCAATTGAAGCGTATTCGTTAGAACATGATGAAACACCTTTATTACATGGCGAAGCAATTGCGATTGGAATGATTTGCGAAAGTTTTTTATCGGTAAAGAAATGTGGATTAACGCAAGATGAATTGAATGAAATAACGAAACTTATTTTAAAGTATTTCCCAAAATACAATATCGAAAACTACAACACAGACAAAATAATTACTTCTATGTTGTCTGATAAAAAAAATAATGCTACTAAAATTTTAGCGGCTTTGTTATCTGAAATTGGCAATAGTGTTTTTGATATTGAAATTAATAAAGATGAAATTTTAGAAAGTTTAAACTACTATAATTCTTTATGAAGATAGAATCGTTTAGCTATAAAAAAATTTCTATCTATTGCGCTTTGGCTGCATTATTAGTGCTTTCGCTTCAATTATTACGCAGTTATTTTTTGTGCGAACACCAATTTATTTATGCAACTGATGACACGTATATACACATGGCAATTGCTCGAAACTTAGCGTATTATAAGGTTTGGAGCACAAATCCTGATTTTTTCACATCATCAAGTTCATCATTTTTATACACTATTTTATTAGCTGTTGGATTTAAATTTTTCGGCAATCATCAATATTATCCGTACGTTTTAAATTTTGTTCCATACTTTTTATTGTTCGTAGTAATTTATAAATATTACGCTGAAAAAATCAGCAAACAAAAATTTTTAGCTATTCAAATTTTCTTAGTGTTGTTGTATCCATTGCCATTGTTTGCCATGGAACATTCTTTGCATGTTTTGTTTGTATTGTTGTTTTTATTGGAGTTTGACCAATTTATTGCTGGATCAAAAAATGTTTTAAAACTTTTTTTTCTTGGTTTTATGTTGACAATGTTGCGCTACGAAAGTATGTTTATTTTATGTTCTGCATTTTTAATTTTATTGTATCATAAAAAAATTATTCCAGCTTTTTTATTAATGTTTATTGGCTTCTCACCTATTGTTTTGTATGGAATTTATTCTGTGCAGCATGGTTCTTATTTTTTACCAAACACACTAGTTACCAAAGGAAATTTTATTGAAGGAAATGCACAAGCGATTTTAGCATTTATTATAAAAGTAGTTTTTGATTTTACTGTCAATATCCATTTCACTATTTACATTATTATAGTTGGAATTTATTTATGGAAACAACGTTTTAAAACTACGCATTGGAGTTTTTTACTAGTTTTGTTGACAACAGGTGCGCATTTGTTATTTGCAGGCATTTTGCATTTCTATCGCTACGAAGCATATTTGATTGTGCCAATCGTTATTTATTTCATTGCTTATTTTTATAATGATGAACAAGCAATTTATTTAAACAAGTCAAAATTGTCATCAGTATTAAAAATCGTTTTTATTGTTTCTATTATATTTCGTTTAGCATTTAATATTTGGGTCATTCAGATGGCACCTAAAAACATTTACGAACAGCAAATACAGTTTTCTAAATTCTTAAAAAAATATTACAACAATCAACCTGTTTTGGTTCACGATATTGGTTATTTGGCATTTTCTTCAGAAGTAAAGATTTATGACATTGCAGGCATTGCCACTTTAGACGTTGCGACTACTAAAACAAAGAAATTTCATTTCAAATCTGGTTTTATTGAATCTCAGCAACAAAAATATGGATTTAAAGTTGGTGTCTTTTACGATATTTTTGCCAATAATGGAATGCCAAAAAACTGGATTAAAGCTGGTGAATGGACGATCAATCACAATAGAATCTGCGGTTTATCTAAAATAAATTTTTATGCAGTAGATAGTGCTCAGTATTTTATTTTAAAGCAACAACTTAAAGATTATGAGTCAACTGTAAACAAAAATGTTGAGCAAAAATTCTATTAACAAAATTGAATTCAAAACCTTATTTTTGAAACCGAAATGTCAGTAAAAGTAAAACATCATTATTTTACCAATTTAACAGCTATCCGATTTTATTTGGCTACCTATGGTGTATTTGGCCATACGAATGATTTGCTGAGTATTCTTGGCGTTAAAAATTATCAGCATAAGCATATTTTATTTTATACCAATATCGGTGCTGTTTTCTTGACTGCATTTTTTGTGATCAGCGGTTTTTTAATTACACATATTTTAATTGAAGAAAAGCACGCGACGAATGATGTGGTGTTAAAAAAGTTTTTCCTAAATCGTATTTTCAGAATTTGGCCACCTTATTATTTGGTGTTGTTTATTCAATGGTTTGTAATTGCGCATACACCAGTGAAAGAAATTAGTGATCTATTTTATGCGTTCACCTATAGCAAATCCACTTTAACGCCAATTATGATGAATCACGGTGTTTATTTCTTTTTATCACTGATTATGTTACCGCATTTATCGTTAACAATTTCTGTCGTTTTAGATAATTGGACAATTGTTGCTGGACATTTATGGAGCACAGGAATTGAAGAGTTTTTCTATTTTATTTGGGCACCTGTGATGCGCAAATCAAAAGATATTGTCAAATCGATTCGCAACAGTATTTTATTTTATTACATTATTTCAATTATAGCATTTACTGGTTTGATGATTGGTTATTGGATTTTAAAATCTAAAACGGTAATTTCTATTTTCCATTTCATTATGTTCTTCTTATATCTTACAAGATTATCCTGTATGTTTATTGGTGCATTTGCAGCATACATTTTCTTCTATAAAAAAGATTGGATAGCGAAAAATGTAACTACAAAACGCGCTATTATTTGTGGCATTGGTGCAATACTTGTTATAGTTTCTAAAGTTCCGATTCCTTTAGTAACACAAGAATTGTTTTCTGTACTATTATCTTTTTTAATTTTATATTTTGTAAAAGACAACAAACGAATTCCAATTTTAGACAATAGAGTATTTAATTATTTAGGTAAGATTTCTTACGGAATTTATTTATATCACGTATCTATTATTTTTGTGGTAATTTATTTTTGCAAGAAATACAACTTCTTTGTCGTACCTGTAATTTATATCATCATACTTTCATTAACGATATTAGCTGCTGCTTTATCATACGAATATTATGAGAAGCAATTACAAAAACTGAAAGTAAAATACTTTATGAAAAAATAAAAAAAAATCTGCAACAATTTGCAGATTTTTTGAAACTGATCTACGGCAATAGTTTACAGCTTCTTCATTACTTCTTGTATTTCCTTTGAATTCGGATTATACGCCAAAGCGATACTGTAGTATTTTTTAGCTTCTTTAATTTTTCCTTGTGCTAAATAATTTGCTCCTAATAATGCATTTGAATCATAATCGAAAGGATATAATTTTAATACTGAAACTATATATTTTTCAGCTTCCACGAAATTTTTTCTAAAATAGTAAATATAACCGACACGATAATTCACCACTGTATTATTTGGATCAATAACTAAGATTTCTTTGTATGTTTTTAATACGTCGTCCCATTTTTCTAATGCGGTTGTTGGAGCAACATACCCTAATCTTGCTTCAATACTTTTTGGTTCTAATGCAATTGCTTTTTTATAATACTCTTGTGCTTTAACATAATCTTTCTTTAAATAATGCAACCAACCTAATCGCAAATTCAGCATATAAGAATTTGCATCATACACATTTTCAAGTGTGGAAATTGATACTTGATATTCTTTATTAGCTTCACTTATATAGCTGCTTGAAAATGCAGCAATTACTTTTTCATCTTGTGCTTTCGCAAGCATGGTAATAGCCAAAACTATTACAATTGTTGTGATTGATTTTTTCATTCTTGTTATTTTTTAATTTGCAATAATTGTTATTTAGTATCAAAAAGTAAACTTTAATCCAAGTAATAAAGTATGTAAATTATAAACCGACGGTAACAATATCTGACTAATTTTTCAAATTGATATGTTGCATAAATATTCACATTTTTGGATGCAATAATTGTTCCTGTCGTACTTATCTTGTATTTAATTTTATCATAACTATTGTATAAAAAGCTGCATCATTCGTTGCCATAGGATAAAACCTTTGTATGTAAAATAAGAACTTAATAAAAATCTTTAGCCAACAAGGCACTTATAGAAGGCGAACAAACCACGTATGCTTTTTTATATGAAATAATAGTAGAAACATCAGCACCAATAGTAACACGTGGAAAATTATAAAACAATCCAATTCCAGCGGAATAGGTTAATTCTGTACTTTTTATGTTATATAAATTATCTTTGTCTACAATCTTAGTATTTTCATTAAGCAATACTTAGCACGCATTTCTTTATATTTATGGAATCATGTGATACTAGAGTATAATTTGGTTTATTAAATTCTGAAAACAAACCAAAATGAACATTAACGTCAAAACGTTTAATTGATTTAGAAACAGTTATTTGTGAATACAAGCTATTAGAAGAAAATTTTCCATTAATGTTTTGATGTCGATATGTTGTAGAATCAAAAAAAGATGTTCCAAAAGGTGGTGGTGATGTTGGTTTTGAATTCTGAAAAACAACATCGTTTGTCAATGATAAGTTACTCGAGTAATGCGCATAATGAAAACCAAGCACTAATTTCCAACGATGTTTAAAAGAAAAAGATGGCGCGATATAATATTGATGTTGTTTGAAATTTCCCCAAATTTGAGTTTGTTGCTGATATGTATATGCGTGATAAATACTAAATGTTGAAGAGAATTTATGATTCAAACCAAGGTTTACATAACCTAAATTTTTCGCTTCTTTTGGTTTATCAGAAATTTTTAAACCACCATCTACAAAAATAGATTCTAATAATTTTTTAGGTTTATAAAGTATTCTATTTTGAATACTATCTGGCAACATAGAATAATAATTTGCTGCCACTTTTTCATCACCTATATACAAATTACACCAGTACAAATACTCTTTTGCAACTTCGCTACTTGCATCATTTTTTAAAGCACGTTTGAAATAATCTGCTGCTTTAAAGTAATTATATTTATTGAAAAAAGCTATTCCTAATCGTAAGTTAAAATAATATTCATCGTAACCTTGCTTTGTGACTGATTTACCATATTTTATTAATGGTTTCCATTTTTCATCTAAATAATATTGATAGCTTTGTTGATCTATTTCTGTTGCATTTAATTGTGCAAACGAATTGTATATTTTTGAAATCAACAACAATAAGATGATATATTTTATTGAACGCATGTGGCTATTATTTTATGTTTTCCATTTAAAATTTCGACACTGTGTATTGTATTTTTATCAAACGTAAGTTTGCATTCAATCGTTTGTGTTTTCTTACCAAATAATTTTCCTTCGCAAATGCTTTTAGCAATTATTTTTGTTGGCAAATGCTCATCATCTGTTGAGATAAATTGAAATTTAAAATCAGCTTTACAATAATGAAAAAACGGTGCAGTAAAATCATGTAAATTTTTCACCAATGGATTAAAAAAAGAATCAATTAATAATTTATCATTCACCACTATATCTTCATAATATGCCAACAACACACGATGCGCAGCCAAATAAAATGAATGCAGAAACGAATTTTTATCACCATAAAAATCAGTAAAATAAAATAATGTTCCGTTGTTTACAAAATAGGCAGTAGACTTTGTTGTATGACAATAAATATAAGATTGATTATATGTATTCGTAAAAATTTCCCATTGAACTTCTTGTTGCTTTTTAGCATCCTGCTTCACCAACCATTTTATTTTTTC
This sequence comes from Saprospirales bacterium, assembly GCA_016711605.1. Classification (GTDB taxonomy): domain Bacteria; phylum Bacteroidota; class Bacteroidia; order Chitinophagales; family JADIYW01; genus JADJSS01. The sequence goes on from JADJSS010000011.1 coordinate 25,184, forward strand.
ACCTGGAATAAAATTGAAACTATCTAACAATAACTTAGTCGTTAAAACATTGCTGACAATCTCATCTTGTTTTGGAATATCAAATGAATGAAAAACATTGTATTCATTTTCTTTTGTTAACTAATAACTGATTGGATGCGACACTGTTTTAGAACCAATATACGGTGTTGTTTGTATTTGAAAATGCAAGTGAGGTTCTGGCGATCTGCCTGAATTTCCTACTGTTGCAATACAATTTCCTTTGCGAACAAAATCACCAACTTTTACTTTTATAGAATCGTGTTTTAAATGCGATAATTTTGAGTACAATAATTCACCGTGTTTTATAATGATAGAATTTCCCCAATTATTTTCCAAATTGACTTCACCAATTTCATTATCTAAAACTGTATCGACAATGGTTACTATCCAACCATCTGCAGGAGCAAGCACTGGTAAATCATAGCAATAGAAATCAGTCAATGCATCGCCTGGCAATTTAAACGATTTATTATCGATATCACGCAAATCAAAATCAAATGCATATTTCCAATCTTCTTTATGTGTGATGTTTCCACTGTGACCTTGTGAAATGTGCCACTCACCCATAATTGGCAACGTGATATGGTAATACGTCTCTGCACTAAATCGTTCTAATGAATTAATAAATTTATAGTGATTTTTTTCTGGTGAATATTGTTGCACACCAACTAATTGCAAACCGTTTGCACTTGGTCGAAGATACAATGCAGACAAACATAAAAGCACTACAATATTAAATGGTAAAGAATAAATCGGTAAATGTAAATTAATGAAAAACGCATTCAATGAGCTAATTAATAAACCGATAATTGGCATCATAAATAAAATCAGTAAAAATGATTTTTTTGAAGCGACTACAAAAAATCCACCTAAAGCTATTGAAGTTAAAATAAAATTGAAACCAATGTATGTATAAACTAAAGGTGTGAAATCACCTTGTAAAAAATAATAAAATAAATAGCCAACGACAAAACCAAAAACAGATAAAACAAAAGCAATTCTTGAATAAATCAATAAACCAATTACAATAAAAATTCCTGCAAGATCATTATACTGAAAAAAGATAGCACCAAGCGAACGTAAGTATAAATAAATAATATTTGCAAATCTGTAACCACTTATATCTTGAGTAGTTTCATTAAAAACACCGGGAAAAATATTATTCAAGAAATAAGTATGTTCTATATTTGGTTTTAAAGAAAAAAAGTTTCCGCTACTTAAAACAACAATCCAAATAGTAATAATAAAAGGAATGCTCAAATATGGCAAACCACGTTTAGCTAATGAAGTAGAAAACCACAGCGTTAGAAAGAAAACTAAAATGGAAGCAATAATTAATAAGACAATAAACGATAAATTGTATTCGTACATATTTGCAATGGCAATACCAACTAACACTGCATTGAACGTGTAAGCACCGCTGCGAATATGTTCTTTATTAAAATTAAAAACCGTTGCAGTAAATTGACCAATTAATATTGCTAACAAACCACTAAAACCTAATCGCACATCAAAAAATGTAACAAACATAAGCAGTAATGCAAATAATTTATTGGTAGAAAAAAATATCTGCGAATAACTATTTAGTATGCCTTCTGTATATAAAATAATATGTTGCTTAACTTTGTTCAAATTTATTTTTCTTAGAATTACATGAATAATTTAATGGCTTTTTACAGTTTAAAATTCTTTAAATAATCAGGCATTACTTCATTATTTTCTACATCTTTCAAACTTTCTTTTTGTTTAATAATATGTGGTTTTCCTGATAAATCAATCAATACTACTGCAGGTCTTAACGCAATAAACTGCATAGATTGTGTGATGTTGTATGCACCAACATAATGTACTACTACTTGATCACCAGCTTTCAACGGTGGCAACGAAATATTTTCGCGCACTACATCAATATTCATACAAAGTGGTCCGTACAAAACAGAATCTTCTGTATGCATTCCAAATTCTTGCGCTGGTGAAATTTTATGATCATACCAAAACGCAGTAAATAAAATATTCACACCAAAATCCATAATCGTTGCACGTCTACCATCAGACAAGCGCTTATTAGAAATTACGGAACCTAATAAAATCCTGCATCATCAATTAATGCGCGTCCTGTTTCTAAATATAAATAAGGCAATTCATCTTTTTCAAAACCTGCGTTTAATAAAGTAGAACAAATTGCTTCTGCATATTGATTGATTTCTGGTACATAATCAACACCTAATTGCAAAGAACCTTTCAATGTATTTTTAGAAGCAAAGCCGCCACCCATATCTATATAACTAATTGCTTTGTTATACCGTTTTTTTACACCTAATGCCAAGTCTGCCATTTTATTTGCAGCAACACCATATGCGCTTGGTACCAACATATATGTTCCAATATGACAATGCAAACCAATTAAATTTAATTTATCTGTAGCCATGATTTTATTGATAGCGTCCCAAGCTTGACCGTTTTCATAATTAAAACCAAATCGATCCCACATTGGATACACACCTGTATCCATGTTTACACGAATGGCAACACGCGGTTTTACTTTTAATTCAGTTGCCAACTCAATCAAACGATACAATTCATCCAAATGATCAATATGAATTGGTGAATCATTTTTTATGGCTGTACGTAAATCATCATCTGTTTTATCTGGACCATTAAATAATATTTTTTTTCCAGGAACACCATTCTTCAATGCTTTTTCATATTCAAAACGAGATACTACTTCGGCCCAAGATCCTTCTTGATGAAAGATGTTACAAATAGCATTGATGTAATTCGTTTTATAAGACCATGCAAATTGTACTTTCGGATAACGTGTTTCAAAAATTCGTTTTGCAGTTTTAAAATTATCTCTTATTTTTCTTTCTGACAATACAAATAATGGCGATCCAAATTCACGAATTAAATCTTTTACAGCAACATTATCAATGTGTGTCATTGGTGCATATTCGGTGCGAGTTCCGAATTTGTTCATTAAACCTGCATTCAATGATTTTATAATCGGTCGTTCATATTGTTTCTTTTCCATATAGTAATTTTTTAGTATTTTATTTGATGATTTTGTGATGATTGATTGAGAAAGCAATTAATTCATCTTAAAAAAAGATTGATTTATAATTCGCCGATTGTTGAAATTTGTTCAAATTCATTCATATTCACAATCATATCATAAGAGTATCGAATAAACATTTTTCCAACTACATACTCTTTATATGGAATTACTTTTTTTCCCATTGCTAAATTTACAATCGATTCGATTTGATTTTGTCCAGCACCAACCGTTAAATAACACCAAGCAGGAAAACGTGGATTGATTTCAATTAAAAAATAATCATCGTCTGCTGTCTTAATGAACTCTAATTCAAATGCGCCGCACCACTTTGTATTTTTCACAAAACTTTGTGTTGTATTTAATAAATTTTTATCATCCAAAGTAACTCCAGCCCAAGCTTTGCCTTTATCTGTGATGTATAATTTGCGCATTGGAACTGCACCTAATGTCACACCTTTGCCATTGCCAACACCACAAACATTCACTTCTGAACCATGTACAAACTGTTGAATCAACACAGGCAAACCCCATTCTGTGCTAATTTTATTGAAGTGCTGCATAGCTTGATCGTTGCTGTATGCAATTTTTGCATCATAGAATTTTCCTTTTACAACTAACGGAAAGCCAAACTCTTTGGTGATCGCGGGAATTTCATTTAATGAATACACCATTTTTGCAAACGGCACTTTTATTTTATGTTTTTTGCCAAGTTCAAACAAGTTAACCTTGTGTCTTGCTTCAAATTGTTCTTGCGTTGGCAACACCATTTTAATACCTAATTCAGTTTCCATTTTTTCTTTCAAAGAAATAAAATTGAACAATTCAGCATCAAAATTTGGAAATAAGAAATCAATATTTTCTATTGAATTAATGTATGCAAAACGATCAAACAAAACCTCTTGTCCAGCGCCTGGATATGGCACTTGATATGTTTTATCAACCAAATCATGCATGTAAATTCCTGGCTCTAATGACTCATAAGAAAGTCCAATAATTCTTACATCAAATGAAGTAGCATTACGCAAAGCGCGAATGACTGAAATACCTGGACCTGGACTATCTATTGCATTTAAACCAGTTACAGCAATTGTATATTTAGGCTTCGAAATAGATTTTTTTGGAACTGATTTCAATAGTGGTATTTTATTCGTTGTTTTAATTTTAGAAGCTTTTTTTACTTTTACTTCTCTATCAAAAAGTGAAGAATGTAATTCAGCTTCTATGTCGAATGGATATTGCATATTGATTTATTTTAATTATTGAATAAATAATTTTTCATTTATTATTCACTTAATTTATAAGATTGAAGCATGTTTTGAAAATCATACAAATCTTTTTCTACAGTATCTTTATCTATTCTATACTCTTTTGTAATTTGTTTTACAACTTCATCCATTGTTTTATGTTCTTGAAAAAGTCGAATAATTTCCTGTCCGATTGGATTTACAGAATATGAATCACCTGTTGAAGGGTTAAACAAAAATCCTGAGTCACTTAGAGCTATATTAGTTTTAATTTTCATCTGTTAATTATTATACTACAATATTAACGAAATGAATTTTGAGGTAGTTTATACAATTCAGAATAGATTGTATAAAATTCTGCCGATTTCTTAAAATGTGTTATCTAGTAAATTTTCTAAAGGAATTCGATGTGGTTCGTCTAAGCTTTTATATTGAGAAACTGAAAAGCCAGTAACTTTTTTAAATTGATTACTTAAATAATGGACGCTGCTGTAACCAAGCATGTAGGCAATCTCACTTAATGTATAATCGTTCTTAAACAACAATTCTTTTGCCTTTTCAATTTTAAGAAGTATGATGTATTTCTCTAAGGTTGTATTGGTAACTTTAGAAAACACTTTGCTGATCTTATCATACGGTAACTGTACTCGTTCGCTGATATAATCTGAATTTCTAATGAGTGAGTTTGTATTATTTGCGTAGTAAATCAACTCAATAGCTGCAACCTTCACTCTCTCAACAATTTCTATTTCAGGATCATTTATTACACCAAATCCTAATTGTTGAAAACATTGAACAATTTCTCTTTCTGTAATTTTAGAAGTATCAAACACTAAATTTGCTTCGCCTAAAAAAACTGTTTTAACATGAACGCTATCTTTATGTGAGAAGAATAACTCAATCAGCTTAATACAACTTTTTGAGGCCATATTTTGTAGCATGAAGCGTTTTTCTGTAACTGAATTTTTTGTTGTATTCAAAAGGTTCTGATAATATGTAAAAATACAAAATTGCTTTAATTTAAATCTGTTAAAGTAATTTAATAAATTTATCATTTTTTAAATTTTCTCATCATTATTAAATAGTACTTTCGTGTTCTATTTAAAATTGTTTATTGATGAATACAAACTCAAACACATCTAAGAATATTAGAAACTTTTTACTTATTGGTAAAGCTGAAGGTTATAGTTATTTATTGCTTCTTTTTATTGCAATGCCTTTAAAATATATTTTTCATCATCCAGAATATGTTCGAATAGCAGGTTCTATTCATGGCTTTTTATTTGTCAGTTTTATGATTACTATTTTCATACTTTTATTTAAAAAAGAATTTGAAATTAAAAATGCGGTTTATGCATTTATACTTTCTTTAATTCCTTTCGGCACTTTTTTCTTCATAAAACATTAAAAAATAATGGACAATAATTCACCAAAAACAGATGTTGTTTTAATTGGCGCAGGAATTATGAGTGCAACATTAGCTGTACTGCTAAAAGAACTCGAACCTTCATTAACAATTTCTATTTATGAAAAATTAGAGAAAGTTGCTGGCGAAAGTTCTGACGCATGGAACAATGCAGGCACTGGTCATTCGGCATTTTGCGAATTAAACTATACACCAGAAAACGTAGATGGCTCTATCGATGTTTCTAAAGCTATAAAAATTGCTCAATCGTTTGAATTATCAAAAGTATTTTGGTCTTATTTAGTACAGCAGAAATACTTTTACGATCCACAACAATTCATCAATTCAGTACCACATTTTAGTTTTGTTTGGAACGAAGAAAATGTGACTTACTTAAAAAAACGTCATGATTCATTAACCAAATTTGCGTTATTTGAAGACATGCAATTTTCGGATGATTTCAATGAATTAAAATCGTGGTTTCCATTAATTATGAATGGTCGTGATGCACATCAAAAAGTGGCTGCAACACGCATGAATGCTGGTACTGACATTGATTTTGGTGCATTAACTCGTGTACTTTTTCAGCACTTAGAAAAGTTGGATGGTGTGCATTTGTATTTAAACCATGAAGTGCGTGATTTAGAAAAAGATGAAAATGGAACCTGGAAAATAAAAATAAAAAATATAACTGCTGATGAAAAATTTTACGTCAACACCAACTTTGTTTTCTTAGGTGCTGGTGGCGGCGCATTGCCTTTATTAGATAAATCAGATATTGAAGAAGGAAAAGGTTATGGTGGTTTTCCAATCAGCGGACAATGGTTGGTTTGTAACAATGAAGAAGTAATTGCACAGCATCACGCAAAAGTTTATGGCAAAGCATCGGTTGGTGCGCCACCAATGTCGGTGCCGCATTTAGACACCAGAATTATCGATGGAAAACAAGCACTATTATTTGGTCCGTTTGCAGGTTTTTCTACTAAATTTTTAAAACATGGTTCCTATTTCGATTTGCCATTATCTATTGAGTTAGATAACTTTTTCCCAATGGTTGCTGCTGGTTTACAAAACATTCCTTTAACTAAATATTTGATTGAACAAGTAACTTTATCGCAAGAAGATAAAGTTGAAATGCTAAAAGAATATTTTCCAGAAGCAAAATTTGAAGACTGGCAATTAGCTATGAAAAAATGTTTTGCAGAAAAAATAAATTCTGAAGAATGGCAAGCTAAACTGAAAAAAATGATTCCGTTTTATGGACAATCTTTGAAAGATGATGCTGAACTTTGCAGAACAACGCGAGAAAGAAGTAAACGGACTTTAGAGTTGTAATGTTGCCAAGAAAGATTTTTGAACTACAAAAGATAGCAAAAGTTTCACGGAAAAATCTAATGTTCTCTTTTGTGCCTTTTGTCGTTGAATAAAAATGTGATAATTATTTTACAAATGCAATCTGCCTTTTCGTGCCAACAATTCTTCTTCCGTTTCTACATTATCATCATCTAAAATACAGCAATCAACAGGACAAACGGCTGCACATTGCGGTTCTTCGTGAAAACCTTTACATTCGGTGCATTTATCGGTTACAATAAAATAAACATCGTTAGAAACTGGTTTATTTTTGGCAGTAGCACTCACAACATCACCGCGTTTTAGAGTGTATTCACCAGTTAAAGTCGTTCCATCACTCATTGCCCATTCAATTCCACCTTCATAAATCGCATTATTTGGACATTCTGGCTCACATGCGCCACAATTTATACATTCATCGGTTATTCTAATTGCCATTTGTTGTACTTTTGTAAATTATAACACAAATATAGAAATTGAACCGAACTTTGATAGCACAAAAACAATAATTTAAAGTTAATGAACATCGAAAATAACATAAACGCATTTGCTCAATTAGGCGATTTTATCCGAGAAAATCCAGTTTCTTTGCAGGAAATTGTTCATAAAACGTTTGTTTACAATACTTGGTTTACTGTAGAAAATACAAATCTTGCTTTACAAAATATCGCAATTGAGTTTTTAGAAAAAGAAAAACTAACAAACTGGCTTTCTGCTTACGACACTCAACTCACGACTCACAGCTCTAAAACTATCGCACTAGTTGCTGCAGGAAATATTCCGTTGGTTGCGTTTCACGATATTTTATGTGTGTTGATTACTGGCAATAAATTACAAATTAAACTTTCCGAAAAAGACAAGTTCTTGTATCCTTTTTTGTTAGATAAATTGATTGAGTTCAACGCAGATTTCAAAGACAAAATAGAAATCAAAGAACGTCTTGAAAATTTTGATGCTATCATTGCAACTGGCAGCAACAACACGGCAAAACATTTTGAATATTATTTCAAGAAATACAAACACATCATTCGAAGAAATAGAAATTCAATAGCAATTTTAGATGGTAATGAAACACAGAAAGATTTTGACAACTTGGGTCACGATATTTTTGATTTTTATGGTTTAGGTTGCAGAAATGTTTCCAAGATTTTCATTCCAAAAAATTATGATATTTTAAAACTAAGAGAAGGTTTAGCAAAACATATTGGTGTCAATCAGCACAATCAATACATGAATAATTTAGATTATCAGCGCACGGTTTATTTAATGAATCAAATTCCATTGATTGATATTGACTTTGTAAACATCACTGAAAATAAAAGCATGCACTCACCTATTTCGTGTTTGCATTTTGAATATTATGATACGATACATGATGTACAAAATATCATTAACGAAGAAAAAGAAAACATTCAATGTATTGTTGGAAATGTTGCTATAGATAACATCATTCCATTTGGAAAATCGCAGCAACCAACCTTGAATGACTATGCTGATAACGTAGATACGATAAAATTTATTTTAGAAATTTAAAAAACGACAAACAAACATGAGTTCAATATTTACCTGTCAAAATTGCGGAAGTTCATCGTACGAACAATTTTCTCAAACACAAGTTCGCTGTATGAATTGCAAAAACATTTCTGAGTTTGATACTGGTTACAAAGTGCCGAAACAGTTCGAAATCATTAATGATTCCAACGTTTTAGATATTGTTGAAAAAGCTGCATTTAAGCGTGCATCTATTATCAAACGAATGTTCAACACCTTAATTGACACGATGATAATAATGGCTATTTTTTCACTCTTTGGAAATTTAGAAGATTTAAAAAATGCGTTAATAGCAAAATCTAGCAACAATAATGCGTTATCTATTTTTGCAACTATTTTCGTTTTGTATTATCCAATCTTTGAATATTTTTTTGGAAAAACAGTTGGAAAATTTATCACCAAAACAAAAGTAATTTCAAATGATGGAAATAAAGTTTCATTGCTGCAATGTATTGGACGAGTGTTTAGCCGATTTTTACCATTTGAATATTTGAGTTTTATTATCAATGGAATTTTTCGTTCCGATGCAAAACAATATTCTATTTCAGAGTATTTTTCTTATCTTTTTAATGAAAGCGTCTTCTGGCACGATTCTCTTCCAAATACATTAGTTATTGAAGATTGAGAATTAGATAAAAGTGATTCGTTATGAAGTTAATAGTTATGAGTATTAAAAATGTATAACTATAACCAATAACGTATAACCATTAACAAATAACCTATAACTTATAACAACCATGCAAATACGTTTATTCATCACTGGCGGCACTTTCGATAAAGAGTACAACGAACTCAATGGAAAACTTTATTTTGAAGATACGCACGTTCCTGAAATGCTTGAATTAGGAAGATGCAAACTCGATGTTAACATCAGAACACTAATGATGATTGATAGTTTGGAAATGAGCGACGATGACCGCGATATCATTGCACACAACTGTGCGCAATGCGATGAAGATAAAATTGTCATCACGCACGGCACCGACACGATGGTTGAAACAGCAAAAGTATTAGCCGAAAAAATAAGCGATAAAGTAGTGATTTTAACCGGTGCGATGATACCGTATAAATTTGGCAGCTCTGATGGTTTGTTTAATTTAGGTTCTGCATTGGCGTTCGTACAAACCTTACCAAACGGTATTTACATTTCCATGAATGGAAAATACTTCAACTGGAACAACGTCAGAAAAAACAAAGAGTTATGTTTGTTTGAAGAGTTGTAATGTTACTCAATAACACATAGATTCTTATTTTTTTTACCACTTAAGAAACGAAGAAGCATAAGCAATCCAATTAGTTTACTATTTACTTTCAGAGATGATTCTTAAAGAAAACTGAAGCAGCAACTCTTTAGTTCCTTGAGCTTCTTAAGTGGTTAAAATCACGAATTCAAAATTTTCACCAGTTTTTCCACCACAATATCCACTTCTTCTTTTGTGTTATGTTTGGAAAACGAAAACCGTATCGGAATTCTGTCTGCATCTTTTTTCAAAGCAGCAATCACATGCGAGCCGGTTCCTGCGCCGCTGCTGCATGCGCTGCCACCACTCACGCAAATGCCTTCTAGGTCTAACGTAAACAACAGCATCATCGAATTATCATTTGGTGGAAACGAAACATTCAGCACCGTGTATAAGCTGCGTTCATCCGTGTTGCCATTAAATTCAACACCTTCAAAATGTTTCAGCAACTGCGATTTGAAATAGTATTTAAGTTCAAGAATTTTCTTTCTGTCGGTTTCTAAATTATTATAAGCAATCTTTGCAGCTTCAGCCAAACCAACAATACCATATACATTTTCCGTACCAGCGCGAAAACCACGCTCTTGTCCACCACCATGAATAAACGATTTCACTTTATTTTGTTTGCGCATATACAAAAAACCAACGCCTTTCGGACCGTGAAATTTATGCGCGGCACCTGAAATAAAATCCACATTTATTTTTTGTACATCGAGTTCAAAATGCGCGAAAGTTTGTACCGTATCTGAATGAAACAATACGTTATGTTCTTTACAAATGGCAGCTATTCTTTCAATATCAGCTAGTGTGCCAATTTCGTTGTTTGCGTGCATTAGCGTCACCAGTGTTTTTTTATCCGATGATTTTAACAGCAACGACAAATCATCCAAATCAATATTTCCTTGCTCATCAATATTCACTAAATCAACTTGTACTTTCAAAAAATCTCTGCAAAAATCTACTGTATATTCTACGCAATGATGTTCAATTGGAGAAGTAATGATTCGTTCTACACCAAGATATATAACAGCACCTTTAATTGCCATATTATTCGCTTCGGTACCACCAGATGTAAAGATAATTTCTCCAGGTTGCGCATTTATTAAGGCAGCAATCGTTTTTCGAGCTTCTTCAATTGCAGCGCGTGTATCGCGTCCGTATGAATACACAGAAGACGGATTGCCGAAATGCTCTGCAAAATAAGGCATCATTGCCTCCAAAACATGTGTGTCTAAAGGTGTAGTAGCAGCGTTATCGAAATAAATTTTCATTTGCTTTATAAATAGTATGCAAAATTACGAATTTTAAATAATAGTTTAGAATTTACTCAGCAGCGTTTAAAATAATACGAAATGTAGTACCTTTTAATGACGATTCTTTGACAAATATTTTTCCATGATGATATTCTTCAATAATTCTTCGTGCTAAAGTAAGTCCAAGGCCCCAACCGCGTTTCTTTGTGCTAAAACCAGGTTCAAAAATTTGATCCACATTATTTTTAGAAATACCTTTTCCAGTGTCCGTAATATCAATATTAATGAAACCATCGCGCTCAAAAGCATAAGCGAATATTTCACCTGTATCATCCATCGCATCTAATGCGTTCTTCATTAAATTTTCCAAAACCCATTCAAACAATGGCGGATTCAGCATCGCAAACAAATTAATATCTGTACCTTCTTTTACATAAATATGTATTTTTTTGGATGCACGTTTTGAAATATAATCAACACCATTTTGCAATACATCGATTACTCTGTACGTTTGTAATTCTGGCACCGAACCAATTTTTGAAAAACGCTCTGCAATTAATACTAAACGATCAATATCTTTTTGCATTTCATTAAACATTTCATCATCTTCCTGACCACTTAATTTCTCACGCAAAATATCTATCCATGCAGTTAACGAAGACAACGGTGTTCCCAGTTGGTGCGCAGTTTCCTTAGCCAAACCAACCCAAACCTGGTTCTGTTCAGCGCGCCTTGCTGAAGTGAACGCTGCATAGCTAATAATAAAAAACAAAAAGACTAATGCTAAAACATAAAACGGATATTTACGAATGGCTACCAACAAATCTGAATCTTTGTAATACAGAAACTGATGTTCATTTTCAGGTAAATGAATATCTATGTATTGATGAATTTGTTTGAGTTTCACCAATTCTTTTTGCAAATAATCTTTATTTTTTTGGACTTTAATAGAATCAAAATTCTTTTCTGCTAGAATTTCATCTTGTTTATTTGCCCAAATAACAGGAATATTATTGTTCAATTTAATTTTATCCAATGCTTTTGACAATTCCAGTTCATCAGATGAGTTACTGTTTAAAATTTTATAAGCATAAGCAATTTCTTCTGCTTTTTTAATTTCTTCTTTCGCGATGGATTGCGCCAGTTTATGCGTGTACCACAACGTAAATGCAATGATGCAAATCGCAAATAAAAACAATAAAATTTTCCATCTGTTACGTTGTTGGTAGAAGTTCATTTTGTATAAAATTAATCAAAAGAAATAAAAAAAAGAACAATGCGTAAAACACATTGTTCTTTTGATATAAAACGAACATTCGTTGTTGTTATTATTCGGCTGCTGTTGATTTATTTTCGTCAGCTAATGAATCGCGCATTTTGGTATCTGCTTTTACGTTTTCCATTTTGTAATAATCCATGATTCCAAGTTTTCCAGATCTGAATGCTTCTGCAATCGCTAATGGAATTTGCGCTTCAGCATCAATTACTTTCGCTCTTGATTCTTGCGCTTTGGCTTTCATTTCGTGTTCTAATGCAATCGCCATTGCTCGTCGTTCCTCAGCTTTTGCCTGTGCAATATTTTTATCAGCATTTGCCTGATCCATTTGTAGGTAAGCACCAATATTTTTTCCAACATCAATATCTGCAATATCAATTGAAAGAATCTCGAAAGCTGTACCACTATCCAACCCTTTATGTAATACTAATTTTGAAATGGTATCCGGATTTTCCATCACTGTTTTATGACTTTCAGCAGAACCTATTGATGTTACAATACCTTCACCAATACGCGCTAAAACCGTTTCTTCACCAGCACCACCAACGAATTGTTTAATGTTTGCACGCACCGTTACACGCGCACGCGTAATTAACTGAATACCATCTTTAGCAACTGCTGTTACTGGTGGCGATTCAATTACTTTTGGATTTACGCACATTTGTACTGCTTGCAACACATCACGACCAGCTAAATCGATTGCAGTTGCTTCTTTAAACGTTAAAGGAATATTTGCTTTATCTGCTGAAATCAACGCGTTTATTACGTTATTTATTTTTCCACCTGCTAAATAGTGCGCTTCCAAATCATTACGAGAAACCTGCAAACCTGCTTTAGTTGCTGTAATCAAACTATTCACGATAATTTGAGGTGGCACACGACGCAATTGCATAAAGAATAATTGAAAAAATCCAATATCTACATTAGATAATTTGGCAGAAATCCACATGCCTATGTATTTCATAAACATCATAAAAAAGATAAGTATAAATACTAAAAGTACAATACTGATAATGGTAAGAAAAGAACCTGACATAGTTTTTAATTAATGAATTATAGAATTAATGAGTTTGAATTGAACTGATGAAATTAAGCATAATATTTATACTTTTTGAACATAAATTTTATTGTCTTTGATTTGATGTACTTCAACGGCTTCATTCGCATCAATAAAACCATTAAAAGACCAAATTGTAATTTTATCGTTATTGAAAATTGCTTTTCCTTCTGGTCGTAAATCTGTAATGGTTATACCTTTGTCACCAACTTTTAAACCAAAATCTGAAAATATATTTACTTTTCCATCACTTGTTTGTTGCATCGCCATTTTACTTTTCGATATTCTATCCGAACCAAAATACAACAAGCAACCGTTAATGATAAACGCGCCAAATAAGCATAAAGTTCCTGTATTGAATCCAAATATTTTATAAGCAAAAAACAAACCTACCACAGTAGTTATTAATCCAACCTTGCCTAAAATGCCAGATGGAAATAAAAAAACTTCAGCTACAAATAATAAGATGCCAAAAAACAAGATAGAGAATACTAAAACAGGTGTCATTCTTTTAATTTTAAATCATAACACAAATTGACGAAAAAAAATTCAATTAAATGAAACTTTATTTATTTAGTTAGTTATCTTCTAACTACAATAAAAATTTGTTTTCCAGATTCAGGATCAGATACAACATCAACAACATTTCCGTAATCTTTATCTTCAGATGAAATTTTATGAATGACATCAGCATCATTTACTTTATTACAAGCTACTAAAAATAGCAGTGTCAAAAAGGTTATTATGTTTCTAAGAGTGAGTAACTTTGCCATGCTCTTAGATTTATTAGTACAAATTACGATTAAATTTAATATAAAGCAAGGGTTTGGTAAAAAAAATATGCACATGAAAATAGAAATTTGGTGGATTGGCAAAACCTTTCAGGATTTTACAAAAAAAGGATACGATGAATTTTTGAAACGCATTCAAAAATTTACTTCAGTGGAAATTGTAGAGATTGCAGATATAAAAGGACAAACCAATCCAAAATCTATTAAAAATTTAGAAGCGGAAAAAATACTTTCAAAACTAAAAAGCGATGATTTTTTAATTTTGTTAGATGAAAAAGGCAAGCAGTTTTCATCTGTTGAATTTGCCGATTTTATTCAGCAAAAAGACAATCAAGCTATAAAGAAGATTATTTTTTTAATTGGTGGCGCGTATGGTTTTGATGATAAGATTTATGAAAGAGCAAATGCACAATTGTCTTTATCAAAAATGACGTATTCGCATCAACTGATTCGATTGATTTTTATGGAACAGTTGTATCGTGCTTATACAATTATACATGGTTTTCCATATCATAATGAGTAACAAAGTGAAGGTGATAGTGAAAGTGAAAATGATTACAAAACATCAATAACTTTCTGCATATCCAATTCATTCATGCATTTAAAATGATTTTTTGGACAAGCAGACAAGCCGTGTTTGTGGCAAGGTCGGCACGATTGATAGGTATTTTCTATCATTACATTTTGTGATGCATTGGTGTTGTATGGTGTAAAACCTAAGCGTTTTTCTGTTCCGCCAAAAATCGAAATAATACGTTTATTCAACGCAGCAGCTATGTGCATCATTCCTGTGTCACCTGTAATCACAAACTTTGCTTTCTTGATTATAGATGCAGATTGGTTGATGTTGAATTTTCCGCAGGCATTGTAAATTTTAAAATTATCGATTGCTTCTAATTGTGTACCTGTGTAAGCATCTTCCAAACCACCAATCAGCATAATTGGAATCGTGATTTTTTCGCACAATTCTTTCAGTTTATCTAAAGGAATAGTTTTGGTGAAATGCTTTGCACCAACTACAATCACGCAGAAACCAGCCAAATGTGTGAATGGCAAATTCGCTGGTGGAATCTCATCTTTTTCAGGAATAAAATAATCCAACCCTTTTCCATCATTGATAACATTCAGTTTTTTTAAAGCAGAAAAATATCGATCAACAACATGATTATTCAGTAAATTAATTTTGAATGTAGTTAATAAAAATCGTTTGAATCGTTGTTTATTATAACGAACCGTTTTTGTTTTTAAAGCTGATGAAACCTGATGCGAACGAATGTTATCATGCAAATCAATTATCAAATCATATTTTTCTTCTTTTAGTTGATTTATAACTTCTGAAACCTCCTTTTCAATGGTATAGATTTTTGACAGAAATGGATTGGAACTTAAAATTTCTTTAAACGAATTTTTAGTCAAATAATGCACTTCACTGTTTGCTAATTGATTTTTAACACAACGAATCATTGGACTTGTCAAAACAATATCGCCAATAGATGAGAAACGTATGATTAGAATTTTCATTTTAGTAGTACGTATTTAGTAGTGCGTATAGCGTATTCATTTAAAGAAATAAACAATAAAAAATTTTTATTTTACAGATTATAAGTATTGGCATCGGACTACTCCATACGAAATACGCTATACCAAGTACTTTTTTGCTTCTTTTAAATATTCTTCCACACCAAGAAGTACATTTGATTTCACACTTTCTAATGGCAATATTTTTATCACTTTTCCAGGTGTACCTAAAACCATGCTACCATCTGGAACCACCATATTTTCTGTTACTAATGCATGTGCACCAATAATACAACCGTTACCAATTTTTGCTCCGTTTAAAATCGTAGCACGCATTCCAATCAAATTAAAATCGCCAATAGTAGAACCATGAATAATTGCGCCGTGACCAATCACATTGTCTTCGCCAATAATTATTGGACTTCCATGATCAACATGCATGATTACACCTTCTTGTACATTGGTGCGTTTTCCAATACTAATTTTATCAAAATCGGCACGCAACACTGCACCAAACCAAACAGAAACATCATCATGCAACTCAACATCACCTAAAACACGTGCTGTATCTGCAACAAAAACATTTTTGTGTTTAATTACTTTTGATTCTAATTGCTGTTGGTATGCTGACATTTTTATTTTTTTGTAAATGTAGGTATTTTTGGTATTTTTATAAAATGAGAAAATTACTATTCGTTTTAACCGTTTTATTTCTAAGTAAAAATGCAATTGCACAAGATACAGCCATCTTTCATTTTGCAACCACACGTGGCTCCAATGCAGAAGGAAACTTACTAGTTCCAAAAGGAAAAGCACAAGTTGAAGTTGGTGTTACTTATAATTATTTTAAAAATTATCATGAAATACAAGCACCGAATTTTTTATTAAAATACGGAATCAGTAATTATTTTGAGTTTAGAATAAATGGCGATGCTACAACATATAAAACTGAAACCTATAAAGAAACTGGTTTGCATCCAATTTATTTAGGTATGAAAATTAAAATGATTGATGCAAAAAGGTACGCGCCAGGCAGCTCATTTATTGGTGGTTTGAGCGTAAATATAATTTCGACGAAAAATTTCAGAACAAAATACGTGGCACCATATTTTAAAATAGTGATGGAACAATATTTACCAAAGAATTTTGGAATGATTTATAATTATGGTTTATTCTGGAATGGTGAAGATGCAAAGCCAACGTATAATTTTGCAGTAGCTACAAATTATACTAAAGTAATTGGCAAACCAAGTTCGAAGCATCAACAAATGAAATTATTTTTAGAAGTATTTGGTTTCTATCCACAAGGCCAGAAATTTGATGTGCGTGGTAATCTTGGCTTTGCTTATTTATTTAATAAATGGTTGCAATTTGATTTTTCTGCAGGTGCTGGTTTCTTAAAAACTTCACCAAGATTTATTTGTTCTAGTGGTTTGGTTTTTAGATTTATTAAAACGAAAGAAGAGAAAACTGAAAAGAAGAAATAGATTCTGAAACAAGTTCAGAATGACAGCGTCGCGGCACTGTGACGCTGAACCTAGTCGCTGTCATGACGTTCCGAGAATTCGGAATTATTTCGACATCTTTATCTTAAAACTAAAATTGATTTTCAAAACTTAATTTGATTTTCAAATTCTTTTTTCTAACTTTAAATATGAACCATAAATTACTGATCTACCTAAGCATCTTGCTTTTATGTACTTTTTGTACTAAAGAAAAGCAGCCATCTTTATCAGAACAACATATACAGATTGTTGGCGAAGGCACAACTTTTTATACAGATGAAGATTATAATTTGCTGTTAGAATTAACTGATACGTCAAAATTTATAGCATTGTTGAATTAAAATACAGCATGAATAATTTGACTGCTATTTTAAATAAATACCACGACAGAGTTGGCGCGTTTCCTACTTTATATAATGTGGTAACCAATGTTGCTTATCAAACTTTATCTACTTCAACATCAGTGCATGCGCCAGAAGGCAAAGCATTTATGAATGAATTTGCCAAACATTTTATTCGCAATTTGCATTCGTACTTATTAGGTGAAACCATTGAACCAGCGTGGAATAATTATTTTATAAGAGTTGCTGAAAACCGAAATACCATTTTGCATTTAGCACTTTCAGGCATCAATGCACATATTACTTATGACATTCCTTTTGTGTTAGATAATATTAAAGCACAACCAGAATTTGAAGCAGATTTTGTTGAGTATACTGATTTCATTGCGGCAACCTATCCAGCTGCATCATTAGAATTAAACAAACAATATGGTGTTCAAAATGCAGATAATGTTTTTCAATTATTTGAATTAGGAAAAGCAATAGACAATGTGAAAGGCATTGGTTTTACTACACATTTGGCAATTGACATCTTGCGAACTGAATCATGGAATCGTGGAATGAATTTGGTTCAACACAAATTAAGTATACAACAAATGAATGGAATTTGCTGGCAATCTTTCAGAGATAGAGAAAAATTAATTCAGTTCTTTGATGATCAAAAATTGTTGTTTTAGTTTTATAAAGTTGAATAAAACTTGCTCAACCTTGCTTCGATACGTTCTTTTAAGAAACCATCTTTGTTTGCCTTTTCTAAAAATGGAACAATGAACTCTTCGCTTTCTTTGATGGCAATTTTTTCGGTGATGCCATTATCTTCTAAAATTTGTGCAATTGATTTTTTACCTGAATGATCGAAGAAATGATTTAAAACATGTTCGTTTAGTTCTTTCACAGGTTCTGATTGCAATGCAATACTTATTGCTTTTTCAGTAGAAATTAAAATTTCATTTCTATCGTGATCGGTTAACTTCACACCTTTTGCCAAGTCTTTTACTTTAGTATCTTCGAGTTTTTCCCAAATCGTTTTTGCCATCACACGCAGCTTCGAATCGCTCAATTTATCTTTCAGCATTTGCTCATTTTTCACCAATGATTTTTGCAAATTATCAGAAATAAATTTTTTGATATTTTTATCAATCGTGTCCGAAACACCAGATAATGCTGCACCTAACAAACCTTTACCAATATTAAACAACGAGCCACCAACTGTTTCGTTACTTGGACCGCTTTGCGCTGCAAATGATTTTATTCCATCATATAATGTATCTGCGATCATTTCACCATAGAATGGATTTTTTACCACATCGGAAATAATTTTTTCACGAATTTCTTTTTGCGCAATTACTTTATCAGCAACATCATTAAACGAATCTTCGTCAATAAAATCAGCGACTGTGTGTTTGCTTTTCAACGCTAATTCGTGAATTGAATTGGAAATATCAACGATATATTCTTTTTGATGTTTCGTTAACTTTCTACCTACAATATTTCTTTCTTCAAAATCAATTACTTTATGTACAGAAGAAACATCGTTTAGTTTTACAGTATCTAACCATTTCCAAACGGCACTAATTTCTTCTTTGATAGAAGCTTTCAGGTGTTTTTTATCGAATTGCTCTAATTCAAAAGCCACGTGTGCTTCATATATTTTTTTGATATCTGCTTTCATACTGATTTTATATTATTTATAAACTTGAAGATAAGATTTTATTTAAGATTAGAAATTCTCTTTTGTAAATTAAGCTAAAATATTTCTGTTATACGATTCACCACGACTTTTATTCATCTCAGAAAAGCGTTTAATGCATTCTGTCAAAAAATCTTCATCAACTAATTTTTTTACATCTTCAAATGTGCGTAAATTATCGTCTTCATTGAATTTATACGTTTGTTCCAATAAATTTGCTTCGAGTTTCAATACATATCGATTATTCATTTGAAGCACAGTTATCTTTAAAATTGGATGTGGTATTTCGCCTGCAATTCTCATGTTGCAAAGTTATAAGTTATAGGTTATAAGTTATAGGATTTTTTAATAAATTCTAGTTTCACTTTTTTATGAAGCATTCAATGCGTCACTACACTTTCATTTTCACTATCACTTCCGAAATATCGGAACACTTTTGTATAATAAAAAAAGAGCCGCTCTTCAATTGGCGGCTCTTTTTAAAAATGCTAATCTAAAAATTCAGATTATGCTTTCGCTGTAGCTTTTGCTTTAGATTTAACTGTAGCAGTTGCTTTTTTTACTTCTTTTTTCACTTCGTCAGCTACTTTTTCAGATTTTTCAGCAACTTCAGTGAAGATACCTTTAACTCTGTCAGCGTTTCTGTTGAAAGATGTTTTTAATTCAGCAACGAAAATGTTAGCTTCTTCTTTAACATCAGCTTGTACTTTTTCTACTGTGAAAGGACCTTTCAATTTAGCTTGAATTCTTTCTGCAGTTTGTTTGAAGTAGTTGCGTTGAATTTCAACTTCTTCTTTAGCTTCGCTAACCACATTTTTTACTGTGTTTTCTACATTGTAACGTAATTCAGTTACGTTAGATTTTGTTTCTGCTGTTAATGTGTCTACAGCTTCTTTGAATTTTTGAGTGAATTCCATTTTTAAAAAGATTTAATTTGTTATCAATATTTGATACTGCAAAGATACAGCTGATGTTAGCTGTCTGCCAACTTTTTTCAGTTACGAAATATTGATTTAAAAATGTATTTCTTGTAAAAGACAAGTTAAAGGAATGTGAATTTTAACCTTGATACAACATTTGCACTTTAAATATTAAAGCAACGTAAATTTTGAGTTGAATTGCTGTACATTGTGTTAAATTGTCATGTAATTATATTTTCGTACTTTCAAAATTTATTGAAATTTCATTTTATTTGAAAGATAGAATAGAAATAAAAAATGTGTTGTAAAAAAAAATGATTTCGTCTATTAAACGAAACCAATCTCAACTGAAATCCTTTTATAACTGTTCTATTTCATCGTTACATTTTGGTCGTTCAAATTATCTTTGGTGAAAATAACATGGCTGAAATTCTGTCCTAGTACTAAATCTGTTCCGATAAAAAAATAGTCTACATTTAGTTTGTAATCTAATTCATTGTATTCAATTTTAATGTTAGAATTGTCCGTTTTCCAAGTTCCTTTAAGTGTTTTTACAACAATACCTTTTTCATTTACAAATAGGTGCTGGAATTTATTTTTGTCTAAAAAGATAAAATATTCATCTTTAATTGCTTCAGCTTTATTAATAGTTTGAACTTGCTGAAATTCATTAATAGCACTTTTTTTCGTGAATTTCCAAGTACCTAAAACAGGACTGTTGTTGTTTGCGTTTTTTTTAGCGAATGTGTTTCCAATTGTCGCAGCGAATAAGATAAAGAATAATAAATTTTTCATAGCTTGTTTGTTTTGTTAGAACAATATTAGCTACTAAAAAACCGCTTACCAGAATTAATGAGTAAGCGGTTTTTAAAATGTTTAAACGGTAATTTATTACATTTTATCCAATTCGAACGCGCTGTAAATTGGTGTCGCGCTGATGTCTTTGAATTGCTAAGTGAATTAATTTCTCAATCAAATCAGCGTATTTCAATCCAGAATTTTCCCATAATTTCGGATACATAGAAATAGATGTAAAACCAGGCAAGGTATTTGGTTCATTTACAATCACGTCATCATTATCCGTTAAAAAAACATCTACTCTACTCATACCTTCTAACGCTAATGCGTGGTATGCTTTGCGTGCTGTTTCTTTTATTTTTGTTAATTGATTTTCTGTCAAATTATTCGCAGGAATGGTGATAATTGCATTATCGTTTTTGTATTTGTTTTCAAAATCATAAAAACCTTTTTGCATAACAATTTCGCCAACTGTGCTTGCTTCTATGAATTCATTTCCTAAAACAGCACATTCCAGTTCGCGACCAATTACAGCTTGTTCCACTAACACTTTATTATCAAACTTAAATGCTTCTTCAATAGCATTTTTAAATTCTGTTTCGTTAGTTGCGCGGCTCACACCAACACTCGAACCCATGTTACAAGGTTTAATAAATAAAGTAGTTCCTAATTCTTTCGCAGTAGCATCAAAAGAAATATTATCGATTTCATGCTTATAAAACGTAATACCTTTTGCGTGTCCAATTCCAGCGTCACGCAAAATGCGTTTCGTAAAATCTTTGTCCATCGCAACAGCAGAACCTAAAACACTGGGTCCGACAAATGGAATATCTAATTGCAGAAAAACACCTTGCAATGTTCCATCTTCGCCATTAGGTCCATGTGTGATTGGAAAAAGTGCATCTAAATCTGTCAAAAACGCTTGATTATCTAATCGGATAATTTTATTGGTTTTATTACCAAAAACAGTTGCCAATTGAATCTTATTTTTCCCAATAACACATGCAACATCTTGTAAATTTTCTTCTTGTTCCAAAAACCATTGACCATTTTGAGCAATACCAATTAGAGTTACATCAAACTTAGATTTATCAATTGCATTATAAATATTACGCGCTGAAATAATGGACACTTCATGTTCTGGAGATTTGCCACCGAAAACCAAACCAATTTTTAATTTTGACATTTTTTAGATTTAATAATGTAAATATAGAGTTACAAACAAAATATGGATAGTATTTTTGCGTTTTTATTACAAAAAAAATGTTCGTTACACTATAAATCAATATATTTGAAGTTGAATTAAAAAATAAATGGGAAAACTTTTATTGACTATATTATCCTTACTTGGAGTAACTGTTGGCTTGATGTTCGCTGTTTATTTTGGATTAAATGTTTACACAAAGCATGGACAAAATCAAAACGTGCCTGATATCAAAGGAAAATCATTTTATGAAGCAAAGAAAGAACTCAATAAAAATAATTTAGATTTCATTGTGGTTGACTCTACGTTTCGTGAAGATATTCCACCATTATCTATTATTGATCAGCAACCTAGAAAAGGTGCGTTAGTTAAAGAAGGTCGAAAAATTTATTTAACCTTAAATGCTTCTCAACCACCAAGTGTAAAAATTCCAAATTTAATTGACAATTCACGTCGTCAAGCTGAGTTAATTATGAATAGTTGGGGCCTGAAAGTTGGAAATTATATTTATATTCCTGATATGGCTAAAGATGCAGTTTTAGGAATACAAATTGATGGAAAAGAAGTAAAAGCTGGAAAAGTAGTTAAAAAAGGTTCTAGCATTGATTTGGTTTTAGGTGATGGTTTTGGAAACCAAATTGCTGAAGTGCCACCATTAACAGATTTAACCGTTTTAGAAGCTATTGCAGTTTTAGATGCAGTGCATTTAAATCGTGGTATGCTTTTAGCTGATGGACAGATTACCGACTCTTTAGCAGCGTATGTTTATGAGCAAGAACCAAAATATGGTGTACCTGGAAAATTAGGACCAAATAATTCTGTAAATTTATTTATCAGACAGACAAAAACAATGACAGAAGAAGCGAATAATAATGGAATTAACACCTTACAGAAAAAATGATAAAAAATTATTTATACATATTGCTATTCTTTTTTTGCAAGGTATCTTTTTCTCAAGAAGAGCTAGTTCCTTTATCTAAAAACATCTACAAAACAGATTTTAGCAATCAACAGTTTTTACAAAAAAAAGCACAAAATAGAATAGCTGCATTAAGTTTGCCATTTTTTGAAGATTTCAATCAACAAGAAATTTTCCCAAATCCGTTACGTTGGCAAGATAATTTTGTATATATAAATGCACATTATCCAATCAACACTGTTACAGTTGGTGTAGCAACTTTTGATGGAACAAACAATATTGGAAATCCATATAGCTTAGTGTCAAATGCAAAAGGTTATGCTGATAAACTAACGTCAAATACGATAGATTTATCTGGTTTAACAAATGACAGTGCGGTGTTCTTAAGTTTCTATTATTTAACTGGTGAATTTGGTGAATCACCAGAAAGGAATCAAGATTTTTTAAATGTCCAGTTTTTAGATACAGCTGGTATTTGGAAAGAAGTAGCAAATATTCTTCCAGATACTTCTGTTAAACAAATGAAACAAGTTTATGTAAAAGTAGATTCTAATTATTTGCATGCTAACTTTCAGTTTCGATTTAATACGTTTGGTAGTTTAACTGGAGCTAACGATGTTTGGCATTTGGATTATGTTCGTTTAGATAAAAACAGAGATACATCCGTTGACAAAAATATAAAAGAAATGGCTTATGAATTTTTGCCAAAAAGTTTATTGAAGAAATACTATGTAATGCCTTACAATCAGTTTGATTCCACCGATTTAAAAGATACTGTTTCTGTTTTTATAAAAAATAATTTTATCAACGTTACAACTGATTATAATGATTCATATACTGCAACACTCGTAAATACTGCAACTATAATTTCAAGTGGCTCTGGTCCACCTTTAGGCGATTTTGGACCCAATACTGAAAATGAAATAAAATATCCAAAGTTCAATATTCCAAGTGGATTAACAGATGACACTATAATTGTGAAAGTAGATTATAACTTTACAACTACTGCAGAAGCTGGTGAGTCTGCAAGTGTTTTAGCAAACAATACAATTACGCATAACCAAGTATTCAGTAATTTTTATGCTTATGATGATGGTACACCAGAACGTGGCTATCGTGTGTTTGATTTACCATATTACAAAATGGCTGTAAAATATCTGATAAAACATGAAGACACTTTACAAGCCATTAAATTTAAATTTATACCTGTTGATGTGGACAATAAATTAGCTACGTTTAGTGTTTGTGTTTGGAAAAATGTAGCTCGAAATACCGATTACAATGAAGCTGATTTAATTTATCAGGAACCAAATCTAACCATCAATAAATTAGTAAAAGAATATGGCGTTGACACCTTAAATGGTTACTACTACGCACCTATCAAACCATTGTTTGTAAAAAATGGCGCATCGTTTCCGTTGTTGGTAAAAGATTCTTTTGCAGTTGGTGTTTTAGTTGAAGGTGCTAAATCTTTAGTTATTGGTTTTGACAGAAACAATAACGGTTCTGAAAATAATTTTTATGTAAGCGGTACCAACAAATGGCTGCAATCTGCTTTTGCTGGCAGCATGATCATGAATCCTGTAGTTGGCAAACCATTGCCAAGTTATTTAACACCAATCAAAGAAATTAAAGCAACACCTTACCAAATAAAAATATTTCCAAATCCAACAAAATATAATTTATCGATTGAAGGAATTAAACAAAATAGTTTATTGCAAATATTTTCTTTAACAGGCAATTTAATTTCAGAACAAAGATTAAATGATGATGCCATTATTTCTGTAGAAGAATTTCCTGCAGCAACTTATATCTTAAAAATCACCAATTTAAAAACGAATCAAGTTGGTGTTACAAAATTTATAAAAAGTGAGTGATGTATTAACAGATAAAGTGGTGCTGTTTGACGGCGTTTGTAATTTCTGTGATTCAAGTGTACAATTTATTATTAAACACGATAAATCAAATTCCTTAAAGTTTGCTAGTCTTCAATCTGAATTTGGTCAAAATTTATTGAAACAATTCAATCATACAACAGCATTGGAAAGTGTAGTTTTTTTTGAAAACAATCAAATCTATACCAAATCAACTGCTGCATTTCACATCGCTAATTATTTCGGTGGATTTTGGAAAGTGCTTTCATATTTACGCATATTTCCTTCCTTTTTAACTGATTTCTTTTATGATATTGTTGCAAAAAACCGTTACAAATGGTTCGGCAAAAAAGATAGCTGCATGATTCCTACACCAGAAATTCGCAATCGATTTATTGAAATTTAAATTTTTATGGAATAGCTATAACTTACTTTAGGTATTTCATTTTTTTTAGCTACTTTTTTTACAATACTTTTATTACTTAATTGATAATTTATCTGAGTAGTTGTTTTTTTAATTTCTTCAACTGGAAGTTTAAAATTAATTTTTACTTTATGCTTAGAAATCAATTTTACACCATGATTATTTTGTGGTGCATATTTTAAAAGATTTATAATACGCAGTGCTTCTTCATCGCAACCAAAACCAATTCCATGTACCACTTTTGCATTGGTAACAACACCTTCAAAACCTACTTCA
This sequence comes from Saprospirales bacterium, assembly GCA_016711605.1. Classification (GTDB taxonomy): domain Bacteria; phylum Bacteroidota; class Bacteroidia; order Chitinophagales; family JADIYW01; genus JADJSS01. Next base: position 50,900 of record JADJSS010000011.1, read on the forward strand.
AATTCTAAATACACACTACCTTCTATTTTATTTTCAATTGCGAGTTTCGGATAATTAATAGTTGAAGTTACAAATAATTGAAATGCTTTTTTGCCACCTGGATATTCATGTTTTTTTACAAAATTATTTTTTTTCTTGTGTGCCATACATTAAAAATAAGAAAATTATAGTGTTTGTTACTTATGCAAGAAATTTTATCTTTGCATTCTAATTAATCATTCATCAATTAACACTAAACATTTAGAAAATGGGTCGCGCGTTTGAATATAGAAAAGCAGCAAAATTTGCTCGTTGGGACAAAATGGCAAAAGCATTTACCAGAGCTGGAAGAGAAATTGCCATGGCAATAAAAGAAGGTGGTGCTAGTCCAGATACCAATTCCAGCTTGCGAAGAGCTATACAAAATGCGAAAGCAGCGCAAATGCCAAAAGACAGAATTGAGGCAGCCATAAAAAGAGCTTCTTCTAAAGATGATAAAGGTTTTGCAATGGTCGTTTACGAAGGAATGGGTCCGCACGCAACGGCTTTAATAGTGGAAACGGCGACAGATAACGTGAACAGAACGGTTGCTAATTTACGTGCTATTTTTAATAAAAATGGTGGTTCTATTGGTACGCTTGGTATGCACGATTTTATTTTTGAACGCAAAGGTGTTTTTAAAATTTCTGCTGAAAACAGAGATATGGATGAGTTAGAATTGGATTTAATTGATGCAGGTTTAGACAGTATGGAAAAAGATGAAGAAAATCATTTAATATTATACTCAAAATTTGCTGACTTTGGCTCTATGCAAAAAGCACTAGAAGATAAAGGAATTGAAGTAATCAGTGCTGAGTTACAACGCATTCCAACTATACACAAAGAACTAAATGAAGAACAAACCGATGATGTTTTAGAGTTGATTGATAAACTGGAACAAGATGAAGATGTACAAACGGTGTTTTGTAATTTAGCGTAATTGATATTTAATTATAAAAAATGGTCAGACAATGTCTGGCCATTTTTCGTTTTAAAAATACCCTTAATCTTTCTTAACAATATCGGTTATTTAAATTCAACTTATTTTAAGCAATTTTAAAATAACCAAAACCAAACCAAAATGAAAAATTATTTAATTCGTAAAACAAGTTTGTTCTATAGCTTGTTTGCTTCCATTTTTATTATGTTGTTTTTTACGCAATGCAGTCAAGAAAAATCAGAATCTGCTGCGGAAATTTCAATGCCAGCAAATGGTTCTGTTGCAAGTACAGATGCAGTAGCTGCAACTAAAGATGAATCATCTGCACAAACACCTTCACCGATTCCAACTGCATCGTCTAACAATAGTGATTTATCGATTGAACGAAAGCTGATGAAAGAAGGCAATCTGAAATGGGAAACATCTAACATCAGCAAAACACATGCATCTATCATTGCACAAGCAAAAAAATATGATGCATACATTTCTAACGATAATCAATCGCGCAATGATTATGAAGTTTCTACTTATATTGAACTCAGAATTCCATCTGATAAATTTGACGATTTTGTAAATACCATTGAGAAAGACGTTCCAAAGTTCGATGAAAAAAACATTAAAGTATTGGATGTTACAGAAGAATTTATTGACGTAAGCACACGCATCAAAACTAAAAAAGAACTGGAACAACATTATCTTGATTTATTGAAACAAACCAAAAATGTTTCTGAAGTATTGCAGGTGGAACAACAATTAAATATAGTTAGAACAGAAATTGAAAGTGCAGAAGGCAGATTAAAATATTTAAACGATCGAATTTCTATGAGTACGCTGCACTTAACTTTTTATGAAACCACCTCAGCACCAGTTGGATTTTTTGGTGAAATAGGAAAAAGTTTCGCTGAAGGTTGGAAAGGATTTTTATTCTTTGTGCTTGGAATTATCAGAGTGTGGCCAATACTATTAATTATTGCAACAATTCTTCTCTTTATAATAAAACGTAGAAAAAATAGATTTAGGTCAAAAAATGAGCAATACACTTAATGTTAACAAATTATTGTGTTAATTTTTTGTAGTCTTTAAAAAAAAACACTAGATTCGTTTAGTCGTAAATTTTAAACTCTAAAACACATTTAAAAATGAAGAAATTACTTTTAGTAAGTACAGCTGTTGCAATGCTATTTGCGAGTTGCCAAAAAAACAATTTAACAACAGATACTGCTGGTACACCAACACAAAGAAATTGTCAGTCAATGGAAGTATTGTCAGAGCAATTTAAAGCTGACCCAACTTTAGAAGCACGTATGCAAGCTGCTGAAGATGCTGTTCAAAACAATTTAAGAAACAATGTAAATGCACGATTAGTGAATGGTGTTATTGAAATTCCAGTTGTAGTGAATGTATTGTACAGAACAACTGCTGAAAATGTGTCACAAGCACAAATTCAATCTCAAATTGATGTATTGAACAAAGATTTTAATGCAACAAATACAGATTTTAATTTAGTACCTTCTACCTTTTCAGGCGTAAAAGCGAATGTTGGAATTCGTTTCGTCTTAGATCAAGTAATTCGTAAATCTACAACTAAAACATCATGGAGAACAGATGATGCCATGAAGAAATCATCTAAAGGTGGAATTAATCCAACTTCACCAACTACAAAATTAAACCTTTGGGTTTGTACATTAAGCGGTGGAATTTTAGGATATGCTCAATTTCCTGGTGGAGCTTCATCAACTGACGGTGTTGTAATATTAAATAAAGGATTTGGAACAACAGGAACTGCAGCTGCGCCATTTAATAAAGGCAGAACAGCAACACACGAAGTTGGTCACTGGTTAAACTTACGTCACATTTGGGGCGACGCTACTTGTGGTTCTGATTTAGTTTCTGATACACCTACACATAATACTGCTAATTACGGTTGCCCAGCTGCTGGTCATAAATCTACTTGCACAGGCACACCAATTGAAATGACGATGAACTATATGGACTACACAGATGATGCATGTATGTACATGTTCTCTACAGGTCAAAAATCTAGAATTTTAGCTACGTTTGCTACTGGTGGACCTAGAAATAGTTTTGCGCAATAACAAATATTCATTTGTTTTTTTCATAGTTTTATATTTTTTGATGCCACGATTCGTCGTGGCATTTTTTTATATATCTATTTTAAGAGAATTATGTTCAAGCTATGCTTTTAGTCAAGTTTTGCTTTTGTCACCGTGTTTATTTAGCATTTGTGAGCATTTATCTCCTATTTGCATGCTTCATTTTAGTCTCGTCACACTCTATTTTACTGTTTAAGTTTACATCTAAAACCTATTATAGGACGATACGTTTTTTGTATAAATTTTATTTAGTCGTCTGTTTCGTTTATTGAATTTTCAAATTAAAAAGTCGCACGACCAGAAATTTCTGTATTCTTATTTTAAAACCTAGATAACTTGTTTATTCAAATAATCCAAAACTAATTATTGAAATACAATAAATTTATCTCTGTCAGTTAATGAAAAGTCGCAGTGCTTAGGTGCTGTAGTATAAGTGTTTCCACAAGCAGGACAAACAAAATACTTAGATGGCAAACTATTAATGGTGTTACTGTTAATGTCACCCAAAGCTTGTTCAAAAAAGACTTTATGTTTTAGTTCTGTTTTCATTGCATAAGTTAAGCTCAAAAATGCAATTTGGTTGTCAGCGATTTCTGCAGTTTTTAAAAAGTCAGGATACATTGTTTTGGCTTCGTATGCTTCTCCGTTTATGTCGTCAGATAAGTTCTCTTTTGTGGTCTTAACTTTGTATTCAGGAGTTATGATTGGAACAGTTGCTCCAGCATCTTCAATTACCGCTTTGTGATTTGTTGCGTGTATGTTTTCGGCTGCTGAAACTGCATTGTATAATAATGCAATATTATGATAGCCTTCTTCTTCCGCTTTCTTTGAGAATGCTTCGTATTTAGCTGTTGCTGTTTTCTCTCCTTTATATGCTGATTGCATATTTTCAATTGTTTTAGTTTCTGCGTCCATATGTACTTTGGTTGTTGTTTTTAGAGTTGTTTTTTTATTCTCACAGGAAGTCATTACTAAACAACAAAATGTTGCTATTAGGATGGAATAGTTTAGAAATAACCTTCTCATATTAATTGTTTAAGATTAATTATGATGCAAAGTTAGTCTCAATATCAAACTTAGTTGTTACACATTTAATTCTTTAAATTGTAAGATTCGCATTTTGTTAAGTAGTCGTTCAATGGGTGCGTTTTCTATTAGACTTGTTTCTAACGACTGAAAATTGGCGATGGTTGTGCGTATTTAGCCAAACTATCCTTATTCATAATTGTAAATTATTATGCAAAAAATTAATTACCAAAACTTCCAAAACTATTGGCAATTTTTGTTAGTGGAAGATTTTCTTTGTCTTCTACTATTTACTTATTCAGTAAATATCATAAAAATGTTGTACTCTCTGAAGTAAACTGTTGTCTTGTTGTTTTCATATTTTATGTTGTCATTTTGCTTTATTTGTTTGTTGAATGTTTGAAGTGAATTTACTTTTATTTCAAAACCACAAATTCCTTGTAGTTTCTTTGAGTTTAGTGAGTTATGTATTTTGCTTGAATTGTTTCCGTCAAACAAATACAAATTACTTTGTCCTACTTTGAATAGTATATATGGTGTTTCTAAATATTTACCTTTTTCAATTTCTGTAAAACCAAAATATTTATATTTTTTTGCTTCTTCATAAATATTATCACATAGAAAGTAAGTTGATTTTAGTGAAGTTGCCGTATTTGGATGTGTAGTATTTGTTGGACTTTCTTTCCAATTTTTGTCAGCGTATTCAATAAAGAACAATTCCGAGTTTTGAGGTTCAATAGTTTGCCAAACTTTATTACTGTGAGCAGAAAATGGAATATTTTTTTCTGTTAGCATCTTCTTTGTTAAGTCAGCGTCTTTGATATGTATAGCCAATGAAGTGCCACCTTGTCTTACTCTCAAAAAACTTGTATAATACTTTCCAATAGAGTGTGAACTATCCATTGGTTCGATGAATTCAAGATAAGTACCATCTTGAAATTTTACAAAACAGTTTTTGATTCCTTCGTGTGCTTTTCCTTCTTTAACTGTAAAGTTTAATTGGTTCATTAAAATGTCCTTTACAATTTCTAAATCACTTACTACAATTGGAATATGGTCAATGGAATTAAAAAGAGAATCGCCACTTTTCAATTTTTCATTAGGACTATTTATAAACCCTAAATCATTTAATATTTTTTTTGTAATTTCTTTTCTACAACTACCAAAATCATCTCTATTGTTTTTTCTGTCTTGAAGTAAAAGTGTTGCAAAGAAGTATGTATTATTATTTGTTTCTAAATAACCAACCCACCAACCTGTATTGATGTTGTTTTCTCTTGTCCAACCAGTTTTTGCACTTATCGTGAAATTATCTGTAACTTCTGTAATCATTACTCTTTTTACAATTTCCATATTTCGTTTTGAAAATGGTAATTTATCTTCATACAATTTTTTAATGAACGTTACTTGATTTATTGGTGAAAGTGCAAAGTTTCCAAAGTTCCAAAAATCCTTATTGTTTTCTGATAGATTGAGGTTTCCATAATTACAAGCCGATAAATATTTCTTGTAGTTCTCTTTGCCAATTTTTTTTGCCAATTCAATAAATACCCAACCCGCTGAAACTTCAAACGCTTCTTTAACAGACATATCATGATAGATTTCAGGTCTGTAACCATACTTTATTGTATCCGTTTTGCCAACCCATTTAACAATTTCGTTCTCGTCTTTTATCGTTTTCGTTTCTAATGCAATGAGCAAGTTGATAATTTTAAAAGTTGATGCTGGCAAACTTTCATTTTTTACATTTACAGTATCTGATAAAATCCATTGCTGGTTGTTTTCATCGAAAATAGCAATTGAACCATGTACGCCACAATTGTCAAAGTAATTTTTAAATTCTTTGTGAATAGTAAAATTCTTTATTTTAGTAGGATCAAAATTTATGTCACCTTTCTTTTGTGCTGAACAAGAGGCAAAAATCAAGAGTGGTATTATATGTAGAATCAAGAGTTTCACTTCTTCTGTTTTTCTTATGTTGTAATTTGTGTGTGCGTGCCTGTTTAACTTGCCGTTTTCTTAAAGATAAACGAACTATTTAATATTTCAAAACACGTTTCTTGTTCACTTCCGTTATAAAAACTAAAAAGTCCCTGCAAATTGCAAGGACTTTGTTTTGGTTTATTATTGATAAAAAGTAGCTTATTTTTTTACAAACTTAGTAGTATGTGTTTTGCCCGTTGAATCGATAAACTGTAATATATAAGCACCATCAGCATAATCAGCAACATCAAAAGTAAGTGTGTTGATGCCTTTAACTAAGCTCGTTTCTTTCTCAAATATTTTCTTACCTACTACATCAAACACTACAATTTTTGTATTACTTGTTGTTGAAGACTGTATCTCAACGTTTAAGTTACCTTTCGTAGGATTTGGATACACACGTGTAAAGCTATTTGTATATGCTTCGTTAACTGGTATATTAATTACATCACTGTAGCTGAATTTGCCATCAATGTCAACTGTTTTCAAACGATAATAGTTATTACCAATAACTGGTTGATTATCTGATAAACTATATGATAAGGTTGTAGTTGAATTTCCAGCAGCAGTTTGTTCGCCAATGGAAGTATAGGTAACGCCATCTATACTTTTCTCTACGATAAATTTAGCTGTATTTTTCTCAGAAGCTGTTTTCCATTGTAACTGATTCACTGCTCCTGCATTCCAACCATTAAAACTAATTAATTCAACTGGTAATGGTGCAAAAGGGAACAATGCTGGATGCACATAAAATGTAGAGAAACTATTAATAGTAAATGACACAAAATGGTCTCCGTTATATGCTCCAAATACAGCTGGTACACTTCTACCTGTTACCATACCGCAACCACCAGTTCCGCCAGTACAAGGTGGTGTGAATGTACCATTTCCACCACCATCAAACTTAGTTACATATAAATCATATCCTGAGAATTGGTAACGTGTTGTATTAGCTGCAGCTTGTAATGCAGTTAATTCAGCTGTAGTGAAATAAAGTGTAATAATTGAATTCGTGTTTGTAGTTGGTTTAATTGTCCATCTTCTTTGTAAATAGGGTTGATTTAAGCCAAAATTATCTACTACGGATGGAACAGAGCCAGCAATATCCAAACACATTTCTGTTTCACCTAATTCGGCTGGAGTAACAGCTGCGTCGTCTTGAATAGTACCAATTATTTTACCATCTGTACTATTGTAGAATGTTTTAGTAGTACCATCAGAATAGATACATAAATTACAAGAATTTGTAGTAGATACTGTGCTTGGCACTGTTGTCGGTATTACGATAGTATCTTTACCAATAGGAATATCGATACATTGTCCATTTGTTGCTTTCAGTTGATAAATGCTAGTTCCAGCGGTTAAACCAGTAATTGTTACAGGATTTCCAGAAGCAGAAGAAGAACCAGAACCAGAAATATTGGTCCAATTTAAAGAACTGCTTGGTGGTGTCACTGAACTTGCTTTTAGTATCGCACTTCCATCACAGATAAACAATTTAACAGAATCTATAATAGCAGTTGGTTTTTTAGAAACATTTACAGTTACTGTATTTGAACCATAACATGCAGATGGTATTTGTGTGTATGCAAGTGCAGTGTATGTAATAGTATCATTTGGTTTAGCATAAACCGTATCTGTGTCTGGTGTTGTAATAGAATCATAAGCTATTGTAGCTGCTGGATTGGTATATAAACGAGTTTTTGGTGTCCAAGCATATTTAACTGTTTTGGTGCCAGCAATATGTACACTATCTATTAGCCATCCATAATAATCTGTAAAAAGTCGTATGTCATTCTAAATCTTACTTTAAATTGAGTAGTTCCAATATAAGGTGTTAAGTTAATAGATTCTCTTTTCCATAATGAAGTGGCTGGGCGCTGTTCCTGGATCTTAATATTGATCATAAATTGAGTATTCCAATCAGAATAACTAGAAGCATCAAATGAAACCACACTATTTTGTAATGTAGCACCACCTGTATAAGCAGATGTAGGGAAAGACGTCCATGAACCACCATTATCTGTAGAATATTGAACATATCCGTAATCAAAGCCCGGCTCTGAAGCGCAAATATGATAGAATGTTAATTCTGCATTTGTGTAAGAGCTTAAATTAATTGGTGATGATTGAGTAATTCTGATGTTAGTTCCGTCCCAACTGTCAGAAACCAAACCAATGGATTGGGACCCTTCTATGTAATATGGTTCTATGTAAAAATCACTAAAAGTTCCATTGGTATTTAAATTAAACCCAGCCGGCGGATTGCTTTCAAAGCCTTCAAACAATAATGTAGTAGGGCTTGAGGTGCTACCACTTGCAGTTAATAAAACAATACTATCTTGACAAATATTTTTTGTTGAAGTTACAGTTGGGTTGGTAGTTGGAGCTGCTACAGTAGCTGTAACTAGAGTTCGTACGGACGCACAAGCACCAGTTACTGTTACATTCCATTTGTAGAAGTCATACCAATAATCAATATCAAACAGCCAGTTATCAGTAAATGTTGGTTCTGAGCCGACAATATTATAATATGATGCCATGCCACCGTCATTTCTTAATATAGTAGCAGTAGACGTTGATTTAAGTGTCAATTCATAACCTGTTCCAGCTGGAATTGTAAAGTTTATTGGTATTGTAATAGCAGTACCAACAGAAGTAGATGTTGAATTTGCCTGACCGGCAGTTACGTTATAAGTTGCTGCTGTATTTATAACAGTACCGGAAGAGTTCAATAATTCAACAATAACTGTACCTGTAGTAGTTGCGAACACATCTACTGAGTTAAGTACCATGCTTGCAGCAACATCAAATACTTGATACGTACCTGTAAAACTAGTTCCAAAAGATCCAATGCCGTCGTTTGGACTATTTGGTCCAACATTACTTGTAACAGATGTAGTTCCATTAACTGCTTCCACATAGTAATCTGTAGTGGAACTTAAAGATGGCGTTGTAAATGAAGTACCAGTTTGTAAAAGAGTTCCACGATGCTCTGAAGCTAGTTGTTGTGTCTAAATTTGGAGTTACCAATGTTGTTGAATCTGTTCCAACATTTACCCAAGTCCCGCTACTATCTTTCTGCCATTGAACCGTTGAAGTACCTAACCCAGCAGAAGGAATACTAATGGTTGTAGAAGAACCCGCACCACAAAGGTTAGTCGCGAGTGCTGTTGCTGTGATAGATGTTGGAATAACTCGTACTCTAACAGTATCTACATTATTACATCCAGAAATAGGGTCATTTGCAGTTACTATGTAATTAAATAATCCTGCTGCTGTTGGTGTCACTGAAATATTATTTCCAGTAGAAGTGCTGATACCGTTACCAGCAGTTGCACAACTCCCAAGTATAATTGTATGAATTGGTTCCTGAATTTTTGAGAACATATAAGTTCAATGCCGTATTAGGACATGCTGTAATATTTGGTGGAGATGAAGTACCACCACTTGTACCAGTACCACCAGCATAAGCTATAATACTATCTGGTACCGTTACAGTGGCAATTACCATTATTCTTGCACTTTCACATGTTCCGTTATTAGAAGACACATAGAACGTATCTGTTGCGCTAATAGAAGTAGCATAAGTAGTTCCACCTGTTTGCACAGCTGTTCCACCAGTTGGTACAAGATACCATTTTAATGTAGCAGCACCAGATACAGATGCTGTAGGTACGCCTGGTCCACATTGAGTACTATTTCCAACTAATGTAGGTGTGGTTGGTAAAGGTACTACTGTAACTGCTACTGTATTAGATACCACTGGACAACCACTAACGGTTGCTGTGCAAGTATAATTGGTAGGATTGACAGTTGGATTTACATAACCAGGATTTGTGGTGCTAACTGTTGAAGCACCATCGCTCCATGTAAAGGAAGCAGGAGTTTGAACTTTATTACCAGTTATCGTTAGTGTTGGTCGATTTGAAGTTGTTGTATTTGAACTTAAACCCATACAAGCTTGTGCAGACGCTGGAGCTGCAAACAAACAAGCCGCTGTTGAGTTATCTGCATAAATACCTAATGTAGAGGTAAAACCTGCAGCATCCGTAGTAACTGTGGAAGATGTTCCACCTGAGTTGACGTTAGAATAACTAAATGAAATAACAATATTACTAGTACCATTCCAATTAAACGCAGTACCAAAATGTAAAACTATTCGTTCCTGTTGTTAACGTTTGTGTAGCAGTACTGTAGGCAGTCGTTAAACCCTGTAGTAATAGCTGCATTGGTAACGGCAGCATTTTGTGCTGTATGTCCAACACTAATTGTTAAGTTGCTTAAAGTTAGTAGTACCTAAAGATGTAATATTTAATGATAAAGCAGTTAAATTTCCTGCTGTTAATCCCATAGCTATCAATTCAGAAGCTCTGTATATATATTGTGCTTTTTGACCACCATAGCCATGATAGAACGGTGAAGTTCCAGCTGATGATGATGTGCTTGCACCAGCTCCAGTCGAAACCGTTCCGCTTTTTGCTACAACCAAAGTTAACGTATCTGCATCACCAGTACATACTGTTGTCGGTCGTGCTGTTGCAACTATAGTAGCACCTGCATTCGGATCATTTACGGTTACTCTAATGGTATCAAATGTGGTACATGCTCCATCCACACCTGTAATGGTATATCTGTATGAACCTGCTGCCGTTGGTGTTATAGTTAATGGTGTACCTAATGCACCTGCTGCACTTGTTGGAATGCCACTGCCTGCTGAAGGTGTAGCTGTCCATGTTAAGGTATAACTTTGTGAGTTGCCTGTTTGTGCAACTGATAAATCAGTGCTATTTCCTAAGCAAGCGATAGTTGTTGAACTTGCTGATGCCGTCAAAGCATCTGGCGAATTCACTGTAGCTATCACCATTGTCCTAACACTTTCACATGTTCCGTTAAATGAAGAAACATAGAAAGTATCTGTTGCGCTGATCGAACTTGCGTAAGTAGTACCACCTGATTGTAATACCGTGCCACCTGTTGGTAAATCGTACCATCTTAAGGTTGCAGCACCTGATACAGATGCTGTTGGAACGCCTGCTCCACATTGTACGCTATTGCCTACTAAAGTTGGTGCTGTTGGTAAACTTACTACTGTTACTGCTACTGTATTGGAAACAAGTGGGCAACCACTAACTGTTGCAGTGCATGTATAATTGGTTGGATTTACAGTTGGATTTACATATCCTGGATTAGTAGTACTTACAGTTGATGCACCATCACTCCAAACATACGTTGTTGGTGCTGGTGCTGTATTTCCCGTAATAGATAGTCTTGGCCTGCTTGAAGCGTTATCATAAGTGAATGTACCTGCTCCTGTCGCACCTGTAAATGCTAACATATTGGCTGCAGTTTCATTGTCTTTACGATAACTTACTGAAGATTGAAATGCTGTTGCATCATAAAATATAGTAGCTGATGCATTCGACGCATTGTTATTACTCCAAGAGGTTGACACTATAATATTTGATGTTCCGTTCCATGAGAAAGGTGTGTCAAATGTAATTGAGTTCGCTCCTGCTGTTGGAGTTATGTTAAATGAATTTTTTACTGTTGTCAAAGAACCCTGGATAGTTGATGATGTCAATGATGTTAAAGCAGTATTACCTATTTGAACTACAAATCCATTATAAGTTGTTCCAACAGAAGAAACATACAATGTTAATCCAGTGATATTACCAGCAGTTAAACCCAAAGCAGTTAATTCAGATGCTCTAATTAAATATTGACCTTTCATACCACCATAGCCACCATTAAATGGATTATAAGGTGCTAAAGTAGATGTTGAACCACCAGCACCTAAAGTTACTGTTGCATTTTTTGTTACTACAACACTCAACGTATCTGCTTCTCCTGAACATACCGTTGTCGGTTGTGCTGTAGCTACTGCTGTAATACCAACATTTGGATTGTTTACCGTTACTCTGATGGTATCAAATGTAGTACACGCTCCATCCACACCTGTTATGGTATATCTGTATGAGCCAGCAAGCGTTGGTGTTACTGTTAAAAAGGTGTACCTAATGCACCTGCGGCACTTGTTGGAATACCGCTACATTCTGAAGGAGTTGCTGTCCATGTTAAGTTATAACTTTGGGTGCTGCCAGTTTGTGTCACTGATAAATAGCAACTATTGCCTAAACATGCAATGGTTGTTGAACTCGCAGAAGCTGTTAATGCATCCGGTGCATTCACCATAGCTATCACCATTGTTCTTGCACTTTCACATGTGCCATTAAATGAAGAAACATAGAAAGTATCTGTTGCACTGATTGAACTTGCGTAAGTAGTACCACCTGATTGTAATACTGTGCCACCTGTTGGTACATCGTACCATCTTAAGGTTGCAGCACCTGATATAGATGCAGTTGGAACGCCAGCGCCACATTGAACACTGTTACCAACTAAGGTTGGTGCTGTTGGTAAACTTACTACGGTTACTGCTACTGTATTGGATACTAATGGACATCCACCCACTGTTGCTGTACAAGTATAATTAGTTGGATTGACAGTTGGATTGACATATCCTGGATTCGTAGTGCTTACAGTTGTTGCGCCATCGCTCCAAACATACGCTGTTGGTGCTGGTGCTGTATTTCCCGTAATAGTGAAGTTGGGTCTAGCTGTACCAACAACAGAAGAACCTCCAACTTGAGTTCCAGATAGTACTAAAAGAGCTGCAGGTGTATAACTGTCTCTTTTATGAACCTGTGCAGAATTAAATGCAGTTGTGGTTGTAACTACTGAAACAGCAGTACTTGTAGTAGTATTGTTTACTCCAATTAGTTGATATTATAATGTTACTTGTTCCATCCCAATAGAAAGAAGATGATAAAGTAAATGTATTAACACCAGCTGTAGGGTTAACTAAGTTTGTTGGACCATAATATGTAGCTAATCCTGATGATTCTAAACTTAATGTTCCAGGAAAGGCAGAAAGAGCAGTGTTTCCTATTTGTATTGTTAAACCGGTATAAGTTGCAGTAACTGATGAAACAAAATTAATTCCAATTGCTGTTATATTTCCTGCAGTATATCCTGCTGCTGTTAATTCAGAAGCCAATATAATATATTGACCTTTCATACCACCATAAGTACCTGAGAATGGAGTTGGAGAAGAAGAAGAATTAACTGAACCAGAACCAATTACACCTGTTCCACTTTTATTAATTATAACGCTCAATGTATCTGCTGCGCCTGAACATACCGTTGTTGGTCGTGCTGATGCAACTGCTGTGATTCCTACATTTGGATCATCCTGATAAGATGTTCCTGTATATGTTGCTGTGCCACCTAGTGAATTAGTTGCCGTTACACTCCAAGTTACAATTGTATTTGTTGGACTTGCAGCTGGTATAGTTCCTGTCCAAGTTGTTCCAACAGTATTTGTCATGGCTACAGAACCTGCTGCACCATTGTTATAATTTATAGTTGCACCAGATACTGTACCAGCTGGCGTTGTAACGCTTACTGTAACTAATCTTGAAGTTGCAGTACATTGATTAGAGCTTGGAGAAATAGATGTAAATGATATAACTGGTGGTGTAATTACAGCAACTTCGTCAGCTCCGATATCTGGAATTGTTGTTCCTAAATTTGGACGAGTATTACCGTCATAATCCGTTGTTATACCTGCACTTGTAGAACCTTGTTGATCAAAATTTGAAATGGTAGCTCCTGCATTGTTTAAGTGTAAATCAGTAGCTGATACAAACGGAGGATTGGCATTTTCAGCATTAGCATCTTTAGAAGTAGCCGTTTGCCATGCAGCTAATGTTGTTCTGTTAGCTGCATTATAATATCCAACGTGTCCACCAGGTACATAGTAGTTATTATTATCTACAGCACCACCGGATATATTAAGAGTTGCAGCTGTAAAAAACCATAAGGCGGTTGAAGAATGATTATTTACTAGTATGTTATTATAAAAAGTAGTAAAACGAACACCAGCGACACTAGCATTTACACAGAAAGATGAAAAGTTAGCTCCAGCACCTAATTGTGTATTCATTACAATTGTATTATGGTTAAAATTAACACCAGTTGCACCAGCCGTAAAGAATACACCACATGGAATGAATGTACTGGTTGTAGAAGTTTGATAAACAACCATTTTACAATCCCTTATAAAGTTATTTTCTATAGTAGAAAGCGTATTTCCTGTAGAACCAGTAATATATATACCATGTGCACCATAACCACCTGTATTTGGTTGGTTAACATCGTGAATATTATTTTTCGAATAATGAAACCATAATTTCCTGTTCCTACTTCAATGCCGGCAACAGTAGCAGCATACCCTGTTGCTCCATAATCACCAACACGTATATCATTGCCATCAATTATTGCACCACCTGTAGATGTTGCTGAATATGTCAATAATATACCTCTAAAACCAATATTATCAGCTGAGGTTGCACTACCAATGATATTGCCGATAATCTGCAAACCTGTATTTGGGTAGGTTGCAGAAGTACCTACTGCTAAAATTCCAGTATAACATCTTGTAATTGTATTATTCTGAATAGTAATGTTAGTATTGAAGTATGATGTTTTGCTGCTGTAATATTTCAGTTCCGTTAGAAAATGCTATACCACAACTATTATTTGTTTGTGTTGCTGTGTTTCTTGCTCCAACTATATTACAATTCTTAATCGTTATGTTGTTACAACCGTCTGTACCAGTAATTGAATTGGACGACAATCTAATGGCTGCTGTATTGGCTGTAGCAACAGCTGCAACCTGAATAGTTAAATCTTTTTGTAGTACCACCTACTGTTGAACTACCATCAATAGTAACATTATCTGCACCTACTAATTCTAGTACACCTCTGTTGACTGTTGGTGCTGCAGCTGAATTAATTACTCTTCCTGCAGCATTTGGTTTTATAGTTATACTAGTATAGTTTGATGGTGCATTACTTCTTAGTAGCTGAACTGCAGTTGCAGGTTCTGTTGTATTACCAGTGATACTTATTGTAATTACACCTTGGTGTGTTCCTGCATTAATAGCAGTAAATGCGGCATTAACTGTTGTATAGGTTGTTGGACCTGTTGTTCCAGCTGTTGCCGTTACAGATACCTGAGCAAAACTCTGTTGAGCAAGTAACATCATAAAAAGCAACAATGGAACAACAAGTACCGATTTAATACTCTTTTTGAAATTGGAGAAATTACTTAGTAGTAAAAAAGACAATCTCTTTCTAACAACGTAGTTGGTCGTTTCTTTCATATAAAATACATTTTTAAAGCTGGATTTTTACACATTGATTTCTACCAGAAGATGTTTACCGGATTTTTTTATTTTTCCTGAAGTAGAAGCTAGCGTAAAGGTAAATCCAAATTTTATTGATTTAAAAAGATATCCATTCAGCTAACAAAACCATGCAAATTTTATTTAAAAGTCTATAAAAAAAGTAGACTTAATAGAATTATTAAATACTGCAAAAGATTTATCAACAAAACATAACCAAATATAGTGAATTCTAAATGAAAGTAAGATGAACTTATGTGATTAATTTGATTTATATCAACAAAAATGGTGTTAAATTTTGAATGATAATTTTATTTTAACAATAAATCATGTTAAACTAAACATTAAAAATTACAATTGAATAATTTAAGCACAAAAGCTTTAAATACTTTCATTATTCTAAAAATAATCGAACTATTTTTAAAGAAATAGCTAAAAAATAAAATAAACACTGAAAATAGTTTAATTATTTATTTTTATCACCACCTAAAAGTTTAACAATAACTTCTGCACCAGAAATTTGACTCAAAATAACTTTGGTTAAAACCATCAGTGGTACAGACAAAAACATACCAAAAATTCCCCAAAGAAAACCCCAAAATAGTAAACCCATAATCACTACGATAGTATTGAGTGAAGTTTGTTGACCCATAAAAATGGGTTCTAAACCTGTTGCTAAAATGAAATGTAACGCATAAACCAGAAAAACTAGTAATAGTACTGCACCAACAGTATCGAATTGAATAAGTGCCATTAATGCAATTGGAATTAAACTAATTAAAGCACCAACTACTGGTAAAAAATTTAAAACGAAGGCAAGAAAACCCCAAAAATATGAAAAACGCAAGCCGAATGAAAGGCACAAAAAAAATGTTGCTAAACCGTAGCAAAAACTGATGACGAATTTCACTTTTACATAACCTTCAACTGATGACTTAATATCTTCAAATGCTTTGATATAACGGCCACCTACTTCTATATTTCCACCTAGATAATGCAGGTAATTTTCATACTTCATGATACCTGTTAATAACAATATGAGATAAACTGTCGTCAATAAAAACTCTTCCGTTAGTAGTGTTACTTTTCCAAAAAAAGTACCTGATTTTGTCATTAAAAATTCAGAAGAAAAATAAGATTGAAGCTTGTCTACCATCTGAGATAAATCTAAAATATCGCCAGTAACATTACTATATATTTGGATCAAACCACCCAATTTGTATTTTATTTGTGCAATAAAATAGGTTTTCTCTGCAAAAATATGCTTACCAGTTTTGTAGAAGAAAAGAAACAAAAGCGTATTTAATGTAATGATGCAAACCATTATAATTCCAACACTCACGAACATTGGAATTTTTCTTTTTTCGAACCAAACCAAAATTGGATGAACGAGCAAAGCCAGAAACATTGCTAATACTAACGGAACCAGTAAATTTTGTAGTAAATGGAAAATATACAAACTCGCAATTGCTGCAAAGAATACTAGTATATTTCGAATAGTGGTGATGTCTTTATTTTGAATTTCCATATATTATAACCATTTCTTTTTTCTAAAATATACCACAAAAACTACGGTGGTCAAAATACAAATCAACATCACTATTGTAAATGCATGAGCGCTATGTTGAAACGGCAAATCGACATTCATACCATACACACCAGCAACCAGCGTTGGTACCATCAACGCAATGGTTACTGCAGTTAAACGATTTACCACATGACCTAAATTATTGGAAATAATAGACGCAAAGGCACCCATCATATTGCCTAAGATATTTGAGTAAACGTTTGCCATTTCTAATGCTTGTGAATTATCAATCAAAATATCCTGATATAATTCTTTCGCATCGTGGTTGTCTTTTAATTCCAAAAAATCAGTGCGTTGCACTTTGAGCAAAACCATTTCATTGGCACGCAAATCGTTTACAAAATAGATGAGTGCTTTTTGCAAATGCAGTAATTTATTGAGTTCCTGATTTCTACTGCTGTAATTTAATTCCTTTTCAATTTGAGAAATTCGTTTATTGATTTCTCTTAAGTAATACAAAAAATAGTAAACGTTGCGTTCAAAAATCTTCACTACAAATAAATTTCTATCACTTGGTTTTACATTTTTCAATACATTTTTTTCAAACCATTCTATCATCGGATTGTTTACCGAACAAACCGTTAAAATCATGTCAGGTATTAAAATGATACCAACAGGAATGGTAATGTATGTTGCTTCGTCTTCTAAATCAAATCCTTCATTTAATATTGGTGTATTGATGACAATTAGTTTCGCGTTGTCTTCTTTTTCATAACGAGATCGTTCGTATTGGTCAATACAATCAACAATATAAGAAAATGGCACTTCAAGACTTATTGCTAATTTTTCTAACTGTTCCATATTGAACGGTGGTGAAATATTAATCCAGCAATCAGCTTCTGGTTGATCGATTGTAACTAAATGCGTTTCTACTTTTTTATAAATTTTTATCATTGAATTACTTCTGTTTTAAACAATAAAACATGCATTGCATGGTTCGAAAAATTCATAGCCATGGTTCGTGACTCACGAACTTTATTAAAAATATTTCGTGAGACACGAACCATGGCAACAATAGGTTTTATTATTTGGTTTAGAATTAAATGTCTATGTCACCTTCAAATACTCGCTGCGCTGCACCTTCCAACCAAATATTTGTAAATATAGTTCCTTGTTTTTCAAATGAAACAAACAAAATTCCACCAGGTGTTTGTATCTCAATTTTTCCTTGTGATAACTGGTGTTTTTCTGCAATAGACAACGCAACTGCAACTGTGCCTGTGCCACAAGATAACGTTTCATCTTCAACGCCACGTTCATACGTACGCATATAAATTTTGTCATTTTTTTCTTCCACAAAATTTACATTAATTCCTTCTTTTGAAAACTCGTCGTTATACCTTATTTTTCTCGCTTCTTCAACAATTTTAATGGCATCAATGGCATTTCTAAAACTTACATAATGTGGCGATCCGGTAAATAAAATATAATTATTTACTTGTAGACGAATCTCTGAAACATTAATCATTTTTAGTTTCACAGCAGCATCTGCAATTTCAAAATCGTGTTCACCATCTATAGCAATAAATTTTCCATCTTTTTGAACAATATTCAACAAAGCAGCAAACGAAGCAATACATCTTCCACCATTACCACACATGGTGCTTTCATTACCATCAGCATTATAATATACCATTTTAAAATCGTAATCAGCTTCATTTTCAAGTAACATCAAACCATCTGCACCAATACCAAATCTTCTGTCACAAAGTGCATTAATTAATTTGGTATTTTCTTTAGGAAAAATAAGCGACCGATTGTCAATTAAAATAAAATCGTTGCCAGTTCCTTGATATTTATAGAAGTGAATTTGCATACTTCAAAAGTAGTGTATTAAACTAAATTTATGTGCAAAGATATAGTTAACTTTTTTTAACGAACACTTAAGATTTTTTGACGGTTAAGTATTCAATTAGGTATGTAAATTGAGCTTAGATTTTAAATAAACCATGCGCTCCATTAAAAAACATTAAATTAATAGACATGAAAAAAATCACCAGCTACTTAATTATCGGATGCATAAGTGCATTCATTGCATTAGCGTTTTCCAGCAAAACTACACCAAAATTTTCTTCTTCGATTGCTGAAGAAAATGCACCTGTAAAATTTGCCAGTTTAACCAGTGGTTTACCAAACGATGCATTTATACAGGCAGCTAAAGTATCAACGCCAGCAGTCGTGCATATCAACACGAAAATAAAAGTCAGTAAAAAAGATATGCGTCAAATGAATCCGTTTTACCAATTTTTTGGTGATCAATTCGGTATGCCATTTGAAATGCCTCAGCAACAAGATCAGGAAGCCAGTGGATCTGGTGTAATCATCAGTAATGATGGTTATATTGTTACGAACAACCATGTTGTTGAAGGTGCAGATGAGATAAAAGTAAATTTGTTTGACAATCGAGAATTTAAAGCAAAACTAATAGGTAAAGATCCAAGTACAGATTTGGCTGTTATAAAAATTGATAGCAAAGACCTACAATATTTGACGTTTGCCAATTCTGATGAAGTACAAGTTGGACAATGGGTTTTGGCAGTTGGCAATCCATTTAATTTGGCATCCACTGTTACAGCAGGAATTGTATCTGCGAAAACACGCAACATAAATATTTTACGAGAAAAAGCGGGCAACCTTGCGATTGAATCGTTTATACAAACCGATGCTGCCGTAAATCCAGGAAACAGTGGTGGTGCTTTAGTTGACTTAAATGGAAATTTAATTGGAATAAATTCTGCTATTGCCACGCCAACTGGTTCGTATGCTGGTTATTCGTTTGCCATTCCAGCCAATTTAGCAAAAAAAGTAGTAAAAGATATGGTAGATTTTGGCGAAGTTCAACGTGGATTTTTAGGTGTCAATATTCGTGAAGTAGATGATGAATTAGCAAAAGATTTAAAACTACCAAAAATACAAGGTGCTTACATTGCAGAAGTCAATAAAGGAAGTGCTGGCGAAGCTGGTGGTATCAAACGTGGCGATGTCATCATGAAAGTTGGCGAATCAGAAATTACTAATTCTGCTGACTTACAAGAACACATTGCGCGCTACCGACCTGGCGACAAAGTGACATTGCAAATTTTTAGAGATGGAACGATGATAAGTAAAGAAGTGACGTTAAAATCTCAGGAAAATAAAACTGAATTAACAGCAAAATCAAGTGCAAAAAAATCTGGAAATGTAATTGAAAATTTAGGCATTGAAGTAGATGCACTGAGCAGTTTAGAAGCGAAAAAATTAGGCGTTGCTGGTGGTTTAAAAGTGACCAAAATAAGCGATGGAATTATTAAACAAAATACTGATATGCAAACTGGTTTTGTCATTACTGGCATCAACAACCAAGCTCTTACCAAGAAAGATGATTTAGAAAATATAATCAGCGAAAATAATGGAAATGGCATTTTATTAGAAGGCAAATATCCAAATCAAAATGGCTTAAAATACTATGCGTTTGGATATTAGAGTTTAGAAATGAGATTAAGGATTTTGAATTTAATATAATGGCGTTTAGTTAAGCAAAATAAGAACCTGAAACAATCCCGAAACTTCGGGACAGGTTGACAGCGACGCGGTAACAGCGTCGCTGTGCAGTGACGCTGTCATTCCGAAATTTTTTCGGAATCTCTTGTTTACAAAACGACATTGGATTTTAATTTATGATAAAAAAGCGACAGAGGTTTCTGTCGCTTTTTTTTAGTCGTTAAAATCTAACTATCTTTACCACATGTCCAACACCTATTTTCAGTTCAAACAATTTAAAATTGAACAAGACAAATGCGCTATGAAAGTATGTACCGATTCTTGTTTGTTTGGTGCTTGGCTGCATGTTGAAGAAAACGTGAAAACCATATTAGATATTGGTTGTGGCACTGGTTTGCTTTCACTCATGTTGGCTCAAAAATCAGCTTCAAAAATTGATGCCGTAGAGATTGATTCATCTGCTTACTTACAAGCAAAACAAAATATTGAGTCGTCCATTTTTTCTAATAATATTTCCATTTTCAATGAAGATATTTTACAATTTTCAACTAAACTAAACTACGATTTAATTGTTTGCAATCCGCCATTTTATGAAAACGAAAAAGAATCAAATACGCATGGTGAAAAATTAGCAAAACACTCTTTAAAGCTAACACTCGAAAATTTAATTCAAAAGATAAAAAAACTACTCCATACAAATGGAAAATTTGCTATACTGCTACCTTATTTTCGTGCAATGGAATTTGAAAATAAATGCAATACTAACCAACTTTACATAGAAAGAAAATTACTACTAAAGCAAACGCCAACTCATACTTATTTCAGAGTTTGTTATGTTGTTTGTTTGCAAAAAACGAATGAAATTCAACTTGACACGTTGACTATAAAAGATGAGAATAACGAATACACATCTTCATTTATTTCACTATTAAAGCCATATTATTTAAATCTTTAAACTAAACAACTTCGTTTGCGAATTTCTATATAATTAATTTTAAGTGATTTTTTTTACTACACACTTGTATTTAGAAATAAAAGATTGTAATTTTAGTTCAAACTATGTATATGGCTCGAATATTACTTTCAATTTCTTTTTTACTACTATTTTGTTCAATTAACAAAGCAGAAGAACCAAATAACAGCACTGAACGTTCAATGTTAGACACATCATTGGCACCATTTTATCATGGTGTTGCTTCAGGTGACCCAACTCCAAATGCTGTAATTATTTGGACACGCGTAACACCTGAGATAGCAGGAACCGTAACAGGAACTTGGCATGTTGCATTGGATACCTCATTTGTACAAACCATGAAATCTGGTATTTTTACAACAGATAGCACCAAAGATTATACTGTAAAAATTGATGTTACAGGTTTGCAACCAAACACTTGGTATTTTTATGAATTTACGGTAGATGGAAAAAATTCCGTTACTGGTAGAACAAAAACTGCACCTGTTTCAGGAAAATCACAACAACGTTTTGCGTTTGTATCTTGTTCAAATTATCCAAATGGTTTTTTTAACGCGTACGATAGAATTACTGAACGCAACGATATTGACGCTGTATTACATTTAGGTGATTATATTTATGAGTATGGTTCATTAGGAATTCCAGGAAGAACAGATCAATTACCAACTTACGAAATAACAAAATTAGCCGATTATCGTCAACGATATTCTACCTACAGATTAGATCCATCTTGCAGAAATGTGCATCAGCAATATCCATTTATTTCTGTTTGGGACGACCATGAAACAGCTAATAATTCTTATACTTTAGGCGCAGACAACCATACGCAAGGTGCTGAAGGTTTGTGGTCTGACAGAAAATCGTATGGCCAAAAAGCATACGACGAATGGATGCCAATTCGATTACCTGAAACAGGAAATCCAAATAAAATCTGGAGAAAAATTAGCTACGGAAATTTAGTAGATATTTTTATGTTGGATACGCGTTTGTATGATAGAAGTTTACAAGGCGGAAATACTAATGATACATCTAGACATTTAATCGGAAACGAACAAATGGAATGGCTGAAAACAGAATTAAAAAATTCAACAGCAAAATGGAAAGTGCTTGGTCAACAAGTAATGATGGGAAATCTAAAACTTTTCTGGCAAAATGGAAATGGTGTTATCTTAAATAACGATCAATGGGACGGCTATGAAGTAGACAGAAAAAAACTATACGACATTATCTTGGACAATAATATTAAAAACGTTATAGTTTTAACTGGAGACATTCATACGGCTTGGGCCATGGATTTACCTTATAATCAAGCACAATACAATGCATTTACAGGACAAGGTTCAGTTGGTGTTGAGTTTGTTTGCACCAGCGTAACTTCTGGCTCATCACCTATTCCGTTAAATGCATTTTATGGTTTAGTTGGTTTATTATTTCCTCACATTAAAAATGTTGAATTAACTAAAAAAGGTTATTCTATTTTAGATTTAACGGATGCGAAAGCACAAGGCGATTTTTATTATGTAAAAACCGTAGCAACTATTGACACCAATCAAACTTTTGATCAAGGTTGGTTTACAGAAGCTGGAACACGCTGGTTGAAAAAAGCACGCACAAAAACGACACAAGCTGAACAAAATATTTATCCAGCACCGCTAACACCAAGAACTTCAACAACAGTTGGCATCAAAAATAAATCGAACAGCTTAGTGATGTTGAGTGCTTATCCAAATCCGTTTATTGATTTTATTTCCGTACAATTTAATACATCTACCAGTGCAAATTTATTTTTAAATGTGTACGATTTAAAAGGTAGTTTGGTAAAAGCTATTGATTTTGGATTTTTGCAAAAGGTTTACATCAAAAAGTTATTAATCTTGAAAACTTAGCTTCTGGTGCATATAAAATTGTAATTACAAACAACAACGATATTATTGAACAAACTATAGAAAAATTTTAATTATGGCTACAACTAAAAAAAGCACAATAACTAGCAGTAAAAAGGCAAATAAACCTGCAGTAAAAACGGCAAAAAAATCAAGTACTGCCACTAAAGAAGTTGTTAAAGCTGTTTCATCAAAAAAACAAGATGACAAAGCAACACCTAAAGTTGAAATACTAAATCCATTTATTTATCCAATTGGTAAATGCAAATTTCCGACAGAATATTCTGAAACGGTTATCAATAAATTGATTCAAGATATACGCATCTTGCCAGAACATTTGAAAGCAATATCTAAAAAAGTAAATAAAAAGAAAAAATTACAATACAGATATCGCGAAAATGGTTGGAACATTGAGCAGATTTTACATCATGTTGCCGATAGCCATTTAAATGCATACATACGTTTTAAATGTGCACTCACCGAAAATAATCCAACCATAAAACCATACGATGAAAATCTTTGGACAGAAACGGCAGATATTCAGTTGCCGTTAAAAAATTCGGTACGTTTGGTAAAAGCATTGCATGCAAAATGGGTTTCTTTATTAGAAAACATGGATAAAAATGATTTCAAACGAACTTACTTTCATCCAGCGTATAATCGTGCAGTTCCGTTGCAAGAAGCTTTGGCTTTATATGCTTGGCATGGTAAACATCATGTGGCGCAAATTGAAGTTGCGTTGAAAATAAATTAATATCATTTTGTATTATTTATAATAATTACTGATTTCTTATAAACATTTTATCAACGTCGTTTCCACAGAAAACAGTCGTTTATAAACAGTGTTGTAAACGAAATTGAGCCATTCATAAACATTATTTTATTATAAAATTATCTAAGTAATTGATTTAAAATATGGTAACCTATAGTTCCACGATTTTTACATTATTAACATATTAACGTTGACTATTCCATCTTTTTGAACGAACTTAATTCTCTATTTTCGTGAACTATGGAAGAGCAGGCAACGAATAAAAGAACTACACGTTTTACTCGCAATAAAACAGAAGATATTTCTAATTTACTCTATGGGAAAATTCCACCACAAGCACGTGAATTAGAAGAAGCTGTGTTAGGTGCTATTTTAATTGAAAAAGATGCTATTTCGTATGTTTCTGATATTTTAAAGCCAGAAAGTTTTTACGTTGATGCTCATTCTACTATTTTTCGTTCTATTCAATCGCTTTTCGGAAAATCACAACCTATTGATTTATTAACGGTAACCGAAGATTTACGCAAAAGTGCAAAATTAGAAGAAGTTGGCGGTGCCTATTATTTAAGTGAATTAACCAACAAAGTTGCGTCTTCTGCAAACGTAGAATACCACGCACGTATCATCATACAAAAATTTATTCAGCGAGAATTGATCCGAATTTCAAACGATATTATTCGAGATTCTTACGAAGACACAACAGACGTTTTTGATTTATTAGATGCAGCAGAACGCAAAATTTATGAAATCACCGATAAAAATTTACGAAATTCAACTCAAGGAATTGGTCAATTAGTTTCTAAATCTGTTTTGCAAATTGATGGCTTATTAAATAGAGATGATGGTTTGTTAGACGATTCAGTTCCATCTGGTTATACAGAAATGGATAGAATGACATCAGGTTGGAAAGCTACCGACTTGATTATTGTTGCAGCGCGTCCATCGATGGGTAAAACAGCATTCGTATTAAATTTAGCACGCAATGCAGCAGTTGATCACAACATGCCTGTTGCAATATTTTCATTAGAAATGGGTGCTGTGCAATTAGCAAAAAGGTTAATTTCTATTGAAACAGAAATCGATGCACAAAAAGTATCAAATGGAAAATTAGATAATAATGAATATGCAATTTTGCGCGATAAAGTAGAACGATTATCTCAAGCACCAATTTATATTAATGATCAACCAGCAATCAATATTTACGAGTTGCGCGCGCAATGTCGCCGTTTACAAAATGCGCACGGAATTAAAATGGTTATCATCGATTATTTGCAATTAATGAGTGGTGGTGGCGACAAAGGCATGAATCGTGAACAAGAAATTTCATCTATTTCACGTTCGTTAAAAGGATTGGCAAAAGAATTAAATATTCCTGTAATTGCACTGTCACAATTAAGTCGTGCGGTTGAATCACGTGGTGGCGAGAAAAAACCGATGCTTTCAGATTTACGTGAATCTGGATCTATTGAGCAAGATGCAGATATGGTAATGTTTTTATACCGACCAGAATATTATAATTTAACAGAAGGTCAAGATGGTGCATCCTTAAAAGATGTAGCTGAAGTTATTATTGCCAAGCATAGAAATGGTCCAACAGGTAGTGTTAATCTTCGTTTCAATAAAAATTTCGGACGCTTCTACGATGCAGGTGGTTTGTATGAAGAATTTCAGGAAATGACATCGTTTAAAACGGTTCAATCTAAAGGTAATTACATGAAAGACGATGATTCAAAAAGTGACGAAAATTTTGACTTATTCTAGGTCTTCAAGATACATATACCGTAAAACAAGTATTTTAATAAAAAGTAATATTATTTGACAAACGTCAAAGATAATACTAAATTAACATTGTATTTTTGTAGTAGAAAGTTAGAAACATAAAAATCCAAATGAAACGCCTTTGCAACAGCTAGGCGTTTTTTTTATGCTTTATCTGAAAAACTTTTTAAAAGTAACGATGATGTTTGCTTAAGATCGTTCATGTTTTTTTCTATGTCTTCTTTCAGATGTTGTACAGTTTGTAAATTTAATTTGGTCAACAATATATCTAACCTAGATTGTAAAGAACCTTGTATGGTATCTAAATCTGTTCGCAAGTTTAAAAAAAACTGATCTACAATTCGCTCACCTTCTTCTTCCACAAAATGATTATTCTGTATTAAATCTTCTAATAATTCTTTAAACTTTTCATTTGCAATAGATGCAATACCTACTGATGTGTAAATATATTTTTTAAGAAACTCATCCATGTTTTAAATTATTATTCAAAGATAAATTTTCCATTTTACAACTTTGCGAATTAATTATTAAGCGATAATTATTTCTGTAGATAAATTTTTCAATCATTTAATTATATTAAACCATAACTATTCAATAAATTTGGTTTTTATCCAAAAATATGCAAAATCAAAAAAGGTGGATTGAACTAGAAGCAGATGAGAAAATTGTTCAACAATTGCAAACTGAATTAAACATTCATCCTGTTTTATGTAAATTATTAGTGCTGCGAAACATCAATACATTTGATGAAGCTAAAGATTTTTTTCGTCCAAATTTAAATAAATTACACGATCCGTTTTGATGCGTGATATGGACAAAGCCATCACACGTATTGAAACTGCGTTTGCAAACAACGAACGAATTTTAATTTATGGTGATTATGATGTAGATGGAACAACTGCTGTATCGTTAGTATTTTCATATTTCAATGATTTTTACGACAATATTTGCTACTACATTCCAGATAGATATACTGAAGGTTATGGCATTTCTTTTCAAGGAATTGATTTTGCAAAAGACAATAATGTATCACTAATAATTGCATTAGATTGTGGTATTAAAGCAAACGATAAAGTTGATTACGCAAACGAAAGAAACATCGATTTTATTATTTGCGATCACCATTTACCAGGTGATGTTCTGCCAAATGCTGTTGCTGTTTTAGATCCAAAACGTAATGATTGTAGCTATCCGTTTGATGAATTAAGTGGTTGTGGAATTGGTTTTAAATTAATTCAAGCATACGCAGAAAAAAATAAGTTGAATGCAGAAAAAATCTATGATCAGTTAGATTTAGTTGCTGTAAGTATTGCTTCTGATTTAGTGCCAATTACTGGTGAAAACAGAATCTTGGCAAAGTTTGGTTGCGATAGAATTAACCAAAATCCACGTGCAGGAATTAAAGCATTGATGAGCGAATTAAAACTCAGCAGAAATCTTGATATAACCGATTTAGTTTTTATTATCGGACCTCGAATTAATGCAGCTGGCAGAATTGCGCATGGCTCAGAAGCGGTTACGTTGTTGATAGAAAATGATTACGATGTTGCTATTGAAAAAACAAAAAAAGTACAACAAAATAATACAGACAGAAAAACCATCGACAAAGATATTACCGACGAAGCATTTGCGATGATTGATAACAACGAAACATTAATCCACAAAAAAACGACTGTATTGTATCAAGAACATTGGCACAAAGGCGTCGTTGGAATTGTGGCTTCACGTATGATAGAAAAATATTACAGACCAACCATAATTTTAGCTTCATCAAATGGAAAAGCTGTTGGTTCTGGTCGCTCGGTGCCTGGTTTTGATTTGTACGATGCAATTGATTCTTGTAGCGAACATTTAGTGCAATTTGGTGGACACAAATATGCGGCTGGCTTAACCATTGAGTTAGATAAAATTCAGGATTTTTCAGATGCGTTTGAAAAAATTGTTAGAGATAGAATTACGGCAGACCAACAAATTCCACAAGTAGAAATTGATGCAGAAATTGAACTCACGGATATCAACGATAAATTTTTTAATATTTTAGAACAAATGCAGCCGTTTGGTCCAGGAAATATGCGACCAACTTTTGTTACCAAAGATGTATATGATACTGGTTACAGCAAAGTGCTCAATGGAAATCATTTGAAATTAAATATTTTGAAAGATGGACAAAGTCCTAAAAATGGCGTTGGTTTTGGAATGGGAAATTATATGGAACTCATGGAACAAAAAGAAACGGTAGATATTTGTTATCAGTTGTATGCAAACGAATGGAACAATCAGATAAAAATTGAATTTAAATTAAAAGATTTAAGGTGAAAGTTATAAGATATAAGTTATATGTTATTTGGAATAAAAGTCGGATAACTATAACGAATAATAAAAACAAATAACCTATAACAAATAACAAACATGATCTTACGTTCAGAAAATTTAGTAAAAATATATGGTGGTCGAAAAGTAGTTGACAATGTTACCATTGAAGTAAATCAAGGCGAAATTGTTGGTTTATTGGGTCCAAATGGTGCTGGAAAAACAACTTCATTTTATATAACCGTTGGCTTGGTAACACCAGATCAAGGCAAGGTTTTTTTGGATGATAAAAATATTTCTAACGTTGCGATGTACAAACGCGCTAAACTTGGAATTGGCTATTTGCCACAGGAAAATTCTGTTTTCAGAACATTAAGTGTTGAAGATAACATCAGAGCCATTTTAGAATTCACCGATTTAAAACGTTCACAACAAAAAGAAAAATTAGAAGTATTGTTAGATGAATTTGGCTTAACACATGTACGCAAAACCAAAGGAAAATTATTATCTGGTGGTGAACGCAGAAGAACAGAAATTGCGCGCGCATTAGCATCAGATCCAAAATTTATTTTATTAGATGAACCATTCGCAGGCATCGATCCGATTGCAGTTGAAGACATACAACAGATTGTAGAAAAATTAAAATTTAAAAACATCGGAATTTTAATCACAGACCACAACGTACAGGAAACATTAAGCATCACAGACAGAGCATACTTATTGTTTGAAGGAAAAATATTGAAACAAGGCACAGCAGAAGAACTCGCATCTGACGAACAAGTGCGCAAAGTTTATTTAGGACAGAACTTTGAGTTGAGAAAGAAATGATGTTTATTTCGTCACCAACCTATTATCAAATCGAAATAATTTATTTTCAACAATTTTTACTTTATTGAAATTTTTGTGCAACGGATTTACTAGATAATTATACTCTTCTGGAATTACTATAGATGGTACTTTTAATAACAAGGACGAATTGCTTTTTATCCAATTATCACCAATAAATTTAAAATTGCTATTTAATCCATTCTTATCTATTTCTGTCTTTAAAGCAGTTAAAGGAATTTCATCTATACTATTTTCTGGTAAAAATATAGAAAGTATAGAAAAATCAATTGGTTGAACATTGTTTGTTGAAATATGTACTAATATTTCTAATGCAGCCAATGCTCTTGTTGAAGAAGTGTATAAAACTGGAACACCTTTATTATTCCATCTACCACCATACATTTTTGCGCCATTGCCACTAATATCATTTGAGTAAACAGTATTGCAAATCCTAAAAACTATCATATTTATAATTATGCGAAAATACCATGTTCAATTCTTCCTAATTCGTCTTCTAACAATTCAAAGCCAAAAATAGTATCTAAAAATGAAATTGGAAGCTGATTGTTAAAAATTAAAACTGGCGTTTTCATCCACGATTTAAAATTATTTAAACTACCAAAAACATCAGTGCCTCTTTCGTATAAGCGTTGTAAATGTAACGTTCGATCTGAAACGTCTTTGCTTAAAATATCAGTTGGTATATAACGTTGCAAAGTGCGTTCTGAAATATTTAAAATAATAGCAGTTTCTTTTAAAGTTAAATCGTACTTATTTATTATTTTTTCTAGTTGATACATAGAAATACCATTTCTAGATGTGTTTATAAAATGATGTGTATCGAATGTATTGAAGATTGGTGTGGAAACGGTTGAATAGTAGCCAACTGCTGGTTCTTCTATGGTGTTTTTAATTTCTTCTTTTTCTTCGTTTGTTTTATTTCGCTTTTTCATCACAACGTCATTTGTCACAAATTTAATACATTTTGTCTGGTTTATCAAGTTTTTTCACCATTTTTTAAAAGTTTCTTTCTGTAATGTAATTCACTAAATCAACAAAACCAGTTTTGGCAACAGAATCTGGAATGGTATTTATAATATCAAATGCTTTTTGTTTGTATTCGTACATCTTCATTTGCGTGTATTCAATTCCACCGTTGGTATTGATAAATTGAATCACTTCATTCACACGTTCCTTATCTTCATTATGATTTTTTATGGAATTAATCAACCATTTCTTTTTTTCTTTACTGCAAGTATTCAACGTATAAATTAAAGGCAACGTCATTTTGCGCTCTTTTATGTCGATGCCACGTGGTTTACCGATATCTTCTTCACCATAATCAAATAAATCATCTTTTATTTGAAATGCAATTCCAATATTTTCGCCAATTGAGCGTAATTTTTCTATTAATTCAGCATCAGTTGTCGTTGATGCAGCGCCAACTTCGCAAGCAGCAGCAATTAAAGATGCAGTTTTATTTTTTATAATTTCAAAATAAACTTCTTCGTCAATATCTAATTTTCGTGCTTTTTCCATTTGCAGCAACTCACCTTCACTCATGCGTTTTACTGCAGTTGAAGTAATATGTAGCAAATTATAATTCTTTGTTTCTAACGCTAGCAATAAACCTTTAGATAAAAAATAATCGCCAACCAAAACTGCAATTTTATTTTTCCAAAGTGCATTCACCGAAAAAAAACCTCGACGTTCGTATGAATCATCTACAACATCATCGTGCACTAAAGTTGCTGTATGTAAGAGTTCAACCAAAGACGCACCAATGTATGTTGATTCAGAAACTTCACCGCACATTTTTGCTGCTAAAAAAATAAACATCGGTCGAACTTGCTTACCTTTT
Organism: Saprospirales bacterium; assembly: GCA_016711605.1. Classification (GTDB taxonomy): domain Bacteria; phylum Bacteroidota; class Bacteroidia; order Chitinophagales; family JADIYW01; genus JADJSS01. Next base: position 81,706 of record JADJSS010000011.1, read on the forward strand.
CGCTGATAAATATAATAGTTTACTTTATCAAGCAATGAAACATGGCTTCGCATCACATCGCGAAACTTTTGTTCGAATAATTCCAATTCTTTTTCAATTGGTGCTTTCAGATGATCGACCTTATTGCTCAAAGGATTTTGTATTTTTGATAAAGGTAAATGTTTAATCTATCATAAAAAAATAAATGTAGTATGAAGCTCATCAATGAAAAAATACAACAGAAAAATGGCAAATTTTCTTTAATAGATATTCGTTTTGAAGACAATGGAAATACAAAACCAATTATAATCTTTTGTCACGGTTTTAAAGGTTTCAAAAATTGGGGTCACTTTGATTTAATTGCTGATGCTTTTTCCAATGCAGGTTTTGTTTTTGCAAAATTTAATTTTTCAATGAACGGAACAACCGAAGAAAACCCAATTGACTTTGCAGATTTGGATGCATTTGGAAACAATAATTTTGAAACAGAACTTGATGATTTAGAAAATGTAATTGATTTTATGGAAATTAATTCAGAAAAATATTCAGGAAATACAACTGAAATCTATTTAATTGGTCATAGTCGTGGTGGTGGTATCGCTATTTTAAAAACTTTTGAAGATAAACGAATTAAAAAACTGTGCACTTTTGCAAGTGTAAAAGATGTAGCTGATTTTTTCATCAACCAAAATCTGGAAAAATGGGAAAGTGATGGTTTGATTTATACATTAAATGGAAGAACACAACAAAATATGCCTTTATATTATCAGATTTATGAAAATAATGTAGCTAATAAGTCGAGACTTGATATTCTGAAAGCAGCAGCAAACATTGATGTTCCATGGTTAATAACACATGGTTCAAATGACGAATCTGTACCTGTTTCTTTTGCAGAAACATTACATTCACAAAACAAGAAAAGTGAATTATTTTTGATTAAAGATGCCAATCATTCATTTGGTGGAAAGCATCCATTTACAGAAAATGAATTACCGTTGCACACAAAAATATTGGTAGACAAATGCATTGATTTTTTTAATCTTCAAAACGCAAATGCTTAATAGTTGTGCCTCGATTCATTAATTGTTTTAATGAATCAATACCAATTTGCAAATGTTTATCTACATAATTTGTAGTAATTTTTTTATCGCTTTCTTCAGTCTTCACGCCTTCTGGAATCATTGGTTGATCTGAAACTAATAACAACGCACCTACTGGAATTTCATTTGCAAAAGCAACCGTAAATAAGGTTGCCGTTTCCATGTCAATTGCCATCGCACGAATGGTTCGTAAATATTCTTTAAACTTTTCATCGTGTTCCCAAACTCTGCGATTGGTTGTGTACACAGTTCCTGTCCAATAATCCTGATCATGTTCACGAATAGTTGTAGAAATTGCTTTCTGCAACGCAAATGATGGTAGTGCAGGCACTTCCATTGGAAAATAATCATTAGAAGTTCCTTCGCCTCGTATAGCTGCTATTGGCAATACAAAATCGCCTAATTCATTTTTCTTTTTTAATCCACCACATTTCCCTAAAAACAAAGCAGCTTTTGGTTGGATTGCTGACAACAAATCCATCATAGTTGCTGCTAATGCACTACCCATACCAAAATTAATAATTGTTATATTATTGGCAGTTGCACTTGGCATAGGATTTTCTAAACCATCAACATCAACATTATTCCATTCTGCAAATAAGTGTACATAACGAGAAAAATTGGTTAATAAAATATATTCACCAAAATCTTCTAATTTCTTTCCTGTGTAACGTGGTAACCAGTTTTTTACAATATCTTCTTTACTTTTCATACTTCTTTCTTTAATTTCTATTCTTTATCTACTAAACGTGTTCTATCTTTTATCAATTTTAAATTAAATAAAACTGGCAAAATCACCATTTCTTTTTTAGGTTTTCCATCAACTTGTGCTGGAATCCATTTTGGCATTAATTGTACCACACGCAACGCTTCATTATCCAAAATTTCCCAAGATGATTTTTGTATTTTAATGTTTGATAGTGTACCATCTTCATTTACGATAAAAGCAACCAAAGTTTTGCCTTCCATCCTGTTTTTATTAGCTTCTTCAGGATAGCTAATGTTTGCATCTAAGAATGCCATCATCGCCTCTGTTCCACCTGGATAACTCGGTTTTGTAATTATTGTTTTAGCAATTAATTGACACCAACTTAGTGCTAGCAGTATAAATAAAGATACACTCAAATTCTTCATACTTTATATTTTTTGATGAATGAAATGATTGTGTAAAGTTACGAAATACTAAGTACTAATCCTCATTAGATAAATAGCTTATGTTGATAACTTTAAGTTTTAAGTTATCGTAATTTTTTTTCCTAAAAAATGTGGTTGAGTGTTGAACAAATAAACATCTAAAAATAATTTTACACGTGCTAATTTTTCACGAAGTGAAGTATATATATTATCTCTGAAACCTACATCTTTTGCATTGTAGCCAACAGCTTTCAAACCATATTTTTGAGCTATGAATAAAGCACGTTCGTTGTGAAATTTCTGAGAAATTATAGTCACACTTTTTTGACCAAATACTTTTTTACAACGTATAACAGAATCGTGTGTACGGAATCCAGCAAAATCAAAAACTAAAACAGAATCTGGCACACCAAGCGCAATAAACGCATCCTGAAAATCTTGCGGTTCATTATAACCATACCAACCATTATCACCAGAAATTAAAATACGATCTATTTTTCCAGATTTCCATAAATTAAATGCTGCTTCTAATCGGTGTTGCCAAAATGGATTAATAGTTTTTTTATCTTTCATGGTTTTACAAGTACCTAGCAACAAACCAACTCTGTTAAATGGAATTTCGTTTACATTAGAATATGTTTTGCCAATGGCATTTTTTTCAACCTGATGATTGCAAAAGAAAATAAAAATCAGCAGCAAAACAGTAGCTGGAAAATAGCATCTTATAAATAATTTCTTAGTAAAAAATGTATTGAGAAATGTTTTTAGAAAATGAATCATTATTAAATTTTATAAAAATATTTCAACTGCAAAGCTAATGGCAACGATGCGTAGTTAAAAAAATTGTCTTTGTAATTTACGTTGTGTTTTTCGAGCAAGCGAACCATATTATAACCAGTGGTTCCTACATATGGTTCTTTATCTTCTAATTCGGTATAATCAGCAACTGCTTGCGTTGCGCTGTATGTTGCAAATGGTGCATCATTTTTAAACATTGCATCATTATTTTTCAGGTATTCTGGAATCGGCATTTTAGTGAAATTTTGTTTCAAAACAGATTCCATCATTAAACAAGTTCCTTCCATTTTTTCCCAAAAATCTTCTGGTGTAGTGAGATAGAATTTTTTCTTTTTAAAGTATGCTAAATTTCTCAGAGATCGAAGTTTAAGAAACTCTTTAAATATCTTTTTTTCTTCATCAATTGAAGTTGCATTGTATGCTTTTTTCAATAATTCATTTTCCAATTTAATAGTGTCATTTACCATTTTATTGGTTAAATAAATACCTTGCAAACTGTCCATATCGATCATTTTTTTCTCTTGATATAAACGCAACACATAAGCTAAAATCGCTGGATTTGAATATTGATATTGATGATATAATTCGTGCATCAACGCAACCGTCCATTCTTCTGTTGAAGTTATTTCTGTTTTTTCTTTTTTAGTTAATTCTGGCGAACTACAAAATAAAACAGGTGTATTATAATTGATGTCCCATTTTGCTTTTTTATCATATTGAAAAGTAGTTTCCATTACAAAAAACGCAGTATCAAAAGGCAATTTAAGTTTCCAAATATTCCATTCGTAATCCTGAATTAAAACGGAATAGGTAGACACCTTTTCTTTCATGGCTTCTAATGGATTGATGAAATACGAAGCAGAATCATTAAAATAAACAATAGTTCCTTCGAAATCTTTTGCGCCAAAAGGTTTCCAATATAAATCGCTAATGTAATGTTTGATTTTTTTGATGTATTCAAATCTTTCAATAACTATTTTTTCGGTTTCATTAGGATTAATGAATTGCGCTTTAGCATCAAATGATATTATTAAACAAATTGAAAAGAGTAAGGAAGAAATTATTTTTTTCATAGAAAATGATTTGTATTAAAAATACAACAAAAAACATTCCAACTTAAAATAAATAGGCACCTTCTGCATTATTATTTTCAAATTGAACTATAATATGATTGTTAAAAGTTGTGGCAATTGGAAAGCCAACAATATCAGCTTTTATTGGGAATGTTTTATGCATTCTATCAACCAGAATTGCAATTATAATTTTTTTTGGTTGAAACTTAGTAAGAGGTTGAAGTGCATAAAACAACGTTCTTCCTGTATTTCCGACATCATCAATAATTAAAATAGTTTTACCATTAAAATCGATTTCATCTTTGATGATAACTGCTTCTTTTAATGGTTCTGGTTTATTGATATAAATTGATGAAAATTGTATTCTTTTAGTAGCATCCGTTTGTTGAATCTTTTGCATTATTGTTTTCGCCAATGCTAAACCACCACCTGGTTCAATGCCTAAAACAATTAATTCATCATCGTCAAATGTCAACTCTAATGCTTGATATGCCATTCTATCCAGCTTAAGCTCAATTTTATCTTTGTCTAATATCTTTTGTGCAGTTGACGGTATAAGCATAAACCAAAGATAAAATATTTTAAAACAAATCGTTAAACACAATAGAAAAATAAAATAAATTCTCCATTTTCATTTAAAATTCAATGCAAACATTGTATTTTCGTTGCTGTTATACTTATAGCTTATGAATACATTTCTTTCCATTGTGCAGATTTTAATATTTGGTGGTTTAGTTGGAACTACTTTTTACTTTGGCTTTAAAAAATTCAAAGAAATATACAGCAATATTATGCTTGGAAAACCTGAAACAATAAATACAACTTTAGGATTTCGTTTAAAAAGCATGTTTTTAATTGCATTTGGACAAAAGAAGATGTTCAAACTTACATTTGCAGCATTATTACATTTAGTAATCTATGTTTCATTCTGTATCACACAAATTGAATTAATAGAAATATTTCTTGATGGATTTACTGCAGGTCATCGCAGAATATTCCATTTGGCAGAAGGAACTTTTTTTCAATCAATTTATGTATTTGCCATAAGTTTTATTGAATTTCTAACGCTATTAACTTTAGTTGTTACCATAATTTTTATATTAAGAAGAACTACTTTCTTAATTAATCGTTTCAACAAACCAGAATTAAAAGGTTTTCCGGCAAAAGATGCATTAACAATTTTAACGTTCGAATTAATTCTAATCACTTGTATCTTTTTAATGAATGGCGCTGATAGTGCCATTCGTATTAAAGAACTTGGACATGGTTATGGTTTTTTAATTGGTGATATTATAGGAAGCATGCTGGCTGGTTTATCTTTAGGTGTACTAGAAGTATTAGAAAAAATTGGCTGGTACGGACATCTTTGTATGGTACTTGGTTTCTTGTTGTATTTACCTTACTCAAAACATTTACACGTATTACTAGCATTTCCAAATACTTTTTTTACCAGACCAGAAGCAAAAGGTGAAATACACAATATGCCAGCAATTATGCATGAAGTTAAATCGATGATAGACCCAAGTTATACAGTTCCAGCAACTGATGGTGAAGTTCAATTCGGCGCGAAAGATGTATTTGATTTATCATGGAAAAGCTTGTTAGATGCCGATACTTGCACCGAATGTGGAAGATGTACACAAGCGTGTCCAGCCAACATCACTGGTAAAAAATTATCGCCACGAAAAATAATGATGGATACACGCGATAGAATGGAAGATATTACCAAAGGCAAAAAAGAACACGGTCCTGATTTTATCGATAATAAAACATTATTAGGTGATTATATAACTGCTGAAGAATTGCGTGCTTGTACTACTTGTAATGCTTGCGTTGAAGAATGTCCGGTAAATATTTCACCATTAAACATCATTGTTGAATTACGCCGAAATCTAATTATGGAACAATCGGATTCACCATCAGAATGGAATACCATTTTTGCCAACATGGAAAACAATCAGGCACCTTGGCAATTTTCACCAGAAGACAGATTAAAATGGACAGAAGAGTTGAATTAATTTGAAATGCTTTAGCATTCATGAAGTCAAATAAAAATAAATAAATGACTTGAATAAAATGTGTTGATTTGAAAATTTGAAAATAACATCAGCACATTTAACAAAATAAAAAAAATAACTTTCAAATTATCTCATTTTCAAATTTTCAAATTATATGACATACAAAGCACCAATAATGAGCGAATTAGTTGCTGAAGGAAAATCACCAGAAGTGGTTTTCTGGGTTGGCTGTGCAGGCAGTTTCGACCAACGTGCACAACGCGTAACGACTGCATTTACTAAAATACTCAATCAATTAAATATCAACTTTGCGGTTTTAGGAACAGAAGAAGCTTGCACCGGTGATCCGGCTCGTCGTGCAGGAAACGAATTCGTTTTTCAAATGTTGGCGCAACAAAATGTAGCAACGCTCAATAATTATGGCGTAAAAAAAATTATTACCACTTGTCCGCATTGTTTCAATACCTTGAAAAATGAATATCCAGCACTTGGTGGAAATTATGAAGTCATACATCATTCGCAATATTTGCAAACCTTAATCAACGATGGAAAATTAAAAGTAGAAGGTGGCGCTTTTAAAGGCAAACGCATCACTTATCATGATTCATGTTATTTAGGAAGAGCCAATGAAATATACGAAGCACCACGAGCTGTAATTGAAGCATTAGATGCTGATTTAGTAGAAATTAATAAAAGCAAAGCAAATGGTTTGTGTTGCGGCGCAGGTGGTTCTCAAATGTTTAAAGAAGACGAACCAGGCAATAAACGTATCAATACCGAACGAACTGGACAATTAACAGAAGTATATCCAGAAGTAATTGCTGTGGCTTGTCCGTTTTGCAATACTATGATTTCTGACGGTGTAAAAGCAGAAAACCAACAAGATGATGTTAAAGTGTTGGATATTGCTGAACTTATTTCGCAGGCAAATAGTTATTAATATTATGATACGAGATATGAGATGCTAGATTTGAGATATACTTAAGCTAATATTTTATAGTCTTGTTTCTATAAATCTAAAATCTATAAATCTAAAATGCTAACACCATACCACATATTACCACCAACCACCAAAGTTTGGGTTTATCAAGCTAACCGAAGTTTTACGCAAGATGAAGTTTGGGAAATTAGCGATATAATTGAAAATTTTGTAGACAGATGGCAATCGCATTCGCGCGATGTGAAAGGTTTTGGTTCATTATATTATCGACGTTTTTTAATTTTAATGGCTGATGAAGATGCTTGCGATGTTAGCGGTTGTTCGATAGATAGTTCTGTAAAATTAGTTAAAGAATTAGAGCAAGCATACGATTTAGATTTTTTCGATAGAATGAAAGTTTGTTATAAAATCACGAATGATTTAATCGGAAGTTTTTCATTTAATAAATTAAACGAAATGCTTGAAACTGGTAAAATTAACGACGAAACCATTGTGTTCAATAATTTAGTAACTACAAAACAAGAACTCGAAACCAATTGGGCAATTCCGTTAAAAGATTCTGCTTTTGCTAAATTTGCGCTTAAATAGTCATTAATTTTTGTAACTTTACTTCTAAAAATTCGCCATGCGAAAAAAATTACACTTTTTATATATCGTTATCATTTTAATAGCAAGTTGCGCTCGACCTTATCATCGAATGAATATGGAATTAATTCCGTTCAAAGATTATAAAGAAGATGCGAACCTAAAATATGCTTCAAGATTAGGTGTGTTATATAATTTTAAGAATTTTTATTTCGCTAAACGTGAGCAAAGAAAAGATTATAGTTTGATGGCTTTTACCATTTATAACAAATCTGAGAAAATAGTTTATGTAAAAGATTTACAATTTTCATGTGGCGCATCTGCACCTATTTCTTATGTTCCAATTCCAGAATTATATAACTCAATAAAACAAAAAGCTGGTTTGTATTGGTTGTATTCAGTTGGAGTTGCGGTTTATCCAAAACCAGCTCCTGGAAAAGCAGATGGTGGTTTAATCAAAAATGAAAAACTATTTATTCCATTACCATTTGGCGTTGTATTTGGAGCAGCTAATTTTGGCATTGCTTACAGAGCAAATAAAAAAATGAAACAAGATTTTGAATTGTATGATATTACAAACAAAGTGATACAACCTGGTGACAGTATCAAAGGTCTTTTAGCTTTTAAAAGTGCTGCTAATTGCGGCGATATTTTTATTTCTGTTAAAGAATAAATCAGCAATATGACTTTTGAACAACGCGCACAATTATCAGAAACCAGAATTTTTAAAGCCGTTTTTCCAAACACAACCAACCATTACGACACACTTTTTGGTGGAACCGCTATGCAATTAATGGATGAAGTTGCATTCATTACAGCAACACGTTTCTCGCGCTTAAAAATGGTAACCGTTTCATCTGACAAAATTGATTTCAATATACCTATTCCAAGTGGCACAATTATTGAATTAGTTGGAATTGTAACAAAAATGGGAAATGCCAGTTTACATGTTCATGTTGATATTTTTATGGAAGAAATGGATAGTGATAAAAGAGTAAAAGCAATTTCTGGTGAATTTGTTTTTGTATCTATAGATGAAAACAAAAAACCAATGCGCATTGAAATTGAAAATATTAAACAAGATTAGAATAAAATGAAAGTGATGGTGAAAGTGAAAGTGTAGCGAAGTATTGTATACATCTTAAAAATTTAAAAAAAATGAAAAATATACTATCCATTTTATTGATACTTTTTTGCACAATGATTTTTGCAGAAGATGGAATTCGATTTGAAGAAAAAGCAACCTGGCAGCAAGTATTAGACAAAGCAAAGAAAGAAAATAAATTTATTTTAGTTGATTGTTATACTACTTGGTGCGGACCTTGCAAATGGATGACAAAAGAAGTATTTCCGAAAGCAGCAGTTGGCGAAGCTATCAATCCAAATTATATAAGCAGTGCTTTTGATATGGAAAAAGGTGAAGGTTTAGAATTGGCTAAAAAATTCAATATTAAAAATTATCCAACGTATGTTTTTTTAAACTCGAATGGCGAAATCGTGCATCGTGGTTTAGGTTCGATGCCTGCTGAAGATTTTATCAAATTATGTACTGACGCATTAAATCCTGACAAACAATATATAACCTTACGAAACAAATACATCAGTGGAAATCGCGATATTGATTTCTTAAAAAACTTTTCTTACGTTGCTGCTGATGCGCAAGATTCTATGGCTAATGAGGTTTTTGCAAGTTATTTAAACGAACAAAAAGATTTGCTTTCTAAAGATAATATTGACATGATTGTTGCTTTAACCAGAACTGTACATGATGCAGGCTTTCCAATTCTACAAAAAAATAAAGATAAATTCATTGCTTCGATTGGTGAAAAAGCATACAATACTAGCATTGAAGAATTAGTTTGGATTGAAGCAAAAAAAGCTGGCAAAAAAGGTACGGATCCAGCTGGATTTAAAAAAGTGATTCAACAGTACTTACCAGAAAAAACAGAGTTATTAAGCGCTGAATACGAATTGAGTGTTTTAAAAAGAAATGGAAAATGGAAAGAATATGTATCGAAAGCTGAAAAATTTGCATTACAATTTTGCCAAAATGACCCAGAAAGATTGAATGATATTGCTAATAATTTATTAGAGAATTTTAAAGACAAAACTACTTTACAAAAAGCATTAAAGATTTCGTTACAAGCTGTAAAAATAGAAAGCAACTTCATCAACAATGCAACAACTGCTGAAATCTACACCAAATTAGGCAATAAAAAAACAGCAAAACCATACGCAGAAAAAGCAGTTGAACAAGCAAAAATTGCTGGCGAAGATGTTACAGATTACGAGAAAATATTGAAAGCAACCAATTAATTATTTACTTGGTTTTCCTAAAATAATTTTTACCGATTCACTTTTACTCATATCTGAATTCAACATAAACGTACGCACCAAATCATCGTCATCAATAGATATAGCTGCTGTGTTCGGTGGAATGCTTCCTAAGTTTTCTGCAAACAAAAGCAATTGATTGTCTTTCGTTTTCAAGTTCAACGTAATGGTATATTTTTGTTTCGTCAACAAAAAATTACTTAAAATCCAAGTGTCATTAAATTTCAACGAAATTATATCGCCATCTTCTTTATTGTTGTCCCAAATTTGCAACACAATTTTTTCTTGTTTCACAGTCCATTCTTTAGAAGTAACAATTTTACGTTTTGACAAGTCTTTATTTTTATTTTTTTTGAGTGTGATAATAGAATCTGTTTTTCGTTCCAACAGTGCAAATGTGGTGTCTGTTTTGGTAGCTCTTAACAATACACTAGTAAAACACTCAAAATTAGGAATATAATTTCCAGCTGTGTCTTTGTTTACAAAATCGTTCGTACTTCTATTAATTGCATTTCTGTATAAATCTAAAACTGGAAGTTGGTTTTCATCTTTTTTAAATTGAAAATAACCTGTAAAACAATCCTGTATATGTTGAATTCCATAAGGAAATTCACTCACTACTTGAAAGCTATCAATGTACAAACGTTGTTTATTTTTCCATGTTGTGTACAATACAAATTCACCAACATAATTATCGCTAAACATTTTTAAACGCAGTATGTAATTGTTTGTTTTTTGAGAAAGAATATTAGTATTTATAAAGTAATCTTTGTTGTCAACATGACCAATAATAGTGCCTCGCCACTTACCTATTAAGCTATCATTTGCATATGAAAAATGTATACAAATTAATAAAAAAACTGCAATTAAAATTTTCTTCATCGTTGTTTGTTCTTCATTAATTGGTTATAAATTTTCACACATTCAACTGCTTCTTTCACATCATGTACTCGCAATAATCGTGCACCATTTTGCAAGGCAATCATATTCACTGCAGTAGTTGCGTTCAGTGCATTTTCTGGTGTACTATTTAATAAATTATACAACATACTTTTGCGCGACAAACCTGCTAAAATTGGCAAATCAAACTGTTTAAAAATGGCTAAATTATTTAATAAGAAATAATTTTGTTCCAATGTTTTAGAAAAACCAAAACCAACATCTAAAACTATATCTTTTACATTTTTTTGTCGAGCCAAATTTACTTTATCAATAAAATAATCTACCATTTCAACCAATATGTTTTCGTAATTAGTTTGTTGTTGCATGGTTTGTGCATTGCCTTTTCTATGCATTAAAATTATTGGACAATTAAACTGAGCAGCAATATCAAAAATACGTTCATCTTCTGTTCCAGCTGAAATATCATTAATAATAGAAACACCTTCTTCAATAGTTTGTTTGGCTACTTCACTTCGAAAAGTATCAATGCTTAGAACTGCATTTGGAAAATGTTTATGAATAGTTCTGGTTATAGGTAAAACACGATTCAATTCTTCTACTTCAGAAATAATTTCAGCATTTGGACGGCTCGACATTCCACCAATATCAATTATATCAGCACCTTCGTTCAGCATTTTTCTACCTGAATTAAAACTGTTTTTCATCATTAAATTTTCCACCATCATAAAATGAATCAGGTGTGCAGTTTAGTATTGCCATTACTTTTGGTGTACTCAAATCCATTATTTTTCCGCTACAATTCAATGTGAAATTTCTCATAAATAACAAGTCATTAACAAAAATCTATCCAATAAAAGCATAAAGTTATGTATTTTCACACTCAGATTTAAATAATTATTGTGAACGAACTTACCTTACAACAATATGAAAATGCATTTGCAAAATGTAAATTAGTTTACATGAATAAAACGACAGATTATGGCACATCATGGCGTATTTTGCGTGCACGTTCTATCACTGACCAAATTTATATAAAAGCAAAACGAATCAGAACTATTGACGAAGCTGGTGAACAACGCATTGGCGACACGATAGATTCGGAATTTTTAGGTATTGTAAATTATGGAATTATTGCACTAGTTCAATTGCAATTAGAACATCAAAAAGATGTTGCGATTGAATTATCGAAAGAAAAAGCAGAAAATTTATACAACGAACAATACACGATTATTAAAAATCTATTTTTTGCAAAAAATCACGATTACGGTGAAGCTTGGCGCGACATGCGTATCAGTTCTTTTACTGATTTAATTTTGTCGAAATTGCATCGAATAAAACAAATAGAAGAAAATAAAGGTCAAACAATTATTTCAGAAGGCATTGATGCGAATTACATGGATATTGTAAATTATGCAATATTTGCATTGATAAAAATGGAAGAATAATTTTTAACTTAATACTTATTACATACAACTAAATACTAAATCATGGATTTAATAACACTTATCGGAATATTTTTTGCAAGTGCACTCGTACTAACAATTATTGAAAAATTTATTTTCAAGATTACCAACTTACCAATCAATTTTTTGAGAAATTTTGTTGGTGTTTGGTTTATTTTTTCTGGTGTAGTAAAAGCCATTGACCCAACAGGAACAGCCATTAAGATGGAAGAATATTTTGAAATATTCCAAAATTACGTGCCTGCATTAAATTTTATTTGGGAATTTTCTGCGCATCATGCATTAGCTATTTCCATTTTTATGATAATTCTTGAAATTTATTTAGGAATTGCATTGATTTTAGGAACTTGGAAAAAATTAACGATTTGGCTATTAGTTTTATTGATTTTATTCTTTACATTTTTAACTGGTTTCTCAGCAAAAACTGGCAAAGTAACCGATTGTGGTTGCTTCGGTGATTTCATAAAACTTGCACCTATCCAATCCTTTTACAAAGATTTGTTATTGACAGTTTTGATTTTAATTATTTTATTTGGACAAAAAAGTATCAAAGAGATTTTTGGAAAATTATTGAACAGAATTTTATTGGTTGCATTAACGATTGCAGCGATTGCTTTTACATACAGAAACATTTACTATGAACCAATCAAAGATTTTAGACCATACACAATTGGAACATCTATTCCAGAATGTTTGAAACTTCCGCCAAATGCAAAAAAATCAATCATTAATATGGTTTATACCTATAAAAACAATAAAACAGGTGTATTAAAAACGTTTCCGCCAAATCAGTTTCCTGATGCAGCAGAATATGAAGACTGGACTTTTGTAAAAAGAGATGATGTTGAAGTACAAAAAGGTGATGTTCCAAAATGCAAAGATTTTAGAATTTCAGATGCTAATAATTCAGACCAAACAGCTATGTTTTTTGAAGAACCAGAAACAATCTTTTTTATTATTTCACCTGATTTGAACAAAGCAAATATAGATGGTTTCAAAAAAATTATTGCTGTTACAGAAGATGCAATGAAAGATGGAAAATATGCTTTTTTAATTTCAGGAAATGCTGCAACTGATGTTGATCAATTGAAACAAAAATTAAAAATGCCGTATGATGCATATAACATGGATCCAACTGCATTAAAAACTATTATGCGTTCTAATCCAGGTTTATTAATTATAAAACAAGGAAAAATCTTAGCTAAATATCATTACAATAATTTATCAGATTACAATACCATAAAAAAATCAGTATTGAAGTAAGTAAAATTTATACTGGATAAAAATCTGTTATTCAAAATATTTTATATCTTGTAACAACTTATCTTACAATACTTACTAAACAATCATGATTAAATTCATTCTTAATAAATTTTTCTACGGCATTTTAGTATTACTTGGTGTGGTGTTTGTCATTTTTGCTTTATTTAATATTTTACCAGTTGATCCAGCAAGACTTACGCTTGGCCAACGTGCAGATGTAGAGTCAGTAGAAGCAATCAATAAAGAATTAGGTTTAGATAAACCAAAATTTGTACAGTTTAGTTTATACTTAAATGATTTATCACCAATTGCCTTACATGATAATGATGAAAAGACAAAGGAAAAATATGGATATTTAAAACTGATTCCATTTGGAGAGAAAGCATTGGTTTTAAAAGCACCTTACTTGCGTCGTTCTTATCAGACAAAAAAAGAAGTGGCAAAAATTTTACAAGAAGCATTACCACAAACTATCATTTTAGCATTTTCAGCAATGATTTTTGCCAGTGTAATTGGTATATTTTTAGGTGTAATTGCTGCAGTCAAACAACATTCATGGTTTGATAATTTAGCGATGTCTGTTTCTGTATTAGGAATTTCAGTTCCATCCTATTTTTCTGCTATTTTGTTAGGTTATTTCTTTGGAATTGTATTACATAAATATACTGGATTAGACCAAACAGGTGGTTTAACTTATATCGATGATTATGGAAATAAAGTATTGGCATTTCGTAATTTAATTTTACCTGCAATTGCATTAGGTTCGCGTCCAATTGGAATTATTTTTCAATTAACACGCAGCGCGATGTTGGATGTTTTATCGCAAGATTTTATACGAACTGCTCGAGCAAAAGGTGTTTCAAACATAACTGTATTATTTAAGCATGCTTTACGAAATGCCTTAAATCCAGTTATAACAACGGTTTCAGGTTGGTTTGCTTCTTTGTTGGCTGGTGCATTTTTTGTAGAAGTAATTTTTGACATTAAAGGACTTGGCTACACAGCTGTTGATGCATTACAAAAATTTGATTTTCCGGTTGCCATGGGTACGGTTTTATTTACAGCTTCGGTTTTTATTGTAGTCAACTTTTTGGTTGATATTTTATACGCAGTTTTAGATCCAAGAATCAGAATTGGGAAATAGGTTTTGATTAAAAGTTATTGGTTATTGGTAAATAGTTATAAGGCAAACCATACATACAACGAATAACATATAACATTTAACTTATCACGAATAACATCTAACAAATAACACAAAATGCTAATTTTCTTAATCGGTTTTATGGGTTGTGGTAAGTCGTATGTGGCGCGCAACTTGGCTCCTATTTTAGAAATTGATTACGTTGATTTAGATAAACTCATAGAAGAAAAAGAACAGCTTACTGTAAAAGAAATTTTTGAACAAAAAGGCGAAAATTATTTTAGAGAAAAAGAAAAAGAATTTATTGAACAATTAGAACCAACTGAAAATTTAATTGTAAGCACTGGTGGTGGCGCACCTTGTTTCTTTAACAATATGCAATTGATGAATGAAAAAGGGTTGACTATTTATCTCAACAGAAATAAAGAAAAAACAATTTGGCGTTTACTGAAAGGTCAATACAAACGACCATTGATTGCAAATTTATCTGCTGAAGAATTAGAAAAATTTTATGATGAAAAATTATCATCACGCAAGCAATATTATGAACAGGCAAAGCTACATGTTGGTGATGCTGACGTAGAAGAAATTGCAGATTTGATTCGTACTTATAAAAAATAAAAAATACCTTCTATCTGAAGGCATTTTTAAAACTAAATATTCAAATTTTAATTTCTATTTTATTTTACAATGCACCAACTGCGCTTTTTAATTTTACCACAAATTCACCTTTTTTGTTTTTCTTAATTGAATAGGTGCAATCTTTTCCCATGCGCATCATCGTTTTAGATATTGGTGCAATTGTTACATCTTGAAAAACGATTTTTACTGTGTAACGAATAACACTTACATTGCTCACTACTACATTGGAAAGCGGTGTTGCATTTGCTTGTACGCCATTAAAAGTCAAAGTAAATTTATCGCCATCTTCTGAATAAAACGTAGAAGTTCCAATTGCTGCTGGATGAGTATCTGTATTTATAGTTGGTGTTGTTGCAGTTATTGGTGGCGTTGCTGTTGTTTGTGTTTGAGCTGGCGCAGGTTTTCCGCTAAATGCATCGTCTATTGCATTACCTAAAGCATCGCCAAAATCTTTTGCTGGTACACCACCAATTGTTGGCGAGTGATATGGTTTACTTGGATCAATAGTTATAGAACCTGTATTGTTTTCTGCTTTATAAACTGGAGTTCCTGTGCTATTTGTTGAAATAGAAGTTTGCGCTGGTTGTCCATTAATTAAAACATTTGATGTTGGTTTAGTAGCTGTAACTTCTGTTGGTGTTACTGTTACACTTGGTTTTGTTTCTGTAACAATAATTGCTGGTTTGGTTGTTGCAACTGTATCTTTTTTTGTTTCTGATATTGGTACATATAAAGTTGTTGGTGCAACAACGGCAACTGGTTCAGCAGGTTTAACTGGTTCAACTGGTTTTACAACAACTGTTGTATCTGGTAATTTTACTTTTGTTGCTACTTTAATTAAATAATTTCCTTTTGGATCTTTTGTAATTGCATAAATTATATCTTTTGCTGCTGAACGTGTAACAGTTTTAACAATTGGCAAAATAGCGTCATTTTCAAAAACAATTTTTAATAAAACAGAAGAACCTCTAATTTCTTTTGCAACCACAATTGCTGCAGGTTCTTTGTTTTTTTGAATGCTTGCAACATACAATGTAAACTTCTCGCCAAGTTCAGAAAACACAGTTATGTTTGCTGGTGCTGGTTTTGTAGTTTGTGCAAAACCAAAAGAGGTTAATACAAAAACAAATAAGAAAAGTGTTTGTAATCTTGTTTTCATAATTTTTATTTTTTTGTTGTGTAAAGTTCAATCTCTTTTTATCATCAAGCAAAAATGAAATTAAAATAAAAATCAATATGTAAGATAATAAAAACCAATCAAAACAAATAGTATGCCAAAACAATCCAACTAAAAATGGCTTACATTATGTAAGCCATTTTTATTGATTTTGTATTTTAAGATAGACCTTATTTCACAAAAAACTGAACAATATAATAAGTGATTGCAGCTAAGGTAGCAGAAACTGGAATCGTTAATATCCAGGCCCAAAGTAAATTGACAGTCACGCCCCAGCGAACAGCACTTAAACGTTTAGTGGCGCCAACGCCAATAATTGCACCTGTAATAGTATGTGTGGTTGAAACAGGAATACCCATTTGTTCCGTTAAAAACAAAGTAGTTGCGCCAGCAGTTTCTGCACACACACCTTCTAACGGTGTAACCTTTGTGATTTTAGTTCCCATTGTTTTTACAATTTTCCAGCCACCACTTAAAGTACCTAAACTTATTGCTAAATAACAAGATAAAGGAACCCAGTCTGGCATTGCTTTTATATCAACAATATTTCCGTTAGCAATTAATGCTGCAGCAATAATACCCATTACTTTTTGCGCATCATTACCACCATGGCCAATACTAAATGCTGCAGAAGATAATAATTGCATCCTTTTAAAATTATTAGCAGTACGTTGTGCGCTTGGTTCTTTAATTTTTTCTGTATAAATAAAGGATGCGATGATAATTAACAACATGGCAATTAATCCAAAACGAATGATGCGGTTATTCGATTTATCCATCTCTTTACCAATATCCTTTTTAATATCAATTTTAACGATATTTACAAAATCATCGTGCATATTCGGCTGAACTAACCCTAAAGCATACATTTTTTCAGCCATAGAATCCATGCCTATTTCTGCATGCAACTTAGCAATTGGTTTTAAAGAATCAACATTGATTTTTGCTTGTTTTGCTGCTCGTTCAAATTTTGCATCTTTTTTAGCTAAATTTTCTAATTTTTTCAGCTCAAAAAATAATTTTAATTTATCTTCAATTCTGGAAGTTGTAACAGCTTTTAAATCTACATTTTCTGCAATTTCATCAGCAACTACTTTACTGCCTTTGCTTTCATAGTGTTTTATAAACGGATATGATTTTTCAGCATTGATTTTTGCTTTGGCTAATTTTTCTTCAATCTTTGGATATTCATCTTTTTTAGAAGGATCTTTTAAATCTTTCTGATATTTATCAATTCTGAAAAATTTAGCAATATTTTCATCAATTTTTTTCTCTTGGAAATGTATAAACGTAAACCAAATTCCAACACAAGTCAATAATAAAACGCCTGATTTTATCCAAGTATTTCTTTGCATCATTACTAAAGTATAAAACATAGAAATTGCCATACCTATTAATGGTGCTAAAAATATAAATGCAATAGTTTTCAAAATTTTTGAGCTATCAACAATATCTTGTAAAGGCATAAAACCGCCATTTTTCATAAATGCATGTGTGATGGCTGCACCGGCAAATCCACCAATTAACGTGTGCGAAGAAGAAGAAGGAATACCATACCACCACGTAAGTAAGTTCCAGATGATAGCTGCAATTAAACCAGCAAAAATAACTGGCAACGTAATAAACCCTTCGTTAACGGTTTTTCCTATAGTGTTGGCAACTGCATGATCTTTAAAGATTAAGAATGCTACAAAATTAAAGAAAGCAGCCCAAAGCACTGCTTGAAACGGTGTTAATACTTTTGTAGAAACAATAGTTGCTATAGAATTAGCTGCATCGTGAAAGCCATTGATATAATCAAAAATCAATGCTAATGCTATTATTATAATTAGAAATTCCATGTTTTAGATTTACGATTTACAATGTACGATGTACAATTTATTATGAGTACTTTATTACAATTGATTCAATAACATTGGATGCATCCTGACATTTATCAGAAGCCAATTCCAATTCTTCGTATAAGTCTTTCATCACAATAATTTTCACTGGATTATCTTTATTATTTCTTACTAACTCACCCATTGCCTGGTTATATAATAAGTCTACTTTTGATTCGTAACCATGAACTTTCAAACATGAGTCAGTTACTTTGTGTAAGTTTTTCATATCACGTAAGCCGAAAATGGCATTTCTTAATTCTTTTACAGAATCATTATTTAATTCAGCAATTTTTAAAACATGTTCATTGAATTCAGTAAAATCATAATTTTTCATTTTGTTACCAACTTCATCAATATAATCTACTACATCATCCATAGCAGCAGCTAATTCATGTATATCTTCACGATCAAATGGCGTGATAAAATTTTTACTTAATTCAACGTATAAGTTGTGTGCCAAATCATCTGCTTGATGTTCTAAATGTCCTGTTTGAGCTAATATTTCGAAACGTTTTTCGCCAGTTTCTTTCATTGCTTGTAAAAATACTTCACTAGTTTTTACTGCTATATCAGCAGTTTGTTCAAATAAATTGTGAAAGATTTTGTCTTTTGGTTGAAATAATTTTAAGAATGAGAATGCCATAATTTTGTAATTTATTTGTTATTAATTTTTGTTTTTTAGAAATTTATTTGCGCCTGCATTCGAATTAAATGACCTTTTTGAAAATTATCTTTTTTGGCAAAATCTTCAAATCTTCTTTCCGAATAAACGTAAGCCATTACAAATTCAAATTGTTTCACTGGCTGGTACTCTATACCTAATTCATATTCTTGTACTTCATAACTTCTTGCATCTAATTCGTGTTTTTTTCCACCATTATAATATTGAGCTCTAAAATACGGATATATTATTTGCTTTTTGATAGGTAAGAAGTATGATAATGTGATATAACCACCATGTAATTTTTGTACTTCTATAGAATCTGTATTTTTATTAAACTCTGGGCCTCTTCCAAAGTTATATTCTGCTTGAATACCAAATGGTTTTGGGTACAAAACAAAACTTGCAGCAACACGTTGGTCCCAATAATTTCTATCTTCTCTAGCTTTTACATTTTTCGTCAATAAATCTGAAGCAATTGTATATTTTCCAGAATATCCTTGAATTGCTGGTTCTATAATCTGATTTTTGATTTTAAAAGGATACGCAATACGCAAGACAACATGTGGAGCTTTATTTAATTCTGGTTTATTGGCAGTTTGTCCATTATATACACCAACAGCAACTACACCATAATCACCAGATCCTTTAAATCCTTCTTTGACAACATTAGAAAAATGTTCTCGCACTTTTTTAGGAGCCCAATAAAAGAAAACACCTATATCACGTTCGTTGCTTACGGCACTGTTTAATGCATCGTTTCGATCAAATGGCAAGCGATTTTGTGATGATTGCATATTTTCAAAGCCAAATGGAACTTTGCTTTGTCCTAATCGGAATCTAAATTCATTGTGTTTGCCAATTCCTAAATCAAAATAAGCATCTCTTAATTGAGCAAAATGTTGAGAGGTTGAAGATGCATTGCTGGCAAAATCTGGTTGTATATAAAAATATACATGTTTCCCAATTTGTCCATATAAAATAATACGCAAACGACGTAATGCAAATCCACCACCTTCGCCCCAACTTCTATCGCATTGTTCGCATTTTAATTTATCATTCGTTTCGGCTAAACGGTTATAACGGAATTGTGTATATCCACGAATTGCGAATGATTCATACCATTTTTTTTCTGTTTTTGTAGTATTGGTCGACAGGCCTTCTTCTTTCTGGTTTTCGTACCACGTTTTAAAAGCAATAACTGCTTTCTTTTTATTTTTTTTCTCTTTAATGAAAACTGTGTCGGTTTTTACAACAACTTGAATGCTACTATTTTGTATAGTAGTATCTGTTTGTTGTGCTTTAGTGTCAAAATAGACTAATGTCATCAATAATGTAACGAATACATTTTTTAAGGTAAAGAAAAATTGTTTCATCTGTGTGTTGTGTGTGTGTTTGTGTGAAAACTTGAGAATTCGTAGAAATAAAAAACGACGAACTAATGGTCGTCGTTATATAATTATTCTTTGTGTGTGGCAAAGAATTTTTTATTTGTTGTGATGTGTATTTATTTCCAAAATTCATCGGTACAAAGTTCAACAATAAATGAACAAATTGCACCAAGTGAAGTAAGTCAAGTTCTTAACAACAAAATATGAAGTTAGTTTTAAATTGTTAATTTGCTGAAAATCAATAAGATAAAAAATAAATATTGAACAAAGCAAAATAAATGTTCATGTAACAGAGAATACATTCACACAAAATTCACACAAAGTATAGACAAAATACTTATTTCAGTCAGTTTAAATATTGCTTTAAATTTTCAAAAAACGCTTCTTAGTTAATAAAAATCTAATCAGATAGATTAACTTTAAATCGTGACGGAAAAAATAAAACAGAACGCAACTTATTACATTGATGGAATTGCAAAAAAAGATAGAATTATTTTTAGCAAAGCCATTACCATTATTGAAAGCACCAACGAGCACGACAAACTACTTGCTGATGAAATTATGCAAGCATGTATCTTGAATCCACATCGTGCAAAACGCATCGCTATTTCTGGCGTGCCTGGCGCTGGAAAAAGTACATTTATAAATGCATTCGGAAAATTATTAGTAGAAAACAATCACAACATTGCTGTGTTGGCAATCGATCCATCTAGTAGTATTAGCAAAGGCAGTATTTTAGGCGATAAAACCAGAATGGATGATTTGGTGAATCACGAAAAAGTGTTTATCAGACCGACTGCAACTGGTGGAAATTTAGGTGGTATTGCTCAAAAAACGCGCGAAACAATTTTGTTGTGTGAAGCGTTTGGGTTCGATTATATTTTGGTAGAAACTGTTGGCGTTGGACAATCAGAAACACTGGTAAAAAACATGGTGGATTTGTTTGTGTTATTGTTGCTGCCAAATGCTGGCGATGAATTGCAAGGTATTAAACGTGGCATTATGGAAATGGCTGATGTCATTTTAATTAATAAAGCTGAAAAAGAACATGAAATTGCTGCAAAAACAACAGCTGCGCAAGTGAAAAACGCCTTGCATTTATTAGCGCATCATGAAAACGGTTGGTTGCCTCAAGTGCAATTAATTTCATCTACCGAAGAAACTGGTTTAGATAAAACGAAAGAAATTATTGACAGTTATTTTTTGAAAATGGAAACAACAGATTTCATTTCAACTAACAGAAAAAACCAAGATTTATTCTGGTTTGAATCTGCTATTTTAGATGAATTGCAACATGCCTTTTTTCACAATACTTCTATTCAAAAAATAAAAGAAGAATTGGCAATCAAAATAAAAAACAATGAAATAAATGCTGTACATGCAGCAAAATTTTTGGTTGATAAATTTTTAGAGAATTAAAAAAAATCTATTTGAAATAAAGATTAGAAACAAATTAGACAATATAATTTACCACAAAAGAAACAAAAGAAAACAAATGACGTAATGTAATTTTATTACTGTTACAAACAGCTTAGTTCTAATTATTACATCGTTTTATTGTTTAAAAAAACCAATAAATAAGCAAACCAGAAAACGCAAAGTGCCGAATCGCAAAAGAATTAGGTTTGCGAAAAGCACAGCAATAGAAGTAAAATTAAAAAGTGAATGGCTATTAGCGTTGGCTTTTTGATTTTAGCTTTGGTTTTAATCTTTTCCGCAGGAAAAATAGATTAAAAATAATTTTTTTTAAAGCTTTTGCTTACTTTTGGCATCAAAAAGTAAGAGAAAAAAATTGAGTATGTTTTAGAACTTAGATGTTTTTATTTCACTTCTTCCACCTGATATACAAAATATTTTGTGTCACCTTGCCAAGGCAAATTTTTAATTTTTTCTTTATAATGAACACGAATAATTTTGCCTTCCATTTCCATTAATTTATACGCAACCGCTTCATCTTTTACAGAAAAAACCCACATGTTATTGGCAATGGTATTTCCAGGCATTGGATTAACACCACCTAAATTTATTTCGCCTTCAAACGTTTTAAAAACATATCCTTTTTTAGAAAACTTAATTAAAGTGCCAGCTCTGTTTCCATCACTATAATTAAAATTAAAAACTAAATACGAACCAACGCCTGCTAATATCAACAGTAAAAAAAGATATAGAAATAGCTTTTTAAAAAACTTTTTTACAGGATGTACTTTGTTTTTATCAATATCAACTCCAGTTATTGTTGTCGGATTATTTATTGGTGTTTGTTCAGACATGTTTATTTTTTTATAAAATTAGTTATTTATTAGACAAATTTGATATAAAAAGTTGATATTACAATAAGCAATTTTATATTTACAGTATAATTTTACATAATTAGATTTAGATTTAGTGCATGAAGCAATTTTATCAAATAATACTCATTCTGTTTTTCTCTTTATTTGCATTAAATATGTTTGCTACACATAACCGTGCTGGCGAAATTACATACGTGCATGTTTCAGGTTTTACCTATAAATTTACGATTACAACGTATACAAAAGTAAGTGGTACCAGCGCAGATGCAGACCGAACACGTTTAGGCATTTCCTGGGGTGACGGCACCTTTGACTCTATTGATAGAGTTTCACAAGTATTTTTAGATGCTGATATCAAACAAAACAAATACGTCGGCAATCATACGTATTCTGCACCGTTTACGTATGTAGTAGGAATGAGTGATCCAAATCGTATAGAACAGATTATAAATATTAATAATTCTGTAAATACTTTATTTTATTTAGAGGACACTATTATTGTTGTAAATCCAACTATTTTAGGTTTTAATAGTTCACCACAGTTATTAAATCCACCAATAGAATATGGTAACGTTGATGAATTGTTTATTCATAATCCAAATGCTTTTGATCCTGATGGTGATAGTTTAACGTTTACTATAATTGCACCGCAACAAGCAAGTGGATTGCCTGTAAGTGGATACACACCACCCAATTTAATTTCACCTGGACCCAACAACCAAATTTCAATTAACCAACAAACTGGTGAATTGCGCTGGGACGCACCACAAAGAGTTGGTATATACAATATTGCCATTTTGATTAGAGAATACAGAGCAGGTATCTTAATTGGAACGGTAATTCGAGATTTACAGATTATTGTTTCTGACACTCGAAACAAACCACCAATTATTAATGTTCCATTGAAATTATGTGTTATTGCAGGTGATTCAATTTCTTTATTAGTTACTGCCAGCGATCCTGACCTTACAGATAAAGTTACATTATCAGCAAATGGCGCACCCTTTACGCTACCAACTAGACCATCTAGATTTGTGGTGAATACGCCTTCTAATCCAGTAAGTGGTTTATTTACTTGGAGAACTTCGTGCGATCATTTAATAAAGAATGATTATTTAATTGTATTTAATGCAGTAGATAATTTTGTGACACCACCACTAACTGATTCAAAAACATTATCTATACGTGTTTTAGCGCCACCACCTTTAAACTTAACTTCTACGTTAAATATAATTAATAAAACTGTTCAATTAAAATGGGACAGTTTATATACTTGTTCATCAAGTTCAAGATTTTTAAATTTTTCTATTTGGAGAAAAAAAGGATGTAATTTCCCTTTAGATACTTGTAATAACGATTTGGCAAGTGCTGGTTATCAGAAAGTAGGTACAACTAACAACTATTCATTTATAGATAATACCATTTTATCTGGAAATCAATATAGCTATCGAGTAGTTGCTAACTTTGGTGACAAAACTTCAGCAGGAATTGTAATAAATCCATTCTCAAGTTTAGCTTCAGATGAAACGTGTATAATCGTTCCTGCAGATTTACCGTTAATCTATAATGTTGACGTTCGAAATACTGACGCAACGACTGGACAAATTTATGTTGAGTGGTCGCGTCCATTTGCTGATAAATTAGATACCATTACCAATCCAGGACCTTATGTTTTTAAATTATATCGTGCAGTTGGAATTTCAAATAATTACACCTTAATTAACACAAAAACATTTTCAAGCTTTTCTGAAATAAACGATACGTCTTTTTTAGATAACGGTTTAAATACCGTTGCCAACGCATATAATTATAAAGTTGCTTTCTTTGCACGAACTACAGATAGTTTAGGCATTAGTGAATCTGCATCATCCGTTTTCTTAAATATTGCACCATCATTTGAAGCATTAAATTTATCTTGGTTCTTCAATGTTCCTTGGTTAAATAGTTCTTATACTATTTTCAGAAAACTACCAAGTGGCACAACGTTTGACTCTTTAACAACTGTAAACATTACTACTTTCAGAGATATTAACTTACAAAACGATAGTTTATACTGCTATAAAATCAGAGCAACTGGTGCCTATCCAATTGCTGGTTTAAAAACACCGTTGATTAATTTTTCTCAAGAAGTATGTGAACGTCCTCGTGATACAATTCCACCTTGTACACCAATTCTAACGGTAAATAATTTTTGTACAGATGACAAGCTAGACACTTCTGAATACAAGAATTATTTGACATGGACATTTAATCAAACAGGAAATTGCAAGATAGATGATATCACTAAATTCAGGATTTTTTATGCAAAATTAACGAATGACACCTTGAAACAAATTGATAGTATTGTTGGTAGTTTATTCAATAATTATACTCATATTTTATCTACTCGATCATTGGCTGGTTGCTACGCAGTACAGGCAATAAGAAAAAATGGCAATGAAAGTATTTTGTCGAATAAAGTATGTGTTGACAATTGTCCGTTATACAAATTACCGAATACATTTACACCAAATGGCAATGGACAAAATGATTTGTTTACACCAATTTATCCAATTCGTTTTGTGGAAAAAATTGACATGAAAATTTACAACCGTTGGGGAAATTTAGTGTTTGAGACTACCAATCCAGA
Source organism: Saprospirales bacterium (assembly GCA_016711605.1). Taxonomy (GTDB): domain Bacteria; phylum Bacteroidota; class Bacteroidia; order Chitinophagales; family JADIYW01; genus JADJSS01. The sequence goes on from JADJSS010000011.1 coordinate 107,111, forward strand.
TATTAATTGGAATGGCAATGATTATAAAACAAACAAACCACTTTATACAGGTGTTTATTATTATATCTGCGATGTTTATTATCAAACAATTGATGGTGTAAAAAAATTAGAAAAACCATTAAGTGGTTATATTCATTTATTTAGAGAATAATGTTCACAGGAATAATAGAAGAAATTGGAGAAATTAATACCATCAAAAAAGATGGAACAAATCTGCAATTTACCATAAAAAGCAATTTATCAAAGTCGTTAAAAATTGACCAAAGCCTTGCTCATAATGGTGTTTGCTTAACAGTTGTAAAATGTGATAAAAATTCGCACACGGTAACAGCAATTAAGGAAACATTGGATATTACTACATTATCTCAATTAAAAAAAGGATACAAAGTAAATTTAGAACGTGCGATGCAAGCAGGTGCACGGCTGGATGGACACATGGTTCAAGGTCACGTAGATCAAACTGCTAGCATTATAAATATTGAAGAAAAAGATGGAAGTTGGAATTTTCATTTTGAGTTTGATAAAAACCATTGTTTACACTAGTGAATAAAGGTTCAGTTTGTATTGATGGCACCAGCTTAACTGTTGTAAAATCTAAAAAGAAAAAATTTAGTGTTTCAATTATTCCATATACTTTTGAGCATACTATTTTTTCAACCTATAAAATTGGAACACGAGTAAATATTGAGTTTGATATTATTGGAAAATATGTAGAAAGATTGCTCCATCAACTAAAAAAATAATCTCATGTTAAATACATAAAAAAGCCGCACAAATGATGTGCGGCTTTTATTTTTATGAAATCAGAACAAATTAATATTCATCTTCATTAAACAAGAAATCTTCTTTTGTTGGATATTCTGGCCAAATATCTTCAATGCTTTCGTATAATTCTTCATCATCATCTAGCTCTTGTAAATTCTCAATTACTTCTAACGGCGCACCAGTTCTGATGGCGTAGTCAATTAATTCATCTTTTGAAGCTGGCCATGGTGCTTCTTCTAAATACGATGCCAATTCTAATGTCCAATACATAGTATATTATTTATTTAATTTATTAATTTTCAAGAATATCATTCCAATAAATGCAGTCCTTAAAGCATGCAAATATATATCGATTTTTTAAAAAACAAAATTATTTAAAAAATAGTTGTTAACGATTGATAATCAATGTGCTTTCCAGATAATTTCAGGCAAAGCTGCGTCTTTTGCAAATTTTCGGGCCAGCACAAACAAAAAATCGGATAAACGATTTAAGTATTTTGATAAAATTGGCTCTATTATATCATTCTCTGACAAACGAACAATGCAACGTTCAGCGCGACGACACACCGTTCTTGCTACATGACAATGACCAATCGCCAAGTTTCCGCTTGGTAAAATAAAATATTTTAACTCTTCTAAATCTTCATTCATTTTATCGATATAGGTTTCCAAAGTCAAAATATTAGATTCATTTATTTCAGGCAAAATTAGATTTTTCTTTCCAGGTTCAGCAGCTAAATGTGTACCAATATCAAACAATCTGCTTTGAATGGAAATAAGTAATTCGCTATATTCTTTTTCTTCAATAAATGATAAAACTATTCCAAGATGTGAATTTAATTCATCTACCGTACCGTATGCTTCAATTCGTATATCAGCTTTAGACAACCTCATTCCACCATATAATGCGGTAGTTCCGTCATCGCCTGTTTTAGTATATATTTTCATTTTTTCTGATTTTATTTGTGCAAAGTAACAATTAAAAATAAAAAAAAGTCAACCAATTTTCATGGTTGACTTTTATAATAATTTATAGGTTACTTATTTACCTTGAGCTTGTTGTTGTTTAATTTGCTCTTGTATTTTTTTCATTGTTTCTTCATCCATTTGAGGTTCGCCTTGTTGTCCTTGTGCTTCTTGTTTTGGCATTTCTTTTTCAATGCTTAATAATTCTACTTCAAAAACCAAAACTTGATTAGGTCCAATTCCACCTTGTGGTTGTCCTTGTGCACCATAACCTAACTCACCTGGAACATAAAATTTATATTTAGAACCAATAGTCATTAGTTGTAAACCTTCTGTCCAACCTTTAATTACTTGATTTAAAGGAAATACAGCTGGTTCGCCTCTATCAATAGAACTATCAAACGTGCTGCCATTAGTAAATGTACCTTTATAATGTACTTTTACAATACTTTCCGCAGTTGGTTTTGGACCATTGCCTTCTTTCATTACTTCATACAATAAACCACTTGCAGTTTTTTTAACACCAGATTTTTTTGCAGCTTGTTCTAAGAATTTTTTTCCAGCTTCTGTATTTTTTCTCAAAATATAATCCTGAATAATTAATACACTTTCTTGACCATTAAACGGTATTGCAAATTTTTTGCTGTTTAATTCATCATAAATTCCTTGTGCAATTAAATCTAAATTAAACGTGCTATCTATTTGTCCGTTTCTTAAATTTTTACCCATTAAAACACCAATAATATATGATGCAGAATCTACATCTTTAGTTGGTTTTGTTGTAGAATATCCACCACCTTTTGTATTGCAACTAACTGCTAAAATAACAGCTAAAATTGATACTACGAATACATTTTTTTTCATTTGATTTTGTTTATTATTTAGTTTGATTGATTTTATTGTTCACTTTTAGGCATATTTGATGGCACTTGTGGAACTTGCATTTGTGGTTCTTCCTTAACAATATCCAATAATTCTACATCAAAAATTAATGTTTCATTTGGACCAATACCTGCTTGAGGTACACCTTGTTCACCGTAAGCTATATTACCTGGAATCACAAATTTATATTTAGAACCAACTGACATTAATTGTAAACCTTCTGTCCAACCTGGAATTACTTGATTTAATTGAAAAGAAACTGGCTCGCCACCAATTGAACTATCAAACACTTTTCCATCTAATAATTTTCCAGTGTAATGTACTTTTACTTTATCTGTAGCAACTGGTTTTGTACCAACTGCATCTTTTAAAATTTCGTATTGTAAACCACTTGCAGTCGTTTTCACACCTGGACGTTGTTTATTTTGGTCAAGAAATAATTTATCTTTCATTGTTTTTTCTGCATTTTTTTTAGTTTGTTGTTCAGTAAAAAATACTTGAGCTAACTGCATGGCAGCTTGCATGTCAATAATCGGCAAAGTGCCAGCAAACGCATCAGAAATACCTTTACTAATTGTAGAAGGTTTTAAAGCAGAAGCACCATTCTTTTTCATGTCTTCTCCAATCTGGATTCCAATAAAATAAGAAATAGTATCTAATTTTGTTTTTAAAACAGTAGTTGCTACAGGTTTAGTTGTTGCTGTTTTTACCACTGGTTTTGTCGTTTTTGGCTTGGTCTTTGCATTATTTTGCGCAAAAGACAAGCAAAAAAAGCTAACGAATGCTATTGTAAGATTTTTTTTCATTTAAAAAATTTTGAAGCACAAAAATACTATTTCTATACCTATTTATATAGTAGTTAACTATTTTTAATGTTTAAAAAATAGAAATTTTGTCCAGTAATATTGCTTCTTACTTTAAATCCTCAAAAAGTATTGGTTGTACATGTTCTTTTTGGCAAACAATTGCGCCTGCTTTGTTCGATAATTCAGCAATCTGTTCTATAGAAAAACCAGCTAACAATGCCAAGGTTGCCACTGCAATAACAGTATCGCCAGCACCACAAACATCAGCGTTTAGAATTTGAGAATTGAGATTTAAGATTTGAGATTTATTTCCATCGAAACTAAAATTTCCTTCTGAGCCAAGTGTTACTAATAAATTTTTGAAATTGATAGTTTGATGCAATACTTTTGCTTTTACTTCTAACTCTGAATGGTCAAACGACTTTGAGTCGTACTGATTACATTCACTTTCACCAACACTTTCACTAATAAAAAAGAATTCTTTTTTATTAGGTTTAAACAAATCAACATTTTTATATAAATTCCAGTTTTCAAATTTCGGATCTACGCAAACAAATAATTTGTGTTCTTTTGATAATTTTAATATTTCATTGATCAAAAAATCATTCAACACACCTTTATTATAATCTTGTATAATAATGGCGTGTGGTTTGTGATTGGTAATTGCAGCACAAATATTTTTTAATAAAAACTGATAAACAATATCTGTCATACTTTCTTTTGCTGCGTCCTCATCTATTCTGTAAACAGGTTCTCCATTTTGAAAAACTCTAGTCTTTGTAGTTGTTTTTTGCTGATGATTCGTAAATACATATTCATTCGTTATTTCATGTTGGTGCAATAATTCATAAATTTTTTCTGATGAAGAATCATTTCCAACCGAACCAACTAAATATGGAATTGCTTTTAGCTTTTTGATGTTCAACGCCACATTTGCAGCGCCACCTAAATATTGTTTTTTTTGCGAAATATTTAAAATTGGAACGTCTTTATATTCAGGTGAATTTTTAGTTGATGTTGTATAAACAAATTCATCCAACATAATATCACCAACAATTATGATGCGTTTGTTTTCAAATTTGGAAATATCTATATTTTGCACTGAACGAAAATAAGAAATAAAAAACAAAAGACCATCAAGGTTATTAAAACCTTGATGGTCTGTATGCTAACTTTTCCAAAGTTTAAAACTTTGGAAAAGTTATATAATATTAAACCAATTTCGCTAATGCATTTTTCAAACGTTTAAATGCTTCAATTAAATTTTCTTCTGATGCTGCATAGGAAAAACGAATACATTCAGGAGCACCGAAACCTGTGCCACTCACTGCTGCAACGTGACCTTCATGTAATAAATACAATGCCAAATCATCAGCATCTTTTATAGGTTCGCCATTGAAATCTTTTCCAAAATAATAACTCAAATCAGGAAAAACATAGAATGCACCATCTGGAATATTGCATTTTACATTTGGAATTTCTTTCAACATTCCTAACACTAAATCTCTGCGTTTTTGGAAGGCAACTCTAAATGCTTCGGTTGGTGCCTGATCGCCTAAAAGTGCAGTTATGGTTGCATGTTGCGCCACAGAGTTGGTGCCAGAAGTAATTTGTCCTTGTAATTTATCACATGCTTTTGCAATGTATGCAGGTGCTGCAATATAACCAATTCGCCAGCCTGTCATAGCGTAACCTTTTGCTTGTCCGTTTACCACAATTGTTCTGTCTTTCATCGAAGGAAATTCTGCGATAGAAACATGTTTTCCAGCGTAGTTAATGTGTTCGTATATTTCATCAGAAATCACATGCACATTTGGATATTTTTCAAGGACTTTAACAAATGATTCAATTTCTTCTTTTGTATAAACGGAACCAGTTGGATTGCTTGGTGACGAATACACTAAAAATTTTGTTTTGGGTGTGATGGCTTTTTCCAGTTGTTCAGCAGTCATTTTAAAATCAGCATCAACCGTTGTTGGAATATATACGCAAGTTGCGTTGCAAAGTTTTACTTGTTCTGGATACGAAACCCAAAATGGTGCTGGAATAATGACTTCATCACCTTCATTTAAAAACGAAATAAAAACATTCGCCAACGATTGTTTTGCACCAGTAGAAACCACGATGTTTTCTGGTTTATAATCGAGATTATTATCACGTTTTAATTTATCGCAAATTGCTTGTTTCAAATCTAAATAACCAGAAATTGGTGAATAAGAATCGTACTTACCACTGTCTAATGCTTGTTTGGCTGCTTCTTTGATGTGTTGTGGTGTGTTGAAATCAGGTTCACCTAATGAAAGTGAAATTACGTTTACGCCTTTTGCAGAAAGTTCTCTGCTGAGTTGCGCCATTTTTATAGTTGCCGATTCGGAAACTCTGTTGAGTGTATCAGATGTTTGTAACATAGGTAGTAAATTATGAAACAAAAATATCGAATTGAAAATTGGAATTTGAAATTGCTGTGTTATGTTTAATTAAATAAAAAAAAGTTCCTGCTTTCGCAAGAACTTATATCTTATATCGAATAACATTTATATATACGCTTATTTCTTAATTCTTCCAGCTCTGCAATAACGAGCACTCCAATATGCTTCATCTATAGAACTCACGGTAACACCTTTTGATGAACATGAATGTGTAAATTTTCCGTTTTGCAAATAAACACCAACGTGAGAAATTCCACCACCATTTACATTAAAAAAAATCAAATCACCTTCTTTCAAATCTTCTTTATCTACGTAATCTGTCATTGATGCCAACTGACTGGATGTTGCATATGAATCTGCGCAAAATGCTTCGCTAGTCAATTTGAAAACATAGTTTGAGCAATCAATTCCGTTTTCAGTTTTTCCACCATAACGGTAAGGCGTATACAACCATTTAAATACATTTGCATACATTGCTACGTCTGTTGCTTTCGTAATGTTTATGCCAACTTTTTGGAAAAAATCAGAAAATGCATCCAAATTAATATTTTTTTGGCTGCATACTTTTTCTAATAAATTACAAAATCCATTGTTTGCATAACTTTGGTTCGTCAACAAACTTGTAACCAATAATAGTGATAAAATTATTTTCTTCATGTTTAATTCTTCTTTAGCTAGGTTTTGCTTCTAATCATCAAATCAAAAAATAAAGTAATATTACTTTTTGTAAAAATAGAAAAGTACAACTAATAAAACCTCTTTTTGCAAAAAAGTTGCAGGTTAAAAACTTGTTAAAAAACTATTTAACATACATAACTTATTGCTTATCTATACTTTAGACAATTTTTGCTTTTATTTAAAACAAGAAATGCTAAACATCGGTTAATTACTTAAAAAACTTCATTAAATAATCATTAATGCAATGCATGCATTGTATTTTAGTAGTAACTTTATTAAAAATTATAAAAATGGCAGCAACAGCAAGCAAATTAATCGGTGGAAACTTTTTATTTTCAGAAACAGATCCAAAAGACGTTTTTATTCCAGAAGAATTTACAGATGAACAAAAAATGGTATGGCAAACTGTTCATGATTTTTGCATGAAAGAATTACATGGTTTAGGCATTGAACGCGTAGCACAATTAGACGCAGAAAAAGACAAAGAATTTTTACTGGAAATTTTTCATAAAGCAGCTGAATTAGGAATTTGCGGCGTTTCAATTCCTGAAGAATATGGTGGAATGGGTTTGGATTTTAATACTGGCTTGCTATTTACAGAAGCATTAGCAATTGGTTTAGCATTTGCAACGACTATTGGCGCACAAGTTTCAATTGGCTCCTTACCTATTGTATTTTATGGCACTGACGAACAAAAACGAAAATATTTACCAAAAATTGCTACTGGTGAATACGCTTGCTCATATGCATTAACAGAACCTGGTTCTGGCTCTGATGCAAATTCTGCAAAATCAAAAGCTGTTTTAAATGAAGCTGGAACACATTATATTTTAAACGGACAAAAAATGTGGATCACGAATGGTGGTTTCGCAGATATTTTTATCATTTTCGCAAAAATTGATGATGATGAACGCTTGTCTGCTTTCATAGTAGAAAAAGAATTTGGTGGAATTGAAATTGGAAAAGAAGAGAAAAAAATGGGTATCAAAGCATCTTCTACTGTTCAATTATTTTTTAATAATGTTCCAATTCCAAAAGAAAACTTATTAGGCGAGCGCCAAAAAGGTTTTAATATGGCATTGAATATTTTGAATAATGGTAGAATAAAAATTTGTGCTGGTGGTGTTGGTGGAATGAAATTTGGCGTACAAAAATCGGTAGAATATGCAAACCAACGTATTCAATTCAACCAACCGATTGCACAATTTGGTGCTATGAAACAAAAAATCGGACAAATGGCGATGTTGGCATTCGTTAATGAATCTGCTGCATACCGAGTTGGTGCTGAAGTTGATAAAAAATATCATGAATTAAAAGATAATGGTGCAACTGAAAATGACGCAAAAATTAATTCGATGCGCGAATATGCTATTGAATGTGCCATCTTAAAAGTACAAGGTTCAGAAGCCATGTGTTGGACGGCTGACGAAGCCATTCAAGTGCATGGTGGAATGGGTTATGCTATGGAAACTGGTGTTGAAATGGCATATCGCGATGCACGTATTACCAAAATTTATGAAGGCACCAACGAAATAAACAGAATGTTGGCATTGGCTGAATTTTATAAGCGTGCATTTAAAACCAAAGAATTAAAAATAAACGATGCGATGAAAACGATTCCAGTTGGAATTGCTCAAAACTTTAATCCTTTTAATAATGGTTTTATGGCTGATGAAAGTGAAATCGTTTCTAATTTGAAATCTGTATTTATGATTATCACTGGCGCTGCTGGCAGAAAACTAAAAACACAGTTAGAACATGAACAAGAAATTGTGATGAATTTAGCAGATATTATGTCGGTTGCATTTATGGCTGAATCAGCGATCTTACGTGTAAAAAAATTAAAATCGGATGCAAATGCTGATAAAGAAGCATTGAAAATAAAAGTAAAAATGACGCAATTGTATGTGTATGATGCGATTGAAACTGCACGTAAATCAGCACACAACGCAATTGACAGTTACGCAACTGGTGTAGAAAAATTTGCGATGAAACGCGTTGTCAATTCGTTATTAAAAAACTACGATATCAATCCAAAAGATACGCGCAGAGCCATTGCTGATGTAGTGATTGCTGCAAATAAATATCCGTATTAATTAGTAGTAAACAATTCGTTTCTAACGATTTTTTATAGACATAGTCCATCAAGGTTTTTAAAACCTTGATGGACTTTTTATTTCAATAAAAGTAAGTATTAAAAAAAGTAAGTTTCTTCTTTTGTTCTACAAGGTTGTATCTAGATGCTCAAAAAAAACATATCTAATTCAACAAAAAAACACTTTTTGTCATAAATCAATTTTGTAATAATTATATTTGGTTAACTTAGTGTTAAAGAAAAACATAACCACCAAATGCAAAGTGTTCAAAGTTTAGCAGTAAAAGCTTTTATTAATACCTTTAGAAAAACGCTGTTTGTACATAAAACTGAATCTAACACGGTTAGAGTTGGTTTTGAAAGAGCATCACATATTACAAAGTTTCCAAGATTTGTAGAGAAACAAACACTACAATATGCTGGATTAAATGCAGCATGGTTTATTCCTGATAATTATGGAAAATCCAAAACAATTTTATACTTACATGGTGGTGGTTATGTCATGGGTTCTGTAAATACACATCGAGCATTAATTGGTAGAATTGCGCGCTCAAGTGGTTACAAAGCATTGGCTATTGATTACAGAAAAGCACCTGAGCATCCATATCCAGCAGCAGTTGAAGATGCAGCCAATACTTACAGACAAATGATTAAAGATGGTTTTGAAAATATTTTTATCATGGGTGACTCTGCTGGTGGTGGTCTGGTATTAGCTTTGTTGCAAATTATTCGTAAAGAAAAATTGCAGAAAGCTGCTGGTTGTGTTTTGCTTTCACCTTGGACAGATTTGACTTTGAGTGGTGATTCGATGAAAACAAAAAAACATGTCGATCCAATGGTGCAACCACATTTAGTTGAGATTTTTGCAAAAAGATATATAGGTACTGAAAATGATGTGAAAAACCCGTTGATTTCACCATTATATGCAGATTTTAAAGGATTTCCACCAATTTATATTCAAGTTGGTGACAATGAAACATTACTAGATGATTCTACTCGTTTGGCTCGTAAGTTGAATGATAGTGGTATAAAAGTTGACATAGATATTTATCCAAAAATGATGCATGTTTGGCAATATTTTGGAGGCATTTTACCAGAGGCAAACAAAGCTATTGAACAAATTGGTGCATTCGTAAAATCTATAAATGTAAAAACAAAAGCAGATAAGTTAGAAGCTTTAGAAGTTTATTAATTTCATTGATTATGGAATTTGTTGATACCAATAAAAATAAGATAGTTTGTCCTCAATGCGGTTCAAATAATTTTATTGAAATTGATGAATCACATATTGAATGTACGTATTGTAAAACTCAAGTAGATACTACAATTGTGTTATCTGACAACACCAATCAAAACATGGAAATTAAGGATGGTGCTGATGTAAAAATCACTGACAATGCAAACGTAAAAATAAAAGGTGGTTTGGTTATCAAAGGTGGTACATTAACTATTACAGATGGTGGAAGTTTAGAAATTGGTTAATCAATTTTTAAAAAAAAAGTTTGATTGAATTGAAGTTGTACATACATTTTCACTAACACTATCACTTTCAATTTCACTTAGTTTCTAAGTCTTCACTTATATAATATCTGAATAAAAAATAAGTAGACAAACCACACAACAAGTGCCAAACACCATGCCACTGAAACCACGAAGTTGGATTACAAAAACAATGTCCATTTTTTCCAAAGTGCCAAACACCAAAAGCTAGTAAAAAAGATACTGAACATAAAACAGCATATTTAAAATGTATGTCTATCTTATTTTTTTTAAAGTTTAAAAGTTCAAACAACATACCTAATACACATACCAATCCAAATGCTGCACTACCAGCATAAAAATCTACACCAAAAATGGTTCTGTACTGACCTGCAATATTACAAAGCACTATAATTAAAATGTAAATGAATGTAAAAAGCAGATTCGATAATTTATAAAATCTTGTAATTGCATACGAAAACATAAATGCTGCAAATAAATACATACTGTTCATGTCGAACAAACCACCTAATGAAGTTTCAGTTGCATGCATTGCCATCGAACATGGTCCTAACAAAACGGTTATGATGCAATAAAATTTAGCAATGAATGGATGAGCATAAAAAAAATTATTTTTTATTTCAGTTGAATTACTAATCAAATAAGCGCAATACAAACCTGATAGTACAAATCCAATATTAGAAAAGGAATTTACTGGTTGAATAAATAATGTATTTCTGGATGCTTCACAAAAAACAGCACCAGTTCCATTCGCAACACCAAACCAATGAAATTGTAAGGCAAAGTAAAAAACGATTAAAACAATGACAGTCAAAACAAGCGTTATCTTAAACGTATTTTTATTCATTTTTTTTGGATTAAATTGGTTTATTGAAAACGCAAAAATTAATAAGTTTTTCGCTTTTATTTTTTAAAATTATTCTATCAGAACTTTTCCTATTTGTGTTTCGTTCGTTTTCTCATTGAAAAGCTGAATAATATAAACACCTTTCGTTAATCCAATTTCTTTTGATGATAATAGTTTTCCAGTAAAAACAGTTCGATAAACTAATTTTCCTACAACATCACTTATAGAAATTGTTTGTCCGATAAATTGAGTTAAACCTTCTAAATAAAAAATATCATTTGTTGGATTTGGATAGAGATTTAATTTTTGAATAGAATTATTTCGAATAGCAGTTGGTGTTGAATTACACAATTCATGCACAAAAAATTCTTTCATATACCAAACTGTACTATCAAAAAATGGCTGGACAACAGTTCCAAAAAAATCAGATGAAAATGAAGTATGTCCATTATCTGGAATAATATAAAATGGATTGTAAATACCTAATTGCTGCGCTTTTGTATGCAGCACATTGCTTCCATCAACTTCCATCAAAAATGGAATATTATAAGGTCGACCTCGATTAAATGGAATTTCAGGATCATAAATATTATGTACACTCAGGAAATGAGTATTATTATTATCTAAATAACTTTTATCACCTAACGCACCATTTATATTCACTACACCTTTTATTTTTTTTCCAAAATCAATAAAATCATATGAACCAAAAACACCACCAATTTGATTAAGTGCTGCTTTCCAATCTTGATTTAAATTATCTAAAGAATCTAAATAAACTGCATGCATTACATTAAATGCACCTGCGCTTCCACCACATAAAAATATTTTTGTTGTATCAATTCTAAAAGGATTACCACTATCACGTGCAGAATTAAAAAAATATTGAACTAATTTTTTGGTGTCTTGCACACCGCGACCAACAGCTTTCAGCATTTTATCTTGAAATAACAGAGAAACAAATGATGCTTCTAAACGATAGGTTGCTGATGAGAAAACATAACCACGTTTGGCAAAATCTTCACCTAAAGCAATCTGACTTTGATAATCTTTTGTGCCAGTCCAATATGCGCCACCATGCATAAAAATAATAAGTGGACGCAATTGCATGGTGTCATTTTTGGGTTCAAAAACATCCATTAAAACATGCTGAAAATAACCTGATGAATTTCCAGCATAGTGGTAAGGAATATTTTTGGTGCGAATAAATTCAGGAAAAATTTTTATGTCAAATCTTCCACCATTACATTGCGCTTGCACAAAATTTGCGAGTGTAGATAGTAATAATAAAGTGTAAAGTTTTTTCACAAAGTTAAGATACAAAAAAATATCTTATCTGTCACTATTTCCAACTTTAATCTGTTGCATATCATCTAATGCAGGTGGATAAATTTGTTTACGAAAAGAACTGCCTTTGTCTTTTGAATAGCCAGCAAATGAACGCTTTACTGCAACTGCTAAATCATAATCACTTGTGCGTTGTAAATATTCGTAAGGCATGTTTAAAAATGTTATAAAACGATCGTATTCATCTTCGTCTAAATCTATAATATTATAATTATTGTACAAACGAAATAAATCTTTTAATACAATTCGTTTAGCTTCTTCCGTTTCTAATTTTGATGCAATGCGTTTTTCTTTTTCTTTCTTACTAAACATTTCATACAAATAAGAAAGTGGATTTATCATTGGACGTGCATCAGGATTTACATCTGTATTTTTAACATACAATGAGTTTATGGTTTGTCGAATTTGCTGATGTGTACGTATCGCATTTATCTGTACTTCATTTAATTCCAATGGAACTTTGTTTAATACTATGGTTAGAAAATATTCGCTTTTTAAAGATGAATCACGTAAATTTATTTTTGTTGGTGTAAATCCACTTTTTAGTATCGTTAATGAATCTGATTTTAAAATAGTGGTTGAAAATACACCATCTTTTGAAGAAGAAAATCCAAGTTGCAATCTACGGTTGGCAACATCTGCAAACGGAACGGCATTTCCATTTTCATCTACAATTTTTGCAGTTATTTTTACTGAATTTTGTTGTCCATAGACAAGATTACTCAGCAGTAGTATTGTTAATAGTGATAAAAAACGCACAGTCAAAAATACAATTATTCAAAAAGAAAATTATTAAAAAATTGGTTAAATTATGTTGTTTCAGGATGAAATTTATGGTTTATACAGATTTTTTTAAATTAAAATCACTTTAAAAGTAAAAAAAACAGTTTAAAAATTACGTAAACATTTAAATTCCTGTTTCGTAGTAAATTTGTATTTTTACTAATAATAACTATTTTTGACAGTATCATGGACGCAATAGCTAGCTATTCTGATGAAGAATTAATAAAATTATATCGTCAAGAAAACGATGCAATTTACATTGGTGAGTTGTATAAACGCTATGCTGTTTTAGTATTTGGTGTTTGCTATAAATTTTTAAAAGACCAAACAAATGCAAGTGAAGCTGTTTCAGAAATTTTTGAGCATCTATTAATAAAATTAAAGACACAGGAAGTTGATTATTTCAAATCTTGGTTGTACATGTTGTGCAAACACAAACTTTTGAGAAAAATCGAAAAAAATAAATCATTGGAAACCATTGAATTAGAAAATAATTCAGAAAAATTTATGGAAAATGACACTTCTATGTATCTTAATAGTGTAGAAGAAAAAAGTGAACTACTACAAAAAGCGCTAAGCAACTTAAACGAAGAGCAAAGAACGTGTATTGAATTGTTTTATTACCAGCAGAAAACTTATCAAGAAGTTGCTTCCATAACTGGCTACGAACTGAATAAAGTAAAAAGTGCTATTCAGAATGGAAAACGAAATTTGAAAATTTTTATGGAAGAAAAACAACACGAAAATGAGTAATGAATTAATTAAAAGGTATTTGGCAAACGAACTTTCAAACGATGAAAGATATGCATTTGAGTTAGAAATGGAAAATGATCCATTTTTAAAAGATGCTGTTGATGGTTTTGAAAATTTTGCAAAAGAAGACACCTCTTTTTCAATAGAAAAAACAGAGAAAGAGTTATTCCAACAAATTGACCAAAAAGTTTCTGAATTAAAAGTTGATAAAAAAGTCATTTTTATGAACTTCTTTAAATATGCTGCTGCTGCATGTTTAGTTGGAATTGTTGCATTTTCTACTTGGCGTTTTATTTTACAAAAGAATGGAACTATTGATGAACAAGCAATTTATGCATCTAATTTCAAGCCGCTAACCTATCCTGATGGAATTGTACGTGGTGAAAATGATACTACTTCTAGTTCAAAAGCAGCAGAATTGTATGAAAAAGAAGATTATTTTGGCGCAGTAAAAATGTACGAAAAATTAGTTGCTGCCAATCCTGATAATATCAAAAATAATTTATTTTATGCTATCAGTTTGATGGCAACCAATCAGCCAAAGAAAGCTATTGATATTTTATCTAAAATCACAACTTCCGAAGAATTTCATTTCGATATTAATTGGTATTTAGCATTGGCCTATTTAAAATCCAAAGATTTGCAAAACGCACAAGTCTATTTTCAAATCATCGCGAAAGATGATAATTATTATCAAGTTCAAGCAAAAGCAATTTTAGAAAAATTAGACGGAAAATTGGCTGTGAAAGATTAACCATACAAATACAGTATGATGTGTATTCTTTGAGTAACTTTGCGATACAAAAATCAATATGAAATTCACCGATTACAGCATTGCATACGATATCAAAGATAATTTAGAAAAACTTGGTTTCCGTCGTCCAACCGATATTCAGTTCAAATCTATTCCACCAATTATGCGTGGTGAAGATGTGCTTGCTATTGCACAAACTGGTACCGGAAAAACGGCTGCATTTGCGATTCCAATTATTCATCAAATTCATGAGCGCAAAAAAGTTAGCAGAACCGACAAAGTACGTTGCATTGTGATGGTTCCGACACACGAATTGGCGTTGCAATTGAAAGAAGTTTTTGATGCAATTTCTAATGGAATGCGTATCAAAACACTTTGTATTTTTGGTGGTGTGGAACAGCAACCACAAATTGATGCTCTTTATAATGGTGCAGATATTGTGATTGCAACACCTGGAAGAATGTTTGATTTGGTGAGTCAAGGATTTTTAAAATTAGATAAAATTGATTACTTGATTTTAGATGAAGCTGACCATATGTTGGATTTGGGTTTTATCAAAGATATTCAGGATATGTTGCGCTTTTTACCGAAACACCGACAAACATTATTTTTCTCAGCAACGATTAATGAAAAGATAAAAAAATTAGCGTATTCATTAGTAACCAATCCAATTCGTATTCAAATTTCACCAAAAGATCCAGTTGCAAAAAACATACAACACGCTGTTGCGTATATTGAAATGGATGATAAGCGTTTTTTCTTAGAAAGTATCATCAAGGAACATCCTGAAAATAAAATTTTGATTTTTGTTAGAACTAAGGTACGAGCCGAACGTGTAGCAAAAGCTATGGAAAGAGCCAATATCAAAACGTTGACGATGCACAGCGACAAAGAGCATGAAGAGAGATTGAAAGTTATGGATGCATTTAAAAAAGGTATGGTGAAAATTTTAATTGCAACAGATATTAATGCGCGTGGAATTGATATTCCAAATGTAGATTATGTAATTAATTATGATTTGCCAGAACAAGCAGAAAACTATGTGCATCGCGTTGGACGAACAGGTCGCGGTGACAAAAAAGGTCAAGCAGTTTCGTTTTGTAGCACAGAAGAAATTCCTGTTTTAAAAGAGATTGAAACGTATTTAGATAAACCAATTCATGTATTGGAAATTGATAAAGAATTATATTCAGCTACACTGGAATTTTATGGAAACGATAATATTGTTAAAGAAGATTTGAAAGCGTTGATGTTGCAAGCTGAAAAAGATGAAGCATTGTATAAAAAGAAGAAAAAGAAAAAATAACTTTGTAATGTTTTAAAACTTTAGAAAAGTTAACGTAGATTATTTTTCTATTTTACGTTTCTAAATAGAATATCTTTTTTTTCTGTTACAGTTATTTTTAGAACTCTTACTACTTCATCAAATATCACCAAGTTGTGGCCGAATCACTAAATCTTCTACAACAGAAAATGCAGATAGTTGAGTGATTGAATAAATTAAATCAGCAATATCTTCAGATTTAGAAAACCTGCTTTCAGGCAAATCAGTTCCAGACCAGGAATCAGTTAGTGTTGCACCTGGTAAAATGGATGTTACTTTTATATTGTACTCTTTTAATTCTTCACGCAAACATTTAGAAAATCCTAACAACGCAAATTTTGAAACCGAATAGCTTCCACCATTTGGATATGCTTTAATACTTGCTACTGAACACATATTAAAAATATATCCATTTCGTTTTGCAATCATGGATGGAACTAACTTTTGAGTCAAATAATAAGCACTATATAAATTAGTTTGCATTGTTTTTTCTAAAATACCATCTTCTTCATCATGTACTTTTCCTGGCAAAAAAACACCTGCATTGTTTATCAAAACATCTATTGACTCAAAATTTTGTAAAACAAAATCTGCAAATGCAACAACTTCATCTTTTTTAGAAACATCACAAACAAAGGTAATAATTGAAGGAAATTGAATTTTTAATTCAGCCAATTTAGTTTCATTACTTGAACAAATCAGTACGGTATGATTTTCTGACAAAAATTTTTCTGCAATGGCTTTACCTATTCCTCTACTTGCACCTGTGATAACTATATTCATATTTTAAATTTCAAAATTACATAGTATGTAAAAAATCTATTATAATTCTTACATCTTGATTATGGTTTCTTTTTTAATGTCATAAAAATACACTATTTTTATCCGTTTTTAAAAACACTACGTTTAAATGGCAGAATATATTCACGAATCAGGCGGACCACTATTCCATATCGGAAGATACATCTTAATGATAAAACGTTGTTTTACTAAACCAGAACGTACAATAATGTACTGGAAAGAAACTATGCGCCAAATGGTAAATATTGGTGTTGGTTCCGTAATTATTATTTTATTGATTTCATTTTTTATTGGTGCTGTAACTTCAACTCAATTTGCATATAATTTATCGACATCAATGGTTCCAATGTATTTTGTTGGTTATGTTGTGAAAGAATCTATGATACTTGAACTCGCACCAACTATTTCAGGATTAATATTAGCTGGAAAAGTAGGTTCTAACTTAGCTTCTGAATTAGGCACTATGCGACTTACCGAACAAATTGATGCTTTAGAAATTATGGGTGTCAATACTTTTTCCTATCTAATCGGTCCTAAATTAGCAGCAGCCATTATTATGGTGCCAATTTTGGTTGTTATTGCAGCTGCTACTGGTATTTATGGTGGTTTATTAGCTGGTGAATTAACAGGTTATGTATCCAGCGAAGATTATATGCAAGGTGTTTTAATGGGTTTTTTACAAAAAAACATCAATGTCATGTTAATTAAAGCAACTGTTTTTGGATTCATTATTACTTCAATATCTTGTTATCAAGGATTTTACGCATCAGGTAGTGCATTAGAAATAGGAAAAGCAAGCACAAAAGCAGTTGTATTGAGTTCTGTAATGGTATTAGTGGCAGATTTCGTTTTAGCATGGCTATTATTAAACTAAAAATTAGATGATAGAAGTACAAAATATCATTAAAAAATTTGGAACACAAGAAGTGTTGAAAGGAGTTTCATGTCATTTTGAAGCTGGAAAAAATAATTTAATTATTGGTAAAAGTGGATCTGGGAAAACGGTATTACTTAAATGTATTGTTGGACTATTGACACCAACCAGTGGTCATATTCTTTTTGATGAAGGTGATTATGTTGCGATGAATATTGAAGAAAAAAATGTTATTCGAAGAGAATTAGGAATGCTTTTTCAAGGTGGTGCATTATTTGATTCATTAACCGTGGAAGAAAATGTGCGTTTTCCGTTAGACATGTTTACTAAAATGTCATTGTCTGAAAAAAAAGACAGAGTAAATGAAGTATTGAAACGTGTTAATTTGATAAATGCAAATCTGAAATTTCCTTCACAACTATCTGGTGGTATGCAAAAACGTACAGGTATTGCGCGCGCCATTGTTCTCAATCCAAAATATCTTTTTTGTGATGAACCAAATTCTGGTTTAGATCCTCAAACTTCCATTGTAATTGATGAATTATTGATGGAAATTACTGAAGAATATCAAATTACAACCATAACCAATACACACGACATGAATAGTGTTATAGCAAATGGTGATAAAATAATTTTCTTACATCAAGGCAATAAACATTGGGAAGGCGATAAAGAATCTTTATTTGAATCTGACAATGAAGAATTAATTGATTTCATTTTTGCATCAGAATTCTTAAAAGAAGCACGCGATGCACGACTTTTAAAAATCATAGAAAAACATAAAAAGAATATCTAAATTAAAATAAATAATTTTTCATTAATTAAATCAAAATGAGCATATTAGTTAACAAAAACTCTAAAGTAATTGTACAAGGTTTTACTGGCAAAGAAGGCACTTTTCACGCAACACAAATGATAGAATACGGTACCAATGTAGTTGGTGGTGTTACACCTGGAAAAGAAGGAAGTACACATTTAGACAAACCTGTTTTTAATACCGTTGAAAATGCAGTAAAAGCAACTGGCGCAAACGTATCTATTATCTTTGTTCCACCAGCATTTGCTGCTGATGCCATCATGGAAGCTGCTGATGCAGGCATTCAATTAATTGTTACTATTACGGAAGGAATTCCTGTGCAAGATATGATTAAAGCTAAAAAATATGTTACATCAAAAGGTGTGCGTATGATTGGACCCAATTGCCCTGGAATTATTACGGCTGATGAAGCAAAAATTGGCATTATGCCAGGTTTTGTTTTCAAAAAAGGTAGAATTGGTATCGTTTCAAAATCTGGTACTTTAACCTACGAAGCAGCTGATCAAGTTGTAAAAGCTGGTTTTGGCGTATCAACTGCTATTGGAATTGGTGGAGATCCAATCATTGGAACTTCTACTAAAGAAGCAGTTGAAATGTTCATGAATGATGACGAAACAGACGCAATTGTTATGATTGGCGAAATTGGTGGCAGCATGGAAACGGATGCCGCACGTTGGATTAAAGATAATTTAAGAAAACCTGTTATTGGTTTCATTGCTGGACAAACGGCACCGAAAGGAAGAAGAATGGGTCATGCTGGTGCTATCGTTGGTGGTGCTGAAGATACGGCTGCTGCTAAAATGAAAATCATGAGCGAATGTGGCATTCATGTAGTAGATTCACCAGCAAACATTGGCAAAACTGTTGCTGAAGCATTAAGTAAATAATAGTTGATTAGTTATTAATCAATAGTCATTAGACAAATAAAAAACAGCTTGAATAATCAAGCTGTTTTTTTAATAAAAATAACGTTGTACTTACATTTCTTTCCGTATTTTGTAATTTAAATGAACGCAACATTCATACTCGAATATCCATGGTGGTTTTTGCTGTTTTGCATAGCAACAGGCATTGTATTCGCATATATTTTGTATGGTAGAAAAGAATTTATTTTTAATGAAAAAGAAAAAAAACACTGGAAATATATTTTAGCATTTTTACGGTTTGCAGCCATTACATTAATTTCATTTTTTTTATTATCACCATTAATTAAAACTAAAAAAATTGAAGAAGACAAACCAATTATTGTTTTATTGCAAGACAATACTTCTTCTTTAAATGTTTCGTTTGGAAATTATAACAAACAGAAATATTTGGAGCAATTGGCAGCACTTCAAGAAAAAATAAAAGATAAGTTTGAATTGGTGTCGTATAATTTCAGTGATCAATTAATTGATTTTAAAACACCTAATTTCTCTGAAAAAGAAACCGACATTTCAGCATCTATAAATGAAGTTTTCACGCGACATGCATCGCAAAATATTGGTGCCGTCATTTTAGCTTCTGATGGAATTTTCAACAAAGGCAACTCACCTATTTATAATAAAAATGCGTTAACAACACCAATATATACGATAGCTTTAGGCGACACATCCTTAAAAAAAGATGCGTTGATAAAAAGTGTTCGTTATCCTGATGTGGTTTATCTTGGCGATCAGTTTAATATCAATGTACAAATTGAAGCCAATCATTTGCAAGGACAAAATACTGTTTTAGAAATCAGTTCACCAGAAGGAAAAATCACTTCAAAAGTAATTTCTATAAATGAAGATCATTTTAATTTCCAAACAGATGTAATTGGCGATGCTAATAAAGCTGGCATTCTGCAATATAAAATAAAACTAAAAACAATTGCAGGAGAAGCAATTTTAGAAAACAATTTTGATGTTGCGTATATTGAAGTAATTGATGGCAGACAGAAAATTTTGATGCTGTATGATGCACCACATCCAGATATAAAAGCGTTTAAAAATGCGATAGAACAAAATAAAAATTATCAGTTTGAACAAGCTGATATTAAAAATTATTCAGGAAATTATAAAGATGCAAATCTAATTATTTTACATGGTTTGCCTTCGCTTGGCGCTTCCAATAAATTAAATACAATTCAAGAAATAGTTGCATCGCAAACACCTGTTTTACTGGTACTTTCAGCAAATACGAATTTAGCGCAGTTCAATTCATTACAGAAAATTCTGCAAATTGCTGGTTCATCTTTAAACGGAAATGATGTGTATCCAATGTATGAAAATTCATTTTCAAAATTTACAATTAACGAATCAACTTTAAAGACTATTCAAACATTTCCACCATTGTTATCGCCATTTGGTCGCTATCAGTTGGCCACAACAGCATCCGTTTTTTACAAACAAAAGATTGGAAATATTGCCACTGAAAATCCATTGTTATTATTCAACGAAGTGAATGGTAAAAAAACTGGAATGTTTTGTGGCGAAGGCATTTGGCGATGGCGAATGAATGAATTTTTACATAATAAAAACTACAACGCAACCGATGAATTGATCAATAAATGTGTGCAATACATAACTGTAAAAGGCGACAAACGCAAATTTAAAGTACATGCACAAAAAAATATTTTTAATGCAAACGAACAAATTTTACTAGATGCTGAATTGTATAACGAAAGCTATGAATTGGTAAACGATGTAGATGCTTCATGTATTGTAAAAGGCGACAATGGAAAAGAATTCAACTTTACATTTGACAAAACAATGAATGCATACACTTTAAACGCAGGCATTTTGCCTGTTGGAAATTATGTAGTAAACGCTAAAACAAATTACAAAGGAAAAGCAAATACTGCGTCGTGCAGTTTTGCTGTACGTGCAGTAATTATTGAAACATTGAATACGCAAGCTAATCATCAATTATTAAATACCTTGACGAATCAAAGTGGTGGCAAATTTTATTATCCAAATAATATGGAAAAAATAGTAGATGATTTGCAAAAAGATAAAAGGATAAAAACCATTTTATTTGAAACATTCAACACCAAACCATTGATAGATTTGAAATGGTTATTCTTTTTGGCATTGTTGTTATTAACTATAGAATGGTTCATCCGAAAATTTAATGGAATTATTTAATACGATTCTATCTATTTAAATAAAGATTTACTATATTTTTGCACTAAAATTAGATTTATGAAGAAACTTATATTTATAGCAATTTTTGCTATTTCATTATTTGCAACTAAACAAGTAACTGCTACCGAAAAAGGCGATTTCAATATGTATTTAACAACAAATTTAGGACATCACAGCTACATACCAGGTGGTGTCGTAACTGGCTTAGGTTTTGTACCTGGTGTTACATTGAATATGGATTATGCAGCTAGCAAATATTTTGGAATTGGTGGTTGGTTTACTTTTTCAGGTAAAAAATACGGCACAGATTTATCTGGAAACAGCGGTTTTTAAAATATAGATATTTTGGTGTTGGAATGCGTGGTGTTTTCCATTTATATCAATTAATTTCTGAGAAAGGAAATGCAAAATTGGATGCTGATAAATTTGATGTTTACATTCCTTTAGCACTTGGTGGTGGTTTCCGATTAGCTGACAAAAATTCTGCTGTTTTTAATAAATTTGGAGCTGGTGCCATTGTTGGTGCTGGAATTGGCGTTTCTTATTATTTCGTAGAACATATTGGCGGAAATTTAGAAGCTGGTTATTTAGAAGGTTCTTATGCGAAATTAGGTTTGGTGTTTAAGTTTTAAATTCAACTTATATTATATTCATAAAAAAACTCAACGTACGTTGAGTTTTTTTTATTTATGCGCTTTCCATTTGTTATACTTTTCGATTTCTTCGTCTAGATATACTAATCCTTTTTTGACAAAATAATCATCGTCTTTTTTACCTAAGAATGGAATAAAATCTGGTACAAAATCATACGGATTCGCAAAATACATTAACACAAAAATTCCTATTGAAATATTTCTGTATGATATAGTGCGATATGCACCTTTTTGCCAATCTTGTGATATGTGCACCAATGAAATAATTCTGTCACTAATATCTGCATATTGTTGCACATAATTATCCAATTTTGCATATACAGATGTTGCTAATTTCTCCAATAAGAAATTAGTAGCTAAAACTTCTCGAATTTTTTCTGATGATTTTGGATAAAATCGTTCTACCAAATTATCTAAAAATGAATCACTCATTATGCTGCTTTCTGTTCTTTTTCCCAAGCCATGAAACGTTCAATTTCTTTATTCAGCATTTTTATCAAATATCCTAAAATAAAAATATCGTCTATTTGACCTATGATTGGAATAAAATCAGGAATTAAATCTAATGGATTTACGAAATAAATTAATGCTGCAACTACAGCAATGATTGACTTTGTGGAAATATTTTTATAATCACCTTGCATCCACGCTCGTAACATTCGTGTCAATGCTATCATGCTATCTTGCACTTTATAAAACAGTTCTGTTGTTTCACCAACCTTCAAAAAAACCTGATCAAGCAACTCAGAAACTGCAGTTCCAGATGTAATTGTTCTTTCAGCTCGTTTGTATAAATCGTCAAATATCTTTTGCATTTTATCTTTTCGTTTTTGTCTGAACCATGATTTATCAACTTAAATGATTGACATGATTTGTAAATAATTTCTTTAAAACTATCAAAAAATATTTCAAACCTAATTCAGAATTTCTATAAATTTATAAAAAAAAAATTTTTAACTCAATCTTTTTTTATAATCTTCATATCCATACGACTGTACCAATTCGAATGTATCATCCGTTTTCCAAATTCCAATACTTGGTAAATTAATTCCATTGAATGTTGATGTTTTTACCATCGTATAATGTATCATATCATCAAAAATAATTTTATCGCCAATTTTTAGTTCATTTTCAAATTTCCAAGTTCCCATAAAATCACCAGCCAAACAACTCATTCCACCTAAATTATATTCGTGTTTTCCATTTTCTGTTGCGCTCAAAACAGCAGGTTTATATGGCATTTCCAAACAATCAGGCATATGACAAGTGAAAGAAACATCCAACATTGCTGTCGGAAAATCACCATTCGGAACAATATCCAAAACAGTAGAAACCAACACACCAGTTTGCCAGCCAATTGCGCTGCCTGGTTCTAAAATAATTTCTTCAATATTCGGATATTTTGCTTTGAATGCTTTCAAAATTTTTATCAAATGTTCTGGCTCGTAATCTTTACGTGTGATTAAATGACCACCACCAAAATTCAGCCATTTTGCTTGTAAAATTAACGGATGATATAAGTTGATAAACGATTCTAAAACTCGTTCCAATGTATAAGATGTATTTTCACACAACGCATGGAAATGAATTCCATCAATTCCATCAGGCAATGTATCAGTCAATAAATTTCGTGGAATTCCTAAACGCGAATTTGGCGAAGCTGGATTATACAAATCAGTTTCTATTTCCGAATAACCAGGATTTACACGCAAACCATAAGAAATATCGTTGCGCATTTTACTTTTGTACAATTCATATTGCGTCAACGAATTAAACGTGATGTGCGATGATATATCTTGAATTTCATCGAACTCATTTGGCACATACACTGGACAATATGTGTGTGCTTTCACTTTCATTTCTTCGAACACTAATTTTGCTTCGTGAAAAGAGCTTGCCGTTGCGCCATGCAAATATTGTTTCACCAACGGAAAAACATTATGAAACGAAAAACCTTTCAACGCACAAATAATATGAACATCAGATTCGTCTTGCACTCTCTTTAATAAAGAAAGATTTTTGATTAACTTATCTTCTTCTAAAACATAAGATGGCGATGGTATTTGGTTGTAATTCATGTATAATTTTGAGTTGCAAATTTACTTAATCTTTTACTTCTAAATCACAAAACTCAAATTTATTACCATCGAACAAACCTTTATCGCTGAGTTTTAAGCTTGGAATAACCAGCAAAGCCATAAATGAAAGTGACATAAATGGTGAATGTAAAGTGCAACCAATTTCTTTTGCAGATTTTACCAATTCAGTATATTTTTCAGCAACTACTTCGCAGCTATCAATACTCATCAAACCAGCAACAGGCAAACCTAATACTTGTGTGTTAGTTCCATCGGTAACAGACAAACCACCTTTTTCTGCAATGATTGCATTCACAGCTTTGCACATACTTTCATCATCTACACCAACTACAATTATGTTGTGTGAATCATGTGCCACAGATGATGCTAAAGCACCGCGTTTTAATCCAAAGTTTTTTATAAACGCAACAGCAATTGGTTTTTCTTGGTAACGATTCACCACTGCAATTTTCAAAATATCATCTTCAATATTAGAAATCGCATTTTTATCTTTATCTAATAAAATATTACCGATGAATGTTTTGGTAATTAATTGTCCGTCGATAACTTCTATTGCATTTATTTTTTGTGATGATAATTGAATTTGAAAATCACTTGCTTTTTTAAAGTCGATAGAAAAATTATTGACGATTTTTTCAGGTTGTGTTTCAATAAAACTAACGCCATTTTTCGCAACTAAATTTCCATCGATATACGTTTCTAAAATTTCAAAATCATGTAAATTATTGATGATGATAAAATCTGCTGCGTCATTTTCTTTCAACAAACCAACTTCTAATTTATAATGTTTTACTGGATTTACACATGCAGCTTGTAACACTTTAAAAATATCAATTCCTTTTGCTAGAGCACGTTTTACTAGTAGATTGACGTGACCAATCATCAAATCATCAGGATGTTTGTCATCAGAACAAAACATAATTTCACTTGGAAAATCATTCAATAAATCAATCAATGCATCAAAATTTTTAGCAGCACTACCTTCACGAATCAGCACTTTCATTCCATGTTCTAGTTTGAATTTTGCTTCATCATAGGTAAAACATTCATGATCTGTAGAAATTCCTGCATTGATATAATTAATTGCTTTTTCGCCAATTAAACCTGGTGCGTGACCATCAATTGGTTTGTTGTGTTTTTTTGCAATTGCAATTTTATCCATTACTAGTTTATCGTTGAATAAAACACCTGGATAATTCATCATTTCTGCTAAATATTTTATTTCATTTAGCGACATTAATTCATCAATATCTTCTGCTGTTACTTCTGCACCAGCTGTTTCAAAACTGGTTGCTGGCACGCAAGATGGTGCACCAAAATTAAATTTGAACGGACATTTCTTTCCATTTTCAATCATGTAATAAACACCTTCTTTTCCTAATACATTGGCAATTTCATGTGGATCAGAAACAGTTGCAACAGTTCCATGTATCACTGCTTTTTTGGCAAATTCAGTTGGCACTAACATCGAACTTTCTATGTGTACATGTGCATCTACAAAGCCAGGCAAAATATACGTTTCAAGTACTTCATCTATTTTTTCAATAGATTTAATTTTGCCATTTTCAATAGTAATTTTTGCAGGAAAAATTTCCTTGTTTTTAATATCGATGTAGTTGGATTTGATTTGCATGTGTTGTATTATTAAACAAAAAACTTCGCAGATTTACTGCGAAGTTTAAAGATAGTTATTTTTACGTTTTTAATATTCATGTGGCAATTCCAAACCAACTTTTTCGTGCCAAGGTAAACCGTAACCACCAATTTGCGCCATGAACGGATCAGGATCCATTTCTTCTGTGTTGTACACACCAGGTTTCATCCAAATTCCTTCTAACATCAGCTTCGCTCCTAACATAGCTGGAACACCAGTTGTATAACTTACACCTTGTGCTTTGCTATCGTTATATGCATCTTGATGCTTGCAATTATTCCAGATAAAATAGGTTTGATCTTTACCGTCTTTGATTCCTTTTATTTGGCAACCAATCGAAGTTTCACCAGAATAATTTTCACCTAAGCTTCCTGGTTCAGGCAATAATGCTTTTAAGAATTCAATTGGAATAATTTCTCTTCCTTGGAACATGATTGGTTTAATGCTTGTGATTCCAATATTTTGCATTACTTCTAAATGCGTTAAATATGCTTGGCCAAATGTCATCCAAAAACGTGCACGTTTTAAAGTTGGAAAATTCTTTACTAAAGATTCCAATTCTTCGTGATACAATAAATACGATTCTTTCGGACCAATATTCGGATAATCAATTGGCTTATGAATAGACATAGGTTTAATGATTTTCCATTCACCATTTTCCCAATATTTTCCGTCTTGAGTAATTTCACGAATGTTTATTTCAGGATTGAAATTCGTAGCGAATGCTTGTCCGTGATCACCAGCATTGCAATCTACAATATCTAAATAATGGATTTCATCAAAATGATGTTTAGCTGCATGTGCCACATAAATTTGCGACTGACCTGGATCGAAACCACAACCTAACAAAGCCATGATACCTTTTTCTTTGAAACGTTCCTGATAGGCCCATTGCCAAGAGTATTCAAACTTTGCTTCATCTTTTGGTTCGTAGTTGGCTGTATCTAAGTAGTGAACGCCAGTTTCCAAACAAGCATCCATAATTGTTAAATCTTGATAAGGCAATGCTATATTCATCACCAAATCCGGTTTAAATTGGTTGATTAAAGCTACGATTTCAGGCACATTATCAGCATCTAAAGCTGCAGTTTCAATTTTCATGTTTTTGATGTCTGCTGCAATCGCATCGCATTTAGATTTGGTGCGACTTGCCAGCATGATATGACTGAAAACTTCAGGCACTGATGCGCATTTACGCACAACTACGTTACCTACACCACCTGCACCAATAATTAGAACTCTTTTTCCCATTTTATATTAATGTTGAATTAGTGAATTATAGAATTAATGAATTTTATACAAATGTACAAAAAGCGGAAAAAGTTCCCGAATTATTTTAAGATTAAAAGAAAAGAATTTGAAGGTGTTCTTTTGCCACGAATTACACGAATGAACACGAATTATTTTTGAATAACTTCATCTGGTGGAATCATGATTCCTGTAGTTGTTTGAGATTGTATTATATCTTCTTGTTGAATTGACTTAATTTCTATTTTTCCTTTTGTTTTTTTTTGTATTGGTTTAATATTTTTTTTATCATCATTTGGTTTTATACAAACATCACCCATAGTAACTATTGATAAAGTATCAATTGTTACTTTTTTTGTTGAAATAACATTTGATTTAACTGAATCATCAGAATATGTAATTTCTCCTTCTTTAAAATTTGAATCGATTAAATTTTGTTGAGTTGAATGAACAGAATCAACAACCTCAATTTCGCCAACAGTTTTTCCTGAATTTGATTTGCAGGAAACTAAGCCAAATGATGTAAAAGCAATTAACAATGCAATGGCAAAATATTTTCTGAAAGATAAATTTGTTGGAATGGATGCTAAATTTATTTCTATTTTTTCTGCTTGATATAACTGTTCATTTCTGAAATGTCCACAGATTTTTTGTTTTGAATGTTGCTGTAAATAATCTATCATTTCAGCATCACTCATCTTAGTAAAATCTACTACTACTTTTGAGCAGACATCACAATGGCGACCTCTTTCTTCCGAAGTTTCGGAATCGGTCATTGCATTCCAATCTTCGTGGCAAGGATGTGGTATGTATGGTTTCATATTTTTGTTGGTAGGTTTAATTAAATTAAACTTAAACCTAAAATTCTGTAAATGCAACTATGTTGCGTTAATTTTTGTTATAAAAATATGGAACTTTTATGATACGGATTTTACGGATTTAAAACAGATTGTATTGATTCATTAAATAATTACATTTCGTTTTAATAAATAACATTGGATTATAAAATCAAATAGATCATAAAAATCAAACAAATCACGCTTCACACAAATAAAGAAACCTGTTTTTTAATATTATTTTCATGTTCTAACAACCATTGTTTTCGCCACAAACCACCAGCGTAGCCAGTCAATGAGCCATCTTTACCAATAACACGATGACAAGGAACGATGATTGCAAAAGGATTTTTACCATTGGCTGAAGCTGCAGCACGAATGCATTTGGCATCGCCTAAATTTTTAGCTAATTGAAGATAAGAAATTGTCTTACCGATTGAGATATTTTGTAATTCAGTCCAAACCTTATTTTGAAAATCTGTGCCATTAAAATTCAGAGTTAATTCAAAAATCTTTCTAGACTCATTAAAATATTCTTGTAATTGTTGCTTACATTTAATTGAAATCTCATTTTCATTTACATTTGTTTTTTTGCTTTTAACGTCATTAAAAGTAACAGACAACACACTGTTTTCATCAGCAATTATTTCAAGTTCACCAATTGGTGTTTGTAAAAAAGAAATAAAAGTTGATTCCATACTTTTATTTCAAACTTCTGTAATAGGTAAAAATATCCTCGAGTGTTTTCTTAGGTTTGAAGCCAAATGTTTTTGCAAATAAGCTACCATCAATGATTACAGGATATTTGAAATAGTTAATTAAATATGGTGGAAATGATTTCCATTTTAAAAATCGTGCAATTCCTTCTGTTAATGAAGGTGGAACCGAAGGTATTTGTATTCGCTGACTTCCTGCAATTTTTATTGCATCCTGAAAACCAATATAATCATCAGGAGCAACATTATAAACACCTGGAATATTTTTTTCAAAAGCAGTACAAATTGCATCACGCATATCATCAATATGAATGAACTGCATCAGTGGCGAAAAACCCCAAAGTACAGGCGATCGTTTTTCTGATAGCAACAACGAAAAAGTATTTCGCACACCTGGACCAGCAATATTACAAGGACGCAAAACGGTAATGTGCAATTCAGGATGTTTGTATAAATAAATAGACGATAAATTTTCTAACTCAACAGAATCCACTAAGTCCATCGTTAATTCTGATGCTTTTAACGGTGTGGTTTCGTCAAGTAAGGATGGATTGTAAGGTGATGCACCATACACGAAATAAGTTGACATCACTAACGTTTGAGGCACATTATATTTTCTGGCCAAATCAAATAATTTTTTGGTTCCAATTACATTAGCGTTGTAACGTGTAAAACGATTTAATTCTTGTGCAGAAATTCTACCTAAATGTATTATTGCATCGAACTGATGTTCGCGGAAAACATCTTCGAAAATGCGTTTATTAAAATCAACTTTATAGCTTTCTACAGGAATACCTAAATCTACTTTTGTTCGAAAATCAATGGCAATTATTTTGTAATCTTTTTTTAGTTTATCAATTACTTTTTTAGCCAAAGCACCAGCGGCTCCTGTAACTAAAATTTTCTTTTTCTGTTCCATAATTTTGTTAGTTATGTGTTACACGTTATTAGTTATTAGTTATTAGTTTCAGAATTAATTAAATCAACTTTATAACATTTAACCTATTTTTTATAACTTATTTCTTTTCATTTTTTTTATCAGCAATATCGGCATTTCTTTTTTCCAATCCTGTGCTAATTAATTTATTGATTGCTGCTTTTACTTCATCTACGCGTTCTTTAACATCGCTTTCTTTATGTACATCATTTTTAAAATACATTGGTTTTCCAAAGTATAAATATACTTTAGATGGAAATACCCATGGAATAACAATTGGAGCTACAGGCATACCTAATACTTTTGCTAAAGGTTTCAAATCAGCATAGGACCTTATTGTTTCTTCCATTCCAATAACAGCAACTGGAATTATTGGTGCATTATGTTTCATTGCCAAATGCATAAATCCTGAACCAAAGCGTTGCAACTGATACTTTAATTTATACAATTTATTAGAGCCGCGAACGCCTTCGGGAAAAACTACCACAGCTTCTTCATTATCTAACATTCGCTCGCAATTAATTGGATCGCCAATAACGGCACCAACAGAACTTAACCAATTTCCGATAAATGGTACTGTTGGCAAAAAACGTTCTACCATTGCTTTTGGAGCACGTGGTGCATACTGGTTTGTCAGTAATGCATAGCCAATAAGCATACCATCAAATGGCAACTGGCCGCTATGATTTGGAATAATTAAACATCTGCCTTCTTTTGGAATATTTTCTAATCCAAATGCTTCTACTTTATAAAATGAATCATATAAATACTTTGTAAAACGCATGTTGTTTTTCATATTTTTCATATTAAAACCCCAAGCATCATACCCTTGTGAACCAACTTTATTTGGGAAAACATTTACGATGTCGTCCATTTCATTACGATTCAAAATTTTATCAATTATACTTGTGTTGCTTTTTGCCATATGATAAAAATACAGTTAAAAATTAAAATAAAATAGTTTTTAAAAAAAGTCTGCTTTGTGTTTATTAATTTAGTACAATTTATGAATTTATAATGTTTTCTATGTGTAAAATAATTAAAAACTGCGTATTTCTAACAATAATGTTGTTTGTTTTTTCTTGCAAAAAAAATAATACAAATCCAACCTATGCATGCCAAAAACATACTGAATTGAATAGTAAAAAATACAATGAAGTTTGTTTTGTGATGACACATAATGCAATGAATAATTCAGAAAAAGGATATTCTATACCAAATCAAACTGAATCTATTACAAATCAATTAAACAATTGTGTGCGTGGTTTGATGATTGACACCTATGATGGTACTGACGGAAATGCGTTGACATATCATGCAATTCCAACTTTTGGTCAGCAAAAATTAGTTGATGTGTTGAAAGAAGTTAAAGATTTTTTAGTAGCAAACAGAGAAGAGATAGTCACTATAATATTTCAAAATGAAGGAACAAACGTGCAACTACAAAAAGCAATTGACAGCATTGGTTTAGATGCATTCTGTTATATAAACACATCAGGAACTTGGCCAACATTGCAAACCATGATTGACGCAAATAAACGTTTGGTTTGTTTTGTAGAAAGAAATAAATCACCGCGTGCTTCTTATTTAATGTATGCTTGGTCAACCATTTTTGACACTAAATATTCTTACCAAAATGTAAGTGATTTTGACTCAGATGTAAATCGAGGTGGTTCAGGTAATCGCCAATTATACTTGGTTAATCACTGGTTGCAAACTTCATTAGGATTGCCTGATAAAACATTGGCTCCTTCTGCAAATACGCGTGCAGTAATTGGAAAACGTGTTCAAGACTGCTCAAATGCCAACAGTCATTTTATCAACTTTATTGGTGTTGATTTTTATGAAATTGGTGATGCACGTGCAATTGCAGATTCAATAAATGGTTTTTAAACTAAATGTATCAAACATTAAATTTTATCTTATTTCAGCAATGTAACTGTTCCTTTCTTTGAAAGTATTTTTCCATTATAACATCTAAAACTGATAATATAAATATAAGAATCAACTAACGATTCTTCACCTTTATAATTACCATTCCAACATTCATTAACATCATTTCCTTCAAATATTTTTTCATTCCAACGGTCAAATATTACCATTTTAAATTCTGATAAAACTGGTGGTGACAAGATACCAAAGCAATCATTAATTCCATCATTATTTGGTGAAAATGCAGTTGGAATAAATATAAAATTCTCCTGACATTCATCAATTAATTCAACTAAAATAGTATCTGTAGTAGTGCAATTATTTTTATCTTTTACTTGTACAGAAAATAAAGTAGTTGTTTTTATTATCGATGTTGGATTTCGAATAGAATCATTATTAACTGATGTTGCTGGCGACCAATTATAACTTAATGTTCCACTATGTGAAACACCTAATTGAACTTCTTCTTGATACTTCGCTTTTGGAATATCTACCGTTGCATCAATTACTGGCAAAGGATTTACTTTTATTGGAATTACACCTGATTTGCTGCAACCATTTCCAAATCGAATCAAAAAAGACAAGCTACTTGTAGATGTATTATTTACTACGATGCTATCTACATTATATGTTGTAAAAGTATCGTTTCCGTTTTTCCAGAATACTGAATAATTAGTTGGTGAAATATGCAAATTAACGATACTGCTTTGTCCATTACAATATTCAATTTTAGGAATTGAAAAATCTATAGTATCTACATGAATACGAATCGTATTACTTGTTGCTGTTGGATTTAACAAGCATGTTGCATTCGATTTAATCTGTACATAAATCGCATCGTTATTATGCAATGTTGTTGAAGTAAATAGTGCATTATTTGCACCAACTTGATTTCCATTTAAATACCATTGATATATTAAGTTGGCGCCTGTATTTTGTATAGTTGCTGTAAATCGAACAAGTTGTCCATCGCAAATATTATTGGTATCAGAAACAATACTTACAGTTTGCGAAAAATTAGGATTGACGGTTAAATTTGTAGTAATGATACTATCGCAATTTTGACTACTTTGAAGCGTATCAATATAATTTCCTGTTGAAGTATACGTATGTGTTCCAACTGTTACTGAATTACCTTGGCAGACAATCAGATTTTGAGTAGTTCGTTTTATAGGATTTATTTTTACAGTTAATAAAATGAAACTATCACAACCTAATGATGTAGTCAACGTATCTCTGAAAGTTCCTGCTGTAGTTATTATTTGTCCGTTAAACGCAATGCTTGTACCTTGACAAATAGCTCTACTGATATTGGTCGTTGGTCTTGAATTGACCGTAACAGTCAATACTATAAAACTATCACAACCTAAACTCGTAGTCAATGTATCACGATAAACACCAGCTATGGTGATGATATTTCCATTAAAAGTTATTGAATTTCCATTACAAATTGCTTGAGTAAGATTCGTAGTTGGTGTTGGTTTAATTGTAGTAGTTAAAACAATAAAACTATCACAACCTAAACTCGTCGTCAATGTATCACGATAAACACCAGCTATGGTGATGATATTACCATTAAACGTAATTGAACTTCCATTGCAAATTGCTTGTGTGATATTCGTTGTTGGTGTTGGTTTAATTGTAGTCGTTAATACAATAAAACTATCACAACCTAAACTCGTTATCAATGTATCGCGATAAACACCAGCTGTTGTGATGGTGTTTCCATTAAACGTAATTGAATTTCCATTACAAATTGCTTGTGTGATATTCGTTGTTGGTGATGTTCTTATGGAGACTGTCAATACTATAAAACTATCACAACCTAAACTCGTTGTCAATGTATCGCGATAAACACCAGCTGTTGTAATCGTATTTCCATTAAAAGAAATTGAATTTCCATTACAAATTGCTTGTGTGATATTCGTTGTTGGTGTTGGTTTAATTGTAGTCGTTAAAACAATAAAACTATCACAACCTAAACTCGTCGTCAATGTATCTTGATAAACACCTGCAGTGGTAATGATATTTCCATTAAACGTAATTGAATTACCATTACAAATTGCTTGTGTGATGTTCGTTGTTGGTGATGTTCTTATGGAGACTGTCAACACTATAAAACTATCACAACCTAAACTCGTTGTCAATGTATCGCGATAAACACCTGCAGTGGTGATGGTGTTTCCATTAAAAGAAATTGAATTTCCATTGCAGATTGCTTGTGTAATATTTGTAGTTGGTGTTGGTTTAATTGTAGTCGTTAAAACAATAAAACTATCACATCTTAAACTCGTTGTCAATGTATCGCGATAAACACCTGCTGTGGTAATGGTATTTCCATTAAATGTAATTGAACTTCCATTGCAAATTGCTTGAGTTATGTTTGTGATTGGTGCTATTCTTATGGAGACTGTCAACACTATAAAACTATCACAACCTAAACTCGTTGTCAATGTATCGCGATAAACACCTGCAGTGGTGATGGTGTTTCCATTAAAAGAAATTGAATTTCCATTACAAATTGCTTGAGTGATATTCGTTGTTGGTGATGTTCTTATGGAAACTGTCAATACTATAAAACTATCACAACCTAAACTCGTCGTCAATGTATCGCGATAAACACCTGCTGTTGTGATGGTATTTCCATTAAATGTAATTGAATTTCCATTGCAGATTGCTTGTGTGATATTCGTTGTTGGTGATGTTCTTATGGAAACTGTCAATACTATAAAACTATCACAACCTAAACTCGTTGTCAATGTATCGCGATAAACACCAGCTGTTGTGATGGTGTTTCCATTAAATGTAATTGAATTTCCATTGCAGATTGCTTGTGTGAGGTTTGTTGTTGGTGATGATGTTATTGAGACTGTCAATACTATAAAACTATCACAACCTAAACTCGTCGTCAATGTATCGCGATAAACACCAGCTGTTGTGATGGTGTTTCCATTAAATGTAATTGAATTTCCGTTACAAATTGCTTGTGTAATATTCGTTGTTGGTGATGTTCTTATGGAAACTGTCAATACAATAAAACTATCGCAACCTAAACTCGTTGTCAATGTATCGCGATAAACACCTGCTGTTGTGATGGTGTTTCCATTAAATGAAATTGAATTTCCATTACAAATTGCTTGTGTAATATTCGTGGTTGGTGTTGGTTTAATTGTAGTCGTTAAAACAATAAAACTATCACAACCTAAACTCGTCGTCAATGTATCGCGATATACACCAGCTGTAGTAATGGTATTTCCATTAAATGAAATTGAATTTCCGTTACAAATTGCTTGAGTGATATTCGTTGTTGGTGATGTTCTTATGGAGACTGTCAACACTATAAAACTATCACAACCTAAACTCGTCGTCAATGTATCGCGATAAACACCAGCTGTGGTGATGGTGTTTCCATTAAATGAAATTGAATTTCCATTACAAATTGCTTGTGTAATATTCGTTGTTGGTGTTGGTTTTATTGTAGTCGTTAAAACAATAAAACTATCACAACCTAAACTCGTCGTCAATGTATCGCGATAAACACCTGCAGTGGTGATGGTGTTTCCATTAAACGTAATTGAATTTCCATTGCAGATTGCTTGTGTAATATTCGTTGTTGGTGATGATGATATTGAAACTGTCAATACAATAAAACTATCACAGCCTAAACTCGTCGTCAATGTATCACGATAAACACCAGCTGTTGTGATGGTGTTTCCATTAAACGTAATTGAATTACCATTACAAATTGCTTGTGTAATATTCGTTGTTGGTGTTGGTTTTATGGAAGTCGTCAATACAATAAAACTATCACAACCTAAACTCGTTGTCAATGTATCGCGATAAACACCTGCAGTGGTGATGGTGTTTCCATTAAATGAAATTGAATTTCCATTGCAGATTGCTTGTGTGATTTCGTGGTTGGTGATGGTTTAATTGGAGACGGTCAATACTATAAAACTATCACAACCTAAACTCGTTGTCAATGTATCGCGATAAACACCTGCAGTGGTGATGGTGTTTCCATTAAACGTAATTGAATTTCCATTGCAGATTGCTTGTGTAAGATTCGTAGTTGGTGATGGTTTTATTGTAGTCGTTAATACAATAAAACTATCACAACCTAAACTCATCGTCAATGTATCTCGATAAACACCTGCAGTGGTGATGGTGTTTCCATTGAATGTAATAGAATTTCCATTGCAAATTGCTTGTGTAATATTCGTTGTTGGTGTTGGTTTTATTGGTAGTCGTTAAAACAATAAAACTATCACAACCTAAACTCGTCGTCAATGTATCGCGATAAACACCTGCAGTTGTGATGGTGTTTCCATTAAATGAAATTGAATTTCCATTACAGATTGCTTGTGTTATGTTTGTGGTTGGTGATGATGTTATTGAGACTGTCAATACTATAAAACTATCACAACCTAAACTCGTCGTCAATGTATCGCGATAAACACCTGCTGTGGTGATGGTATTTCCATTAAATGTAATTGAATTTCCATTGCAGATTGCTTGTGTGATATTCGTTGTTGGTGATGTTCTTATTGAAACTGTCAATACTATAAAACTATCACAACCTAAACTCGTTGTCAATGTATCGCGATAAACACCTGCTGTGGTGATGGTGTTTCCATTAAATGTAATTGAATTTCCATTGCAGATTGCTTGAGTAAGATTCGTAGTTGGTGTTGGTTTAATTGTAGTCGTTAAAACAATAAAACTATCACAACCTAAACTCGTTGTCAATGTATCGCGATATACACCTGCTGTAGTAATCGTATTTCCATTAAAAGAAATTGAATTTCCATTACAAATTGCTTGAGTGATATTCGTTGTCTTAACAGCAGCAATAGTAATATCCATCGTTTTATTGGATGCACATTGGCCTGAATTTGGTGTAAAAGTATAAGTTGTTGTTCCAACAATTGAAGTATTAATTGTAGTAGTTGGACTCCAAGCACCAGTTATAGAATTATTAGATGTAGTTGGTAAAATTGGCGGAATTGCATTCTGACAAATTGGATTAATTGCTGTAAAAGTTGGCGTTATTCCTGATGATATTGTTACAGTTGCAGTCGTTGTAAATTGCGAACAGCCTCCACTTGCAGGAATAGTATAAGTTACAGTATAAGAATTTATAGCGCTAGTGTTTGGTGTAATTGCACCAGTAGCAGCATTAATACTTAACCCTGCAGGGCTCGCTGAATAAGTTCCACCGCTAGTTCCAGTTAATGTTACATTTTGTGCTGATGTTATCGCATTACAAAATGTGTTTGGCGAATAAGAAATAGTTGCTGAACCAGATCCAGAAACTACTTGAATTTGTTTCGTATTCGTTAATGCACTTCCACAAGCAAAAACCGTATAAGTAACAGTATGAGTTCCAACGCCAGCAGTAGCTGGACTAAATGTTGAACCTGTCATTCCAGGACCTGAAAATGTTCCACCAGTTGGACTACCTGTTAATGTAATAGATGGTGAAGATGAACAATATGGACCACCAGCACCAGAAATTATGGGTGCTGCTCCAGCTCCTAAAACTTGAACTTTAAAGGTATTGGCACAACCTGCACCGGTATAAGTGAGCGTATGATTTCCTATGCCTGCAGTTGAAGGACTAAACACTGGATTTGCAATCCAGCCACCAAACAAACATGTACCTGCTGTTGTAATTCCAGGTCCAAAAAATTGTCCGCATTTTGGATTTGGATTTAAAGTGACATCTGGATCAGACACACAATAAGTTGGATTTAAATTAACTGTTGGCAATGTTCCGGCAATTACTTTTATAACTCTAATTGCTGTAAAAGTTCCACAACCATTTGTTACAGAATATCGAACTGTATCATTTCCAACACCTGCAATCGCAGGATAAAAAGTGTCATTAGAAACACCTGGACCTGAAAATGTACCACCAACTGGAGTAGCAGTTAGCACCAATGGATTTGCACCAAGACAAAAATTATTTCCGTTCAAAGAAATAGTAGCATTTGCAGGTGGATTCGTGGTTACTACCATATCGTCTTGTGCTTTACAACCATTTGGTGAAGTAACAACAACTCTATATGTTGTATATCCAGCAGGACTTACCGTAGTTGTGTTACTGGCTCCAGTTTGAAATTGTGTTCCATTTGATGGTGGAAATACTACAGGATTTCTATAAAAAGTATAAGTACTTCCTGCAATAGCAGGCAACGCAGTTAACGTCAATGGAGTTCCGCAATATAATTGATCGAGACCTAAACTAACTGATGTTGCTTCTACCGTAATAGTTTTGCTAATATTTGCAGAACAAGAACCATTAACTACAGTAACAGTTATGGTAGTATTGGATGTTGGTGAAAATACAGCAGACGCACCTATTTGTCCATCATTCCAATAATAAGCAGTTCCACCACCAGCAGTTATTGTTTGACTGCTTGGAGAATAATTAAAACTACCAAATAAACCAGGTGTTCTGCAAACAATTTGCGGATTTGTCATGGTTGGAGTTGGTGGCGCACCTAAGGAAATATTAAAATTTGAATTCATGTTATTATTACACAAATCCAATATATTTTGAACATTCACGGAATAACTTCCTGTAGTCAAAGCTGGTGATACAGAAATATCAATATTGTTAGTTCTGCCATTTACACAATTTGTATTAACAATAGTAAATGTATGACCAGCCAACGTAAAATCAGTATTTTGTATTGTGGCACAAGAAACCCATTCAGAAAAAAGCACATGGAAATTTGTAGCATTTGAACAGTTTCCGGAATAAGCATTTGTAACACTAGGTGGCACTACATCAGTAATTGCAACGGATGAAGCCTGTTTTTTAAATTCGATTAAAAAACCATCATTAGAGCCACCATAAAAATTTACACAAATTGCATATTGTCTTCCAACTGTAACATTTATTCTATTATTAAATCGATTACAATCAGAACCTTTGCTTTGATTAGAACAATCATTAGATGTACACGAACCATAATTTTCAGTACAGAGTGTACTGTTCATACCAGTTGTGCCAGTATACAAGGAAAAATTACATGCTAATTCATTACGTTTGTTTGATTGGCAGCCATTGGTAATGTCCCAAAGTACAAAATCATAATCGGTAGAACCTTGTGGTGTAATCATAAAATCAAGCGGTCCTGAAGATTGCGGTGAAAATGAATACCAAACAGAACCACCATTTCCTGTTCCACTATAACACGAACCTTCATCATCATATATTGTTCCTAGGTCAGTATATTGTCCGCCTAATGCAACTGCTGTATTATTTTGGCATAATGGAATTGCATACGGACAATCACTTTCTGGTGGCGATAACATGCGCAACATTGTGTTGTCTGGTTTTGGAATTAATTCATCAATATGCGCAATCCAACCTTTTGAGTTATTATAATTTTGAGAAGGAATATATTCAACTGTTAATTTTTCGCCTGTAATATTTTTTGTTTTTTCTATTTGATAAAATGTTTTTACTAAATTTTCTTCATCAACCTTATCTCCTGTATATACTTTAATTTTTGCTCCATTTGGCAAATCAATATCAATAAAATATAGACTTAAAACAAATCCAGGATTTGCAATAAAAGTAGTTACTGTATGCTTATTGGAAACAATTCCATCTTCACCACCATCATCAAAGAATTTAGTGTTTCCAACCTGATGGCTGCATGAAGAACATGCATTAAAGCTGCTGGTGTATTTATCTACAGCTAATGTATCGGCAAATAGTTTATTGGAAACAAAAAAAAAGTATAGTAAACCAAAAAAAGTAAAGAGTCTTTTCATGCTAGTTCATTTAGTAAGGTTACTAAATATAGTGAAAAGCACAGATTTTAACAAAAAATAACACGAATTATTTAAAATAAATTTGGCATAAACCATTCGTGATAGTTTTTATTTAAAATAGTTTTAAAGTCATTATTATTAATTATAATAAATAAAATCTAAATTAATTTTCAGAAACCACTGTAATAGCAGGTAGATACTGCACTCCAACAGCATCTTTATAACCAGATAAAACTATATTTACAGTTCTGTAACCTGGCAAATTAATTCTTCTCTCTGTAGCGATTAGTGTTGAATTCGTTTTTTTAACTTCTGCTAAAACACTATCTGCTGTAACATTTACATAATCTGATGCAGTAAGATAAGGAACTTTACCAGTGTAATTTGTACCATTTAAAGTTAAACTAACTGTATCACAATTTGGACAAAGATTAACAAAACGTATTTTGCATCCTGAACCACTTTCCGGAAATGCTGGTATAGTTAACTGGTCAATATCTAACACACTTCCTGCTGTAAAAATTGCATGTTTGTAAAAATCTTTCAAACTAATTTGAGTTTCGAGATATTTCATGCCTGTATTTTTACTTTGCACTTTTAATGCTTGACTTCCATCATTATCATACGGATATATTCCGTAATAGCTACCATTACTTTGTTTATATGCAACACCATTAGGAAAATTATTCCAATTATCTACTAATAATAAAAGGTCTGGACCGTCTGGACAAAAGTTATAATATTTGAACTCTGGCTTTTGTGAATTTCTTATTTTTTGACAAGAACTTGCTGCAATAATGGCTAATACAACAAATGAAAACTTCATAATATTTTTCATAGAAATAGTTTATTTGAAATTAAAATTAAAAAAATCTTACAAACAAAACTACTATGATTATTATGTGGTCGTTTTTAATTAGTATTCGTTAGATACCAAATTTATTTTTCACATTAATGGCAATATCATAACCAGCATCTGCGTGACGGAAAATTCCCATTGCAGGATCGTTGAATAAAACACGTCGCAAGCAATCATCAGCACGGTCTGTACCATCTGCTAATACGACCATTCCTGCATGTTGCGAATAACCCATACCAACACCACCACCATGATGAAAGCTTACCCATGTTGCACCGCCTGAAGCATTGCTTAATAAATTTAATAAAGCCCAATCACTCACCGCATCACTACCATCTAACATACTTTCTGTTTCTCTGTTAGGTGATGCCACACTACCACAGTCCAAATGATCGCGGCCAATAACGATTGGTGCTTTTAAAATTCCATCTCTTACCATTTGATTAAATTTCAATCCAGCTTTTTCTCTATCGCCTAAACCTAACCAGCAAATTCTTGCAGGTAAACCTTGAAAAGAAATTCGTTCTCTTGCATGATTCAACCAATTAATCATAGCAGTATTTTCAGGAAATAATTCTTTCAAAGCTTTATCAGTTTCGTAAATATCTTGAGGGTCGCCACTGAGTGCTACCCAACGAAACGGACCTTTGCCTTCGCAGAATAATGGACGAATATATAAAGGTGTGAAGCCATGAAAATCGAATGCATTTTCTACGCCACCTTCTTTTGCAAATGCACGAATATTATTTCCATAATCAAAAGTAATTGCACCACGTTTTTGCATATCTAACATTAATCGCACATGACGCGCCATGCTATTTATCGCTTTTTCTGTATATAACGTTGGATTAGATTTTCGCAACGCTAATGCTTCTTCAAACGTAATATCATGTGGTACATAACCATTCAACGGATCGTGTGCAGATGTTTGATCGGATAAAATATCTGGAATGATATTGTCTTGTAATAATCTTTCTAATAAATCACCAGCATCCATCACCACACCGATTGAAATGGCTTCGCCTTTAGATTTCGCATCTAGTGCTTTGTCACGCGCTTCTTCATAGGTTTCAAACATAAAATCGATATATTTAGTATCCAATCGTTTTTGAATACTTGCTTTGTTGATATCTGCACCTAAGTAGGTTGCACCAGCCATGACAGCTGCTAAAGGTTGCGCGCCACCCATTCCGCCAATGCCTGAACTTACTAATAATTTTCCTTTCAAGTTTCCGTTAAAATGTTGTTTGCCACATTCTACAAATGTTTCGTAAGTACCTTGTACAATGCCTTGCGAGCCAATGTATATCCAAGAGCCAGCGGTCATTTGTCCGTACATCATCAACCCTTTTTCGCGCAGCTCGTAGAAGTGTTCCCAAGTTGCCCATTTCGGTACTAAGTTGGAATTTGCAATCAACACGCGTGGTGCTTGTGGATGCGTGCGCACTACACCAACAGGTTTTCCGCTTTGTACTAAGAGCGAATGGTCTTCATCGAGTGTTAATAATATTTCTATGATTTTTTGCAGTGCCGGTATGTTGCGCGCTGCCTGGCCGATGCCACCATACACCACTAGCTCTTCTGGATTTTCTGCTACTTCTGCATCTAAATTATTAAGCAACATACGAAGCGGTGCTTCTGTCTGCCAAGATTTTGCGTTTAATTCAGTTCCTCTTGGTGCTTTATAAGAAGGATGCGCTGCGTATTGATTTAAGAAATTTTGAAGTTGCATAATAATTATGATTGAAGGAATAAA
Organism: Saprospirales bacterium; assembly: GCA_016711605.1. GTDB lineage: Bacteria > Bacteroidota > Bacteroidia > Chitinophagales > JADIYW01 > JADJSS01. Next base: position 149,120 of record JADJSS010000011.1, read on the forward strand.
GATAATTTGAAATCCTGATAAATTTATTTAGAAGACAAAAGTCATTTTAAAATTAATATTGCTTTGAATAAAAAAAATAATATCTTGTTTTTTGAAAACTTAAAAATATGGAAAATCAAAATTACCCTCAAAAAACAAGAGAGTTTTACAATCACCATTTTGACTCCAGCATCTGGAATGATTTTAAATTCAGGGACGATGATATCATCATTTCAACTTATGCAAAATCAGGTACTACCTGGATGCAACAAATCATTGCACAATTATTATTCAATGGTGAAGAAGGTTTGGAAGTTTCAGAAATGTCACCATGGATGGATTTAAGAGTGCCACCTAAAGAAATTAAGTTAGCAGAAGTAGAACTACAAAAACACAGGCGATTTGTTAAAACACATTTGCCGGTTGATGCTTTAGTATTTTCTGAAAAAGCAAAATATATTTATATCGGAAGAGATGGAAGAGATGTTGTCTGGAGTTTATACAATCATCATATTAATGCCAATGAAAAATGGTATGATGCTTTAAATAATTCACCAGGTTTAATTGGGCCACCTATTGATAAACCAACTGATGACGTTGCAGAATATTTCAGAGATTGGTTAGACAAAGACGGTTTTCCTTTCTGGTCGTTTTGGGATAATTTAAGAACCTGGTGGTCGATAAAAGATTTGCCGAATGTACATTTCGTTCATTTTGAGAATCTAAAAAATGACATGTCTGGTGAAATTAAAAAAATTGCAGCCTTTTTAGAAATTGAGATTAATGAATCAAAATGGAATAAAATTTTAGAACATTGCAGTTTTGACTATATGAAAAAGCATTCATCAAAATCAGTTCCTTTAGGTGGCATATTTTGGGATGGCGGTTCAGAAACTTTTATTAATAAAGGTGTTAACGGACGCTGGAAAGAAATACTAACCAAAGAAGACAACGAAAAATATGTGAACATGTGTAAAGAGAAACTAGGTGATGCTTGTACAAAATGGTTGAATACAGGCGAATTATAAATAAACGCTACAATTCAAATTCACTGAATCCTTTATTCAATTCATCCTTTTCTTCAACATATATCATAATAGAAAAATCTGAAATTATTTTTTTGATTTTTGTTAGATAGTTAAAGATAGGAAATTACCTATAAGATTTTAAAATACTGTCAATTATTAGATTTAAAACCTATCGCATTTATTTTATTTGGCAACGATTCTTTAAATGCTTTTCCTAAATTCTCTATCACATCGGAAATTAACATACTTTCCATGCTTTGTTTTTCAAGAGTGATGTCAGCAGCAAGTCCATGCAGGTACACACCTATTTGTGCGGCAATAAATGGTTCGTAACCTTGCGCTAAAAATGCAGTGATAATACCTGTGAGTGCATCGCCAGAACCACCTTTTGCCAAACCAGCATTTCCTGTTGTATTTATGAATGCTTCGCCGTTATGCGTTATTAATGTTTGATGATCTTTTAAGACAATTACTATATTATATTCTTTTGCTTTTTGAATAGCTGTTTGCTGCCTTTCTTCAACAGAAGTATGCTCGCCAAATAATCTGTCAAATTCTTTTGGATGCGGTGTAAGAATTGTATTGGACTGTATCTTTATTAAAAATTCTTTATTAGCTGAAAGAATATTCAAAGCATCGGCATCTAACAACAATGGTTTATTGGATGTTGTAATTATTTGATATACTAATTCTGTTTCATTTTTATCTGTTCCAATTCCAGGTCCGATGGCACTTGCAGAAAAATCATTCATCTTATTTACTTCAGTTTCTCTTTGCTGTAGCATAGCTTCAGGAATAGCGGTTTGAAGTATAAAACGCTCTTCTTCAGGAATATTTACAGTTAACAAACCAACACCTGCACGTAAGCATGCTTTTGCAGCAATTACGGCAGCACCCATTTTGTATTTATTTCCTGCAATTAACAACGCATGACCATAAGTGCCTTTATGTGAGTTAGGTGCTCGTGGTTTTAATAGTTGTTGGATATGTTGTTTGGTGAGGTTTTGCATATTGTTAGAACTATGAATGGTGTAATTTATTTGATTATATTTTTAAATATTTTGATGCCAGACTTGTGCTATTTGTGGATTCGATTTAAAATAATCGTCAATTAAATTATAATATTGATTTGCACTTTTAAAGTTTTTCTTCTGTATTCTAAATTTCTGTGTATTATTAATAGTATAATCTACAACTTGATATTCATTATAATTTAGATACATTTCAAAATAAGTATTTGATTTCATTTCATGCTTCTCTCCACGTATACCGAGTAAATTATCAAAAGAAATAAATAGAATTTCTCTACCATATTTTTTTATTCTAAAGCCATCTTTATCAATATATAAAATAGAGTTTGAATAAAAATAAGTTATACCTGGTGTAATAATAAATGTTAAACTAAATAATAATCCGCTAATCATTGAAAGTGAAAGTGTAAAATGACCATTAATTCCAAACATTATCATTAATCCTAAAAAAAATAAAAGATGTAAGGTTGTAATAAAAGTATACACAATTTCATCAATAATGTTATCGAAAATATTTATTGGAATTTGTATTGAATTTACTTTATTCATTTACTTTTATTTACATCTCAAACTCACCAAAACCTTGATTCAAATCTTGTTTTTCTTCTACGTGATTCATGAAAGAGAAGTCTGAAATTATTTTATTTGTTTAATCATTTTATCAAAATCACTTTCCCAGTTTTTATCTTGTATTACTCTAAATTTATCAAATTCTTGTTCAGCTTTTAGTTTGGCTTCTAACATAGTTACTTTGCCATTATCTTTCAAAATTGGATAGTTAGAAAGTTGTAAAAAATTATTTAAAAAGCTTGTCCAATCTTTCATGGTTAACACAATTCCACGTTGTGCATTATTTTCTGCCAAATCTAAATAAGCAGAAACAATTCGATTTAATTCTTTAATGTGTTGTTCGTGTAAATAATTTTTTGCAACAACAATATCGCTCTTTAAAATTTTACCATCAGGCGCTGCTTTCCAAGTTTTTAAACCCATAAATAGTTTTGTTACATCAGCTTCTGTATAAATTATTTCGGCAGCAGTTTTGCCAGTAATTGCCCAATGTAATTTATTTTGTACGGTTGCAAAAAAATCTTTTGTGGTGATTGCATTTTTATCATAATCAACAGCTAACGTATAAATGTCTGTAATTTTTTGGTAAAATCTTCGTTCGCTTGCACGAATTTCTCTAATACGTTCGAGTAATTCATCGAAATAATCTTTACCAAAATTTTTACCTTGTTTTAATCGCTCATCATCTAAAATAAAACCTTTTGTAATAAATTCTTTTAATGAATTAGTTGCCCAAATTCGAAACTGAGTTGCTTGTGCAGAATTTACTCTGTAACCAACTGCTAATATAGCTTCGAGACGATAATAAGTTGTATTGTAATTTTTTCCATCTTTGGCAGTTGTTTCCATTTTGGAAACAACTGAATTTTCCTCTAACTCTTTGGTTTCAAATATATTTTTAAGATGTTTACTTATTGCAGGAACTTCAACACCAAACAACAAAGCCATCGCTTTTTGGGTTAACCAAAAAGTTTCGTTATTATACACTACTTCAACATGCACATTACCTTGTTGTGTGCTATAAAATAATATATTTTTAAGGTTGCTCATTTATCGCTGGTTAAACAGATTTTTTGATTAATTTGATTTTATAAAAATACATTTGCTTTTTTTACAAATCAAACTCTTCAAAACCATTATTCAATTCTTGCTTTTCTTCTACATGATGCATAAAAGAAAAATCTGAAATTATTTTTTTAATTTGATTGATGTCATCTGCAAAGATTCTGTCTTCGTTTGCAAATGAGACAGTTTGTCGAACAAAATCGTGTGCAGTTTCTAATAAAATAGAACTTTTTAATGGTTGACGAAATTCTATTGCCTGACAAGCGCTCATTAATTCTATCGCCAAAATATATTCTAAATTATCTAAAATCTGATATAATTTTCTTCCACTAATGCTTCCCATAGAAACATGGTCTTCTTGTCCTAAGGATGTTGGAATACTATCTGCACTTGCAGGAAAACACAAAGTTTTATTTTCTGTTACCAATGCAGCTGTTGTATATTGTGGAATCATAAACCCAGAATTTAATCCAACTTCACTCATCAATAACATAGGCAAACCAAATTTTCCTTCCAACAATAAATAACATCTTCTATCAGAAATATTTCCTAATTCCGAAGCTGCAAAACAACAATAATCTAAAGGCAATGCGAGTGGTTGTCCATGAAAATTTCCGCCACTAATCGTATCATCAGCATTAAAAATAATTGGATTATCAGTTACTGCATTGAGTTCAATTTCGGTTAACTGTTTTAGATGCAACCATGCATTGCGTGATGCACCATGTACTTGAGGCATACAACGCAAACTGTATGGATCTTGTACTCTATCACAATCTTCATGACTGTTCATAATTTCAGAATTTTGCAACAACAAACGTAAGCGCTGTGCTACTAACTGATTGCCTTTGAATGGTCGTAAATTATGCAATCGTTCATCAAAAGGTGCTTTCGTTCCTTGCAATGCTTCCAAGCTCATAGCTCCAATAATATCTGCTACTTCGAGGCAATTATGCATGCGTTGGACTGTCGCTACAGCATACGATAAAATAAATTGAGTTCCATTAATTAACGCTAAACCTTCTTTCGGTCCGAGTGATATAGCTTGTAAATTTTCTTTTAGAAATAATTCAGTCGTTTTGATGATTTTATCTTTATAAAAAACTTCACCTAAACCAATCAATGGCAAACACAAGTGTGCCAATGGTGCTAAATCGCCAGATGCGCCAACACTTCCTTTTTCAGGAACAACAGGAATAACATCGTTATCGATGTGCCACAAAATTCTTTCTAAAGTAGACAATTGCACACCAGAAAATCCTTGTGCTAATGCTTGTAATTTTGTAATCAACATTAACTTTGCCACTTGTTTTGGAATTGGATTTCCAACACCAACGCTATGTGATTGCAAGATTTTATATTGCAACGTGCGTGTATCTTCTTCTGATATTTTTTTATTGGCTAAGATACCGAAGCCAGTATTGATGCCGTAAACCGTTTCATTATTTTCAACAATATGTTGTACATCTTGCTGTGATTTATAAATTTTCTTTTTGGCTGTTTCATCAATTATTCCTAACAGTTTGCCATTGCATAATTGAATGGCTTTTGTAACTGTAAGTGTATCGATTCCGTATTTGAAGGTTGAAGACATTTATGAATTCAGATTTATGATTTACAATTTACGATTATTTTTGCAACATATGATTATCGTCAACCAATACTAATTTCAAAACTGTTTTAGTTTTTTCTGTGACTTTAAAACGATCATCGGTGCGATGATTTACCAACCAAATTAATTTTTCACCAGAAAACAAAACGGCTGTATTTTCTTTTTCTAATAATGAAAATTTTTCGTCTTTAAAATATTTGGAAAGCTTCTTCTTGCCTATTTTTCCTGGTGTTTTCGGCTTGCTCATTCCAAACGGATAAAAGTAGTCGCCTTCTTTATAATAACGAATCATTAAAGGAAATTCAATTTTATCAGCATCAAAATATGCGTAACGATTGGATGGTTTGATGGTTGCTTCATTAATTGGTACAAATGAACATTGTATCTTATAATTATTGAAAATAATTTGATTTGGAATTGTATCAAACGTTAAATAATTTTCTTTTTCTATATTTTTTGGAACAACAAATAAACTTTTTCTGTCGATTACAATGCGATGCGTTTCAGAAAAGAATTGGTTGCCGCTTTTCAACTTTTCCAAAGTTTTAAAACTTTGGAAAAGTTGATTAACTACATCTGAATTAAACCCAAACTCTTTTAATAAATGAAATAAAATAGTTTGTCCAGCTTTGTGTGTTTTTATAAAACCTAATTTTATTTCTACAATACCATTCTTTTCTGAATAACATTTCTTTTTGGCAACTTCAATTTGTTCATTCGACAATGTATCGTAATCGTTCATTCTATCAACAAAACCAATCATAGTAGCATGCAACGATGGATTTATTTTTTGCAGTTGTGGTACAATCTGATGACGAATTAAATTACGTTGATAATCATCTGAAGCATTTGAACTGTCTTCACGAAATGCAACTTTATTTTCGATTGCATAGTCTAAAATTTCTTGTTTTGAAATTTCTAAAAATGGACGAACAACAAAACCATTTTTTGCTTGTATACCTTTTAAACCTTTGATGCCAGTACCTTTAGTGAAGTTCAATAAGATAGTTTCTAATTGATCGTCTAAATGATGAGCTGTTGCGATGAAATGATACTGATTTTCTTTTCTGATTTTCTCAAACCATTCATAGCGTAATTCGCGAGCAGCCATTTGTGTGGAAATGGTTTTGTCTTTTTTTAAATCTTTGGTATCGAATTTTATAGAACGAAAATCGATATTTTTTTGATGTGCAAATTGTGTTACAAATTTTTCGTCTTCATTACTTTCTTCTCCACGCAATTGAAAGTTACAATGTGCAATTACAATCTTAAAATTTAATTTCAACAACGCATCTATAAGCACCATAGAATCAACGCCACCGCTGCAAGCAACCAGTATTGGTGTACCTGAATTAAACAAGTTATTTTGTTGGATGTATGATTTGACACGTTGAATCACAGTCCAAAAATACAACAATAAATGGTAATAGAAACTCTATTTCTATTGAGGCGGTCTGCCAACAACACCAGCACTTGCTGGATTAGTGATTTCATACTTTTGTTTTAGATAATCATCATATTGGTCGCCGTATGTTCCTATTCGACGGATTTGAGCCAAAATTTCGTCTTCATCTAAACCTTTTACTTCTCGTATCGTTTTTAGCCAAACAAAATTATTAAAGAGTGTAAATGCAACATTATAAAGTGTATCATTAATAGTTAATAATTCTTCAAACAATCCAACTTTATTGGTAACATTATGAAGTATCATAATTGGACTCATAACCTGAAAATAGCAGGAATTTTCTCTAGCAACAAAAAGGACATCTATCCATACATTTGCTGAACCTTGCACAAGACTGTATTGTCCAACTTTTTCACCTTTGCAAATTGCAGGATCTACTCCTATTTTTCTGATGGCGTTTTCTACTAATACGATGGTATTTTCTTGTTCTGTCATAATTTTTGGTTTTAGAAAATGAAGTTAGTGAAAGAATTTGAGATTTAAAAGGGTTTTAAAAAAAAAAAAACAGGGGTTTTTGGTTTTTTTTTTGAGTTTTTTAAAGAAAAAAAAAATTTTTTTTTTTTTTTTTTTCTAAAACAAGAACTCAACGAATTTAACTAGTCCATTTGGATGATAATGATAAATTATTGAAGAACTTGGTTGTAATAAATTTGCTAGTTTTATATCTAGTTTATTATATTCTACATCAAAAATATTTTCCTGTTCAATCTTAAAATCTTTATTTAACACTACAGTTGAATGCAAATATTTTATTGATTGTCAACTTTCAGGTTTATAGTCATAAAAGCAGTAATGCTATCTATCTCATTTCTATTAACACTAAATATTTTCATGAAACTTGTATTAAACATTGAATCACAACCTTCAGCATAAATGAATTTAACACAGTCCTTTGAATTTCTAAAGCTCATTTTGTGCTAACTTAGTTTTCATACAGAAATATCTAAATATTACTTTATCCGAATTTGATTTAATAGTATAAAGATCTTTTATTTTTCATGGTTAAAATAAAAGTATCAATTTTTGTATCTCTTGCTGTTTCTTTAAATTCTATAATTTCGTTCATTCGAAATTTTTTTCTTTAAACAGAGTAACCCCTGTTAAGACGAGGGGGAAAAATATAAAGTAATTGATGAAACTTTATTCTTGATAATTTCATTAAGGTTATATGTTGTAAAATAATTATTTACTTGTATTGGTTCAAATATAACTTGTGCAATAGTCGAAAAAAAACATTTTTTGTTTTTCATAACCTACATTTCAATTTCCAAATTCATTTTAGCATTTTTCAATTCGCTTAACGCATGCAGGTTATTCAGGTCTTGAGCAACCAAAATGCCTGCTTCATAAATATTTAATGCTTTTTTAATCTCATCTAATTGTTCATAAACTTTCGCTAAATGATAATAGGCACCAACATACTTTTTATCTATAACTAACAGTTTTTCAAATAGTTGTACTGCGTTCGGTAAGTCATTTATTTTTTCATATTCCTTTGCCAAAGCAAATAATGCAAATGTATCAGTTGGTTTATCAACAATTATCAATTTTAATTGTTCTATTCTATTTGTATGCATGCATTGAATTAATTAAAATGAATTATTTTAGCGTCTCAAATTAAAAAAATTAAAGGTATGAAATTTTTAGTATGTATAAGTTTGGTTCCAGACACTACCACTAAGATTTCGTTTGTTGATGGTGATACCAAATTCAACAACGATAAAGTGCAGTGGATTTTGAATCCTTACGACGAATGGTACGCTTTGGTGCGTGCACTTGAATTGAAAGAAGCAAATGGCGGAAACGTAACTGTGGTAAATGTTGGCGGTGCCGACAATGATCAGGTAATACGTAAAGCATTAGCCATTGGTGCTGATGATGCAATCCGTATTGATGTAACTAATGATGTTGACTCTTTTGCTATTGCATCTGAAATTGCTGCAGTTGCTAAAACTGGTGGCTACGATATGATTTTGTTGGGTAAAGAAACAATTAATTATAACGGTTCTAACTTAGGTGGAATGTTAGCTGAATTGTTAGACTTACCTTTCGTTTCATATGCATCTAAATTAGATGTTGCTGGCAACACAGCTTCGATTGAGCGTGACATTGAAGGCGGAAAAGAAATTCTTTCTGTTGATGTACCATTTGTAATTTCTTGTTCAAAAGGAATGGCAGAAGCGCGTATTCCAAACATGAAAGGAATTATGGGTGCGAAAACAAAACCATTAAATGTGGTAACACCACAAGGTGTTGGTTCATTAACATCAACCGTAAAATATGAATTGCCACCAGCAAAATCAGCATGCAAAATGATTTCTGCTGATAACGTGGAAGAATTGGTACAATTATTACATAACGAAGCAAAACAAATATAATTATGGCAGTTTTATTTTTAGTGGAAATAGCTGGTGGAAAAGTTAAGAAAGCAAGTTTTGAAATTGCTTCTTACGCAGCAAAAGTAGCAAATCAATTAGGCACTGAAGCAGTTGGTTTAGCATTAGGCACTGCAAGTGCAGATGAATTGGCTGCTTTAGGTATTTACGGTGCAAAAAAAATAGTACATGCAAGTAATGTTGCATTCGATACATTTGATGCAGGTGCAACGGCAAAAGCAATTGCTGATGCAGCAGACAAAACAGGTGCAACTGTAATTGCAATTTCTCAAACATTAACAGGAAAGGCAGTGGCTCCAAGAGTTGCAGTTCGTTTACAAGCTGGAATTGTTTCTGGTGCAGTTGGTTTACCTGATGCAGATTTCGTAATTAAAAAAGGTGCGTTTTCAGGAAAAGCATTTGCTTACATGAAAATCACAACAGATAAAAAAGTAATCTCTGTAGTACCAAATTCTGTAGGTGCAACAAAAGGCGAAGGTTCTGCAACAGTTGAAACATTAGATTTAGCACCAGCTGCATCAAGAGTTACTGTGAAAGAAGTAGTTCGTCAAACTGGCGACGTTGCTCCATTACCTGAAGCGGAATTGGTAGTAAGTGCAGGTCGTGGAATGAAAGGACCTGAAAATTGGGGAATTGTTGAAGACTTAGCAAAAGTTTTAGGCGCAACTACTGCATGTTCTCGTCCTGTGGCAGATGTTCACTGGAGACCGCATTATGAGCACGTTGGACAAACAGGTGTTGCTATTCGTCCGAACTTATATATTGCTATTGGTATTTCCGGTGCGATACAACATTTGGCTGGTGTGAACCAATCAAAATGCATTGTGGTAATTAACAAAGATCCGGAAGCGCCTTTCTTTAAAGCTGCTGATTACGGAATTTGCGGTGATTTATTTGAAATCGTTCCGAAATTTACAGAAGCGTTGAAAGCGTTTAAAGCGAGTCAGCATTAATACAAATCTTTAGAGCTTGAAGGTTTTAAAAACCTTCAAGCTCTAACATACAAAGCCACCAATTTTTGGTGGCTTTTTTATTGACAAAATTTAAAAAATAAACTATATTTGAATATGCTAAAATAATATTAAATGCTATATTTTTTAAAACAACATTTTTTATTGTCTATAATTTTACTCTTAACAGTTCATGCTAATGGTCAGTTTACACAATCTAAGACATGTATTGGTGGCTCAGGAAATGAGTTGATATATCCAAAATATTTCGGTGGAAAAAGTACTGATTATAATTTTAAGCTGAACGATGGCGGAAGTATGTATTTTTTGTTCAGCAATTCTGCAGATGGTGACTTTGCACCAAATAAGGGTTATAATGATTTAGTTGCTTTAAAAATAAATAGTAATGGCGAGCTTGCCTTTGCGAAAAATTTTGGAAATGCATATTATGAAGATGATTTCGTTATAAAACAAAGCAAAGATGGAAGCCGGTTTTTTATTTTGTTGGAAAGTCATTCGAATGATTCAGTAAATACGAACGGCTATATCGGTGATATTATGATTCAATATTCGTTATTGTGCATTGATAACAACGGAACCATTTTATGGAATAAAATTTTATATAATGAAGTTAATCACATAGATAATTACGCTTTCTCTAATTATCCAAATTGGGTTAATTTTTTTATTGACCAGTCGGATAATTGTATAGTACAATATAATAAATTGGAGCTAAGTTCAAACGGAAGAGCATATTACAATGACAGTATTATTTATACTAAAATTGACAGAAATGGAAATACTATTTGGAATAAACAAATCACACCATTTGAGATTTACAACAATTCTGATTCATCTTTCTTGATAGATACTTTTTATGTTGGAACAACAACATTTAGAAACGATTTTACTGAAACATACAATAAGTATATCTTGAGTGCAAATTTATCCAGATATTATCCATTTCAATCCAGGAATATAGTTTATACTTTAGATAAATCTGATGCGTCAATTGCTTCAATAGTTATTGATTCTGCTTTTGGTTTCCAGTCAATAGGAATCAGAAATGAATTTATTACCTATGGAAATTTTAATAAGTATGTAGAAGATAGTGATAACATTTATTCTAATTTCCATTACCGGAAATATGATGAACAACTTAATAAAATTTATGAAAATGAATTAAGATATAACATTCCATTTGAATATGAACATGGCTGGCCGGCATCGTCTAGCAAAACAACATATTGCAATCCTGTTCCTTATTTTAATACTGATAGTTCAAAGATCTGGTTTAGTACAGATGTTAATACAGTGAGTGAATATATTTATTATTTTCCTGTTGGATATGATGTTGAAACTAAAACGTATGCATATATACTTAATCCGGAAAGTGGTGTTATTACAAAAACTGTTGATTTAAATAAACGGAACTATAATACTTTGATAAAAAAAATTAAGGATGTTTTTTATTACTACTCATATGATACTATTAATTTTCCTTTTCCTACTACAGATTCTGCTACTTTTACAGCATACAATTTTGATGGTACTGAATTAAGAACAACTAATGACTCTGTTGGAATCGATAATGATTTTTTAAATAGTATTTGTAATATCGAAAACAGCCTCGTATTGTACTATAATAATAATTCAAGAATTGGATTTAAAGTGTTAGATACTTTATTTAATGTTGTGATGCAAGGTTTAGTAGATACAGCTTCTTATCCACCAAATTATTTTTATAATGCTGCAACCAAATTCAATATACATATCATAGACACTAACCATTATTGTGTTCTTCAATCCATCTGGCAAGACACCATATCAGGTTGTTATCCAAACACAGATAATGTAGTATTTAGTGCGTTTTCTAAAAACGATGTTATTTCATCGGTTAAGCACCATACTACTTCAGACTTTCTTACCATTTATCCAAATCCAAACAATGGAAACTTTACCATTAATTTTTCTTCCAAAGGAAATTTTCCAATTACGATTAGTTTATTTGATGTAACTGGAAAGATAGTGTATCAACAAACAATACTACACAATGATAAATCGTTGATTTCAATAAATGAAGAAATCTTAGCTTCTGGTTTGTATAACATTCAAATCAGCAGTGCCAATGATGTTTGGAATAAAAAAGTTTTGATTACGAAATAAGTTATAACTTTTCCAAAGCTTAGAACTTTGGAAAAGTTAAAAACGAACAGCCACCAAATTTGGTGGCTGTCTGAAATTCTATAATAAATTAGTTATAAACTAAGAAGCAGTTTTAACCATAGTTTCTTTCTTCCATGTTCTTAAAATTAATATCCATAAAAGTATGGAAACGCCGAGTATGATCATTTTTCCGTTTCCTTCAATTCCATCTTTTATATAACCATTGAACATTACAATATTTATAATCATATGGAAACAAGCTGCTGCAAAAATGGATTTTGTTAATTGTACTGTTTTACCAATTCCCCAAGAACCGAGCAATAACCAGCCAAAGAATTTAAGGTTTGCAATAACGTCGTGGTTTTGCAAAAATGACAAATGCCAAACATACCACAAAACTGCTATGATGACAATTTTTTTCCAGCTGGAAAATACTTTTAGTTCTTCTTCCAGATAACCACGCCATCCAATTTCTTCACAATAGCAATAAACAAAAGTTGTTATCGCTGATAAGAAACCATAAATATGAGTGTCGGCATCTTTACTGTTTTTTATTCCAATTACAGTCATCAAAACAATAGGAATGATACTCATGATAATGCTCCATTTTACAGATGTACCAAACATGGAAATTTCCGTTTTTCGTTCTTTCCTTAATAAATATAATGCAATCAAAGAACCGATGACGATGCCGATTGCTTCCATAGGACTAAAGAAAAGTGTTATCCAATAAGGTAGCTTATCAATTGATGGTCTTAAATTCAAAAGATCGAATCTAAAAACATTTGAAAGTGTGATTGCAATGCTGTAAAAAATTAGCAGACGAATTAGTTTTGAGTTTTGCATATGAATTTAGTTTCTATGTCTAAAGATAATGAATTTAGTTTCCCTATATTATTATATCACTTTATAATTTCTAAAACAGTTTGTTGAAAACACAGAAATTGCAAATTGCTTCATTTTTTTTATCTTTGCATTGTGAAAAAGATCGAATTAGAAATCATCAACATTACACAAGGTTTTACGCAGCATCATTCGTATGCGGTGGTGTTAGGCGAAGTGAAAGGAAAACGCCGTTTGCCTATCGTAATTGGTGCTGCCGAAGCACAAGCAATTGCCGTTGCTATTGAAAACATGCCACCAGTTCGTCCTTTAACACATGATTTATTTAAATCAGTGATGGATACGTTTGCGATTACACTGAATGAAGTGATGATCACTAATTTAATGGATGGAGTTTTTTATTCTAAATTGGTGTGTATGTTTAACGGAAATGAACAGGAAATTGATTCGCGCACATCGGATGCAGTAGCGCTCGCAATTCGTTTCGGCTGTCCAATTTATATTTATTCTGATATTTTAGATGCTTCCGGAATTTTGTTGGTAGAAGAGCAACATGAAGGCATGTATGAAGAAGTTGCTTCGGCATCTTCTCAAAAAGAAGAAAAAACAAAGACTGATTACGCGATTTATACGAACAAAGAATTAGAGAAATTGCTTGACGAAGCACTGATAAATGAAGATTATGAAAAAAGCAGCGAATATTAGAGATGAATTGAATAAACGTTAAAAATGGCTGCCTAAGCAGCCATTTAATTTTCAATAGGGTTTTTACGATTTAAAAGGTGGGATCTTTATGTTTCTATGTTAAATTAAAATTAAGTGAAAAAATGTTAAACTGCCTTGATTTTTATCAATTAGTTACAATTACAACTAAATTTTTTTAAAAACTAATTTAAAAATGAATTTAAAACCATTCAAAATTGCTTCAATTATTAGCATCGCGCTAATATTATTGTCTGTTTGTTTGATTTTTATTAATCCGAAAAAGAAAATAATTTGACGCAAGGCTACTCAACACCGATAATTGCGTTTGAATTTATTGATTTTCCAGCTGCAGTTCAGTTTTTCTTTGAAGTAAAGAATCCAACTGCCTATAAAAACAGTATGTTACTAGGCAATAAAATCGATTATTTATTTATGATAGTTTATAGTGCATTCTTGTTTTTTATTGCACGTGGTTTGTATGCAATTTTTAAATTAAAAATACTGTATTTGGCAATGATTTTTTGCGTGCTAATGTGGATTGGTGATGCCTTCGAAAATTTTCAAATATATAACATTATACAAAATTATAAAACGACAAACATTCAGCAAAACCTGGATTGGCTACATCTTTTCACGTGGTTAAAATGGAGCAGCATTGCCAGTACTTTTTTAATTTTTGCACCATTTATCTGGAAATTAAATACATTTGGAAAAACGATTTCTATTGTTGGTGTTTTATGTTTTTGCTTAGCAATTATTGCGTTTTTTATTGGCGGAATTTGGCACGAAATATTTGCACTTTCTGTTTCTATTACATTTTTATTGTTGACAATATTTGTATTTTTATTTAAAACCAATTCAGCAATTCAATATAATGCATAATTTTTGGCATTTTTATTGATATATTTATCAAAATTAACACGCATGCGATTTTTTTTAGTTTCCTTTTTTGCATTTTGTATGAGCAACTCAATTGTGGCGCAATCACAATTAATGGAAGCGTATTCATACAATCAATTAATTATAAATGAACAATCAAAAATTGGAAGTGAAGCATTTTATTTTATAAAAAAAGTAGATTCATTAAACTTGAAAATTCTACAATTTCAAATTAAAAAAAGCATTGCAGTTGTTGAAAATTCAAAAGTATTTAACAACGAAACTGAATTTCAACAAGCAGCCATTGAATTGTTTAATCATTATTTGAAAACCAGTCGAGAAGTTTATCCAGAATTAATAAAAATAGTAGAAGATCCAGAATTAGACTATAAAGATTTTAAAGCAAAAAAAGATGCACTTGTCAAAAAAGCTGCAGCTGAGGAAAAAATTGCCAACGCAAAATTTGCGTTAGTACAAGAAAAATTTGCTAAAAAATATGGTATCAAATTAGAATAAAAAAAACATGCAAAAATTAATTCTTTTATTCGTTGCTTTCTTAACTATAAACGCAACATACGGAAAAACAGACAACGCTGCCATTGACTACAACGACAGAATTGTTACTGAACAAAATAAAATTGGCAACCAAATTTTAGCGTTTACAGAAGAACCGAGTGCAGCAAGTTTAGCTGGTTTACAAAAACAAGCAAATGCTAGTTTAGCTGTTTTAAATGAGATGAAACCATTTGAAAAAAATAGTGAACTATTAAATGCTGCTAAAGCTTTATTTCAATTTTATATTGATGTAACCAATAATGAATACGCCAAAGTGTTAGCTTTATTGAATGAAAGCAGTAAATATTCACAAGAAGAATTAGTGGAAAGAATTAATATTTATGTTGCTTCCATTTCTCAAAAAGAAAAAGAATTTGACACTGCTTTCAGTATTGCACAAAACAATTTTGCAAAAAAATACGGTTTTACTTTAACAGAAAATAAATTGCAAGAAGAAATTGATTCTGTGAAAAAGAAAAATGAGTAATTCATTTTTCAATCCAGAAACAAGTACGTTGCAACTTTCCTTCAAAATCAAATGGTGTAGTTTTTTAGTGATGTCTTTTATTTTAGCTGAATTAATTTTTTCTGTCTCTAAGATAAAATTTCTGTAATTGGTACTAAATAATAGAACACCATTTTCACTCAATATTGCTAAACAATGATTAATTAAATTTACATGGTCGCGTTGAATATCTAACACATCGTCCATTCTTTTACTATTAGAAAATGTTGGTGGATCTAAAATAATAATGTCGTAACTATTTAATTCAATTTTATCTAAATACTGCAATACATCTTCTTGAATAAATTCATGTTTTTCTACATCAAATAACTTATTGTACAACATATTTCGCTTTGCCCAATTTATATACGTTTTAGATAAGTCAACCGTAGTAATTTTCTTTGCATTTCCTGAAGCAGCATAAACGCTGAAACTTCCTGTGTATGCAAACAAATTCAACACACGTTTATCGCTTGCAATATCTTTAATCATTTGGCGCGTAATGCGATGATCTAAAAACAATCCAGTGTCTAAATAATCAGAAAGATTAACGATAAAACTCATACCGTTTTCGTTTACAATCAACTCTGTTTTTTGCTGATTAAGTTTACTGTACTGCTGCTCTCCTTTTTGTCGTTCACGCTTTTTTATAAAGATATGATCTTTCGCAACAGCTAAAACGCTTGCAATAATTTCCAATGATTCATTCAGCCAAATCTGATAATCTTCTTCACTTAATTTATGCTTACTTTTGTATTCTGCAACATATACACAATCTTTGTAGATATCAATAATTAAAGGAAATTCAGGCAAATCTCTATCATAAATCCGATAGCAAGAAATATTATTTTTTTGAGCTTGTTTGCTGATGTGTTTAAACACTTTTTGCAAACGATTTTCAAACATTTGAAATTTATCTTGCATAAAAAAAATTAAAAAATTAGAGAATTGAACATTATAGAGTTTGGAATCAATTAACAAAAATACAGTTTTCTTTTATCAAAAAATAAAAACGATTAAACACCAAACTAGCAAATACACAAACAAGTTTCGTTTATAAATGCTTATATTTTCTGGTTTATTTTCAATTAATAATTGTAGTTGTGCAGCAATACCAACTAATACTATAATTGAACTACTAAAACATAATCGATAAGTATAATAACCTAATAGTGCAAAAAATGCTGAAAATACAATAATACATATAACTAGTACTTTGTTGAGTTGCTTATATTTTTCAGGTAGTACAAACGATTTATTTTTTTTGAAAAGAACAAAAAATACAATTAGAAATGGTACTACTGCTTTTACAAAAAAGAAAAGATAGTATACGATATTATAAAAAAAAGTTTTTACAAATTCTAGGACACCAATTTTTAAAGTATCTATTACCCAAACTAATTCTCTGAATTGTTCTACTTCGTGATTGTAATAATGTCCGGAAATTTTATTGCAAACTACAATCCAGCAAATAGTTGGCGACAAAAATAAAACAGCATGAACGAAATAATTGGATACATTTGAAATAACATTTTTAACTGATTTATCTTCCACTAAAAACAACAAAAACAAAGCAGGCAAATACAACACAAAGCTTCCATACATCAAACATGCCAATCCAAATAATAATGATATACCATAAATTTTCCTATTGTTTTTCATCAACACTAATTGATATAAAACATAGATAATTAAAATCGGTGTGAGAAACAAAAACATTTGTTCGTGTGCTGAATAAAAAAAACCTTTTACAATTGTATTTACAACTATTATAACACTTAATGCTTCACCAATTCTTGATTGAATTTGTAGTGCTTGAAGTAATTTTTTAAATACTAACAAGCTTGCTAGTAATAAAATAAAATTCAACAACAAATAGGCAATATAATAAGCAATCATTTGCAAAATCAATTCGCTGTTATTGGCTGCACTGCTATATTTATTTTTGTTTTCGTGTGTACTAATTTCTAAACGTGCCAGTAATTTTTCACTATTTAAAGTTTATCAAAATTTATTCTTTCACCAAAAGATGAATGATAAATTTTGAACAAAGTGAACTCTATTGGTTTTCCAATTACATGCGTTAAAACAATATACAATGGTCTGTTTTGGCGTGGGCCGGGGGTTTCCAATATTGGGTTTGGGGGCAAACAAAAACAAAAGTGCGGTAATAAAAATGGGTGTAGAGTTAAGAATATCTTAGTATCTGTAAAGGTAGTTGAGAAGGATTTTTGTTTCTTTATAATTGGCAAATGTAAAATCTAGAATTGCCAGTTATAATATAATCAGCAAGATTATCTGAAGTTCTAAAATCAATTATCAACTGAAAAAACCAAGTTTAATTGTTGGGAAATAGTGCTTTGTTTATTCTTTCGCCCCCAAAAAAACCGCTTCCTTTAAAAAAAAAAAATTTAGAAAATCTAGATCGTGTAAAACATCATAATATTGAATTAAAGCTCAAAGTACAAGTTTTTCATCAATAAAAATTGGGTTGTATATATAAAGTATAGGGACGTTGTATAATTGAGCAAAACAACCCCCAAACAAAAATTCGGCAAGTTATAAAAATGAGTATAGAATTATAGCAACTTATTAAATTCATACTGTAGTGTTTAACGTTTTCATACTAAATTACAAAAGCATGCTAATCTGTATTAAGGTAGTTGAATTTAATTTCATCAATTGCAACATTTTAAACGGTAAACATCTCAAATTCACACAAATCAACCTTTCTTCTTCAAATTCTCTGTAAACTTTCCAAGAATATTTCTTACTGGTTCGCTCCACCATTGCTGTTGAAACGTTTTCATTTCAAACTCAGTAATCGAATGCATCGATTCTAATAAATCGTGTTTTAATTGGCGTTTAGTGATTCGCCAGCCACTTTGCTCAAATTGTAAATAAAATTTCAATTTGGTTTCCGCAGCTTCTAATACTTTATCAGCAGCTACTACTTCATCAACTAAGCCAATTTCTTTCGCATGTTGCGGTGAATATAATTTGCCTTCCATTAAATATTGGAATGCAGTTTTTCGTCCAATCCAGAAACTATACAAATCAAAAATACCACGCGGCACAACAATACCAACAGGAATTTCATTTAAACCAATTTTGTAGTTTCCATCAGCCATTACTCTATAATCGCAACCAATAGCCATGATGCAACCACCAGCTGGCGCATGTCCATTGATAGAAGCAATTAAAGGTTTATCAAATGCAATTAAATCTGCTACCAATTCCATAAAATTATGCCAAAATTTATCAAACTGTTTTACATCATAAGTATATAATTCAGGAATATCTAAACCAGCAGAAAAGAAATTTTCTTTACCATTTATTATTGCACCTTTTATAGAGTCATCTTCTTGTAAATTTTTTAAGGCAATTCGCATTTCAGCAACAAATTCATGATTCATCGGATTTGCCTTTTCTCTATCCATTTGGATAATACAATAATTGTCTTTTTTTATTAAATGAATATGCGCCATTTTTTATTTGTTGAATTATAGAATTAATGAAATACAAAATTTCGGAACTACAAATATAAAAGAAATAACACAACTGTAGGTTGTATTTAATCTTAAAATAAGAATAATCGATTAAATTTGTAGAGAATTGTTGTTTAGATGATATTCTACAATTCTATAACTCATTCATTCAAAAATTAAAAAACGTGGATTTAAAAATTCCTTCTACCAATCAAAAAAGGTTAGTAATTATTGGTGGTGGTTTTGGTGGTATCGAAATTGCTCGACTATTAAAAAATCATGACATTCAAATAGTTTTATTGGATAAACATAATTACCATTGCTTTCAACCATTGTTATATCAAGTAGCCACAGGTGGACTCGAACCAGGTAGCATTGCCTATCCGTTACGCAAATTCATGCAGCAAATTCCAAACGGAATTTTTAGATTAGCTGAAGTATTGAGTATTGATTCATCAATTCAAAAAGTACACACGAATATTGGCGAAATCACTTATGATTATTTAGTGATTGCAACTGGTAGCATTACAAACTTTTTCAAATTTCCGAAAGAAGTTTCGAGCAAAATGATGCAAATGAAAGATATTCCGCAAGCATTAAATTTGCGTAGTTTTATTTTAGAAAATTTTGAAGAAGCTTTGCTTACCTACGATGAATCTAAAAAACAAGAACTCATCAATATTGCAATTGTTGGTGGTGGTCCAACTGGTGTAGAGTTAGCAGGTGCATTAGGCGAAATGAAGAATAATATTTTACCAAAAGATTATCCTGAAATTGATTTCACCAAAATGCAAATTCATTTGTTTGAGTCTGGTGCTGAATTATTAGGACAAATGCATCCGGAAAACCAAGCAAAAGCATTGAAATATGTAAAAGATTTTGGCGTAAATGTTTGGTTAAATACGATGGTGACAGATTATAATGGTGATGAAATTACTATTAAGGATGGCAAAAAAATAAAATCAGAAACAGTTATCTGGACGGCTGGTGTGAAAGGCAATCCAATCATTGGTTTAGATGCAAAGAATGTATTGCCTAATGGCAGAATTTTGGTGGATGAATTTTGTAAAATAAAAGACACTGAAAATATTTATGCCATTGGCGACGTTGCGTGTATGCAAACTGAAACGCTACCGAAAGGACATCCAATGGTGGCACCAGTTGCCATACAACAAGGAGCTTTATTTGCAAAAAATGTAATTCGAAAAGAAAAAGGAAAAGAACTTCAAAAATTTAAATATACAGATAAAGGTTCGATGGCAACTGTTGGCAGAAACAAAGCGGTAATGGAAAGCAATGGAATCAAAATGGGTGGCTTTATTGCTTGGGTAGCTTGGTTGTTTGTTCATGTAATGTCATTGGTTGGATTTAGAAATAAAATTACGGTTACATTGGGTTGGTTGTATAATTATTTTACGTACGACAGAACACTTCGATTAATTATTCGACCATTTAAACATAATAAAGAAGATTAGATTTTTGTATTTTTATTTCGAATAATGAGTAAATATCCATTTAGTTTAACGTCAAGAATACTTAACTTCTTTAGAAGAATTACCAGAATTCCGTTTATTGAAAAAATCATTGTTCAACAAAATTTAAATGGAAATAAATTTACACCACATTTTACCTTAACCAATAAATTATATCATAAAAATACGATTCGCGAATGTACCAGAAATGGTTTTCATTATCGGTTAGATATTAGTGATTACATGCAACATGCTATTTATTTTGGTTTGCAAAATGACACCGATTTCGACAGAGAATTTTTGTACAGTTTGATAAAAAAAGATGCTGTTGTTTTGGATATTGGTGCAAACATTGGCGAAACCACCTTGCATTTCGCACGTTTAGCATCCAATGGAATTGTTTTTGGTTTCGAGCCAGTTCCTTATGTCTTTGATTTTTTTCAAAATAATGTTCGGTTAAATAATGTAGATAATATCATCGCACAAAACATAGCATTATCCAATAAAGATGAAGTTTTATTTTTTCAAGATACACCAAATAAAAATTCGTCTGGAATTACATTGAATAAAAATGAAGTAGAAAACAGTGCAACAGTAACAGCAACTACATTAGATTCGTTAGATGCAAAACAAGCGTTTAAAAAGATAGATTTAATAAAAATAGATGTTGAAGGTTTTGAGCCATTTGTGCTAGAAGGTGCGAGCAATAGTATCTTAAAATATCGACCAAAAATGTATGTAGAAATCAATCATGATCATTTACAACGCAATAATTTCAGCAACACAGATTTGTTATTCATCATTCAGAATTTAGGATACGATTTATTTATAGTAAACGGCAAAAACATAAATTCAATTACAAACTTAAACGAAATTCCTAAAGAAGTTTTTGAATTATATGCAACACCAAAAAATTAGTCTTTCTTATTCACCAACAAATACATTACAGCCATTCTAACTGCAACACCGTTTTCAACTTGATTCAAAATGATAGAATGCTCACTGTCTGCAACATCACTCGTAATCTCAACACCACGATTTATTGGACCTGGATGCATAATCACAATTTCTTTATCTAACTTTTCTAAACGTTTTCTGTTAACACCAAAGTATAGTGCATATTCGCGTAGTGACGAAAAATATTTCGTGTTTTGTCGTTCTAATTGTATGCGTAAAATATTGGCAACATCGCACCATTGTAGTGCTTCATCTACATTGTGAGAAATATTGACACCTAATTTTTCGATATGTTTTGGAATCAACGTTGGTGGACCGCATAGCGTAACTTCTGCACCTAATTTTTTCAAACAAAAAATATTAGAAAGTGCAACTCTAGAATGCATAATATCGCCAATGATGGCAATTTTTTTACCTTTTAAATCACCAATTTTTTCTTGCATCGAATACGCATCTAACAACGCTTGTGTTGGATGTTCGTGTGTGCCATCACCAGCATTTACTATATGTGCGTCAATGCGTTCTGACAAATAATGTGCTGCACCTGGACTTGCATGTCGCATCACAATCATGTCCACTTTCATCGATAAAATATTGTTTACTGTATCCAATAATGTTTCACCTTTTTTTACAGATGATGATGATGATGAAAAATTGATAATATCTGCAGATAATCGTTTTTGTGCTAACTCAAAAGAAATTCTGGTACGTGTAGAATTCTCAAAAAATAAATTGGCAATGGTAATATCGCGTAAAGTAGGTACTTTTTTTATGGGTCGATTGATAATTTCTTTAAACTGCTGAGCGGTTTCTAAAATCAACTGAATATCATCAACTGTTAAATGCTCAATTCCGATAACATGTTTTGAACTTAGTTGACTCATAGATTCGTTGTAATTAAAATTATTTTTTTAAAATTATTCATGAACAAAAATCACTTCATTTTCTTCATCGTTATTTTTTGCCCAATTTACTTCAACATTAATATTTTCAATCGTATCAATGGATTTTCCAATAAAATCTGGTTGAATCGGCAATTCTCTGTTAAACCGTCTATCAATTAAAACTAACAATTCGATGCGCGTTGGTCTGCCAAAAGATAATAATGCATCCATAGCAGCACGAATCGTTCTACCTGTATACAACACATCATCAATTAACAATACATTTTTATTTTCTATTGGAAAATCAATTTCAGTAGCTTTTGCATTGAGCGATTTGCCACGTCTAAAATCATCGCGATGAAAAGTAGTATCTATTTTGCCAAAAAATATCTTTTGGTTGGTTAGTTGTTCAATTTTTGCATGAATTTTTTCAGCCAATAAACTACCTCTTGGCTGTACACCAACAATAACTGTATTTGTAAAATCAAAAGATTCGATAACTTCTCTACTCAAACGCTCGATGGTGAGTTGAATTTGTTTGCCGTTTAAAAATTGGTTGTCCGACATTGTTACAAAAATAAACAAAATTAGTGATACAAAAAATCTAAGTTGATTTTTAAATGTTTCTATGTAAGAAAATCGTAAATTGCAGACATAAAACAAAGTAAAAATGGATATTTATGTTGGTGGCTTGCCGTTTAAAATGACGGAAAAAGAATTGCGTTCAATGTTTGAAAATTATGGTGAAGTAGAATCAGCAAAAATTATAATTGATAAAATTACCAGACAAAATAAAGGGTTTGGTTTTGTTACGATGCCAAATAATACGGAAGCTAGTTTAGCGATAAAAAGTTTAAATAATTTTAAAATTGGCGAACGAACTATTTCCGTTACAAAATCAGAACCAAAAGCTGAATCTGGAAAAAAACGTTCTTTTGGAAAAGGATTCAAAGGAGGAAATTATGCTGGAAAAAGCAGTTCAGATACAAAATTCGGATTTAGATCTGAGTCCAAGTCTGAATCCAAATCAAATTTTAGAGTTGATAGAAATAAAACTGCCAATTACAGAAACGACAGAAATAATAAAAAAAAAAAAAACAGAATTTTAAATGCAAAATTATTATAAAATACTGATTGTTATTTTTGTTTGCATGTTGTTAACAAAAGAAAGTTCAGCATCTGATAATTTCACCAAACAAATAGATTCATTAATTAAAATAAATTCGATTCGTCCATTTAATGGTATTATACTAATTACGCAAAACGAAAATCCAGTTTATTCAAAAATGGTTGGTTATGCCAATTTTGACAAACAAACACTATTTACGTTAGATAGCAAATTTGTAATTGGATCTATTAGCAAACAAATTACAGCAGTATTAGTATTACAAGAATTAGACAAACTGCATCTCGATTTAAACGAACCAATTAGTATTTATTTGCCAAAATTAGAACAATCCTGGAAAGACTCTATAACCATAAAACAATTATTAAACCATACGTCTGGTGTAGTTAGAGAAGATTTACCATTGGCATTTACACCAGGTTCTCAATTTTTATATTCTGGATATGGTTATGAGTTATTGAGTAAAATAATTGAAAAAACACCTGGAAAATCATATGCAAAACTTTGCAATGAATTATTCAAAAAATGCAAGATGACGAATTCATCTTATCCAACAAAATCAATAAAGAAAACCATAGTTACTGGTTATGCGAAATCAACAGATTCTACATTACATACAGAACGTGAAACATTTAAAAATAATTTTGCAGCTGCAGGTTTATTAATTTCAACTCCAAATGATTTAATAAAATGGAATGATTTTTTACATCACGGAAAATTATTTTCTGACAGTATTTATCAATTGATGATGACTGAAACTTCGTTGAGAAAACATCCAATTTGGGGCAACGTTGGTTACGGTTACGGAATTCAAATTACACATGATGACAGTATTATTGAATTTGGTCACAGCGGTTATGTGCCTGGCTTTGCTTCGATGAATTTCTATTATCCAACGACAAAAACGAGTTTAATTATTTTAGAAAATATTGATTGGAAAGATTATGACTTTAAGCAAACTTTCTATTTCGAAGAATTAATCCGAAATATTGTTCGACAAAGTGATTTAGTGAAGAAAAATTAGAAGGTCATTAAATAATATCCTAAATAAAAAAAAGAGTTTCATAATGAAACTCTTTTTTACTGTGTGACCGCGGCACGAATCGAACGTGCGACCGACTGCTTAGAAGGCAGTGAATTTGTACTATTTCTCTACAATCTTATTATCTTTGAACTGGTTGATTATCAATAGAATTTGATGTAATATGGAATGGTATATATTCGCATATATAATTAGATTTACTTGAGAAATACTTGAAAAATTTCTGAACCTTTAAAACTTAATATTATGAATACTACCATTGTTTTTACCTTAGATTGTTCGAAAGATAGCAAAACCTGATGGGACATAACCTATTTCAATCAGGATAATGGCAACGTATTAGAACCTCACAATTGTCCACGAAATTGTATCTCAAAAAAAGATTGAATGAAAAAGAGCGAAAAATCAAACCTTCATACAACGGCACAGAATCGGTTGCTAGGTCTAAAAACTATCTTCAAAAGAAGAAAAGTGAAGCAATGGACATTCTCACCAAACTAGATGAAACGAAGAACTAGCATCACTTACACCTGTCCAACTCAAAGAAACTTATCCAAAACAAGCCTGAAATGGTTCTTTCTTCAAATACACGGAAAAGGTTATGAAACCCCAAAAGAAGAAAATAGATTGGCAATGCCGGATTTATAAATCTGTACTGGAGTGTGTTGAAATTGTATTGTAAGGATAAAGATTTACAGTTTAATGAATTAAACTATGCTTTTCACAAAAGTTTGAAACTTCCCATTTAAGTAAAAGGAAATACCTATAACAGCCTATCTGTATATTTTAGGACTATTCAAATTATTTATAATAAAGCTATAAAAGATGATGTTGTTAGTAAAGATTCCTACCCTTTGAGAATTATTCAATCAAAAATAACAAGACACGTAAACGAGCAATCAATTTAGAAGCCATTGAGTAAAATAATTGAAAAAACATCTGGAAAATCATATGCAAAAATTTGCAATGAATTATTTAAAAAGTGCAAGATGACGAATTCATCTTATCCAACAAAATCAGTAAAGAAAACCATAGTTACTGGTTATGCGAAAATCAACAGATTCTACATTACATACAGAACGTGAAACATTTAAAAAATAATTTTGTGCTGCAGGTTTATTAATTTCAACTCCAAATGATTTAATAAATGGAATGATTTTTACATCACGGAAAATTATTTTCTGACAGTATTTATCAATTGATGATGACTGAAACTTCGTTGAGAAAACATCCAATTTGGGGCAACGTTGGTTACGGTTATGGAATTCAAATTACACATGATGACAGTATTATTGAATTTGGTACAGCGGTTATGTGCCTGGCTTTGCTTCGATGAATTTCTATTATCCAACGACAAAAACGAGTTTATTATTTTAGAAAATATTGATTGGAAAGATTATGACTTTAAGCAAACTTTCTATTTCGAAGAATTAATCCGAAATATTGTTCGACAAAGTGATTTAGTGAAGAAAATTAGAAGGTCATTAAATAATATCCTAAAAAAAAAAAAAGTTTCATAATGAAACTCTTATTTTACTGTGACCGCGGCACGAATCGAACGTGCGACCGACTGCTTAGAAGGCAGTTGCTCTATCCCCTGAGCTACGCGGCCAAATACTTAAATTGCAAATAAATATGTGGAAATTTGCAAACTTTCTGTCAATTGGAGTGCAAAGATATTCTTAAATTGCTTAATTTCCCAAAAAAATAGATAAATTTTATGTCAACAAACAATGTTAAGATAGAAGATTCGTGGATGTCGGTTTTGAAGGATGAATTTGAAAAGCCATATTTTAAAGAATTAAAGCAATTTTTATTAACTGAGAAAAATGCCGGAAAAATAATTTATCCACCTGGTTCATTGATATTTAATGCATTCAATTCCACTCCTTTTGACAAGGTGCGCGTGGTGATTCTTGGTCAAGATCCGTATCACGGCGAAAATCAAGCGCATGGTTTATGCTTTTCGATCCAACATGGTGTGAAGCCACCACCGAGTTTAGTAAATATTTATAAAGAACTAAAAAGTGATGTAAATTTTGAAATTCCATCACATGGAAATTTGCAAAAATGGACAACACAAGGCGTATTCTTATTAAATGCTATTTTATCTGTTGAAGCCAACCAACCTGCATCTCATCAAAAAAGTGGCTGGCAAGAATTTACGAATGCAGTAATTGAAAAGTTATCTAAAGAAAAACAAGGATTAATCTTTTTACTTTGGGGCAACTTTGCACAACAAAAGCTGTTTTAATTGATGAAACCAAACACACCATTTTAAAAGCAGCGCATCCATCACCGTTTTCTGCGTATAATGGTTTTTTTGGTTGCAAACATTTTTCTAAAACAAATGAAATTTTGAAAACCAAAGGCGAAGAAGAGATAGACTGGCAGGTTTGAAATAGAACTAAGATTTAATAGACTTTTATGATTTACTTAGTTCAGTTCATCAATTGATAATTTTAGTTCACTGTTGTTTTTCCTAATAATGCTTAACTTTGCAAAAATATTTTTATGCAAAAGACATTCGGAATTATTGCATCTGTTTATGGTATGTTAGCTGTAGTTTTGGGTGCGTTTGGCGCGCATGCATTAAAAACAAAACTCGATGCCTATCATCACACCATTTATGAGAAAGCTGTAAGTTATCAATTTTATCATGTCATTGCATTATTTGCTGTAGTATTTTTAGCTGCTAAACTAGAAACTAAATCAGTAAGCTTGGCTGGATATTTTTTCAGTGCAGGCATTTTGTTTTTTTCTGGTTCCTTATATTTATTAGCAACGTCTGAAATATTAGGTATTCAATCCTTAACATCTATACTTGGACCAATTACGCCAATAGGTGGTTTGTGTTTTATTATCGGTTGGATATTATTTCTAATTTCTTTTACAAAATTGTAATACTTGAAACTAAATTTCTACAAATAACGTTTAAACGCGTACACACACATTTTTTATGAAAAATCTATTTACTTATTTTTTAATATTTATTATTTATACTTTAAATGCGCAACCACCACAAGGTTTCAGTGGTCCACCACCAGCAATTGGAAGAATAACAGGAAAGATTTTAGATGCTGCAAAAAATACACCTTTAGAATACTCATCTATTACCATTCAAAATTTAAGAGATTCAACAAAAATATTTGGTGCTTTAGTCGATGAAAAAGGTTTTTTTGAAATAACATCGATTCCATTAGGTGCCTATAAATTAACGGTTTCTTTTGTTGGATATTCTGATTTTGTAAATGAAAAAGTGTTAGTGGTTCCACCAGATAAATTAGATGTAAATATTGGAACTATAAAAGTAGCAGAAGATTCTAAAGTTTTAAGTGAAGTTCAAATTTCTGGCGAAAAAGCAATGATGACGGTGAACGCAGAAAAGAAAGTTTTCAATATCGAAAAGAATACCATGGCTGCTGGTGGCTCTGCAATAGATGCATTAAAACAAGTACCTGTGGTGAATGTTGATCAGGATGGAAATTTAGAAATGCGTGGTTCCGGAAATATCAAAATATTTATTAATGGCAGACCTTCTGGAATTACTGCAAATAATACAAAAGCAATTTTGGATGCCATTCCATCTTCGCAAATTGAAAGCATTGAAGTCATCAATAATCCATCAGCAAAATATGATGCTGAAGGTGAAGTTGGTATCATCAATATCGTTTTAAAGAAAAACACGAAAGTTGGTTTAAATGGCAATGTAACCGTTGGTTACGGCACCAAATATGACGCAAATACTGGTGTTTCCATCAATTTTAGAAAAAAAAATATAAGCTTTTCTACTTCTTATAATTTCAGGTTTACAGAATCTTATTTCAAAGGAAATAGTTCGCGCTATAATTATTTTCCAAATCAACAACCGTTTTACTTAAATACCAATGATTATGGAACTTTCAAGAATTTTGCCAACACGATTAACACAAATTTAGATGTAAATATTAAAGAAAAAAGTTCGATGAATTTTAGTGTTTTGTTTAGCGAATCAACTGGAAAAAACAAATCGAAAAACAACACTGATTTTTTAGATTCATTTGCAACCTACTTAAGTTCGTACAACAGATATAGCGACACTAGAAGTCAAAATTATAGCGCTGAAGTAAATTCATCGTATCGACGATTTTTCAAAGACAACTCTAATGATTTGGTGTTGTCTGGAAATTATTCATACTCTTATGACAACTCAAAACCAACCTACACACAAAAAAATGTCGATATAAATGATGTTGAAAATTCTATCGTTTCTTTATTACAAAACAATATTTCAAAAAGCGTTTTGCATTCAACATTTGCGCAAGCTGATTATGTGCAACCAATCAATAAAATAAAGTCGAAAATTGAAATTGGTTATCGTTTCAATTATCGCGATTATGAAAATGAATTGTATGCAGATTCAATTAACACAGCACAACAAGTTATTTTTGACAGTTCTATTTCCAATAAATACAAATACAAAGAAATGATCAATGCTGGTTATTTTATTTTTGGTGGTACTATAAAAAAGATTGCGAATTATAAACTTGGTGTACGTTTAGAAAATACTAATATTTCTATTTTTCAACAAGTTGGAAATCAAACTAACAAGCAAAAATATTTCGATTATTTTCCATCAGCATCGTTATCTTTTAATTTAAAGAAAAACCAATCGTTGAGTGTTTCTTATAGCAAACGAATCAATCGTCCGCGACCAGAACAATTAAATCCATTTGGAAATTACAGTGATCCATATAATATTTTAACTGGAAATCCGAACATGAAACCTGCATACACGCATGCACTTGAGTTGACACATGTAAAAACGTTTATCTTAAAACCAGCTAAAAAAGATTCTACTTTTCAACGTAGTATTTTCTTCAGCACAACCGTTTATTATCGCTATTCATACAATGTTTTCACGCGTTTCAGAACAGTTGATTCACTGGGTCGCTCTATTGTAAACTTCGATAATTTAAATAACGGAACCAATATTGGCGTTGAATTTACCAATAAAACAACGTTGTTCAGATGGTGGAATTTTATTTTATCTGCCAATTTATTTCAAAATAAAATTAACGGAAACATTCCAAATGGTGAAGCAGATGCAAGCACGAATAGCTTTCAATATAACTTACGCATGATGAATAATTTCACTATTACACCAAAAGCATCGCTGCAATTTATGGTGATGTATAGAAGTAAAATTAAATTTTTACAAGGTGAAATTACACCAATGGTATTTGCTAATTTAGGTTTTAGATATGACTTTTTGAAAGACAATAAAGCAAGTATTACGTTGAATGTAAGTGATGTTTTTCACACACAATATTTTGGTGTATCATCGAAAGGAACTTATTTTAATGGCAATGTAAAACGTTTTTGGGAAAGTACGGTTGGCAATATTGTGTTTACTTATAAATTCGGAAAATCAGAAAATAAAACACAAATGCTTAAGCAAAAGAAATCAAACTTTGAAGATGCTGGTGGCGTTGATGGTGGTGGTTAGAAGTTGTGATTAATTTGTTATTAGCTATAAGTAATATGTTAGCATTTTTGATTCGCATTTAGAATCTTAGATTTAAAGTTTAGGATTTTATTTCTACTTACCAAACTTCAGACGTTGAAGCAACTGGTAAAAGTCGTTGTCTTTTTTATATTTTGAGAAATACGGATCGGTATTCATGTAGCCAAAATATTTGTAATTTTTCACAAAGAACTTAAATTTGGCAGCTTCTTCTAAATTTTCAAACATCTTTTTTTCATTATCTT
Source organism: Saprospirales bacterium (assembly GCA_016711605.1). Lineage (GTDB taxonomy): Bacteria > Bacteroidota > Bacteroidia > Chitinophagales > JADIYW01 > JADJSS01. The sequence continues at coordinate 179,589 of JADJSS010000011.1, forward strand.
CAGCTGCATACGTACGTGCGATTTCATAATATGCTCTACCTTTTGATTCATCGCTAATCATCATCGTTTGGTAGAAATCTTTGCGCGCACCTTTAAAATCAAGCATTTCTAGCTTACAAATTCCTCTTTCTATATAATAATTAGGATTGTAATTTATTAAGTCAATAGCATTGTTATAAAACTGAATAGCAACCGTATAATTTTTTTGTTTAAACAATGTTTTAGCTAAATAAAAATGTGCTTTATCATCTTTCGGATCCATTTGAGTTGCTTTCAATAAATCTCTATAGGCAACATCTAAGCTATCCATCAGCATTTTCACAATTCCTCTGTTTCTGTAAGCCAATTCAAAATTTGGATTAATGGCAATAGCACGATTGAAATCTTTTTCAGCTAATGTTAAATCAATCAAAGAAGCAGCTGCAACATTTTGGTTGCTATATCTGCATGCACCACGATTGTTAATTGCTAAGTAAAAGTTAGAATCAATTTTTATAGCTTTGTTAAAATCTTTTACTGCTTGATCATAATTATCATTATAAAAGTAACACATACCACGCATGTTATAATATTCTCTTGATGTATTGTTTCCTGCAATAATGCTGTTAAAATATCGAACCGCAGTTGTATAATCTTTTTTCTCATAGCACATTATTCCTAATGTTTCTAAAGCTGGAACATAGTTTGGATTAATTTTTAAAACCTCATTAAATTTAATTTCAGCAATTTCAAATTGTTTGTCTTTGTAAAAAGCAAAAGCACGCCAATACAATGCGTCAACATCTTTTGGATTATCGCTAATGTAATTATTTAATGTAGAAATAGCTGCTTTGTATGATTTCTGAGAAATCTGTTGTTTCGCAAATTCTATCTGTGGTTTAACTGCAGCGTATGATATAGCAAGGTTTAAAATAAATACAAAAACCAAACTAATTCTGATAAAATATGGATTAAATATAACGGAGAAATTTCTTTTTATATGTAAAAATTGATTCAGGAACTTTTACAAATACTTTCACAGGATTTAAAATGCCTTTTGTCCATTCCAATTCAACTTTATTTCCCGTTAAAAATATGTTTTCAATTTCTGTGCCAGAAAAAAAATGGCCACTGGTACCTGCAATTGCAAATGGCGAATATCCAACAGTTAGCAAGCATTTAGAGGTATGTTTTTTTATTTCTATATTCTTATCACCTTTTACTAATTCTTGCGAAACATTATCAAAGAATAAATTATTCGGCAACTTGTACATTTTTGCACTATCACTTGTGTTGATGAGCACTAAATAATATTTATCATTGATTCTAAAATTAATGATGTAAAATTCGTTTGAGTAATTTACTTGCACATCTTGAATAGACATTAATGGAAAAATAGATTTATATAATACCAAGGTTTTTGCATCGTATTCACTAATATTATCTGATGTAAACAATAAATGACCAAACAATAAATTGGCTAAGAGCAACGAATATTTTTCTTCGAATGATAAAGTCGTTTTATTTTTTCTCAGGATAAATACATCAGGATCGTTCCAAAACCATTTTCCAGAAAGATGTCTTCTGTTAATCGTGTTATGAATGGCATTTAATGTTGAAGGTCGCTCACGTGCACGAGCCCATTTCAACAACTTAAAATCCCAACTTAAGTGAATATCAGGTCCAATTCTGCAATATTCGGTAGTACCATTTGCAGGCAACAATGGAACACCGCAACCTAAAATCATTTTATCGTCAACACATTCGCGCAGAAACTGCATTGCTTCGTACATAATTTGTCCGCGTGATTTACCATTTCGAGCTATCAACGCAGTTCCATAAAGGAAATCTAATTTTACCAAATCAAAATTCCATTCAATTAAAATTGTATGAAATACTTTTTTTAAATAATCGCGTACTTCATCCAGATAAAAATCCAATGCATAAAACCAATAACTCCAAGCTGGATTGAAACCGATTTTTAGAAATTTCCCTTTATCATCTTTTAAAATCCAATGTGGTTTTTCTTTCACAATAAACGAATTTTGTTCGCATGCAAAAGGTGCCAGCCACAAACCAGCTTTTATGTTTTTTTCTTTAATTTTTTCTACGATATTTTTTAAACCATTCGGAAATTTATCATTAAAATTCAGCCAATCACCTACTGCTTTTTGCCATCCATCATCAATTTGAAAAATTTCAATTGGCACGTTATTATTGATAAATGCATCTAAATTATCCTGAATAATTTTTTCAGAAATATTGGTGTAATAATAATACCAACTCGTCCAGCCAATGGCTGGTTTCGCATGTATTTGTTTTAATTGTTGTAATTGAAAATAAGATTGAAAGCAAATAAATTCAAAATGTTCGCAACTATAAAAATCAAGCAAAGTCGTGCAGTTTTCAATTATCAATCCTTCACAATCTTTTTTAATAATTAATTTATTTTCGTTTGCATGGTGTTCAAAAATAGTATAACCAATTGCATCGTTTAGCGATCCTAAAAAAAGTATTCTGCGTTTTGGAAGTTTTATGTAAGTGTAGGTAAAACTGTGTACTACGCCTTTTTGTTTTTGTACGAATAAAACAAACCATCACCATAAGCTTCACCAATCGCTTTTATTCCACGACGCTGAGCTTTTAATTTTTCTGTTTTATTAAAAAGTTTAGTTTCAGTCCAGGATTGAAAACCATTGCAAAAGATATCGTTGGTGTTGGAATAATCGATTTTTGTTTCAATAAAAAAATCAACTAATTCAATTTTATTTTTTTGTTGAACAACAGTTTGATATCGTTTTCCATCTTCAGCATCTTCCAATAAAAATTCAATTTTTAAATCTTGATTTTCAAAAACTGAAAAATCTGCAGACTCAATCCTATTTATTTGTTCTTGACTTTTGTAAATTAATGTATATCGTTGGAATTGCATGTTTGAATAACTTGAGTAAAAATTTTATCTTGTAGCAAATTTACATAAAATGAGCGTAATGAAATTGCATATAAAATAGAAATGATTAACTGTGAATTCTATCCAAAATTTCGGAATGCTCCATTAAAAACAATAAAAAAACAAAGATAAAATGTCTATCAAAAATATAACTGTAATTGGTTCTGGAACTATGGGAAACGGTATTGCACATGTTTGCGCGCAATTTGGATATAATGTTTCGTTAGTTGATATTGCACAAACTGCTTTAGATAAAGCAATCGTTACTATTACAAAATATCTCGACCGACAAGTGCAAAAGCAAACACTTACCGAAGAACAAAAGCAGCAAACGCTTGCAAATATTAAAACGTTCACTTCTGTAAAAGATTGCGCACCAAGTAGTGATTTAGTGATTGAAGCTGCTTCTGAAAATTTTTCCATCAAAGAAAAAATATTTAAAGAACTCGATGAGATTTGTGCACCACATTGTATTTTAGCAAGTAATACTTCTTCAATTTCCATTACCAAAATCGGTGCAGTAACCAAACGTCCAGATAAAGTAATTGGTATGCATTTCATGAATCCAGTTCCTGTGATGAAACTCGTAGAAGTGATTCGTGGTTACGCAACTTCTACTGAAACAAATAGTTTAGTGTTTGATGTTTCAAAAAATCTGCAAAAAATTCCTGTAGAAGTAAATGATTATCCCGGTTTTGTAGCCAATCGAATTTTAATGCCGATGATCAACGAAGCGATTTATACGTTGTTTGAAAATGTTGCAGGTGTTTATGAAATTGATACCGTGATGAAATTAGGTATGGCGCATCCAATGGGTCCATTGCAACTAGCTGATTTTATTGGCTTAGACGTATGCTTAGCGATTTTACGCGTATTGCATGACGGCTTTGGAAATCCAAAATACGCACCTTGTCCGTTGTTGGTGAATATGGTGACTGCAGGTTATTTAGGTGCAAAAAGTGGCGAAGGTTTTTACAAATACGAAGCAGGTAGCAAGGAATTAGTAGTGAGTAAAATGTTTACGAAATGAATAAGCAATAAATAATAAAATTAAATAGTTCCATGAAATGCCATTAGATAAATTTCAACTTTTGAAAATGTTTACATGGCATTCCATCTACACCATTAATAAAATAATAAAAAGCAATAGATGAAATCACAATACTTTACAGAAGAACACGAATTATTCCGCGACAGCGTAAAACAATTTGTAGCCAAAGAAATTTTGCCTTTCGGAAATCAATGGGAAAAAGACGAAAAAATTCCACGTGATTTATTTATGAAGTTAGGTGAACAAGGTTTTTTGGGTATCAACCACGATGAACAATTTGGTGGTTCAAAAGCAGATATTTTTTATACCTGTGCATATTTGGAAGAACTGGCGAAAAGCAATTACGCAGGTGTTTGTGCTGCAGTGAGTGTGCATCAATATATGGCTACCAACCACATTGCAGAAGCTGGCAGCGATGAATTAAAAGAACGCTTTTTGCGTCCATCGATTGAAGGAAAAAAAGTAGGTGCTATTGCGGTGACCGAACCATTTGGCGGCTCTGATGTGCAGTCGATGCGCACTACTGCTGTAAAAGATGGCGACCATTATGTTATTAATGGTTCTAAAACATTTATAACGAACGGACATTTCTGCGATTTTGTAGTCGTGGCTTGCAAAACTGATTTGAACGCAGGAATCAACGGCATCAGCTTAATTGTGGTAGAACGCGGAACGCCTGGTTTCTCTTCTACTCAATTGAAAAAAATCGGCTGGCATTCTTCTGATACTGGTGAGCTGGCGTTTGATAATGTGCGTGTTCCAATTTCTAATATTGTTGGAAAAGAAGGCATGGGTTTTTTTATATCATGGAAAGTTTTCAGTTAGAGCGTTTAGTGGCTGGCATTTTAGGTGTTGGTGGTGCCGAAGCTTGTTTGGAAGAAACACTGAAATACATGAATGAGCGCGAAGCATTTGGCAGACAAATCAAAAAATTTCAGGTACTGCGCCACGATATGGTTCAGTTATATACGGAACTGGAAGCAGGAAAACAAATGACGTATAATGCATGCTGGCTATATCAAAACGGTGAAATTCCGGTGAAAGAATGCTCAATGGTGAAGTTGTATATGACAGAACTCGGCAATAAAATAGTAGATAAATGTTTGCAGATGTTTGGTGGTTATGGTTATATGGAAGATTTCCCAATTGCACGAGCGTATCGCGATGCGCGTGTAGGTACAATTGTTGGCGGCACCACACAAATTATGCGCGAAATTTTATCGAAGATAATTATTGATGATGTTCGATATAAAAAAGTGTATTCTAATCCTGAAGAAATAAAATCTGCCTCCACGACTGCTGCACCGGAAAAAAACTGGGGCAATCCGCAAACGGCAAAAGAAATTATTTTATCGATTCCATTACGCATTAAAAAAGATAAAGCAGCATCTTATTCTACGGTTTTTCAATTTGATATTGCAGGTGAAACTGGCGGACAATACACGTTGAACGTAAAAGACGGAGAAGCTAAAGTAGAAGAAGGATTAAACGGTACAGCAGAATGTGTGATTACTACAGATGCAAAAACCTATGAAGATATTGAGCTTGGCAGAATGGATCCGACGATGGCGTTCATGGGTGGCCAAATTCGTGTTTCAAATATTGCCGCGATGATGCAGTTTGCGAAGATGTTTCATAGAGTGTAATAATTGAACACATTTTTTTTAACCGCAAAGTAAGCTAAGGTTTACGCAAAGAATGCGAAGATTTTAGAAAAAATAATATCAATCATAATCATCAACAAATCTGTGGTTCAGACAATTTTAACCGCAAAGTACGCTAAGAATTACGCAAAGAATGCGAAGATTTTAAGAAGAAATTTAAGAATGAAAGAAAAATCATATCAATCATAATCATCAACTAAATCTGTGGTTCAGACAATTTTAACGCAAAGTACGCTAAGAATTACGCAAAGAATGCGAAGATTTTAAGAAGAAATTTAAGAATGAAAGAAAAATCATATCAATCATAATCATCAACTAAATCTGTGGTTCAGACAATTTTAACGCAAAGTACGCTAAGAATTACGCAAAGAATGCGAAGATTTTAAGAAGAAATTTAAGAATGAAAGAAAAATCATGTCAATCATAAATATCAACTAAATCTGTGGTTCAGACAATTTTAACGCAAAGAACGCTAAGAATTACGCAAAGTGTGCAAAGGTTTTTAAGGAAAAAATTAAGAGTTGAAGTAAGAATAATACTACACAATTCAACTTTTTTTTTGAACCACAAAAGTTCCGAAGTTTCGGAACAAAAGAAAACAAAAGAAAAATCATGTAAATCATAATAATCAACTAAATCAGCGGTTCAGACAATTATTTCTTCGCCAGATCCACGAAAATGTCCCAAAGAACATCGTAAGGCATAATTTCCCAATCGGCAATGATATAGGTATTGAGTTTTCGGAGTTCTGCAATTTCTTTCCAATCGGCTTTTTTCATGGCTTTGCCGTCAAAACCTTCTTTTTCGGCTTTTAGCAGTAAACTTAAAAATAAGTGGTTTCGTTTGTAGGTATTATCGTTTAAATAACGTGTTCGATAGCCACGCAAACCATCCATTTTCTGGAAAATGATATTGTATTCGCCTCGCGCAAACTGAAACAATAACTCCACAATTCGAATAGCGAAATTGTAACCACCTTTGTCGCGTGTATTAACTGGCACATCGTTTAAAAATTTTGCCAAACTGAATTTATAATCACCATTATTTAAATAGCTATCCATAAACACCAAATACGCATGGTGGATTTTCCATTTTTCTGTGAGCTCTTCTACCTGGCGTTTATAAAATTTATTGACTAATACCGATTCATACACTTCGTTTGCTTCTATAATTTTATTGCCTTGTAAGTACAATTTGAATTCAAATTCTTTTAAAACAAACCAATTATAGCCATTTTCCTGCGGAAAGAAAGAAGTATCTTTTTTATAAAGTGTTAAACCATCTTCATATTTCCTTAGATGTAAAAAAGATTTTAATCGGTATAAAAGAATAACTAATTTTTTTGAATTATTATATACATAAAATTATTTTATTAAATATTTTCAATTTTATCACATAAATGATAATTGTATCTAAACTTCCAATATTTTCTTCATATAATAATTTAGAATAATAAAAATAATATACAATTTCATCATTATCAATTTTATTGACAATATTTTCTAATTCAAAATACACAATTTTAATTTTACTAATAAGTTTCATTAATGGGTTGCGATGAAGTAAACTGCAACATTATTTCATTATAAATTTGACGTGAATCAAGTTCATTTTTATTATATTCAGAATAAAGTACATAGTTTGCTTTTTCATCATAATATTTTTTGATTTTCCTCTTAAACTATAATAAGTAGTTAAATAATAAGAATATTTAATTAAAATGTCATAAAATTTATATTTTAAACAAATTGAATAATGATCTTTAATTAATTCAATAACTAAATTTGATGTTCCAGTAATTTTAACCAAAACTTCAATAGTTTGAAAATCTGTAATACATTCATAATAAACTCTTCCTGCGTCATTATTAAAGAGTTCGTCTTTATTGAAAAGTAAAATAGTTTTAACTAGTTTACTTTTTAACTCGACTTTAACATCTTAAACCGTGTATCCTTTTATTAGTACCATACAATATTTTCCTGCTCGTCATCATTTTTTATTTTCCGCTTTCAATGCCGCTATATAGCTGATAGTATAAATTGGTATTGTCTTTATTTAAAAAAGTTTTATCGAACACATCTATTTTAGAAAGCCGTTTTCTGTTTACAATTTTGGTTAATTCTATGAGCGTATCCATTAATGTTATATTTTTAACCAAATATATACACTTAAAGCTTGACAAACAATTAATTAAGAATATAAATTTGTATTTTACTATGTTGTATTTTAAACATTATAGAATATTTATTATTATTTCAATAATGCATCTTTACAGTATTAGTTTAGTTTAAAAGGTTGCGCAACCAATTTATTGATTACAAATGGCGGATGCTGAAAGCCATTGATTTTATAAGGTATAAAAAAATACAAACGCTAAAAAAAAAAACTAATAAACTTTTAATTTTCACCCTAAACTGAGACTTGTGACTATGGCGGGTGGCGCATACAAGCAAGGATTGAGGCCCTTGGTTTTGTTGTATTACAAATATACTATTTAGAATTAAAACAGAGTAAGCTAATTTTAAATAGTAAAAAATGAAAAATTTAAAGATTTTTGTAGTTATTGTATTAATAACTTTCGCATTTATTGCATGTAAAGTAAATGTAAACTCAACACACATTTGATGTTACTAAGTCTTTTCAGGCAAAAAGTTGTAACTGCATTAAAAAGTACCAAAATGTATTCAAACGATGAAATTAATTTACTAAAATCAGTGTCGTTACATTCGAAGACAAATTTAGAGGATTTAATAATCACGCCTCGTTACTTGACAGATTGAATGTCAATGAAAGACAAGCGTTTTATGAACAAGTAACTGGTGCTAGTTTAACGATTTTTAATTCTACAGGTAAAATATTAATAAATGGAAAGCAAACTAACCCTTCTGTTGACCCGTACAAGAAAAAAGAATGGAAAGACACTTGGCACCAGTATCGTAATGATTGTAGTAATCATTATGATGCCACTTGTGA
>JADJSS010000012.1 GCA_016711605.1 Saprospirales bacterium
TATATCTCTGTTTAATCTGTGTTCCGTTTCTCTTTTTCCGGAATAAATGGTCGTCTTTTAGAATCAAGTTATTTGTTTAAGTTAAAAGTTATTTGTTATTAGTTATATGGATTCAATTTTTGCTTTTAATAGATATCGAATATAACCATTTATAAGTGCATTGTTTTATTTTATTTTTGTCGATGTTCGTTTAATTGTTCTGTTTGTTATGTATTCAGATTCTTGTGCAATTAATAAGTGATCTAATAATTCCATTAATGAACCTCTACTATTTCTGCAAAATTTTGCATTGTCTAAATAATGAAATCTTCCAACCTTCAACAATATTATTAGTTACACTTCGAACATCTTATCATTTGGTCAACTAATCTATATTTTCTTCAATTGGAAATGTTCTTCGTTTTTTGATTTTCTTGTCTCAATTCAGCACCTGCTCCAACATTCTAAACTTTCAAATGTGGTTATTTTATTTTAAGATAATCTATTTCAAACTATTAACTTATAACAAATAACGTATATCTACTGTTAATTATTTAATTCTTCTTGCAATATTACAACAAAATCTTCAATAGTAAAAGCACCAAGGTCACCTTTTCCATGTTTTCTAACAGAAATTTGTTGAGTGCCTACTTCTCTCACCAATTACTGTCATATAAGGCACTTTCATCCTTCTGCATCTCTAATTTTCTTTCCAATTTCTCAGCGCGTTCATCTAAATTGTACTCTAAATCCACTTTTGCTTTTAATGTTGCAGCAGCTTAGTTTCTGCATATGCTAAAACTTATCGCTGATAGGCAAAATAGAAATTTGTTTGCTTGGCGCTAACCACAATGGAAAATTACCAACTGTGCTCAATTTAAAATCGCAACAAAACGTTCTACCGAACCAAATGGAGCACGGTGAATCATTACAGGACGATGTCTTTCGTTATCGGCACCAATGTATTCTAATTTAAAACGTTCCGGTAAATTGTAATCCAACCTGAATAGTACCTAATTGCCAGCTTCTGCCAATTACGTCTTTTACCATGAAGTCTAATTTTGGTCCGTAGAACGCAGCTTCGCCACCATTCATTACAGTTTGCAGACCTTTTTCTGCTGCAGATTGCCCCATAGTTGCTTGTTCTGCTTTTGCCCAATTTTCGTCCAGATCCAATATATTTATCTTTATTTTCAGGATCATAGTGATATTTGTGCAGTAAACCCTCAGTAAAACCTAATTTTTTAAATACCAATTGTACCAAATCAATTACTGTTTTAAATTCATCTTTCAATTGATCTGGTGTGTGCAAATATACTGCATCATCTTGAGTAAAACCACGAACACGTGTTAAACCGTGTAATTCACCGCTTTGCTCATAACGATAAACCGTTCCAAATTCTGCTACACGATAAGGTAAATCTTTGTATGATTTTGGAATGTGATTAAAGATTTCGCAATGATGCGGACAATTCATTGGTTTTAAGAAAAACTCTTCGTTCTCTTCTGGTGTTAATATAGGTTGGAAAGAATCTTTACCATATTTTCGTAATAACCTGATGTTACATACAAATCTTTTTTTGCCAATATGTGGTGTTACTACCGGCAAATAGCCTCTTTCTATTTGTTCTTTTTTTAAGAAATCAGTTAATTGCTCGCGCAGGAAAGTTCCGTTTGGCAACCATAATGGTAAACCAGAGCCTACTTTTTGTGAGAACGCAAATAATTCCAATTGCTGACCTAATTTTCTGTGGTCGCGCTTTTCAGCTTCTTCAATAAACGCAAGTGTTCATCTAATTCTGTTGATTAGGAAATGTAACACCATAAATACGAGTGAGCTGTTTTCGTTTTTCATCACCACGCCAGTACGCACCAGCCACTTTCATCAATTTTATCGCTTTGATATGACCTGTATTAGGAATATGCGGTCCGCGACATAAATCAGTAAAATTTCCTTGATTATAGAAAGTAATTTGACCATCTTCCAAACCTTCCAATAATTCCAGTTTATATTCATCGCCTTTTGCTTCGAAATAGTTGATAGCATCAGCTTTAGAAATATCTTGTCTTTTGTATTCACTTTTCAGATTTGCCAATTCAGCCATTTTCTTTTCAATCTTTGGCAAATCAGCTAAAGTGATAGAAACATCACCAGTATCAATATCATAATAAAAACCATTTTCAATTGGCGGTCCAATGCCAAATTTTACGCCTTTATATAAAGCTTCCATTGCTTCTGCAAATAAATGTGCTGAAGAATGCCAGAAAGTAGATTTTCCGTTCGTATCGTTCCAGGTCAGTAATTTGATCGTAGCATCAGCGTTTATTGCGCGTTGCGTCTTGCACTTCGCCATTAATTTCTGCTGCCAATACTTTTTTGGCAAGCTATTGCTGAGTTGACCAGCAATTTCTAAAGCAGTAATTCCTTCATTGAATTCTTTATGCACCATCCGGAAAGGTAATTTTAATACTCATAATTTTGTAAGCGCAAATTTACAATTTAGCAATTACAAATCACAATCAAACTAAAATGATTTTAATGTTATGGACATAGAATAATAGAAAGGTGATATTTGTATGTTTATGTTGTTAAGTAAAATCCTCTGCTACAATTTTTTCCATAGCACGTTCTGCTAATGCAGCTATTGTAAGTGCAGGATTGGCGCATGCTGAAAATCCTGGCATCATGGAGCCGTCTAAACAATATAAGTTTTTGTAACCATTTAATCTGCCAAAGTAATCACTGGTAATTCCTAAAACAGCACCACCAAGTGGATGATAAGTAAAGTCATCACCAAAACCTAATCCATTAAAATACCAAAATTTTTCTAAAACACCACCATTAGCAGTATTTAGTCTGTCAATAAAGCTTTGCATAGCTCTTCTTGAAATATCCATTTGTGATTTGTCAAAAAATAATTCTGCGTTATCTGTTGTTGGATTGTACTTGAAGTAACCGCGATTTGGATTTTTGGTAATTGCTAATGTAAGTAATTGTCGTAATTCCATTCCAATTGGAAATGGCGCCTGTTCAGCTAATAATGGTGTCACAGGATTATTTAAATCACCATATGCAGTAACTGGAACACTGCCTTGTTCTGCACCTGTATCTTCTTGAATATTTGCACGCATTGCCATGATATTTCCATTATTTCCCCAATGTTTTCCAATTTCATCGCTTAAATTTGGCAAACCACCAGTATGTTTTGATTTTAATAGAATATTCATGGTGCCAACAACACCAGCATTAACAAAAAGGTGAGTACAGGTATAAGTTTTGATTTGTACAGTTTCACCTTGTTCATTAATTTTAAAAACAGTTAATTCATATTTTCCATTTGGTAATTGTTTAATACTGTCAACTTTATGCAAGGTTTCAATCGTAAGATTTCCTGTAGCTTTTGCAGCTGGAATATAATTTCTATCTAAACTGTTTTTAAAACCGTTGTTTGAACCATATAATAATTCACCAACAATAGACGATTTCTCAACAGTTCCATTAATTTCATTTCTAATGATACTAAAGTCTACGCCTGCATTCAGCATAACTTTTTGCATTCCTGCATTCTGACAATGATTAAGTCCAACTCTTGCATACTTGTAATATTTACTATCTAAAATATCTTGTGGAACTTCTGAAAAATCTAATACACTTTTTACTTTAGGATACCATTTGCTTAGCATTTCACTATAATCAACATATGGAAAGTACTCATTCCATAATGAAGGTTGAGCATAAGGCAACATTGCGCCATAAACAACAGAGCCACCACCAAGACAGGTTCCTCTATATATTTTCATGTATGATGTCGGATATTCAACTCTGTCTAATACACCAACAAATTTTGGAATATCAAATTGTATAGATGTTACAGGTAAAATAGTTTTTCTTTTTAACCAAGAAGAACGACCATCTGGTGTTAATGTTTTAGTAAATGGTTTACTACCAGGTTTTACTTCATATTGCTTACCCATTTCCAGCATTAATGTTTTAATACCAGCTTGTGTTAGTCTTAAAGCAGACACAGATGCGCCAAATCCAGAGCCAATTACGATGGCTTCCATTGGTGAAGTCGTTTACTGCGATTGTTTCTTTTACAAGCTGCCAGGTATAGATGCAGCTACGCCAGCCATTGTGGAAAGTTTTACAAACTTTCGTCTTGAAATAGATTTTTCATTAATAAATTAGGTTAATTGTTTACAGCTAACCAAATATAGGTATTCTTTTTATAAAAAAAATCTAAACAGACTTTTTTATATTTTAATAGATTTACTATCTAGTAGATATTACATGATATTTGATGACCAAAATTCTTGCAAGAAATTTAAATTTCGTAGGGCAATTTATTATTACAAAAGCTAAGCTAATGCAATTATCTTAAAATCCGTATCTAAAAACTAGTAGTAAGTAAAGGTGTTTTTGATAATCAACGCATCGGTTGTTATGTATTGTGTAGCTACTCGACCAAAGTTGTCGAACTCGTAAGTGTAATTGATCGTTGAAGTTGTTTCAATTATTGGCAATTGAAACAAATTGGTTGATTTTGTTGTTTCTGATTTTAAAATATTTTCAGAACTTTTTCCAAGAAAAGGTTTGCCAAAATTCTCGTTGCCAATAGTATTTGTATTGCTGAAATAAGTATAATTAGTTGTGGAAACACCGTAACCAATTAAACCAGAAAAATGTGCAATGCGTTGCGTGAAATTGGTTCCATCATTAAATAAAGTATCATTAGTAGCATAATCAGTAATGCTATAAAAATAGGTTTTCAAAAAATCGTTTGATTCATACGAAAAACGTTCTTCTTCCAAATTAAATGTAAAAGGAGATAATTGCAGCTTTTCTATTTGTAATTTTTTAGAATTGAACAAGTATTTTGTATTCAAATAAAACGTAGAATCTTCTTTATATGAATATTGAAAAACAGAGTCGCCGACATATTCAAAAGTAGTAAAGGTCGTAAAATTAGAGTTGGTGATTTTTATAATTCTGTTTTCAGAATCGTAGGTGTAAGTTTCAGTATTATTATTGTTTTGCGATGAAGTTTTTGTTTTCACCATATAAGAAATAATAACATCTTTTTGCTTTTTGCAAGAAAAAAAGGTAGTGGAAAAAATCAATAGAAAAATAACGAATTTATTCATCAGACATCAAATATAATACTATTTTTTGTTGATTAATAGCGAATAAATTTGCTTAGCAATTTTATAAATTACCTGAAAATAAACATATTATGGAATAAACTTATAGCCAACACCACGAACCGTTTCGATGTGTTGCTTGCCGAGTTTTTTGCGAAGTTTTTTGATGTGAGTATCAATATTTCTGTCGCCGACGATGATATCGTCGCCCCAAACTTTTAATAAAATATAGCTTCGCTTAAAAACTTTTCCAGGTCGTGAAGTCAATAAAACTACTAACTGAAACTCTTTTTTAGATAATTTAAGTGCTTCACCTTTTTTGTAAATCATCACTTGCTCTTCATCGATTTCCAAGTTTCCGAATTTCTTAATTTCTTTTGGCGTTTCTTCGTTTTGATAGTATCTGCGCAAAACCGCTTTCACACGATTGGCAATCAATTTGGAACGTGATGTTTTTGGAATAAATTCATCAGCACCAGCATCAAAAGCAGCAATTTGCGTAAAATCATCCGCATTATTGGAAACAAAAATGATAGGCAATTTTGCAAATGTTACATCACTGCGCAAATCTGTACAAACATCGATTCCATCAACTTCATTTAAATTTACTTCTAAAATCACTAAGTCAGGTTTCTCTTTCTTAATGGTTGCAATCAAATCCTTCGATTTGGTAATTTCTGTAAATTTATAAATTTCAGATTTAAACACTTTGATAGTATTGTCGATACTGATTTTATCTTTATCGGCAATTAGCAGATGGTATTTTTTATTTTCTGAATTAGTTAATTCCATAAATTCTTTGTCACTGCTAATATATTCCTTCATTTCAATAGTTTTTTAAAAATTGGACAATCTACATGTTAAATTCACACAAAGTACAACAAACAACGCTATTTCTAAAAATGATGAGTTGATTTTTAATAAAAATGGACTTTGGAATGATATTTGTAATGTAAATCATGAAATAAATTTAATCAATGATTTCGATAATTTTATTTCCGGTGAATCGATTATTTTAACCTATTTTTGAACTAAATAATGCAAATTTTGTTTTACTTTCAAACATCAAATTAAAAAAGAAAAATAAATGAAAAACTTTAATAAAATAACAATGCTTTTTGTATCATTTCTACTCTTAACTGTTAGTTGCAATGCTAAAGTAGAAGCATCAAATTCTGATAATACACCAACAGCTAAATCCATCTATGATTTCACTATGAATGATATCGATGGCAAAGCAACTCCATTAAGTAAATACAAAGGAAAAGTTGTAGTAATTGTAAACACTGCAAGCGAATGTGGTTTAGTTGCACAATTAGGAGAAATTGAAGCATTCAGCAAAAAATACGCAGATAAAGGTGTGGTGGTTTTAGGATTTCCGGCAAATAATTTTTTAGGACAAGAACCTTTAGAAAATAAAGATATTAAAACATTTTGCTCAAAAAATTATGGTGTAACTTTTCAGTTGTTTGAAAAAATTTCTGTTAAAGGTGGAAACATTGCACCGTTGTACAAATATTTAACTGACAAAGAAGAAAATGGCGTAATTGATGCACCAGTAAAATGGAATTACCAAAAATTCATCATTGGAAAAGATGGAAAAGTAGTATCGTCTATTTCACCACGAACTTCTGTAAATGATACTGAATTTTTGCAGAGTATAGATGACTTGTTAAAATAAAAAGCCAGTCAGGACGTAAACATCTGTTTGGGTTTGGATTTATCCAAACCCTTTTTTATTTTTATAAAATATGATTTTAGAAAAATTTATACTGTTTAGAAATAAGCGGTTGCCGAAATCGCATGTGTTTAAAGCTGATTTCGCGTATGATGAACATTTTCATGCATTAAAAATTGATGATGAACATTTTTCTATAAATGCAATTCACTTAAAATCAGAGAAGCCAAAAGGTATTGTTTTTTTTCTGCATGGAACACTCAACCATATACAATATCATATACCTTTGTGCTATGAATTTTTACATAATAATTTCGATGTTTACTTGTTAGATTATCCAACGTATGGAAAAAGTAAAGGAAAAATAAACGAAACCTATTTATATAAAATCGCACAACATGTATATGATGAATGCATGAAGAACGAGCGTTCAAAGTATGTAAATTACACGAAAAAAATAATTGTTGGAAGATCTTTAGGAACTGCATTGGCTTCAAATTTAGCAACAAAAGCAACGGCTGACGAACTGATTTTAATTACACCATATTACAACATGCCTGATTTAATTGGTCATTTATTAAAAAGAAAAAACCAGCAAAACTCAAAAATTATTTTCCAAATCATGAGCATGTTCCAAATGTAAAATTCCAATCACTATTTTTCATGGCACAAAAGATCAGTTGATTCCACATTCAATTGCTGAAAAACTAAAACAGCATCTAAAACCAACAGATTTGTTTGTTACGTTGCCAAATTCTACTCATTTTAATGTGCATCTGCACGATGACTACAAAAAAGATAAAAAATATTTTGTCTTAATTTGTTGATTTTCAATTTATTGTAATTTTATTAAAAATATTTTCCAAAAATTTATGGAATCTGAGCACTTCATGTATCTAAATAGCAGAAGCATTTGTTTGGAAGTACTTAAATCGCGAAAAACAAAAAATGAATGTTTCTAAATAAATTGATTTTTTAAACAAATAAAAAAAGTAAAAACATGTCAGCAATCAGAAATCAAGTTCAGTTAATCGGAAACTTAGGACAAAAACCAGAAATCAAAACATTTGGTAAAGACCAAAAAATGGCAACCTTAAACATCGCAACGTCAGATTATTATATCGACAACAAAGGCGAGCGCAAACAAGATACGCAATGGCACAGAGTTGTGGTATTTGGTAAACAGGTAGAAACTATCGAAAAGTATGTAGACAAAGGTATGCAGATTGCCATTTCAGGCAAACTAAAATACAACGAATACAACGATAAAGATGGTAACAAACGCTACTCAACAGATATTGTTGCCAATGACTTTATCTTGTTAGAAAAGAAAAACTAATTCGTATTTGTAGTTTAGTTCATTAGTTTGGTTGGATATCGCAATTTGCGACTTCCAATTTTTTTTAAACAATTAAATTTTTAAAAATGGATACAATAAAAGAAATTTCAGAAGAAATTGTAATAAATAAAATCTTATTCATAAGAGGCAAAAAAGTAATGTTAGATAAAGATTTAGCCGAAATGTATGGCGTGCTAACTAAGCGATTAAATGAACAAGTGAAACGTAACATAAAACGTTTTCCGTCAGATTTTATGTTTCAACTAACCAAAGAAGAAGCAGAAAATTTGATATCGCAAAATGCGATATCATGCTCAAAAATCAAAACAAAAAACTTGAAGTCGCAAATTGCGACTTCAAGTTATGGTGGAACACGAAAGTTGCCTTACGCATTTACAGAACAAGGTGTTGCAATGCTTTCAAGTGTATTAAATAGTGATACAGCAATTGATGTGAATATTAAAATCATCAGAATATTCACTAAAATGCGCGAGTTGCTTTTAGACAATAAAGATATTTTGTTGAAGTTGGAACAATTAGAACGTAAAGTTTCTAAACAAGATATAAAAGTAAATAAACACGAACGTGAAATGGAAATGATATTTTCTGCAATTAAAGAATTATTAAATCCAACAGCACCTAAAAGAGAACCGATTGGTTTTAAAATTGCTGATTAATCAAAACAAAAAACGTTTTTACATGTTTATTCATTTTTGTACCTTTATAAAATGAATGACATGACAATACAAAATGGTTTAGTTATTGAACCAAACAAAGAATTAGAAAATCATTACACAGATATTTTAAAATTATTAGGTGAAGATCCAACGCGTGAAGGTTTGCTAAAAACACCGGCAAGAGTTGGAAAAGCGCTGCAATTTATTACGCATGGTTATGCATTAGATCCTGTTGAAATTATACGTTCGGCAATGTTTCATGAAGATCATAACCAAATGGTTATTGTAAAAGACATTGAACTGTATTCCATGTGCGAACATCATATGTTGCCATTTTTTGGTAAAGCGCACGTTGCCTATATTCCAAACGGAACGATTACCGGTTTGAGCAAAATTGCTCGTGTGGTTGATGCATATGCTCGTCGTTTGCAGGTACAAGAACGGTTAACTGTTCAAATTCGCGATTGCATACAAGAAGCTTTAAATCCATTAGGTGTTGCAGTTGTTATTGAAGCAAAACACATGTGCATGATGATGCGTGGAATTCAGAAACAAAATTCAGTGACGACAACTTCTGCATTTACTGGTGAATTTGAAAAACAAGCAACTCGTTCAGAATTTGTAAAGTTGATTTCTGCGAAATTATCGTAATTCTTCATTTTTACATTAAATCGCAACATTTTAGACTGCTTTCTGCTTCTAGTTTATTATTAAATAACATCAATAACTGTATTTTTTACAGATTCTACTGTATTTTTGATGAGCAATTTATGTCACGATTTTGTGTCGTAAATAAAATAGTGAATTGATGAAACGTACACATATTATAGCATTGGTTTTTGTAGCAATTTTGATTGGTGTTTTAACTACTATGTTAAGCAAAGGTTTTAGCAGATACGAAAGTTTTGAATCAAAATATGCAAAACAAGGAAAAGAATTTACAGTAGTTGGCTACTTAAATAAAGAAAAAGGAATTGATTACAAACCAGAAATAAATCCAAACCAATTTTCAATGTATGTAATTGACGAACGCAAAATTGAAAAATTAGTAATTGTCAAAAAAGCTAAACCACGTGATATCGAAAAATCAGAAAAAGTAGTGGTTACTGGAAAAATGAATGGCGATGTTTTTGAAGCCAACGAAATTTTAATGAAATGTCCATCCAAATATAAAAACAGAGAGCAACAAGCCAATAATGGACAAAGTATTTAATTTGAAACTGCTGACAAAATATAATTTTACGTCTCCAATACCTTATAAAAAAATCTCACGACTCACGACTATCTAACTCACGACTATAATGAACATTCACGCAATCGGACAAAATATGCTTTATGGAAAAGTCGGTCACTTTTTTATAATTGTTGCTTTCGTTACTTCTTTAGCAGCTTGTCTATCTTACTTATTTGCAACACTGAACCGAGAAAAACAAGTTCAATCTTTTGCTTGGATAAATTTTGCACGAAAATTATTCATTCTTCACGCAGTTGCAGTTGTTGGAATCGTTGCTATGTTGCTATTGGTTATTCACCAACATTATTTTGAGTACAAATATGTTTGGGAACACACATCACGATCTTTACCAACTTATTACCAGTTTTCAGCCATGTGGAGCGGCCAAGAAGGCAGCACCTTACTTTGGATGTTTTGGCATGCAGTGTTAGGTGTCGTATTAATTTTTAAAGCAAGAGAATGGGAAAGTCCAGTACTTACTATTGTTGCATTAGCACAAGTGATGCTCGGTTCAATGCTATTAGGCATTTATATTTTTCATTATAAACTCGGAAGTAGTCCATTCGCCTTAATGCGCGACACAATGGATATTCCAGTTTTCAAAATGAATCCAGATTGGGTTGCTGAAGACGGAACTGGTTTAAATCCATCCTTGCAAAACTATTGGATGGTGATTCATCCACCAACTTTATTTTTGGGATTTGCTGCATGTACTGTTCCAGCAGCATTTGCTATTGCATCGCTTTGGGTTCGTGAATATAAAACTTGGGTGAAAGCAGTGTTGCCATGGAGTTTATTTGCATTGATGATATTAGGAACTGGCATTTTAATGGGTGGCGCTTGGGCCTACGAAGCGTTAAGTTTCGGTGGCTTCTGGGCTTGGGATCCTGTTGAAAATGCATCGTTAGTGCCATGGTTATTATTGGCAGCAGCAATACATGTTTTAATGGCTTACAAACATTCTGGTTATTCTTTGCATGCAACGTACATCTTTTTTATTGGTTGTTTTTTGTTGATTTTATATTCTTCTTTCTTAACAAAAAGTGGAATTTTAGGCGATGCGTCTGTACATTCTTTTACCGATTTAGGCATGAGTGGACAGTTAATTGCGTGCATAGTAGTATTTTTAGTGCCATCAGTAATTTTATTAATTCTAAGAATAAAACAAAACGAAATTCCATCAAAACCAGAAGAAGAAAAATTGAGCTCTAGAGAATTTTGGTTGTTTATTGGCTCACTTATTTTTGTTTTTGCTGCTATGCATATTATTGTGATAACTTCATTTCCAGTTATCAATAAAATATTTCATACTAAATTTGCACCACCATCTGATATAAAAAGTCATTATAACAATATTCAAATTTGGATGGCTGCATTAGTTGCTCTTGGTGCTGCATGTACACAATTTTTTAAGTATAAAAATTCAAATGTTAATGTTGTTTTTAAAAGATTAGCTATTGCCTTTGTAGCAGCAATTTTAATCTCTTTAGCATTCATCATTCCTTTTAAATTATATCGTGTTGATTATGTATTGTTAATGGTGTTTAGCGTATTTGCTATTCTTTCAAACACACAATTTATTTTTCAGGTTTTAAAAGGAAACATAAAATTAAGTGGCGGCTCTATTTCGCATATTGGTTTCGCAGTGATGTTGGTTGGTATTTTAATTTCGCAAGGTAAACAAGAAGTATTGTCTATCAATCAGTTTGGAATTGATTATGGAAAAGGTTTTACTACAAAAGAAAGCGCTGAAAATGTGTTGTTGTATCAAAATGAACCAATCAATATGTCTAATTATCGCGTAACATATTTAGGCGATTCGTTTACAACACGCAATATTTATTTTAATGTTCGATATGATGAATTAGATAAAAAAGGAAACATCGTCAATACATTTACGTTGCATCCAAATATTTTGATGAACAGCAAAATGGGAAACAATCCTGTACCATCAACATTGAAAACCTTGTCGTCTGATTTATATACACACATAACTGCAACACCTTTAAAAGATGATGGTTCGCAGTCTGATTCTATTGTTCAGGAAACATACACAGTTAAACTTGGCGACACTATTCCTGCATCACGTTGTATTGTCGTTTTAGATGAAATTGATCCAGATGCACCAATTAAAGGTTTTCAAAAACAACCAAAAGATATTGCAATAGGTGCGAAGCTGAAATTTATTTCGCTTGATACTTCATATTATATTGAACCAGTTTATTTAGTTCACGAAGTTGTGGCAACTAGTATTCCAGCTAGAGTGGAAAAAAATAATGTTAGTTTTTCTATCATAAAAATTCTTCCAGAAGAAAATAAAATGCAAATATTGGTAGAACAAAAATTGAATAAGTTTATCATTATGAAAGCTATTAAATTTCCATTCATCAATATTTTGTGGCTTGGTTGTTTTATTATGGTTTTTGAATATTGTTGAGTATGTTGCGTAGAAAGAAAGAAATATTCATTAGTGTAAATCAATAAAAATAAATTTTTGTTTATTTGGATATTCTATGTGCGCCAAAAAAAAAAATAGAAACACATAAAAATAAAATTGCTGTAAATTCATAAAACGTTGCATAGTTCTATCAAAAAAATAAGTTTTATAGGTTCAGGAAATGTTGCAACACATTTAGCCAAAGCTTTTTCTAAAAAAGGAATAACGGTTACGCAAATTTATAGTCAAACTTGTGACAATTCAGAAACCTTAGCATGGCAATCCAACTCTAAATATATTTGTGATTTAGAAGAACTAGACTTAAATGTTGACTTACTTATTTTTGCTGTAAAAGATGATGTAATTAAAGAATTAGCATCCAAAATTTTAGCAAAAAATCCTACAATAAAAGTCGTGCATACTTCTGGTTCTGTTGGTTTGGATGTTTTTGGAGATGCGCAAAATTGTGGAATTTTTTATCCATTGCAATCATTTTCTAAAACAAAAAAAATAGCCATCGATGAAGTTCCTTTTTTAATTACATCTAACAATATTGAATTAAAAAATGAGTTGATATCTTTTGCAAAAATCATTAGTAATAAAGTTTATGAATACACGGACGAACAGCGCAAACACCTTCATATTGCTGCAGTTTTTGTCAATAATTTCTCCAATCATTTGTTTGCATTAGCACAAGATTATTGCGAAAAACATCAGTTAGATTATCAGTTATTGATGCCTTTGATTCATGAAACCATAACTAAAATTGATACCATTTTACCAAAAGATGCGCAAACCGGACCAGCCAAAAGAAATGATACTGATATAATAGATAAGCATCTTACTGTTTTAAAAAATGAAGATGATAAATTATTTGAAATCTATAAAATGCTAACAGATTCAATACTTCAAATGTATAGATAGGAATTTTTAATTTAGAAACTACTTATCACTTATTACATATAACTTATAACTTCAATGAATATTCATCCAAAACATGCATTGCAAAAACTTGATTTTCCTTTTATTTTAAATGAACTGGAAAATTTATGTGCTGGAACTTTAGGCAAGAATTTAATTCAACAGCAAAGTTTTATTATTGATGTTGATGTGTTGAATAACGAACTTCATTTTGTAAATGAAAGTAAAGAAATTATCGAGAATGATGCACAATTGCCACAATTTGGTTTTAATGAATTACCGTTTTTAAATAAACTTAAAATTGATAATTATTATTTGACGGAAAAAGAATTGGTTGAATTGTATTATACATTGACAGCAGTTGCAGAAGTGTTTCGCTTTTTTACTCCAAAAGCACGGCAACAATTATATCCGTTTTTGTCAGCAAAAATTTCAAATTATAATTTAGAATTAGGTTTGATTCAATCTATTTCAAAGATTATTGACGTAGATAAAGAAATTGTAAAAGAAAATGCAACGCCAACTTTATCTAAAATCAGAAAAGAAATTCATCAACAAATTCAAGAAATTAATTCGGTTTTCCGTAGTGTTGTTAACAAGCATAAGCAAGCCAATTTTTTAATGGATACCGAAGAAACCATTCGCGATGGTCGACGTGTGTTAGCAGTAAAAGCTGAGTATAAGCGTAGCATTAAAGGAATGATTGTAGATGAAAGTGAAAACGGAAATATCACGTTTATTGAACCAAACGAAACCGTATTTTTAAATAATGAATTGGTTGAATTATATTTAGATGAACGCAAAGAAATTCATAAAATATTAATTGATTTAACTTCTAGAATTCAACCACAAAAAGAAAATATCGATGCATTACAAACGTTAATGAGCGAACTTGATGTTATTCGAGCGAAAGCATATTTTGCTATCAATTATAAATGTTCGATGCCAGAAATTTCTAAAACACCTAAAATTTATTTGCGTGAATTTGTGCATCCAATTTTATTGCATCATCATAAAAAACAAAATAAACCAATCATTGATAATACAATTTTATTAGATGAAAATGACAGAGTGATGGTTATTTCCGGTCCAAACGCTGGTGGCAAATCTATTGTTTTAAAATCTGTAGGATTGATACAATTGATGTTTCAATTTGGCATGTTAATTCCTGCAAAAGCAAATTCTACAATGTCGGTTTTTGAAAATTTATTTGTTGATATTGGTGACGAACAATCTATCGAAAATGATTTGAGTACGTACAGTTCGCATTTGTCAAATATGAACTATTTTTTGCAATACGCAAACACGAAAACATTAGTATTAATTGATGAAATGGGTATGGGCACCGATCCTGCTTTAGGTGGTGCAATGGCTGAATCTATTTTAGAGAATTTGCATCAGAAGAAGATAACTGGTGTCATTACAACGCATTTCAATAACTTAAAAATTTATGCAGCACAAACTGAAAACATGCAAAGTGCAGCGATGGCATTTGATACCAAAAATTTAAAACCGTTATATCAGTTACAGATTGGACAACCAGGAAGTTCTTTCACATTTGAAATTGCAAAGAAGTCTGGACTGTCAGAAAATATCATAAAAAATGCAGTTAATAAAACTGGTGAAAATAAAAAAGCACTGGATGATGTATTAGGCGATATTCAAGCGGAAAAACAATTTATAAAAGGTATTCGCAAAAACGTACAAGTCAAAGAAACGCAATTGCAAGATTTGACAAAAAGTTATCAGCAATTAAATAAAGAATTAGAAAAAGAAAAGAAGCGTTTACTAAAGCAATACGAAGCGCGTTTGTTAGATAGATTTAATGACCAGAGCCGCAACCTGGAAAATGAAATGCGCATTTGGAAAGAAGCCAAAAATAATAAAGAAAAATTTTTAGAAGTACGAAATTATATTGATGACAACAGAGCTCAAATTGAAAAAAAATTAGACGATACTACTTCTTTTTCAGACGACTCAAAGTCGTCCGAAAAATTAAAAATTGGTTCTAAAGTAAAATTAGAAGAAGGCACAGAAATAGGTGAAATCATTGATATAAAAAACAATACAGCAACGGTTACTTTTGGAAATATGCAAACTAAAGTAAAATTAAACAACTTAATTTTAGCTAATGAAAAAACTAAAACTGTTTCGAAACAAAATCAATATTCGTCCAAAATAATTTTAGAAAAAGCTGAGTTTGATTATAACTTAGATTTGCGTGGTTTAATGAAAGACGAAGCCATCATTGCACTCGATAATTTCATGGATAAAGTCATCATGTATGGAATGCATAAAATTAAAATTCTGCACGGACGCGGAACCGGTGCCATCAAGCAAGTGGTGCAAAATTACCTGAAAAACTATCCGCATGTAAAGGAATACAAATACGAAAGCGATCAGTTTGGTGGTGATGGTGTTACATTGGTTGAAATGAAATAGTTGTATCTATTTATGTAGATTTATTATGTTTTTAATTAAGAGTTATAAAATAGCTTTACTTTTTAGTTAATAATAATTCGTTTTTCTCTTTTTTTTATAAAATTCTCAAAAAATATTCTTATCATGTATTACGATAATTGAAACAAACGAATGATTTTCGATAAATACAACACAAGAAATGGGTTTTGGGACGAAATGAGTTTTGCAGATGGCAACATTCGTACGCACTATCAATCTATTTTCAAGCAACTCAATACCATCAATCTTGATATTTTAAACAAGAAAGAAGAGATTGCGAAAAAATGTTTATGAATCAAGGAATCACGTTCACTGTGTATTCTGAAAATGAAGAAGGCATCGAGCGTATTTTCCATTCGACATTATTCCAAGAATTATTACTGCCAACGATTGGGATTTTCTGGAAAAGGAATTGCTCAGCGTTTAAAAGCACTCAATCTTTTTTAAAGATATTTACAACGAACAGCACATTATAAAAGATGGAAAAATTCCTGCAAGTTTAATCGTCTCGTGTCCACATTATAATCGTGAAGTTTTCGGTATTCAAGTGCCTTATGATATTTATGTACACATTGCTGGAATTGATTTAGTACGCGATTCTGATGGAACGTATTATGTTTTGGAAGATAATTTGCGAACACCTTCAGGTGTGTCATACATGCTGGAAAATCGTGATGTTACCAAACGTATTTTTCCAGAATTGATGAATGAATATAATGCGCAAAGGTTTCTGATTATCCGATTTTATTACACAACATCTTAGTGCAATTGGCACCAAA
This sequence comes from Saprospirales bacterium, assembly GCA_016711605.1. Classification (GTDB taxonomy): domain Bacteria; phylum Bacteroidota; class Bacteroidia; order Chitinophagales; family JADIYW01; genus JADJSS01. Next base: position 16,647 of record JADJSS010000012.1, read on the forward strand.
ACAAATTCAAAATCCAAACATTGTTTTGTTGACACCAGGCATGTATAATTCTGCTTATTACGAACATACTTTTTTAGCGCGTTACATGGGTATCGAATTGGTAGAAGGTCGAGATTTATTGGTGGATAATCATAAAGTGTTCATGAAAACAACGCGTGGTTTAAAACAAGTTGATGTTATTTATCGTCGTGTAGATGATGAATTTTTAGATCCGTTGGTTTTTCGACCTGATAGTTTGTTTGGCGTTCCTGGTTTGGCGTCTGCATATCGCAAAGGAAATGTTGCCATTGTAAACGCAATGGGAAATGGTGTTGCTGATGATAAAGCAATTTACACAT
>JADJSS010000013.1 GCA_016711605.1 Saprospirales bacterium
GATTTGTCGTATTTTATCGAATGTAGTCGAATTAAATCGGCTCGCCGAAAAACACGACTTCAAAAAAAAGATAAAGAAAAACAACTTATTCAATTAGATAAAAAACAACGTGATTTAAGAAATCAAAAATGGAATTTACCATTATTGCCATTGGATATTCCTTATCAAAAAGGTTGGAAACGTTTTTTTGTTTTAAGAGATGATGTAGCAAGGTCTAAAAATGCAGATTTATTTAATGAACTATTATCTAAAATAAATACAATTCAATATTCTAACAACAAGTCTTTCACTAAACGTAAACAGAAAAAAAGAAAGAAGGTAGAAATTGAAACAATGCAAGAATTAGAATTTTATTATGAATGGCAATGGAAAGATAGTAAAATATGCAAACTGACAGAAAAAGAAAGAACATTTTTTACTGCTATAAATAGATGGTCTAAAACAACTAAAAGATTTTTCACACTATTTGTTATTACAGAACCTTGGCGTTTTGTTTTAAAAATAAAACCACATTTTATTACGCACTATAAAATGCATGATAATGTGTTAGAGCAACAAATAGCTGAGTTAGATAATCACATAGAAAATCATCATTTAGAACATAAAATAGATAAACTTACAAAAGGCAGGAAAAATAATTATCGCTATTGGAATATGAATGAGTTGAAGTATCAGTATCCATTTAAAAATAAAGCATTGCATATGCTATTGTATGAATGCGAACAAGAAAAAAATTAAAATTAAACAAAATGAGCAATTTAAAAACAAAAGAATTAAGTAAACTCGGATATACTAATGATAAAGCTAGAAGCCTAGTAATTACTATCGTTTCTAAGCATTTTAAACATCATACGAAATCCGAAATTATCACATTATTAACTAACATTAAAAATAAACCAGAAGATTATATAAACGATGAAATAGTTGGAAAAATAGCCGAAACTTTTATGGATAAAATAGAGAAATGCAATTTTCAAACACATCAATTATTACAAGAAACAAGTCGACTAAAAATCTATGGAGGAAAAGAAATTGATGCATCTGCCAAAAAACAAATGTCGATAGCTATGTCGTTGCCTGTTTGTGTGCAAGGTGCATTAATGCCTGATGCACATACTGGTTACGGCTTGCCGATAGGTGGTGTATTAGCAACACACAATGCAGTAATTCCGTATGCAGTTGGTGTTGATATTGGTTGCAGAATGGCATTATCTATTTTTGATGAAAATGAAAAATTTATCAATAGAAATACATTTCCAGTTAAAACAAGCTTTACGCAATTACACTCATTTTGGTATGGATGGTGCTTTGGAATTTAAACAAGAACATGCAGTATTAGATCATTCAATGTTTAATGAAACTGAATTCTTAAAACGCTTACATGCAAAAGCAGTACGACAAATTGGTACTTCTGGCGGTGGTAATCACTTTGTAGAATTTGGTGAAATTGAACTGAAAGAAAACAATAGTTTGCAGATCCCGTCTGGTAAATATTTAGCATTATTATCACATTCTGGAAGTCGTGGTTTAGGTGCAAATATTGCACAGTATTACACCAAAATAGCAATGGATACTTGCAAATTGCCACGAGAAGAAGCAAATCATTAGCTTGGTTGGATATGGATACGCAAGCTGGGCAAGAATATTGGTTATCTATGAATTTGGCTGGTGATTATGCAAAAGCTTGTCATGATAGAATTCACATCAACTTATCAAAAGCATTAGGAATAAAACCAATTGCAACCGTTGAAAACCATCACAACTTCGCTTGGAAAGAAAACTTGGAAAACGGCCAAAAAGCAATTGTGCATCGTAAAGGTGCAACACCAGCACATAAAGGCGAAATGGGTATAATTCCTGGCTCTATGACAACGGCTGCATATTTGGTAAAGGCAAAGAGGAACAGCAGACGCATTGAACTCAGCATCGCATGGTGCAGGCAGAGCGATGAGCCGACAAAAGCTAAAGAAAATATGACCAATTCTACCATGAAAAAATGTTGTCTGATGCTGGTGTAACATTGATTGGTGGAAGTGTGAAGAAAATCCTTTGGCTTATAAAGACATTGAAATTGTAATCAACGCACAAAAGAATTGGTGGAAATTGAAGGAAAAATTTTTACCAAAAATTGTAAGAATGAATAAAGATTAATGTATGGAAAAGCAAACAAAAATAGTGCAAATCACCGCTGGTCGTGGACCAGTAGAATGTTGTCGTGTAGTAGCAAAAGTTTTAGAATTAATCTTGAAAGATGCCTATAAAAACAACATTTTTACACAGGTATTGCATGCAGAACAAGCAGATATTAATGGAACGCTATATTCTGCTACTATTAAAGTTGAAAGTGCTAACGTTGATGTATTATTATGAAGCAATGGAAAGGAACAATTCAATGGATTGCGCAAAGTCCATATCGCAAATATCATAAACGGAAAATTGGTTTGTTGGTGTTGAGTTTTTGATATCAATCAACAAATAAAATGGAATGATAAAGATGTGGTATTTGAAAGTTGTAAAGCATCTGGACCAGGCGGACAGCATGTAAACAAAACAGAAAGTGCCATTCGTGGAACGCATAAAACCATCAGGTATGCAAGTGCTAACAATGGATTCAAGATCTCAACAGCAAAATAAAAAATTGTGTTTAGAAAGATTGAAAGCAAAAGTGAATGATTGGCAATTACAACAAATAATTGTACAACAGCAAACAAAATGGCAAGAGCACAACGAATTAGAAAGAGGCAATCCAATAAAAATAATTGAAGCGAAGTTGAACTAAAAAATATCGATTGATTTTGAATTATTTGAAGATGTAGATATATTATCTACATCTTCGATTTTATAAAGAGATAAACACATATTGTAAAGTAATTTATAAAATATTCATTTTATCTTTCATCCATAAATAAGGTGCGTAGTTTAACAACATCGGCACATTCGCATTTACAATATTGGTATTGGCAATTTGAATTTCATTTATTGCTTTTGTAGATAATTTCTTTTTACCATTATTCGATAAAAGATGTTTAATGCAAACGAAAAAATAATCAGCGACTAACCCAAAATGTGTGTCAATTTCTTTCATTAACTTAGAACGTTGTAGGTTTTGAATTTCCGTAAAAGCAAAATCAATTTGTTCATCTTGAATAAAATAAATACAATAAAATAAGCGATAAAAAATACGTTCAAACGGTTGTAATAGTTCAAAATCAATAGCAAATAATTTTTTTAATTTTTTAGCATCCTTTAAATAAAAAGCAATGACCATTTCTTGTGTTCTAAACTGTGGTGTTTTTTTAATGTTTTCACCAAAAATAGCTGCTGATTTATTTAGCTGTATTTCTGCTTCATTGTATTTTTTTAGTTTGTTTAAGTTAGTAATAAAATTCAAAGAAATACCGACGTTTTGATACAAAACAGATTCATTGACTGTTGTAAACAAGATATGAAAATAATAATCTGACTTTTTAAAATCCAACCGAATAGAGCAAATGGTTGCTAAATTGCTTAGTGTAAAACAAACTTCTGTTTGTACATCTTTAAATTCTGAAGGAATTTTTTGTAATAGAGTATAAACATTTTCCCATTGTTCTATAGTTGAAGTGTCAAAATTAGTGTACGCATTTGCATAAGCAATGTAATAATCGCTTAATATATTTTGATGTTTTTTGTATCAATTACTAAGCTTGTGTATTCAAAAAAATTGATGTTTGGTTTATTGTGTATTTGTTTTTGCTGTAATAAAACATGCGATTTCATTAAATCAAATCTTGATTGTTGAATCGTAATAAATTGATGCAATTTATTTTCAAAAAACAATAAATTTTCTTCTAATAGCTTTGCTCGTTCCAGATAATTCGGCGTATTGATTCGAATAAAATCTGCATAATAAAAACTATATTCTATACAATCATTTTGCTCAAATTGATTGTTCTTTATTGTTTGATATTCTTTGTAAAGAGTTATAAATTGATCTGTGATTTTTAAATCTTTATAAAAATCTAAAAGTATTTTATCTTCAATTTCTTTCAAGTACTTTTCTTTAGAATATTCTATATAATATTCTTCGATTTTATCTTTCAAAATTTTCAATTCATTTCGCAATAAGTAATCATTGTCTTTAGTCCATTTTTTTTTAAATAATTTCAAAAAAATCTCGTCTCTATTTATTTCCGAGTCATCTTTTTTTCTTCTTACTGTTTGATATAACTGCAATAATGAAGTACGTTTATTTTCTTTAAACGATGTTAAAAGGAACTTATTAAAGTCATCTTTTATACTCAAAACAATTCGAACTGTTAGCAAATCTTTCATTACAAGAAATTTATGTTATAATATTGATTGTCAGCGTATTTAAGCAATTTTAAATCAAATTATTTGCTTAAAAGTCATTACAAGATACTACAAATTGATTTTATAGATTAAATTAATTGATGCAATTTTGAATTATCAATAAATGCAAATAAAAAAATCGTTTAAAAAATTAAAACCAAACTATGAAAACAATCAAAATCATCACACTTATTGCAATAGTAATTCTTGCTATAAGTTGTAAAAAAGAAAATGTAAACAATAACACAGTTGACAATCCGAATATTACACATCGAATATTGAACAAAGAAATAATTGCAAAAGCTGATTTAACAACTGAATTTTCTCTAATTGATATCGACAATAACGGTGTAGATGATTTTGCTGTTGAACTCTATTTGCAAAAATTTTCAGAAAATGTACGTCTGCTTGGAATACCTAGTGGCAACGCAAGTTTGCAACAACAGCAGGCAGCGAAGATCCGTATATTATTCAAAATTTGGCAGCAAAATCAAAGATAAATACTACTTCAAAAGATTGGTCGCAATTGTCATTTCTTTCTATCTATAAGAACTTACCAAGTATTCCATTAGTAGATGTTGGTTATGCAGGCAAAGGTGATGTATTGGTTGGTGTCCAATTTCTAATTGATGGAAACACTCACTTTGGATGGTTAATCATAAATATTTCTTCTTCACGAAAATATATAATAGTAAAAGAAGTTGCTTATGACATTCGACCAAACGTTGAAATTTTAGCAGCTGAAAAGTAAATCAATTATTAATTCAATAAAAAAACAAAAACTATGAAAACAACTAAAATCATCACACTTATTGCAATAGTAATACTTGCTATAAGTTGCAAAAAAGAAAAACAAAACGATGTAAACATCGATGAAAAGACAGTCAACATATCCATAAATGCTGGCCTTTCAGGCAAAGACACGGTAATTGATATAGATGGTGACGGTTACTATGAATATAATTTATACTCTAACTTTCCTGGTGGAAATAATTCTAATGCACAAATTGGAATTAACAGCTATGCAACTGGCAATTTTGATTTAGAATTTTCGACAGAAGTTCAAGGTGTAATTAATGAAATTACTAAAGTATTTCCAGAGAATAGTGAAATCAATGCATCTACAGGAACATGGAAAGCAGATGCTATATTTTATTTTTATGATGCTGGAATATCTACTGCAAAATTAGGTTTTAATGATGTTGGCGACAAATACATTGGCGTTCGATATAGAAACAGAATGATTTCTACAACAGATTATTATTATGGCTGGATGAAAGTGAATGTATCTAATCAACATAATGTTTCAATTAAAGGATTTGCTTTTCAAAAACAAAAAAACACAGCCATAAATGCTGGTGCAATTTAATTAATAACCGATAAAAATTAAACTATGAAAACAACAAAAATCATCACACTTATTGCAATGGTTGTACTAGCTGTAAGTTGCAAAAAAGAAACACTAAAATTAAATGCATCAACAACTGGAAAATTAATCAATAAGGATTGGCATGCTTCTGGACAAATCATAAATGGCGAAGATAAATTGTTTTACTGCAGTATGCATAATACATATCGCTATAGCAACAATGGTGATTTTTTTACAACGATAGGTGCTTTGGTAAGAGGATGTGTATCGCGATTAAGTGTTGGTACAGTAGAAAAAGGAAGCTATAAAATCTCGGATGACGGAAAATGGATTATAACAAATCCAACTACTGCAACACAATATGATTCTTTGCAAATTAAGACCTTAACTGATTCATTACTTATAACAACACAATCTATTATTGAAACCAATACACCAATTATAATAGAAGAACGATTTATAGTTTTTTAATTTTTAACAAAGAAATTTTTTATGATTATAACTATGTTTTTAAAATACAAACCATAAAAACCAGAGCTATTTAATTAATAATCAATAAAAATTTAACTATGAAAAAATAAAAATCATCACTCTTATTGCAATGGTTGTACTTGCAGTAAGTTGCACAACAGAAAAAGAAGCAGACAATCCAAACATCAATCACCGAACGGTTAATTTAGAAATGAAAGTCAGTTCTTATAATGCTGAATCTGAAATGAGCATAGACATCAATGATGATGGTATGCTCGATTTTGAAATAGAATTAGATTTATATAAAGATGATGAAGATGATTTTGATTACGAATTGTGGTTAGACTATGAAGAATTTGGCAATGAATTTCTTACGCAAGAAATTAATTCCGAAGAATACATAAAGTCGCTCAATAAAAATGATTTAATTTCAGGTGGTTCTTCTATATGGTACAGATATTGTAATTTTTTTGAAATTGAAAAAACACCAAGTAATCCAGAAGAGAAATATGGTTTTGCAGGTAAAGGCGATATTCTGGTTGGAGTCCGCTTTTTGATTGGCACACAATTACATTATGGCTGGATGAAAATAAATGCAGCAGCAGATTATAAATCTATTGTAGTAAAAGAAGTAGCGTATGAGATTCGCCCTAATGTAGAAGTTAAAGCTGGTGAAAAATAAAAATAAATAAATCTAAACAGATGAAAAATATACTTTTAATAATTGCGTTATTTGTTGGAAGCAACATATTCGCACAAAGTCCAATTGGAAAATGGAAAAAATTGTCGCATGTCTCAACTTATGCTGGTCAAACTTTTGATTCGCATAAAGCATTGCTAACACAACGACCATGTGCTGCAAAAATTGTTTATGAATTTAATGCCGATGCAACTTATAGACTAAATGCATCTAATAGTGGTTGTGATTAGAAGTATAAAAAAATACAGGAAAAACTATACAGCGAAACTAAATGGAAAGTACAAGGAAATAAAATTACCACTTCAACACTCAACGATTTTTCTGTTGGACAAACTTACATCATCTCATTTTCTGGAAATAAAATGATTTGGAAAGGAACAGATGGACAAGGAACAATTGTTTACGAAAAATTATAACTTTAATCTTAAAAACAAAAGCCATGAGAAACGCAATCCTATTTTTTTAGTGATTTTAATTTTTAATGCATGCACACCAGCAGGTGGCGTTACTCCAATAAACAATCCTACTATAACAGTAAAAAGCAAATACATTATTGGACCTTGTGGTGACACCATTGTGCCTAAAGGTGTAAATTATGCAGTGTATGGTTGGGGCTGGAATACCACTGAAAATTTATTTCCTGAAATAGCAAAAAGTGGAGCAAACTGTGTGCGTATTGTTTGGTATAAAAATAGCACTGCACCAGCTTATGCAAATTTAGCTTTATTAGATTCTGCTCTATCAAGATGTATAAAATACAAAATGATACCTGTTTTAGAATTGCACGATGTTACTTGTAATAACGATACAGCAGCAATTATCAATACAACAAATTGGTTTACACAAAGTACCGTAAAAACAATTTTATTGAAATATCAAAAATGGTTAATGATTAATCCTGTAAATGAAGCTGGATATGTTATGTGGAATAGTAACAACGAAAATAGATTTAGGTTGATGTATCAAAGCATCATTACTAATTTAAGAAATGCTGGTTTAAATATGCCATTGGTATTAGATGCTTCAGATTGCGGACAACATTTACGTTTATGGAAGAATATTGGTCAAACATTACAAACCTTTGACCCAAAACATAATCTCATTTTTTCGGCTCATGCTTATTGGAGTTCTTATGCTGCAAGTGTAACTGAAATAACATCATTAATTAATGAAGCGGCAACTTGGAATATTCCAATTTTATTAGGTGAGATTGCCAATAAACAAGATGACAATACAGGAAATTGTACGTATAATTTAGATGTGGTTACAATAATGCAAGCTGCTCACAACAACAACATTGGTTATTTAGCGTGGGTTTGGACACAAGATAATTGTGGCGCGAGACAAATGACAACTAATGGGAATTTTAGCACATTAACAACATATGGAAATCAAATCGTCAATACTGTAAACGTTGGAATAAAGTTTGCCAAGAAACCAAAATGTTGGTAAGAATGAATAGTCAATTTAGCAAGTACAAATAAGAAAAAGAAATTTTTATTAAAAAAAGAAATAAAATGAATAAGGATTTAATTCTTAATAAATTAATTGTGAGAATACTTTATACTTCTTATTTACTTAAACTTAAAAAAAGTATTTTTGTTGAAATAATTGTACCTTATGAATAGAGTACTAATACTGATTAGCTTTCTTTTTACCGTAAATTTTTCTTTTTCGCAAAAACAAGGACAAGCTTTAATTGATTCCATTGAACAAGAATTGCCTAAAATAAAAGAGGATACGACAAAAGCAAAAGCAATGTATAAAATTGCAGCAACTTATTATTCTGTTAATTTAGATAATTGTATACAACAAGCCAATCAAGGTTTAAAATTCAGTGAAAAAATAAACTATAAAAGAGGTGTTGCAAATTTTTTAATGCTAATTGGTTTGGCAAACAGCGATAACGGAAATGATAGTATTGGTTTAATTTATCTTAAAAAAAGTTTGCAATCATATACTGATTTAATTGGAAAAGAAGACGTGCGTTTTAATTTAGTATCAAACAACGTAAATATTGGAAGAGTTTATAAGCATTTAAGTGATTTTACTAAAGCGCAAAAATATTATTTTGATGCACTTGCCATTGCATTAAAATTGAATGATCCATCACAAACATCATTGTGTTACAACAATATTTCAGCATTGTATTTAGGCCAAAACAATTATACACAAGCATTAAAATATGGACACCTATGTTTAAAGTTAGGAAAAGAAAGTAATTCCATTAAAGCTCAATTAGATGGTTACACTATTTTAAGTAGTTCCTATTTAGGGTCAAAAGACACAGTAAATGCAATAAAAATATTGAATCAAGGTTTAGCTTTGAGCAAAACAAATGAAGCAAAAAAGCAAGAAGCAATTTTCTTAAGTAATTTAGGTGATTTGTATGAACGTAATCCAATCCAAGCTTTAACGTATAAACTACAAGCAAAGTCAATTTGGGATTCGTTTAGCTCTAATAATATAATGGCAGTTTCTAATTTTGCAAGTATAGGAAAATCTTATTTAGATTTATGTAAGTTAAAAGAAACTCAACTAAATACATCTGAATTAATTGCCAAAGCAACTTATTATCTGGAAAATGCTAAACAGCAATGTATTGCTATAGAGTCGCAAGAATTATTATTGCAAATTAATCAAAACTTAGCTGAACTCTATGCAATAAAAGGTGATTACAAGAATGCATATCTTCATTTTAAAGATTTTTATACCATCAATGATTCTCTTTTTTCTCAAGAAAATAAAAACAAAATTGCTGAAATTGACGGCAATTATCAACTTTCATTAAAAGATAAAGAAATACAATTAAACCAAGTAACTATTGCTTCGCAAAAAAAGCAACGTTTATTTTTTATTATTGGTTTGATATTGATTTCTGCTATTGGATTACTACTATTTAGACAAAATAAAATTAGAAAAAAAACAAACACTACTTTGTTGCACTTAAATAATGAATTAGATGAAGCCAATAAAATAAAAGCAAAATTCTTTGCCATCATTAGTCACGATTTACGTTCGCCAATTGCCAACTTAGTTAGTTTTTTGGATTTGAAAAGAGAAAATCCTGAATTATTATCTGCAGAAAATGCGTTAAAACATCAACAAAATATAACACAAACAGCCGAAGATTTATTAGAAACCATGGAAAGTATGTTGCTTTTGAGCAAAGGACAAATGGAAACGTTTAAACCTACAAAAAGTCAAATTCAAGTAGATGATTTATTTTTGTATGTACAGAAATATTTTGCCAACATTAATGCTATTCAATTTAATTTTAGCAATCCACAAAAACTATCCGTTTTTACAGATGAAAATTACCTTAAAACCATCATGCATAATTTAACTGCAAATGCCATAAAAATTTTAAAAGATAAACCGAATGCAACGATTGATTGGTCTTGTTATCAAAAAGACAATCAAATTATTTTAAGTATAAAAGATAATGGTGCTGGTGCAAACAAAGAACAAGTAAAAGCATTGTTTGAAGAAAGCAATACAGTAAACACTAAAACAGGATTAGGTTTGCATATCATTAGAGATTTAGCAAAAGCCATAGATTGTGTAATAAAAATGGATGCACAAAATAATGTTGGCACTACATTTTTATTAGCTATTTAAGCAGTAATCCTACACTTTCTTTATAACTTCTGCCTATTGGCAATGCTATATTTTGCACCATAATTTGTTGTGTAGAAATTTTTTGAATAAAATGTTTCTGAACTGCGTAACTTCTATGAATACGGATAAAAGTTTCAAATGCTTTTTCTTTCAACAAATTTCCAATGTTTAATAAAACATGATATCTTTTATGTTCAGTTACAATTGTTGTATAATCTTTTAATGCTTCTAAATACACAATTTCACCTAATTTTATTTTAATTTGTTCATTGCCATCTTTAATAAAAATGGTATCAGCACCTAACGTTAAATCAAACATGGTCGCTTTTTGTTGTATTTCTAAAAAATGCTGTAAACGTTGCATCGAAAATCCAAATCGTTCAGCATTTATTGGCTTTAACAAGAAATCTAATGCATGTTGTTCAAAGCTTTCAAGCGCATAATCTAAATGCGATGTAATAAAAATACAAGCTTGTTCTTTGCCAATTTTAGCACGTAAATTAATTCCATTCATGCCAGGCAAATCAATATCTAAAAATAATACCGAAGGTCTTTTGATTTCAATTTCAGCTAAAGCACTTTCTGCATTGTCATAAATTCCTACTACTTGTAAAAATGGATATTTTTTCACAGCAGCTTGTACGGTGAGTCTGTCTATTTCATTGTCGTCAACTATTATACAATTATATATCATTTGCATACGTTCAAAAATACAAAAAAATACGTTGTTTATCGGTTTAAAATGTTGTTTGTCGATTCCTTGTTTTCAAACAAATTAAATTACAATAATATTACAATATTAAAATACTGACCTAATTAAATTAAAGGAAATGTCAACTAGAAAACTAATAACAATCTCATTTTTACGTTACTTACACTATTTGCATTAAGCTGTAAAAAGAAAATAAACAACCAGAAACGAATCCGTATCCGTATGCTAGTGAATGGAAATTAAAGAGTGTTACGAATATGCAATATCTAAAATATTATGAACAAAACAATGGTATGCTTTCCACTGGATTTGATATCATTAATGGTGTTGCAACTAATATAAAGTTTTCAGCAGGAAAATCCGCTGGTACCTATTTTATATCTGCCATTGCTAATCCAGATAAATATATGGATGTAAATAATTTGGGTTATACCTATCTTACATCACATGATTTCACAAATTCTACTTCTCAGTTATTCTCTTTAATTCCAATTAATAGCGATGCAAATAGATTCTATATTAGATCTGTTTCAGATACTTTTAAATATTTATTGGCGACAAAAACGCTTAGTTCTCTACAAACAACAACTTGGCTCATTAAATGATTTCACTAGCTACGATAATACTTGGATTTTAGAAAAACCTTAAAACCATAAAACTATGAAAAATCTATTTTTAAAAATTTCGTTCCTTTTCTTATTTGTAGTGATAATGACAAGCTGCAAAAAAGAAAAAAACAACAATAACTCCAATATTATTGTAACGCCATTTAATTCAATTTTCAATTTAAGTTCAGAAGATACAACAGTATATAAAGAGTTAGATATTGATAAAGATGGTGCTAAAGATTTTACAGTTATTATGAAGTATCAGTATAAAGAAAGATTAGGAAACAATAACTATGTATATATGTATGCTTCTAAAATTCAAAATGAAGTCTTAGCACACCTCGGAAGTATTGAAGGATATTTTCTAAATGAGCTTACCACGTCAGATTCTATTTCACCAACTTCTACCATTTGGATTCCAGAAGCATCTGCTGCTACATACTGGACACAATCTCGAATTAGCATTAATGAAGGCATTGCTGGAAAAGGAAATTCCATCATTGGACTTCGTTTTTTAATTGGTGCAGATTTACATTATGGTTGGTTAAAACTAAACGTGTCTTCAGATTATAGAACTATCACCATTATAGAAGCTGCTTATGATAAAAGACCCAACACATCTATTCTAGCTGGTGAAAAATAATGTTATTTATCTATCAATTGTGTTGTTTGTCGATACTCTATTTCAATGCAAATTTATTAATTACATTTTTACATCATCAAATTAATCACCGATAAAAAACAAAAAAATGAACACAAAAAAATCAATTACAATTGCATTTTTTGCATTACTTACAATCATTGCTGTAAGCTGTAAAAAAGATAAAAACAAAACCGAATTATTAACTAAAGCACCATGGAAATTAACTAATCTCATTTTAACAGATGGTACAGATTATACCGAAGATTGCCATAAGGACAATTCAATAACATTTAGAACAGATGGAACTGGATCTATTAACATTGGAACAAATATTTGCAAGAAGGAACAAGCCTTGAAGAAGAAAATTTGACGATTAATTGGTGTTTAATAGTGATGAAACATTTTTGCAATAGATGGAGAAGTGTTTGAAATAGCAACATTAGACGCCAATAACCTAGTGTTAAAGACTCATTTGGTACTCAAAAATATAAACACTAAACCATAAAACTATGAAAAATCTATCTTCCAAAATCTTGTTTATAATCTTGTTTTTGTTTGCTATAGTTAGTTGTAAAAAAGAAAAAAATACAATAAACACAACACCAAAAATAGATTCTACTTTAGTAACCTTATACAACACTGTTACTATCAATAATCAATTTGTTGGTGGTGCTGCATTTGTAGATTTAGATAAAGGTGAATTATATGATATGACTTCTGCCGATTATCCTGATGCAATAGATCATCAAGAAAAAATAGATGCTGTATATTATACTTATGGAACAGGAATAAATAATAGTAGAGTTTTTATAAATCCATTTGAATTATGTGGTACTGCTAGTGGCACTGCCGCAAATCTATGTGATAACCAATATAATGGAATTTCAAAATGGAGCATAAAAAATAATACACAATTTAATTTAACAACTATTACATACAGCCAATTGTTACAAATAAAATATAACTTTCAATTAGATAGCGTTTACAACAAATCAGTTAAAGACGACCCAAGTTATTTTAATAAAGTTGCAGGATTGTATAGTGGCGATGTTTATCGTTTTAAAACAAATTTAGGGAAAGGCTTATTTGTAATTAGTAATGCAACAGGAGAAGAAAATACTTTAGGTGAGTTAATAATTAGTATTTTATATTTGAAAGACTAAAAAATACACTTAATAATAATTAAATTTAAAATTATTTACCATTAAATCAAAAGCCATGAAGAAGCAAACAAAAATAAAATCTATTTTTACATTGTATTTTTACAATTTCAGCATTCAACTTCAATGCATGTACACCAACACCAGGCGGTGGTACTAATACATTTACAAAGGTTGTAAATAGAATTGAAATATCAACCAACAACGTACAATATAAAATTTATTTACAAGACACCGCAACATCTGTCAACCGAAAAGGAATTGTTTTACTTGAAGTGGCAATAATGAAAGCAACCCAACAACTGGTAGTTTAACAGGTGGATTGGAAAATAATGTTTGTTTAGAGTTAGCTAAACTTGGATATATTGCTGTTATTGTTGCATATCGTGATCAGCCAGCTGTAAACTGGAATGACGGTGGTGTGAGTTGGAATGCAAACTGCGAAATGCTTGCTACAGATTTAAGTAACGTTGCCAATACGATAATTACAAAATACGGTGCAGGATTAACTCGTGCAAAAGTAATTACTGGTGGTGTGTCTTATACTTCTTATGCGTTGTTAAGCAACATTGCTGTAAGTACTACATTAGCCAATACTAAAGGCGTACTAGCTACTTGTGGTTCTACAGGAAGTTGGCAAGCTCAAAATTTTAAAATTCCTGTGTACACCATTAATTGCGCTGGAAATCCTGAAGGCGATCTGAGTGGACAAGCATTGATTAATGCAATTACAAATCCAAGTATTAAATCAAATAGTGGTTTTTATTTAGATAATGCATGTAGTACACATTGTGGTGGAAACATAACAACATGGACAACTAAAATGATTGACAGAGTGAAAATTTGGGTTCCTTAAAGTATGTGTTTTAATTGATGAATTGACTTCATTAATAAATCCAATTTCAATAATTTGATTTTTTCAAAATCAGAGCACATTCTTCTAAACTCTGATCTCAATGTAAGGTTGCTCAGAATTGCATTTTTCATTGAATAATCAGTATTCAATGTTTAGCTATATTATCATAATTTCATTTGTTTTCTTTTTTGCCTTTTATGGTTTATTTTTTTTGACAAAAATTAAATATCTATCACTTTGGTATAATTGGTCTACGTTTTTTAATGATGGAAATACAAACAGATCGTTTTTTAATACACTATTTTTTAGAGTTTAAATATGTGTAAATAGTATATAAAATTATTATTTAGTATTTTTTATTCCAATATAAGATTTACGTTTTTTGCGTCTTTGCGTGAAAACAAATACAATATTAGATTAGACTAAAATAAATTAAGTAATAGTATAATATAAAAAGTAGAAAATGACTGGAATACGAATCAAAATAAAAGAATAAAGGAGTTGTAATCAAAAATCTCTACTTATTCTACTTTAGTCTTTAATCTTTCAAATTAATACATCAAACAAAATAACTAATCTCTACGACGAGAATTAGTTAAGATTGAAATGTAGTAAAGTAAAGTAACTAATGAACCTAATGCAGCAACCACGTATGTTGATGCTGCCCATTTTAATGCGCTTTTTGCTTTTTCGTGTTGTTGTGATTGCATAATTCCAGCAGTATCTAACCATTTTAAGGCACGTGCAGAAGCATCAAATTCTACTGGTAAAGTTACGAATGTAAATAAGGTTGTTAACGAAAATAAAATTACACCAACTAGTAATAATGTAGTATTTCCTTTGTAAGCTAACATTAAACCTGCTAAAATAATCCATTGTACAAATTTAGAACTGAAGTTGACTACAGGTACTAGCTTTGAACGAAAACCTAACCATGTATATGCGCGTGCATGCTGTACTGCATGACCGCATTCGTGTGCTGCAACGGCTGCTGCAGCTACATTTGCTTGTGCATATACCCAATCACTAAGGTTTACTGTTTTATCAGCTGGATTGTAATGGTCTGTTAGTTGACCTGGTACAGAAATTACTTGCACATCATTTATTCCATTCTCGTGTAGCATGCGCTCGGCAATTTCCTTTCCTGTTAAATTTAATGGTAGCTCTGAGTATTCTTTAAAACGACGTTTTAGCGTATTACTTACTAACCAGCTTACACCCATAATTATTATAGATATTAGATAAATGCCATTCATTCCCATAAGTTGTATTTTTTATATTTTTTTTAAAATCGAACTGAAAAATAATACTTTTTCTCCAAAAGTATTATTTATAGCTTGTTTAAATTTTGCATCATAAACAGCAATATGTGTGTTAAAAGTTCCTTAGTCTTCAAATTTAATTTGAAAACAGTAGGTGATGCCATCTAAGCTGTCTTCGTTTAATAATTGAAATAAGTCTGTTTCATCTTTTAAATTCTTAAAAAAATCATCTAAAAATAAACGAAAATTTACTATTTCGTTTAAATCTACTTTAAATGTGGTGTTGTATAGAATCATTCGAATTGTGAATTATAAATTTTGAATTATGAATTATTTTTTTTAGTTTAAGTCTCCACGTAGTTTTCTGTATCGTTTACGTGCTTCAACAGCAAAAAGTACTATCTTTATATTCTAGAATAATTTTTCCGTACATAGTTTTTGCTTTTTCATCATCGTTTAAATAATTTTGATATATTTCTGCTAAATAAAAAATGGCATTATCACCTAAAATATCAGTTGCATAATTATCAATAATTTTTTGCAAATAACTGGATGCCTTATCATAATTTTGTCGTGTTTTTTCAATTTTATATTTTAGATATAAGATGTCATCTTCTAACGATGAACCTACATAATTTTTTGCAATATCGTTCAGCGTGTCTTCTGCTTCATCTAGTCTATTTTGATAACGCAACAAATCTGCTTTTGCAAATTTTAGCATTGGATAATCTATAGTATCAGAATTTAAATTATCTAAAATAAAAACAGATAAATCAATGGCATCGTTTGAGATTAATTCTGAAGTGGATGCCTTTAAAATTTTTAATTGTGTTTGCGACCACTCGAAATCGCCTTTATAATATGATAGCTTGGCGTTTCTGAATTTGCTTCTTCGCCAATTGGATTTCCTTTTTGTTCTTTCTCAACTTGTGTGTATAATAGAATACTTTCCCAATATTGATCGGCAATTAAATAATAATCGCCTAAATATATTTTTGCTTTTGATAGTAATTCTTTCGGTGTTCTGGTGTTCTCAACAATTGGAACAATACGATTAATAGCTGAATCAATTTCATGAATATACAATGCTTCTAGCTGCGATAATTCTAGTGTTGCATTAACAACGGTATAGTCATTTTTAAACGCATTTATAAATTGTATGTATGTATGTTTTAATTGTTCTAAATCATTTTTATTATATCGTGTAGTTGCTACTATTTGATCTCGTTGTACATTAATTAACTCTAAATTTGCCGTCACAAACCAAGGATATGAATTGCCTTTATTTACTACATATTGATATCCTTTTATAGCAACGTCATAGTTTTTCTGTTCTGCTGCAATTTTAGAAATATTACGAACGTTTTCGCCATCTTCATTACGCAACATATCCAATGATTTTGCTTGTAATAACGCTGCATCAAAATCTTTGCGTTGCATATATAACCAAACTAGTAAATCTTGATATACATATTGTGATTTATTGGTTTGAGTTCTTTAAGTAATTCTTTTTCTAATGCATCTTTTGTTTTTCGTTACTTAATGCTTTTGTAATCCATTCTCAATAATAGTTAAATTTGTTGCTTTGTATGGAGCTTCCTCTAAATAGGCAATCATCATACTATTGAAATCATTTTTAATAAAATAAGTTTGCCATTTCTAGGTTAAATGCACCTTTATCTTTAAAATATCTTTTCCTTTTAAGTATGTTTTTGTGCGTATTCAATTTGATTTATTTTTAAATTTTAAAGCAACTTCATTTATCGAATATCTATCTGCTTTTAATTCTTTAATAGTTTTATTAAACTGTTTGATAGCGTCTTCTTCTTTGTTTTGTTTTGCGTATAAACCACCTAAATCCAATAAATAAACAGGATTGTTTTCGGATTGTTTGTACATCAATTTGGTAACTTTTTCTGCTTTATCAAAATCTTTTAGTTGAAGTAAAATATTGATATAATCTTCGTAGTATTCTTCTGGATTGATATTGAATAATTCTTGATAATATTCTGCAGCTTTTGCATATTCGCCATTTTGTAAAAATTGACGTGCTAAAAATGCATCATAATTTGCGTCATCTTGTGCGTTCGACAAGCATGAAAAAAAAGCGATAGTATGAAAAAGATTTTTTCAATTCTGGTAAATTAACAACAAATACTGCAAAGTTTTTTTTTCGCAATGTTTACAGAGGTAAACATATCAAAATAGTGCTAAAAGGAAGTTTGTTTGGTTAAGAATTTCAAACTAATATTTTAAACTCAAAAAATTTTAAGTTTAAACGCAAAGTTTGCAAGATTTTTTTTTTTAGATTAAGAGTTAAATTAAAAGCGCTTTGCATAAATAAAAAAAAATCTCTTTATTCTTTTCTCAAAATCTTCTTTAAAACTTTGTGTGAATTTTTAACTTTCTTTAAGTTAAATTTTTTGAGAAAAAGTAATGCCAATACCAACACCTACACAATTTGCAACAATATCAAACACATCAAAACTACGAAACTGTATAAATGATGATCCTTGTATAAATTCGATCAAAACTCCTTGAATTACACACAAAATAGTAGCAATAACAAGTTGTTTTTGATTAGATGGAATAGTGAGTTTAATTCCATAAATAATTAAATAAAACAAGATGAAATATAGCGCAGCATGAACGATTTTATCGAAATAAATCTTATCGAGCCATCTTCTTTTGGCAATGTATTTCCGGCAAAAAGCACAGAAAAAATAATTCCAGACCATAAAATGGCTGGAATTAAACGTTTTATAATTTTAGAATTGTGATTCATATTTAGAACTTTTCTAAAGTTTTAAACTTTAAAAAGTTAGCATTCAATTTAACCAATCAACGCTTGGTAAGCTGCAGCATCTAATAAATCTGCAATTTCATCTGGATTGGTGATTTTAATTTTAATCATCCATCCATCTTCATACGGTTTGCTATTTACCAATTCAGGTTTGCTTTTGGTGCTTCATTAAATTCTAATACTTCACCTGTAATTGGCATAAATAAATCAGAAACTGTTTTAACTGCTTCAACAGGACCAAAAATATCATTTTTGCTACTGTACTACCAACGCAATCAATATCAACATAAATAATATCACCTAATTCGCCTTGCGCAAATGCAGTGATTCCTATTGTTGCTGTGTCGCCTTCAACACGTAACCATTCGTGTTCTTTGGAGTATTTTAATTCTGATGGAATGCTCATGCTATTTTTTTTTACGAAAATAAGATTAATTAAAACAATATCGAAATTATGCGTGAAAAATAGTTATAAACTATAAATAAATTAATTTCTATCTGGTATTTAGTCTATAGTGATTTTACAAAATAATACCATTATTCAGTATAATTATTTGGATATGTCTAAAAACAAAATATAAATAATAAAAACCACAGATATAGAAAATATTATAAGATAACAAAATCAAAAAAATCATCTCGCAATCAGTTAATGCAATAAATTTTAACAGTATACGTAATAAATAGCATAAAGTTGTAGTTTTATTTTCCTAATGCAATGGCATTTTGGAAGCCAGCTTTTGATCGTACTTTTTGTAATGTTAAATCAGCTTCTGAGCGTGAATTAAATCCTGTAATCCAAACTACATTTAATCCTTTATCATTTTTAAAACTTACAATTTTTCCTAATTCAGTAAATTGATTTATTAAATTCCAATTTGGATTTAAATATGCACCCAATTGAATTGCACTACCATGTGTTGCTAACATTTCTGATTGTGTTTTAAATCCTATACTTTCTTGTGAAGAAACAGTTGAAACAATTGGTTTCTGAATTGGTGTAGAGTTAATAACAACTTTTGGTGTTTCAGTAACAACAACTTTTGGTGTTTCTGCAACTTGATTATTTTGTGATAATTTTTCTTGAAGAAATTTTTCTTTCTCAGCAGCCAATTTTGCTTTTTCTAATGCTAAAGCTGCTCTGTCTTGTTCTAATTGGTCAAGAATTTTTGAGTTTCTAATTTTGCTTTAGATATTTCTTCATCTTTATTGTTTGCAATTGGATTAGCAGCAACTGGTTGTACAATAGGAATATTTTCTTTTGTAATTGAATTTACATTGTCAGTTTTGTTTTCAACGTTATTGTTAACAGATGTTGTTGTACTACTAATAGTAGTTGTATTTAAAGTTGTATTTTTGGGATTTGATGTGTTATCATCAATTGCAAAGGTTGCTTCTTTAGGTTTTACTGTTTTACTTCTTCTACTTTAACACCTAAGTTTTCAAAATTTTTTTCTATTTTGTTTTTTTTTCTTCTACTGTTACCTCATGATTTGTAACTTTGTAAAGTTGTTAAATCTAGTTTTTTATAATGCCATTAGATGAATAAGTAAGCATATTGTCGTTT
Source organism: Saprospirales bacterium (assembly GCA_016711605.1). Lineage (GTDB taxonomy): Bacteria > Bacteroidota > Bacteroidia > Chitinophagales > JADIYW01 > JADJSS01. The sequence goes on from JADJSS010000013.1 coordinate 20,105, forward strand.
AATAAAACCAGGATTCGATTCATTGTTTACAGTATTTACAGATTTTCCTAAATTGGTTGGTTTGTTCCATTTTCCATTTTATAATCTGAAAAATATAAATCTAAACCACCAGTTGAACCAGGTAAAGCTGCAACAAAATACATTCTCTTTTCACTTCCTTTGTCTAAGAGCGCAGGTTGTCCAACCTTATAAGTACCTAGTAAACTCTTATTCATAGTGTAAGCAACCCATTTTTTATTTAACCAAGTAGCATGTAATACTTCAAACATTAATGTTTCTTCAATTGATTTTACATGTACAGGTATCTTATATGGAGGAATATTGTCGTTATATAATTCGAATGTTATTTCTTGCAAAAATGAATAATCACCATTTAATAATGAATTTGCCGAGAAAATTTGAGTATAAAAAAATAAGCACGAAAGCAGTAAGTTTCTTCATTTTATTAATATTTATTGATATTTTTAATTAACTACAAAAATCTAACTTTAAATAAGCAAAATTGTGCTAAAGTTTTCCACACTATTGCATTAATATTATTTTCAATTATTACACCAAAAACTAAATCTTTGTTTGTATTAACTTTTTTTAGCATTTATTTTAAATAAACCGAAAGTTTTATTTAATTTGGAACTGATGAATTCCGCAAAGGAAATAGTAGTGTATTAAGTTAAGCTGAGCATAATAATGGTATTAGTATTATTGCCATTGTATAATTTTGCTATAGGCGATTTGAGAATATCTGGTGCTCGACAAGCTGGCATGGGTTTGAATTCTATTGGCTTAATTAGCGTGTATTCTGCTTATAACAATCAAGCTGCTGGCGCCTATCTAGAAAATCCATCGTTTGGTTTGTATTATTCACCAGTATTTGTAGGCACTGATGTAAAATAATATTTCTGGTGTATTTGCCTATCCAATAAAAAGAAAAAGTGTCGGGACTATCGGCTTGTCAATCCATTATTTTGGATTTGCTGCTTTAATGAAAAAAAAAATTGGACTATCGTATGCAATCAAATTGGCAAAATTTATTTCAATTGGTATGCAGCTAGATTATATTAACGCAACAATACAAGGATATGGTGCAAGAAATTTAGTAACTTTTGAATTAGGTATTTTTACTAGACCAATACCAGAATTGTCAATTGCATTACATGTTTACAATCCTGCGAAGATTGTTATTGACAAAGCTACTGGCGAAAAACTACCTACTGTTTTACGTGCTGGCGTTACCTACGAAGCTATAAAACGATTTTTATTTCAGTTCAAATCGATAAAGACTTCTCAAAAAAATTAGTCTTTAGAGCTGGTGTTGAATATACTTTAAAAGATTTAATTAGTTTCCTTGCAGGTGTGGCAACCGATCCTGTAACAGTTACATTTGGACTATGTGTAAAAATTAAACAAGTTTTAGGTATTGATGCAGAATTTTCCTATCAAGGCCAACTAGGATTTAGTCCGCATGTTGGCATTGTATATGAAATTAAAAAGAAAAAGAAAATACCATCTGCTATTCAAACAACTCCAACGGCAATTGAGAAAATTGCTCAACAATAACACCAGCTAGTAATCTACCAAATAAATAAATGTTGAAAAAGTCTGATTACCTCAAACTTTCTCAACATAAATTAAGTTGTTTTTTTCTAATTATTTACATAGCCAAAATCTCCAACTGGGTCTAATAATGTATTGAAATTCATTCCCAATAAAGATTGATTTGGTCTGTCATCTGTTGCACTCATTTCAAAACTATCAAAATCACAAATATCACCTTGTGTCAATGATGATCTCGTTGTAAATTGACCTGAAATTAACATTGAAACATAAGGATTGTTTGACATAGAAGCCATTCTATATGTTTGCGAAATTGAACTGGTTGTTCTTACAAAAACTGGCACTGATATTACACCGCTGAACGTAAGTGATTTAGGCATACGCATCCAAAATTCTCTTAATCCTGAAGCATCACTTACAGCAATAGTAAAATTATACGTAGTATTAAACGGCAAATTAATGTCATCGTTTGTATAGCTCGAGTCAGAATAAAATGTTTTGGTAATATGTGGTCCAGAAAGATAAAAAAGTAAATTTTGGTTTTACAGTATCTACTGTTGCTGGATTATTTTTTCTGCACGAAATAGATAACAATGATAATATCAACATCATTAAAATAATCCTAATTGGTTGTTTGATTTGTTTTTTCATTTTCATTATTTTTATTATGTCAAACTTAAACACAATCATTTTTACAACTGTTTTTAATGCGTATCTGGTCAATTTCAATTAGCATTCGTTAATTTTTTACAATTTCTTGATTAAAAAATCTCATTTAATAGCTTATTTTTGTAGAATGGAAAATATTCGAAACTTCTGTATAATAGCACATATTGATCATGGCAAAAGCACGTTGGCTGATAGATTATTACAATTAACACATACCGTATCTGATAGAGATTTACAAGCACAGACATTGGATGATATGGATTTAGAACGTGAACGTGGTATCACCATAAAAGCCATGCTATACAAATGGATTATGTTTTTAATGACAAAAATATTTTTTTTAATTTAATAGATACTCCAGGACACCGTTGACTTCTCATATGAAGTTTCTCGTTCTTTAGCTGCTTGCGAAGGCGCTTTTATTGGTTGATGCAACACAAGGTATTCAGGCACAAACCATATCTAATTTATATTTAGCCATCGAAAATGGATTAGAAATAATCCCAATCGTAAATAAAATTGATATGGATGGCGCCATGGTGGAAGAAGTAAAAGATCAAATTGTTGATTTAATTGGTTGTAAACACGAAGATATTTTAGAAGCAAGTGGTAAAACAGGATTAGGTGTTGATTTAATTTTACCAGAAGTTATTAAAAGAATACCAGCTCCATCAGGCAGCGAAACCGAACCATTACAAGCATTGATTTTCGATTCAGTATTTAACCAATTTCGTGGTGTGATTGCTTATTTTAGAGTTGTAAATGGATGCATTAAAAAAGGCGATAAAGTGAAATTTGTAAACACTGCAAAGAATATTTTGCAGATGAAGTTGGCATTTAAAATGACACCAGAGCCACGTGCAGAAGTTAAGCTGGCGATATTGGTTATATCATTACAGGTATTAAAGTATCGAAAGAAATTAAAGTAGGAGATACTATTACGCATGTTGCTCGACCTTGTACAGATATTATTAAAGGTTTTGAAGATGTAAAACCAATGGTGTTTGCCGGTATTTATCCAATAGATAATGATGATTTTGAAGAGTTACGTGATTCACTAGAAAAATTGCAACTAAATGATGCTTCGTTAGTTTGGGAACCTAGAAACATCCTTGGCGTTAGATTTGGTTTCCGTTGTGGTTTTCTCGGTTTATTGCATCTTGAAATTATACAAGAAAGATTAGAAACGTGAATATGATATGACCATCATAACCACGGTGCCAAACGTAACGTATTTTTGTTATACCAAGCAAAAGAAAAACTAACGATTAACAATCCATCGGATTTGCCAGATCCAACATTTATTGATTATGTTGAAGAACCATTTATAAAAGCACAATTAATTACAAAACCAGAGTATGTTGGTGCGTTGATGAAGTTGTGTATGGATAAACGTGGTATTTTAAAAAATCAAGTTTCTTATCTCCAACCAAAATTGAATTGCAATTTGAAATGCCATTAGCAGAAATTGTTTTTGATTTTTATGACAATTTAAAATCCATTTCAAAAGGATATGCTAGTTTTGATTATCACATGCATGATTTTAGAGAAAGTGATTTAGTAAAATTAGATATAAAATTAAATGGCGAAAATGTAGATGCATTTTCTGCATTAATACATCGAAGTAAAGCATATCATTTCGGAAGCAGATTGTGTGAAAAGTTAAAAGATTTAATTCCGCGTCAACAATTTGTGATTGCAATACAAGCAGCCATTGGTGCAAAAATTATTGCACGCGAAACGATTTCAGCCATGCGAAAAGACGTAACTGCAAATGTTATGGTGGTGATATTTCTCGAAAACGAAAACTCTTGAAAAACAGAAAAAAGGTAAAAAACGTATGAGGCAAGTTGGCAACGTAGAAGTACCACAAGCATTTATGGCTGTGTTGAAGCTGAATGATTAGAATATAACCCAATAACTTTTACCGTTTACTCATTAAAACTGCCATTTACTAATTGATGATTTTAAGCTCCTTTTATTGTTATAAATTTTAGATAGAATAATTATATGTAATTACTCTTTTATCTTAATATATATGGCTATATTTCTACTATATTGGATAACTAAATTTTACTACTATGAAAAACTACCTTCAATTATCTTTATTTTTATAGTATTTAATGGAATAAAATTAAATGCACAAGATTGCAATCGAACTGTAAATGGAGTAAAATTTTCTATTACTTATACTGAACAAAACAGTGTTTTAAATATAAATTTAGGTTATGATGCAACTGAAACTACAAAAGAGGATACAGGTTGGTTTCCTTTATCATATGATGCTACTGCTCGTATGGTAAATGGAAAAACTGATACAACAAACATTTGGTTAATGCAATTAAATGGTGACATTAACGAATGTATATCCAAAAAACAATCCTTCTCAAAAAAAAGCTAAAGCATCAATAAATGGTTTTAATCCTAATAGTTTTATAACTGTAAAAGATAGTATGCAAATAAAAAATTTCTATTTGATAAATATTAGTGATTTAACAATAAATACCAATATTAAAATAATTGAATTAAAGTATTTAAATATTTACAATAAAATACATCTTGATAGCGCTAATATTGCTTTTGATAAAAATACAAATTATGAATCATTCTCTTCTACTTTTGATAAAATAATTAAAAATGAACATCAAGCATTTTTAAAACTAAGAGGTATTGAAACTGTTAAAGTTGATATTTTTGCATGTTTACATTCGTATTATGATTCTAAAGAATTAAGAGATCAATTAAAGATAGCAGAAGATGCTCAATACAATGAAATTTTGGAGAATTAGCATTATCAAAAAAAAAAATAGATAAAATAGATTCTTATAAGAAAAATAGCCAACTCAAAAGATAATAAAATAAACGCTCTGAGGGACACGATTAAAATTTTAAAAGAAAAAGATAAAACCTAAAAGATACATCATCAGAAATCAAAGATCTTAAAAATGCAAAAAAGTGCGCAAAAAAGCAGTTAAAACAAGTTAATAATGATTTTGATACAATACCAATAAAAGTAAAAGAAGTAAAAGCAGATTTGATAGATGGATTTGTATGACGTACAGGTAATAGATGAAAACGATAATATATATTCAACAAGGAGAATGTTTACGTTAAAAGATATGAATGCAACTAAAACAATAAAATGTTATAAAGATTTAGTTGGCAAAGGAAAAAGAAAAGCAAAGAATGTAATTAAACAACCATATCTTGTTTTAACTGACGTATTAAAATTCAACCGAAAATCAGGAAGTTTATTTCGTCCCAAAATACTACACTGGATTTAATTGCAAATGATAAGGAAAAAAATCAAAAATAAAATTAGAACAAAGTTTAGCACCAAGTCAAGTTTTCCAAATAGCTGCTTACACCGATATTTTAAGTTTAGCCAACCAACAAAAAATGGAATTTTGAATTAGAAATTGGTTCCGCTAATGTTCAACATCAAGACCCTTAGGAAAGTCTAATATAATTTTATTTCATACGTTGCGTGAACGATTTATTTATCGCAAAATTTTCTGATTGAATGAAGAATTACATCTCGATGAACGTATCTATGAACAATCACCAATCACAAATAAAGATACAGTTAGAAACACAACTAATACAGAATATAATAAGCGGTATTCTGTATTAGATTTAACGTCAACGAAGCTTCTTAACGGCTGAATTAACTGTTGGTTTGCTGAATTACAGATGGTTTGGTTATAAAATAAAAGAACCACACAAAGGATATTTAAAACTTTATTTCTAGTTTTAATTTAGTAAATGTTCGATCTACTTTTGTTACAA
>JADJSS010000014.1 GCA_016711605.1 Saprospirales bacterium
AAATATAACCAAACCCACCTATAAATCATAAACCTGCTTTTACTGCTGTACGTAAAAAACCTCGAAGGTTTTAAAAACCTTTGAGGTTTTTTCGCAATGGAACTTCACCAAGCCATGTTTCGTGTCTCACGAAACACATTGATTTGGTTCGTGAGACACGAACCACAATGTGATATTTAGAATTGAGAGAATCAAGATATTAGAGCCAAGAATCAAGATTATTAAAATCAAGAAAAAAAATCTATCATCAAGATGATGTTTTTTTTTGTGTATGAAGTGATTGAAGAAATTACTTTGATGTTCGTTGTTGTATATGTCTTATCATATCTTGTTTTTCACCTAATACTGCGATGATGCTAATGTGCTTTCTGTTGTCGTTTTTGATATAAAATACATAGTATGGGAAACGTTCTATTTCTACTATTCTTACTTCTTTTATAAATTGTCTGTGTTCTACAATAGTTAATGGTAAATCGTCTATTACTTTAAAAGCTTCTTGCAAAAATTCGGTTCCTAATCGTTCTTGTTTTTCTTCGTACCAATCATAAATTTTTCTTAACTCAAATTTTGCTTTGGTGCGAATAATTACTTTGTAGTTACTCATAGTTTGCCTTCCAATCTTAGTTCATTTTTAAATGCTTCTGATGAAATGCCTTCTTCTGAATCTTGTCCATATTCTTCTAATCTTTCTTCTATTATACTATAATGTAATGCGCTAAATTTCTGGTCTGCTTCTAATAATTTTTTACTGCTTTTATTATCCATTCTTCTTCGCAGTTTTTAATTCCTTCAATTATTAGTTGCTTTTCTGCTGATATTTGCATGGCTTTATTTTTATCAAATTTAATGTTTTTATTCTTTTATGGTTGTTAATTTTTACGTTGGCGGTACCACATTGATTTGGTTCGTGAGACACGAACCACAGCTTAGTACGAACAATACACACATGTAATCCTACGGAATACTCAAGCAAGATTGTATTACTAAATCTAAATTACCGTTTATGAACTCAAAGCTACTGTCTATGCAATGGTTATTTTATTTGCAGCATCACTACATACATTTGTATTGTTAAAAAAAGCAATCAAATGAAAAACATCTTTTATATCCTATTTATTTTAGTAATTAGCAATAACAATAGCTTTGCAAAAAAAACAAAAACTATACAACATCCAATTGTTGGAACTTGGAAATACAGCAATAAAACTAGTGTCAATGAGTTTGAAAAATTACAAAATGCAACACCTAAACAAACCATTACAACCGAATATTTTATGTTTAATTCTGATAAAAATTTCAACCATTACTTTATTGGTGAAAATGATGTTGTTGTAAAATCATTATGTGGTAGCTGGAAATTAGTAGACAATAAAATACAAATCAAATACAATGATGTAAAATTTGAATTATTAACTGATTTTTTCTTTATCGGAAATGATTTGATATTAGGTAAAACTTTTAATCATATAGTTTTTACAACAGCAAATAATTTAGATAATATTGCAATGGCAAAAAAATAGCATTATTACTTTTAAGCATAAATTTCATTATTCCAACTCGTCATTATTTATTGGTTTTTTCACTAACAATGGCGAAAAGAAAACTTACTAATGTAATTCAGATAAGATAAATAAAATAAAAAAAACAGGCAATAAGGTTACTGCAATTGCCAAAGTTGTTGGTTGGAAACACAGGTTTTAAATTCATCATTTAAATTTTTTTTATTGAAAACATATAAAAGTTGTACCACACCAATAATTATAAATAACACAATTGTCACCTCTAAAGAATTAAAATAATATCAATACCATTTATTATTAATAGATAATGAAATGCAAATACTATTATTTCAATAGCAAAAGATATTGCAATAATTCTTTTAGTACTAGAAAAAAAATTATTCATAAATATCTTTAAACAAACAACCTACATCTTCTTATAATACTTCAACGCTTCTTGCAAGTATTTAGTTTGTATGTCGTTGATGCGCGTTTCGTCGCTTGGGTGCGTGCTTAAAAATTCTGGTGGTTTTTGTCCATTGCTTTGAATTGCCATGCGTTTCCAGAAGTTAATCGCTTCGGTTGGGTCGTAGCCAGCCATCGCCATAAAAATCAAACCCATTCTGTCTGCTTCGCTTTCCTGTTTTCTGCCAAAAGGCAATATCAATCCTACTTGAGTGCCCATACCAACAGCATTCATAAATATGCTTCTGGTTTGTTCTTTTTTATTTGCTAAGGCAAGGTCTAATGCAGTCATACCCAATTCTTGCATCATACTTGCACTCATGCGTTCATTACCGTGGCTGGCAATAGCATGCGATATTTCGTGACCCATCACCACAGCCAAACCTGCTTCGGTTTGTGTAATTGGCAGCAAGCCAGTGTAAACCACTACTTTTCCGCCAGGCATGCACCATGCATTTGCAATTGGATCTTCTACTACATTAAATTCCCAAGAGTAAGATTTCATTTTTTCGGCCAAGCCAATTTGTGTCATGTATGCATTTACGGCTGTTGCTATACGTGTGCCAACTTTTTTTACCAAATCAACATTTGTTCCTGTAGCAACTACTTTTGTTTTATTTTCTGTTAAAAAACTTTGGTACTCTGTTAATGCCATCGAATTCATTTGATCTTCTGGCAATAAGGTGAGTTGTTTTCTACCTGTAATTGGATTTTGGCTGCATGCTGCAATCAAAATGGTAAGTATTATCAAATTCCATTTCTTCATTTTCTACTTTTTATTATTTTTTAAAAATTTACGCTTTTACAAGTTTACACCTTTCTGTTGACTGCGATAATGAAAGGTTGAATCTTATAAAGTATTGCGATCTATTTTGGTTTGGTTTTCGATTTTGATTTTGGTTTAGGCGCAACAGTAGTAGAATCTGATGGTGCAGTATTTTCTACTGGTGTTACATTTTCAATAGATGGCTCTTTCGGTGCTTCAGTTGCAGGTGTATTTGTATTTTCTTCAGTATTATTTTGATTGCTACCTGGCTCTAAAGAGAATTTCTTTTTTGGTTTTTGTTTAAAATCATCTTTCGGTGGTTTTGGTGCAGGTGCTGTTTCTTGCGGTGCTGCTGGTGTTTCCACTGGTGTCGGTGCTTCTTGCGGTGCAGTTACTGGTGGTTTCTCAAAAGAAGAAGATGGTGCTATTTTATTTTTAATTTTATCTTTATAGCGTTCTGTAAAATCTTCCATACGTGTTACAAAGTTATCGCGCATAGAAATATCAGCAGGCATAAATTCAAATACCGGAACTTTATTTTCACGATATACTCTGTCAGCATCTCTTAAAACAGTAATTGCATTCACTACATCAGGTACAGAAGAAGCAATACCTAATTGTCCTTTTTTCAATTTTAAATACAACCAACCACCAGATTTATTTTGTAAATAAATATTTACAAAATCGCTTTCGTACGCATATCCAATTTCTACATAGGCATCATATTGACGTTTTACAATATCACTTCCAAAAATTGCCAAGCTCACTTTTTCAGAACTTTTGAAAGATGCATCTTGCGCGTCCCAATAGAACTTAGTTCCGGTTAATAAAAAATTGTAGTCCATGCTTTTTGGAATAAAAAACGAATCAATGGTGTACATACTTGCCAATAATTTATTGGACTCAAGTGTGTCTTTTGCTAAAACGGCAACTGTTCGTTGCACAACTTTGTTGCGTTTATAATTATTAAAACTCACTACATCATCAGCAGCTAAAAATGGATTTATCAAGGTACTAGCAACTGCAGGATTCATGAAAAATTTCATAGCGAAATCAGCAGTTATTTCTAAGTTTTGACTATTTGGTGTATAGGTAAAACTACCTACTGTGCTTACTTTTGCAGGTGCAAGGTTTAAATCAAAATTTATTTCTCCGTTTGCATCCATTACTTTTGTTTGTTCGTTATATTTTAAACAAGAAGCATGAGAATAATATTGTTTGAAGGCACTTTCATCACCAAATAAAATATTATTTGGTTCGGTTTTACTATAAGCCATCGACCCTTTTACAGACATAATTGCAGCATCATTATTTTGGCGTTTATCTTGAAGAACTGCTTGGTAAAATTCAGGAACGCTTTTATCTAAAATTAAACCAACATATAATGAATTGTTTGGATCATTTAAGATTTTATCCATGCTCACTGCTGGTTTTTTAGGATCTAATGTCTGTACATTTGCGATCCAATCGCTGTTATTGTTGGCAATATCTATTTTAATAAAACCATCTAAGGAAATATCTTTATGTTTTGAATCGAAATCGAATTTACCTTTATAAAAAACTTTATTATCTAATTTGAAATTTGCTTCTTCTTCAATAGTTGCATGTGCAAACGTATATACTTGACTCATATCTCTTGCATCAATTACTTTTTTCCCTTTCTTGCCTTCAGGAACTACTTGTCCTTTGTATGGATTATTGACACCAATATCTGCAACTGCAATTTTTTCGCTGGTACCATTATTCATTTTGTAATAGTAATTTCCTTTTGCAGAAAAATCATTTCGACCAACAACCATTACCTCAGATTCTTTTACGATATGATAGCTGCTATCTTTATGAAAAATTACCTGTGCATTTTTTAAAGTACGAACGGTTCCATCTTGCTCGATAAAAATTTCACCTTTATCAGGAATTACTTTTGAATCTGCCAATAACAACTCATTGATACCTGCAAAGTGAATTGAGTTTTCATTCAAGTTTAACTCAGCTTCAGCCGTGATGAATTTCAAAGAATCTTTTGTTGGATCTGTTGACAATAAGAAGAATTTTGAATTTGGTGTTGCAGCATTTAGTTTCAATATATTTTTTGCCAAATCGATATGCAAGAATTTTGGATTGGCAACATACTTAAACGATTCTAATGGAATCGTGTCATTTTTATTTAATTCGATGTCTGCTAATTTTTTATCTAAATCGAATTTTGCATTCACATCGTTAGAAGCCAATAAAGATGTTCCATCATCAGTAGAAAGATTTAGCTTACCATTTTTAGCCACAAATTGACGAGCACCAAACGTGATATCTTGTGATTCGAGCTTGGTTTTATTCCAAGATAATACACCAAGACCTAATAAATTTTTATTGTGCAAAATTAATTTACCATTCAATTCTGTGGTGCCATTATACATGCTAAATTTTTCATCCTTGCCAGGTGAAACTACCAATGAGTCTTTATTCTGATTCCATATAAAAGAAGACTGGTTTATATTAGCTTGTGGAAAATTTACAACTTTATCTTCTGTAATACGTATACTATCTAGCTGTGCATACACGCTATCCATAAAAAAGAATGCTGTATCAGAAAACATTTTTGCCGAACCAAACTCAAACAAACCTTTTCCAGAAAGGCCTTGCGAATTGAGTCGAATATTAGATGTATATTTTCCTTTGTTTCCAAATAAATTATAACCACCTTTTGGTGTTTCAATATTTAAACCGTAGGATTTATCATCTTGTAAATTAATAGGTGATTTTATAGGTGCAAAAATACCACCAGAAATCAATTGACCATCTAACGATAATTTTTCAGTCTCAACATCATTCAAGCTATCAATTTCAAATGGATACACCTGATAATAGAATTTATCTTTATCGTATTTGCTACCATTTGCACCTCTATCGTAGGTAATTTTTGCCGTATCACCACTGCTAAAAAAAGGATACTTTTTATTGTTGTTAGTTCCAGATTTATTATTTGGTTCTGCAATATGTAAAACACCAGTTACTTTTTGAATTGGCGTTTTTGAACGAACCAATTTCACTTCACCTCTTTCATTTGGTTTACCTTCTGGAACATACACCACCATAGAATCGACGCTTTTCATATTGAATGCGTAATTGTCATAATCGAATTCCATTTTTTTGGCAATAAAATCAAATTTACCGACAATGATTTTTCCACCTACCGTCATTGACCGATTTTTCTTTATAATTACGGTATCATTATTTGGAATAAATTTTACACCAGATTTAGTACTCATATTAATTTCTTCCACGCCATAAACTTCTAACACATTGGTTTTAGTATCTAATCGAGCATTTAAGTTTCTTTTAAAAGAAGCAAATTTGATAAAGTCGTAATCTTGTTTTCCTTTGGATGCCAACGCTTGATTGATCAATTTTTCTTTCACTTCAATCATACGAGTTGAAGGATCGTAATTGATATAACCATCTTCGACCAAACGAAAAAATATTGTTTGTGTAGCACTATACGGAGCACCAGGATTGATGTCTGAAGCAATGCTCATAGCATCTACAAATTTATTTTCACCAGAAGCATAATATTTATAAATTTTTTCAATTGGACCTTGCTCATTCGGACCTTTGTATTTGTTTTCTAAATTCGGTTGATAATAATTAAACGACTCAAAAATGGCTGGTTTGTCGCCAGAAATAGTAATCATAAAAAACTTCATAACCGTGCTATCTAAGTTCCATTTCATTTCATCTACATACAAAAAGAATTTATGATAATCACTCGTGAATGGTTGTTTAGATAAAGGTTTTACATCGCGATAAACTTTGATATCTTTTGTTTTTGAATAGTATGTAAAATTGACATAAGGATGTGTAATATTATTATCTTTTAAGAAAATAGTCATCGATGCATCTTCAATATTGATGTCTTTAAAATCTTTTAATGCAATGCGTGGCGCAGTAACCTTCACTATTTCTTTTCCTTCTTTGCTTAACGATAATTTTGGCAAAACAGTATCTGAACCAACAGCAAAAATATTAGTACCTAATAATTCAAAACCACCATTTATTTTAATTTCTTTTGCTAATGTATTAAAGTTTACATTATTGCTATTTGAACGAAATTTCGGATACAATCTTTCTTGTGATTTTGCTTGTAACAACTTATCTGTATAAGCACCTGTAAGCACTTCATTTAAAAATGGCTTAAAAGTTAGTTTAGCAGAATCAATTACTATATCTGATTTATTTAAGTATAATTGATGGTTTCCAAACGTTACAAAATTATTTGCAGGATCGAAGCCAGCGCGTTGCATAGATATATTTCCTTTTGTTCCAATCCATAAATTTTCTAGTGGAAAATATTTTCCACTTTCATTTTTAATGATAATCGTATCAACATTTGAGGAACCAATTAAATCAGTTGATGGAAACATAAAAACAGGTTTCTCATTTAAATAATCTACTGTATAATCGCCATTTGCCTGCCAAACATTGGTATTTGTATAATACAAAGCATTTTTTGAATATAAATTAGATAAGTAGTTTATGTAGCCATCAAATTCTTTCAAGTTTCCAGCTTTTGATTTATCTAAAATTGTTTGTAAAATTTCAAAGTTTTTATTGATAGCAACACTGTTTACTTTTGCAACATCTAAAGTCAGCAACATACTTGCAAAATCAAATAATACTGGAAATGCTGGTGCTTTTTTAGTAAGCATTGCCTGTGTAAGCGTTTGTATTTTTGGATAATATGCAGATGCTTTTCCGTTTACAATTGCTTTCGGAAATTTTTCTGCTAGCTCTTTACAATCATCTCTTGTACAAGCAGATTTTATGAACTCAGCATACGCTTTTCCGAAAGCTGCATTATCAGCAGGAAACGATGTTGGATATTGTGCTTGCGAAAAGTAGTAAGTAGAAAGTAGTAAGTAGAAAGTGGTAAGTATATTTTTCATTCTTTATTTTTATTTTTTTTGAAATACAATACAACTCCAATTTTCTTTATTTGTGTGATAGTTAGCAATCAAATTATGTTCCAAAGCTGCATTTAAAATTAAGTGCGCATCTTCAGTATAAAAACCACTCACTAATAAATAACCATTATTAACAAGTAGTGTACTTAATTGCTGCATATTTTCGACTAAAAAATTGCGATGTATATTTGCTAAAATACAATCAAATGTTGAGCTTTTCACTATTTGCAAGTCGCCGATTTCTGGTTTAACATATTTTGAATTATTTAAAGCGATATTTTCTATACAATTATTGTAACACCATTCATCGTTATCAATTGCAATTATATTTGTTGCACCTAATTTTTCTGCTAAAAATGCTAAGATGCCAGTACCAGAACCAATATCTAAAATATTCTTATTTGCAAAATCTAACAAGCGCATATTTTGCATCATCTGCGAAGTAGTTGGATGATGACCAGTGCCGAAAGACATTTTCGGTTCGATGATAATTTCGTGTTGAACTTGTTTATTTTCTGGATGAAAAGTAGCTCGCACATTCACAAAATCATCAATTAAAATTGGTTGAAAATTAGTTTCCCATTGTTCGTTCCAATTTTTATTTTCTAACGTTGAAATGGCAAACGTTGTTTGTTGTTCTGCACAAATTTCCTGAATGATTTTTTCAGCTTCTTCTTTATTTTTTTCATTAACATAAATACAAATTTCTGTTTCTTTTTCTTCCAAACCTTCCATTTCTATTTCAGCAAATAAACCAGTAAATTCGTCTTTGTCTGTATTATTTTCAAACGGCGAAACAGGTCTGTCTTTATATTCTTTTGCTAGTTGATTTTCTTCTTCTAATGAAATATCATTTTGCAAAAAACGAGTTGGATAAGGTATCGTGAAGATTAGAGTCATGAGTTGTGAGTAGTAAGTTGTGAGAGAATTTAGAATAAGATTCTTTTTATTTCATCGCTTTTATAATAGTCGAAAAATCATCTACTTTTAGTGATGCACCGCCAACTAACGCACCATCAATATCTGCACATGTAAACAATTCAGCTGCGTTGGCTGCGTTTACACTTCCACCATAAAGTATAGACATTTCTTTTGCAGTTTCACCATTGAATTTAGCAGAAACCTGTTCGCGAATAAACGCGTGCATTTCCTGTGCTTGTGCTGGTGATGCTGTAACACCAGTGCCAATTGCCCAAATTGGTTCGTAAGCAATCACGCAATTTTTAATATCGTTTTCGTTTACTTTAAAAATCGCATTTTCTAATTGTTCTTTCACAAACTCGAAATGTTTGTTGTTATCGCGCGTTTCCAATGTTTCGCCAACGCAAAAAATTGGAATCAAATTATGGTTTTGTGCCTGGTTTATTTTCAGCAATAATTGTTCATCTGTTTCTTTAAAATATTGTCGGCGTTCGCTATGTCCGATGATAACATATTCAACATATAACGAAGCAATAATTTCTGCAGAAACTTCGCCTGTATAAGCACCTTTTTCAAATTCACTGCAATTTTGTGCAGCAGCAACTAAGTTTGGAAATTTGGCAAACATAGAAGCGCAATAATGTATGTACGGAAACGGTGACGCTACGACAACGATTTTATTTTCAGACAACCCAAAATCGCTGTAGTTTGCGATTAAGCCATTTACAATTGTAACTGCTTCGTCTTTTGTTGCATTCATTTTCCAGTTTCCTGCAATTATTTTTTTTCTCATATTTTTGATTTTATTTCACGCAAAGGTATTAAGACGCTGCATTTTCAATGAATGATTATTTGTTTCTATTATCAAAAATGTATTTCAAAATATTTTTATCGATTTCCGATAATTTAATTTGTCTGCGTTCCATCACGCGTTGTGCTACTTCGTATGCTTTTTCCAACTGAAAGACATCCGAGTTGCCCCAAGAAAAATCAGGAACAAACTTTGGTGGAAATCCAGCATCAATCACGTTTGCACACACGCCAACCACAGTGCCTGTGTTGAACTGTGTGTTGATGGCTGCTTTCGCATGGTCACCCATAATTAAACCGCAAAATTGCAAATTCGTATTGATGTATTTTTTTTCAGGATACGACCACGCGCTCACTTTTCCGTAATTATTTTTAAGGTTTGAATTATTCGTATCAGCACCTAAATTGCACCACTCACCTATTACTGAATTGCCTAAAAAACCATCGTGTCCTTTATTAGAATATCCGAAAATTACTGAGTTAGAAACTTCACCACCAACTTTAGAATATTTGCCGATTGTAGTATCACCATAAATTTTTGCCTGCATTTTTAAACTTGCATGTTCGCCTAAAGCAAATGGACCGCGAACGGTGCAACCTTCCATAATTTCGCTGTCTTTTCCTAAATAAATAGGTCCATCTTTTGCATTTAAAACAGAACATTCACAACTTACACCATCTTCTACATAAATCTCATTTCCAAGTAAAGTGTTAGTTGATGATAATTTTTCTGGATTTGGTTTTAATCCTAAAAGCAGAATATCATTTTTTATTTCTTGTCCATTCCACGAAAAAATATTCCACGGATTGGATAGAATTTGAAGATTTGATATGGTGGCAATTTGAAAATTGAGTTGATTAAATGCTGTTGCAAAATTATTTATAGAATTAATTTGTTGATTTGTTTGAAATGCAATTGTGGTTTCATTAATCATCAACGCAGTTTCTGATTTTAATGATTTAATTTCTTCTACAAGTTGAATGGTAGGTAGCACATTTGCGTTAATAAAAACTGTGTTTTCATTTTGGTTAAATGAATATTTTGGTTGTAAATAATCCTGAGTTAAAACATCAGTTTTAATATTGAGATATTTTTCCCATTTTTCTTTTATGGTTAAAATACCAATTCTGATATCGGCAACGGCTCGCGTGGCAGTAAGTGGCAACAAGTGATTTCGTTGATTGCCATCGAAAAGGACAATATGTTGAATAGACATGTTGTAAAAATAAAAAAGTCGCAACGTAAAGTTGCGACTTTGATAAAATATCTTTGAAAATAATCTGAATTATTTTTTTGCGTATTTTTTGTTGAATTTATCGATACGACCAGCTGTATCCAGTAATTTTTGTTTACCGGTGTAGTACGGATGAGACATATTAGAAACCTCTAATTTCACTAATGGATATTCGTTACCGTCTTCCCATTTGATAGTATCGCGTGTATTTGCACATGATTTTCCTAAAAACATGTGGTCACAAGAAAAATCTTTAAAAATAACAAATCTGTATTCTTTTGGATGGATATCTGCTCTCATTTTATATTTTGATTTAATTTTAAGACTGCAAAGATACAAATTAATTTGAAAATGTGTTAATTTGAAAATTTGAAAATGGCAATATTTAACAATTTATGTACAATATTTTTTAAAATCACGTTACTACTTGACGGTAATTTTGAGTGCGCCGCTCGTTTTCATGGTTGAAGTTAGCGATACATTTTGAATTTTTTTACCATCTTTAATCGTAATAGAAGCAGTATTTGGTGGTTCTTTTCCTAAATTAATAGCATCTAAAACCAAATAATTTTTTTCTTTTTCTAGATGAATCGAAATCGATTTTTTAACTTTTGTCAGCAATTGATTTTGCAAAATTGGTTTTTTGTTGATATACAAATTTATAGAATCGCCATCTTCCGTATATCTGTCCCAGTATTCTATCACAATATCTGGACTGCTTACTTCGATTTCGTCTTTTACATAAACAGGTCTCATTTTTACTTCTTCAAACGTATCTACAATAGGCGCGCGATCTTCATTTTTTGCAGTAATTTGTGTCTCGGTTTTTTGTTCAATTAATTTTGGTTTAATAGTAGTATCGTTTTTTGTTGAAGCAACATAAATTGGACGTTTTAATTTTTCTTCATAATTTTTCCAATTTTCATCAAACTCAGCAGTCATATCACTATACATTACTTTTCTTAAATAAGAAGAACGCAAACACGTAAACATATCTTTTTGGATGAAACGAACTTTACAATCATTCTTTTTTACTTCTGTTTGCAGCCAAGTATCGGTAAATGTTAATTCATTTTCATCTTCATTTAAATCCCAAACACCATTTAAACAATCAATCCAATTGTTTCCACCATTTTCTTTCATTAAAAAAATTGCTGTAATTTCTAGATACCGTTTTTTGCAAATATTTCCACTAATTTGGTATTGACCGTAGTATTCACCGTCTGTAATTTTTAATTGTGCGGAAAAAATATCGCCTGGCATTTTTTGCAATTCCATTTCCACATCATAAGAGTTATGAATATATTGTATAAACGTACCGAACCATTTTCCCTCAATATCTTGAGAAAATGAAGAAAATGTGCCGAATAAAAATAAAAACAGAAATAATTTTTTCACGATTGCAAAGTAATTGAATTAGACATTGTCTATCAAATCATTTGCCAAACATTGTGTTGATAAAGGTTATTGGATGATTGTCCATTAGGAATTGGGAAATTAGTCATTAGATAATTAATACTAACTAATGACCAATGACTATTGACTATTGACTACTATTTTTCGTTTGCTTAATGTATTCCATAATTTCATTTCCACCTCTATTTTTTTCAGAAGAAGTTAAGAAAAAAGGTGGCAAGCCTTCCCAATTTTCGAGCATTTTAGCTTTGAAGTTTTTAATATTTTTTTGTACTTGCAATGCTTTTTCTTTATCAGATTTAGTGAAAACAATAGCAAACTGAATGCGATTTTGTCCAAGCCAATCAATAAATTCTAAATCTATTTTCTGTGGCGAAATGCTACTGTCTATTAATAAGAAAACAGTAACCAATTGTTCTCTTTTTGAAATATAGTAACGAATCATTTTATCAAAAACAGCACGTGTTGTTTTAGATAATTTTGCATAACCGTAACCAGGCAAATCGACTAAATGCCAATTTTCATCAATTAAAAAAAAATTAAGCATCTGCGTTTTTCCTGGCGTTTTCGATACTTTTGCGAGTTCTTTTCTATTCGTTAACAGATTAATTAGTGAAGATTTGCCAACATTACTTCTACCAATAAAGGCAAACTCAGGCAATTCTGACTGCGGACAATCGTCTGTTTTTGGAAATGAACCAATAAATTTTGCTGATTGAATCAATTTTAGTGTTATTTAATACAAAGATGAATACAATTTTTGATAGAATGGTTGTTATTTTTTTACTTTTGTGTGAAACTAGTAATAAGTGATAAGTAATAAGTAATAAGATTTTTAAAACTTTTTTTGAATTTTTGACTTTATACTTACAATTTAAAACTTACAACTACCATGGGCACACCTTTAACACCATATAATACTTCAGACAGCAAAAAAGAGCAAGTAGCTACCATGTTTAATAATGTGGCTGGCACTTACGATTTCTTAAATCATTTTTTTTCATTAGGAATTGATAAACTTTGGCGTAGAAAATTGGTAAAACTAATTGGCAAATCAAATCCGAAACTAATTTTAGATGTTGCAACTGGTACAGCTGATTTGGCAATTGCAGAATCAAAATTAAATCCTGAAAAAATTATTGGCGTAGATATTTCTGAAAAAATGTTGGAGGTTGGTCGCGAAAAGATAAAAAAATATCCATGTATTGAATTGCAATTAGGTGACAGTGAAAATTTACAATTTGAAAACGATACATTTGATGCTGTTTCCGTTTCATTTGGTGTGCGTAATTTTGAAAATGTAATTGCTGGATTAACTGAAATGAGACGCGTATTAAAACCAGAAGGAAAAATTTTTATTTTAGAATTTTCGAAACCAAAAAATTGGTTCATACAAAAAATATACTATTTTTATTTTTGTACTGTTTTACCTTTTATTGGCAAAATGGTATCAAAAGATGCAAGTGCTTACACGTATTTACCAGAATCTGTGAAAATATTTCCAGATGGCAAAAAATTTGTAGAGTTAATGCAATATGTTGGATTTAAAAATATCGAATGCAAACCTTTAACTTTTGGTATCAGTACCATTTATATAGCAAAAAAATAATTTCACTATTATTATTTTGTTTGTTGTGCACGTGCAGTTTTGCGCAACGCAACGTAATGGAAAATGATTTAAAATTTGCCAGAAAACCATATCACTTTGGCATTCATTTAGCAGCTAATTTCGGAGATTTAAAAGTAAAACACAATGCTGCATTTGCAATGAGTGACAGTATTTTATCTATAAAATCTAAATATGGAATTGGCTTTGAAATTGGCGCAGTTATTAGCTATCATATCAATAAATATTTTGAATTCAGAACAGTTCCAAGTTTTGCATTTAATAATAAAAATCTGATTTATCAATTTTCAGACTTATCGAATGCTGACAAGAAGTCTCTTCCACAAATTTATTTTGATTTGCCATTTGAAATTAAATTTAAATCAGAGCCGTTAAAAGATATAAAAATTTATGCATTGGCTGGCATCAAATATGGCTATGATATTGGTGCCAATTTTAAAGACAGAAAGAAAGACAATATGCCACATCAGCTTCAACATGACTTCGGTGTTAATTACGGAGTTGGCATAGAAATACATTTTCCGTTATTTATTTTAGCACCTGAATTTAAAGTATTTAATTCGGTATTGAATATTCATAAAAAAGAAAATGGTGTTTACTCAAAATATATTGATGGTTTGCGCAACCGAACGTTTACGTTTTCAATAAATTTTGAAGGATAGGTTTTATTCTATTTCAAACTATCTAATTTTTCTTTAATAGATAGTTTCACTGTATTCATTGCAATTTCAAAACTAACATTATTGTTTACAACAATATCGCAATGAGGTTTGTAAGGCAAAATAAATTTCTGGTACGATGGAAAAACATGATGCTGATAACGATACAACACGTCTTCTAACGGATAATTTCTTTCAATTTGATCACGTTGAATTCTGCGAATTAATTTGATATGTTCATCAGCATCAATGAAAATTTTAAAATCCATTAAGTTAGATACATCTAAAAAATGAAACACAAAAATGCCTTCAATAATTATAATAGGCGCAGGTTTATAGGTAATTAGTTTTGGTTCAGCCAACGGATTATTGTACACATATTCTTTTAATACAACATCTTCACCATTCAACAATTTCAACACATCATCGTGGTATTCCTGTTCTTTAAAAGATTCAGGTAAATCAAAATTCTTTTCACCAGTTTTGTCTGTAACTTGTTCTTCGCGCGGTTTATAATAATTATCTTGACTTAAAATACAAACTTGATCTTTTGAAAAATTGTTTGCCAATTCTTTTACAAAAGTTGTTTTTCCGCTACCGCTACCGCCTGAAATTCCGATGATGAATGGTTTTTGTATCATGATGTTTATAAAAAAGTTTGTCAAAACTAATCAATCGAAATTATCTTACCTATTTTTAGTGAAAATTTTTACTATGCAATTATTAGATGGCAAAAAATTAGCCACTGAAATCAAACTTGAAATCGCAGAAGAAGTACGAAAAATAAAAGCTGCTGGCAAAAAAATTCCGCATTTGGTTGCAGTGCTGGTTGGCGAAGATGGTGCCAGTCAAACGTATGTTGCTAGTAAAGTAAAATCGTGTGAAGAAGTTGGATTTAAATCAACATTATTCAAGCTAAAAAAAGATATTACCGAAAATGAATTACTGACTAAAATTAATTTATTGAATAATGATGATTCAGTTGATGGTTTTATAGTACAGTTGCCATTGCCAAAGCACATCAATGAAGAAAAAATTATGTTGGCAATTGCACCGGAAAAAGATGTCGATGGTTTTCATCCTACGAATGTTGGCAGAATGACGTTGAATTTACCAAGCTATGTTTCAGCAACACCAAAAGGAATTTTAGAGATGCTGAACCGTTATAATATCGAAACAGAAGGTAAACATTGTGTGGTAATTGGTCGAAGTAACATTGTTGGCTTACCGATGAGCTTACTCATGCAACGACGCAGCAAACCAGGCAATTGCACGGTTACTATTTGCCATAGCAAAACCAACGATTTAGCAAAATACACGTTACAAGCTGATATTATTATTGCTGCATTAGGCAAGCCAAAATTTTTAACTGCTGATATGGTAAAAAAAGGTGCTGTGGTAATTGATGTTGGTATAACGCGTGTGGTTGATGCTTCTACAAAATCTGGTTTTAAATTATTAGGTGATGTTGACTTTGAGCATGTGCAAAAAAAATGCAGTTATATTTCGCCAGTTCCTGGTGGTGTTGGCTTGATGACAGTGGTTTCGCTTTTGCAAAATACGTTAAGTGCAGCGAAAGAAGAGTTTTATAAAAAAAGTATGAGTTTTGGATTGGATGAATTGTGATTTTTTTCATGCAAAGTCGCAAAGAACTCAAAGTTAAAATTGGTGTAAATATTATAACTCAGGATTTTTTACAATAAAAAACGGATTCAGTAAATTTTCACGATTGTATAAAAGTGGTTCGTTATTATCGAAACGTAACACTTCTGAACCAGCTTCTGTGGCAACAATTTGTCCAGCGCAAGTGTCCCATTCCATTGTTGGCCCGAGTCGTGGATATACATCAGCTTTGCCTTCTGCTAACAAGCAAAATTTGAGTGAACTACCTGCTGCAACAAACTCAACGTTTGCGAATTTTGTTTTTTGCTGTTCCACATACGCTAATAATTCTGGTGTTTGATGTGAGCGCGAACCAACAATTTTCAATACACCATCTTCTGCTAATCTTCTAATTTTTAGTTGTGTAGAATTCCCATTTTCTATTTTGTAGCTACCTTTATTTTTTTCAGCATAATAAGTAATGTTTTGTGCTGGCACGTGTACCACGCCAAGCACTGGAATTCCATATTCGACTAACGCAATATTTACGGTGAACTCACCATTTTTTTTAATGAATTCTTTCGTGCCATCTAATGGATCAACGATCCAACATTTCGTCCAATTTTTACGTTCTGAAAAATCAATTAGTTTATTTTCTTCTGAAATAATTGGAATAGAATTATTGATTGTTTTAAGTCCATTGATTATAATTTCATTGGCAGTTTTATCTGCTAAAGTAAGTGGTGAATCATCACTTTTTAGTTCAACTGTAAAATCCTGTTTATAAATTTCGAGAATGGCATTGCCTGCATTTATTGCTATTTCGATTATTTTATCTATCATTTTATATGTACAATTTAAGACTTACAATTTACGATATTGGAATGCGTAACATGTAAAAATATAATTTAGAATTTAAAAGAATTAGAAATTAAAAACCGCATTTTCTACAGTTGGATTGTGTGTATCTTTTTCGCTAAGAATAACATCCATTTCAGGAATTAACCAATTAATATTTAAAGTTGGATCGTTGTAAGCAATACCACCTTCTGAATTTTTATCGTAAAAATTATCACATTTATATAAAAATTCACAGGTTTCTGAAAGCACTACAAAACCATGTGCAAATCCGCGCGGAATTAATAATTGCAATTTATTTTCTGCAGATAATTCTAATGAATAATGTTGCAGAAAGGTTGGTGAATCTTTGCGAATATCAACTACTACATCCAACACTTTTCCTTGTGTAACACGCACTAATTTTGCTTGTGCAAACGGACTATTTTGATAATGCAGACCACGTAAAACACCATAAGAAGATTTAGAATGATTATCTTGAATAAAATCATAATTCAATCCATTTTCTTCCAGTTTTTTAGCATTAAAACTTTCAAAAAAGAATCCTCTGTTATCTGCAAAGACAGCAGGTTCAATAATGTATAAATCTTTTAAAGGTGTTTCAATAATTTTCACGTGCAACGTAGTATTATGGAATTATATAAATTGTTTATGCACTTTGTAATACTTTTTTCAAATCTGGCCAAAAATGGCGATGAAAATATATTCCAATAATAGCAAAGATGTCAATAAAGAAACCAATTAGAGTAAACATAATTAATTGATTTTTGGTAGAAGTGACATTTTTAGTTAATGGCAAATGTGGCTCATCTATAGTTTGGAACAAAGGCATAATAGATTGTTCGTTCGTTTTTGCTGCTTCCAAACTTCTTGCTGTTTCACCATATAAACCTTCTAAGAGTGCTTTATTACGAACATATCTAGTTTCTAATAAATCAGCTTTATAGGTTACTAGATTGTTGGCTTTATCTTTGTAATCTGCCAAATTATATTCAGAGTTCTCGAGTTGTGCTTTTACATAAGCAAGTTTCTCATCTAAAAACCGAACTGTAATACTAGCTTTACGAGTTGCTCTTTCAATATAATAATCAATTAAATTTTCATAGAAACATTCACATAATAATTTTGAGAATTCTTCATTTCCAGTAATTACAGTAATAGAATAGATTTCAGCTTCATCATAATCAACTGTTACCATAGAACGAATACCACCTAATATTTTTTTAAACACTAAGTAATCCTGTACGCTCATTTCTTTTACAGTTGTAAACTCTTTAAAATAACTGCTTTTGTAGTTAGAAAATAATTTTAAATAATGGTTTCCTAAATAATCTTCTCTGTCTTGGAATACATATTTTTTGAACACCATTTTAGATCCTACTTTTTCTGTGAAAGAGTATTCTTTTAATTTTTTAGGATTATTAAAGTTATTATTGGTTGTTTGTAAGATATTTGAAAAACTACCGGCACCAAATCCTGGAATTTGAGGTCTATCTTCAGAAAGGAAGAAGGTAATTTTTGCTGTAAAAGTTGGTTTCACCTGTTTGCTTTTGTAGTAACCATACAAACCCATAATAATAATTGGAATTAGGAATATGAGTGCATAATTTCCTATGATGCCAAATATTTCTTTAATGACAGAAATTACTTGTTTAAATCCTTCATCTTTAGCAATTACAGTACCATCAGAATCTTGTTCTGTTTCAATGGTTTCATTAACTATTGCTTGCTCTAGTATTGGATCTTGGTTATTATCTTCCATCAAAATAACGTCTATTTTTTAGTTAAGGTTAAAATCAGAACTAACAATGTTACGACTGAAGTTGTAGTTGCAATAGTTGCATTCAGTGCTTTATAAAAAGTGGCTGGATTTCCTTTTTTAGCTTCTTTTTTAGTTTTTGTTGGTTTTTTAGGAATTACAATTGTAGAACCTTTTTCTACTTTTGGGAAATTTTTACCAAATAAAGAACGGTGTGTTCCTAGTATTTGTCCATTTGGACGAATTACATAAGTTTTTCTTCTAAATGCACTATCACTAAATCCAGCTCCATATTTGTCTATATAAAACTTAGCGTCTTTACCTTCGTTGTATGGAACATAAAGATTTTCTGGTTTTTTATCAGCTGGATAATTAAATTCACCTCTAATTGAAACTAAATCTTTAATTGCAGGAACTTTAATAATATCACCTTTACGCAAAACGTAATTGTATTTAGAAGTTTTATTTTTTAGTGCTTTATCTAGGTCTAATAATACATCACCTATACCATCTTCTGTTCTGTTTAATCTTGCGCCATCTGCATAAGCAAATCTTGTTAATCCACCTGATCTTTCAATTAGTGATGATAATTTTTCGTCTTTTGTCGTTAAGACGTAATCACCAGGATATAATACTTCACCTTCAATTTTTACTTTCATTTGATATTCAAATTCAGGAGTTGGACGTACATAAATTTGGTCAAAAGGTTGAAGTTTAATAGAATTTGCAGTTACGTCTCTACCGATATTTTTACTTACACTATAACTTAATATAGTAACCTGAGTTGGTACTGATTGAGAAATTGCTTTGTCGTAGTTTGCAATACGAGCAATTTCTATTCTGTTAGAAGCTGCTTCCATTTTAAAACCTTGAGCTAAAATTAGTGCGTCTGCCAAAGTCATATTTTCCATGTAAGGAAAAGTATCTACCTTTCTAACTAATCCATTTACTTCTATATAGTATTTATCAATTCTGCGTAAATCTTTTAAAACTATAATTTTATCTCTTTTTTTCAATTTAAACGTATCTAAATTGGCGTAGTTATCTGCTGTGTCAATTCTGAATGAAATTAATTTTTCAGTAAGGTCATCGTTAATTCTATAAACAATAATTTTATCAAGCAACGCTTCCTCTTTCAATCCATTACACATAATAATTGCGTCTCTAAGCGTTAATCCTTTTTCAGATTCAAATTTTCTTGGTTTTCTAACCTCACCTTTTACCTCGATATCAAACTTATCAAAAAAGTCAGTTTTTGCATATACTTCAAGTACATCTCTAAAAGTTAGCAACATATTATCTTCGCAGTTTTTATCTGCAATAATGCTATTCAAATTAATTTTATAGGTATGTTTTCTGAAGTCGTCAAAATTTGTTCTGGTTAAATAAGCTTCATCTAAGTATGCATCTTCTTTTAATCCTTGAGCTTTACTAATTAAATCCCAAACTCTGTCGCCTTCTTGCCATTGATATTTACCAGGCAACAAAACAGAACCGAATATTTCGTTAAAATTTTTGATCTTATCAGGAATACTTCTAACGCCTACAACGTCACCGTTTTTTAAATAAATTTTACTTCCAATTCTTTTTATACTGTCAATATCGTAATCAATTAAAATTTGTTTATTTTGATCGTATCTTCTAATTTGAATAACTTTGGTAAATGCATCTGGTTTGTAATTACCACAATACCTCAATAAATCATCGAAAGTTTCACCTTCTATCATTTCATATTTACCTTCTCTGTTAACCGCACCTTCCACTTTTACAATATTTTTTTGTGCTGGAACGTATATATAATCATTGTTATCTAAGAAAATATCGTCTTGTTTTTCAGGTGTAAACAAGAATTTATACAAGTCAAATTTTCTGATAATTTTCCCGTCTCTTTTAATTTGAATATCTCTAATAGAACCTGATTTTGAAGGACCACCCACGTATGCTAAAATATTATATGCTGTATTGATAGCTGGGAAAGTGTAAGAACCTGGATTTTCCACATCACCCACTACATTTATAGTAATTACACGTGAATAATTTATAGAAACATCAAATTGTGATTTATCAATCATGTAAGCACTTGCAAATCGTGTGCGTAATAATTCTTTTGCTTGTTCTAAAGTGAGGCCTTTTAAATAAATACGACCAATGTTTTCTTGTTGGATATAACCTTCTTTATCAATATAGAACAGACGATTATAATCGGCATAACCCCAAATTGAAACAACAATTTGATCACCAACACCTAAAACATAGTTCAATGGTGGTTTTATATCAACCGCATTATTAAAGATTTTTACGTCTTTTTGTCTAAAATAAGTAAAACCATATATATCAACAGAATCTAATTTTTCTCTTAATTCTTTGGTAGCTGTTGCGGTTAATTTTTCTACTGTTTCTGCTGCTTTTTGAGCTTCTTTTAATAATTTATCAGGTGCATTTTGTCCAGATTTTACTTCTGATCCTGCTTTTTCTGCGTTTCCAATCGCGCCTTGTTGTTCGTCTGCATCTTTTGAACGTGGTGTAAAATCTTTTGCGTTTTGATTAGCTTTTTGAACTTCACCCACTTTTAGTTCACCTTGCTTAATATTAAGTGTATCTTCAATCTTTTTAATAATCTCATTAATCGAAGGTTCATCATCTAGTGGTATTGGTGTATATGGACTCAATATTTGTGCTTTCGTTGTGAAAACCGAAGCAGCCATTATGAGTACAACAGAAAGAAGTTTTATCGTATTTTTCATTGGTGTTATTATTATTTTTTCGTCATTCAAAATGATGAAATTAATTTAATTCGTACTGTTTATTATAATATTTTTGATATTCACCTGAAGTTACATTGGTTAGCCATTCATCATTATTTAAATACCAATCAACTGTTTTTTCCAAACCTTCTTCAAATTGAAGTGAAGGTTTCCATCCAAGTTCATTTTCTAATTTTGTTGCATCGATTGCATAACGCTTATCGTGACCTGCTCTATCTTTTACATAGGTAATCAATTTTTCTGAAGTTCCTAGTTCACGATTCAATTTATTATCCATTATTGAACACAACAATTTTATTAAGTCAATATTTTGCCATTCATTAAAGCCACCAATATTATAAGTTTCTCCAATTTTACCTTTATGGTAAATGACATCAATAGCTGTTGCATGATCTTCTACAAAAAGCCAATCACGTGTGTAATCTCCTTTACCATAAACAGGTAAATCTTTGTTATTTTTAATATTATTAATGAATAATGGAATTAATTTTTCTGGAAATTGAAAAGAACCATAATTATTAGAGCAATTCGAAATAACAATTGGTAAACCATACGTATTATTATAAGCGCGCACGAAATGATCTGAACTAGCTTTTGATGCCGAATATGGTGAACGTGGATCGTACGAAGTTTCTTCAGTAAACAAACCAGTTTCGCCTAAACTACCATATACTTCGTCTGTAGAAACATGGTAAAATAATTTATTTTCAAAATTGCTTGACCATGATTCTTTTGCTGCATTTAACAAATTCACAGTTCCAACCACATTCGTCATTATAAATTCTAAAGGATTTAAAATAGACCGATCGACATGCGATTCTGCAGCCAAATGAATAACACCATCAAAATTATATTTTGCGAAAATTGCATTCACTGCTTTTGCATCAACGATGTCGACTTTTTCAAAAACATAATTTGGTTTATCTTCAACATCTCTCAAATTTTCCAAATTACCAGCGTACGTCAGAACATCTAAATTCACAATTTTATAATCAGGATATTTATTGACAAACAACCTCACTACGTGTGAACCTATAAAACCTGCGCCGCCTGTAATTAATAGTGTTTTCATTCTTTACTAAATATATTTTCTATAAAGTCCAATACTCTAAATTAGAAATTTTGGTTTTGTACATGTTTTTAATATCAACTAAAATAGCATCTTGATTTGTTAAACTAATAAAATAGTTTTCATCTAAATGTTTATAAGCATCGTGAGCCACCGCAACCACAATTATATCATATTTTCCTGATGCTTCTTTACTCAAATTTACATTATATTCTTCATGAACTTCATGTGCATCTGCATACGCATCAACCATTTCTACATCTATATGGAAATCCTTCAGTTCTTTGTATAAATTGAACACTTTTGAATTGCGAATATCTGTTACATTTTCTTTGAATGTTGCACCCATAATTAACGCGCGACATTGAGATGGATTTTTGCCTTTTCCTAATAAATATTGCACCACTTTTTTGGCAATATAATGTGGCATTCCATCATTTATATTTCTACCACTTAAAATAATTTGTGGTTTATAACCTAACTCATTTGACTTGTAGGTTAAGTAGTATGGATCAACACCTATACAATGGCCACCAACTAAACCTGGTTGAAATTTCAAGAAATTCCATTTGGTACCAGCTGCTTCCAATACGTCGTATGTATTTATATTCATCAGATTAAAAATCTGAGAAAGTTCATTCATCAAGGCAATATTTAAATCGCGTTGTGTGTTTTCAATTACTTTTGCTGCTTCAGCCACTTTTATCGAAGCTGCTTTGTAAACGCCTGGTTCAATAATAGCACCATAAACAGCAGCAATATTTTCTAAAGATTCTTCACTGCAACCAGAAACGATTTTTGTAATTTTTGTCAAAGTATGCAAGGTGTCACCTGGATTTATTCTTTCTGGTGAATAACCAATTTTAAAATCTTCTTTAAATTTTAAGCCAGAAACATTTTCAATAATAGGAACACAATCGTCTTCGGTACAACCAGGATAAACCGTCGATTCAAAAACAACATAATCACCTTTTTTGATTACTTTTCCAATGGTTGTAGACGCGCCAACTAATGGTTTTAAGTCAGGCACATTGTGTTCATCAACTGGTGTTGGAACGGCAACAATAAAAAATGTTGCTTTTTTTAACACTTCAGTATCAGCTGTAAATTCGATATCGCAATGCTGAAACGCATCTTTAGATAATTCGTTGCTTGGATCGATATGATTTTGCATCATCTCAACGCGTTTTTGGTTGATGTCAAATCCAATAACTTTAAATTTTTTTGCTAGTTCTAAAGCAATTGGCAGACCAACATAACCTAATCCAATTACGCCAATTAGTTTTTCTTTTTTATAAAATGCGTGTAAAAATGATGTTGTTGCTGTCATATTGAAAAATGCGAAGTCGCAAAAATACGAAAAAATGGCTAAATATGTTAGTTTAAACTGCTAATTAATAATAAGTTTGCTTAAATTTCTAATTCGTTGCATGCAAAAAATTAATTAACACTTTATGCGCTTGTTTTACTTGTTTTTTATACATTTTTATGATTTTTTGATGCGATTTGCTGGATTTTTTAATCAAAAGGCAAAAAATTGGTGCGTATTAAGAAAAAATTGGAAAACAGATTTGCAGCAAAAAATGGATTCAGGTGTTAACTATTGTTGGATACATTGCGCATCTGCTGGCGAATTCGAACAAGCGATTCCGATAATTTACAATTTACGATGTACGATGTACGATGTACGAATTGCGGTTTCCTTTTTTTCGTCTTCAGGTTTTGAAATGTATAAAGATTCAGATTTGGCAGATTTGTTTTTTTATTTTCCATTAGACTCCAAAAAAAATGCTGAGAAGTTAGTTGAAATTTTGAAGCCAAGTTTTGCCATTTTTATCAGAAATGAAATTTGGTTAAATGTATTGACTTCTTTAAATAAAAAAAATATTTCAACTTTTTTGGTCAATGCCAATTTGCAGCAAAAGAGAAATTATTTCTACCAACTATTTCTAAATAAAACGTATCCATTTTTTACGAAGATTTTTGACACCAAAACTTTTGGAAATACAAAATTAGAACGCGTTGTTGAAAATAGAAATACAGTTTTTAATGATGCAATTTTAGAAGATTTTTGCAAAGATAGTTTTGTGATTATTTTAGGAAGCAGTTGGCTTGAAGAAGAACGTTTTATAATAGATTTCTATAAAAAAAATAAAGAAAAAAATCCAAACCTAAAGATTGTTATTGCACCACACGAAAATTTATCTTTAAATAGTTTTGAATTAAAAAAATCCTATGGAAATTGGTTGTCATTTTATAGAAATTACACCAATGGAAATATTTTGGTTTTAGATAAAAAAGGAATCTTAAAATATGCATATCGACATGCTGACATTGCCTTTATTGGTGGTGGTTTTGACAAAGGTGTGCATAATGTTTCGGAAGCAGCTGTGTATGGTGTTCCAACTATTTTTGGTGCTAATTATCATAAGTTTGAAGAAATAAATGAATTGGTTGATTTACAACTTGCGTTTCCTGTAAAAAATTATATTGAATTAGAGCAAAAAATGTTGGAATTAATGAATAATTCTGACAAAAGAAATACCATTAAAAACGAACTAACTACTTATTTTTCTTCACACGAACAAGTTGCAAAAACTATAGTTACTGAAATAGACAAAGCCATTCATTGAGTTGCTCTAAGAATGGCTTTGTAACATAAAAAACCCAGTAATTTTACGCAAATCTTTTTTGCAATAATTCTTTAAATCTATCTGTTGCTGAAGTTCTATCGTTCCAGCTAAATTTGTTCCAGAAATTTTCTTTGCAATACGATTCAGCTTCATCGTAAGAAGTAGCTTTTTCTAAAATGCGTAATGCATTATCATACTCATTAAATTGATTGCCAAATAACTCACGCACAAAAATAAATTTATCATTTAAAGCAATCGATTCGCTTAATGTTTTTGTGTTTTTTGAAACAACTGTTTCAGTGTTTGTTACAGGTTTAAAAATATCACTAATAGATGATGGTGTACGTTGCTCAACTATTCGTTTTACTTCTTTTTCGGCAACTAATACGTTTTCTTTCACTTCATTTCTGGTATTAAAAATATCAGAAATAGAAGAAAAATCGTTACTTGTATTTTTGTGTAAATGTTTCATGCAATTCATCTTTTCCATCATCAAATAAAGAGAACAAAGGTTTGTGTTCTTCTTTATCTAATTTTTGTTCCATCTTTTCAAAGAATGAAGTTTGATCTACTCTCTTTTCTTCTACTTTTTCTTCATTTAATTTTTCAAATTTATCATTTACAGCTTCTACAATCTGTGTTTTAGTAACATCGTAATTTTCTTTTAATTGATCTACAAAAGAAGACTCTTTTACTTCTTCAAATTTAGTATTGATAGTTTCAGAAACAGCTTCGATTTTTTGTTGTAATTGTTCTAAAAAAGTAGGTTCTGGTTTTTCAATTTTTTCTACTAATGGAATTGGTGGTGGCACCAAATTCGTTAAAATTGTTTCTTTATTTTCTAGCTCACTTACCAATGGTGTTACGTTAACTATTTCTTCAATAACTGGTGCAACTAATTCTGTTTTTACTTCTGCAACTGGTTCTATAACTTCAGTTTTCAATTCGACAATCGGTTCAATTATTTCATTTTTTAATTCTGCAATTGGCTCGATAATTGGCTCGATAATTGGCTCAACAACTTCACTTTTTAATTCTGAAATTGGTTCAACAATTGGCTCTGCAATTTCATTTTTTATTTCTGCAACAAGTGGCAATTCAATGGTTCCAACTTCTACTTTTTCATCTTCGCTTTTTACTTCTTCTATTTTATATTCTTCTTCTTTTATCTCTTCTAAAGCAGCAATTACTTCTTCTTTTTCTTCTTCATTCAACGTAGCTTCTACTTCTTCAATGTTTTTAGACTCTTGCACTTCGATAATTTCATTTTCTTGTACCACTGGCTTTTTATATTCAATTACTGTTTCAGTTGGAACAAATGATTTTTCATCATTATTATCCAACACCAATAAACTTTCAATATCTTCAATTCTATCGATACTTGAGTATAAATATTTTTTCATCAACAACAATTCTTCGCGACTCATTGTGCCTTCTAATAATATAGTTTTGTTTAAATTAGCAACTACAGTTAAATAGTTTTCAATTTTTTGCAATGCATTTCTGATTTCCATACCTTTTTTTTGTAATTTGAACTCGAATTTATAACCATTCCAACAAATTTGTGAAATGTTTTTAGAACCAAATGTTAATAAGTCTAAAACCGGCTGGATAGAAGTAGTTTGTGGCTCTATGTTTTCTGGCAAAACAGAAGAATTAATTCGACGATTAAAGCGTGCTAAATTTGCTAATTTAAAAACGGAAATCTTCAAACCACAAATCGACACACGTTATCATGAAACGGAAGTGGTTTCGCACGATGCCAATTCTATAACCAGTACACCAGTTCCGAGTTCTCAAAATATATTATTGCTATCGAACGATGTACAGGTTGTTGGCATTGATGAAGCACAATTTTTTGATGAAGGTTTGCCTGATGTTTGCGAACAATTAGCAGCAAATGGAATTCGTGTAATTGTTGCTGGTTTAGATATGGATTTTTTAGGTCGACCATTCGGGCCCATTCCTGCGCTTTTAGCGAAAGCAGAATACATTACAAAAGTGCATGCCATTTGCGTACGTTGTGGAGCACTAGCAAACCATTCATATCGTTTAGTAGAAAGCGACAGCAAAGTTTTATTAGGTGAAAAAGAAAGTTATGAGCCGCGTTGCAGAGAATGTTTTACGAAAGGAAGTAATTTGATAATGAAATAATGAAGTAATTTAATAATTTTTAAAACAAGATACTTACCACTTATTACTAACTACTTATACCTAACATATGAAACTTGCAGGAATTGAATTACCAAACAAAATCAACTTAAACAAAGTAGATTTATTTTTTAATGGCGCTGCTATTCGTTCTAAGTTTTTTATACAAACGTATATTATTTCTTTATACTCAGCAAAATCTATTACAAACGAAAATTTAGCAATTGAAAGCAATATAGAACGCAGTTTGCGTATGCAAATTATTACACCATTAGCAACTTCAAAAGCCGTTAGTGAAAATATACAAAGCGGTATGAAAGATAGTTTAGGCAGTTTATATTATCAGCAAAAAGACTTGATTGAAGACTTGCGAAGTGTTATTGAAAAATCTGGTGTTCAATATAAAGATACCATTGATATTTATTACACTAAAAACGCTGAATTAAAACTATATAAAAACGAAGCAGAAATTTATTCTAACAAAACAGGAAAATTATTTGCAGAAACTATTTTCAGTATGCATTTCGGTAAACAACCTAAAGACAGAAAAATAAAAGAAGCATTGCTGAAAGGATTTTAATTTGTTATCAGTCAATAGACATTGGAAATTAGCAGATGTTATTTGAAAAAAAATAAAATTTTATGAGAAAAATATTCTTGGTTATTTTGTTTGCAATCTTAATTTTAATTGGATTTACTGCTTACAAAACGATTTCTGCGCCAAATAAACAAAGCAAAATTGAAGCAACCACTTTGCCTGCACTACCAGATTCAGCACTAACTCATTTTCAACAATCAATTTCTTATCAAACCGTTTCATTTGGTGATGCAAAAAAATGGGACTCGATTCCTTTTATCAATTTTAGAAAATTCTTAGAAACAACTTATCCTTTAGTACATCAAAAATTAGAACGAGAAATAGTAAGCAATTATAGCTATTTATACAAATGGAAAGGAACAAACAATTCCTTGAAACCTTATATTTTAATGGCACACCAAGACGTAGTACCAATTGAAGAAAGCACCAGAAATCAATGGCATTTTGAACCATTTTCAGGCACTATAAAAGATGGATATATTTGTGGTCGCGGCACCACTGATGATAAAATAAATTTGATTTCTATTTTAGAAAGTGCTGAAAAATTATTGAAAGAAAACTTTCAACCTGAACGAACTATTTATTTTGTATTTGGACATGATGAAGAAATTGGTGGAAAAAATGGTGCGAAGAAAATTGCTTCTTTATTAGAATCCAGAAATATAAAAGCAGATTTGATTATGGATGAAGGTGGTTTTGTGACGAAAGAAAAAGTGCCTGGTATCACCAAACCTGTAGCATTAATTGGCACAGCAGAAAAAGGTTATTTATCGTTAGAATTTTCTGTAAACAAAAAAGGTGGACATTCATCTATGCCAGAAAACGAAACTGCGATTGATATTTTATTGAAAGCAATGGTAAAATTAAGAGCCAATCCATTTGAAGCAAAATTTGCAGAATCTACCAAAAACTTTTTTGAATTTTTAGGTCCAGAAATGAAATTTCCGAATAATATGGCATTTGCCAATCCAGCAATCTTCAAATCTATTATTGTAAATAATTATGCGAAAACTGGTTCCGGAAATGCAATGATACGTACTACTTTTGTGCCAACCATTATCAATGCAGGCATTAAAGATAATGTGGTTCCAACATTAGCAACTGCAATTGTAAATTTCCGATTATTGCCTGGTGATTCTTCAGAAATCATAAAAGAAAAAGTTAAGAAAATAATTAACGATGAACGCGTAATAATCAAAGATTTCAACAGAGAATTCTCGCCAGAAGCAACACCAACTGCATCAACCGAAACAGCAGCATTTAAAACACTTGATACGATAATTAAAAAAAGTTACAAAGGTGTTTTAACTACACCATTTTTAATGATTGGTGGAACAGATTCTAAACATTTTTATGGTGTTTCAGCAAATATTTTTAAGTTTAGTCCAATGCAAGATCCAATTGGATTTCACACCATTGATGAACAAGTAAGTATTGAAAGTTACCAGCATTCTATATGGTTTTTTGAGCAGTTGATGAGAAGTTGTAAATAATTTTCTACTTAAACAACTCTTTCAAATCATCATCAACATCATCGTTTCCATAATTAAACATGGATGAAGTAATATCAGAAAACTGGTTGCCTTGTTCTAATTGAAATTTACTCAACAACGAATAGGCAGCCATACCATGCAACATAAACTCCATGAAAGTATGCAGTTCAGAATTTGCTAAATTTTCTTTGAGATGATGCTCTATTGTTTCTTTCAAACCAAGCACTTTATCTAATTCATTTTTATAAACTTCATTAGACGTATCGGTTAACAAATCAACTACATTTCCATTTTCAAAATACTGCTGAATGGCTTTGTAAATATTTTTTTCTTCTGGTTGATTTTTTCTTGGCTTCTTTGCTTTTGTTGGATTTGGAAAATACTGAACAAACAAATTACGAATCGCTTTATCTAAAATATTTTGTGCTACACGAATAGAACCTTCTTGTTCGCCTTCATACACCATTTCAATTTTACCAGTTATTGCAGGAAAAACACCAGCAAAATCTGACAGACGCACAACGGTTTGCTTTTCGTTATTGATTAACATTCTTCGTTCTGCAGTGCTGATTAAATTTTCCATAGCTGCAATAGTTAATCTTGCAGAAACACCACTTTTTTCATCAACAAATTCGCTGTCACGTGCAGCAAATGCTATATGTTCAATCAAATCTTTAATTAGTTCTGGAACAATTATTTTTTGTTTTTGTTCGTCAGAAATATCAGCTTCCTGCGAAGTAATTAATTTTGAATCTTCAATTGTTTTTGGATAATGCGTTAAAATTTGAGATTCAATTCTATCTTTCAAAGGTGTAACAATAGAACCACGGTTGGTATAATCTTCTGGATTTGCCGTAAATACAAATTGAATATCTAAAGGAAATCTCAATTTAAAACCACGAATTTGCAAATCGCCTTCTTCTAACAAATTAAACAAAGCCACTTGAATTCTTGCTTGTAAATCTGGTAATTCGTTGATCACAAAAATACTACGATTACAACGTGGAATAATTCCGAAATGCAACACACGTTCGTCAGCATAATGTAGTTTTTGCGTAGCAGCTTTTATAGGATCTACATCACCAATTAAATCAGCAACAGTTACATCTGGTGTTGCTAATTTTTCACCAAACCGTTCTGAACGATGCACCCAAGATATAGGCGTTTCATCGCCTAATTCTGCAATTAAATTTTTAGCAAAAACTGATAATGGTTGCAACGGATCATCTAAGATTTCACTTCCTTTTACAATCGGAATATATTCATCTAACAAATTCACCATTTGTCGAGCAATACGCGTTTTTGCTTGTCCACGCAAACCCAATAATAAGATATTATGCTTAGATAAAATAGCACGTTCAACATCAGGAATTACCGTAGTGTCATAACCAATAATTCCTTGAAAAGTAGGTTTTTTTTTCTTTAAGCTATTGATTAAATTATCGCGTAATTCTTGTTTGATTGATTTGGTTTGATAGCCAGATTTTTTGAGTTGTGCAAGTGTTGTAATATTTTCGTGTATCATGTTTATAATTTCAAGTTGGATTCAAAGTTACTATATAACTTGTATTATGCTATTTTGTTTTGAGTTTTTAGTTTAATTTTAAAAAATTAAAAATCTGTCCTATGAATTTATCAGCAGAAAAAATGTGGCAAGATTACCTTTCCAAAAATAACATTACAGATACAACATTGACGTATGATAGTTGGCATTTTTGTGACAATGAGAAAGACGCAATTGACTTAGTTAATTTGGTTTTAATAAAGAAAAAAACAGGCACCTGTTCGTTATTAGAAACCTATACATTAGAAGACATCATCATGCCACACATCAATCAGTATTCTGTAATTACAGATTTTTATGGTGAAGCGAAATGCATTGTAAGAACAATAAATATTGATATTGTTGCATACAATATGGTATCTGCTGACTTTGCATTTAAAGAAGGTGAAGGCGACCAATCATTAGCATATTGGCGAGATGTGCATTGGAAATATTTTGAAAATTATTTAAAACCTTTTAATAAAACAATGACAGAAGGTGCATTGTTGGTTTGTGAAGAATTTGAATTAATTCATCATTAGAAATTTATTTCAACTCATTTTCATTAACAGAATTAAAACTTTTAGAATTTCCCCAATTAAATACCTTTTCAAAAAATGGCAACCATTTGTGCTGTTTAATCTTATTCAAGAAATAGATTTCATGCTCTTTTTCTTTCAAACCCATTTCTGTTAAAATTGCATCGTGTTTTGTAATATTTAGCTGATGAAATAAATCAATCATTCTATAATATTCATTTACATTTCCACTTTCCAACCTACCTGCAAAATACATTGGCATAAACCAGCCAATCAAATAACAGGACATCGAAATAATTTTGCCAATGATAAAATATTTCATTTCATACCATCTTGAAATTGGTATATTGTAAGATTGCATAATTTTTAAGACTTCAGCACGGTGTTCCCATTCATCTAATTCTATTTGATAAATAGATTCTTTTTCTTCTTGCAATTTAACCACAGCTGCATGACCTTGATAAGCGAATGATGCTGCACGTTCTGCAGAATATGCTAATTGTAATAGATTAATTAGTTCAGGTTGTAGTTGTATCATTTTAAAACTACTATTATAAAGCTTTTATCTTCTCTAGCAAACCCAAAGCTACATCTTTACCTGTTTGTGCGCCACCATTCATAAATCCTTGAAAATCTTCGCTACAATGTTCACCTGCAAACAAAATATTTCCTATTGGTTCATTAATGTAAGGCATCACGTCGTTCCATTGTCCTGGATAAAATGCTGAGTAAGATGCTTTAATAATTTTAGATTTTGGCCACCAGGCAATATCTGCATTATCATTGTATTTGCTTTTTATTCCTGGATATATTTTATCTAAAAGAGGCAAATATTTTGCAACATATTGGTCAATATTTTTTTTATTTTCTGCCATTTCAATGGCATCTTTTCCACCGAGAAAAACAGTATAAATTCCTGGACCTTTATTGTCAGTTTGTCCAAAAGAGCTGTCCCAACCGTTGTGTATTTTATCATTAAAAAGATAACCAATTGTTTTGTGTTTAGTTCGCCAAATACGTTCATCAAATCCTAAAAATAATTTAGCGTTTTTACCATATCCTAATTCTTTTATGGCTTTTAATTTTTGTGGTTTTATTTCACCAACGTTAAATTTTACATCGCGTAAAACTGTAAATGGAATAGTAAGAATAACAAAATCAGCATATGCCGTTTTTCCGTTTTCAAAAATGAGAGAATATCCATTTCCAGATTTATTAATTTCTACCAATTTATGTTCTAAATTAATATTTCCGACACTTGCAGTTAATTCATTTATCAACGAAACAACACCACCTTTTATAGAATAACGTTCATCACTATCACCATATAATTGCATTTCATTTTTATCACTTACGCTAATCATATCGATAAAATTCATTGCAGAATTTTCTTCCAAATCCAAACCAAATTCTGACAAATACGAACAACGCATTAATTCTCGCAACCAACCGTTCATGCCTAATCTTGCTAAATATTCATCTAATGACATTTTATCTAATCGAACAAAATCTGCTGTGTCATATTTATCGCCACAGGATGCTAAATCTTTTTGTATTTGTGGTAAATAATTTTTGAATTCATCAAATACTTGTTTAATTGAATATCGTTTGTCATTAATTATATACCATTCTCTTCCTTCACCTTCATATAAAGCATCTGCAGCATAATCATTTAATTCGAGGTTGAATTCTTTGCAAAGTGACAACATTTCAGTATGACCTGTATCTACAAATTCTCCACCGATATCTAAAGTTAATCCTGGTAAAAATTCAGCTATTGTATGCATTCGACCTCCACAGCGCTTCAATGCATCATAAAGTTCATATTTTACAGCACCTGATTTTTTTAGATAATGTGCAGCTGTTAAACCAGCAATTCCAGCTCCAATTATGGCTACTTTAGGATTTAGAAGTGAATTAGTTGTGCCATTATTATTTGAATTATCAGACTTATGGTTACACGAATTAAACAGTGGCAATGAAGAAGCAACACCAACTGCAAGTGCTGATTTTGTTGATGTTCCTAGGAATTTTCTTCGAGAATATTTTTTCTCTTCAATTTCATCTTCGTTTAAACCATCTAAATAAATTCTTGATTTTTTTTGCAGAATATTAAGCAAAGGACTTCTGTAGTTTGTCATATTTTATAGTTTTGGTTATGACAATTTACAGAAAAAAATAAATCACAGTATATTAATTATTTAACTCTGCGTTTTTTATTTCGTTCGTAATCTTCAAAAATAAAATCACCTAATCCATCTAATGAAGTATAAAATGCTTTACCTTTATTAATTTCAGTAAATTCTTGAACATATTGTTGTAAATATTCATCGCGAGCAATCATGAAAGTAGTAATTGGAATATTTAATCGTCTGCATTGTGCAGCATAATTGTAACATTTATTGACAATCTTTCTATCTAAACCAAAACTGTTTTTATAATAAGTTAAACCTTCTTTTAAGCAAGTTGGTTTTCCGTCGGTAATCATAAAAATATGTTTATTGGAATTTTTTCTTCTTCGCAAAATATCCATTGCCAATTCTAAACCTGCAACAGTGTTGGTATGATACGGACCAACTTGCAGATAAGGTAAATCTTTTACTTGAATTTGCCATGCATCATTTCCAAATACAATTACATCGAGTGTATCTTTTGGATATCGAGTCATAATTAATTCAGACAAAGCCATTGCCACTTTTTTGGCTGGTGTAATTCTGTCTTCGCCATATAAAATCATCGAGTGCGAAATATCAATCATCAACACAGTAGAAGTTTGTGCCTGATATTCCTGTTCCATTACTTCTAAATCACTTTCTTGCAATAAAAATTCTTCTGAAGAATTATTAATTTGTGCATTTCGAAGTGATTCAGTCATGAGAATTTGTTCTGGTTTGTCGCCAAATTGATATGGTCTAATATCACCAGTTGGTTCGTCACCGTTTCCACCAAAATTTGTTTTATGATTTCCTCGTTTTGATTTTTTCATTTTACCAAAAATATCTTCTAACGATTTTTGACGAATCGTTTTTTCCATTTTTGCAGTAATTTTTAAATCATCGCTTCGTGGATTTTCATTTTCCATATAACCTTTATCCACTAAATCACGAATAAAATCGCCTAAGCCATATTCGTTATTGGTTAGATTATATTGTTTGTCTAAATCTGTTAGCCATTCCAATGCTTCTCGCGCATCACCAGAAGTGTACGTTAACAGTTGTCGTAATACATTAAAAAGCTTATCAAAATCTGCTACGTTCTGATCAAGTATTGGAATATATTTAGTGAAGCGATTACCGAGCATATTAATTTTAGAATAGTTGAATTTAGATAAATATCTTTTGATAAAACAATTTTCAATGGTATTAGTTTCTTTATTTTATAAATTTCTACTTAGATATGGAACAAATTTATACTTGAATGTGTTTACTTAATAAAATCATTTTATATGAAGAGTATTATTTTTACAATTCTTATCGTTTCATGTAATTCTATTTTTGCTGCTGATTTTATGCATGATATTGGTATTGGATTTTGGTCAAAAATCAGAAACACAAATAACGGAAAGCCAACCAGCTATGGACCTTATCTGCAATATATGCCAAGGTGCAATTTTGGATTTAAAGAAAAGATGTCAATCTCAATAGCATCGCCAATTGCACTTGGTGCTCGTTTTCATCCTTATGATGGTAATTCTTTTCAAATGCAATTACCAGCTGCAGTATTATTTAACTTTGGACACGCAGCATTTAAAAAAGAAAAACATTACAATAATGTTGGTGGTTATTTTGGCACTGGGTTTAACTATATTTTAAATACTTATGAAGGTAGAGTTGAAAATGAATATGGTATTATTTCTTTAGCTGGAATGCGTATCTATACACATCATCACAGTTTAGGTATTCAATTAACACATACACACGATTTTCGTTTCAAGGATAATTTTGTAGGTGTTGGTTTATTTTATACATTTGGATATTTTGAATAAAAAAATGTTGCACTAAATAAATAGTACAACATTTTTATAAATAGATTTTCGAAATTATTTTTTTGTCACTTTCACAGTATACGATCCAGAGTTTCCTTTATCGTAAACAGTTTCATAAATAGAAATATAAATAACTCCTTCTGCTTCTGCTGTGCTATCAAACTTTGAACCAGCTTGTTTAATATCACCAAATTCGCCAATTTTGTAAATTACCGAACCGTATTTTGTAGCCATATCATCTGTGTATGCGCCATCTTTTGTGCCACTTACGTAACCATCAGGATTGTATGCACCACCAGATAAACTTTTTAAGATTATTTTTCCAGAAGCAGTGATGCTAAACTTATCACCAGCTTTTACTGAAACACCAGAATTTACCCAACCTTTGCTTTCATTTCCAGAAATATGATAATTTGCTTTCAATACAAAATTTCCATTTCCTAAAATAACAGATTCATCAATTACAGAAATATCCATGCTTTCAATCTTATCTCTTTTAAGAGAAAGATTTCCGTATTCTGCTTGCAATTGAATATCGCCAACAGAAATTACACCTTCTAAAGTATTTGAACCATCAAAGGTTACCACGTCATTTACAGATTGACCATAAGTAAGATTTGCTT
Organism: Saprospirales bacterium; assembly: GCA_016711605.1. Taxonomy (GTDB): domain Bacteria; phylum Bacteroidota; class Bacteroidia; order Chitinophagales; family JADIYW01; genus JADJSS01. The sequence continues at coordinate 35,972 of JADJSS010000014.1, forward strand.
TTTTATACAATTCATCTAACAATTGTTCAACCGTATAATTTTCTCTATCAGTTATTTTATAAAACGGATTTTCTGTAAATGTTTTTACTGTTGCTAAAATTGGCGAACCATAAGCTAACAATCTATCATACACAATTTTTGCATCGGCTTCATTTGTTAATGTTTGAAGTTTATTTAAATCAGGATTTACTGCGCCATCTTTTGTTTTATCTGAAAAAATGCCAAATTTAATTGAATTGATTTTTTCAATTGGAATATTTAATGTACCATAATTGGTTACAAATGCGACTTTTGGCAACGTTGATTTTCCAGTGACAACATCGCCATTTTTTAAACGAACGGTAAGTTGTAAGTTAGCTGCTGAAATACTTGTTATAGCAATTAATACAGCAAAAAATGAAAGCGTAATTTTTTTCATAGTAATAAATTTAATTATTTCAAAATTAAATGATTTCTCAATCAAATAAAGAAAAAAAACACAAAGAAAAGTTTCATTTAACAAAAAATAGGAAATGATAGATGTGCAACAAGAAAGAAGATGTATAAATAGAAAAAGATTTCTATGAAGCAACTAAGCATTTTTCGCAAGTTGCTAAGTCTAAGTAAGATGGATTGTCGGCTGCTGATTGATGAATAAATTGTTTAATTACAGCACCTTTATAAATTAAAAATACACCAGGCATTTGATACACATCAGCACCTTCAGGTGAAGTGATAAATGCACCTTTAGTAAACCATAAATAAATACCACGCAGCCAAACTTTGAAACCAAATAATTGAGTTATAGAACCACGTTTTAATTTGAATGCTTTGTATAATAATGATTCTTGATCAGCGATAAATTCAACATCTTGTAAATTATATTTTGCTAATTCTTGTGTGCATTTATTTTCTTCTTGCATATTTACCAAAATAATTTTGGTTCCTTGTGATTCAATTTGTGTTCTGTATTTATTAATATTATGTAATGTTTCTTTACAAAAAGTGCAACCAAAATGACGCAAGAAAACAAGCATAACAGGTTGTTGTGCTGCCAAATTATGTACAGAATTTCCTTTGTTGGTTTCGTACATTTCTAGCAATTCATCTGTTGACAAATGATTCATTCGAATTAACTCATTATCCAATAAATACTGGTGTTTGTATGCATTGTATAATATTATGGCAAACAAAGGCAACCAAATTAAATGATTTATTACCATCATTTTAAAAATGATTGAATTATCTGTATGATGAAAGAAACTATTAACAAACGAAATACTGATTATTAATTTTATTGCAAAACCCATAGCAACAATTCGCCAATGACGAATTGGATTAGCTGCTGCTAATAAATAACCAATTCCAAGAATTCCGGTATATAAACCTATGAGTTGCCACAATTCGAAGTTAGTTGGCAAATCAATTTTTGCTAAAGTGAAGAAAAATTCTGGAAACAATATTGCAAGAATTGCCCAAAGCAAATGATATGCACCAGCAATGTATAGAATTGCTTTAAAGAAAGATGCATTTCGATTTTGAATCAAGTTCATAAATGCAATAACATCAACTTTTTAGAATTGTTTACGAAAAGTGAAAATTATTTTAATTGTTGCAATAAATCGGGAAATGAAAACTTATTTTGTTCGCTGTTTTGTAGATTTTTGAGTGTAATAACATTTGCAGCCATTTCTTCTTCGCCAATAATACACATAAATGGAATCTTCTTTTTATCACAATAACCAAACTGCTTTTTAAGTTTGTCAGCATCTGGATAAAATTCTGTATTAATATTATTTGCACGTAAATCAGTTACTAATTTTAAAGATGCTGCTAACGTAGCTTCACCAAAATTACCAACTAACACTTTGGTGGAAGTTTTCACATCATCTAATAAATTGAGTTGCTGCATGGCTGTAAAAATCCTGTCTAAACCTAAAGAGGTACCTACTGCTGGAATATCTTTTCCACCAAATGATGCAATTAAACCATTGTATCTTCCACCACCATTGAGCGAACCCATGTGCGGATGCTTTGGCAATTTGGTTTCAAAAATTGGACCTGTGTAATAATCCAAACCACGCGCTAAAGAAATATCGAATTTGTAGTGTGTTTCAGGAATATTAAAAATTGCTAAATAAGAAAACAATTCTTGTAATTCTGCGATGCCTTGTTGTGCGATTTCTATCGAATTTAATTCTGTTTTTAATAAATCTAAACTTAAATTTTTTATCAATAATTGATGTAGTTTTTCGATTGAAGTTGCTGCAATATTTTTTTCAATTAATTCCTTTTCTACTTCATTCCATTCTACTTTATCTAGTTTATCAATAGCATTACAAACCTCAGCAACATGTGAATTATCCAAACCAATATATTGTGTAATTCCGTTCAGAATTTTTCTATTATTTATTTTGATAACAAAATCAGGAATAGTTAATTGCGATAAAATTTCATACGTAATAGCAATCATTTCTGCATCAATAATCATGGATTCTGAGCCAACGCAATCGGCATCGCATTGATAAAATTCACGGAATCTTCCTTGATGAGGTTGCGGTCTGTCGGCGCGCCAAACTGGCTGCATTTGATAACGTTTGAATGGCAACGGCAAATCGGTTTGCATTGCAACAGCACGCGAGAATGGAACCGTTAAATCGTAGTGCAATGCAGCTTCATCTTTTTGTCCAACTTTATAATTTAATTTATAGATTAATCGATCAGCATCTTCGCCATATTTTCCAGTTAATACATCTAAGTATTCAATTGCTGGTGTTTCCAAAGGTGCGAAACCATATTTTTTAAACGTAGTGCGCATCACTTGTAAAATGCGTTCTCTGTGCAACATTTGTTCCGGAAAAAAATCGCGTGCGCCTTTAAAAATTCTTGCTTGTATTTTTAACATGTTCTATATTTTTATTTACAGATGTATTTCACATCAACATTTACATTGAATGTGCTGAATAATGATGTTTTTTGATCGCTGCGAACCGAATAACCAAAGCGTGGAATATATTCAATCTGTTGATTGGATGAGAATAAAAATGATTCAATCTTTTTCTGAATTAAAATATTCAAAATTCTATTTAAAGAATCTTTGTTTACAGTAATAGATTTTACAGGAATTTTTGTGTCGATGCTTCTATAAAAATACTGCGTACAACCTGGATGAGCAAAAGTAGTAGGTACTATGTCAACTTTAAATTTTCCTTTCCAAGATGGTTTGTTTATATCGCAATCCGTTAAAATATCAAGTTCTTGTTTCCAATCAACGCTATCTATTATTTTTTTTTCTTTTAATGAATTAACAAATGCCAATTTTTCTAGTTTGCAATTTTCGCGAGTATTTAAATCAATATCACTTTGTATGATAGAATCTAAATTAACATACAATTTTTCGTTCGATGTTTGTTCTGTTTTATGCTGATTACAAGCAGACATAAATAAAACAAATACTAAAAATTGTATGCAAAAAGATATTTTATTTTTCATTCTCATTTAAAAAAATTATTAAACCACATTTTTAATTTTCAAATTAAAACAGTTCCATCCATTTCTTTTGGAATTTTTACATTCATAATTTTCAAGACAGTTGGTGCAATGTCTGCTAATTTACCTGGTTGTACCACACCTTTAAATTCATTATCAATTACAAAAAATGGAACTATATTTTTGGTGTGCGCAGTATTTGGCGAACCATCTTCATTGACCATGTAATCTGCGTTTCCGTGATCAGCGGTTACTAAAATACAATACTCTTTTTCCAATGCTTTTGTTACCACTTGCTGCACGCAACTATCAACTGTTTCGGCTGCTTTGATGGCTGCAGAAAAAACACCAGTGTGTCCAACCATGTCAGTATTGGCAAAATTTAAACAAATAAAATGTGGTTGCTTTTCATCTATGTTTTTTATTACAGCATCTTTAATTTCATTTGCACTCATTTCTGGTTTCAAATCGTATGTTGCAACTTTTGGTGATGAAATCATGATGCGTTCTTCACCTTCAAACGTAGCTTCTCTTCCACCAGAAAAGAAAAATGTAACATGCGGATATTTTTCAGTTTCAGCAATGCGCAATTGTGTCAGTTTATTTTTTGCAATGACTTCGCCTAAAGAATTTTCAATATTTTCTTTTCCGTAAATTGGTTTTACCGATTTAAATTTTTCGTCATAAATGGTCATCGTCACAAAATGTAAATCCAATTTTTGCATATCAAATTCAGGCATATCTTTCTGTGACAAAACTGTTGTAATTTCTCGGCATCTATCTGTTCTAAAATTAAAAGAAATTACTACATCATCTGTTTCAATTTTTGTTAGTGCCTGCTTATTTTTATCTAATAAAATAATAGGTTTTATAAATTCATCTGTAATTTCATTTTTATATGAAGTTTCAATTGCGTCTTTTACTGAAGTAAAGGCATCACCTTTTTGATGTACTAATAAATCATACGCCAACTTAATTCGTTCCCAACGTTTATCGCGATCCATTGCATAATAACGACCACAAATAGATGCAATTTTGGTTGGTGTTGATGAACAAAACTCTTCTAAATCTAATAGATAATCTAAACCGCTTTTCGGATCGGTATCGCGTCCATCTGTAAATGCATGCACGAAACTACGTTCAACACCAAGGTCTTTTGCCATTTTTATCATCGCTTTCAAATGGCTAATGTGTGCGTGAATTCCACCATTGGAAACCAAACCTATAAAATGCACTTTTTTATTTTTGGCCTTCGCATAATCAAAAGCATCGATTAAAATTTGATTTTGAAAGATTTCGCCAGTCTGAACTTTTTTATTTATCAACATTAAATCCTGAAAAATTACGCGACCAGCACCGATATTCATGTGTCCAACTTCCGAATTTCCCATTTGATCTTCAGGCAAACCAACATATTCGCCATGTGTTAGCAATCCAGTATTTGGATATTTTAGATACAAGCTGTCTACAAAAGGTGTATTGGCAGCTTCAATAGCACTAATTTTTGGGTTGGCATTCATTGCCCAGCCATCCATTATTATCAACATCACTTTCTTTTGCACGATATTTGTTGTTAAATATTATGTAATTTTTTTTATTTTCACCGAACTGTTTGGCACAAAATATGCAACAGTTTTACAAAAATACGATTTTATGAAGTTTTTGAAGTCATTATCTGTATTATTTATCATTTTATTTATCAGCATCTCGATGAATGCGCAAGATATATTTGGTACGTTTCCGTCTGCAATTAAAACGGCGAATACGGCTGCTATTGCCAAAAATTTTGAAAAAAGAGTAGATATTACCATTGACGAAAATTCGGACAATTACAGCAGTGAGCAAGCCGAAATGATTTTAAAGAATTTTTTCGGTAAATTTTCGACTCGTGATTTTACAATTATACATAAAGGTACCTCACCAGATGGCGCACAATATGTAATTGGAAATTTAAAAACTAATATTGCTTCGTACAGAACTTATATTTACATAAAAAAATCTAATGGTTTGAATGTGATTCAAGAAATTAGATTTGAGAAAGAATAATTTAGTTATAAGTAGTAAGTTATAAGTAATAAGTAAAATTACTACTTTTGCTTTATGTTTGATAAACAAGAACTCGACCAATTTATTATTAATGCACTGCACGAAGATGTTCGTGGGGGTGCTTAGGCATCTTTAGCATCGATTGATGCAAATACACAAGGCAAAGCTCGACTTTTAGTAAAAGACAATGGTATTTTATGTGGTTTGGAAATTGCAAAAGCTGTTTTTGCAAAAGTAGATGCCAATTTGAGAATGGAAAATCATATTCAAGAAGGTGCTCAAATAAAATATGGTGATATTGCTTTTCATGTGTATGGTTCAGCGATTTCGATTTTAACAGCTGAACGTTTGGTGTTGAATTGCATGCAACGCATGAGTGGTATTGCGACTAAAACGAATGAGTATGTAAAAGCAATTGAAGGCACAAATGCAAAAGTTATCGATACTCGTAAAACAACACCGAATATTCGATTTTTGGAAAAATATGCTGTAACAGTTGGTGGTGGCTCCAATCATAGATTCGGTTTGTATGATATGATTATGCTAAAAGATAATCATATTGATTTTTGTGGTGGAATTACAAAAGCAGTTAATAAAGTAAAAGAATATTTAAAAGCGAACAATTTGGATTTGCGCATCGAAGTAGAAACTCGAAATTTGGATAATGTAAAAGAAGCACTTGCATGTGATGGTATTCATCGAATTATGCTGGATAATTTTACACCAGATAAAGTGAAAGAAGCAGTTGATATTATCCATAAAAAATACGAAACGGAAGCAAGTGGTGGCATTACTTTAGAAACGATTAGAAGTTATGCAGAAACTGGTGTTGATTTTATTTCTGTTGGCGCATTGACGCATTCAGTAAAAAGTTTGGATTTAAGTTTGAAAGCAGAAATAGGATAATTTGAAAATAAAAAAATATAACACTAAAATTTAATGAAATTTATTTACACTTTCTTATTAATCTTAACTTCTATTTTAGCTTATTCAGAGGAACAATTATTTAGTGTTTCGTTGCAAAATCAAGCAGAAGAAACCAACAAAAAATTAAATTATTTCGAACATAGATTTGTTGAAAGACCTGAAGTATCATCACAAGGTGCAAGCGTTATATATTTTTATACAAAAGATTCTTTAAAACTTATAAAAGATAATATTTACGGTGAAATGGGTCAGTCAGAATTATTATTCTACATGGATGATACCACTGTTTATTATATTGTAGAAAAAATCACCAACTATAAAATACCGTTCACTGAAATAAAATCTTTTACTGAAAAAACCGTTGAAGAAAAAACAAGAAAATATTATTTCTATAAAAACAAATTAGAAATGGTGTATAAAGAAAAGAGTGATCAAGATCCATTTAATAGTGATTTCCTGCTTCAGGAATTAAAAGATTTGCTTGTTATCTATAAAAAAAATTAATACTCAATTTCAAATCATTAATATTATTTTTACCGACTAAACTATTTCATTTTGAAAAAGAAAAAAATTCGATTTATTGTTAATCCAAAATCAGGTGGTTTTTTTGGTGCCCGTTTTTCTGAAAATATGGTGAAAAAGAATTTAGATTTGACAAAATTCGATTATGATATTTTTCACACCAAATTTGCAGGTCACGCTATAAAAATTGCACAGCAATCACTCATCGAAAATATAGATATTATTGCAGTTGTTGGTGGTGATGGAACGCAGAATGAAGTTGGACAAGTGTTAGTAGGAAAACCAATGGCAATGGCAAGTATTCCAACTGGTTCTGGTAATGCCAACGCACGAAAATTAAAAATACCTATAGACGTTGCAAAAGCCATTCGTATATTAAATACAGGAAAAAATTTCAAAATAGATGCCTGTATTTTAAATGGTCAACCATTTTTTATGACTGCTGGAATTGGCTATGATGCTAAAGTAGTAGAACAATTTAATAAGATTCCATTTCGCGGTGTTGGTGCATATTTAGGTGGTGTTTTAAGCACAGCATTTACTTATAAATTACCAACTTTCACCATCGAAATTGACAACGAAAAACCTATAGAAACGGAAGCGTTTACAGTATTAGTTACATCAACCGGACAACTTGGTTACAATATCGAATTTTCGCATCAAAGTATTTTAAATGATGGAAAATTTGAAATTACAATTGTAAAAAACTTCGATAGAACTCAAGTTCCGAAGTTGGTTTACGAATGTTTTTTTGGCGATATCGCAAGTCAACCTATGATTGAATCTTATCGTGTAAATAAATCCTTGAAAATAAAAACGAACAGTATACAAAGCATACAAATGGATGGTGATTTTAAAGGAAAATCAGATCATATTGAAGTAATTTGTAAGAAGCAAGCTTTGAATTTTATAGTTGATAAAGATTTTGCGTTATGACAAAAAACTGGAAAGATAATTTAAGTACTGTATTTTCTACAAATCCAGATTTTAAATTGGATAATGATGAAGATGAAATTGAAACTTTAGCAAATGAAAAACAACAACTCATCGTTTCAATTGATAAAAAACAACGTAAAGGAAAGACGGTTACTTTAATTGAAAATTTTATTGGAAAAACAGAAGATTTAGAAACATTGGCAAAAATGCTGAAAACAAAATGTGGTGTTGGTGGTTCTGCAAAAGATGGTGAAATTGTGATACAAGGCGATTTCAAATTAAAAGTTAAAGAGTTATTGGAAAAAGAAGGTTATAAAGTAAAAGTTCGATAATAAAAATAACTTTTCTAAAGTTTAAAACTTTAGAAAAGTTTGCAGTTATAAAATGAATCTTCAAATCGAAATATCAAACCTTAAGCAAAATGCTTTACAACATAAAAAAGCGCATCAAAAATTAATTCAGGATTTAAAAAAATTAAAACCATTTGATGTTGATGAACTTTTTCATACGCAACACGAAGAAGTATTTCAAGAAATAGATTGCCTGCATTGTGGCAATTGTTGCAAAACTACACCAGCTTTAATTATCAACGAAGACATCAATAGAATCTCAAAACATTTGAAAATTTCAGCAAAAGAATTCATGCAGAAATATGTGGTAAAAGATGATGATGGTGATTTTGTTTTCCGTCAAACGCCTTGTGTTTTCCTAGGTTCTGACAATTATTGTTCAATTTATTCTGTTCGGCCAAATGCTTGCCGCGAATATCCACACACAAACAGAAAAAAGATGCATCAGATTTTAGATTTGACTATAAAAAACGCAGAGATCTGTCCAGCAGTTGCACGCATTTTAGATACTATTGAAGGAAGTTTAGCGTAAATAATTTTTATTTTCTATTCTTTTCAAGTAATGAATCATTAAACGAAATTGGAACAATACAAATACAATTACCATAAAATATGCTGGAATATTTTGTACGAAAAAATGAATTAAAAATAAAGGTGTAAATAATATTGTTGTGCTCAAATTAGTCACTGAAAAATCACCGAATGCGTTCCATAATTTTTCTTTCCAATTATTTTTTGTCATAAATAAAATGAATGCTATATGCAAAAATGGATACACCAAAAATAAATTGATGTCAAAAACATTGAATTGTGTTTTTAAGCCAAAAATTATCAAATAATAAAAACTCATACAAACAGTAATCAAACTTAATCGCCAGCCGAAATGAAAATCAGGCGCGCAATCAATTGTGTTAGTTTTAGCAATTTTTGATGGAACAATAATTCGTCTGTTATACGAAATAAAATTGTATAAAGGTTTCACTAATTTTTTTGCATTTTCATTTAACAAGATATTTTTGAAAAATGGAAAAAGCTTAGATAAAATCAACGTCAAACCATCAATTCCGTATACTACTTTGCCTGTTTTAGTATCTATCAACGGAATTTCATGTCGGCTGCGAAGCGCATCTAAGCTTGTAATTTGATGTTGATTTAATTCATTAAAAGAAATTCTTCCACTATTTTCTAATGCACCAACCTGAATAAATTTTTCAGTGTACCAACAACATAATGGACAATTGCTGTCGTAAATAAGTGCTTTGTTTTCGAGCGTTTGCATACTAAATTATTTATTAGTTGAAATAAAATCTTGATAATCTTTTTTAGTAAAATAGAAATGAAAAATGAAGAAACACAACGGCAAAGCATACCAAAATATTAGCATAAAATAATCTCTGTCTATCTGTGAAGTAATATATTTAGGTGATAAAAATGGAGAAATAAAAAAACAATTTAAATACACAAAACCTACTATTAAATGAACCAATCTGTATTTTGTAAAACTTGATTCTCTTCTTTTTATTAAATTTAAAATATCGCTAATTGTAACATAGATATAAGTAAGCGGTCCAAGATATAGCCAAAAGAAAAATGTGATAACGGCCAAAGGAACAATGAAAACTAATACTTTGTGTATTTTGTAATCGATTTCAATAAAGTTTTTCATGATGTTTGTTTTTAGAATATTAATTAAATTTTAGATTTAAATTATCGTATTTTCAGTAATTTTTGAAAGATAGTTGCAAAAAAATAGGTTTCCCTATTTTCTATTTTGTAAATATTTTTAATATTTTATCCCAGAACCAACTTTCTTCTGCTTTAAAAACTCCTTCAATTAAACGGTCAACATTATTTGCCAATTTATGTACATCATTTACCAATTTTTGAAAATGTTTTACATCTTCACTTTTTGAATTAGGTTCAACTTTCTTTAATTCTTCCAAAACTTTTAAAACAGGATCTAACTCACGTGTTTTTCTGATTTTGGCAACTTGTTTCGCAATTTTCCAAACATCTTTCTCACCTTGAAAGTAATCTCTGCGTTCACCATGCTTAAAAACTTTAGTAACCAAACCCCAATCTATTAAGTCACGTAGATTCATATTGGCATTGCCTCTTGAAATAGATAATTCTTCCATAATTTCTTCAGTACTTAATACATCTGTAGAAACCATCATCAACGCATGAATTTGTGCCATCGTTTTATTAATTCCCCATTGGGTACCTATGGCGCCCCAAGCTTGAACAAATTGTCGTTTTCCTTCTACTAAATTCATACTTCAAATTTAATAAATAGTTTTCAAACTTTCAATAAATATTGAAAGTTTTTTTCTAAGAACTCAAATTTTTACCGAATTCTCACTGAAACGTACCGTTTACTAATTATCTTGATGTAAATCAACTATTCTTTGTAAACTTGAATATCGAAAGCAAAAACCATAGAACAAAACCATAAAACTATGACTAACTCTTTCTTCTTTTTTTCTTCATAATAATGTTAATAATCTTAGTTGCGTAGCTCAGGTGCAATGCCTGAGCTCTTTTTTTATTATAATTCAACAAGTTATCTTGTTGAAAAATAAAAATTAATAAAACAAGATTACTACATCATTTCTATTGTAATTTTAGAACAGTTTCTAATGTATTTATCTTAAAATTTACAACTATTTATGTGCGATTTCGCTCCACTTCACTGTCATACTCAATATTCACTATTAGATGGTGCTGCAGACATTGATGCTATGGTTAAAAAAGCCAAAGAAGATGGTATGCCTGCAGTTGCTATCACTGACCATGGAAATATGTTTGGTACGTTTAAGTTTTTTGCAGCCTGTAAAAAATATGGCGTAAAACCAATTTTAGGTTGCGAAGTTTATGTGGTAGAAGATCGTTTCAATAAAAAATTTACGAGAGAAAATAAAGACAAACGCTATCATCAATTATTATTGGCAAAAAATGAAATCGGTTATAAGAACTTAATGCATATCGTTTCTACTGGTTATATTGATGGTGTGTATATGGATTTTCCGCGTGTCGATTTTGGTTTGATTAAAGATTATCACGAAGGCATCATTGCTACCAGTTGTTGTGTTGGTGCTGAAGTGCCACAAACCATGATAAATAAAGGTGCAGAAGAAGCAGAAAAAGTACTTTTAAAATGGTTAGATGTTTTTGAAGATGATTATTATATAGAACTGCAACGCCACGAAATTAATGACTTAGATGGAACCGGTTGGAGCCAGGAACGCATCAATCAACAACTGATAAAATTTTCTGAAAAACATAACGTAAAACTAATTGCTACCAACGATTCGCATTATGTAGACCAAAAAGATTATGAAGCACACGATATTTTATTGTGCTTACAAACCGGAAAAGATTTTGCCGATCCAGATCGATTTAAATTTCCAAATGATAAATTTTATTTCAAAACACAATTTGAAATGAAAGAACTCTTTAAAGATGTTCCGCAAGCCATTGAAAACACCTTGGAAATTGTAGAAAAAGTGCAATCGCTAAACTTAGAAAGAAACATACTTTTGCCAGCATTTAAATTACCAATTGGTTTCACTGACCAAGATGATTATTTAAAATTTTTAACCTTTGAAGGTGCCAAAAAACGTTGGGGCCAAATTCTTCCATTAGATATTATTGACCGACTAGATTTTGAATTAAAAACCATTCAACACATGGGTTTTCCTGGTTACTTTTTAATCGTTCAGGATTTTATTAATGAAGGAAAAAAACTCGGTGTTTCTATCGGACCTGGTCGTGGTTCTGCTGCTGGTTCTGCAGTAGCTTACGCAATTGGCATCACCAATGTAGATCCAATAAAATACAATTTACTATTTGAGCGTTTCTTAAATCCTGATCGTATTTCGATGCCCGATATTGATATTGATTTTGATGATGAAGGCAGACAAAAAGTGATTGATTATGTAGTCGAAAAATATGGAAAAAATCAAGTAGCACAAATTATTACGTATGGAACGATGGCTGCCAAAAGTTCTATAAAAGATGTGGGTCGTGTGTTGAAAGTGCCTTTATCTGAAACCGATAAAATGTCGAAGCTCGTTTCTGATAAACCTAAAACTACTTTAGCAGATACGTTCAAAGAATCAGAAGATTTTCGCAAGATTCGTACTGATGATAACAATCCATTGCAACGCACGTTGAAACTCGCAGAAAGCTTAGAAGGTTCTATTCGAAATCGCGGTATTCATGCATCAGCTATCATCATCGCACCTGACGATATCATTAACTATATTCCTGTTTGTACTTCCAAAGATGCAGATTTATTAGTAACACAATTCGATGGCAGCATTATCGAAAATGCAGGCATGTTAAAGATGGATTTTTTAGGTTTAAAAACATTAACCATTTTGCGTGATGCAGTTAGATTGATTGAAAAAATCCATGGAATTAAAATTGATTTAGATTCGATTCCTTTAGATGATAAAAAAACATTTGAGTTGTATCAACGCGGTGATACCATCGGAACATTTCAGTTTGAAAGTGCTGGTATGCAAAAATATTTACGTGATTTAAAACCAGATAAATTTGATGATTTAATTGCGATGAATGCCTTGTACAGACCTGGTCCAATTGATTATATTCCAAAGTTTATTAATCGTAAAAATGGAAAAGAAAAGATTGAATACGATCTACCAGAAGTAGAAGAATTATTGAAAGATACTTATGGAATCACGGTTTACCAAGAACAAGTGATGTTACTCTCTCAAAAATTAGGTGGTTTTACAAAAGGCAAAGCTGATGAATTACGAAAAGCAATGGGTAAAAAAATCCGTTCAAAACTAGACGATTTAAAACCTATGTTTTTAGCAGGTTGTGCTGCCAATAATTTAGACCAAACTAAATGCGAAAAAATTTGGGTCGATTGGGAAAAATTTGCAGAGTATGCATTCAATAAATCACATTCTACTTGCTATGCTTTAGTGGCGTTTCAAACTGCCTATTTAAAAGCACATTATCCTGCAGAATATATGGCTTCGGTGTTGTCGCACAACATGAGTGACATCAAGCAAATTAATTTCTTTTTAAGCGAATGCAGACGAATGCAAGTGCCGACACTTGGACCTGATATCAATGAAAGTGATGTGAAATTTTCAGTAAATAAGGCAGGCGAAATTCGCTTTGCATTGTCAGCTATTAAAGGTTGTGGCGAAGCTGCAGTTTCTGATATTATTATTGAAAGAGAAAATGGTTTTTTCAAAAACATTTTTGATTTAACGAAACGCATTAGCTCACGTTCGGTCAACAAAAAAAATATTGAAGCATTGGCACAAGCTGGCGCGTTTGATAGTTTTCCGAATGTGCATCGCGCGCAATATTTTCATCAATATAAAGATGGCACCAATTTTATTGAATTGGCAATTCGGTTTGGAAACAATGTAAAAGAACAAAATTCTTCTACTGCGTTTTCTTTATTTGGTGATACCGTAGATGCAGAAATTCCTGAACCGGAAATTCCACATACCAATCCTTGGGTTCCTTTTGAAAAATTGCAGAAAGAAAAAGAAGTAACTGGCATTTATATTTCCGGTCATCCGTTAGATGATTTTGAAGTAGAAATTAAAAATTTCTGTAATGCTTCGTTTGAAGATATTGAAAATTATCGTGATAAAAATGTAACGATTGCATGCATGGTAGCTTCTGTAAACAAACGAATGGATAAAAAAGGCAGACCTTGGGCAAGTGTAATTTTTGAAGATTTAGATGCGACTTTAGAGATTGCTTTTTTTAGCGAAAATTATAATAAATACATTGCCTTTTTAGAAGTTGGAAATCGCTTGTTGTTAAAAGGTTTTTATAAAACAAGTTATAGAGATCCGGAAAAATACGAGCTCAATGTAACACAAATGGAATTCATGCAAGATGTGTTGGAAAAATACGGAAAAGGCATGCGCGTGATGCTGGATTACAATAAATTAGACGAGCAAAAAGTAGAAAAAATTTATAAAATAGTAAGCAAACATACAGGCAAAAAACCGTTTACTGTTTATTTATATGATGATGTGGAAGCTGCGCCACTCACCTTTCAATCTTCCAAAACCGGCATTCGTGTAAGCACCGATTTATTTGAACAATTAGCTGAAATTCCTGACATTGCAGTGAAGTTGATTGTCTAAATTCATAACCTTTATAATTATCTAACTCATAATTTTTTTTATGCCAATACCAACACAATACCAAACTGTTATTCCTTATTTAATTATCAATGATGCATTGAATTTCTTAGATTTTATGCAAAACTTATTTGGAGCAGAAATAGTCAGCAAACAGATGCACAACGAAACAACGTTGATGCACGCTGAATTGAAAGTTGGCAATGCAACTATTATGTGTGGTGCTGCCAACACAGAATGGCAACCATTAAATTCAAGTTTGTTTATTTATGTAGAAGATGCAGATACATCGTACGCAAAAGCGTTAGAGTTAGGTTGTACTTCTATCATGGAATTATCTAATCAAAATTATGGTAGAACCTGTGGCGTGAAAGACGCTTACGGAAATATTTGGTGGATTACTTCTGTGTAATGTTTAGTCAATAGTGATTAGGCAATAGGCAATGGTCAAAAAATATAATTAACGTTTACTTTGGTCTTTATTTACATACCATTGACTAATTACCATTGACTAATTTCAAAAAACTGGCACAGTGATTGTATTACGATTTTCAATAAAATGATTTCGTATGAAAAAATTATCTACACTCTTATTATTTTCAACTTTCTTGGTAAACTCTATTTTCGCATCTGCAGAGTTTTTTATGAAAATAAACACCAACGGAAACTACACGGTTTCATTAGGCAATCAAACAATTTCAACATCTGCAAACGTATTTCGCTTTTTTGACTTAGCAAATGGAAACTATCAATTGCGAGTTATAGAAAATTCGTACAACGGTAGAGTTGTTTACGACAAACCTATTTTTATTAATGATGGATTCCGATTTGTTGCCGAACTCGATGCGTTCAATGGTTTAAATGTAATTCAGAAATTACCTTTTAAACAACAAACCTGGTACTTAGACAATGTACAAGTCAACCAGCCAAACAATCAGCCAACTTGCGGCACACCTGTACCAAATTGTCCGAAACCAAAATGTCCGAAACCACCAAGAAATACTTGCAACAACGGCAATGCAAATGGTTGGAATTCGTATCCAAATAACAATGGAAATTATGGCAACAACAATAATGGCTGGAATAATTCTGGTTGGAATAACAACGGAAATAATTACAATTACAATAATAACAATTTGCTTTCTGATGCTGATTTACAAGTG
The DNA here is from genome assembly GCA_016711605.1 of Saprospirales bacterium. Lineage (GTDB taxonomy): Bacteria > Bacteroidota > Bacteroidia > Chitinophagales > JADIYW01 > JADJSS01. The sequence continues at coordinate 51,530 of JADJSS010000014.1, forward strand.
TTAATTCAAACCATGAAAAACGCATCTTTTGAAGAAAAAATGATTGAAGTTGCGAAAACTGCATTAAAAGATCGTCAGTTAAAAACTACACAAGTACATTTGTTATTAGAAGAAATTACATTTGAAGCCAATAAATTGGAATTAGCAAAATTTTGTTACGATAAAACCATCGATAAAAATAACTACTATACATTATACAATGATTTTGCATTTAGTAATTATAGCACACAGTTAGATAAGTATATTAATTCAAGATAAAAACAACATTTACTTTAACATTAATTATCGTTTCATTTCGGAACGATATTTTTTTTATTAAACTTTTTAGGTACATTCAAGTCTAATAACAATTAAGATTTTTTGAAAATAATTTGTCTGCTTAAAAACACTTGCGTATGAAATATCCATTCTTGTTTGCTCACCAAAAGCAAATGATTATTTGGATATTCCATGTGCACCATAAAAACAATAAAAATAAACACATGAAAAAATACATCTTGATTTTATCGATTATTTTAAGTGTAAAAGCGCAGGCACAATCGCTTTATTTTCCACCAAAAACAGGAACAACTTGGGACACGCTATCGCCAAACCGATTAGGTTGGTGTCAAAAAAATATAGATTCATTGACTAATTTTTTACAACGAACCAACACCAAAGGTTTTATTGTTTTAAAAGACGGAAAAATAGTTTTAGAAAAATATTTCGGCACCTTCACACAAGATTCTATACATTATTGGGCAAGTGCTGGGAAATCATTAACTGCAACCATGATTGGCATTGCGCAGCAAAAAGGATTATTAAATATCAACGATTCGGTTTCCAAATATTTAGGTGTTGGCTGGTCATCAGAAACTCGACAAAAAGAGAAACTCATCACGATAAAAAATCTATTGACCATGACAAGTGGCATGGATGACAATGCACCGTTTCCATGCACCAACGAAGATTACAGCACTGCATGTTTACAATATAAAGTGGATGCAGGCACGCGTTGGGCCTATCATACAGGTGCGTATAAAAAACTGGAAGAAGTAGTTGCTGCAGCAAGCGGATTGACGTATAATGTTGCCACCAATAATTTCATAGAAGCATACACAGGTATGAGTGGCGCATGGATTCCAAGTGGTGTCTATTTTAGTAAAACTCGCGATATGGCTCGATTTGGTTTACTTACCTTAAACAAAGGAATTTGGCAAAGCGATACTGTTTTGCGCGACACTGCCTACTTTCGCGCGATGACAAATACATCACAAAGTTTTAATTTATCGTATGGATATTTATGGTGGTTGAATGGTAAAGCATCAGCTATGGTGCCTGGTTTACAAACTGTATTTCCTTTCAAATTAATTCCGAATGCACCAAACGATTTATTTTGTGCTTTAGGAAAAAACGATCAGAAAATTTATGTAATTCCAAGTACGAAAATGGTGATTGTTCGAACTGGTGATTCAGGTGACAACGCGCTTGCTGTTTCTACTTATGATACACTGATTTGGAGTTATATTAATAAACTAAACAACGGTTGTAATTTAACAAGCGTTAAAGAAAAAAAGACAGAAAACAATAGTTCCATTTTTCCAAATCCAGCCAAAAATTCTTTTTATATAAAAACAGATTTATTGGATAATTTTTCGGTAAGTATTTTTAATATGCAAGGTCAAATTTTACAAGAACAAAAAACATTACTAGCAATTTTGAGTTTGATGTTTCTGGCTATGAAAAAGGAATTTATTTTGTTCGAATATTTAATGATAATGGCTATTCAGAAATTCAGAAATTGATGATTGCACGATAAATTTCTTTTCAATCAATTAATCTAACTTTAAAACTTGCACAGCTTTTATACAAACATCTTGTTCCGATTCTTTTTTGTTTTTACCAAAACCAGTGGCAATTTCTTCGCCATCAATTTTTAAGACAACAGTAAAAATTCCTTGTGCATCTGGTGTTGTGTTGTGTGCAAATAAAACTGTTTTTTTTCTTGCCTGTGCCCATTCTAACAGATAACTTTTATAATCCGAAATCGTATTGTGAAACGTTTCTGCATGAAAATCATTCATTAATAATTTTCCTACTAAAATTTCACTTTCATGCATACCATAATCTAAAAAAAATGCACCAATCCAAGCTTCAAATGCATTGCCAATAATATCTGGTGATTCGGCTAATTGTTTATCAGATAGTTTATGACGCAAATATTTTGGAATACCAATTTCAGTTCCGATTTTATTTAAATTTTTTCTGTTCACAATCGATGCACGCGCTTTTGTCAACACACCTTCATCTTTGCCTACTAACTGATGATACAAAACTTCAGCAACTACAAAACTAATTACTGCATCGCCTAAAAATTCTAAGCGTTCATTTTTTTCTGTTGATTTTTTTGTGAAAGAAGAATGTGTAAGTGCTTTAATATAGTTGTCTTCAGATTGTGCAGGTTCATATCCAATATAATTATAAATTTCTTCAAACTCATAACTAATATAAAATTGTTTTCTTCGCCTAAATAAATTCTTTAGAAATAACCACATGCGTAAAAATAGCAGTTAAAATTTCAATTAAAAAAAGAAAAAGTAGAATATTGATTTTAATCAACATATTTCTTAAAAACAAGTGAAGTATTATGACCACCGAAACCAAAATTATTGGACAAAACTGCGTTGATGATTTTTTCTTGTTTTTGGTGAAAAGTGAAATTTATCTTTTTGTCAAAATCAGCATCATCTGTAAAATGATTAATCGTTGGCGGAACGATATTTTTCTGCAACGCTAACACTGAAACAATCGCCTCCACAATTCCGGCAGCACCTAATAAATGACCAGTCATGGATTTGGTGGCACTGATATTTAAGTCATAAACATGTTCAGCAAAAACATTGCGAATGGCATTAATTTCTGCAACATCACCTAATGGCGTTGAGGTTCCATGCACATTTATATAATCAATTTGGGTTGGTTTTAAGTTTGCATCTTCCAAAGCATCTTGCATCACATCAATAATACTTTCACCAGTTGGATTTGGTGCTGTAATATGATACGCATCAGCATTCATAGCGCCGCCAACCAATTCAGCATAAATTTTTGCACCGCGCTTTTTTGCGTGTTCCAAACTTTCAACAATCATACAACCAGCACCTTCAGCCATCACAAAACCATCTCTGTCTTTATCAAAAGGTCGCGATGCCGTTTGCGGATTATCATTTCTTTCAGACAATGCTTTCATCGCACCAAACGCACCAATACCAAGCTGTGTAATGGCAGCTTCGGCACCACCAACTACAAACGCATCAGCTTTTCCCAATCGTATGTAATTCATCGCATCAATCAGCGCATTTGATGATGATGCACACGCAGCAACCACTGAAAAAATTCATTCCTTTAAAACCATATTTGATGGAAATATTTCCAGACATTAAATTGATCAATGTTCTTGGAATAAAAAATGGACTGATATATCTCGGATTTTTTCCGTTTTGATAATATTGAAATGCTTCTTCTTCAAACGTATTTAAACCACCAAAACCAGAAGTAAACAATACACCAATTTTCTTTTTATTCAAATCAGCAAACTCTAATAAGTTAGAATCTTTGATGGCTTCGTCAGCTGCAACATGCGCAAACTGCGAAAACAGATCGAGTTTTTTTAATTCTTTTTTATCGAAGAAATCTAAAGCATTAAAATTTTTTACTTCGCAAGCGAATTTAGTTCTGAAAAGTGAAGTGTCAAATGAAGTAATATTTGCGCAACCACTCTTTCCATCTATTAATTGATTCCAAAAATCAGCAACAGAATTTCCAATTGGTGTAATGGCACCTAAGCCAGTAATAACTACGCGCTGCAAAGACATAAATATTCAGGTTAATTACTGAAAAATAAACGCTACAAATTAGTAAAAATTTGTGTGATAATGGTAATTCTAAAAATGAATAACCATTTATTTTAAATTAATAGATTCTGACATTTTAGTTGTTTTAAATAGCATTTAACCGTTTTACATAACTTAATGACATTGCACCACGGCAATTATTCCAAGTAACACATACTCATGTCACTTAACGCAAGACAATTATTACTGGTATCATATACTCGTGTCACCTAAAAACGCAAGGCAGTTATTCTATGTAACATACGCTCGTGTCACCTAACGCAAGGCAAATAACAAAATTATTTTTTTGAAATTATTTCTAAGTAATGGCTTATTTCTTTCAATGATTGTGCAATTTCCTGTTGTGTTGATTCTTCATAATAATTTTCAGCATGCACATAACCTTTGCTTGATGATTGTTTGAAATATTAAACACCATAGATTCTTGTTTTACCAAATCAAAATATTCATCATCATTTAGCTTCAATACATGAGCAATTTTTTGTAATCTATCAAATGTAATTTTTGTTTGGTTAGATTCGATGAAACTATATTGTTTTTGAGATATATCTAATAACTCAGCCATTTCTTGTTGCGATAATTTTCTATTATCTCTAAGGTTTCTGATTTTATGTCCAATCAACATACTATTTAATTTTATTTCAAATATACCATTTTAGAATGAATGTTATACCTATAAAATCATTGTATTTATTTTTTATTAGATAGATTTGATATGCATAAAAAAATAATTCTAGAATATAAAATGCAAGGTGTTTGCTGAAACCCTTTTAAGAATGTAGTAGTTGAAAACCTAAACAATATTCACATTATAGTGAAGAAAAAGCTATTGCATTAAAATAATAGAGTAAGCATAAAATTAAATTTTAAAAATGAAAAAATATTTTTTGTTTCAATTGCTATAGCATTAACATTAATAAATAGCAGTTGTGTACCTAATAATCCAGTTTTGGATAATGTATGCCTTAATAAGTCTTATTATTTTACAGATTATGGTTCATTAAAAGTTGTTAAGAAAGAAGATGGAAATAACTTTGATGAGCCATACATCATAAATACAGGGTTTAGGGCTAGATGGGGTGTTAATTGTTCAGGTTCAGTAAAAACCATGGAAGCACCAGTTAAATGGTTCGACACACCATATTACGAAAGCGACAGATGGCCTATACCTGATAAGATGGCTGAAATGGATTTTGTTGGTATTGGTTGGCAACAAAATAACGATTTAGCTACAATCATAAATAGAATCAACACACAAGGTATTACTATTTTTGGCAATATAGCAATAATTATGGAGGAAGATAATACTACACAAAATACAAAGAATCAAGTTGCTTTAATAGTTAATAATAATGCTCTAAAAATAGCATTAGATGAAGTTGTCGGTACTGGTGGCGTGGTAAATCAACAAAACATTAATGATCGTTTAACTTCACTTGTCGGCACATTAAATCTCCGTGCTAGAGACATTATACAATTAGCAGTAGGTGCATTAATTGGCTCTGACGATGATATTATAGGAGTAGATGTAAATTTAAATATAGATATACCAGATTACACATTACAATTATTAAATTTAACTGTCAATGATTTTAAAGTAAAAGTAAATGTTGGTGCAGCTGCCAATGCGGCTGTATCTGGTTTTTTGGATAACCAAAATGGTATTGTAAAATTAATTGGAATATTAGTAAATAACACAGGAATTATTACTAACTCTCAAGGTAAAATAGATATTTCGTTATCATTTGGTGGTGTTCCACCAGCAATTCCTACAACAGCAGCATGGAATAGATATAATTATGAAAAAACATTTACTATGAAAAATCAATCTGATATAACTCAAGCAATTTATACATTATATGGTCAACAAGGATTCTACTGCTATGGTACATTAAATCCTGCAGTTCCACCATATTATGGAAATCAAGTTGTTCTTGGAAATAATATTTGTCAATAATTATTTTCACTTTTTTCTAATTAAATTTATATTTACGTCATGAGAAAATTATTTTTATTGAGTTTTTGCTGTTATTTTTTATTAAATGCACATAGCAAAACAAATGATTCTACGAAATTCTATAAAAACGAAATTAGTGCGTTTGCAGGTTTTGTTTCTTGGGAACAATCATTTGCAATTGTTGGTGAAGGTTTATTTAATTTCAAAAAAATAGTTGACCCTAGCTACACTGTTACCATAAAAATGATACATCCTGTTGGTGTTAGCTATAAACATTATTTTACAAAAATGTGGACTATCACCAGTTCATTTTCATATGCTAGAACCATTCAAAATCATGTTTATACAAATCCTATATATAGTTTTAACAAATACGCAGATATTTATTCTCTAATGGTTGGTGCAGAGTGTCATTATTTAAATAAAAAATGGGTTTCGCTGTATTCAGGTTTATCTATTGGTGGTTTTATATGGCAAGAAAGATTAGACAATAAAGATGGTACAAGTAAATCGTTAGATGGCTTTTTAGCTTTTCAATTAACAGGTATTGGTGTACGTGTCGGAAAACGATTTGGTGGCTTTTTAGAACTAGGATTTGGAAATAGTGGCATTATAAATGGTGGACTTTCTGTGAAATTTTAATTCAATAATTTCAAATTCTTAAAACTCTTACCAATTTTGGTAAGAGTTTTTTAATTATAGATGTTCTTTATTACGTAATTTAAAAGACTAATTAAGCAAGTTTAAAACTAAACTTACAAATAGCTGTAATAAAAAGTTGGATAAAAAGTAACGATTAAACGTTAGCTTCTAAATAAGCAATGGCTTCACCTACTGATTTAATTTTATCTGCTTGTTCATCTGGAATAATGATATTGAATTCTTTCTCAAATTCCATAATCAACTCTACCGTTTCTAATGAATCGGCTTTTAAATCAGTTTCAAATTTTGCCTCAGGTGTTACTTCTGATTCTTCTACTGTTAATTTCTCAACAATAATTTTTTTAACGCGCTCTGCAATAGTTGACATGGTCAATGATTTATAAAATTGAATCGCAAAATTAGCGTAATTTTCGGAAATCCATACTAATCTGTGTTAAATTTTTAAAGTTTACAATCTATTGATTATGTGCCTATTATTTTCACTTATTCAATAATGTTGATAATATGAAAAAATAGTGTTCATTATCACTTGTATTTTTAGCCAAATTATGGCTAAAAAACAATATATCGACGTAAGTTTTGATTTCTCTATTTGGGGAATTAATTCCAATATGGAAGACTATCGTTTGTGCCTTCATTTGAATAATTATTTAAATTGGCAGTTAAGACGCGTACACGATATTGAATTTTACAGCTCTAAAATAAAAGAATTTAAACATTTCAATGCATACAAACATCAGAATGAAATCGATTTTTATTCTATTGAATTAATACAAAATAAAAATGCTGGAAATATTTTAATTCCAGAATTAAAAAACATGGATTTTCTTATTCTTGTTGCATGGTGAAGATGATTATTTTGATAAAGAAGAATTTACTCAACTTTTATCTAAAATACCTGCAGTACAATCTTGCATTTCCATAGATGTAAATTCATTGAAATCAAAACATAATTTATTAATCAGACATTTTAATGAACACAGCAAAAAGAAAAACCAAAATAGTAGCTACCATTGGGCCAGCTAGCAACAGCTACGACAAACTGGTAGAACTTTACCAAAGTGGTGTCAATGTTTTTCGTATAAATTTTTCTCATGGAAGGCACGAAGACCATTTGAAAGTAATTGACACATTTGCCTATTAAATAAAAATTTTGACGCACATGTAAGTATTTTGGCTGATTTACAAGGTCCGAAATTGCGAACAGGTTTAATGCAAAACAACGCTGTTGAGCTAGTAGAAGGTGCTTTTATAAAAGTAACCAGCGAAGATGTAATTGGCACTAAAGATATTATTTCTGTTACTTACGACAATTTAACTGACCTTAAAATTGATGAATTTATTTTAATCGATGATGGCAAATTAGAACTACAAGTAGCAGAAGTTTTGAACGAAAACACACTTTCTTGTAAAATAATTTCAGGTGGAATTTTATCATCCAAAAAAGGATTTAATTTACCGAATACAAAAATATCTATACCAAGTTTGACGGAAAAAGACTTGCGCGATTTTGAATTTATTGTCACACAACCTGTTAACTGGATTGCTTTGTCGTTTGTGCGTACTGCCAAAGATATTTTAGATTTAAAACAACTGATTTTAGATAAAAATTCATCCTTAAAAGTTGTGGCGAAAATTGAAAAACCTGAAGCAGTTGCCAATATGGACAGCATTATCGAAGTTACGGATGCTGTAATGATCGCGCGTGGTGATTTAGGTGTTGAAGTTGCCATGGAAGAAATGCCTCTAATTCAAAAAAACTTTATAAAAAAATGCATCGAAGCATCTAAACCAGTGATTATTGCTACACAAGTAATGGAATCAATGATTGATATGCCACGACCAACACGTGCCGAAATTACCGATGTTGCCAACGGCGTACTCGATGGTGCGGATGCTATTATGTTGAGTGGCGAAACTTCGGTTGGCAAAAACCCAGCGAAAGTGGTGCAAACTATAGATAGAATAATCAGACGTACAGAACAAGAAGATGAAATTTACCATAAACATTTATTGCCGAATAAAAATTCAAAAACATTTTTATCAGATGCTATTTGTTTTAATGCCTGCACCATTGCATCTGAAGTAAATGCAAAAGCGATAAACGGAATGACCTATTCTGGCTACACTGCGTTTATGTTGGCAAGCAACCGACCAAAAGCTGATATACATATTTTTACAAGCAACAAAAATTTAATGAAAACACTCGGTTTAGTTTGGGGCGTCGATGTGTTTTTCTATGATAAATTTGTAAGCACAGATGAATCTATTGACGACATCATCCAAATACTGAAAAATGCTTCTGTGGTGGAAACTAACGACATTGTAGTAAGCACTGCAAGCATGCCTATTACCGGACGAGGCCGAACGAATATGGTGAAGATTAGTTTGATTAAGTAATTTGATACAACAGTCTGCTGAGATAACCGATAATTTACCTTAGACATCTTCTTTTTTATGTTAAATATGCAAAATTATTGCTCCGAAACAGTGTTCGACAACCTAGAAACGAGCAAATTGAATAATAAATGGTTAAAATACACTTGAAAGTGATAAAACTTCATTTAAAAGTAGATAATTGGTATTTGAAAGTCAATAAATTTTGAACTTTACTCTTATTCTAATTGAAGTTACTCTCATTCTAATTTAAATTATTCTTATTCTAATTGTAGTTGCTTTCTTTCTAATAAAAGTTATCCTTGTTCTAATTAACTTTACTCTCATTCTAATTAATTTTACTCTCATTCTAATTAGAGTTACTTGCATTCTAATATAAGTTAATTACGTTCTAATTAGAGTTACTTTCATTCTAATTAACTTTGCTCCTATTCTAAAAGAAACATTTTTTTTCTTGGTTTAATTTTTAGGTAAAAAAACATAAAAACGAAGCAATCTGAGTGCTTCGGTGCAACTAAATGAGTTTTTTTTATAAAATTTGATTTGTAATTCTTGAAGTCTTAGTTCAGCTTCTGCCTATTCACTTCATACAGCGCCATTGCAGTAGCAACCGAAACGTTGTATGATTCAAGCTCAGCGTTCATTGGCAGCTTCACCAATTCATCTACCAAGCGTATTGTTGGATTGGTGATACCTTCGTCTTCAGAGCCAGCAATAATAGCAAGCGGTCCAGAAAGATTTGCCTCGTGTATAAACAGCGATGCCGTTCCATCTAAACCAATCACTTTGATGCCATTGTTCTTAATATCTTTTATGGTTGAAGCTAAATTTTCTACTCTACAAACAGGAATTTTCAGCAAAGCACCAGCAGAAATTTTCATCGCAACATCGTTTATAGCTGCGCTTTCTTTTTTGGGAAAAATAATTGCGTGGACACCTAAACCAAGTGCTGTTCTGGCAAGCGCGCCTAAGTTGCGCACATCGGTTACATTTTCTAAAATCAGTAATAATGGCTCTTCACCTTTTTCAAATACATAATCAATTATATCCTGAACTTGGTAATATTGTATCAGAGCAGTAATTGCTACCACACCTTGATGGTTGGTGCGCGTGAGTGAATTTATTTTTACTTCTGGAACGTATTGATAATAGATTTCTCTGTTTCTACATAAATCTAAAATCTCTTTAATTACTTCTCCAGAAGCAGATTTAGAAATCAGCACTTTTTCTACTTCATTGGAAGATTTTAATAATTCAATTACTGGATTTCTGCCTGCTACTATTTGTTGTTTCATGATAAAAGCACAAGATACATAGTTTGTTTTGATTTACATATTTGTAAAAAAAAGCCACTTCTTGCGAAGTGGCCTGCTCTAGACTATAATGGGTTTACTGTTATTTTTTAAGTAAATCTCTGATTTCAGTTAACAATACTTCCTGTGCTGGTGGTGGTGCAGGTGCTGCTTCTGCTTCAGCTTTTTTCATTTTGTTGATTGCTTTAATTACCATAAATACTACGGCAGCAACTACTAAAAAAGAAAAAATTTGCGTGATAAAGTCACCATATTTAACAGCAACTTCAGCTGCTGCTGGCACACTACCATCTGCTGTTGCAGCAACTGCTGATTTTAAAATTAATTTTTTCTGTGTAAAATCAACACCACCAGTAAGCATACCAACTGCAGGCATCACCATTCCATCAATAAAAGCAGTTACTACTTTCCCAAAAGCACCAGCCATAACAACACCAATTGCCATGTCTATTAGATTGCCTTTCAAGGCAAACTCTTTAAATTCTTTTAACATTCCCATTTTTAATTAATTTTAGTTGTTCCAAAGGTAATTGTTAAATGTTAAAAAACCTAAGATTCTATCTAAATATTTGCTGTGGCGCTGTTGCATTTGGTTGAATAGAAGCACTTTGTACAATCGTTGGGAATGCTACATTTAATTGTTTCATAAATGCTTCATCCTTATTATTTACTGCAATCATTTCCATACGTTTTACTAATTCTTCTGCTGATTTTTTTTCATTTGCATACAATAAGGCAAAATCATTATTTGGTAGATTATAAAACCGCAAACAATCTTTTAAATCTTTGATGAATAACTCAATCAATGGTTTTGCATTTTCTTTTGCTTCTGCTCTGTAATATAAATCAATCCATTGTACACTCAACACATTGAAAAAGCGATTATTAGGTGTGTAATAAGGTGCATTTGCGTAAGTAAATTCTTTCTTAACTTTATCCAAGACTTTTACTCCATCTGCTTTTCTGTTATTTCTGATTAAATCATCTGCAATACCAAAATGAACGCTTTTTAAGGTATTCAAAATTCTAGCTGAATTTTCATCAACAAACATTTCACGCTCACCCATTCCACCGTATTTGAAATCTTTCATCACTAAATCGAAAGATTTCTGTGTATTTACTGCTGTGTAACCACGTTGATTTTCTTCAAATCTGCAAGGTACGAATCGTAATATTTCGCCTTCCTGAATTAAGTATTTTCCTAATCCATTGTAATATCCATCTTCAACAGTATTAGAGAAACAAATTGGACGACTCCAGTCTGCACCAGCAACCATAGCTAGCACCGCTAAATCGTATTTAATGATTCTATTTTTACCTAAATCCCAAGTAATTTCGTCAACAATTTTATCTTTAAACTGATCCGGAACTACACCATATTTCTCAATTGCAGCTCTGTCTACTTTTAATTTTAATTTTGTAGTAGGCAAATAATTCACAGCATCACCTTTGCTCGTTTGTGCTTTATATTTTGCATCATCGCTCAGTACAAAAGCCATAATATTTTGGATATCATAATACTGATTTGGATCAGCAAAACCAGACTGATCATTTAACTGAATCATATCTCTGTTGTTTCCTCTATAAGATTTAGAAATAAAATCTTTATAGAATGGAATTGGACCCGATTTATTAGCTGCACGATGCAAGAAATCTATATACCAATCTACACCTAATAAACTTAAGTTTACGATACGAACATCTGTTCTAATTCCTTCTACTTCTTGTGCATACCATAAAGGATAGGTATCATTATCACCTTGAGTAAATAAAATAGCATTTGGTGGACAGCTAACTAAATAATTTGCAGCAAAATCGCGAGCCATGTATCTTCCATGGCGATTATGGTCATTCCAACCTTCTTTTGCCATCACAAAAGGCACAAATAAACAAATTATTGTTGTTGCGATGGCAATTGGCAAGCCAGGCAATTTTTTACTTTTTAAGAAATCGTAAATAGCAACTACTGCTAAACCAATCCAAATACAAAATGCAAAAAATGAACCAACTAAAGCATAATCACGTTCACGTGGTTCGCGCGGTGGTTGGTTGGTATAAACAATTAAAGCTATACCAGTAACAATAAATAACAATGCAAAAACCAATGTTTGTTGTTTGCTTTTCGAATACATATACACAATACCTATAATACCTAATAATAAAGGCAACATGTAAAATTTATTTCGAGCTTTTTGATTAAGGATTTGATAAGGCAATCCATCTTGGCTACCTAGATGCATGTTATCTATAAATGAAATACCTGTCAACCAGTCGCCATTCATTTTCTCGTTACCAGGTGTTCCTTGATAATCGTCTTGTCTGCCAGCGAAATTCCACATGAAATAGCGTTTGTACATGTAACCTAACTGATAGCGGAAAAAGTAAGTAAGATTATCGCCGAAAGTTGGTTTGCCTTGGAAGCCAGTCCAATATTGATACAACGCTGCTGCGCTTTCGCCATCGTTTGTTGGACCCATTCTTGGAAATAACATTTCATCAGCTGGATCGTATTGATAATCTACTTTATCACCTTTTACTTCATATCGTTTAGTAGAATCATCTGGATAATAATCTTTTCCTTTATCTTTATAAGCAATAGGTTGTGCATCAAACAAAGGACCTTTCACTAAAGCACGAGAACCATATTGTTCACGATTTAAATAAGACAACAAGCTGAAAGCATCCTTCGGTGCGTTCATATTAATTGGTGGATTTGCCGCTGCACGAATCGGAACCATCGCATAAGAAGAAAATCCAATAAATATTACTAAAAATGATGTAGCAAACAATTGCAAATCAGCATGTTTTATTTTATGTGCATAATACATTAAGAAAACAAGTGTTCCGAAAAGCAATATCCATGCAAATGCAAAACCAACATTAAACGGTAGATGAAGTGAATTAACAGTGAAAAATTCAATTTTACCAGCTAAAGAAGTAGCCGTTTGAACAACACCTATTTGAACAATACCTAATAAAATAAATCCGACAATAAAAGCAATAATAAATCCAAAAAAAGATGGTTTGAACTTTTTAAAATAGTATACTAAAACTGCTACAGGAATTACTAATAATGAAAGTAAATGCACACCTAATGAAACACCAATCATGTATGCAGCAAATACTAACCAACGGTTTCCGTAAGGTTCGTCGGCAGCTTCGTCCCATTTCATAACGGCCCAAAGTACGATGGAAATAAAGAACATGGATGTTGCGTACACCTCGCCTTCTACAGCAGAAAACCAAACGGTATCTGAGAATGAAGCAGCCAATGCACCCACTATGCCTGCACCCATTATTGCCAATGTTTTATCTAAAGTAAATTCTGTTTCACCTTCTTTATGCATTAGTTTTTTGGCAACCATTGTAATGGTCCAAAACAAAAACAGTACGCTTAAAGCTGTTGAAAGTGCTGAAACGAAATTAATCATTACAACAGGATTTTTTGGATTAAACAAGGAGAAGAATCTTCCAATTAACAAGAACATAGGTGCTCCTGGTGGATGTGCTACCTGTAATTTTAGTGCGCAAGAAACGAATTCGCCGCAATCCCATAAACTACCAGCAGATTCGGACGTTGAAGTAAATTGCCAAAGTGATACTGCAAAAACAATAAACCCAACTACTGAGTTTATTCGTTTGTATTGTTTGTTCATTAAAAATTATTTTTGCCAAAAATAAGAAAAATAACCTGTTTTTGGAAAGAATAGCGTGTGAATTAATGTGAAGTTGGAAATTGATTGTCTAAGAACCAGCTTTTGCGAGTTTTTTTTGCATTCGTTCTTGTTTTTTTGCTTGACGTTCTTCTTTAGGTTTGCGAGCAGTGCTCCAAGTACGCGAAATATTGAAACCAATATGAATATCGCCTTTCCAAAATTTTCCGGTTGTTTCTCGTAAGAAACCACTTTCATACATTGCCTGTGCATTGGTTAATTGCAATTGAAAAACGTGACCACCTGTTACAATATCTAATCCAATTGCAAAGGCATCTTGGTAGCCACCGCTGTTGTATTTATCGCCAATACGTGCGTAGTATTCTGCCAGAAGAGACAAACGTTTTGACATATTGATTCGAACACCAGCACCAAGAACAAACAATGTATTTTTATCTTGTTGTGTTTTCACTAAATTTTTATGGACTACCGTTGGCATCAATTGCATCGAAAAATATTTGTTGAATTTTCGGGCAATCATTAATTGAAAAGTATAAGACAACTTAGAACTAAAGTAATTTTTTCTATTTTGGTTGATATATTTTGCCGTGCTGATAGCCATATTGGTATAGAAACACATAGACAATGGCATGCCTTTTTCTTTTTGAGATAAAAATCTGTATTTAATATAACCATCAAATGTTTTGTTATAATTACTTCGACCTAAACCAACGGTTAAATTATCTAAAATTCCGTATTCAAAACCTAAACGTATGGATGCTTGATCAAGTCCGAAAAAATCTCGCCAACCTTGATTTACTCGGCCAAAGCGATGCGAAATAATCATTGCCATTGTTTTTTTATTGATGGTTTCAATGGTTTGTCCGTTAATTAAATGCGTGCCGCCAAATGTGTTGTAAATTTTTATTTTTTTAGGATTTGGTTTTGGCGCTTCAGTGATGGTATTTAATTCATCTAACAAGGAAGTTGATGCTTCTTCAACAGGTTCTTCTGTTTTTGTGGAATCGTTGTGTAGTACGTAAATGGTATCGATTCGAACTACATAAATAGTATCGTATTTTTGTTGCGCGTTGGCAACAAAAAAAATTGAACATAAAATGGTGAATATAATTTTGTGCATAAAGCTTTTTAACGTACGTAAGGTGTCATCACAGCGTCAATTTTTAATTCAACGGTATTGCTAATTTTTTTCAGATAATCATTTGGAACCGTAATTCCATAATCCGAAAGAAGTATGGAAAAGGTTGATTTTGCCGTAATTTTTCCATTTTTTATTTCGATTGTTCCTTTTTGTTTAAGTGCTTTTGTAACACCATGAATCGTCAATTTACCATCAACTGAAATATCGAATTTTCCATTTTTGGAATAATCAATAGTATTGGCAATTTTTCCTTCGAATGTTGCATTCGGAAATTTATCTGATTGCAAATAGTCATCATTAAAATGATCAGCCATTGCTTGTTTTTCAAACTCAAAACTTTTTACAACTACTTTAAATGCTAAATCATTCGTTTGTGTATTTAAGATACAATTTACTTGGCTATTTTTGGAACTAATTTTTTCCATTGGAGCAGCTGAAACGAAAGTAATTGTTGCGTTTCGAGTAAAATATTTATTGTTTTGCGCAACTAATGTGTTTATAAAAAACAATACGATTGATAGTAATTTTATTTTTTTCATTTATTTTATTTTAGTTATTTCGAGCACCTTGCTTTACCCAAATTTCAATATCGCTAATAGAACATTTTGCTAATTTTGCAGCGCCACGAGGCATATTCAAAGCTTTGCCATTTTGATTAATCGAATTTTCAAGTGTTTCAGGTTCCAGAAGCATGTAGGTTCTTAAATTTACATATCCTTCTAAGATAAGATTTTCTCCGTAGACAGGTGCATTCACCAAACTATGACAATTATAACAATTAACAGATAAAATTGGCACTACATCACTTGAATAAGAAACAGTTTTAGATGTATCACAAGGTTGTTCAGGATATAAAATATCCTCTTTGTCGTAATAACATGCATTGGTAACTGTTAATGAAACAATTGCTATGACAATAAACAATGATATGGAAATTAGTTTCTTCATTTTAATTATTTGGTGCACCGTCTTCTATCCATTTTCTGATTTGAACAATTTCATTTGGCTGCATGGTTACCACACCAGTTGGCATTTTTGGAAATCCATCAATATTTGCAATTACTTGGTATAATTTATTACTATCAACTACTGCTTTTACTTCACTATATCTTGTCAATAAAACATTGCCTGAGTTATAATTTCCAAAATGACAACCTGTGCAATATTTATTAATTAGTGGTGCAATAGTTGATCTGTATTTAAATTGCGTAGTGTCTACTCTGGTAACGCATGGTGCATTGTTTTTGGCACCTTGTTGGACCCATTTTACAAAATTATCTTTTGCCTTATTCGATAATTGGTAATTGAATGGTGGTGCCATTGGCACTAGATCTAGCAAAAATAAAACACGACAGAATTTGCTATTTAGTGGATCTCCAGGTTTTACAATTTTCACACCACGCACTGTAGCATTCATGATTGCGTCATAAGAAGACAAATCGATACCAGCAGCTGGACCTTTATTATCGTGACAACCTGGCACAACGCAACTCGAGTTTACATAAGGCATTACATCTGTGGTAAATTTAATTACGGTAGAATCACAATCAGGAAGTGGTACAATTGGTGGTGTAGGAATTATTTTCCCAGGTTCGTGCTTACATGCTACGATTAAACCTAGAACCAGAATAGCAAATAATATCCTAAAATTTATCATTTTAATATAGTGCATTTGTCTATTTTTATTTCAGCTGGTATCATAAACATTTCGTCATTCATTACAAAACCATTATAAATTCCTTTAATAGTCAATTTGTTTCCTGTTTTAAGAAGTGCAATCTCCTTTTTCTGAGCATACAAACCACTCGCTATTACTAAATAATTTCCTCCATTATCAAAAATCACGTTACAAATACTGTCTTTAATCTCAGATTTTGTAAATGTACCTGTAATTTCTAGAATTTTGTTTTTATAAATGGAGTCTGCTTTTGTTGGATTTACATTAAAGTCATCGAACAATTGCTTATCTGTCAGTTGTATATCAGTTTGTTGTTTTGCAATATTTTTAACTGGTTTTAAATAGATATAAAAAGCATAGGCAATTGTTAATAAAATACAAGTAGCTATTAAACTGGCTATTATTTTAAATCTAGATGACATTTTTGAATAACATTGAACTTAAAAAAAAGTTTAAAAGTGAATCAATAAAATTAAATAAAGTTTTTTTAATGGTGAATTGAGAAAAAATTTTCTTTTTTGTAAAAAAAGCTATAAATTTGCACTCCATTTTGACCGATGGTGTAACGGTAGCACAGAAGTTTTTGGTGCTTTTAGTTGAGGTTCGAATCCTTGTCGGTCAACAAAAGAGCAACTTTTCAAGTTGCTCTTTTTGTTTTATTAAAAACTATTAGTTTAATTTTTTTTGAAACACATAAATTAAACTGGAATAATTTCCGGTTTTTTTTGCAGACTGATTTGATTTAAAACCAGAAAAAATTGCCTTAAAATATGCTACTAGCTTTGATGTTCCTTTATGCCATTCGCTACGCATCGAAACGTAGTAAGCATCTAAAAATAATGGATGCTGCGATTGAAATTGAAACTGATGTTGCTCAACAATCTGTTTAATATTTTTTGGCGAATAGTGATAAATATGTCGCGGCACGTCTAAGGCATCCCAAAATTTGCCATATTTTTTTGCATCGTAACTTTCAATATTTGGTACTGCTATAATTAGTTTTCCATTTGATTTCAGCCATTTATTGAAAAAATCAATTTGGTTATGCAAATCGTGTATATGCTCCAACACATGCCAAAGTGTAATTACGTCAAACTTTTCGTTTTCAATATTTTTTGATGCATCAATAGAATAGGTGTCAACGTTGTTTACTGATTTTGCTACTGCTCTGGCTTGTTCATCTGGCTCCACACCTTCTGCAAAAATATTATTTTGTTTTACGAAACCTAAAAAATCACCAGTGCCACAACCAAAATCCAACAACGAAAAATCTTGTTTTTTACCAACCAAATTTTGAATCAGTTCCAACTTTTTTCCTTTCATATAATTACGCGCATAACGATAAACGCTTTGCACCAAACCTTTGGTGTGGCTTGTATGTGACATATAATCTGGTGCTGTGTAATACTTTCCAATTTCTTCAATAGTTGGTCGCGGATTGGTAAACACAAAACCACATGCATTGCATTTTACAATTGAAAATTTCTCATCTGCATAATTATCTTTTGCTTCAGCATATAAACTAAAATCAGATTTTCCACAGCAATAACAGTTTTGAATAGTTTCCATGTGATAGTAATAAGTGGTAAGGAATAAGTAATAAGTAAAAATAGAAGAAAAAACGCTTACTACTTACCACTTATTACTTACTACTCTTATGTATTTCTAAATTTTTTAATCGCTTTTACAATAATAGGTGGCAATAAATCATTGGCTAAGTTTACCATAGAATTAAACACTTTCATTTTGCCAGAATCTTGTCCATCACGCGTAGCAAATGTAGTAGTAATACGTGCTTTATCACCAACATTCACTTCACCTTCAGGTCTTCCATTGGTATAATAATATAACGCGATAGAACGTCTGCTTCTATCTGGTGGACAAGTCAAAGGATCAGGCAAACCGTGCCAAGAAAAATCGGTTGTTGAAAACATGGCTAAACGATTGAACTGAGGTAAAATTCTGGTTACACATTTGCTCATATCGCGTTCCCAAAGTTCAAAATGGCCACCATATTCTTCTTTCCAATCTTCATTTAAATACACTAAAATATTTAAACGACGATCTAGTTTTGTTAATTTATGCTTGTGAAAATCCACATGCATTTTTAAATAACCACCAGGTTTTATTTCGTGAAAACCACCACCTTCAAAATATGGATCTGGAATTAATGTTTCTTTAATTCCTGTTAGTTGTTGTAAAAATTCTAAAAAAGGTTGTGAATTTAAAAAATGCACAAATGCTTTTGTTTTTTCACCAAATCGATATTCTCCTTTTGTAGCTAATTTTAATTCATTTGGATTTTCATATTTTATATCATCTTTGGTGTTGCCAATTTCAGGAAACTCTTGAATGATTTCTCGCAACATATCTGGATTGAATAAATCGTCGAAATAACCACTTGGAAATGGATTGGCGTTGATGTATTTTTCGTGATTTTGTTTGCCAAATTCTATTAAACTGGCAGGCGTCATGTTATTATTTAAGAAATTCATAGTTGAAAAATTTGAAGTTGAAATTACGAATACAAGAAAATAAGAACTATGATATTTATCAGTTTAATGAATGAATTACAATAGATTAGAAATGATATGTTCAATAGAAACATTTTCAGCTTCTGCTTTAAAATTGCGAATAATACGATGACGCAAGATTGGCAATGCTACAGCTTGCACATCTTCAATATCTGGTGAAAACTTTCCATTGATAGCTGCGTGTCCTTTGGCTGCCAATACCAATGCCTGCGATGCACGCGGACCAGCGCCCCAACTTACGAAATCATTAATTATTTTTACTGCTTTTGAAGTATTTGGACGCGTTGAAGAAACTAATTTCACTGCATATTCAATTACATTATCTGCAATTGGCATTCTTCGAATTAAGTGTTGATAGGCAATTATTTCTTTGCCATTAATTATTTTATTTACAACCTGACTACTGTCTGTTGTTGTAGATTTTACTACTTGTAATTCTTCTTCATACGTTGGATAATCCAACACAATATTGAACATAAATCGGTCAAGTTGTGCTTCAGGCAAAGGATAGGTTCCTTCTTGTTCAATTGGATTTTGAGTAGCTAGTACAAAAAATGGCAATTCTAATTTATGTACAGAACCAGCAGCAGTTACTTGACGTTCTTGCATGGCTTCCAATAAAGCTGATTGAGTTTTTGGTGGTGTTCTGTTGATTTCATCAGCCAAAATAATATTGGCAAAAATTGGTCCTCTGTTAAATTGAAATTGTCGATTTTCATTTAATATTTCTGCGCCAATAATATCTGATGGCATCAAATCTGGTGTAAATTGAATACGTTTAAAATTTAAATCTAAAACTTCGGAAACTGTTTTAACCAATAATGTTTTTGCCAAACCAGGAACGCCAACTAGTAAACTGTGACTATCGCAAAAAATAGACAATAAAACATACTTAATAACTTCGTCTTGACCAACAATTACTTTATTAACTTCTTTCTTTAATTGTTGATACGAAGCACTTAATTTGTTTATTCCATCGACGTCATCAGAAAATGAATGCATGATTTATTGATTGAGATTAAGCTTAATAATTTCTGGACATTGTTTGTATTCGTCCGTTACCATAAGGTATGTTTTCTTTAAATTTTTATCGAACCATTTTTGCAATACTTCTTCTTCTTTATCAGCACGAGCCGCATTTTGCATTTTATCGTAATCTACTTTTATATCTGCAATATGAGCATCTGTTCTTGATACTAATTTCACAATTCTGAATGCTGGTGTGCCATCTTCTGCCTGGTACATGATGGAAGGTGTTATAGCATCTATTTTTAAGGTATCAACCAATAAAAATAAACTTGGGTCTATTTTGTTAACTTCTAACAATGTAGAACCTGTTTCATTGTTTAATAAAGAACCACCAACATTTTTAGATTGTTCATCTTGCGAAAAATCTTTTACTGCTTTTAAAAATGTGATTTTATCTTTTAAAATATCTTCACGAACTGAATCTAATTTCATGCGTGCATATTCTGCATCTTTAGATGTTGTTTGAGGTCGAATTAAAATATGTTGAACTTGAATATTATCACCGCGACGTTCTACCATTTTAATAATATGAAATCCAAAAGGTGTTTCTACAATATCACTTATTTCACCAGCTTTCAATTTATAAGCTGCACCTTCAAATTCACGCACAAAAGTACCACGAGGCACCATTTCCAGCAAACCACCATTTTGTGCAGACGAAATATCTTCAGAATATAAATTAGCCAATAATTCAAAACTTTCACCAGCTTTCAATCGTTCTGCAATACCTTTAACTTTCTCTGAAGCTGCTTTACGTTGTTCATCTGAAACTTTTGGTTTCATTACAATTTGCTGCAATTCTATAGTTGCATTAAAATAGGGCAAACTATCTTTCTTCAATTTTTCAAAATATGCTTTAACTTCTGATGGTGTAACTTTAGTTTCACCAGTAATCTTATTTCGCATTCTTGCCGATAACATTTGCTCGCGAATATCATCTCGATAATCATCTTTAATTTGCTCTACTGTTTTATGATAATATTCTTCAAATGCTTCTTTTGAACCAGCAACTCCAATAAAATAGTTCACTTTTCTGGTCAACTCGTCTTCTACTTCTTCATACGCTAAAGGCAAACTATCGCGAATCGCTTGTGTTGTCAACACTTTATTTATAATCAATTGGTGTAATAATTGACAGCGATTTTGTTGTTCATCTTCACCACGAAGATTTAATAAATCGAGTTGATTTTCTATGTCTGAACGTAAAATAATTTTATCGTTTACAATCGCATCAATTTTATCTAGTAAAATATTTTCTGCTTTTACAGCAAAATTTGCAACGAATAAAAAGAATAAAAGAGAAATTAATCTATGCATTTTAGTATTTGAATGGCAAATGTACGAAAATGAACATTAGTTTAACATGAAATTTTACGTTATTTGGCGTGATTGTTAGTAAGTTAAGTTTTTTTAACGCTATATACCTTGAAGGTTTTAGAAACCTTCAAGGTATAACGAAATGCTATTTTTTCACCAAACTTTCGAAAACATCTTTATTTATACTAATTGGATATTTTTTCTTCAAATCATCTAACCATTTTTTTTCTAAAAAATCTTGATAAGCAGCTACCACATAACCGCGACATTCTTCAAATACGCGAGGTTTTGCTGGCAAAATATGGTAAAGCTGTGAAATCACAATCTTATTATTAGCAGATAAAGTTGGCTCCATAACATATTCTGTTGCCAGATTCACTTTATTTTTGCCTTCTTCAACAACTTCTGAGTTAATTTTTGGTTCAGCAATTCCTGCAGTTTTCATTTTAGCAGCCAACATGTCATCTGTTATGCTTTTATCTGTTTTTAATATTTTAGCAACAGACCTTGCTTGTTTTATATTATCAAATGTAATAGTTCGTAAAGTGCCACGTTTTTTTAAATCAAAATCTTGTTTGTGTGTATTGTAATAAGCCAACAAACCAACAGTATCATCTGATGCCTTATTCCAAATATTTTTTTCAGATAAGGTAAAAATCATAATGCCATTTTTATATTCTTCCATCAAGGAAATAAATTCTGGATTATTTTGTTTGATGTCATTTTTAAAGAAATCCAAAATAAATTGCTGTGTCGTATTTTTTATCAAAGCATCGTTTCTATCCATTCCATTTCTTGCCATAACAGAATAGTACGTTTCCTGTATTTTTTTACCATAATCGTTTTCATTAAAAACGGTTTTTCCTATTTGCAATAAAGTATTAGGTTTAATAGTGTCTCTATATGCAAACGGTGAAACATTTGCCAATGCAACAATGCGTTGTTTAAATGAAGGTAAGTATTGTTTATTTTCTGTAACATTATATTTTGCTGCTAATTTATCTACGTATTTATCTAATGAATACAAAAACTGAGGTGTACTTGGTAATTTTGACTTCAAACTTGGTGTTGCTTCATCAAATGTTAGTGATTTTGCAGTTTCTAATCTCTTGATTATGTACATCGCAGCACTTGTTTTTATTGGCGTTGACACTTCACCATCTTTTAGTGCATAAGCTGTTTCTTCAAAAATTTTGGTGTATGTATTTATGCCAAACCAATCTAATTGACCTTTATTACTTTTAGAAAAATCATCTTCGCTGTATTGTTCTACCAATTTTTCAAATGATTCACCATTTTTTAATTTCGAGTAAACTAATTGCATGGTATCATCTATCATTTTTTTGGAAGCATCAGATAAATCAGCAATCGAATAATATCTTTTAATAATGGCAACTTTTAATTTTGGTCTGGCAGCACGTGATTCATTTAATTTTATGATATGCAAACCTAAACGTGTTTGTATAATTTCTGAAAAATCGCCAGCTTTCATCGAATATGCAGCATCTTCAATTTCTGGTAATGCAATTTGATAACTATTAAACCAACCCAAATTTCCACCTTTATTCATTGTATTTTTATCATCAGAGAATTTTGCTACTTCAGTAAAATCCATTCCTGATTTTAATTTTTGTTGCAATGATTGCATTTTTACCATTGCTTCTTTTTCATTAATTTCCTTAAATGAAATATAGATATGACTCAGGTTTACATCAATTTTACTACGTTCGTATTCTTGTTTTATCAGTTTATCTGCTATTTCCTTATCTAAATAAGAATCCAATAATTGTGTTTCATACGTTTTTAATTCTTCTTTAAATCTATCATTTTTATCTAATCCTTGCGACAAAGCTTCTTTCACTTTTAAGCGAAAATTGACATACAAATTCAAATAATCATCTAAAGATTTTCTACTGTAATCTGCTTTATTGTTGAAATTATTCTTTTTATAAATATTCTCAAATTCAGATTTTTTAACTTTTGTTTCACCAACCGTAAACAACACATCGTCTTGCGCATGTGTATTTGAAAATATTAAAAATGATGCAATAACTAAAAGTAGAGTTTTTGGCATAAGATACGTTTTATACAAATTTATTGATTTTTATGTTAGTTTGATAGATAAACTATTTATTTAGTTAATTTTAACAACATTTTAGAAATACAAATTCACGCAAAGGCGCAAAGTACGCAAAGAAAAATTTAAAAGCCAAGGTTCGAGTCACACGAAACATTTTGAACGTTCGTGAAAAACAAACCTTGGTGCAGAGAAAAATGATACTAAAATAAATTAATTAAAAACATACATTTTATTTCATGAGAAAAAAACACAGAAAAGAATATCCGATTTTAGAAAACGTTGAAATTATTGATATTGCTGCAGAAGGCAAAGGTTTGGCTCGCGTAGATAATTTTGTGGTGTTTGTTGACAAGGCAATTCCTGGTGATATTGTAAACGCAAAAATAAACCAAAAAAAGAAAGATTACGCGCACGCAGAAATTAATGCAATTATAAAAAAATCAGACAAAAGAACCGAGCCATTTTGCGAGCATTTTGGCACTTGTGGTGGTTGCAAATGGCAACATGTTGATTACAAATTTCAATTAGCATTTAAACAACAAATAGTTGAAGATGCATTTAAAAGAATTGGTAAAATTGAATTAAATAATTGCATGCCTATTTTAGGTTGCGAAGAAACTAGTTATTACAGAAATAAATTAGAATTTACTTTTTCGGATAGAGTTTGGTTAACGCGCGAACAAATTGATAGTGGTGAAATCTTTGATAAAAATGCATTAGGATTTCATGCTGCTGGAAGTTTTTCGAGTGTGTTGCAAATAAACAACTGTTTTTTGCAAGATGAAAAAGTAAATGTCATCAGAAACGCAGTTTATAATTTTTGTATCGAACATCAATATTCGTTTTACAATTTAAAATATCACGAAGGTTTAATGCGTAATTTAATTTTCAGAAATACTACGCTAAACGAATGGATGGTGACGGTTTGTTTTGCAGAAAATGATATGGATAAAATTATGTCGTTGATGAATTTTATTAAAGATAATTTTTCATACATCACATCATTAAATTATATCATTAATGAGAAAAAAAATGACACTATTTACGACCAAGATGTAATTACATTTAATGGCAATAATCATATTATTGAGCAACTTGAAAATGTAAAATATAAAATCAGTCCGAAATCATTTTTCCAAACCAACAGCAAACAAGCAAAACGCTTGTATGATATTGTAAAAGATTTTGGAAATTTTACCAAAGATGAAATTGTGTATGATTTGTATTGTGGCACTGGAAGCATTGCATTATATGTAGCAAATGACTGCAAAAAAGTGGTTGGTATTGAACAGATTCCAGATGCAATTATTGATGCGAATTACAATGCTGAATTAAATAAAATTGATAATTGCATTTTTCATGCAGGCACTTGCGAAGATATTTTGAAAGTAGAATTTATTGAACAATACGAAATGCCAGACACGGTGATTGTAGATCCACCACGTGCTGGTTTGCATGAAAAAGTGGTAAACGTTTTACTGCAAGCTGCACCGAAAAAAATTGTGTATGTTAGTTGCAATCCAGCTACGCAAGCGCGCGATGTATTGTTATTTTCAGAAAAATATAAAGTTACGAAATGCCAACCTGTTGATATGTTTCCACATACATTTCATATTGAGAATGTGGTATTGCTGGAATTGATAAATTAAAAAAATCTTTTCTAAAGTTTTAAACTTTAGAAAAGATTTAGATGCAAACCTTCAAGGTTTTAAAAACCTTGAAGGTTTTGCACAAAATTATTTCAACATCACTTTCAACTTTTGCAGCATTTGTTGATTGTTTTCTTGTTTAAATGCGTCTTGAATATCTTGTTTTTCTAATGCAGTTAAATGCCAGCTCATCGATGCTTTTTTTCGTTTTTTAGTTTGATCGTAATTAAAATTCAACACGCTAATATCTGTCTTACTTGAGTTTTCTAAATACGCTAAACTTACATCTGAATTATAATCTTGCAGCAAAATAAAATTATTTAATATGCTACCTAACGGCGAAAGAAAACTGTTCACCATCGATTCTTTTTCTTTATTATCAAACTCACGCAATTTATTATCTACACGAATAGAAATAAAAACCACACCACTAGTACACGAATCAATCCAATCTTTAAATACACTGTAAAACCTGGTTGAGACAGCCAAACCAGAATTCTCGCGAATGCCTGCATCCATTGCTTTTACAGCAGGTTGCGTTGGCAAATAAACAGCTGGCATAATATATGGATAGGTTGCATTGGTGCGTAATGCATCAACAAAATTTAAATTTGCTGCACCTTTATTTTTAAAGAAATGATTGTATTCTACAGCATCTGTACTTAAATCTTTCAAGTAACCTTTGGTGTTTTGTACATAAGGTTTTATTAAATAAGAAATTGATTGTGGTGAAAAAAACAAGTAGCGTTGATCATTGATTATAGTTGCAGATAATATCATCATTGGAATCGTAGCTTGTTGTTCTGGTTTTTTATAATCCGTTAGTAATTTATCCATAAAATAGTGCGTATTTTCATTCACTTCTTTATTAAACATGTAGCCGCGATCTTTATAATACACTTGATTTTTGTACTCAAACTTTTGTACCGGAAAAAAAGATATCATTTAACGCAATTGAGGTTGTTATACCATTTAGCATGTCATTTCCAACATCTTCCAAATATGATTTATCTAAATAATCTATTGGTTCCTGTTTCTTTTTTCGTACATATAATTCTCTAAAATAAGCAGCACCAATCATTCCACCAGAAGCACCAGTTAATAAAAATGTGTGGTCAAATAATTTTGAATTGGTTTGTTTTTGCAATTCCTGTAATACATGAAACGTCCAATAAGTAGCTTTCAAACCACCACCAGCAGTGTTTATAAAAATCAGTTTTGGTTTTTCTTCTTGATATTTAGTTTTATTTTTTTTCAACCATAAATCCAATATTTTTTTGGTTTGTATAATATCAGAATTGGTCATTTTCTTAGTTACGGCATCATTCACTGTTTCATTATTATATTCAATTGGATTGGTGATATAATTTAAACCATATAAACAATTTTTGTGTATTATAATGTCGTACTTTGATAGTGTATTTATTAAAATAATAAAAGAAATCAGCGCCATAGTTCTCCAACCGCGAAACCAGAAGGTAATAAAAGAGAAGAAAACAAAAGCAACTGTAAACAATAAAAATATAGATGCACCAGCAGGCAACCGCAGGTATTTATTTTCCATAAAAAAACCAAAAACAATCATCAGCAGAATTAACAATAGCTGTAAAATAAAGGCATCGCGATGATGTTGGTTCATTACTTTGTCAACTAATTTTTTGTCATAAAAATCACCTTTGCGGACTAATTTTATAAAAAAAGGTAAATGCAAAAATGTTTCTACTCGTAATTGTTTTATTTGATTAGATGTATTATGTTGAAATTTATCGAGTTTTATTTTTTTAAGTAATAATGATTCTTTTGCTGCGTCACTTAATTTATTTATAAACGTTTCTACATTCTGATTAAACAACACAAAATATAGCGTTGTTGTTATCATCATCAGTAAATTTCCGAGTAATAAACCTATAATATTCCAAACAATTTCTTTGGTTAACATTAAACTCTCAACATGTTGGAATTTTACTATTTGTACAATATATACAACCGTAAAAGCTAAAGGTATTAAACTGTTATTTAAGCAAAATTGAACAAAAGGAAAATTGGTAGAAGCTAAAAAATCGAATCGAAAACTATTGAGCATATAGGTGGAAATATTCCAAGTCATGATGAATGCAGCCATAGCAAATCCAACTATAAAAAAACTAAGAAAATTGACATTTGCCAAGTATTCTGGATCTAGCAATAAATAAGGAATTCCGTATGAAGTACCAAATAAATAGAGTACTGAACTGAATAACAATAACCAAAAAAATAAAAAAAATGGATGCTTTTTGAATTGCAAAAAAACGAGCTGCAAAGGAAAACTGTAAAAAAGATAGTTGGAATATTTTTTGAGTTTATTTTTCACACTTTCAAGTTAGTGATTTAAATACATAAATTCAAAAATAAATATCACAGAAATCACTGAGAAATCACTGAGAAAATTAAAAGAGAAAAATTATTTTCTCAGGGAAACTCTGTGTAAAAACACCGTATTCTCTGTGAAATAAATTATCAAAATCAACGAAACTCATAAGCACCGCAATCGCGTTTTGCGCCGACAATATCAAAACCATCAATATCTTTTAATGTTGCAGGTGTTTCGCTAAAATCAATAGCTGGCGAACCTGATTTTAGTTTATAATTAAATTTAAAAACATCTTCAAATTTTGGATCGTCTGTTTTGCATGCATCGAACTTTGGAAAATCTAATGCTTCATTAGTTTGCACAATTGAGTGACTAATTAAAAGATTTAATTTTTTAATACTTCCTAGCAATTCATCATATTCTATTTCTCTATCTAAAGTTCCATAAACAATGCAGTTACTAAAATATGCCAACGCAGAATCAGCTTGTAATGCAGGTGCTGTGCTTGAATATTTAAAATAATTATTGAAATAAAAAACAGGTTCTTTGGTGTGTGATGTATAAGAACTGCCACGATTATAAAATGTACAATTTATAAATTTATAATCGCCACCATCAATCAAGGCAACATTATTTTTTCCGCAATTATATACCAATAAATTTTCGCCTTGTATTTTTCCTAAAAAACCAAAAATGCCATAAAACGCTGAGTTATAAATTTTAGAATTTGTAATTGAAACAATTGGCGCATTATTAATCGACATGTTCTGAAGTTCACGTATATTTTGTGCATCATCATCTGTAGTCTTTATATTTCCAACATTTATACCATACGCTGAGTTGCGCATATTTAAGTAATTAATATTTCCAACGCTTCTACGCAAAAAGAAAAGGCCTGCATATTGTCCAGGAAAATCATCATACGGTCTGTCGGCAACATCTTTATCTAAACGCACACCACGGAACAGTACAGCATTTGTTGTATCTTCACCATCAATATTTAAACAACCTTCCACAATCATGGCTGCGCCTCCACCAAAATACACTTTGCAACCTTTTTCAATAGTGAGACATGCTGTGTTTTTTATTTGTAAATAATTTAAAATCACATATGGCAAATCATTTGTCCAAGTAGTATTTGATTCCAAAGAATCTGCATTGAAAAAATGAGCATTTTGTCCGTATGCGTTGAGTTGCACTTGTTGTAATTTTCCATTAGTGGTGAACTGAATCGAATCTTCAATAATAAATGGCAAGTTACTTGCGTTTGGATTTACAGTCACTTCAGCAAACACATAAATACTATCTTTTGCAGGAATTTCAACATCGTTGAAGTTGATTCCGGCATCGCCGTCCACATTTATTCTATAAGAAGAAGTTGCACCACCAGCTAATTTTATATTAGATATTTTGATGGCTTGTTTTTGCGTATTTCTAACAATAAAAAATCTTGTTGTAGAACCTAACGATGTAAATAATGTATCAAACGTTAACGTATCTGTAGAAAATGAAATACCAGAATTGGTATCAAATTTATCTTTTTTACATGACGGAAAAATGAATGTCAGCAAAATGAAAATACCAATAATTATATAAAAATGTTTTTTTTGCATGACTTTATCTATAACTTTTCTTCAACAAATATACTTTTTACTTACAACTTATTTTACATTTAAGTCATTGCCACTGCAATTGTTGCAATGCTAACTTTGCAATTGCACTTTTCGATTAATGATTGCGCGCATGCTTCCAATGTAGCGCCTGTAGTTAATACATCATCCACTAATAATACATGTTTATTTTTTAGTGCTGATGTTTTTTTGATATCGAATACTTTTTCTACATTTTGCCATCGCTCTATTCTGTTTTTTCTGGTTTGCGTTTCTGTATTTACATTTCTGAACACATTATCTGTACATAATTCTATATTTAAAACTTCATTCAATCCTTGTGCAAACAATTCACTTTGGTTAAATCCACGCAAATGTTGTTTTTGTGGATGCAATGGAATCGGAATTATAGTAGTAACGCTGTTTATGGTTAAAATATTTTGCAAACGTTCGCCAAAAATTTTGCCAATAAAAATTGCAAGTTCTTTTTGTTCGTTATATTTAATATTGTGCATAATATTCTGCACTTTATCACCTTTCGAAAAAAAAAACAGCGAAGTAGCAAATTCTAATTGTGCTCTGCCGAAAAATAATTTTTCAATTGGATTTTCTTTTATGGTTTCAAAGTTTGTAAATGGCAATTCTAATCTGCAGTGCACACACAAATGTTGTTCACCTTTTGTTAAAGGTGTGTTGCATGCACCGCATAATTTTGGAAAAATAAACGATAAAAATCAGTACTGTATTCTTGAATTGAAGAAAGCATATTTTAAATGTATCAATTTTATTTTAATTGATAAAGTTTAGTTACAACAATTTTTATATTTTGAAGTTCAATCAAGTGTTAAAATAAAACTAAATTGATTTATAGCAAGTTGTTTATTGAAATAATGCTTAAATTTGTAATTGAAAAAGAAAAAGCCGTAAAATTATTTTCTTTTGAAAACTATTTGAAAAACAAATCTAACTTTCTAAAAATGGAATGTTGTGATATCTATAATTAACTAAGCATGAATAAAATTTACACGATATTACTTTTGATTTTTATCAGTTCTAATTATATTCTTTCTCAAACAACTAAGACGTCAAAAACAAATACTGTAAAAAAAGCAACATCATGCACTGATATAAAAGAAATCAGAGTTGCTGGATATAACTACATCAATCCTTTACTAGATTATTATGATATTTATTCATCAAGTTTAGGCACTAATAAACTTTTACAAAAAAATATATCAGATTTTATTCAAAAAGAAATTACATCTAAAAACATTGAATCTGCTTCCGTTTATTATAGAGATTTGACTACTGGCTTGTGGGTTGGAATTAATGAAAATGCTATGTATTCGCCTGCAAGTTTATTGAAGGTACCCTATTTAATTGCTGCATTAAAGCAAGCACAAGAAGACCCTAACTTTCTTTTAAAGCAAGATGTTTTCATTCCAAATGAAGACAAGCCATATCAAAATATTAGAGACAGTTTTAATTTAGTTGCTGGAAATATTTACACGATGCAAGAATTAATAGAAGCGATGATTATTCATTCTGATAATGATGCAAAAGATTTATTAGTTCGAAATATTCCATATCCAATCTACAAAGAAATATTTGATGATCTTAATATTGATATTCAGAAATTTGATTCGACTGGTGTCCTTCAAATTTTTTATCTGTGAAACAGTATGCTTTTTTTAGAATTTTATACAATGCTACGTTCTTAAACTACAAAATGTCTGAATATGCATTATGGCTTTTATCCATACCAACAACAGTAAAATTATCGCATAAGTTTGGCGAGCGATTTTTTACAAATATCGATACAAAACAATTACATGACTGTGGAATTATTTACAAATACAATCAACCGTATATTTGTGTGTAATGACGAAAGGAAAAGATTTAAAGCAAATGGCAAAAACAATTGCTTCAATTTCTAAATTAGTTTATAAGCACTTACATAATCAAATTACTGTAAATAAATAATTTCAGGAAAAAATTTTAAAAACAACATCTTATAAAACTCAGCAACGGTTTTAATTAAATTAATTTCTGCTTCTTCGCTTTTTACTTTTTGATTGTATTTAGAAATAAAGATTTTTTCGTAACCTAATTTAGATGCTTCAGCAACTCGTTGTTCTACTTTATTCACCGCACGAATTTCACCACTCAAACCAACTTCACCGCTGAATGAAAACTTGTTATTGATTGCTACATCTTCATAAGAAGATAATAACGCAGCAACTACAGCCAAATCCACAGCAGGATCTTCTACTCGCAAGCCACCTGCAATATTCAGGAAAACATCTTTCGCGCCGAAACGAAAACCACAGCGTTTATCTAAAACTGCCAAAATCATTCCTAATCTTCGTAAATCATAACCAGTTGAACTACGTTGTGGTGTGCCATATACTGCAGGCGAAACTAACGCTTGCACTTCAACTAACAATGCACGCATTCCTTCCATCGTAACCGCAATAGCAACGCCACTCACCTGTTCATCACGTTGAGTAATCAGCAACTCAGATGGATTGGTCACTGCACGCATACCATCGCCACGCATTTCGTAAATTCCAAGTTCAGACGTAGAACCAAATCGATTTTTTTGTGTTCGTAAAATCCTATAATTATAATTACGATCTCCTTCAAATTGCAACACCGTGTCAACCATGTGCTCTAATAATTTTGGTCCTGCAATCGTTCCTTCTTTTGTAATGTGACCAACAATAAAAACTGGCAAATTATTCCGTTTTGCATATTGTTGAATCACGTGCGTGGCTTCACGAATTTGCGATACGCTACCAGCTGCTGATTCTATCATCGAAGTTTCTAAGGTTTGAATGGAATCAATGACTAACAAATGCGGTTGCACTTGCTCAATTTGCTGCATAATTGATTCTACAGATGTTTCCGTATAAACAAAAATTTCCGAATTAGTCTGTTTGATGCGATCAGCACGCATCTTGAGTTGTTGCTCACTTTCTTTACCTGATATTAATGTTTGCGAACGCCAACAAATTTATATCCAATTTATGATTTTACATCAAAGTAGATTTTCCGATGCAAGGATCACCAACAGCGAGTTCTTAAAGAATTCCTGGAACATAAAACCAAATCACAGTGTATTAAAATTAACTGAATCCGCACCTGTAATAATTCCAACTACTGTATGACGCTCCAGATGCAGTTAAAATTCAAAAATAATTTTTAGATGAATTGGCTGAATTGCTTTTTAATTTGTTTGAACAATTTTTCAAAAGCGTCTTCCATTCAAGCGCAATTATTACAACATCCATGCAATATTGGAGATAAATTTGGTAGTAAATTCTATTTTTGAGTAAAATAACATCCATTGAAATATCCATATAGAGTTTCTATGTAAAGATAAACCTAATTTTGGATATTCCAAAAACATTAAAAGAAATAGATTAAAAATGAAGTTCTCTTTATATTATTAGTTGTACATTTTATTAACAAGCAGCTGTGTAACACAAAAAGAATACGCACGTGTTTTAGATCAATATCTAAATTCAGAAATAGAGAAAAAAGCACAAATGTTAGAATGCGATTCTATTAAAAGAGCTATCTTAAAAGAAAATTCTGATTTTAAATATCAATTAGAGAAATTAATGGATAAATCAGCTGAATTAGTGACGCAAAAGGATTCATTAAAAAATGTAATTGATGGTTTAAACACACAATATTCATCTTCTCAACAAGAGTATTTACAAAAATTAAAAACGGCTGCTGATAAAGACCAAAAAACGAATGCAGATTTGATTCAGATGCAACTAGATTTGGAAAAACAAAAATTTGATTTAGATAAAAAAGAAAGCGACTTAAAAAAATTAACTGCTGATTTATTATTGCGCGAAACGAAAATAGCTGAACTCGAAAAATTATTATCTGATCAAAAATTACAGTCTGAACAATTGCGCGATGCCATCAAAAAAGCATTGACTGATTTCTCAGCTGGCGAATTAAGCGTTTATACCAAAGATGGAAAAGTTTATGTATCCATGTCAGACAAATTATTGTTTAAATCTGGTTCAACTTTAGTAGAATCAAAAGGCGTTGAAGCATTAGGTAAAATTGCTGATGTAGTGAAAAAAAATCCAGACATACAAGTAAATATTGAAGGTCATACCGACAATGTTCCCTACGCATCTAACGGCGGCTTGCTGAAAGATAATTGGGATTTAAGTTTGATGCGCGCAAGTTCAGTGTTGCATATTATGACCGATAAATACAAAGTAAATGCAAAACAAATTATCGGTTCTGGTCGTGGTGAATTTTTTCCGATTGAAAGTAATGCAACTCCAGATGGTAGAGCAAAAAACAGAAGAACAGAAATTATTCTAACACCAAAAATTGATCAGCTATTCAATTTAATTGGGAAATAGAATTGGTCATTAGACAATGGTTGTTGGTCATTAGTTTAATAAAAAAAATTATTCGTTATTTCTTGAAATTATATTAATTCAAAACTAATGACTATTGACTAATTATCTAAATTCCAAACTTAATATTTCCTTGATATTTAATACGTTATTTTTGCAATGTAAATGGCTAAAATAGACGAAGCGGATGACAAACAGGAAATGGGTTTTTTCGACCATATTGATGTGTTGCGTTGGCATATTCTACGTTCTGTAATTGCAGTTCTTTTATTTGGAATCATTGCCTTTGTAAACAAATCTTTCATCTTTGATTTTTTGATTTTCGGTCCAACTCGACCAGATTTCCCAACCAATCGTGCGTTTTGCTGGATTGGTGAAAAACTACCTTTTTTGTCAGGTTTGTGTATGCAAAGTTTGAAATACAATTTCATTAATACAGATTTGGCTGGACAGTTCATGTTGCATATTCAAACATCAGCTATTGCCGGTTTTGTATTTGCGTTTCCTTATGTATTTTGGGAATTTTGGCGATTTATAAAACCTGCATTGCACGAACAAGAATTAAAAAATGCCAACTTCATTGTGTTCTTCACGTCTATTTTATTTTTATTAGGATGCTTATTTGGTTACTTTATTATTGCACCATTTTCTATCAATTTTTTATATAGTTATGAAGCAATTGCCCAAGCGCAAAACATGATTGAAGTTGAAAACTACATCAACACCATTGTATCCATGGTGATACCAACAGGTATGATGTTTGAATTACCGATGCTGGTTTATTTCCTGACAAAATTTGGCATCATCACACCAAAATTAATGAAAGAATCGCGCAAGATTGCGTATGTAGTAATTTTGTTTATTATCGCAGTTATTACACCACAAGGCGATATGTTTAGTTTGCTATTAATTTCTGCACCAATTTTTACACTCTATGAAATTAGCATCAATATTTCTTCCAGAGTGCATAAGCAAATTGTAAAAGAAGAAGAAAATTATTAAACGATTTTTTCGTTTGCTTTTATCACACCATAAATTATCAAAAACTGAGCAACAGTATAAGTTGACATAATTGCAATTCTTGCAAATTCAAATGGTTTATAAAATACATTTATTGCAATGCAGGAATCGGAAACTACAAAAATAAGTGCACCAATAAAGACCAACAAAAATGATGTTGAGTTAACTAGATTTTTCCTATTGAATGCTGTCATTGCCATCAACATTATTATTATTGTATAACAGGTTACAGGCAATTTCATCACACCTAAACTTGGATATAAAATCGATAATAAAACAATTCCGAAAACACAAAATGGCAGAATCAAATAAGGTTTCCCAACTAACAACGTAACTTTTGTTTTATCTTTTACTTCATTTATAAAATAAATACTGTAATTAATATGTGCAATTAAGAACGAAATCAATCCAGAAATAAATAACAATTTTGAAGTAGAAAGATCCTGTTCATTTCGTGGAAACATCAAAAAAATATCACCTAACCAAGAAAAAAACAAAGCAGCGTAAATTAACTTATAGGTTGAAAAATTCTTTACTTTAGAATACAAATAAATTGCCAACAAAGGCATCAATAAAATTTTTGAACCATATTGCACCATGCGTAACTCAGTATTTTCCGCATAAATAGTAGCAATTGTGTTTATTAAATAAAGTAATAGTATAATCATAAATAAAATTACGAAAATCTTATGACATGCAATTATAAAACCAATCAAAAAATTTAAAAGTACCGAACTCAAAAAAACTTATAACTTACTACTTATAACTTATAACTTATTCCTATTTTTACCGCATGAACGTATTAATTATTGGTGGTGGAAATATGGGTCGAAGTTTTG
Organism: Saprospirales bacterium; assembly: GCA_016711605.1. GTDB lineage: Bacteria > Bacteroidota > Bacteroidia > Chitinophagales > JADIYW01 > JADJSS01. The sequence continues at coordinate 87,068 of JADJSS010000014.1, forward strand.
CAGAAAGTTTTTTAAATGCAAAAGTACTAACACACAAACAACTTACCGTTATCGAAAAAGATCATGCACAAATTCAAGAATTGAATCGCATGAAACTCGGACAAGTATATAATGATTATGGCGATTTTATTTTAGAAAAAGACATCATCATTCTAGCCACAAAACCACAAGATGCATATGCAGTGTATCCAAAATTAAAACCTTTTATTACCGACAAACATATAGTGCTAACTATTATGGCTGGTGTGCAAATTGCTGATGTAGAAAATAATTTAGCAACCAAAAAAGTAATTCGTTGTATGCCAAACTTGCCTTGCCAAATTGGAATGGGTGTTACTGGCTTTATGGTTTCGGAAAGTATACCACAACGCGACGCCGATTTTGTTCGCAAATTATTAGAAACCACTGGCGCATCTATTCAATTATATAATGAAGATCAACTGAATGCCATTACTGCTGTTTCTGGTAGCGGCCCAGCGTATGTATTTTATTTTATGGATGCGATGATACAGAAAACCATGGAGTTTGGTTTCACACATACTGAAGCATCAAAGATTGTGGAACAAACATTTTTAGGTACTGTTGAGTTATATAAAGTCAATAATTTATCGTGCAAAGAATGGATAGATAAAGTGGCATCTAAAGGTGGCACAACGGAAGCTGCATTAAAAGAATTTAATCAAAAAAATATTAGCGATAATATTCAACGTGGCTTAGATGCTGCAAGAGAGAGAAGCAGAGAATTGAATAAAGGTTGAAATTTAGTATTGATTAATCGAAGAAAATAATTAATTTTAATCTTAAATAAACTAGATGTCATCAATTGAATTAAAGCAACAAGTACATGGTTTTATAGAACAAGCTGACACTAAATTGTTAGAAAAAATCTATGCAATATTAAAACCAACTATTGAACAAGTTCAACTTACTGATGAACAAAAAAAAGAATTGCACAGTAGAAAAGTAAAACATTTAAAAGGTGAAAGCAAATCATACAGTTTGGAAGAAGTAAAACAGTTATTAAAATCAACCAAGTAATGATTTATGCTTTAGAAATTAAAGAAGAAGCATATCGTGATATACAAGTTGCATATAATTATTACGAAAACAAACAAATTGGTTTAGGTGATAGATTTATTGAAGAATTAGAAGAAAAAATTGTTTACATTCAAGATTATCCTTTACATTTCAGAAAATTAGAAGACGATTTCAGACAAGTTTTAATCGATATATTTCCATATCAAATTATATACGAATTCAACAATACTAATATAATCATTTACAGTGTTTTCAATGCCTATCAAAATCCTGAAAACAAACCTCCAAAAAAATAGTTACAATAATATACAAATTATTTTAGATGCTGCACGCGAACGTAGCAGAGAATTGAATAAAGGATAAAAAAGCAATACAAATGAAGATTTGATTCAGATAAAACCTATTGAATCCAATCTTACCATAATAATTAACATTTTACTGTAATTACATTCCATTGTTAATAGCATTATTATATAAAAGTAAAATAAACCTTTATATTTGTTAACACACGAAAATTTATGGAAAGATTTCAAGGTATTTTAGGCATCATCGCAATTTTAGGAATTGCATTTTTATTCTCAAACAACAAGAAAAAAATCAACCTTCGCTTAGTAATAAGCGGACTTGGTTTGCAACTTTTCTTAGCAATTATCATATTAAAAATTCCAGCAGTTACTCGTTTTTTTCAGGCAATTGGTGGTGGAATGAAAGCTATTGAAGGTTATGCTCAACAAGGCGCTGCTTTTGTGTATGGTGGAATTATGACGGATACACATTCGCCAGCAGGACCAGCTTCTTACGGTGCGCCTGGTACATTTATTTTTGCATTTAGTATTCCAGCCACTATTATTTTAGTCTGTGTATTGGTTGCGATTTTATATCATGTAGGTATTATGCAACGCGTGGTGGCGGCTATTGCGCGCGTGATGAATATTGTAATGCGTGTTTCCGGTGCTGAAGCATTGAGCAACGTTGCGAGTGCATTTGTTGGACAAGTAGAAGCGCAAGTAATGATTCGTCCATATTTAGCAGGCATGACAAATAGTGAATTATTAGCGTCTATGTCAGGTAGTATGGCTTGTATTGCTGGTGGAATTTTAATTGTGTATGTAAGTATGGGTGTGCCTGCTGAATATTTAATTGCTGCCAGTTTAATGGCTGCACCAGCTGCATTGGTGATTTCTAAAATTGTATTTCCTGAAGTAGAAGAATCGCAAACCAAAGGAAAAGTTTCTGTAGAGATAAAAAGTCAATACACGAATATCATCGATGCGATTTCGCATGGTGCAAGCGATGGCATGAAAATATCAATCAATGTAATTGCGATGTTGATTGGTTTTATAGCGTTGATGGCATTGATTAATGCATTATTAGGTTTAATTTATCCAGGATTTGGTTTGAATACGATATTTGGTTATTTATTTTATCCATTGGCTTGGGTAATGGGTGTGCCGAATGCAGAAGTAATGCAAGTAGCCACCATGATGGGACAAAAACTAACGATAAACGAGTTTGTGGCATACACCAGTTTAATTGCTGCAAAAGCAACCATGACACCAAAAGCATTAATGATTGCGAGTTTTGCATTGTGCGGTTTCGCTAACTTTAGTTCTGTAGGAATTCAAATTGGTGGTATTGGTGAATTAGCACCCAACCGCAGAGCCGACTTAGCAAAATTAGGATTGAAAGCATTACTTTGTGGAACTTTAGCATCTTATCTTTCTGCAACAATAGCAGGTATTTTGATGTAATTTTTATGAATAATGTTAGTATAAGCTGTATTCCATTCCAAAATCTACTTTGTAACTTTGTTTAATCAACAACCACTTATGTGGGTCTTCTTTTATATTGAATCATTTTTTGTTCATCTGTTTCTTGTTTTACTAAACCAAATCTGTAGGTTTAGAAAATGCTTTTGTGAAAACTAATAATATTTCTGCCATCATGCAACAAATACTTATTTAATATTTTGAATAGAAAAATGGTAATTATAGGATAAAAGAATAAAGATGCAATATATCCATATCATGGACTGGATTTCAAATACAAACTTGTATCTAAATTTAAAAAGGAATTAACATCAACATAACTAATGACGGTTTTGAAAAACTTGTTTGTTTTTATATAATACATATACAATTAAGCTGACTAAAAAAACAACTATAATGTAGATTAATTTAAAATGTACTGACGGTGTATTTAAGATGTGAATTATTTTATCAGGTAGGTACCTATAAAACACTATAAATTTCAATTGATATTTCAAGAAATTATCAAAAAGGGTCATCATATTAGCATTTGTAATCACAGAAGATCCATAATGCATCATCCATTTTCCAAAAGTTAACTTAGTTAAGATGAAATAAAATAAAATAATACCTAAATTATAAATTAGTATTTTTTAGATAAACAACAAACTTGGATGAAAATTTGGAAAGCATTTTGATGAGAATGTTTATTTATAATGTTTCATCAAATTTAAATATCCAATTCTATGTCATTCTCTGAATTCCGTTTCTTTGCATACAATAAATAATACATAAAGAGCATCAGTATCAAATATAAAAAAGCTACAAACCGCTGATCCATCCAAAACGATTTCATGTAGGTATCATTGTGCATTGCTAAATACCAGCACACTCTTTCTAAGTTTATTAAATAAGCAACGGAACCTAATATAAACGGAAAAAATCGTCCGCTATAAAAAGCATACGCAGCTAATGAAATCATCGCTGGATGAAAATAGCGTTCGTGCATTTGTGTATTCAAAAAATAAAAATTAAATGCAATTAATGCTGCAATTAAAAAAATGGTGCTTAATGAAAATGAAGTTATTTCTTTCTTAATATACTTTTTGTAAAGATGCTGCATCAACGGAAACACAGCTATAAACGTACCTAAAAAAAACAGCAAACTTCCAATTTGTTTGTATGTCAAAAATCCAAATTTCACTTTATCTGTTATATCATACATTCCTTCAATCGTTCTATTAAATAATAGCAACGACCATAAATTAAACGCACCAACCGCTGGATATGGATATTTATCAACAGAACCAGTAATTACATTCATCACCTGATACATTCTATCATTCGAAATAAATGGCCATAAAATCAACAATTGAATTACAAAACCAATTAAAGCAGCAATAACTATTTTTTTAATTCCTTCTTTTGAAATAAGTTGTGGTAATAAAATCAATCCAACAATTGGAATAAAAACTAATGCTTGTAATTTAAAATTTAAAGCAATTAATAAACTCAATGCACTTAACACAGTTTTCTTTTCTAAAGCAAGAATAATTGCACAAAAACCAAAACAAGTAAATATTGCATCTACTTGTGCCCAAAGTGCTGTGTTATAAAAATAGGCAACATTCAGCATCAACAAAACAAAATAAAACAGTTTTTTGAACTCATCTTTTACAAACCAAACCGCTAAATACGCACCAATAATATCAAAAATAATGGTGTAATATTTTATGGTATACATATTATCTTGAATATCTTGCAGATTGCCTTGTATTATTGTATGAAACCGCAACACATATAAATACAATGGCAAGTAATTACAGTTTTTGTTATCATACACATGCACAAATCCATAGTTAAAAATATATTTCGACCAATCGATCCAAAATTCCATATCACCTTGATGGCCCCATTTGTGCATTAAAAAAACAAATGCAACATAAAACATGCATATAATAAGCAGCCATCTTTTTCTGGTTTCTGTTAGTTGAAACATTATTATTTATATTTTAATTTCTTAAAAATACAGATTTTTTTTTGATTAAAAATCATCGGCTCTATCAATTATATTTGTAATGGATGACGACACAAATTCATTTGCAACCAATTATTAAAAACTTACCTAGTCAACCAGGTGTGTATCGCTATTATGATGCTGATGGAAATTTATTATACATTGGCAAAGCAAAAAGTTTAAAAAATAGAGTTTCCAGTTATTTTGTAAGTAAAGATTTGTCTTATAGAATTGGTTTAATGGTGCGCAAAATTCACAACATTGAATATTCAGTTGTTGCGACTGAAAAAGATGCGTTGTTGTTGGAAAATTCTTTAATCAAGGAATTGCAACCTCGTTATAATATTTTATTGAAAGATGACAAAAGCTATCCGTATTTGAAAATCATGAACGAAGATTTTCCACGTATTTTTTTTACCCGAAAATTAGTGGATGATGGTGCTGAATATTTTGGACCCTACACGTCTGTTCATCAGGTGCGTACTATTTTAGAATTGATAAAAAAATTGTACCCAATTAGAAATTGCAGTTTACCATTATCAGAAAAAAACATTGAAAAGAAAAAATTTAAATCCTGTTTAGAATACCATATTGGTAATTGTTTAGCACCGTGCATTTCCAATCAAACCAAAATGGAGTATGACAAAAATGTAGATCAAATTCGCAAAATCATTAAAGGTAATCTGAGTGAAGTACGCAATCTAATGAAAGAAGAAATGCTTCACTTCGCCAATATGTTGGAGTTCGAAAAAGCTGAATTTACTAAAATAAAAATTCAATCGCTCAAAGAATATATCTCTACGTCAACAGTTATCAATCCGAACTTAGGCAATTTGCATGTATTTGGTTTTTTGGAAGAAAACGACAAAGCATTTATTCATTATATGTATGTTCACGAAGGAACAATTATTAAAACAAAAAACTTAATACTAAAACGAAATTTAGATGAAACAAAAGATGACCTTTTATCTTTTGCAGTATTGAATATAATTGATACTGAAGAAAACACAAACGCAACGCTTCTACTTCCATTTCATATTTTTATTGAACCTACATTAAAATTAGTGGTACAAGTACCACGCATTGGTGAGAAAAAAAGTTTATTAGAACTAGCAGAAAAAAATGCGATGTACTATAAAATAAAAGGGAAAGAAAATCAAAAAACAGATCCTTCAACGCGCATCTTAGAACAGATGAAATTAGATTTAAAATTGACCGAACTACCAACACACATTGAATGTTTCGATAATTCTAATTTTCAAGGAACGAATGCAGTTTCAGCATGTGTGGTTTTCAAAAATGCAAAACCAAGTAAAAAAGATTATCGTCATTTTAATGTAAAAACTGTGGTTGGTGCAAATGACTTTGATACAATGAAAGAAATTGTTTACAGAAGATACAAACGATTATTAGATGAAGATGCGCCACTACCGCAGTTAATTGTGATTGATGGTGGAAAAGGGCAATTACATTCTGCGATGGAAAGTATGAAAGCATTGAATTTAGAGAATAAAATACAAGTTGTTTCCATAGCAAAACGTTTGGAGGAAATTTATTATCCAAATGATTCTATTCCGATGTATATCAATAAAAAATCGGAAACATTGAAAGTGCTACAACAATTACGCAACGAAGCACATCGTTTTGGAATCACCTTTCACAGAAGCCAGCGATCAAAAAATACGTTTAAAACTACGTTGAATGAAATTAAAGGCATAGGAGAAAATTTAGCAAATAAATTACTACTTGATTTTGGTTCTGTAAAAAATATAGAAAAAGCTAATTTAGTTGATTTAGAAAAAACAATTGGAAAGACTAAAGCGAAAATAGTTTATGATTTTTACAATACTAAAAACGTCTCACTTTAAGTGAGACGTTTTGTATACTTTTAAGAAAACATTAGTATTCCCAAAGATCGTGTTCGAATGTAAATAATTCGTTTTTCTTAGCTTCAGATTCATATAAGATATCAATTCCAGATTTGTAATCTTTGATACGGAAATCTTGAACATTATCTACTTTGTAAATATAGCTACCGAATAAACGTAAAGCAAATACTTGATCCCAATTTAAACGTACACCATTTGGAAATGGATTGTATGCTTGTGAGTTAACTAATATTTGTCTCATACTTGGAAAAAACACCCAAAATACAGGAACTTCACCACGGAAATCACCAGTTGCAGGATCGTAGTTATCATACAAAGGACAAATTCCCATAATACGTACTTCCATAGTAGAAGTTTGTTTATTGAAGAACCAAGTTTCTTTTAAACGCAATTTGTTTACGTTATTCCAGTTAATTTCATTTGTAATTACTTGTAATGTAGTAATACCTGTTACTGGATCTGGAACATAGATAGAGTCTGTACTTCCACCAGCAACACTCAATGCTTCTTTGGGATCAATTGGCGTTGCGAAATCATCATCCATACCACTATATACTTGTGCTTTTCCGCCATTAATAGCATCTAACATGATTTGTATAAATGGTGCTTTTGGCCATTTGAAATGCAAGTTTATTTTTTCTCTTAAATCAATTACACGCCAAACTGTTTTCCACCAAAATACATCGGCTTCACGTATTGGCTCGTAACCCATAATCATACGTTTTCCAGTAATTTCTTGTACCCAAGGTAATTTTGGCACTTCTGTCTTTACTGCGTTTGGATCAACCGTAGATGCTGTCGCTGCTGCTGGTGGCAAAGCTGCTGCTGCTTGAGCTGCTGCTTCTGCTGCTTGAGCTGCTGCTGTAGAGTCTTCTATAGCTTTAGCTGCTGCTGCCATTTCTTCAGCAGACACTTGAGTTGATTTAGGTTTCTTTTTCGTTGTTTTCTTTTTCGTTTGCGCATTTCCAATTGAAACTGCGAATACCGAAAGTATCAACAATAATAAAGAGATTTTTTTAATTTGCATTTTCATAAGATGAAATCTAAATACTTATTAATCAATTTTGAAGGCAATACCAGGAATTTTACGTGATAATCCATCCGGACCTTTCACTTTAATATCCTCAATATAGAAAATATCACCAGGTTTAGCTTTTGACATGAATCCTTTTTGTGCAGGGCTAAAATAAGCACCTGACGCAGCAGCAATACCTGGATCTTGTAATTTTGGTTGGTAGAACATGTTAAAACTTAACACTTGGAAACCAACTTCAAATAAGAAGTCTTTCAATAAAGCTTGAACACCTGTTTGAACTTTAAACCAAGCTGCATTTTTACGACCACCTGATTCGTTACCAACTGCAGCAACTGGATCTGGAATCATTTTTACACGGAATTCTTTTGGTTTGTATGCTTTACCTTTTGCAGTTGGTGTAACTTTTACAACACCTTGCGTAGTAACTCTTGCGATATAATTTCCTGGACCAGCTTGTGCCAAACTACCCGATGAAATAGATGCAGTCACATCTTGTAAACGCATACCTGCAGCAGAAACCTCAATTGGATTATCTACACCAATATATAATACATTGGTTTTAGTTGCAGAAACTTGAGCAAACGGAGCAGCTACAGTATATTTGAATTCAGGTAATTTATATGATTTTACTTCACCAGTTCTATCATTGCGTACGCCAATTGAACCACTTACTGGATGTTCACCAACACCACCACCTGCTTTATAATGTGCAACACCATTTTCATCAACTGGTAAATTTGAACCGTTAACATTAACAGTTACTGTACCTGAACTTTTTGAACTTGTCGCAGATAAAAACACGTTTGCTTCAAATGTTTCTCCTTCTAAGATATAAGAACTTGGAGAAGTTATTTGAGCAGAGAAACGGTCGAAAACGATATCATCTCTTTCTAAAGGAGTTGCGTCACCAATTCTAGAATAGAAATAAGATACCATTTGTCCTTCAGAATTTTTTATATCTGTTTCCATCTTTGTTAACATCGTATAAGAAGCAACAGCAGGCATGTTACCAAAATTTTGACGTACCCAACCGCCTTTGTCATCTGTTACTGTATTAACAATTTTCTTATCGAAATCACTTTTAAATGCTGCATCATCAACCATAGCTATCATTTTAGCATGATAAGCATCAATATCAGCTTTTAATTTATCACCTCTTTTTTCTTCGATAATGTATCTTTCAGACACATCTAAATCATCTGGTTTTTCCATGATACCACCTTCAGTACTTGGTCCACCAGCTTGAGCGATAATATCTTTTTTTAGTTGAGCAATCTTTTCTAATAAAACTTTTGTCTCAGACATAGCGGTTGTTGCAAGTGCTTCATACTTAACAACAGATTGATTTGCTTGTTCTTTTGCTTTTTTAATTGCAAAGCTGCTAAATACAGCTTTTGTATTATCATCAATCACTTTATTAGAAGATTCTAAGCTTCGTGTGATGGTTTTAAATGCGTTCAGGATTTCAGCAGATACGTTTAATGCAAGTAGTGCGGTTAACACGAGATACATTAAGTTAATCATCTGCTGCCTGTTCTCCTTTGGAATTGACATATTTTACAATTTTTCTTTAGGTTAACAATTTATTACAGATAGTATCAACTATGATCTCATTGCTGAAAGCATATTACCATAAATTCCATTTAATTTTTCTAAGTTGCCAGCTAAGCCACCCATTTGAGTTTTGAATTTCTCTGTATCAGCCAAAGAACTTTCTAAGCTATTCATAGCAGTACTTAAGTTTCCAATGAATTTGTTCATTGTTTTTAAGTGTGTATTTGTGTCTTGTAATTCCATTTCATAAACAGCATTCAATGCAGCTAAATTTTTAGTAGCACTTTGAACTTGTGTATGATATTGAGAAGCATCTCCAGAAGCAGCCGCTAATTTGCTCATTCCATCTGCTGCAGCTGAGAAAGAATCTTTAACACCATTTAATGATGTTGCTGCATTTTTTGCTGAAACTGCGAAATCATTAGAAGCTACTGTAGCATCTGCTAAATTTCCCATTTTACCTACATTATCAGCAAAGTTTTTTAAATTATCTCCAAATCTAGAAACTAAATTTTGATCTACTTTAGCAGCTTCCAACATTTTGTCCATTTCACCTGAAAGTGATTTTTTGTTTGCACCACCACCAACAGAAACTGCTGCTGCATTAGAACCACTAGCTTCTGGATCATAATTATCTAAACCTGGATAGTATTTTTCCCAGTAGTAATCTGGTTCTGGTGGAATTAAACCTGAGATAGCAAAAATTACTGCTTCAGTTAATAAACCTACTGTTAATGCAATACCAGCCCAAGAAAAGTGTAAAATTTTTGCCCATGCGCCAATAATTACGATTGCCGCACCCACACCAAACAGCATATTTTTTGCGTTTTTGAAGGATTTCTTTTTGTAAAATGGAATTGAAGTTGCCATAAAATTGTGATTTTTTTGGTTAGTTATTTAATTTAATATGTTTAACGTTTTAAAAAAGAATTTATTGTGTTATAAGGTAATTAATTACCGAAATCATTCATTGAACGACCCATGAATGGTAATAAACATCTAAAACCAACATATGATTTAGCAGAGTCCTGATATTCGTATGATTTTGTACCACATTGTAAGAAGTAAGCAATATCTTTCCAAGATCCACCTCTAATTACTTTGCGTTTCATTACATTTGGATCGTCTTCTTTTGCATCGTATCTGAAATCTGGTTGTTTATCGTGAATAAATGCAACCGCATCGTCTTCATAAGCAGTTGAAGTCCATTCTGCCACGTTACCAGCCATGTTATATAAACCATAGTCATTTGGCCAGTAAGAGTCGGCACGGACTGTATAGAATCCGCCATCTTCTGGATAATTTCCACGACCTGGTTTAAAGTTTGCTAATAGACAACCTTTAGTGTTACGGATGTAAGGACCGCCCCAAGGATATGGAGAAAGATTTCTACCACCTCTTGCAGCATATTCCCATTCGTATTCAGTTGGTAAACGGAATTGATCTATTGGAGCTTCGCCTTTACTTAAACGTAAGCCATTCCACATCAATGTTCTCCAAGCAGAAAATGCATTACATTGATCCCAAGTAACACCAACTACTGGATAATCATCATAAGCAGGATGTGTAAAATATGAACGGGTCATTGGTTCGTTATAAGAATAAGAGAAATCTCTAATCCAAACCATTTCATCAGGATAAATTGCAATTTTCTTTCTTTCGATAAATGCACTTCTAGGTTTTACTTCTTTGTCAGTAGGACGTTGAACAGATGCTTCTTTCCATTTGAACCAAGTATATTCGTAAACTAATTTACGTGGATCAATTTCTTTTTTACCATCAATACGGTCAGCTTCTGAGTAGAACATAGATTCTAATTGAGAACCTTCTTCTGTTGCAGAACCACCTGTATTCCAATTCATATCAATTGGCATTTCCCAATTAATAGCTTGTTTACCATTTTCGCCTTCTTTTAAGTGATCACCACCTAGCATCTGATGTGCTATTGAATCACGAACACGTTCAACAAACTGACGGTATTCATTGTTTGTAATTTCAGTTTCATCCATGTAGAAACCTACAATAGAAATCTGTTTCATTTTTGTATTGAAAGCGTAGTTTACATCCTGATCTGACGGCCCTGCATGAAAAACACCAGATGGAACATAAACCATACCGTAAGGTAAAAGATTATTGTCCCATTTTGGTCTCTCTTGAGCTCCAATTAATTGACCGTCGGTACCAGCAGTTTTACCACCTTTACAACTTGCTAAAAAAATAGCAATTACTGCTATTAATGAAATCTTTAAATTGTTCATCTTACTTAGTTGTTTACGTTTTATATCCTAATAAGTTTGTAAAATTAACTAAAAATTTATTTACTTGTACACAAAAGTGTTTAAAATCAACTATTTTTTAATACACATTTTACAAAAAGCGTGGATTATTTATGATTTTAGGACTTTTATACATTTTGCTATTTGGCAATATGTAATTCAATGTCACTTCGTGCGTACCTTTATTAACTTTTGCTAATTTATTTAAGTTTACGTCATAGCTATAAATTATATTCAAATTCTTCACTGGAATAATATTTATTATTGGTGATAACGATTCAAATGCTTTTTTATTGTATCCACGAACATTTAATCCTAGATAAACATATTCCTTGTAGCCAGCCAGCACACTAAAATCAGTTTGAAATTCTTTAAAATCAGTTGAAAACTGGACAGACGGTTTCAATTTAAAGTCTTTTCCAACACTTACTTTGCTAGTTACATAGGTTTGAAAAACGCCACCATATGTTGGTTTTAAGGTATTTAAATCGCCTTTAAATTTATCTTTTGCGTTTATCAGATTAGAGTAATTGATTCCAATTTCGACAAATTTATGCATAAGCGCAATACCTAATGCTAAATTGGGTTTAAAACTACTTTGTTTTTGGTTCGATAAAAAGTCGTCATTTAAATCACCAGAAGTGCCTTGAGGTGTTACTAATTTACTTCCGTCTAATTGGGAAATATTCACACCAGCATTAATTCCAATTGCAATTTTAAGTTTATCTTTTATTGGTTGAATAAATGCATATCCAATATTAAGCCATGTATTATTAAAAGCGCCTAATTGGTCATTAGTAATATTAAATCCAATTCCACCATGAGCAGCAGGAATTTCTGCATCTGCAAAGATGTTGATTGTACGCGGTTGTCCATCTAATTTTGCCCATTGATGGCGATAATTTACACCAAGATTTAATCCATTTTTACTACCATAAAATGCAGGATTGGTTAACTGTGGCTGATACATGTAATGAGACGAGTTTGGTTGAATTTGCGAATATGCAAAAAAACCAAACATGCACATAAAACACATGCAAGATACTAATCGAAAAATATCTTTGAAATCGAACATATTGTAAAAATAGGAAAGAAATATTAAAATGAGGCAGATTTTTTAATAATTGAATCCATATTTAATAAATCATTTGCCCTATTGGATATTGTTATCTTTTATTTGCTGTTTTAATGTATTTTTTAATGGCATCCACTAATGAAGGATTTTCAGGAGTTGGAGCAAAAATGTTTACATTTAATTTGTGTCCGATAACAGTTTCCGCTGTGTTGTTGCCAAAGATTGCTAAACGAGTTTCGTCTTGAGTAAACTTTGGAAAATTGGTATATAAAGAATCAATTGCAGATGAATTAAAGAACACTAACATGTCATATTTTACATCGCTTAAATCATTTAAATTACTTGCAACTGTTTTGTAAATTATTGCTTCCGTATATGGAATATCATGTTTGCTAAATGCATCCGCCAAAGCTTTATCTTTCAAGTCAGAACATGGCAATAAATATTTTCCATCTTCTTTATGTTTAAGAATTACTTCTGTTAATTTAGGTAGTTTTCCATCACCAAAAAACACCTTACGTTTTCTATATTGAATAAACTTCTGCAAATACAATGCAATAGCTTCACTTAGACAAAAATATTTATTGTCTTCGCTAATTTTCACGCGCATTTCTTCGCAAATTCTAAAATATTGTTCAATGGCGATTCGACTAGTAAATATTATACATCTGAATTGTTCAATATAGATTTTTTGTTTTCTAAATTCAGCTGCAGAAACACCTTGAACATGTGTAAATGGACGCCAATCTATTTTTAGTTTAAATTCGTTTGCTAAGTCAATATACGGTGATTTTCCCAACTCAGGTTTTGGTTGTGAAATTAAAATTGTTTTTACCGGTTTTAATTTTGCAGGATTTGTAATTACAGGTAAAGGTTTTGCTTCAATTACTACTTTTTTGAGATTTTTTGATGCAGGTTTTGCACTCACTTTTTCTTGGATTGCTTTTTGAACCGTTTCAATTTTAGCTTTAATTTTTTCTACTTTTGCTACTTTTACCACTTGTTTGGCAACTTTAACTGCTGGTGTTGATTTTATTGATTTTTTGGGTTCAACAATAGTAGTTTTTACTTTATCTTTTTTTGTTGCTGCAGTGTTTTTAGCAGTTGCTTTTTTTTCAACTGGTTTTACAGTTTTTTTAGCAATAGTTTTAGGAGTTGGTGTAGTTACCTTTTTCTTTTTTTCTATTACTTTTTTAGCCATTTTTATATATTTTTTATTGCATCAAATTCTCAAAAATATACTTACCTAAAATTAAAACAGGTAGTATTTTGAAAGCGCAAATATACATAAAAAAGTGTAGTTTATACGGTATGCGAATAGTACTAAAAAGTTGATAACTTCTGATTATGTTGAAAACAACGAAAAGAGCGAAAAATAACCAACCGACAATTTCGAAAAAACCTAAAGAAATACTTGTATTGTAAATGTGTACCATTAACAAGAGTAAGCAAATAATTATACCAAAAAATGAGGAAAATAAATACCATAAAAAGTGAGCTAAAAATACAGAAAGCGTATTAGTAAATCCATTTAAAAGATATTCAATTGTGCTGGTTACGAAAAAATAAACTAACAAAGTAATTGCAATTTTAAAATATCTGCTTATATAAAACTCTCTAAATTGATCATTCAGAATAATTTGGACAAAGATATGTACCACTAAAGAGATTACTGCAATATTTAAAATAAACAATAATAAAACCGCCAAAAGGGAATCATATTTTTTACTTTGATAGAAAACCATAAATTTTTTAAAACTTATCAGACCTTCAAGCATGGAATCTGTAAAATCGTCAAACAATAATCGAAATAGCAATGTTAAAATTATCAATATGATTGCTACAAACAAATACCAACTATTTTGAGGTTGTTGTTTTATTTGTTGAATTTCAATCTGCGTTGCTGCTGTTTTTTTAGTAATTAAATTTGCTTCAATCTGGTGAAATTTCACAGTATCTAATTTGGTTTTTAAAATAGAATCGATGAAATATGGATTATTATTTGATATTGTATCTTTTGCACTTGCAAAAGTTGAAACAAATAACATCATTACAGAAAATAATAATCGTAAATCATAAATCTTAAATCGTAAATTAGAACGTAGCCACATATCCAAAATGCAATTTAGAACTTCTGAAGTCGATTTTTTTATCTTTTTGTTGTCCAAGTGCATATGTGAGTCCAAAAATACCAATTTTTGTTGCAAATGTAAGACCTGTTCCAAAACCAAATGGAACATCTTGAAATATGGTATTATTAAATTTTCGATGTACATAAGCAACATCTAAAAAGACGAAAAAATAAGAGTTTCGCTGAATCATGTATCGATATTCGATAGTTGCAACATTAAACGTACTAGCTAAAATTGATTGCTCATCAAAACCACGCAACAATTTATTACCACCAATTCTCAGCAATTCATTTCGCAATAAATTCTGATTAAACACAGCACCACCGTTTACACTAAATTTTAAAATATTTGATTGTTTTTTACCCAATGGCAAATAATAATTTCCAAGCCAAAACAAATCTGCTTTAATTGATTTTCGTTTAATGCTATCGTATAAGCTTACATATTTAAATTCTGCATCAAATGGATCTGTCAAAGAAGTAATTTGGTTGCTTGGTTTTATTTTTTTTGTACCGACAGACGCTGTTAATTTTGCATCAAACCCTTTTCTTGGATTGAATAAATAATCTAAGTTTTCGTAATATGCTTGCAAACCATATTGATTATAAGTTGCATCTAAATTGTTTGGTAATTTTTTAAAGGTTTTGGCAAAAGACGTATCAGCAGCCAAAATGATAGTCTGAAAATATTTGTAAAAACCTTTTACATAATTATTCGATTTAGTGATATAAGGCAACCCTAATTGCCACGCTAAATCCAGAGAAGAAGAATCTCGTTTTTCTAAATTAAAGGTAAAATTAATTCCGATTGGTGCATTTAAAAAAAACGGATAATTGAACCGAACGTCCAGCAATTGCGATTGTCTCTGCAATTTTTTCCATTCTAAAAAAATCTCTTCACCACGCTTAAATGAGTTTTGCAAATGAATACGTACCTCACCAGTAATTAAAATTTTGCCACGATTGCTACCTGGTAAAAATCCAATTAAAAAATCAAATGAATTTACTTTTCGTTTCTTTAAAAACAAATGAATGTCTGCTTTATCGTCACGAAATAAAATTTTAGATGGTGCTGTCAATTCTGCATACGGCAATTTTTGCAATTGTTTATCAATGTTTATAATCTTACTTTCATTGTATGGTTTTTTCGATTTTATTTGAATGTAATTTTGAATAAAACCTTTCGTAATTTTAGAATTTCCGTAATTTATAAAACTATCAATTGTGATTAATTTTCCTTTCTCAATATTATATTGGAATTCTAATTTATTGTTATTTAACTGAACAGAATCTGTACTAATTTTGGCAAATGGATAACCGTTGTTTTCTAAATTTTTTAAGATAGATTCCTTTGTTTCATTTATGTTGTAAATAGAATTTACAGCATTTTTATTTTTTTGTTTTTTAGTAGCAGTTTGCTTATTTTTAATTTCATATTTTTCACCAACATGTAAAAAAGCAATCAAAGAATCAGATTTATTTTGTGTGCTATCAATTGAAAATTCTAAAAAACCATTTTTAATGTACTGTTTTTTTAAAATGTCTAAAAATTGAATAATTTCAGCTTCATTCTTAAATTTTTGAAACGATTTTATTTTTGCAGTTGGTGCATCTTTTACAATATATAAATAGCGAGATTGCGCTTGTAAAAATTGCACATTCAAACAAAAAAATAATATGAAAAAGTAATGAATTTTCAATCTACTTAAATAATGATTTACCAAAGTTATTAATTATTAACTATTGATGTTTACTTTGTGTTCAAATGGCTGGTATTTATCTTCATATTCCGTTTTGTAAACAAGCATGTTCGTATTGTAATTTTCATTTTTCTACGTTAATCATTCATAAAAATGACGTATTAAAAGCGATGTTGCACGAAATTGAATTGCAACACAACTTCTTTCCTACTTCAACGAAAATTGAAACTATTTATTTTGGTGGTGGCACACCAAGTTTATTGTCTGTTGATGAAATTAATACGTTCACGGATAAAATAAAAACCATATTTGACGTAGTTGAACATGCAGAAATTACTTTAGAAGCCAATCCTGATGATTTAACGAACGATTATTTAGTTCAATTAAAAAATAAAACAAGTATTAATCGATTAAGTATTGGTGTGCAATCTTTTTTAGAAGAAGATTTATTGTACATGAATCGTGCACACAATGCGCAAGAAGCTATTGAATGTATTCGGTTGGCAAAGCAACATGGTTTTCATAATTTATCGGTTGATTTGATTTATGGGACACCATCATTGTCAGACGAACAATGGCAGAAAAATCTGGATGTTTTAGTGGATTTAGATATTGCTCATGTTTCGTGTTATGCATTAACTATTGAAGAAAAAACTGCTTTGCATCATTCCATAAAAACCAAAAAAATAAGTGCACCTAACGATGAAAAAACAGCACGGCAATTTTCTATATTAATGGATAAAATGCAACAGCATCATTATAATCATTACGAGATTTCTAATTTCTGCAAGGAGCCACATTTTGCAAAGCACAACACCAATTACTGGAAAGGAATTTCTTATTTAGGTATTGGTCCGTCTGCGCATAGTTTTGATGGTGTTAAAAGATATTGGAACATTGCAAACAATGCAATTTATACAAAGAAAATTTTGAATAATGAATTTGCAAATGAAAGCGAAGTATTATCAAAAACGGATAGCTATAACGAATATGTAATGACAAGCATCAGAACAGTTTTTGGTGTTGATTTATCTAAAATAAAACAAGATTTTGGTGATGATTTTCAGCATCATTTTTTATTTGAAGTTTCACCATTTATAGATAACAAATGGATTGTTAACACCAATGAAATCTTTACGTTAACCAATTCTGGAAAATTATTTTGTGATTATATTACAACGCATTTATTTATTGAGAATGAATGATATTTAGTGATACACGATTGATGGAAAAGTTAATAATCGTAGGAACATCATTGCAAAATGCTGACAGTTATCGTACAAACAAATACACTATATAAAACAATAATAATAAAAATAGAAATCGACATTTCCATAAATTTAAAGTCAACTTTTTGCCGAGCCACAGCATCAACATTAGCAAAACTGATACGCCAATTAAAATAAATAAATCGATATTAAACGATGGATTAAATGCAATTGGTTGAATGAATGCTGCGATGCCTAGCATCGCTAATAAATTCAACATATTTTGACCTACTAAATTACTAACTTCAAATTTTGATTGATTGGTTTTGGCAATCATAATCCAATAGAGCATCACAAATGAGCCACCAACCGATAAAATAAATTGTCCCAAAAACCGCTGCGACAAATGAAATTTCCTTGAAATATCTACTAGATTATCAACGCATAAAACACCACCTGCAACTAAACCAAAAACACCAATAATTAATAAAATAATGGAAAACCAAATTGGATAAAATGTATGTTCTATTGTTGTTTCAGTAAACCAAATTGCATGATGATGTTTTACATTGAAATAGCCATAAGTCATAAACAAGACAAATCCAACACATAAAACAACCGCTTCTCTTTTGGTGATAAAATGGAATGCAGCTTGTTTTTCAATATTATAATTTGCCAAAACGTACACCAAAACTGTACTTACTATTAAACCTAAAAACCCAAATAAAGCCGTATTTCTATTAGCACGAATTGGCCTATAGAATCCAGCAATACTGAGTACACCTAAGAAATTAAAGATGCAACTGCCAATTATAGTTCCAACGGCTAAATCGAAATAACCGTTGTATGCAGCCAACAATACAGTGAATAATTTTGGTAATGAAGTACCGAAAGCGATGACTGTAAAACTAATCATGGTTTCTGGTAATTTTAATTTTCTTGCTATTGATGATGCGCCATCAACGAGCATACCAGCACCACGATTTAATAAGAAAAATCCGATGAGTAAAAGAGGAATATTGAGCAATAATGAGATATTTCGAATCTCCATACTTCAATAATACAAAATGATTTGCTGATTTGAAAATTATACTATAAACTTTAGAAAAGTTTCGTTCAAAACGACAAGAAACTTTCTTAAAGTAATATTAAAGAGTATAAGTCATCTTCATATTTCCCATCAAACCCATGTAAGGCGCACCAACGAAATATTGTTGTTTACGATTGTATAAATTAGAAATAGATACAGTAAGGTTGTAATGATCTTTTAAGAATTTTGGTGTATAAGAAATATCTAAATCCATATCGTGTGTTGGTTTTACACGACCGATGAAATTACCAGATAATACTGGATATCCAGCACTCCAATTAAATTTCACACCAACATTTAATCCAATTTTTTCTGCGAAATAATTTACACCAACATTTACTCTGTGTTTTGGTGAATTCAATGCAATATAACCTTGAGGTGCACTTTCTAATTTAACTGAATCTTTATCAACAAAAGAATAATTGAGGTTTAATGCAATTCCTTTTGGCAAATATAAGTTAGAATTAAAGTCAACACCATACACTGTTAAATCTCCAACGTTGCGCGTTACTAATAATAAATTGGGTCCATTTGCTTCTTTAGGTGTGATAACACCAATTGGTAAATTTTCTACTGCACGACGAATTAAACGAACAAATTCATCATCACCAGAACCATTATTATTACCATTAAATTTCTCACTTCCATCTAAAAACAAGTTCATTGCACCTTTAATCAATGGATTTAAGTTGTTGTAATTTTGAGTAATTCGAGGTGCTAAATAAGCCATCAATTGATCAGCATCGAACATAATAGTTGGTGTTAATAATTGAACAGGTGCTAAATAATTTTTAAAATCTGTTCTATAAACATCAACTTGCAAACCCAACATTTTTCCAATTACACCTTTGTAACCTAACTCATAAGTATAAGTAGTTGTAGGAACCAAACCTTTAATATCTTGTGTTTTTTTCCATTGGTCATTATTCGATTCAAAGATTTGTTTTCCGGTGTTTAAATTTTTTACATTTTGTTGAATATCATTTGGTATATCTTGCGGAATAATTTGATTTACAATATCGTTTATTAAAGGTAATAAAATGGAGTTTGCATCTATGTTTGCTTGCACTCCAAATTGACTATTAATAGCTGATAAAAGACCATCCCAACCAGTTTGCGCAAATGCTGCGTCACCTACGTTGTGAAACTGACCTTTTGTGCCATAAGGTGATAAAAATTGCGGTAATACTTGATTTCCATAATATGGATTTTCAGCAAAGCTATAATGAAAACCATCACGTGGAGTTCCAAGTTGTCGCACTTCCATTCCTTGAGGAATTCTGCCTTGTACAACATCTACGTAATAAGCTGCAGATGCTGGATTTTTAAAGGCACGATTAAATGTGAAACGCAAATTATGACCTGTTGCTGGTTTGTATACGACTCCAACTTTTGGTGAAAATAATAATTTTTTTACGGCTGTATTATAATCTAAACGTGTGGCAACAATAGCACTAAAGCGTGGATGAATTTTATAATCACCTTGCAAATAAATACCATATTCGTCAATATTATCTTTATCTTCAAAGCTACCATTTAAAGTACCTTTGGTATCAGGTCGAGTAAAGAACGCATCAAAACCATATACTAAATTAACTCGTTTTTTAAACAGTTCAGAAGAATGTTGTATCTGAAACGAGTACATGTGCGATTTGTCGATATAACGACCACCAACTGGAACAAAAAATGTTTTGTGCGAGTTATTTCCATTCATGTATGCTTGCACAAATAAATTCTTCCACATAAAACGAACCTGTGCCCAACTATAAGTCCAGTTTTTATTTTGCATTGCACCAATTGGACTGGTAATAATTCCATTGCTTACGTTTACGCCACCAGCTAAAACGATATTAAAATCTTCTTTAATTTTTATATCTAATCTACTATCTACTTGACCGTTTAAGATTCTTTCGTCGCGACCATTTTTAATTGCAACGCCAACACCTTTTGGGTCATTCGAGCCATCTGGCAATTCGTAATAAATAGTATCTGTAGAAGCAGAAAATAAGGTTACAGAAGATGGATCGCCTAAATCACTGTATCGCCAGTCGTGACCTGTGAAAAATTTTGCAGAAACTTTCATTCCCATTTTTACGTTTGGATTTTTCACATCAACTGTGTCTGAATGATAAAAACCAAAAGCAAACATGGTACGTTGTGCTAATTTATCGTAATCAAATTTTGGATTTTCGCGATTAATATCTTGTAAAGTGTCTTTAATTTTCACACGAAAACCAACAGATGTCCAGAATTTTGTTTCTTGATATTTTAATGGTGATTTGGTAATTATATGTATCACACCGTTGTTTGCGTTCGGACCATACAAGGCAGCAGCTGGACCTTTTAATACTTCAATTCGTTCAATATCTTCATCGGTAGTAGTCATCATTTGATACATATTCAAACCAGTATTTGGTAATTTTGCAACACGATTATCAGTTAATGACATGACATCACTTGTAAAATAACCACTAAAACCGCGAACTGATGGTTGTCCACCTTGCACACCAGTTCGTTGAACTTGCACGCCTGAAACATTTTTTAAGTGATCGGTGATACCAACACCTGCTTTATTTTTGATAGCAGCTGCTTCCACTGAAACAATGGATGCTGGTGCATCAAGAATTTTTTCTTTCGAACGTGAAGCAGAAATTACAACTGTATTCAATTCTGTTTCTTGTTCACCCATTATTAAATCAAATGTTTGCGAGCCAGTTGCTGCTAGTTTTTGATCTTCATAACCAACATATCTAAAAACAACTTGATCACCTTCATTTACTTTCATTTCATATTTACCATCAAAATCAGTGACTGTACCTTTCATTTGGTCGCCTTCCACAAAAATATTTACACCAATTAATGGTTCTTTTGTTTTTTTATCTGTGATAGTGCCTTTTAATGTAAACTCTTTATTCGATTTCTTGATTATAACTTGTGGAACCTCTTTTATTTTATCTCTTAATTTTGTAGTATCTCTTTCTCTTGGTTCTTTTTGTGCGAACGAGAATTTTGTAAAAAATAGAATAAAAAATAATGCAATTATATGTTGTGTGTTTTTCATGCGTATATTCTTAAGTTATACAGATTAAATATGAATTGACAAATGGTTTTAGATTATGTCAATTAGCAACGCAAATATCTGTAAATACTGCTAGAGTTTGAAAGTAATATTATTAACAATTGTAATTATACAAACATCAAACTAACTATAAATGGTTAGAGAAATCCAAAATTTGCATTTACAAAGATAAATTTGCGAAAAAATAAATCCTTAAGGCATAAATTAACAGAAGTAATAATGGAAGAAAACAAAAAAAGAAAACAAGAAATCTGAGTTTTCTTTTATCATAATATATATTTCTTTCAGTTTTTCTTTGTTCCTAAAATTCAGAAATTAAGTGCCTTAAGTGGTATAAAAATTATGTATTTTCTAATCATTTGTTGGAATTAGGATTTTAATTCCATTTATTTTTTCTGAAATCTGGATTTGGCAAGTTAATCGACAATTACCTGTATTGCATGGTAAAGTATCTAGCATGCATAGTTCATCGTCATTTGCACCTTCTAATAATATTTCATCCTTATTCAAGACTTCCACTTTGCAAGTACCGCAAATAGCCATTCCACCACAAATTGCTTCAATTGGATAACCTTCTCCTTTTAGCACTTCCATTAAGGATAGCTGTACACCTAGTGGTACTTCCATTGGTAGAAAAGTAAAATCTTCTTTTTGTATGTTTACAATTATAGACTCCATTACAAAGGTATTTAGTAGCATGTAAGCAGTATGCAGTTTTTAGTTACTGCGTACATGACTATTGCCTAGTTACTACTTAAAAATTAAAATGCATTCACACCATTTACAGTTGTATATTTTAATGATGGTTTTTTGCCCGAAATCAATTCAGCAGCGCTATGACACATAATTGCTGCTTCATGAAAACCGCATAAAATCAATTTTAATTTACCTTCATACGTATTTATATCACCTATAGCATAAATACCTTTTTGGTTAGTAGAATAATCTTTGGTATCAACATTTATTGCATTTTTGTCGATACTCAAACCCCAATTTGCAATTGGTCCTAATTTTGGACTCAAACCAAATAATGCTAAATAATAATCACATTCAACTTCCTTTGCAGATCCATCATTATTTGTAATGGTTACTGAAGATAATTTTCCATCACCGTGCAAGTGCGAAATAGTTGAATTTAGTTCTAATTTAATTTTTCCTTCATCAGCTAATTGCTTTACTTTATCTACGCTATCAGGTGCACCTCGAAACATTTCACCACGATGAACCATAGTTAATTCAGCAGCAACATCAGCCAAAAACATGGTCCAATCTAAAGCACTGTCGCCACCACCAGCAATTACTATTTTTTTATTACGATATTTTTCTGGATCCAGCACCATATATTCAACACCATTTTTTTCATAATCTGCTAAATTTTCTAAAGCAGGTTTACGTGGTTCAAAAACACCTAAACCACCAGCAATACAAATTATTTTTGCATGAATTTTAGTATCTAAGTGTGTTGTCAGAATAAAGGTATTGTCTTCTTGTTTTTCGATTTTTTCAATTCGTTCACCTAACGTAAATGTTGGATCAAAAGGTTTTGCTTGTTCCATTAAATTATCAACTAATTCCTGTGCACCAACAGTTGGATAACCAGGTATATCGTAAATTGGTTTTTTAGGATAAATTTCAGAAAGTTGACCACCAACTTGTGGCAAATAATCAACTAAATGGCAACGCATTTTTAATAAACCAGCTTCAAAAACTGCAAATAAACCAACTGGACCTGCTCCTATTATGCAAATATCTGTTTCTATCATAAGGAAAAAATATTATTTGTAAAAAATTTCATGATGAATATTCAGCATGAACATCCTACAAAAATAAAAAGATAGAGATTAAAGGAATGTTATGATTTTATAGAAAGTTACAATGAAAAACAGATATAAAGAATTAACGCCAATGACCTTTTTTCCAAAACCAGCCATTTTGAGTATTTTTCCAATGACCAGGTACCCAAACCTTACCAACATTAGGTATTATCCATTTTCCTTCTACATAAACATATTGATTACTCTGATTGTCCCAAATCCAATCACCATCTATCCAAATATGATTTGGAGATGGACATGAAGGTCTTACAACGATTACATTGTTACGTACAGGTTGCACTTTACAATAATATGGTTTTGCATGATATACTTTAGCAGGTTGTGTTTTTACGACAACAACTTTTCGAGGTTTTGCACTTAATTGATTAATAGAAAAGATGCAAATTAAGATGACGATTAAATTTTTCATACAGTTATATTTATTTGTTTTTAGAAATTACTTTTGATGCTGATTCTGTTAAATCTATAGCTTTGACTTAAAAAAAGAAAAAAAGTTTAATGAAATAGTTTTTTTTTTGAAAAATATTTGCATATTTGGTTGAATTCATTTTACATTAGCCAATGATTTTAAAACTCATCAACAATATTCTGTCAATGGGAAAAAAAGCAAATAAAGAAGAGCCGAAAAAGGTTGCTAAAGTAGCACCCAAAAAAGCAGTTGCTAAAAAATCAGCAGTGGTAAAATCTGTTGTTACAAAAAGCACAAAAGCAGCAGAAAAGCCAGTTATAAAGAAACCAGCTTCTAAAACAGTTTTAAAACCAGAAGTAAAAAAAACAACTTCTAAAGTAGCCGTAAAGCCAGTTGCAAAAAAAGAAGTTGTCAAAACTGTGTCAAAATCAATACCTAAAAAAACAGAAGCAAAAAAAGAAGCAACTGTAAAACCGAAATCAATTATTAAACCAGAACCGAAAAAACCCGTGGAAAAAAAATCAATTCCTGAAAAGACAATTCCGAAAAACACTGAACCTGTTAAAACAAAAACGGTTGCAAAATCAGAACCTGTAAAAGAAGTAGTTAAAAAAGCAACAACGCCTGTTGCAGAAACGAGCGACAAAGCAGAAACTAAAAAATTAACTAAAAAACAAAAAGAACAGCTTCCACCGCCAATTACGGTTCCAAGACCTTCTCCAGATGGCAAACGTAAAGTTATAGTTGATTATAAAAATGTTCCTGATGAAGTATTAGGTTTATTATCCGAAAAATATCCGCATGGATATAATAAAGGAATTATCAAATTTACAAATGCAAAAAAAGAACTCGTTTCTGCAGTTCCAATAGACTTAGGTGACACCACTTATTTAGTAAAAGTATCTACACAATTACAAAAAATGGTGAATGATTATGATGATGATGAATTGTTCCCTGAAGTTGTTGCGCCAACAGAAAAAGAAATTCCAATTGGTGCTGGTGGTGATTTTGATGATTTTGATAAGAGTGATGAAGATGATGGTGGTAAACGCAAAGCAAAAGGCAGAGTAAAAAGTGCAGATGATTTAGAATATGGATTTGACGACGAAGATGATGATGATGGCGACGACGATGACGATGATGACGAAGCAGCAAGTGATGATGATGGCGACGATGATGACGAATAATATTTAAACAATAAAAAAAAACGGATTCAAATGAATCCGTTTTTTTTATTTATTTAAAAATACAAAGAAATTTAATTTTGGATTTTTAGGATTTTTTCACTCACTATTTCATCTTGTTGCGTCACCGAAATAATATATTCACCGTTTGGCAATTGATTTAAATTTTTAATTTCTATTTTATTATTGCCAACTATTGAGTTGCCTCGCCAAACTGTTTCTATCTGTAATTGTCCAATTATATTTTGTAATTGAATTGTAGTTGGCTGATTATTTTTTGCTTCAAATTCTATATTAATAGAATTTGCAAATGGATTTGGAAACACTTTTAAATCAGTTACATTTGAATTGGATTTAGTTCCTAAAATAACACTAGTGCTATCTCTTTTTACAATAGAAAAACGATCAAACAATTCGCCATTTTCTTTATAGTAAGAGCAAAGTAAAGTGTTCCCTTTCACTTCTAAAATCATGCTGCCAACACCTTTATCAGCAGCGTATTTTTTATACATAACAGCATGCATCTTTCCATTTTCTGGTTCGTGTTTTCCGCTATTACCAACAACTGCATACACAGTACCTTTGTCTTTGTTTGCGCCGTACGTATATTTAATGTAGGTTTTATTACTATCTGGATTTCCAGACGAACTATCAACTAACATCGTTACTCTGTTAAACGTTGATGAAAACCCAGTGTGTTTGTTAATTAAATAAGAACGTTCATACACATGGCTATGTCCACACAATACCAAATCAACTCCATATTTTTCTAAAATAGGCACAATCCGCTGACGCATTGAACCCATAAATAATTCCCAAGCATCATCAGAATCGTGCGAACCTTTAGAATATGGTGGCTGATGCCAATATGCAACTTTAAATTTCTTTGTTGAATTTTTTATATCATTTGTTAACCATGTTTTATATACGTCTGGCAAATCGTTAAAAATATATTGGTATAATTCTGAGTTGAGAGCAATAAAATGCGTGTTACCATAATCGTATGAATAATAATTTTCGGTATTAGAAGGCAAGCCACCCATTTCTGCATTTTTAAAAACTTCAACCATATCAAAATATGGACCTTTGTGATAAATTGGATTATCAAAACGATTCACGCTATTATAATCGTGATTGCCTGGAATTGGATAAAAGTTTAAGAAACGGAATATAGAATCATATCCATAATATTTATCAAATACTTTTGCCGTGTATTCTGCGTCAGTACCGTCATTGTAAACATTATCTCCTAACCACAACCAGCCATCAACTACATTTCCTTGCAGATAATTTTCAAACCAACGACGCACTTTTATTTGTTCGTTATTTCCACCACCAAAATCACCAGTTACCCAAAATTTAAAACCTGAAGTATCACCAATTAACGGTGCAGTTATAAAATGGTGTTGATCATTTCCACCAGCTAAAGTAACCGTATCAAAACCAACACTATAAAAATATTTTGATTTAGCATTGAGTCCACTAATTTTTACTATGTGATTTTTTTTGCGAATTGTATCTGAAATTATATTAGTTAATGAAGTTGGTGAATTACCATATCTCACAATACTTTTGGTAGAATCGGAAGTGCGCCACATAATTTTAACGCTGTTATTCGTTAAACTTTGTAAATACGGACCACGCACTAATGAAACAGCAACTGCATGTAGTGAAAATAGAAATGTAAGAGAAAATAAAATTTTACGCATAACATTGTTTTTTTAAAGTTATGAAAAATTGAGGATATCCAGTTACTCAAAAAATGGAATTTCAGTGTATTGTTATTGAATTAATTATTTCTTAGTTTCTATAATTATACCAACATCAGCAATACCAATAAGTGGCTCTTTGCGCATGAGTTGAACTATTTTGATTTCATATTTTCCTTTTTTAGGAAATCTTATATTTTTTTGAAATTTAATGGTTTGCGTGCATAAACTTCCAGAAGATTCGCCATATGGTTTTCCAGTGTTTTTAAAAAGTGGAACTTCCAACCGAAACGTTTCTTTTACACTTGAATATGTATCTATAACATTCAGCCATAAATTACTAAACTCATATTCTTTTTGATGACGTACACTAATTGAAATATCATACAAAGAATTTACGTCTTCAATATCTACCAGATACTTTAATGTGTCAGTAGATTTCCAATTTTTCACATTTACCGATTGGTATTCACTGTAAAAATATTTTTTTTCACAAGATGAAAAAAACAAAATGGAACTCAATAAAAATAAAAGATATTTCATCTTGCAAAAATAAGATAAATAGTTTTCGTATTAAGATAAAAAGAGGAAAAATTATAAGGTGGTACTTATTAATAATTTTTCAAATCTTGTATCATATTTAATAATTGCGCTTCTGAAACTTCTACTGGATTAAAAGTAATACCCATAAATGATTTACCAGAATCATTTGCAATTGTAATTTCTTTTGTTTCTGCATAATATTTTCCATCAATAATAGAGAATGCAATAAATTTAGCTTGCAAACCTATTGGAACACTGTTTATATAACTATAAAATCCATCTTTACCAGCAATTGGGTTTAATATATTGTTATAAGGTTTAATTAATGAATTTACTCCTTTTGGTTTAAAAAATACAGAAGAAGCTTCAAGTCCCATGTAGTTAGTACCAGCATTTTTATTAAATCTCGAACTAAAATAACATAGTACGGTAGTCTTAGTTCCAGAATTTTGATATAAAACATCGCAATTTCTCCACTCACCCAAGGCATCAATTAAAAAATGTGCAGTATCTTGGCTTACATTGGAATTACCAAATAACATGTTTTGTTTCCAAGTAATTCCTTTATTGACTAAATAAGAATCAGAAACAGTAACTTCAATAGCATTATAATCCAATCCATTTCTTTTTATTTCGTAAATGGTATCTCCAGTTGCACTATTCCACATTGGAATTTCACCTAAAT
The DNA here is from genome assembly GCA_016711605.1 of Saprospirales bacterium. Taxonomy (GTDB): domain Bacteria; phylum Bacteroidota; class Bacteroidia; order Chitinophagales; family JADIYW01; genus JADJSS01. The sequence continues at coordinate 115,274 of JADJSS010000014.1, forward strand.
TAAAACCCACTGGTAGTTTTATTGCTAAAAAACCATTTATACGATTGACAATTCTTGGATTTAAAATTAAAGGTATATTGTTTTGAACTGCCAACATTTTAAATTCTCCAAAGCTTAATAATATTTCTCCATTTTCAGTAATAGTTGGTTTATTATCTAACAACATATCACTTGCATTCAAAATCTCTTTAAAAAAAATATCAACATTGCCTATTATTGCTGCACCGTCTTTTGTTGTAAAAATATTTGGCTTTATAATTAGTGTCGTTCCTTTAGATGTAATTAAGGTATCACCTAGTGAAGCATTAATTGTAAATTTTTCAAATTGCGCACCATTCTTAGAAGTAAATTCATTTAATATATCAATGTCTGTCTTTTTTACATTTTCATTGGAAAGACAAGAAATAATTACACTACTAAGTAATAATACAACTACAATTAAGATTCCGTTTTTTAATGCCAAGATATTTTCCATAAAAAACAAATTTATATAAATATAGAAATAAATAATTACAAATGCAATAGTTTAGAATATTACATTTACGTTATGGAATTATTCAATCATTTTTAAAAACTCGTTTTCATCTATTATTTTGATGCTATCAATTTTTAGCGCTTTTGCGAGTTTGCTACCTGCTTTTTCGCCAGCAATTAAATAATCTAAATTGGCAGAAACTGCACTTAGGTTTTTACCACCGTTATTTTCCACCATTTTTTTAATATCATCGCGCGAATTAAGCGGAAATGTACCAGTACATAAAAATGTTTTTCCTGCTAATTTATTAGATGCTAAAACGGTTTCTGTTTTAGATAAATTTAATCCTAATTTTTGAAGTTGATTTAGTAAATTTTTATTTTCTTCATCAGCAAAAAATTGTTGCAATGCTAAGGCAACTTTTGGACCAACATCTTCTAATTGTAAAAATTGCTCTTCATTCCATTCTGAAAAATCCATTAAATTATCTACTTGCTTTGCGAGCATTTTTGCAGTAGTAACACCAATATGTCGAACACCTAAACCAACCAACAAGCGCCAGTTTTCATTCTGTTTAGATTTTTCAATTCCATCTTTTAAATTTTGTATAGATTTAGTTTTCCAACCTTCAATTGTTGCAACTTTATCGTAATCAATTTTATAGATTGATGGAATATCAGTAATCATATTTTGGTTGACAAACGTTCGAACATTTTCTTCGCCAAATCCAAAAATATTCATCGCTTCTTTGGAGACAAAATGAATTAAATGTTCTTCAATTTGCACTGGACAATTTGCATTTACGCAACGCCAAATACTTTCTTCTATTGGTTTCACCAATGTATGATTGCAACTCGGACAATGCGTTGGAAATTGAATTTTTGTTTCGTTACCAGTTCGTCGTTCAGCTAAACTACCAACAATATAAGGAATCACGTCGCCAGCGCGTTCAACAATAACGGTGTCATTTATGCGAATATCTTTATCTATAATAAAATCTTCGTTATGCAATGAAATCGACGAGATTTCGACACCCATTAATTGCACCGGTTCAATTTTTGCAACAGGTGTAATGGCACCAGTTCTGCCAATTTGAAATTCAACGTTATGTAGTTTTGAATACGCTTGTTTTGCTTTAAATTTATAGGCAATTGCCCATTTCGGATGATGAGAAGTTCTGCCAATTACTTGTTGTTGTTGAATGCTGTTTACTTTAATCACCATACCATCAATATCAATTGGATACGAATCGCGTTTATCTTGCCAGTGCAAACAAAATTGTTCAACATCATTAATCGATGTAAAGATTTCTTTTTCTTTAAATGGTGTTTTAAAACCCAAAGAATCCAATGTTTCTAAATTCTTAAAATGCGATTCAAAAATATTGGTTATGTCATTTCCATTTGTATCTTCTGCATATCCAATTTGATATAAAATAGCATCTAATTTGCGTTCGGCAACTTCTTGTGGATTTTTTAAACGCAAACTTCCAGCAGCTGTGTTGCGTGCATTTTTATAAAGTTCGAGTTCTTTTTTATTTTGCTGACGAAGTACTTCATTTTGTTTTTTTCGTTCTTTATTTAATTTTTCTAAAACAGCTAATTCCATAATTACTTCGCCGCGAATTTCAATTTTAGAAATTCCATATTGCGAAAAATTTGCTTTTAATGGAATGGATTTTATCGCTTTTGCATTTTGTGTAATTTCATCACCTTCTATGCCGTTACCACGTGTTGCAGCACGAATCAGCATATCGTTTTCATAAACCAATGCTATAGATGAACCATCGAATTTTGGCTCTGCGATGTATTCAATTATTGCATTTTCAGAAAGTGCTTTTTTTACCTGTGTATCAAAATCTTGTAAATCGGTTATGTTGTAAGAGTTTTCTAAAGACAACATTGGAACCAAATGCGCAACGGTTGCAAATTCATTATTCAATCCTTTGGCTACTCGTTGAGTTGGTGAATCTGCAGTGATTAAATTTGGATTTTCTTCTTCAAGTTGTTTTAGTTTTTTAAACAATAAATCATAATCATAATCTGAAATAACGGAATCAGCATCTACATAATATTTTTTATCATGGAAATTAATTACTGATTTTAAATCTTCACAAAATTGTTCTAATTCGTTTTCAGGAATAAAATCATCTAACTTTTTTAGAAGCAGATTTGTTTGTGCAATAAAATCATTTTGTTGATTCGAAAATAAATCATTACTCATATAAATGCATCAATCGTTTTTGCTAATGTATAATCTTTTTCTGTAACTACATTGCCTGCGTCGTGAGTTTGTAGTGAAATTTTTACTTTATTATAAACGTTGAAAATTTCAGGATGATGGTTTTGTTTTTCAGCTGCAATGGCCACTTTTGTTAAGAATGCAAATGCATCTATAAAATCCTTAAATACAAACTCTTTTTCGAGTTTATTATCTTTTGTTATCCAATCCATAAATTAATTATTTTATCTTCGATAAAAATAATCATTAAATAGCTATCAATACATGAATTGGAAATTAAAATTAATATTGTGGTTTGTAAATAATGTGCAACCAATTCGACAAGCTGCAGATAGTGAAATTGCAGAAACCAGAATTAAGAATATGAAGGTTGCTGCGTTAGGCAATCGATTATTTAATTCTAAAAAAGAAATTAAAGAAATCAAGGATTTTACAATTGATAAAATTCCTGTACGATTATATAGAAATTCTACAGCAGCAAATCAAAAAGTGATTATTTACGGACATGGTGGTGGTTTTGTTTATTACAATATAGAATCGCACGATTATGTGACGCGTAGATTGTGTGCTATGAATGATTGTACTGTTATATCAGTTGATTATCGATTAGCACCAGAACATCCATTTCCAGCTGCACATGAAGATTTCTATAAAGTTATTGAGTATGTACATCAACACGCAAAAGAATTAGGCATAGACGCATCAAAAATCATTGTTGCAGGTGATAGTGCTGGTGGAAATTTAGCAGCTTGTGCAGGTCATCATTTTAAAAATCATGCAACAATAAAAATTGCGGCTCAAATTTTAATATATCCTTGGTTAGATGGAAAAATTGCATCTAATTCGATTGAAAAATACCAAACTGGTTATTTGTTAACGAAAGATGCTATGTTGTGGTTTCAACAAAAATACACGCCAAATCCAGCAGACAAATGCAATCCAGCTGTTTCGCCAATTTATCAAACTGATTTTAAAAATTTACCAGCAGCATTTGTCATTACAGCTGAATACGATCCATTGAAAGATGAAGGAATGGAATATGCTGAAAAATTAAAATTGGCTGGAAACAGCGTTCTACAAAAAGATTATAAAGAGCTAGTGCATGGATTTTTTAATATTCCAAAAATAAGCGATGAAGCAATGCAAGCGTATTATGATATACAGGCATTTTTGAAGAAAATGGTTTGATTATTTTTTGTCGGTACTCAACACCATTTTTATTTTCAAGTGCGCACCAATAGTCATTACATCTACTAAATCTTGAACAGTTAATGTTTGAGCTACACGTAACACTACTGTTGGATCTGGATTATCTGCTAAGGCAGCAGACAATGCATTTTCCAAACCTTCTAAAGGTATTTGTGTAGTATTGATAAAGTATTCTTTGTTTTCGTTTACCGATAAAGTTAAAGGTTGTTTTGCTAACTTTTCTGTACTGTTTGCTTTTGGCAACATCAACTTGATGACGTTCGTATTTGCCATTGTAGAAATAATCAAAAAGAACAACATTAAAAAGAACATAATATCATTCATAGATGCCATGGCATCTTCATCATGAAACGGTCTTCTTCTTTTGATATTCATAACTTCTCTTTTTTATAATTATTTAACTGGTTTTTGAATTCCTTTTACAAACTCAAAAATTTTTTTGATATAAACCAGCAGCAATAGTATCGATGGAAATATTACCACCAGATGCTGCGATGTTATAAAATATTTTAATTACACCTAAAATAGTTCCGATAAAACCTAAACGCGGTGCAATACCAGAAATTAAGCTGATATAACTGCTTCGTTTTTCCATTTCATTGATTTCAATATTCGATTGAATATCCAATGCTTTCTCTATATGATCAATTGGTTTGCCTAATTGTCCAACACCAGCTTGCAACACATTTCCAAGTGCAGATTTATCAGCCAAACAAAGTGCATCAGCACCTTGGATATTTCCTGTATATAATTTATCTAACACATCTCTAACTAAATTTTCATTGATAGAAGAACGTTTGTTATAAAATAAGAATCGTTCAACAATAAAAAACAAAGCCACTGCTAAACAAACCATTAATGGAACCATCATGAAACCACCTTTAAACAACATCGAAATCATTGACATTTCTTGTGTAGCTGCTGCTGTTGCTCCTGATAAAGCAGTAGAATCTGCAACTGTTGTTGCCATCGGTGTTACTGCTTGTAAAATAAATCCAATCATGCTCTTAAAAATTTTAACGAAATTACGAATTTAACAATATACGTCCAACCGCAAAACTATTATTATATTGTGGATAAGTACAATTAATGTACCATTTTAACTAATTTTATGTTTATATGCGAAATCGTATTCAAAATAATTTAAGAGCTTCGGCAAAACGATCCGTTTTTAGATTGGTCTTCTTTATTTTATTTTTTACTTGTAAAAACATCTATGCACAAACAACCGTGATGCCTGAGTATAATTTAAATAAAGATATTCCTGGTTCAATTTATAAATTTTCATTTGTTCATATCACAGACACGCATATTGGTGAAGGTTTTGGAGATTACGGAACACCTGGTTTTTTTAACGACACCACGCCTGCAGTTGATAACAGTAAACCAGCTCGTGCATTGCGTGAAGCAGTTAAATGGATTAATTTTCATGAGCAAGATAAAAACATAAAATTCGTGGTGGTTTCTGGTGATTTAACTGGCAGTGCAGAGAAATCTGAATTTTTGATGTTTAAAAAGATAATGAGCGAATTACAAATTCCGTATGTTCCAATTATTGGAAATCACGACGTGTGGCCTTATGTTCGTTATCAATCTGAATCGTCAACTGCTTGTGGTGATTCTATTATGAATGAAGTTTTTGATAGTGTTTATACTGCAGATAAAACTTTTTTTAATAATTGGAATGATGGAACACGATTAACGCGTGTTTACAATCCAGAATCTAATCGTGAACATTACTTACAAAACTTTTCATTTGAATACGAAAATTTTATTTTTTATGCACTCGATTTTAATCCAAGATACCATGTAAATAAGCAAGAGCCAGGCATTGGCCCAGAAGCACAACTCATGGATTGGCAAGGTGGCACTTTTCGATGGCTAAAAAATGAATTAGCAACAAACACAAGTAAACGCAATAAAAATGTTTGTTTTATTGCGCACCATCCTGCGACTAATAATCCATTATTTATATTATCTGGTTTTGTGTTTGACATGAATGAATATAATAAATTAACGTCAATGCTAAATCCATATAAAAATAATTTAGGACTTTGGATGACTGGACATATTCATATAGATTATGATTATCAATTAGCATATAACAATAATGGAATTATGGCTGTTCGTGGTTTGGAAGCAAATAAAGATCACGATTCATCGAGATTTCAAATTGTGAATGTGTACGAAGTACCAACAATTACTGGTATTTCCACGCAAAAATTAAACAAACCAATAAAATTATTTCCAAATCCGAATGACGGAAAATTTACCATTGCAGAAGAATTATTTTCTCCAAATGCAATGCTGAAATTATATGATGTAGTTGGAAATTTAATTTCTGAAAAAGAAATGCGATCATTTTCAACAACTACAGAGATGTATCAATTTGATTTTTCTTACCTACCAAAAGGTCTGTATTATTTGGTGTTAACTGACGAAACCAATACTTATTCACAACAATTAATGATGCAATAAACAAAAAAGTTTAAAAAATAGAAAGTGCCCAAAACAGGATTCGAACCTGCACAACCTTACGGTCACTACCACCTCAAAGTAGCATGTCTACCAATTTCATCATCTGGGCAATTTTATAAAGAACTATTAAATTAAATGATTTTGCAAATGTAAATCAATTTATTTAAAACTGAAAAGCAATTCATTAATATGTCGAAAAATGAATTCGATTCAATCTTTCAGATAAAACACTAACTCACAGTCTCTGTATCGGCAAATTCATTCACATAAATTCGCATCAACAATAATAAATATGACACCAATAATGGTCCAAATATTAGTCCTAAAAATCCGAATAAAGGTAAACCAATGATTACACCAAACAATGTAATTAACGGATGGATATCGGCAAATGCTTTTAATAAAACAATACGCAATAAATTATCCACGTTTAAAACTACAACAACACTATAAATGGCTAAGAACAAAGCGTTGTGTGCATCGTTGGTAGCGTATAAATATGCTACAAGTGGCACCCAAATTAGTGCAGAACCAACAAAAGGAATTACGGAACAAAGTGCTGTAATAAAACCCCAAAAAATTGGATTTTCCACACCAAATATCCAATAACCTATCGTTGCACAAATACCTTGTGCTACAGCTAAAATTGGAATTCCAATCGCATAAGATGTTACTATATCTTTTGTTTCAGATGCAATCAAGGATATATTTTTGTTTTTTAACGGAATGTATTTTGAGATAACCGATTCCATCTTTTCTGCATATTGCAACATGTAATAAAGAATAAAATAGAAAACACCTAAGTTAGTCAATCCGCTTGCAGCTGTTCCTAAAAAATTGGGCAACACTGAAGAAACAATACCTGGTAAATTACTTAAGTTATCTTTTGATAAAAGTTCAATTCCAAACCTTGTTGAAATTTTATCAATAATTTCTTTTAAACCAGCATATAATTCGTTTGCATTATTCGATAAATAAGATAATTTTGGCAATATAAAAACAGTAGCTAAGGCAATTGGAATTAGCAATGCAATGGAATCAATAAACAACAATAACAATACTATGACCGTTCGATTCCATTTTTTTTGGAAATACAATTTAAAAAGAAATTTTCTATTTAAGACATACAATGTTATTGCTGCCAAAATACCAGGCACGGTTGATTTTATTTGCCAAAAAATCAAAAAACTTAAGGCAGCTATTAAAATAAAAAAAATTACTTGTCGAAATCGTTCGTTAAAGTTTTCCATAATTAATTATTCAGTTTGAAAGATAAATGAAAAAAAACAAAAAAAAGTTTCATTTTTTTTGTTTTAGTATGAACTTTTAATGTTTAAAAGATGTTAAACATTTCGATGCAATTTGGAATTGCGTTTATATCTCTTTAATATTACAAAGTGAAGAAAAGTGTAGTTTATATTCTTTTGTTGTTGATCATGGTTACCACTTTGATTCCTAGTCATTTATATAATTTAGATGACGATACTATAGAATTAACTGAAAAAGAAAAGAATGAAAAAGAATCAGAAACAGATTACAAATTAAAATTCGTTTCTTATGCTTTATTAAGTGGCACAAATAACCTTATTGCTTACTCTAGTCTTCAAGCTACTAAATTTGCATTGTTTTCGCATTTTACTGAAGACGAAAACCACTCTTCTACTTTAGATTTTCCTCCGGAAATAGCATGATGTTTTTTCAATTTACTGAACAAGCATCATTTATATGTTCTAAGCAAACGAATGTATAATTTACACACACACACAATTAATTTAAAAAGAAATTTTATGAAAAACACTTTTTCATCCTTGAAAAATGATTTACCAGCAGGCGTTGTTGTATTTTTAGTTGCCTTACCTTTATGTTTGGGCATTTCATTAGCATCAGGTGCTCCATTCTTTTCTGGAATTATTTCTGGAATTATAGGTGGCGTCGTTATTGGTTCTTTAAGTGGATCAAACCTCAGTGTAAGCGGTCCAGCAGCTGGTTTAGCAGCATTAGTACTAGCAGCAATACATAATATAGGAGATTTTAATCTCTTTTTGTGTGCCGTCCTAATTGCTGGTATTTTACAAATGCTAATTGGTTTTGCTAAATTAGGTGGAATTGCGAATTATTTTCCATCTAGTGTAATCAAAGGAATGCTAACTAGTATTGGAATTTTAATTATTGCAAAACAAATTCCTCACGCATTTGGATACGATAAAGATGAAAAAGGTCTTTTAACCGAATTATTACCGTTTGGTGATATCCACGAAATTTTCCATCCAGTTGGAAACATAGATGTAGGTGTATTATTGATGTGTATTATATCGATTGTCATTATGATAGTTTGGGAAAAACCATTTATCAAAAGTAAATTTAAATTTGTACCAGGTGCTTTAGTTGCGGTTATTGCTTCCGTTGTTATCAATGAAATTTTAAAGGCAACCAACAATCCATTAACAATCGTTCAAGAACATTTGGTAAATGTAAAATCTGCTAGCAGTCCTGCAGAGTTTTTTAGTTTTTTTACGTTTCCAGATTTTAATGGTTTTTTAAACAGCAAAGTTATTATAACAGGTGTGATGATTGCCATTATTGCATCTCTAGAAACTTTATTAAGTATAGAAGCATGTGATAATCTAGATCCTGAACGTAATGTAACCAATACCAACAGAGAATTAATAGCTCAAGGAATTGGAAATAGTGTGGCAGGTTTAATTGGAGGTTTGCCTGTAACGAGCGTAATTGTTAGAAGCAGTGCAAATATAAATGCAGGTGCAAAAACTAAATTATCAGCAATTTTTCATGGCTTATTACTTTTAATATGTATTATTTTAATTCCAGGATTATTAAATAAAATACCGTTATCTGCTTTAGCAGCTATTTTACTTTTAACTGGATATAAACTATGTAAATTATCGGTTTTCAAACAAATGTACAACAACGGAAAATATCAATTTATACCATTCATTGTAACTGTAAGTGTAATTTTAGCAATTGATTTATTTGGATTACACAAACCAATAAAAGGAGAAGGATTATTAATTGGTGTTATTGCTGGTTTAGTAGCTGCATTTGGTGCGATATTACACGGCAATCTAAAAAATTCTCATTATTTCCATGCAGACAAGAAAGACGACAGCACTCATATTACGTTGCATTTGGCTGAAGAGGTTTCCTTCTTAAACAAAGCAAGCATTCGAAAAAAATTAGATGAAATTCCAGAAAATGCATTTGTAAGTATTGATGCTGCTGACACAGAATATATTGATTTTGATGTTTTAGAATTAATTAAAGAATTTAGAGATATAAAAGCACCTTTAAAAAACATTACGTGTTCATTAATTGGATTTAAAGAAATTTATGAAGTAGATAAATCTCATAATGGTTCTTCAGGACACTAATAAATAAAAAAATAAAAATGAAAACACATACTAAAGAAACACAAGAATTATTAACGCCAAGAATGGCGATGAACATTTTAAGAGAAGGAAACGAACGTTTTATTAGAAACTTAAAACAACAACGAAACTTATTAGAACAAGTGAACGATACCAGAGATGGACAATGGCCTTTTGCAACTGTATTAAGTTGTATTGATAGTCGAACATCTGCCGAATTAATTTTTGATCAAGGTTTAGGCGACATTTTTTCAGTGCGTATTGCCGGAAATATTGTGAATACAGACATCCTTGGAAGCATGGAATTTGCTTGTAAAGTTGCTGGTTCAAAACTTAATTGTTGTATTAGGACACACCAAATGTGGTGCTGTAAAAGGTGCATGCGATCATGTAGAAATGGGAAATTTAACAGAACTATTATCTAAAATTCAACCAGCAGTATATCAAGAAAATGTAACGAAAAAAGATAGAACTTCCGCAAACTATACTTTTGTTGAAAATGTTGCAGAAATTAATGTTAAACGATCTGTAAAAAATATCATCGAACGCAGTTTTATATTAGAGCAAATGGTTGAAAATGGACAAATTGGCGTAATTGGTGCAATGTATAATATCGAAACTGGAGTAGTTGATTTTTATGATGATGTAATGTTTATTCGAGATGAAGAAAACACAAACTTTAGCGTTGCTGAATTAAGACACTGATAAAAAAAAAACAATGATTGATTCAATTATACCTTTACTATCATTAATTGCACTAGAAGTTATTTTAGGCATTGATAATATTATTTTCATATCTATTCTATCAGATAAATTGCCAGAGCATGAACGCAACAAACTCAGGTATTGGGGCATTGGGTTAGCGATGGTGATGAGGTTATTATTATTAGCATTTATATCCTGGATTTTAAAATTAGACCAAACACTTTTCTCTGCTTTTGAAATTGATTTTTCTGGTAAGAGTTTGATACTTATCGTTGGTGGTTTATTCTTGATTTATAAAAGCACAAAAGAAATTTATCATAAATCAGAATTAAAAGATCAGGAAACGGTAACAAACATTAAAACCAACAGTTTTAAAAGGTTATTACTTGAAGTAATTTTGCTCGACTTAGTCTTTTCTGTAGATTCAATTATCACTGCAGTAGGAATGGTACAAGAGCTTTGGGTAATGTACACAGCAGTTATTGTAACCGTAATTATTATGCTCATTGCATCTAAACCAATTAGTAATTTCATAAAACAACATCCTTCTTTTAAAATTTTAGCATTATGTTTTTTAATGATGATTGGTGTTTCGCTTTTGGCTGAAGGATTTCAATTTAAAATTCCGAAAGGTTATATCTATTTCTCTATGGCTTTTGCTTTTTTAGTAGATATTATTCAGATGCGAACGGTTCATCACACTTCTAATAACACTAAATAAATTGTACGATGGAAATGAAGCTGTTTGATGAACAACATATTTTACATGAATTGAAACATTATTTGCCAACGCAAACACCGTTGAAAGATTTTATTCACCATAATTCATTGCATGCTTTTCAGCAAATGAAATTTTATGATGCTATTTTTAAAGCTTCCAAAATATTTGGATATCAACCAACATTACAACTCGACGAATTTAGAAAACTATACCAAACAGGAAGAATAAACGATGCTATTTTAGAAAAAATTATTATTGAACAAAAAGGAATAAATCAGCTAAAAGAATGGAAACAATTTGTAATATCAAAAACATACAATGATTCCGTTTTGCCTAGAATTGGTTTATTAAGAAACGAATGGAAACAACAATATCAAATTAGTTTAGACAACTTAGTACAACCTTTATTATTTCGTGTTTTAGCTAGTTATTTGGATCAAGGAATTTCAATGTGGGAATTTCCTGTTGAAAAACAAGGTTTTTTAGCAACCATAATTGCACTTGAAAAAAATAGCTTTACAAGTTTTTTTAAATCAAATCGTGCAAAAAAATTACTGTTTGAGAATCCTACAATTTCAGATTTATTAAAAATAATTGTTGGTGATGAAAAATATTATACTCAATATTTATTCGATCAACAATTTAGCCATCGTGGCTGGTCTGGCATGGTTGCTACTGTTGAAGAAAAACCAGACACCTTATTCGATACCAGAATTATTTCATTAAATGATGTGATCATTTTTGAACTCTTACTAGAAATTGATGCGCTTTATGATAAACTTGGCAATCGCTGGCAACCATTAGTATCTTTTACAACACAGCAACCAACAGATTTATTTGCCGATGTGCCTAGTTCAGAATTACAAGATGTTTTGAAAATTTTTCAAAATGCTTTTGAATGGAGTTATTACGATGTTGTTTTATCAGGAATTCAGATTAACAACAAAAGCAATTCAAATAAAGCAATCACAAAAAACTTTCAATCAATTTTTTGTATTGATGAACGTGAATGTTCTATTCGCAGAAATTTAGAAACAGCAGAACCAAATTGCGAAACGTTCGGTTGTCCAGGTTTCTTTGGTGTTGAGTTTTATTTCCAACCACAAGGTGCAAAATTTTATGACAAACTTTGTCCAGCACCAGTAACACCAAACTATTTAATTAAAGAATTAAATGTAGAAAGAGAGCATGTACACGAAGCATTATACACGCACAAAACACATACATTTTTGGCTGGTTATTTAAGTACGTTTACACTTGGGTTTTGGTCTGCAGTTCGTTTATTGCAACACTTGTTTACACCAAAAATGAGTCCGGCAATTGCAAATGCATTTTCACACATGCACAAAGAAGCAACACTTACCATTGAAAATAAAAGCACAGACGATAAAGAAAACGGATTGCAAATTGGATTCACAATTGATGAAATGTCAGCAAGAGTTGAAAATTTATTAAAAGGAATTGGATTAATAAAAGATTTTGCTCCAATTATATATGTTGTTGGTCATGGCTCCAGCAGTGCCAACAATCCGCATCATGGTGCACACGATTGTGGTGCTTGCAGTGGTCGACCTGGTTCAGTTAACGCACGCGTATTTGCGCACATGGCGAACCATCCAAAAGTTAGAGCGCAACTTTCTCAAAAAGGAATCCATATTCCTGAAACTACACAGTTTGTTGGTGCTTTGCACGATACTGCAGCTGACCAAATAGAATATTATGATGAACATATTTTAAATGATTCAAATAAAATAGCACATCAAAAAAATAGCTTATCATTTGAACATGCATTGGATTTAAATGCGAAAGAACGTTCCAGAAGATTTGCATCTATCAATACCAAACAAGATATTAAAAAAGTAAGAAAAGCAATATTGGATCGCTCAGTTTCTTTATTTGAACCAAGACCAGAATTAGGACATGGCACTAATACACTTTGTATTGTTGGCGAACGGAAAATTACTAAAGGTTTATTTTTAGACAGAAGAGCATTTTTAAATTCTTACAATTATAAAACAGATTTAAATGGTGATTTATTAGTTGGTGTCATGAAGCCATTAGGTCCAGTTTGCGGTGGCATCAATCTAGAATATTATTTTTCAAGAGTTGATAATCAAAAATTGGGTGCTGGCACAAAACTTCCACATAATGTTATGGGTTTGTTTGGAGTTGCCAATAGCAGCGATGGCGATTTGCGACCAGGTTTACCATGGCAAATGATTGAAGTACATGATCCAGTTCGCTTATTAATTATCGTTGAACATTTTCCAGAAGTTGTATTAAAGACTATTCAAAATACACCTGAAATGTATGAGTGGTTTATAAATGAATGGGTGCATGTTGCTGCTATTCATCCTGAGACTAATGACATTTATTATTTTAAAGATGGGAATTTTAATCTCTATCAACCATTCGAAAATAATATTTCAACTACAGATATTCATGCATTAATAGAAAATGCGAAAGAAATGGAAACGAATAATATTGTTCACGCAACACAGGAAAATTTACCCGTTTATTTGCATAATTAAAAACCATGGAACATCTGCTACAACTATTTGTTTACTTACCTTTACTTGCCTTTTTTATTAGCTTATTTGTTAATGGAAAGAAAGAAAAACCGCTTGCAAATATTGCAATTGTTTCTATTGGTATACATTCAGCAATCTTATTAATCATAACTACTTTATGGATAATTAACAAGTGTACGACAATTGATTACAAACATTTAATTTTATACAAATCAGCAAAATTTGAATTTTTTATTAATTTTTATTTTGATAAAACTACTGCTGTATTTGCATTAGTTGGCTCTTTGGTCAGTTTGTCAGTAACTATATTTAGCAAATATTATATGCATCGAGATGAAGGTTATAAAAGATTTTTCAACACGTTACTCTTCTTTTATCTTGGTTATAATTTTGTAATTTTTTCTGGAAATTTCGAAACATTATTTATTGGTTGGGAAATTTTAGGCATTACATCCTTTTTATTAATTTCATTTTATAGAGACAGATATTTACCAGTAAAAAACGGATTAAAAGTAATTTCATTATATCGATTAGGTGATGTATGTTTAATTGTTGCCATGTGGATGGCGCATCATATTTTTCACAAAAACATTACCTTTCACGAACTACAAACTGCTGGATTTTTAACAGCACTTTTAGTCGAACATCCTACATACATACAAACTATGTGTTTGCTAATTGTAGTTGCGGTTTCTATCAAATCTGCGCAATTGCCATTTTCATCCTGGTTAGCAAGAGCAATGGAAGGGCCAACTGTTTCTAGTGCTATTTTTTATGGTTCACTTTCTGTTCATCTTGGTATTTTCTTATTAATTAGAACAACACCACTTTGGGAAAATAATGTCATCATAAAATCAATCTTAATTTTTATTGGACTATCAACAAGCATTATTGCATCGAGTATTGCCAGTGTACAATCTTCTGTTAAAACGCAAATTGCCTATTCTTCTATTACACAAATTGGAATTATGTTTATGGAAGTTGCTTTAGGATTTCATGTACTTGCACTGATACATTTTGCTGGAAATGCATTTCTAAGAACTTATCAATTACTAGTATCACCTTCTGTTTTAGGTTATCTAATTCACGACATGGTATTTAGCTTTGTTCCAACTCAACAAGCTTCAGAAAACACCTTTTTAGCAAAAATTAAAAACACTATCTTTTTATTAAATATTAGAGAATGGAATATTGACATGTACTTATACAAAGTGCTTTGGAATCCGTTCAAATGGATAGGAAATAGTTTTAATTTTTTAGACAAAACAGCAAGTTTGATATTCGTCGTATTACTTTATTTTATTGGTTTTATCAATCTTTTTACAACTAAACTTATTCCTGAATCTATCGTATTATTGCTCGATATTTTTTATGCAATATTGGCTTTTATATTTATCGTAAAAGCATTTACCGAAAGAAAAAATGCAATCAGAGCATGGTTATATATCATAACAAGTCAACTATTAATTGCATTAGCCATTTCAATGAATGAACACATTGACTTTATGCATATTGCCATGTATTTAAGTGGAATTTTAGTTGCAGCAATAATTGGATTAATTTGTTTATTAAAAATTAAAGCCATCGACAATGATATTTCTTTAAATTATTTTCATGGATATGCACAAGAGCGTAAAGGAATAGCTGCCATATTCTTGTTGTGTTGCTTAGCATTATTAGGATTTCCGTTTACACCAACATTTATTGGTATAGACTTATTATTTACCTATATACATACGCATGAAACCATTTTAATTATAAGCATTGCTTTAGGTTTTATTTTAATTGAAATTGCAGTTTTAAGAATTTATGCACGAATATTTCTTGGTCAACATAAGAAAGCATATCATCCAATTGCCTATCGTTCATCTTAAATCGCCTAAACTATACATCGTTCATTTTAATAAAGATAAAAATGAATTTATAAATTAAAGTTATTGTATAGTTTTAAAAATTAAATGTTCTAAAAACTTTGTAGTATAACCAATATTATTCTTTTTAGGTGCATCAGTTAATTTTGGCAGATGTTCTACAAAATATTGTTGATGGTGAGCCATTTCTATCAAAGTGCTACTTAATGATCTTGAATATTGATAGTTTGGATTAAATTCATGTATTACGTTAGCAACATTTGCACATAAATCCTTATACGCTTTAAAAACGTTATTTTTATTAATTTCATTCACATCTTTTATTAAATATACCTTAGAACTTTCTACTAAAATAATTTGGTATAAATACCTCATATTGTATTCTGAATTTCCAGTTCTTTCGGGCAATTCTTTAGTCAGCAACTGTATTATTGTTTTTAATTTTTGAACAGGATCTTTTATATTTTGCAAATTAAAATGCACCAGAAAGGTCATATAGTTCCAATACCAATTTAGAATATAAAGTAGTAATCTATGCTTATTCTCAAAATATCTGTAAATAGAAGCTTCTGTAGTGTTCATGTAGGATGCCAATTTTTTAAAAGTAAATTGTTCAAATCCTAAATCATAAATTAAATCAATACTATGTTTAATAATATCCTTACCGAAAAAACCTTTTATTCAATGAAATATAATTTATAAATTATTCATAAAAATACAAACTGTAAGGTTTAACAACAGTTCTTTTTTTCATTAAGTGTGTGTTAGAGCAATCGAATCGCCTTGGTTCGATTGCTCACCTTTTTTGGATATGCTGAACTCTTAGCATCTTGCATAATATTTTTTATAAATGAAATTGAGTTTGTAATAAGTAAATTATCGTTTATTTTTACGCTTGGTTAGAGAACTATTGATAATGACAAATAAAAAATAAAAAAATGGACAATGCATCAATAAGTATGCGAAAAACAATTGGGAAAATTTTTAAATTAATTCATTTAGATAAATCTGAAGTTACTGATATTTACTTAATTGCAATTTTAGCAGGAATTATACAGTTAACTTTACCGTTAGGAATCCAATCTATCATTAGTTTCGTTCAAGCTGGTGAAGTAAGCACTTCATTAATTATTTTAATCGTATTAGTTGTAACTGGTGTTTTTGTAACAGGTTATATGATTGTACTACAGAAAAAAATAACAGAAAAAATTCAGCAAAAAATTTATTTGCGCTATGCTTATGCTTTTACCAATCAATTACCAAAAATTGACATAAAAAGTATTCAATCTTATTATTTACCAGAACTAATTAATCGTTTTTTTGAAACAACATCTTTACAAAAAAGTATTTCAAAAATATTACTAGACATTCCAACTGCAACGCTTCAAATTGTATTTGGATTGATTTTATTATCGTTCTATCATCCAATATTTATTGCGTTTTCCATAACATTAGTGTTATTATTAGTTGCTATAATTTCATTAACTTTTAAAAAAGCAGTGCAAACAAGCTTAAACGAAAGTGATTATAAATATAAACTAGCTGCCTGGATTCAGGAATTGGCGCGTGTGCTTAAATCATTCAAATATTCCAGAAACACGAATTATCATTTAGAAAAATCAGATAAACTAACGCAAGGTTATTTAGATTCAAGAACAGCGCATTTTAATGTTTTATTATTACAATATTGGACGCTCATAATTTTTAAAGTTTTAATTACTTTTTTGATGTTGTCAATTGGTGCTTATTTGTTAGTCAATCAGCAATTAACTATTGGTCAGTTTATTGCATCAGAAATTGTCATTATCACCATTTTATCATCTATCGAAAAACTGATTAGTACTATTGAAAACGTGTATGATGCTTTTACATCAGTAGAAAAATTATCAAAAATAAGTGACAAACCAATTGAAGTACATGGTAAAATAATTTTTGAAAATAATGCAGAAAACAACATCGTATTTAAAGTACAGAATCTGTTTTTTTCTTTTGATAATAATATTAATGTACTCAATGATATAACTTTTGAAATTCACAAGAATGAAAAAGTATGTGTTATGGGTGAAGATGGTGCTGGAAAATCTGTTTTGTTAAAATTATTAAGTGGAATTTATGCTGCAACCAGTGGCAATGTGTTGGTGCAAAATATTCCAATTCATAATTATGAACTAGAATCGTTACGTGATAAAATTGGATTACTAACAAACAAACAAGATGTTTTTGAAGGTAATTTATTGGATAATATTACCATGGGCAATTCCATATCAACACAAACTATTTACCATATTGCAGAACAAGTTGGTTTGCTATCTTTTCTTCAGCAGCTACCGAATGGTTTGGAAACTGAAGTACAACCTTTTGGTATACAACTTTCAACAAGTACTATCGAAAAAATAATCTTATTGCGATTATTAGTGCATAATTATTCTATTTTATTGATGGACGAACCGTGGATACGTTCTGAAGCAAACATACAAAAAACCATAATCGACTATCTATTACAACAACAAAACCAAACTATGATTATAGTTTCAAATGATATACAATACGCATCTAAATGCGATAAAATAATTTTTTTAAATAAATCTGGACATGTAGGATTTGTTGGCAATTGGAACGATTTTATAACACAAAATAAATAACATGAATACAGACGAAAATATAAAGAAGTGGAAATCATATAATCACATTTATTTCCTTCAGCAAAAAAACAGTTTGCGTTACTTGTTTATTTTTTTATTAATTGGATTTATTGTTTTACTTTTTTCACCTTGGACACAAAATATATCATCAAAAGGTTATGTAACTGCTTTTAATATAAATGAACGAACACAACAATTGAACGCTATTATTTCCGGTTCTATTGATAAATGGTATATAAAAGAAGGTGATTTTGTAAAGAAAGGTGATACTATTTTAAAACTAAATGAGATAAAACCTGAATACTTAGACATGGATTTATTATCCAGAACACAAGAGCAAGTACAGGCAAAATCAGATGCTGCAGTCAATTATACTGACAAAGCAACCACTGCTAACGTTCAAGTATTGGCGTTACAAAAAGCATTAGATTTTAAACTGGAACAAATTAGTAATAAAATTGAACAAGCTCTTCGATATATTGAAATCGACAACGCAAATTTACAAGCTGCAAAAAATGATTTTGAAATTGCACAATTACAATACGACCGACAACGCAAATTATTTGATGAAGGATTAGTATCAAAAACACAATTAGAACAACGCAATCAAACGTTGCAAAATGCTACAGCTAAACTAACTGCAGCCAATCAAAAATTAGCTAATTCTAAACAAGATTTAGTGATTGCTAAATTGGAAAAAAGTGGTACTGAACAAGATTATTATGATAAAATTGCAAAAGTAAATGGCGAAAAATTTCAATCACTTTCCAATGTTTCCACAGCACAAGGTGATATCGCAAAATTAAAAAATCAATATACCAATTACCAAAAAAGAGCCGAATTTTATTATATCATTGCACCACAAGACGGACAAATTATTAAAGTAAAAAATGCTGGTGTTGGCGAAATTATTAAAGAATCTGAAATGGTGGCCGAAGTTGTTCCAACATCAACCAGTCGTTCGGTAGAAATGTTTATCAAAGCAGTTGATATACCTTTGGTAAGCATTGGACAAAAAGTAAGTTTAACTTTTGATGGATTTCCTGCAATTGTTTTTAGTGGTTGGCCAAATGCATCATTTGGTTTTTTCAGAGGCAATGTTGCCGCAATTGAAACTGCAATTAATAAAGATGGTTATTTCAGAATATTAATACGAGAAGATGCATCTTATAAAGTATGGCCAACAAATTTAAAATATGGTAGTGGTGCAAATGGAATTGCTTTATTAAAAACAGTGCCAATTTATTACGAAGTATGGCGTAAAGTAAATGGCTTTCCACCTGATTATTATAAGGCATCAACGCAATCAGATTCAAAAAACAGTGATAAAAAATAAACGATGCGTATTTTAATCTTTACCTGTTTTTTATTCCTTTCATTTGCATTAAAAGCAAATGATTCATTAGTTATTCTCACTGCTGAACAATACATTAATACTATTGTAAAAAATCATCCTGAAGCTAAACAAGCAAAATTATTATTGCAAAATGCTAAAGCAGAATTACTAAGCGCGAAAGGTGCTTTCGATCCAGTTATTGCATTTAATTTTGATAATAAAACCTTAGATGGAAAACGTTATTTCCAATATATAAATCCGAGTGTGAAAATTCCATTGTGGTACGGTATTGAATTAAAAGCAGAGACTAACAACGTGCTTGGAAATAATACAGCCAACGAACTAACGTATGGAAATTCTTCATTGGTTGGTATTTCTTTACCATTGTTGAGTGGCTTAGTAATGAATAAAAAAATGGCAGTATTAAAACAGGCAAAAAATAATATTCAACTATCAAAACAAGAACAAATAATTGCCATCAACGAGTTGCTTACAAGTGCCATTAAAACTTATTGGAATTGGTCTTTAAATTATCAAACCTATTTAAATTTCTCGAAAGCAAAACAAATTAGCTACGATCGTTTTTTATTCACAAAACGTTTTTATGAAGTTGGAGAACGTCCAGCAATTGATACGACAGAAGCATATACTCAATTTAAATTATTGGAATACGAAACACAAAATGCATATTATGATTGGTTAAAGTCTACTATAGAATTAAGCTTTTATTTATGGAATGAAAATGAAGAAAATGTTTTTGTAAAAGAAAATGTAATTCCAATAAACATTCAGCAATTCAACTTTATAGATTCTTTACAACTGCCTAGTATTGCTGAATTAGAACAATTAGTTCTGAAACATCCAAAATTAAATAGTTTAGATATCAAATTGAAAAACCTAGAAATAGAACGAAAATTAAAGAAACAGCAACTCTTGCCAACACTGAATGCTAATTATAATTTTATCAATAACAGCTATAATTTATTTCGCAATGAATCTAACAAAAACCTGTTAGTGAATAATTATAAAATTGGTATTCAATTTAATATGCCTTTGTTGTTCAGGCAAAGTCGTGGCGAATACAAACAAACAAAAATTAAAATTGAAAACACACGTTTAGACAAAATACTTGCTGAAGCAAACATTGCTGTTAAAGTAAAAACATATTTCAATGACATGATTGCTTTAAAAGAAAAAATAAAATTATATACTGATGCTTTTATTGGCTACAACACCTTATTAAATGCTGAAATTACTAGATTAAACAACGGTGAAAGTAGCTTGTTCTTAATTAACGCACGGCAAAATAAAGTTATTGAAGCACAACAGAAATTAATAGAATTAAAAACTAAATTTTTGGAGTACAACGCTTCCATTTATTTTATAGCTGGAAGTTGGACTGAAATAAAATAACTATCCATTATTTTATTTGATGTTTGAAATATTATTTATTTAGATAAAACAAAATGCATGAAAATTAAATCTGAAATAAATAGAATACTGTCTAATTATACGGTAAAAGATATTGTAATCAATCAGTATAAATCACTGCAACAACATCATACAATTCTTGATGCAATTAAAATGGTATTGTCATCACAAATCAGCATATTTATGGTTTACTTTAAAACCAATTTAGTTGGTTATATTTCGAAAAAAGGAATCATAAAAGCGATTAAAGAGAAAAAACTTACAGCATCAGTAGAACAGTATATGAATAAAGAAATTAATTATTTAGATGCTGGTAAAACATTGTTAGAAACTGAAATACTTTTTAAAACACATCAATGTCAATTGTTTGTTGTGCAAGAAGAAAATCAAATAATTGGCATACTCGATAAAGAAAACATTGAAGAACTTAAATTATTTATTAGAACCAATCAAGATAAAATTGAATTAAATCCAATAAATACTTACTAACTAAGTAATAATTTTCATTAGCAATAAATATCCAATAGTTTCATAAAACTATTGATACTAAAAAAGCGATTCAATAAACTGAATCGCTTTTAAAAAACAAGGTAGTTGTTATTAAAAAGTGTACATCACTGCAACACCTAATGTATTTTGGATATTAGAACCACCACCTTTTCTGTTTAAAAATACTTTATCTACTGCATAATCTATACGATATTCAGGAACTACTCGCAAACCACCAACAATATTTATTTGTGCTGTTAATGTAAAATCTGTAAAGTGTTTAGATGGACCAGCAATATATGGTGTTACAAAATCTGGATTATACAAATATCCAACACGACCACCAATGCTAATATATTGATTAATATCGCATTGACCGTAAACATATGCCAACGCATATTTATTACGCGTTACTTTATCATCTTTTAATGTTTTGTATCTATATTGATGATACGCAACGTTAACACCTAATTTACCTTTTTTAGATTTTCCTAATTTTATTGAACCAGTTAAATCGTACGAGTTTTTATAATTTTTATAAACAGAAGCTTCCGTAGAATCGTCTATCATATAAGATGTAGGCTCATTTCCACCAATAAAGTTTAAATAAACACCACCATTATCACCAGTATAACCAGCTTGAGCACCAACATATTTATTTCTATCATTGTCTGATTTAGTGTCTGTATCATTAAAGAAACCTGCTAAGAAATTAAACTTACCTTTTACAAAGTTTACTTTTAAACCAGTATGATAAAACGGACCATTTTGAAATGCCAACGAAGTAGAATAATTGAAATTATTTTGTGGCTCAATCAACTCATAACCAAAAAATGTACTAAAATTACCAACTGTAAACTCAACCCAATCTGCTGGTGCATACGTCATGTATAATTGTTTAATAGCAATAATAGAATTTGCATAAATCGTATTATTGGCAGCTTCAGCACGCGGACCAAATCCTAAGTCTGCAACAAAGCCAACTTTTTTTATTTTTTTCTTCATGATAATGTTAATCATACCTAATTCAAAAGAATTTGCTTTTGGATAGAACGCTCGGTTCAAAACAGCATTCGATTGTTTTCCTAAAAAGTTAGCTTGTGCATATACATCTACCGAACCAGAAATTTCAAATGGAATTTTAGATTTGATTTTTTCTATCTTTTCATCATACTTCTCGCTAAATGTCAATTTAGGCGCAGCTGAGTCAGTTACCACTTCTGTTTTATCTAAACCTAGCTGTTTAGTTAACATATCCACTTTTTCTTCCAACGATTTGATTCTGTCAGCATCGGTCTGTGCGAATAATTGATTGGCCGACAACAATACTGCAACTAATAAGCATACATAAATTTTTCTCATAGTGTAATTTTTAAAAGTGAATAATTAATTTATTACAAGTATAAATGTCATTTTTCAATTAAACAACTAAAAATTATAAGATAATTTTAAAGTAAAAATTAATTTACATTAACAAACACAAAAAATAGTTTAGATATTTTTTATTGTAATGTATTTATTTCACATAGTGTAATTCCTTTTTAAATGAATTGTTAACTAAAATTTGAATCATTAAGATTTTCTTAAACGTTGGTTTGCAATTTTTCAACTGTATTTTCACTAATATTATATTTCAGACGTTTTCACACATTTTATTATTTCTTTTACTTTCGAATGTTTCGCTTATGAACAACACTATAAAAAATACTGGTTTATACTTACCGCAAATGGAACACGATGCGTGTGGAATTGGATTTGTTGCTCATTTAAAAGGCGAAAAATCGCACCGTATTATTAAAGATGCATTAACCATGCTCGAAAACATGGAACACCGTGGTGCTTGTGGTTGCGAAGAAAATACAGGTGATGGTGCAGGAATCTTATTGCAAATTCCTCATGATTATTTTAAAACTGAAACCCAAAAAATTGGAATTCAATTACCAGAATTAGGTAAATATGGAACTGGTTTTGTGTTTTTTCCGCAAGATGAAAATAAGCGAAATGAGTGTAAACAATTCATAGAATCAACTGCAAAAAAATTAAACTTCACCATTCTTGGTTATCGGAAAATCACCACAGATAATTCTCCAATTGGACCAACTGCAAAGTCTGGCGAACCTGTTATAGAACAATTATTTATTCAACCTAATTTTGACTTTAAAGAAGATATCGAACTCGAACGTAAACTTTATATTTTACGTGCACACACCGTTCGCGAAATCAACTATATTCTTGGTGGAAAAGATCAGTTTTATTATACGAATTTATCTTGTCACACAGTAATTTACAAAGGGCAACTAACTACACATCAAGTTCGTCAATACTATCCAGAATTAAATGATGAATCCGTAAAATCAGCTATAGCTATCGTGCATTCTCGTTTTTCTACCAATACATTTCCGCGCTGGCGTTTAGCTCAACCATTTAGATATATTGCACACAATGGTGAAATCAACACCTTGCAAGGCAACTTAAATTGGATGCGCACACGTGAACATTTATTAGAATGTGATGTGTTTACTAAAGAAGAAATTGACATGTTTATGCCAATTTGTTATCGCGATCAATCCGATTCTGCTTCTTTAGATAATGTAATCGAGCTACTTTATTTAGCTGGTCGTTCTTTGCCACACGCTATTATGATGTTGATTCCGGAAGCTTGGCAAGATAACGAACAAATGGAAGACTGGAAAAAAGCATTTTACGAATACCACGATTGCTTAATGGAACCTTGGGACGGACCTGCTTCTATTTGTTTTACCGATGGAAAATTAGTTGGCGCTACTTTAGATAGAAATGGTTTGCGTCCTTCTCGCTATGTAGTCTATAACGATGGACGCGTAGTAATGAGCTCTGAAGCTGGTGCGTTGCCAACTGAAGAAGAAAAGGTGTTGCAAAAAGGCAGACTACAACCAGGCAAAATGTTTATCTTAAACATGGAAGAAGGCAGAATTATTGCTGATGACGAATTAAAGAAAAATATCTGCACTCAACATCCTTATCGCGAATGGTTGAATAAACATAAAATCACTTTTTCCGATTTACCAAAATCAACTATAACTATAGATAATCTATCAAAAAAGGAATTATTAGAACAACAATTGGCATTTGGTTATACATCAGAAGATGTAAATACTATTATTACACCAATGGCTGAAACTGGTTACGAACCAATTGGCTCTATGGGAACTGACACACCTTTAGCAGTGCTTTCAGATCAGTCACAAAATCTATCTAATTACTTTAAACAATTATTTGCTCAGGTAACAAATCCACCAATCGATCCTATTCGCGAAAAAATGGTCATGAGTACTTTTGCTGTGCTTGGTGGTGCAAGTTCTATTTTGACAATTAACGAAAATCATTGCAAACAAATTGCATTACGACAACCAATTTTATCGAATGCAGATATTGCAAAATTGCGTTACATCAACCATCCAGATTTTAAGGTCATCACTATTCAAGCGTTGTTTTCGTCAGGTGGAAAAAAAGGTGCATTGGAACGTAGTATCGATCGTATTTGTAAAGAAGCAGAAGATGCTGTTGCAAATGGAAATAATATTATCATTATTTCTGATAAAGATGTGAATCATGATTTTGCTCCTATTCCATCATTATTAGCTGTTGGTGCTATTCATCATCACTTAATCAATATTAGAACACGTATCGATTGTTCTCTAGTGGTTGAAAGTGGTGACATTCGCGAAGTACATCATATTGCAACACATATTGGTTATGGTGCTACTGCAGTCAATCCATATTTAGCATATCAAACTATTTATGATTTAAATAAAGACAAATTAAAACATCTTGGAAAATCAGATGAAAAATTAGCAGAAAATTTTATTAAAGCTGCTAGTAATGGTTTATTGAAAGTGTTTTCAAAAATGGGAATTTCCACGCATCAATCCTATCATGGATCTCAGATTTTTGAAATTGTTGGATTAAGCAAAAAAGTAGTGACTAAATGTTTTAATGGATCCGTTTCTAGACTAGATGGAATTGGATTTGATGAAATTGCTAAAGAAGTTTTAAAACGTCATACTTTAGCATTTCCTGAAGTTGAAAATGTTAATAAACGCTTAGAAGTTGGTGGCGACTATCAATGGAAACGTCGTGGTGAAGCGCATTTATTCAATCCAGATACGATTCATTTATTGCAATGGTCAACCAAAAAAAATGATTATAGCATTTATAAACAATTTGCAGAAAAAATTAATAATCAAGCAGAAAAAGCAATCACCTTACGCAGCTTATTAGAATTTGATTATACAAAAGTACAACCTATTAGTATTGACGAAGTAGAACCAGTTGAAAGTATTTTAAAACGCTTCGCAACGGGTGCCATGTCATTTGGTTCTATTTCGCACGAAGCACATTCAACATTAGCAATTGCCATGAATCGAATTGGTGGAAAATCAAATTCTGGTGAAGGTGGTGAAGATGAAATTCGATTTGAGAAAAAAGAAAATGGAGATTGGGAACGTTCTGCCATCAAACAAGTTGCATCAGGTAGATTTGGTGTCACATCTTATTATTTAGCGAATGCTAACGAGTTACAAATAAAACTAGCACAAGGTGCAAAACCTGGCGAAGGTGGCCAATTACCTGGACATAAAGTAGATGAATGGATTGGACGCGTTCGACATTCAACACCAGGTGTTGGTTTAATTTCACCACCACCACATCACGATATTTATTCTATTGAAGATTTAGCGCAACTCATTTTCGATTTAAAAAATGCGAATCGAGATGCACGCATTAACGTGAAACTAGTAGCAGAAGCTGGTGTTGGCACAGTGGCAGCTGGTGTTGCAAAAGCAAAAGCTGATGTTATTTTAATTTCTGGTTATGATGGCGGAACTGGCGCATCACCAATTTCATCTATCAAACATGCTGGCTTGCCTTGGGAACTTGGTTTATCAGAAGCACATCAAACATTAGTAAAAAATAATTTGCGAAGTCGTGTTGTTTTGCAAACGGATGGACAATTGCGCACTGGAAAAGATATTGCATTTGCAACACTTTTAGGTGCTGAAGAATATGGCATTGCAACTGCTGCATTAGTGGTTGAAGGTTGCATTATGATGCGCAAATGTCACTTAAATACTTGTCCAGTTGGTGTTGCTACACAAGATCCAATTTTGCGTGCACGATTTACTGGCGATCCGCAACATGTCATCAATTTTTTTACATTTATTGCAAATGATTTACGCGAATGGATGGCAAAATTAGGTTTCAGAACCATTAACGAAATGGTTGGACAATCTCAATTACTAAAACGCAGAGATGGAATTGAACATTGGAAATACAAACACTTAGATGTGTCGCCAATTATTTATAAAGAAGAAGCAAAACAAGATGTTGGTTTATATAAACAAATGCAACAAGCACATCCAAAAGACGATGCCATTTTAGATTGGAAATTAATTGAAGCAGCAAAAGCATCTTTAGAAAATAAAACACCAACAACAGCGCAATTCAATATCATCAACACAGACCGAACTGTTGGTGCTATGTTGAGCTATGAAATTTCTTTAAAATATAAAGGAATTGGTTTACCAGAAGATACCATTCAGAATAAATTTATTGGAAGTGCTGGACAAAGTTTTGGTGCGTTTGGTGCAGCTGGAATTAAATTTGAACTAGAAGGTGAAGCCAACGATTATTTTGGAAAAGGATTATCTGGTGGGAAATTAATTGTCTATCCATCTTCAAAAGCAACGTTTAAACCAAGCGAAAATATTATCATTGGCAATGTTGCCTTTTATGGCGCAACCAGTGGCGAATCCTATATTCGTGGTATGGCTGGCGAACGTTTTTGCGTACGAAACTCAGGTGTAAAAGCAGTAGTAGAAGGCGTTGGCGACCATGGTTGCGAATACATGACTGGTGGTTTAGCTATCATTTTAGGAAAAACAGGCAGAAACTTTGCAGCAGGCATGAGTGGTGGTGTTGCGTATGTTTATGATGTAGAAAATGCATTTCCAAAAAATGTAAATAAAGAAATGGTTGCCTTAGAAGATTTGGAAAATGAAGATTTGGACACTCTTAAATTTTATATCGAACGACATTTGAAATACACCAACAGCGACGTAGCAAAAAACATTTTAGATAATTGGGAAATTACGTCAAAGTACTTCATAAAAGTAATGCCAACTGATTATAAAAAAGTGTTAGCAGAAAGAAAAAGTAAAGCAGAAACAATTAAAGTATAAAGTTGAGATGAAGATTTAATTTAACATTCATCATTCAACACTCAAAATTATATTATGGGAAAGCCAACAGGATTTTTAGAATTTAACAGAGAATTGCCAACCTACAAAGATGCAAAAGAACGCATTCATGAGTACAAGGAAATTTATCTGGAATTTGCGGATGAAAAAACGCAAACGCAAGCTGCGCGCTGCATGAATTGCGGTGTTCCGTTTTGTCATAATGGTTGTCCGCTTGGAAATATTATACCAGAATTTAACGATGCTGTTTACCATAAAGATTGGCAATTAGCAACAGAAATTCTTTTATCTACCAATAATTTTCCAGAGTTTACTGGCAGAATTTGTCCGGCACCATGTGAAGCATCTTGTGTGTTAGGCATCAACCAACCACCAGTAACCATTGAGCATATTGAAAAATCAATCATAGAAAAAGCATTTGAATTAAATTTAATTCAAGCAAATCCACCAAAAGAAAGAACAGATAAAAAAGTAGCCGTTGTTGGTTCTGGACCAGCTGGTTTGGCTGCTGCAGCACAATTAAATAAAGCAGGACACAATGTTACTGTTTTTGAACGTGCTGATGAAATTGGCGGTTTATTGCGTTATGGAATTCCTGATTTTAAATTGGAAAAAACGGTGGTGAAAAGAAGAATTAAATTGATGCAAGAAGAAGGTATCATTTTTAAAACCAACACCAATGTTGGCGTTGATATTTCTATTGATGAATTAACTACAAATTTTGATGCAATTATACTTTCTGGCGGCTCAACTGTTCCGCGCGATTTGCCGATTCCAGGTCGACATTTAAAGGCGTTTTTCCAGCAATGGAATTTTTATCACAACAAAATAAGCGCGTTGCTGAAATCAAAACCGAACTCGATCATCAAGGAAAAAAATACGAAAATGGTGATATTTTCGCATCGAATAAAAACGTTATTGTAATTGGTGGTGGTGATACTGGTTCCGATTGTGTTGGCACATCTAACCGACATGGTGCAGCATCGGTTACACAAATTGAATTATTAGCAAAACCACCAGAAAACAGAGCCGAAAGCACACCGTGGCCGCTTTGGCCGATGCAATTGCGCACTTCGTCGTCGCACGAAGAAGGTTGCGAACGAAAATGGTCAATTTTGACGAAAGAATTCATCGGAAACGATAAAAATGAACTTACTGGTTTGAAAATTGTGGAAATTGAATGGAAAACGGTAGACGGCAAACCACAAATTGTAGAAATCGAAGGAACGGAACGCATTTTGCCTTGCGAATTGGCTTTGCTGGCAATGGGTTTTTTGCATCCACAACACGATGGAATGTTGCAACAAGCTGAAATTGAATTAGATAATAGAGGAAATGTGAAAGATAATTTCTATAAAACCAACAAAGAAAAGATATTTACGGCTGGCGATATGCGTCGCGGACAGAGCTTGGTGGTTTGGGCAATTAGCGAAGGTCGCGAGTGCGCTCGCAGTGTTGATATATTTTTAACAGGCGAAAGTTTTTTAGAATCAAAAGATATTTCATCTTTGCAAGTACAAGTATAAAGTCGCTTTTTAAGCTTGCTGTTTTCTTTGCGACTGCACCCAAACCGAAAGGTTTGGGTTTTTTGTTTTAAACTTTGAAAAATTTGAATTCGTTCGCAACGAAACTTTTCCAAAGTTGAGTATCATATTAAAATAAAATTATATACATTTTTTCAAACACATAGATTCATAGAAAATTCTAAAAGTAATACAGTTTGTAGAAAATATTCTGTTTGCAATAGTTACACAATAGAATTCATCTTCGATGAATAACTCTGCTTTTCTATCTTATTCTTTTTCAATCATAAATACTATGCAACTATGTGTTTTAAATTTAGACTATTTTGTATTTCAATTTGGTATTAATTGCAAAATGATTTATTATCTTTGTAATATAATTACTACCAAATTGAAAAAGCTGTTCCGTATATTTTTATTTTTTATGATGATTACTTGCACTACAAAATTGCAAGCAAGTACTTGTATACCAACTGGAACAACTGTAACACTAACACGCCAATCCGAAGTAGATTCTTTTCCAATAAATTATCCAGGTTGTGATACAATTGAAGGAGATTTAATTATTAGTGGAAATGATATTGTAAATTTGAATGGACTTATTAATTTGATTAATGTTAAATTTTTAAGTATAGATAACACATCTATTTTAAATTTGGTTGGACTAAATAATATTATTAATAATATTGACATTTTAGTGATTTCAGAAAATCAAAAATTATTAAATTTTAATGGATTAAATAATTTAGATTCTATTAGTAGATTTATAGTAAGTAATAATGATAAAATTATTGACTTAAAAGGTCTAACTAGCTTAAAAAAAATTGGATCTTTTGAATTAAGTCAAAACGATAAGATACAAGATTTTAGTGGTTTAGATGCAATAAATTTTATTTGGTCACTTGATGTGCTTAATAATTCATCATTGATAAATTTTAAAGGATTGGAAAATTTATCTTATTTAAATAACTTTACAATAGATGGCAATAATTCTTAATTAATTTTAATGGTTTAGATAATATCTCAAATTATACCAAGGATCTGGGATTCGTAATAACAGATCACTTATAAATTTTTATGGATTACAAAATATTGAAAAATTTGATAAAACTTTAGAGATATATAATAATTCAAGTATTAATAATTTTATTGGGCTTAATAATGTCAAATATATTGATTGGTTAGCTGTACAACTAAATTCAAACTTAATAAATTTTGAAGGACTTAATAATCTTGATACTTTGTTTGATCTATCAGTGAATATTAACGATAATTTAAAAAATCTTGAAGGACTTGAAAATATAAAATATACTAACAGTATATTTATAGTCCAAAATTATGCATTGTGTAGCATTAATGAATTAAATAGCAATTTAAAACCTGATTTAGTTATTATCAATGATAATATTAAACTATCATGTTGTAAAATTATGGATAGTATCCTTAGAAACAGAAATGGCCAACAATTAATCTTTGGAACTGTAGATATTTCTAGAAATTCACCTGGTTGTAACGACACCACAGAAATAAGGACTATAACTACACAAAATTGTTGTTCTACAAAATATACTTTACTAAAAGATACTATTTGCAATGGAGAACAGGTGATTTTCAATAATCAAATTCTAAAAAATACTGGTACTTATTATGATACTTTTGTTAGTAATGGAAATGATAGTATTGTTATTTTGGAATTAATAGTGTTTAATAAATCCTACCAAATAAAAACACTCAATTTTTGCATTGGTCAATCATTTACGTTGAGCAATGGAAGAACCATAACTGCAACAGGAATTTATAAAGATACTATTCCAAATTTCTGTGATAGCATTATCGAATATCGTCTCATTTTTTTAAATAATATTATTGTCAATCAAAACGCAACTATTTGTCAAGGTAAAACGTATACATTGCCAAAAGGAAACATCGTTCAAACAACTGGCATTTATAAAGACACTTTGCGTTCTGCATTTAATTGCGACAGTATCGTTACCACCAATCTTACAGTAACAAAACCAATTCCATTTGTAAACAATGTAACTATTTGCAAAGGAAAAAATTATGTTTTACCAAATGGCAACAGCGTAAATAATGCTGGTACTTATTACGATACTATACGAAAACCAAATACTTGCGATAGCATCGTTATTACCAATCTTATAGTAAATCCATATTTGCAATCATCACAAACAGCAACAACTTGTTTAGGTAAAACCTATACATTACCAAGCGGAAAAACTGTAACACAAGCTGGTATTTACAAAGATACTATTAGAACTATAACTGGTTGCGATAGTATTGTTACAACCAATCTCAGCATCGCCAATCCAACGCCAACACAAATATCAGATTCTATTTGTGAAGGAAAAATTTATACCTTACCAAGTGGCAAACAGGTAACAAATACTGGTGTTTACGTCGATACCATCAAAATAACAAATACATGCGATAGTGTAATTATTACCAATTTATCTGTTTTCCAAAATACCTTTTCTGTAACATTAAAATCAATTGATACTATTGATGCAGGAAATGCAATTGAACTAAAACCAATGTATTCAAACCAAACAGCCATTATTTGGAACTGGTCTCCTACTTCAAATTTAAATTGCACTACTTGCGAAAAACCAATAGCAACACCAAGCCAAAACACACAGTATAGCTTAAAAGCAACTGCACAAAATGGCTGCGATGATACCGCAAAAACGACTATCATTGTCCGACAAACTGAAGTCTATATTCCAACTGCATTTTCACCAAATAATGATGGCATCAACGATGATTTAACAGTCTTTGTTAATAATCCAGTTGCTTTTCATTTAGTCATTTTTAATCGTTACGATCAAAAAGTTTTTGAAAGTGTAGATGTTTTAAATAAATGGAATGGCACTTATAAAAATGCAGAATGTGAGGTTGACAATTACGTTTATGTGTTAGATGTTACTACTGCAAATGGAAAGCAACATCATAAACAAGGTACTATTACTTTGCTGCGATAAATAAATCAAGAATTCTTTCCGAACACTTCATTTGATTGTTGCGAAACACGAATAAACGTAGTGCATTTCGACATATCTTTCAACGATTTTGCACCTATATAAGTACACGTAGAACGAATACCACCTAAAATACTTTTAATCGTATGATGCACATCACCACGGTATTTTACAGAAACCGTTTTTCCTTCTGATGAACGATAACCAGCTACTTCACCATAATATTTATGCATAGCCGTTTCAGAACTCATACCATAAAATACTTTATAGAGTTGTCCGTCAATTTCTTTTAGTTCACCATCGCATTGTTCGTGTCCAGCTAACATTCCACCAAGCATGGCAAAATCTGCGCCACCACCAAATGCTTTTGCCACATCACCAGCAACCACACAACCACCATCAGCAATGATTTGTCCGCCAACACCATGTGCTGCATCACTGCATTCAATAACTGCAGACAATTGCGGATAGCCAACACCAGTTTGTATACGAGTAGTGCAAACCGAACCTGAACCGATTCCAACTTTCACAATATCAGCACCACGCAAAATTAATTCTTCTACCATTTCACCTGTTACCACATTTCCAGCAATAATAATTTTATCAGGATATTTATCACGAGTGCGTGCCACAACAGATGCGAAACGTTGTGTGTAGCCATTGGCAACATCTAAGCAAATAAATTTAATTTGCGGAATTTGTGCAGTAAGCTTCGATAAAAATTCTACATCATCATTTTTAATACCACTACTTACAGCAACATAATCTGCTACATCATCTTTAAACAACGGTTGCAATTCTTCAGCAGTATAAAATTTATGTAAGCAAGTAATAATTTTATGTTGAGCCAATGCTTTAGCCATTTCAATGGTGCCAACAGTATCCATATTCGACGCTATAATTGGAATACCTTGCCAATCTTGTTGTGCATTTTTGAACGTAAATTTTCTGCTTACATCAACTTCTTCACGCGAATGTAAAGTAGAACGTTTTGGACGAAACAATACGTCTTTGTAATCTAATTTTATATCGTTTTCAATTCTCATACTTTTATTTTTCAAGCAAAAACGCAAATGCGCAAAGCAAATGACAAACTAATTTTTACTAAATTAAGTGAATCTTTTGAGTGAACACTTAACTATCTATAATAAATTATACACAAAGAAAATAATGGTGTAAAATCTTTTAAATTAATTGTCGTTACCTTTGCAAAATGGAAAACAAAGCACTTTTGTCAACACACTTAGAAAAGTTAGGAATCGAACGCTTGAACGAAATGCAAGTTGCAGCGCAGAAAGCTATTCTTGAAGAAAAAAATGTTTTGTTGCTATCACCAACTGGTTCAGGGAAAAAACACTAGCATTTCTATTACCTATTTTAGAATTGTTGGATCCAGATAAAACCACTGTGCAATGTTTAATATTGACACCATCACGAGAACTAGCATTGCAAATTGAACAAGTTTGGAAAAAAATGCAAACTGGTTTCAAAGTAAATGTTTGCTATGGTGGACATTCTAAATTAATAGAAATACAAAACCTAAGCACACCACCAGCAGTGTTGATTGGAACACCTGGAAGAATTATGGATCACATACAACGAAAATCGTTTGATTTTAATGAAGTAGATTTTTGGTATTAGATGAATTTGACAAATCGCTGGATTTAGGTTTTCAAGAACAAATGTCGTTTATCATTCGCTGTTTAGGAAAACTACAAAAACGTGTGTTGGTTTCTGCAACATCAAGTATCGAAATTCCAAAATTTGCTGGTGCGAATTATCCAACAACATTGAATTTTTTACCAAAAGATGAAGTGAAAGAAGGTTTGACCTTGAAGTTGATTTTATCAGAAGACAAAGATAAAATTGAGGTGTTGTTTAATTTGTTATATTCACTCGATTCTGAAGCTGCCTTGATTTTTTGCAACCACAGAGAATCTGTAGAACGCACTTGTGAATTATTGAAAGAAAGAGGAATCATTGCTACTTTTTTATCATGGTGGAATGGATCAAGACGACAGAGAACGTTCATTGGTTCAATTTAGAAATGGTAGTATCCATTATTTAGTCACAACTGATTTAGCAGCTCGTGGATTAGACATTCCAGAAATGAAACACGTTATTCATTATCATCCTTCTGCAACCGAAGATGAGTTCATTCATCGCAATGGAAGAACAGCACGTATGCATGCATCAGGCACAGCATATTTAATTTTGCATAAAGATGAAAAGCGTCCTGCATACCTTGAAGAAACAATCGAAATAATGGAAGTTTCGACGAATCATCCATTGCCTAAACCACCAGTATTCACTACACTTTACATTAATGGTGGCAAAAAAAACAAACTCAACAAAGTAGATATTGTTGGATTTTTAGCTCAAAAAGGAAAATTAGAAAAAGACGATATTGGTTTAATTGAAGTAAAAGATTTCTCTTCTTTTGTAGCCATTCGTGCAAGTAAACTGAAATCTGTATTGCTTGCTATCAAAGACGAAAAAGTGAAAGGCAAGAAATATAAAATTGAAGAAGCAAATACAAAGATTGTAGTGAAAAATAATTCTGAAAGAAGAATTAAAAAATAGTTTTAACAGAAAAAATAGCAGAATGTCAATAAAAGAAAAATATGGCTCATTAGCTTTAATAGCAGGTGCTTCCGAAGGAATTGGTGCAGCATATGCAACATATTTGGCAAAAGAAGGAATTGATGTAATATTGGTTGCCAGAAAATTAGAGCCATTGCAAAAACTTGCAACAGAACTTTCTACCAAATACAATATAAAAGCTGATTGTATTACATGCGATTTAGCTTCTGTTAATGCTGCACAAGAATTAGTTGATAGATTAAAAGATAGAGAAATAAATTTGCTGGTCTATAATGCAGCACTTTCCTATATTGGAGCATTTGAACAAAATACAATAGAACATCACAACCAGATTGCACAAGCCAATATGATTACACCTATGAATTTACTACAGATTTTTGGAACCGAGATGCTGGCAAAAAAACAAGGTGCTATAATTTTAATGGCATCTTTAGCAGGATTTCAAGGCAGTGGTTATTTAAGTGTTTATGCAGCATCAAAAGCATTTGACCGTGTATTGGCAGAAAGTTTATGGTACGAATGGAAAAATAGAGGCGTTGATGTAATTGCATGTTGTGCAGGAGCCACATCTACACCAAATTTCATTAAAACAAATCCTGAAAAAACAAGCTTTTTTGCACCCAAAGTACAAACACCAGAAGAAGTTGTAAAAGAATGTTTTGAGCTATTAGGTAAAACGCCTTCTTTTATTTCAGGTTCAGGAAATAAACTAGCAAGTTTTATTATGCAACGATTAATGCCTCGCAAAATGGCAATTAAAATTATGGGTGACACAACCAGAAAAATGTATCGTTTATAATATTTATTAATAGATTTTTGGAATAATTTTATACGGAACTTTTTCCAAATATTGTTTCCATAAATCGCCATATTTTAAGGCACAACGTTTGTCGTCATCTGCTTGCCGAGGAAATAATAATGCAACATAATACAATGGATATAACCATGGCCACAGTAAGAACGGATGACCAACACATAAAATAATTCCTGTTGCCATTAGTATTTCACCTAAGTAATTGATATGTCGACTTAAACCCCAAAATCCATTTACCAACAAGGTTTTATTGCCATCTGTGATGGATTCAGGAGTAATACCTAAGAATACTTTTTTGGGATCTTTTTTAAAAAAATATTTTTGCAAGTTGGCACCACGCGACAAACTCCATCCACTAAAAAATATCAATGCATAAATA
>JADJSS010000015.1:0-100000 GCA_016711605.1 Saprospirales bacterium
GAAAAAAATAAAGACATTTAATGTCAAAATGTCGCACAAAATCCTTTGGCAAACAATTTGCCGAAGGATTTTTAAATTCTACACTATGATAGATGCTAATGAACCGTTAACGGATACACTTAAAGAAGATACAACAACCGAGCAATCGCAAACACAGTCAGAAAGTCAGCAAAATGAAAATATTGCCGAAGATTCAGCTGTTGAAATAGACGAATTGTCGGTGCTGAAAAACGAAGTGGCTGAACAAAAAGATAAATTTATGCGATTGTTAGCTGAGTTCGATAATTTCAAAAAACGCAGTGCAAAAGAGCGTATTGAATTGTATAAAACTGCTGGACAAGAAATTATTAAAGAATTATTGCCTGTTTTAGATGATTTTCATCGCGCAGACAAAGCATTTATTGCCGATAATAATGCTGAAAATTATGCAAATGGTGTGAAATTAATTCAATAAAAACTGCAACGAACTTTGCAAAATAAAGGATTGAAGATGATTGAAAGCATCGGTTTCGATTTCAACATTGAACAACATGAAGCAATTGCTGAAGTGCCTGCACCAAGCGATGCACAAAAAGGCAAAGTCTTAGATGAAGTGGAAAGTGGTTATACGCTAAACGATTCTATTATTCGCTATGCAAAAGTAGTGGTTGGAAAATAAGATAAATGTTAATCGTTAAAAGTTATAAGTAAACAACCTATAACCTATAACCAAATAACTTATAAAAAAATGAAACGAGATTATTACGAAGTATTAGGTGTGTCTAAAAGTGCATCAGCTGATGAAATAAAAAGCTTATAGAAAATTAGCTTTACAATATCATCCAGATAGAAATCCAGGTGATAAAGCTTCTGAAGAGAAGTTTAAAGAAGCAGCAGAAGCATATGATGTGTTGAGTAATGACGATAAAAAGCTCGTTACGACAGATTTGGACATCAAGGTGCTGCAGGTGGATTGGTGGTGGTGCTGGTGGCATGAATATGGACGATATTTTTTCCAATTTCGGTGATATTTTTGGCGGCGATGGAAGTCCTTTTGAATCGTTTTTTGGTGGACAACGTGGAAGAAATCAACGTGGTCGTGGTCAACGTGGCAGCAATCTTCGTGTAAAAGTAAAATTAGATTTAGAGGAAATTGCAAATGGCGTTCAGAAAAAATAAAAGTAAAAAAACATATTGTTTGTGATACCTGCAGTGGTATTGGTGCAAAAGACAGTAGTTCTTATCAAACTTGTAATACATGTAATGGCAGTGGTGTAGTTCGTAAAGTAACGTCTACTTTCTTAGGACAAATGCAAACAACTGGTGCTTGCCCAACTTGCGAAGGTGAAGGAAAAATCATAACTAACAAATGCACAAAATGCCGTGGTGAAGGTAGAGTTTATGGAGAAGAAGTAGTATCTATCGATATTCCAGCTGGTGTGAGTGAAGGCATCCAATTATCGATGAATGGAAAAGGAATGCTGGTGTTCGAGGTGGTTCTGCTGGTGATTTATTAATTAATATTGAAGAAACACCACATCCAGAATTGAAGCGCGAAGACAATAATGTTCTTTATAAATTGATTCTTAATTTTTCAGATGTTTGCCTTGGTACTCAAGTAGAAGTACCAACGATTGGTGGAAGCGCAAAAATTAAAATTCCAAAAGGCACACAAAGTGGCAAATTATTCAGGTTGCAAGGCAAAGGTATTCCAAGTTTACAAGGATATGGCAAAGGCGACCAAATTGTAGAAGTACAAGTATATACACCACAAGATATTTCAAGCGACGAAGAAAATTTATTGCATAAAATGCAAAACAGCAAAAACTTCAGTCCAAAAGCACAAAAAGAAAAAAACAAAGGTTTTTTCGATAAGTTTTTTCATTAAGAAGAAATACAAAAATGCCTAAAAGCAAACAATACATTTTTCAATCAGAACGTTTAGGTTTTTAGGAATTGGATAACGAATGATATCGAGAAAATGACTGCAATCAATGAAGATGTTGATGTAATGCACTATTTTTCCATCAACACAAACACTACAACAAACTGCACAGTTTATTGAACGAATGCAACTTTCTTTTAATCAAAATGGATTTTGTTATTTTGCTGTAGATAAGTTGGAAAGCACTGAATTGATTGGTTTTATTGGCTTAGCAGAACAAAAATTTGAAGCAGAATTCACACCTTGTATCGATATTGGCTGGCGATTGGCAAAATCAGCATGGAACAATGGCTTTGCAACTGAAGGTGCTAAAAGATGTTTAGAGTTTGCGTTTAACGATTTAAAGCTGGAAAAAATAGTTGCGATGGCTCCTCAAATAAATTTGCCATCTATAAACGTGATGCAAAAAATTGGAATGAAAAGAGTTTTAACATTTTACAATCATCCGTATTTACAGGCAGACGAACGTTTAAAACCTTGCGAACTGTATGAAATATCAAAATTCGATTAGTAAATTCGTAGTGAATTAAATTCAGGAACTTATTTTTGTTGAATGCTGTTTGTTATTCACTAACCACACAATATCTTTAATGGCTCTACTAGAAATAAAAAATATTTCAAAATCTTTTCAAAATAATCAAGCATTGCAAAATGTTTCGTTGAC
Organism: Saprospirales bacterium; assembly: GCA_016711605.1. GTDB lineage: Bacteria > Bacteroidota > Bacteroidia > Chitinophagales > JADIYW01 > JADJSS01. The sequence goes on from JADJSS010000015.1 coordinate 2,589, forward strand.
TATTTTACCAAATAAAATTTATGGTTTACTTGGTCCAAACGGTGCTGGAAAAACAACATTGATTCGCAATATCACGCAAATATTTTATCCTGATTCAGGCGAGATATTATTTAATGGTGAAAAATTACAGCCAAAACACAGTAACCAAATTGGTTACATGCCTGAAGAACGTGGTATGTATAAAAAAATGAAAGTTGGTGAACAACTTATTTATTTTGCAAAACTGCGCGATTTTAATACAAAGCAAGCCGAAGAAAAAATTGATTATTGGTTACAAAAATTAGACATTGAAAGTTGGCGAAATAAAAACATCGAAGATTTATCAAAAGGAATGCAGCAGAAAGTACAGTTTGTGGCAACTATTTTACACGAACCGAAATTATTGATTTTAGATGAACCTTTTCTGGTTTAGATCCAATAGCTGCTGAACTGATAAAAAATGAAATTATTGAATTGAATCAGAAAGGAACAACTATTATTTTTTCTACGCATAGAATGGAAAATATTGAAGAAATGTGTGAAGATATTTTTCTCATCAATAAAGGAAAAATAATTTTAGATGGAAATGTGCAGCAAATAAAACAAGATTTTAAACAGCATTTATATAAAATCAGTTTAGCAGAAAATGTTCAATTGAATGAGATAATTCAACAATCAATTTCAATACAAAAACATGAAAATAACGAGCTCATTATTCAATTAAACCAAAATCAAAAACCGAATGATGTGTTGCGTATTTTATTAGATAATAATATTGAACTAAACAGCATCACTGAAATCTTACCAACTGTTGGAGAAATTTTTATTCAAAAAGTGAAGCAGATATTATAGAAAATAGTTAAGGTTGTTAGTTATAAGGAAAATAGTTAACGAATAGCCAATATCTAATAACCAATAACGAAAAACCAATAACGAATAACTTATAACAACATGCGAAAAGTCTGGTACATCATACAACGCGAATATTTGTCAAGAGTACGCAAAAGATCGTTCATCTTATTAACGTTGTTGTTGCCTGTTTTAGTTGGTGTTTTCACTATTGTAATGGTGAAAATAGCAACTAGTTCTGGCGAAAAATTACAAATAGCTGTGCTTGATGAATCACATTTATTTCAGGATAAGTTTCGTGGTTTAGATGTTGGCGAAACCTTGCGATTTGATTACTTATTAGACACTACTTTGTCGTACGAAAAACTTAAAAAAACATACGCTGAAAAGTATGATGCATTTTTATACATTCCAAAAATGGATGTTGCAAAAAATGTAGAAGTAACTTATTATTCAAGCAGCGAATTAGGTACGGTTACACAAACTCGAATTGAAAAAGCAATTTCAGAAGAACGAAGAAAGATTGTGTTAGAAAATAATAAGTACGATGTTGAAATAATTGACCAACTCGACAAAGATATTACGTTAAACAAAATAATTAACAACGAAAAAAAACAAGGAAATTCTGACATTTCTTCCTTGATTGGTTACTTGTGCGGCATGCTCATTTATATATTTTTAATTGTGTATGGCGCAATGGTCATGCGTGGTGTTACCGAAGAAAAAACCAACCGAATTATTGAAGTTTTAATTACTTCAGTAAAACCTTTTCAATTAATGATTGGAAAAATAGTTGGCATTGGCGCGGTTGGTTTAACGCAATTTATTCTTTGGGCAATCTTTACAATGATAGTGCAAACTGTGTTGCAGCTCGTTTATGGAAACGAGTTAATGGCATTGAAATCAATGAACGCAAGCAGCCAGGCGATGCAAATGTCGGAAGCAAAACAATTGGCTTTTAATTTAACAACGTCATTGGCGGATTTAGATATTCCAAGAATTGTCTTCAGTTTTATTTTTTACTTTATTTTTGGATACTTATTTTATGCAGCGCAATTTGCAGCTGTTGGTGCAGCCGTAAACGAAGACACCGACGCGCAATCATTCATGTTTCCAATCACGATACCGATTATTATTTCGATAGTGTTGATGTCAGTTACTATCCAGCAACCATCATCCAACACCGCTATTTGGAGTTCGATGGTTCCATTTTCGTCTTCAATCATTATGATGGCCCGCATTCCGTTTCATGTGGCTTGGTGGCAACAAATTTTATCGATGTTTATCTTAGTTATTTCTTCTTTAGGAATGATCTATGTAGCTGCAAAAATTTACCGAATAGGCATTTTAACGCAAGGCAAAAAAATAACATTTAAAGAAATCGGCAAATGGATTTTTTATTAATTTTAAAAAAATCTTTTACATTTTACTTACAACTTATTACTTTTTCCTAACTTCGCACATGGAAACACTATCTCACTTTTCATCAACAAACAAATTTGCAGGAGACGGCTTAACGTTCGATGACGTTTTATTGCTACCAGCTTATTCGCAAATTTTACCAAGAGAAACACAACTTCAAACAAAGGTTACTCGAAACATTACGATTAATATTCCAATATTATCTGCTGCAATGGATACCGTTACCGAAGCGAATCTTGCTATTGCACTCGCGCGCGAAGGTGGCATTGGTGTCTTGCACAAAAATATGTCGATTGATGCACAAGCACAGGAAGTGCGCAAAGTAAAGCGTTCGGAAAGTGGTATGATTACCGATCCAATTACGTTGAAACCAACTGCAAAAGTGGCAGAAGCGTTTGCATTGATGTCAGAAAATAGAATTGGTGGAATTCCAATTACCAACGAATCAGGAATTTTGGTTGGTATTTTAACGAATCGCGATTTGCGTTTTTGTAAAGATAAAAATATGCTGATTCAGGATTTAATGACGAAAGACAGATTGATTACTGCACCTGAAAAAACTACCTTACAACAAGCCGAAGATATTTTGCATGAATACAGAATTGAGAAATTGCCTGTTGTCGACAAAAATGGAAAACTCATCGGTTTAATTACGTATAAAGATATTACCAAAGTTAAAAATTATCCTTTTTCTTCTAAAGACGATGCTGGCAGATTGCGCGTGGCTGCTGCCGTTGGCGTTACTGCTGATATGATGCAACGCATCGAAGCATTGGTGCATGTTGGCGTTGATTTTATTTGTATTGATACGGCACATGGACATTCGCAAGGTGTGTTAACAGCTATCAAAAATGCAAAACAAACGTTTCCAAATTTAGATATTGTTGGTGGAAATGTAGCCACTGGTGCTGCTGCAAAAGCACTCGCAGACGCTGGTGTGGATGCAGTAAAAGTTGGCGTTGGACCAGGTTCTATTTGCACCACAAGAGTTGTAGCAGGCGTTGGTGTTCCACAATTAAGTGCTATTTACGATGCAGCAGTTGCACTAAAAAACACAGGCGTTCCTATTATTGGTGATGGCGGAATTCGTTACACTGGCGATATGGTGAAAGCATTGGCAGCTGGCGCGAATACGATTATGGCTGGTTCTTTATTTGCTGGCTCAGAAGAAAGTCCAGGTAAAACAGTAATTTTTGAAGGACGAAAATTTAAAACATATCGTGGAATGGGCAGCTTAGAAGCCATGCAGGAAGGTAGCAAAGACCGATATTTCCAAGATGTAGAAGAAGATATAAAAAAATTAGTTCCAGAAGGAATTGTTGGTCGAGTGCCATATAAAGGAACGCTGAGTGAAATTGTATATCAGTTTGTTGGTGGCTTGCGTGCAGGTATGGGTTATTGCGGCGCCAAAGATATTACTGCCTTACAAGATCACGCACAATTCGTTAAAATAACACATGCAGGTGTAAACGAATCGCATCCACACGATGTAACGATTACGAACGAAGCACCGAATTATAGTAGATAGAACTGATGAGCAACACATCAAAAGCAGTTGGTGGATTTTCTATATTAGGATTTTTAGGAATACTTTTTCACTTATTGCATAGTGCGTTTGGTATTTATGAATATAATCATAAGACAGATGTTCATAATAGTATAGAGATGTCAATTAAAAATTTGCAACAACTTCAACAAGATATGGATTCTATCAGAGAAAACGTAAAAGATACAATTCTCAGAGATTCGCTGATCCAAGAAAGAGCAAGAAAAGAAATGGATAAAATTGGATCGTAAATTAATTAGATTTTAAATTCAACTTCTCAACTTTATTTGCCCAAAATTATCATAACAGCATCATCTCATTTTGATTCAAAGCAAAAGATAAAGCAAAAAAATTAACTAATGAAATAGATAACTTGTAGCTAAATGAACATTCATGAAAAAGATGTTGACTTATTTGTTTTATAGTATTTTTATTATTGGATGTGTTTTATTCATCGGCACATTTTTAGGAAATTATTTTTGGTTTTTTGATTTGATAAGCCACTTCAGAATTCAAGCGCTTTTTGTTTTTATTCTTACACTTTTTGGCTTTATTTTTCTGAATGACAAGAAGTTTATCATCATAAATACAGCGATTGTTTTTTATATTTTGATAAGTATTATTCCGTTTTATTTTTCAAATGAAAAAAGAATAAAGCCAAATAACAACCTAAAATTATTTTACACCAACGTTTTAACTTCAAATCAAAATTTTGGTACTTTAACTAATTTAATTCAACAAGAAAATCCAGATATTATTGGTTTGATTGAAGTAAATAAAGATTGGGAAAGCCATATTCATTGTGACCTTGATGAATACAAATATATAGTATCGCTACCTCGAGACGATAATTTTGGTGTTCTACTGCTTTCAAAAAAAGAAATTTTATATTCAGAAATAAAATACTTCTGTAGTTATGAAATTCCAACTATTTATGCTTGTGTAAAATCTGGAAATGACTCTATACATTTTATTTTGACGCACACAATTCCACCAACAAGCAGTTACGATTTTATCCAAAGAAATTTGCAACTCGAAAACATTAATAAATTTGTAAAACATCAATCAAATTCAATAATAGTTGGTGATTTTAATTGTTCTTCTTTTTCTCAGAATTACAATAGAATTCTAAAAAAATCGGATTTAAAAGATTCTAGAATTGGCTTTGGCTTACAACCATCTTGGCCAACTTGGGCACCAATATTTTATGTTACATTAGATCACATTTTAGTGAGCAAAAATATCAATATTATAGACAGAAAAACACTTTCTGGTTTCGGTTCTGATCATTTGCCAATAGTGATGGAATTTAGTTTGTAGTTGAGAAAAAATATTACGATTCTTCTTCCAATTTCAAGTATTTTATTATCGCTTTTCGTTTGTTCATAAATGGAAGTTCAATGCGTTTGTACAATAGATGCGCAACAACAAAAGTTAAACTAATCCACATTAAATATACTATGTAAATGTTATTTATAGCTTTATTTACATACAATCCAAATGATATTGTTTTTAAGAAAGTTCCATGTACTAAGAAAATTGAATACGAAATAAAACTAATGTATAATATCAAATTGCTTAAAAAGGATGGTTTGTATTTAATAGATTTTAGAAATGGCAAGCACAATATTAACGCTAATGGATTAATAAAATCGTAAAAAACAAAATGATAAAACGTCATGGCTTTTCCTGTTGCAAAGTTAAAATGCCACGGTAATGTTTTTAATTTAGGTAACTCTGTTCGCATGGTTTCATTTGTCCAGGCCCAAAGCAAAAACATAGTAGAAAAGTAAAGAATTATACCAGTACACAACGTTATGTAACGATATTTATGCCATAATTTTGGATAAATATAACAAATATACGCAGCTAATAAACCTAGCGCTATCGTGTCTAATCGAAGTACGGTAATGGCTTTATAAAACAAAAAATAGGTTACCGATTGATTAACTGGTATTCTAAAATAATAGAATACTTTCATCGACATACTTGATACTATCATAAAAAGCAAAATACCAAGGTATGCTTTGTGTTTAGACTTTACTATAAATAAATATAATATTAAAAAACCTGACGGAAATAAAATATAAAACCATTCTTCCACAGAAATTGTCCAGGTTTCTATATAAAATCCGTTATAAATTTTAAACGAATTCTGTAAAAACATGAAATTTAAATATGGTATGAATAATTTTTTTGTTATTAGACATACTAATAATGAAAGAAAAATCAACATAAAATAGTATGCTGGTAGCGTTCGGCCCCAACGCATCACTAAAAATCTACCTAAAAATTTAAAATTTAATTTATCTGTTTTGTTTATTTCCTTTAGAAACGAATAGCCAATCAAAAAACCACTGCAAACAAAAAACATATTCACTGGATCAGGAAATGGAATATGAACAAAATTGAATCCTTTAACAGTCGCAAGGTCATTGATAAAATGTATGTGACTTACTAGTATTACTGAAAATGCTCTAACTATGTCAAAACCAAAATAGCGTTTCTCAGGAGATGTTATTATTGAAAATATGCCTTTCATTGTGGAATGCTGTAAATCTTGTGTTGTAATTCAAAACTACAAAATATGGTTAATAAAAAAAACTGTTATTTATGACAACCTTATAACTTATAACTTTCCACTATTTTGTAGATAACTTACGTCAAAAAATCTATCTCCAAAAAGTATCTTTGCAACAATGCGAGAATTAGCCGAACTCAACGAAGAACAATTTAATGCGGTCACCACTATTCATGGTCCTGTAATGATTATTGCTGGACCAGGTTCTGGAAAAACGCGTGTGCTTACTTATCGAATTGCTTATTTAATGAAAAATGATGTAGATGCTTTTCGCATTATGGCACTCACATTTACCAATAAATCATCGGCAGAAATGCGTGAACGAATCGCGCAAATCGTTGGCAGCGAAGCGAAGAATTTGTACATGGGCACGTTTCACTCAGTTTTTGCACGTATCTTACGAGTGGAGGCTCATCGAATGGGTTACCCAAATAATTTTACAATTTATGATCCGGACGATTGCAAATCTTTATTAAAAACGATTATAAAAGAAGAAGGTTTAAATGATAAAATTTATAAACCTGCAACTGTTTTCTACAAAATTTCGAGTGCAAAAAACGCCTTGATTGATGCGTATGCGTATAAAGAAAATCCAGATTTAGTTGCAGATGATGAAAGTGCAGGAAAACCAAAAATTGCTGATTTATTTCAAAAATATCAAGATAGATGTTTTAAAGCTGGTGCAATGGATTTTGATGATTTGATTTTGAAAATGTATGAACTGCTTTCTAAATTTCCGGATGTTTTATATAAATATCAAAAGCGTTTTTCGCACATGTTAATTGATGAGTTTCAAGACACGAATTATGCGCAATATAAAATTGTAAAACTTTTGGCTGCGCAACACGAAAATGTTTGTGTGGTTGGCGATGATGCACAAAGTATCTATGCGTTTCGTGGCGCCACGATTGATAATATTTTAAGTTTTGAAAAAGATTATCCAGATTTAAAAATATTTAAACTTGAACAAAATTATCGCTCAACAGAATCCATAGTTGAAGCTGCAAATGATATTATCAAGTTTAATAAAGGTCAATTACCGAAAAAAATATGGACAGATATTAAAGGTGGTGAAAAAATAAAAGTATTTAAAACAGCGAGCGATTCTGATGAAGCACGCGTGGTTGCTGATTCTATTTTCGACCAGAAAATGCGTCATCATTTAGTGCATTCTGAGTTTGCAATTTTATATAGAACAAACGCGCAATCACGTTCGTTTGAGGAAGCATTACGCAAGCTAAATATTCCATATAAAATTTATGGTGGCTTGTCGTTTTATCAACGAAAAGAAGTTAAAGATTTTATTTCGTATTTGCGAGTAGTCGTAAATCCAAATGACGAAGAAGCTCTGAAACGCATTATCAATTACCCAACGCGTGGTATCGGAAATACTACGATTGATAGATTATTGGTTGCTGCTAACGAACACGATTTGCCATTGTGGCATGTGGTCGAACATCCTGAAATTATTGATGATTCGCAGATGCGTGCAAAAACTGCAGTTAAAAATTTTGCATTGATGATGAAAAGTTTTCGCACGATGCTGAAAACAAAAAATGCGTATGAAATTGCAGAATATATTGGCAAACAAACAGGTTTGATTGAAGATTTATATAAAGACAAAACTGCTGAAGGAATTTCACGCTTCGAAAATATTCAAGAGTTATTAAATGGTATCAAAGAATATACAGTTGGCGAACCAATTGAATATGCAGAAGATGAAGTGAAACCAGAAAATGATTTGGCTGCTTATCTTCAACAAATTTCTTTATTAACAGACATTGAAGATAAAGATGAAACCAAAGAACGCGTAAAATTAATGACCATACATTCGGCAAAAGGGTTGGAGTTTTCAAGTGTGTTTGTGGTTGGCTTAGAAGAGAATTTATTTCCATCAATTATGGCAATGAATAGCAGAGAAGATTTGGAAGAAGAACGCCGTTTGTTTTATGTTGCCGTTACACGCGCAAAAAGATTTCTAACACTTTCGTATGCATTAACACGTTATAAATTTGGTCAGTTAAATTACTGCGATGAAAGTCGTTTTATTGAAGAAATTTCAGAAGAACACAAACAGTTTTTTGGACAAAAAGAAAAACCGAAACCAGAACAAAAATCTTTTTTTGGTGATGATGAAAATTCAAAATGGTATTTAAGTAAACAATATCAAAAGAAAGAAACAATTGCACCAAAACCAGCTTTTGAGCAACCTGCACAATTGACAAAAATAAATGCTGCTGCAAAATCAACTGCTTCTATTTTGTAAGACTTAAAAGAGTTGCAAACTGGCATGCATGTCATTCACGAAAAATTCAATCAAGGAAAAGTGCTGAGTATTGAAGGTGCTGGTGACAACAAAATTGCAACTATCTTTTTTGAAGGTGTTGGTAATAAAAAAATCATGTTGAAGTTTTCTAAGCTGCAAATTGTTGAGTAACCAATATTTTAACGTTTTCCGCGTTTTAAAACCATCAATAAAATTTGTATTTTTGACCTGTGAAGAAGATTCTAATCTTATATTTTATTTCTGTTATCAACTTTTTAGCATTTGGTCAAAATCAAATTACCAAACCGAACCCAAAATTGTATTTTAATACAAAATATGTAACACTTGACAATCCAAAACTTAGAAATCCTGATACCATTACAGAAAATTTTCATCGTCACAACATCACCGAAAAACAATTTGTTCCGTATTATAATTTAGGTAATAATGGCTCTGCTTATTATCCTTTGATGTTTCAGAACGAAAATCAGATTGGTTTCAAACATGGTTTCAATTCGTTTGACAGATATTATTATACACCAAATTCAGTAAAATATTACGACACAAAAACGCCATATACTTATCTTGATTTTGTGTTTGGCGGCACCGAAGAAATTATTGGTGGTGCAGAATTTGCGTATAATTTAAAACCAAATTATAATGTTGCATTTAATTTTCATCGCAATAATTTTAAAGGAAAAAGTCAGCATCAGGTTTGCTTCTCCAATTTATTTTCGTTGCAGCAATGGTTTCGAACCAAAAATAATTTCTATGATTTAAAAGTGAGTTTTATTTATAATGGAATTAAAAATCAGGAAAATGGCGGCTGGAATGCAGATGATGTTTTTACGGATCCGATTTATAAAAAGCGAAAAGGTTTTGTGCCAATATTTTTAGATGATGCAGTAAATAAATGGAGCGAACGCAACGTCAATATTTATCAGCAATTCAGATTAGGCAAAAAAGTTGAAACGGTAATTAATGATTCTGTTACCAGAAAAATGGTACATCCAAAATATGTTATTGAACACCAATTCAGTTTCGATCATTGGAAATTTTCGTATAAAGATTCTGAAACGGATTCGTTGTATTATCAGAGTTTATTGTATGATACAGATTCTACAGATGATTTTACAAAAACCTGGACAATTAGAAATGGAATTTATTTTAAGAATTTACCAAACGACTCTGTGCCAAAAAAGTTTTTATTCAGTGCTGGTGTGCAAATAGATGCAATTGATTACAAGCATCGGTTCAATCATCAAACATTTGCTGATATCCAACTAAAAGCAAGTATTCAAAACCAACAAAGCGATTCTAGTTTTTTTGATTATAAAGTAGATGCAACGGTTGATGTAGCACCTAGTTATATTGGTGATTTTTCAGTAAATTTTCTAGGTAGATTAAATTTTAAAAAAAATATGTCTGTTGGTTTATTAGGAGAAGTTTCATTGGCAACACCATCACAAAAACAAACCTACTATTTTGGAAATCATTTTTCGTATCATAACCGAAATCTAAAGAAAATATTTCAGGCAAAAATTGAAGCTGTATATGAATGGAAAAAGCAATTACTTTACGCACATATCCAAAATTATTTCATTCAAAATTTCATCTATAACGATACCGATCGTTTGCCAAAACAATACAATAAACCTTTGAATATTTTAGTAGTAAAACTGCGTAAAGAATTTAACACCAAACATATTTTTGTCGGAACAGAAATTTATGTTCAGTGGATTTCAAATACCAATATTATTCGATTGCCAGTTTTTGCAATGAAACAAACGCTGTATTATAAAGGTGGTTTTATTTCCGGAAAATTAAACGCACAACTTGGTTTAGATATTAATTATAATACCAATTTTATGGGCAATGCCTACAATCCTGCATTAGCAACTTTTTATAATCAAGACAATCAAAAACTAAAATTCTATCCAATGCTGGATTTGTTTTTTAGTTTGCATGTTAAACGAACCAATATCTTTTTCAGAGCCATTCATGTTAATCAAGGAATGTTTAAGCAAAAAGGAATTTATACCGTGCCAAATTATGGCTATTTAGACAGAACCTACAGAGCTGGTATAACTTGGCAATTTTATGATTAGAAGATGAAAAAAATTCTATTACTCACACCAACCTTACCGTTTCCGCCACATAGTGGTGGTGTGATTAAGACGAATAAAGTAGCGCATTTTTTAGCTGAAAAATATAAGTTGTCGATTGCTTGTTTCCTAAAAAATGATGATGCAATTTATGTTGATGAATTTCTTGAAAATATAGATTTACATTATTTCACTTCAGAAACATTAGATGTTCCGAGAACTGCAAAGAACTTTATTTTATCCAATTTGCAAGGCATTCCACTAAATTTATATAGAAATAAATCTGCCGATTTTCAAAAAAAAATAAACAGCATTATTGATGAATATGATGTTGTTTTTTGTGATCACTATGTGATGTTTCAATACATTCCAAAAAATTATAAAGGTAAGATTGTGTTGCACGAACATAATTGTGAATATTTGATTTGGAAACGTTATGCTGAAATCGAAAAAAATAAGATTAAAAAAATGGCGTTGCTGAATCAAGCTTGGCGCATAAAAAAATATGAACAAGAAATTTGTTATCGTGCCGATACTATTTTAGCTGCACCAAACGATAAAGATGAATTGGTGAAAATTGGTGCGAATCCATCTAAATTTTATGAAACGTATCATCTTGGTGATGATGAATTATTGTCATTTCCAGATTTAGAATTTAACGCTACAGAAAAAGCATTACTCTATATTGGCACACTCAGTTGGGAAGCCAATATAGATGGTTTAATTTGGTTTTATAATGAAATTTGGCATTTGGTAAAACAACAGCATCCAAACATAAAATTATTTATTGTTGGTAAGAATCCGGACGCAAGATTAAAAGAAATTGCTTCAAAAGATGCTCAAATTATTCTGACTGGTTTTATTAAAGATGTAGAGCCATGTTTTCAGGAATGCAATGTTTTTATTTCACCATTGCGTTTTGGAAGTGGCATCAAAGTGAAAGTAATTAACTCATTGTATCGTGGAATTCCATGTGTTACTACATCCATTGGAATTGAAGGTCTGAAAACACAAGATGGATACGATATTTTTTCAAAAGATAAACCAGTTGATTTTGCAAATGCAATTCATGTTTTATTAAGTAATGAAAAAATATGGAAAGAAATTAGCACACACGCACGCCAAACAGCCAATAAATACTATACTTGGCAAGCTGTGTTAGAAAATATTATTCGAGCTATTGAAAATTAATATTAAAAATAATATTTAACACATAGAATCGTAGGTTTTTAAAAAGCATAATAGATTAGCAAAATATTTTGAGAAGTAAAAAAAATCATAGTTTGTACGCTTTGCGTACAATATGTGTTTCTAAGACAAACCTAACAGTTACTGCAAACCGTAATGCTATTTTTCTATGAGTCTATGTGTTTAAAATTGTAGGTATTGCTTTGGCTCTAAATATACTTCATGTAGAAATATGCTTTCATTCTGAATTTTTTACCAGAAGTGTTGCCATTATTGTTTACATCGAAATCGCCTTTTATGGTTTTATTTATTGCATCAATCTCAGAAATTCGCACATAACCTTTGTTCATAATATAGACAAAGTTTTTGCTTGGTATTTTTATCAATGCAACACCAGCCATTGCAGCATTTCCACCAGTAGTATCTATTGAATAAACACCAGGCAGCATGGAATAAGTTGTAATAAAAATTCCACCAATAGAAGTAGATGAACCATTGGTTTGAATGCCAATAATTTTTATAGAATCATCTTTTACCGTGTTTTTAAAATCTGCTGCAATAGAATCTAATGAATTAATTTCCATATTAAATGAAGTGTCTCCTAAACCATACACATTGAAAAAACTTAAGATATCGTTCGTTGAATCAATTTTGGTAATGTCAAACAAATCTGGAATTACTTTATTGCCAGCCGAACAGCCAGAAAATATCCAACCAATGGCAATTGCTATAATGAAAAAATATTTTTTAATAAAAATCTTCATGTAATTTAGATGAATGGTAAAGATACTTTTTTTTTGGTATTCTTCAAATTTATGAAACCATTCCACCGTCAACACTTAATGTAATTCCATTGATAAAACCAGCTTCATCAGAAGCTAGAAAAGCATACGCATTGGCAATATCTTCAGGTTTTCCAGCACGTTTCAACGGTACTTTTTCCAAAATATCTTTCAGTATATTTTCCGGAATTGTTTTTAGCATATCTGTCTCAATAAAACCTGGCGCAACTGCATTTACATTTATATTATATTTTCCGAGTTCGCGTGCCCAAACTTTTGTCAAACCAATTACACCACTTTTGCTGGCAACATAATTTGTTTGTCCAAAATTGCCATACAGCGCAACCACAGAAGATGTATTAATTATTTTACCAGATTTATTTTCAATCATAATAGACGAAATCGCTTTCGTACAATTAAAAACACCAGTCAAATTTATATCAATTACATCTTGCCATTGTGCATGCGACATTTTTTGCAACGTTGCATCGCGCGTAATTCCAGCATTATTGATTAAAATATCAATCGTTCCAAATTTTTGCAATACCAATTGCGTGCAACTTTCCACTTGCGTTGCGTCTCTAATATCAATTACATTAAAATCAATATTTAATTCAGTTGCAGTTTGTTGGCATTGTGTTTCATTGTAGTCCCAAATTATTACGTTTGCGCCTTCGCTTTTAAATTTTGCAGCGGCAGCTTTTCCAATTCCATTAGCACCACCTGTTATTATCACTATTTTATTTTGAAATCTTACATTCATTTAATAAAATTAAGAATTTCGTTGTGATTTTATTGCTTATTTTTGCGAACAGATTATGTCTATCATTGTAAACAACCTTTCAAAAACGTATTCCGATCAAAAAGCGGTTGACTCTATTTCTTTTGAAGTGAAGAAAGGTGAAATTCTTGGATTTCTTGGACCAAACGGCGCTGGAAAATCAACGACGATGAAAATGTTGACGTGCTATATTCCACCAACTTCAGGCAACGCAACGGTTTGCGGCTTTGATATTACACAGCAATCTTTAGATGTTCGACAAAAAATTGGTTATTTACCAGAAAATAATCCGTTGTATTATGATATGTATGTGAAAGAATTTTTGGAGTTTGCGTTGAAAGTCAATGGTCAAAAGTCAATGGTCAATAGTAATCAGGCAATAAAAAATGCGATTGATTTAGTTGGATTAGAAGTAGAACAACACAAGAAAATCGGTCAGCTTTCCAAAGGTTACAAACAACGCGTTGGTTTGGCGCAAGCGTTAATTCATGACCCAGAAATTTTAATTTTAGATGAACCAACTTCTGGTTTGGATCCGAATCAATTAGCAGATATTCGTCATTTAATTAAAGAATTAGGAAAAGAAAAGACTATTTTATTTTCAACGCATATTATGCAAGAAGTAGAAGCTGTTTGCGATAATGTGGTTATTATAAATAAAGGAAAAATTGTGGCAAATGATAAAACATCGAATTTGCAAACACGATTGGCTGGCGAAGTTTTGATTGAAGTGGAATTTGAAAATATGGTTTCAGAAACTGAATTAAATAAAATTGAAAATATACATGCAATTGAAAAAATTTCAGAAACGAATTTTATTTTGCACGGAAAAGAAAGTACGCAATTGCGTAAAAATATTTTCGCATTTGCAGTAAGTAAAAACAATGCATTGCTAACCTTAAAACAAGAAACAAAAAGTTTAGAAGATATTTTTCAACAACTAACAAATTAAAAATTAAACACATAGACACATAGCAGAATATCGATAAAAGAATAAGATAGTATATCATAGTTATTCATCAAAGATGAATAATCTATTGTGAAACTAAACTTTCCGTTTCTTTTCTACAAGCCGAAATGCTATTCAAAAAAAACTATGTTTCTATGTGTTAAAAAAATAAACATGACAGCTATACTTAAAAAAGAAATAAACTTATTTTTCTCATCACTGATTGCATACATCAGCATGGCAGTTTTTTTCGTGGTTTTAGCATTGAACTTATTTATTTTTGAAGGCAATATTTTAGATAGTAATTATGCAACACTCGATACATTCTTTACGTTAGTACCTTGGATTTTAATTTTCTTAATTCCAGCAATTACTATGCGAACATTTGCCGATGAAAAGCAAAATGGCACGATAGAGTTTTTAGCAACTAAGCCAATTACCGATTTTCAAATTGTAGTTGGTAAATATTTGGCAGCTTTAATTTTATGGTTTCTAACTTTTTTACCAACCTTGATTTATTTTATTTGTGTAAAAAAACTAAGTTTAGAAAACGCACCCATTGATAGTGGTGCAACTATTGGTAGTTACATCGGTTTGTTTTTCTTAGGTGCAGTATTTGTTGGAATTGGTATCTTTTCATCAGCTATAACCAACAACCAAATTGTAGCATTTTTAGTTGGTGTTTTTTTATGTTATTTAATGTATGATGCGTTTTTTAGGTTGAGCTCGTTGCCAATATTTGAAGGCAGATTAGATTACATCATTCAGTCAATCGGTTTAAATGCGCATTACGATTCGATTAGTCGTGGTGTGGTTGATACGCGTGATATAATTTATTTTTTAAGCGTAATCAGTTTGTTTTTAATTGCAACAAGAACTGCATTAGAAAGCAGAAAATGGAGTTGATTTGATGATTTGAAAATAAAATAATTTGAAAATAAAAACAAATAAAAATTTACCAAATAGCTAATGACTATTCACTAATGACTAATCACTATTTCATACAATCTATTAAAATTTTAGCGGCAAGTTTAGTCGTGGTGATTGGCATTAATTTGGTGTCTTCTATTGTTTACAAACGATTTGATTTAACCGAAGAAAAAAGATACACTTTAACGGCATCTACCAAAAAATTATTAAAAAATCTCGATCAAAATATTGAAGTTGAAGTGTATTTAGAAGGCAGCGATTTACCAGCTGGAATTAAAGTTTTACGAAATGAAACGAAAGAATTGTTGCAAGAATTTCGCACCAACTCAAAAGGTAGGTTAACCTATCATTTTTTTGATATTGAAGGAATTAAGAATCAAAAAGAAAGAGAAACGTTTCAGGAAAACTTAGTAAAAAAAGGATTGTTGCCAACAAATTTAGAAGTGAAATCTGCCAATGGTTACACAGAAAAATTAGTATTTCCTGGTGCCATTATAAAAGCAAACGGCAGAGAAATTCCTGTTCAGATTTTAGAAAATCAATTTGCACAAGGTGCACAAAGTTCATTAAATAATTCGTTGAATTTTTTAGAATATAAAGTTGCTAATTCCATACAAAAAATCATAAGAAAAACACAACCAACCGTTGCATTTTTGCAAGGTCACGGCGAATTAGATGTGGCACATTTAGAAGATTTTTTAAAAACATTACATGCACAAAGTTTTTTAATTGACAAAGTTGAATTGGATAAAGATAAATTGCTGAATAGTGATATTGATGTTTTATTAGTAGCCAAACCAACGAAATCGTTTACGGATGTTGAGAAATTTTTAATCGATCAGTATGTGATGCATGGTGGCAAGGTAATTTGGTTGTTAGATAATATTATTTGCGATTTAGATAGTTTTAAATTAGCACCAAGTATTTATGCAGTTCCACGAGATTTGAACTTAGATGATATTTTATTTCGATATGGTGTACGCGTCAATCACAACCTGGTGTTGGATTTATATTGCAATCAAATTCCAATTATTGCAAGTATTGGTGGCAGCAATAAACCACAATTGTTTCCGTGGGTTTTTTATCCAATGGCCATCAATAAAAACAATCATCCAATTGTAAAAAATTTAGATCCAGTTGCTGTAAAATTTGGTAGTTCTATCGATGTATTAAATAACAAAGGTGTGAAAAAGACAGTGCTATTGAGTTCTTCAGATTATTCAAGAATACAACCAACACCGTTTCAAATTTATTTAGAAGGTGCAAAACAAAGACCAGATCCAAATTTATTTAACCAAAAAAATATTCCAATTGCCGTTTTATTAGAAGGTAATTTTCCATCGTTATACAAAAATCAATTTACGTCAGACTATCAGCAAATATTGGCAGCACAGCAAATTTCATTTCAAGCAGAAAGCAAACTAAACAAAATGTTAGTAGTTGCAGATGGCGATGTTGTAAAAAATGAACTCGATGCAAATAGTGTACCATTAGCACTTGGTTACGATAAATATTCGCGAAAATTATTTGCCAATAAAGATTTCTTATTGAACAGCATTGAATACATGGTTGACGACAATAACTTGATTGAAGCACGAAACAGAGAAATAAAAATGCGCTTGTTAGATAAAGCAAAAGTGTTAAACGAAAAAGGATTTTGGCAAGTAGTTAACTTGGTGTTGCCTTTGCTGTTGATTTTACTTCTTGGAATTATTTATAACAACAGAAGAAAAGCGAAATACACAAAATAAAATTAAATCATAAGTCATTTATAATGAAATTCTTATAACAACAGAAATCTTTAATAAAATCGATTAGTTTTCCTATTTTTGCACGATTATAAATTTAACACCAATTATTCATGTTAGAAATATTAAAGATTGTTTTAAAATGGAAAAAACAAGTTCTATTTTTCACAATCATTGCAGCAATTGTCAGTATAATTATTACGATGCCATTTATTATGCCACCGTATTATAAATCTATCTCTAAATTTTATTTATCAAATCCATCCAGCACCGATCGTTCTGCGTTGTTTAATGAAAAAGAAGTTGCTGGTGTAAATATGTTTGGTGGTAAAGAAGATATCAATCGTTTCTTAACTATTTTAAATTCTGCTCCAGTAAATTTAGCGGTTATTCAAAAATATAACTTAGGCAAACATTATAAAATTGATGCTGGCAATCCTGAATTATTTATGTACTATACTCAAAAAGAATTCTACAATAATTTTAATGCAGTGCGTAATGATTTAGGTGCCATTGAAGTAAGTGTAGTTGATACAGATAACAAATTAGCAGCACAAATTGTAAAAGATGTTGTTTCTATTTCTGATTCTATTTATAGAACAATTTTGGTTGAAAATAAGTCGACTGTAATTGAATTGTTGAATAAACAAATTGCAGATAAAAATGTAGAATTAGCAAAAGGTGCATCGGCAACTATTAGCGATGACATAAAAAAATTAGTGGCAATTCGCGATCAATATGCGGTTTCGTCTTCAAAAGATTTTAAAACTATTTTTATAGTAGAAGAACCATCGCCAGCCGTTAAAAAAACAAAACCAGTACGTTGGTTAATATTATTGGCAAGTACTATTGCAGCATTTGTTTTAGCTTCATTAGTTGCCTTGTTATTAGAATTATATAAGCATGCAGATAAGTACGGATTTCAGCGTTCCTAAAACCATTCAAAAGTTTGAACAACCACTTTTTTGGCTGATTGGATTTTTGAGTATTGCGTGCTTTTGCGCAGCTATTTTTTTTAATTTTAATTTACTATTTGTAATTCCGTTTGCTATAGTTTTTGTTGGCTTAGCGCTGCTGAATTTTAAAATACTTTATTTCTTATTATTGATTGCAATGCCAATGTCTATTGAGTTTAACATTGGTGTGCTAGGTTTAGATGTGCCTTCAGAGCCAATTGTAATGTTGTTGGCTGCGAGTACATTTTTATTTATGATGATTAATAAAAATAATGGTGATAATAGTTCATTTAAACATGTTATAAGCTTAATTATTATCGCACAATTTTTATGGTCAATATACATTATTTTATTTTCTACAGATATTGTTTTATCGATAAAATATTTGTTGGCAAAAGCGTGGTATTTATTAGGTTTTTATGCAGCTACAATGTTGTTGATTAAAACAGAAAAAGACTTTAAGCGTTTCTTTTGGTGTTTATTTATTCCAACTTTTATTAGCGTTATTTATGTAATGCTGAAACATGCAACTTTACATTTTACGTTTGACAATATCACTAAAAGCGTGCATCCAATTTATAGAAATCACGTTAATTATGCTGTTTTCATAACCATGATTTTGCCGTTTATTTTCTTGGCAAAAAGCTGGTATGGCAAGCAAACGTTAAGACATAAACTATTAAAATATTCTATTCCAATTTTCTTGGCAGCTATTTATTTTTCATATACACGTGGTGCATGGCTTGCAACTGCAGCTATGGTTGTTTATATTATAGTGATTCATTTTAGAATAACAAAATTGGTCTTGTTTGTTTCATTTCTAAGTGCATTCAGTTTTTCTGTTTATATTTTAAGTGATCATCGATATTTAAAATATTCACCAGATTTTGAACACACTATTTATCATGATGATTTGAGTGAACATTTATCTTCTACTTTTGAAATGCAAGATATGAGTACTGTTGAGCGATTTTACCGATGGATTGCTGCCGTAAAAATGGTACAGAAAAATCCAATAGTTGGCGTTGGTCCAAATAATTTTGTAACGAATTATAAAAAATATACGGTTTCGTCGTACGAAACTTATATCAGTGATAATGAAGAACGATCGACAGTGCACAATTATTTTTTGTTGCTATTGACAGAGCAAGGATTTCCAGCGTTGTTGTTGTTTGTTATTTTAATTGCTGCCATCTTAATTACTGCTGAAAATACGTATCATAAAGTTGAACATCAGCAAAAAAAATATGTACTAACGATTACTTTGTGCATCGTTGCATTTTTAATTAATAACAGCTTAAGTGATTTAGTGGAAGCGAATAAAGTTGGTTCGTTATTTTTGATGTGCATTGGTTTATTAGTAAATTTTAGCACCAGCCAAATGAAGATAAAGCCAAACGACAAATAAAACTTTAGAAAAGTTGGATTCTTTTCGCAACAAAACTTTTCTAAAATATCAATAAAACTTAGCAGTTAGCACGCTAACATCGTCATTAAACAACATGTTTCCTTTGTATTTACTTACGTTGTCAAACAAAATTTTATTAAAAATTTCTGGACTTAATTTGTAATTTTCTTTAATCAATTGTAGAAAACGTTCAGTACCAAATTGTTCTTCTTCATCATTTTCTAATTCTGTCAAACCATCGGTAACACAAAATAAACTGGTGTTTGGTTTTACTTTTATACTTCCAAAATTTATACTTGGTAGTTCTTCAAAAATGCCTAATAATGTAGAACCACTTTCTAATGAAATCACTTCTTCATCATTAATTAAAATAGGTGGAATATGTCCTGCATTTAAATATTCAATTTCACGTGTAACAATATTGTATTTTGCAATAAACAACGAAATAAAATTTTCGCCATTGGTGATTGAGTAAATTTTTTGATTGAGCTTTTTAATTAAAACTTCTTTCTGTAAATTCAAACCTAATGTAGCATTCAAATATGCTTGTAAGTTTGCCATCACCAACGCTGCAGCCACACCTTTGCCAGAAATATCACCAATACAAAAAACAAACTCATCTTTATTGAGATGAATCACATCATAATAATCACCACCAATTCCTTTGTATGGTAAATACAAACCAGCAAATTCGTACATGTTATTTTTTGGCAATTTTTTGGGAATCAGCATGCCTTGCACTTTCGATGCCAAATCTAATTCATTATCAAATTGTTTTTTCTCAATTTCCTTTTTAAACAATCTTTTGTTTTCAATGGCAACTGTAATAATATTGGTAATAATTTGAACGTACTCAATTAATTCATCTTTTGTTTGATGGTGTTCTTCATGAAAATCGCCTAACAACGCCAATGCTAATGGTTGTGCTTTATGAAAAACCGGAATCGCATATTTAAAATCACCGAACATAGCTCGCTCGTCTTCTGCTAAAGTAGTAGCTATTGAATATTTTGAAAAATAAGAATGAACAGGTATATAAAATTCTCGATCTTCATCTACCATCCAAAGCGCTTTTTTCCATGTTTGATCAAAAGTAAACAGCGCAATTTTATTTACTTTTAATTGTTCGTTAATTATGAATTTGTAAATATTAAACAACACATCAGACGATACATTATCGTTAATTGCCTTGGTAACTTCCAGTAGAGAATTTAACTGACTGTATTTTACAGTGAGTAAATCTTTTAAATTTTTAGAGTCTGTTTCTTGAAAAATCATGCAATTCTAATGTACGAGTTTTTTAAGAATTCCAATAATTGAGGCTGTTAAATTTGCTTTATTATAAAAACAAAAAAAGTCACTCGAAAAAGAGTGACTTAAAAGTTGAAAGGTTAAACTAATTATTTAAATAAATTTTTTAAAAAACCTGCACCAATTTTCAATGCATCATCTGCAATATTTCCATCATTATTTTGATCTAATAAAGATGATATTATATTTTGATGTTGTGGTGCTTGTTGTTGGTGATTACCAACAAAATTACTTAATAAACTAGCAATGCTGCTTACGTTTATACCACCAGCCGTTGCTTGAGATTGATTGCCAAGTGCATTTAATAATACTGGACCTAAAATTTGTAATATTTGCGATGCTTGGCCACCACCAATACCAGTATTCTGAGAGATTGCATTAGTTACATTCGATTCTGCACCACCTAATATGTGTTTTAACATCGAGCTACCATCACCACCTAATGCACTTTGTGCAAGTCCTGCTAAATCTGCTAAACCAGCACCATTGTGTTTTCCAGCAATTGCATTTGTTAATGCAGCAGCACCATCATCTGTAGATGCATTTTTGTTTAGTGCATTTAAAAGTGTAGGTAAAGCTAAACCAATGGCGCTTTGCGCTTGGTTTTGGTCAATGCCTAATTGATTACTGATTAAACCAGTTACTTGTTCGCCAAGTTCTCCACCTAAAAGTTGTTGTAAATCCATTTTGTTTTTTTTGTTTAAGTACGATTAAAAATTAAAAGTTTTTTTGAATAACTTAGATTTTGCTTTTTTAGTTCCACTAAAAAATTCAGTGTATTTGTTTTCTTTATTTAGAATAAAAACTTTGGTTGATTTGTCTTTGGGTTGAACTGTCCAATATTCTTTCACACCAAATTTTTCGTAAATATCTTTCTTTTTACCTAAGTCATTTTTTTGTGTTGCTGGCGACAATATTTCAATTATTAAATCAGGCGCACCTTTTATTTTTCCATCTTTGATAATTGAACTGTTTTCGTTGGATATAAATAAAATATCAGGTTGAAAAACATTTTCATTGTCGAAATATACATCTAATGGTGCATGCAATATTTCTCCTAATTTATTTTTAATAATAAAAATAGCTAAAGCCATCTCAATAGAACTAGAGATAGATTGATGGTGATATTCTGGAGCTGGTGACATAATAAATTTGTTGTCAATTATTTGACATAAAGTTCCTTCAGGCATTAGTTCAAATGCTTCTAATGCTGTTCTTGGTGGTTCTATATAGTTCAAATGTACTGTCATACAATAAAATTAATAAAAAAACATGTCTTTTATTAATCTTGTCTTACTTTAACAATTATCTTGCCAAATTGCGCACCATCTTTCATTCTATCGAAAGCCGCAACTGCATCTGCAAAATCGAATGTTTTATCTAAGATTGGTTTTATCTGATGGTTGTTGCAAAATGCAATCATTTTTATAAAATCGTCATCGCTACCCATAGTAGAACCCAATATTTGCAAATGATTCCAGAAAATAGTTCGCATATTTAAGTCTTTAGGTAACCCTTTGGTAGCGCCATAAAACACAAACTTTCCTGTTGGTTTTAAAGTAGCAATAAGTTCATTCATTCCATCACCACAAGCACTATCAATAATAACATCAAAACCACCAATCGATTTTGAAAGATTTTTTATCGCATCTTTTTCTGTATAGTTTGCACCACCTTTTGCGCCTATATTTTTGCAAGTTTCTATCACTTCATTTTTGCTAGAAGTAACATACACATTTGCTCCAACTGCATGCGCAAATAAAAATGCAAACTGAGCAACACCACCACCAACGCCAGAAATTAATACATTCATTCCTTTTTCAACTTTTCCTTTATTGAAAAGTGCGTTGTATGCAGTCATACCAGCTAAAGGCAATGCAGCTGCTTGTTCTGACGAAAGATGAGTTGGTTTTTCGTGCAATCTGTCGGTATTAACTACAATATATTCAGCTAAAGTTCCTTGCGCTGGCATGCCTAAAATTTGATAATCCTTAGACTGAAAACCGTTGTTTGTGCCCCAGTTTATATTTGGATTCAAGATAACTTCCTTGCCAATCCAGTGTTTATCTGCTTCATTAAAAACTTCAACAACTTCACCACAACCATCTGAGCCAAGAATTGCAGGCAATTGTATTTTTGCATACTGACCTTCTCGAATCCATTGATCACGATGATTTAAAGCTGCAAATTGTATTTTACAAGAGCCAGATTTTCTGATAAAATTGGTTTTTCAACTTCTCTAGTTCAAAAGAATGTTGATTTAGTACGAGTGCTTTCATTTGTTTAGATTAATACATTTTAATTTTATGGATATTGCCATTAAAATAGTTTTCTAATCTGGCAATAGTGGTATCGTTAATGTTTACATTTTTGTAAAATTCTTCCGGATCAGCAGTGGTTAGCGTATCAATAACTTTATTGGTAAGCCAATCTGTTGTGTAATAAATTTGCATGGAATCAACATGTAAACCAGCCAATGAACTTTCAGTTGGCTTTTTTCTTGGTTTCTTTTTCAGCCAAACAATCCAATTAACAATAGTATCCAAACGAAATATTTCATTTTCTTCTTTATCTGTCAAAACTACAATTTCTTAACATTAATTTCTTGGAAACTTTAAAACCTTTTTGAGTTTCCATAGTTTTTAAACTATACTTTTGCAATCCAAAATGGAAACAACACCAACATCTATTAAAAAACAAGATAATTGTACGGCTTCAAAGATTTTTGAAAAAGCACGTCATTTATTTAACAACGTTGGTGTTAGAAACACAACGATGGATGATTTGGCGCGTGAATTAGGTATTTCCAAAAAAACATTATATAAAGAAATTGATAACAAAGCTGACTTAGTGAAGTTTTGTGTACAATATGATTTGCAACAAGACGAAAATACCATAAACGCTATATCTCAAAATACAGAAAATGCGATTGAAGAATTGGTATTGATTGCCGCACATATAAGTAAAGAATTGCAAATTTATCATCCTTCAATTTTGAAAGATATTACAAAAATTTTATCCTGAATGTTGGCAGTTGATTGAGAATCAAAAAAATATGTTTATACAAAAAACATTTCGACAACATAAAAAAAGGAATAAAACAAGGTTTATATAGAAAAGATGTCAATGCTGAATTGGCAAACCAAAATACAATTACACTTGTGCTTTTTTACCATTAGAAAATATTGATAACGATTATAATCCAACACAAGTTTATCAAGAGACTTTGCGCTATAATCTTTATGCAATTGCAACGCCAAAGGCATCGAATTGTTTGAACAACTTATAAAAGAAAATAAAATTATAATAAGAATGAGAAACCTAAAATACATTGTAATACTTACTTTTTTTAGTCAATTATTTACTGTTAATACGTTTGCACAAACAACTTATACATTGCAACAATGTATAAATTTTGCTTTGAAAAATCACAGAAGTTTGAAAGTTGCTGACAATGATGTAAAGGTTGCCTATGCAAGAAAAAAAAAGAAGGTCAGTCTGCTTATTTTCCACAAATAAATGGCTTGGTAAAATGGGACTACAATATGCAATTGCAAAAATCTACAATTCCTTCACTAGATATTGGAGGCTTTATGACACCAGAACAATTAGTTGCTTTTGGCAATAAATTCAATACTTTATTAGGAGTTCAACTCGATCAATTTTATACAATAAATCATACATCGATGGTATCAACGCCATTAAACCAAGCTATGAATTATCCGAACTGAAAAAGTAAAAACAGAAGAAGAAGTTATCTATAATACTGTTGTTGCATACTATCAAATTTTGTTTATTAATGAACAAGAAAAATTATTGTTGCAAAATCAAACTCGATTGTCTAAAACGATTCCTATTGTAAAATTACAATATGAAAAGGTGTCGCAAAAAAATGGATGTTGATAGAGTACAAGTAAATCTCAATAATATATTGGCAAATCAAGAAATTATCAAAACCAAAAAAGAACTAGCGTTTAATAATTTAAAATACAACATGTCATTATCGTTAGATTCAACCATAGCGATAGATACAAATTATTCTAAAGAATTAATCGATTTGAATACATACAGCGATACAGCTAATATTAAAAACAAAATTGAATTAAAATTATTGCGAAAAAACTTACAATTACAAAGTGTTTTGTATAAAAAAACACAAGCTGCTTATTTTCCTGTTTTGTCATTTTATGCAAAATATGCTGAGTCAAACATTAGGTAATAAATTTGCAGAATCGTTTAAACATTGGTCGCCAATTGCAGCACTTGGTATAAAATTAGAAGTTCCAATTTTTGATGGTTTTCGTACACAAAGCGCCTTAAAACAAGCAAAATTAAATATTGAATCGATAAAAGAAAATGTGTCGATGACAGAAGAAGGTTTGAAGCTACAAATGAAAAATTCTGAAACACAATATTCAGAAGCGGTAAAAAATATAGACATCAACAAAACAAACATGGATTTAGCAAGAAACATTCTAGATGTTGTTACGTTGCAATTTCAAAAGGTGTAATTGGTTATTCAGATTTATTATCATCAGAATCAGCTTACAAAGAAGCAGAATTAAATTATCTGTCTTCCTATGTTGATCTGTTAAATGCAAAATTAGAAATTGATAAAGCAAACGGAAACTTAAATAAATACAAATAAATATCAGCAACTTTTCTAAAGTTTTAAAACTTTAGAAAAGCTAAAAAAAAATATAAAACAACAAACATGAAGAATAAAATTATCATCGGAATTATCGCAGTAGTACTCATTGGTGGAATGGTTTATAAACTTACACAAAACAAAAAAATAATCGAAAAAAACGAAACACCAATTGACAGAAGCAACGTACCTGTTGCTGTTACTACATTCGATGCTAATTATTTTCCAGTAGCTACAGATTATGCATTGCCTGCAGTATTAGATATTAATAAAAGCGGAATTATTACAGCATCGCAACCAGGTAAATTAATATCGTTTAATGTTGAAATTGGCAGTCATGTAACTAAAGGTCAATTAGTTGGAAAAATAGATTCAAAACAACGTGAAATTGGTATTAAAACTACAGATGCAACCATCCAAAAATTAGAATCAGATATTAAGAGAACACAAGAGTTAATTGCAGGCGACGCAGCACCAGCAACTGCTGTTAATGACTTAACGTATAACTTAGAAACTACTAAAATTCAAAAGAAACTATCAAGCAACAAATTGCTGATAACAATATTTACGCACCAATCAGCGGCATCATCGTGCAAAAAAATGCAAACGCTGGTGAGTTCGCAAATCCTGGAACACCATTGGCTTCTATCATGGATGTTTCTGTATTAAAAGCTATTGTTTATGTAAGCGAAAATAATGTGTATGATTTGAATATTGGACAAACTGCACAAGTAACTTCTAGTATTTTTCCAAGTAAAATTGTTCGTGGTGTTATAAAATTCATTACACCAAAAGGTGATGAAAATCATAACTACAGAGTTGAAGTAGAAATACCGAACAGCGGTTATAAAGCAGGTACTTATGTGTCTGTAAAATTTGGTTTCAAAAAACCATCTGAAGCATTACAAATACCAAAAATTGCGTTGGTTGAAGGTGTAAAAAATCCGTATGTATATGTAGTAAAAGGTGATGGTTTTGAATCAAGAAAAGTTGAACTCGGTGAAGAACTTGGCGAAAACATTATCATCAGAACTGGATTGTTAGCTGGCGAAAAAGTAATTACAAGCGGACAAATTAACTTGACTGCTAAAAGCAAAATTGAAATTGTAAATTCTAAAAACTAATTTTTAACCACATAGAAATATAGATTTTGAGAAATGATTTGACACAAAAATATTTAGAGGGAATTGAAGTACATAAAATTATAGGTCGTGGGTTTTTAGAAAGTGTTTATCAAGAATGCATGAAAGAAGAATTAAAACATAGAAAAATAAATTTTTCATCAGAATTAAAAGTGCCTGTGTATTATAAAACAAAACAATTGGATATAGAATTTCGATGTGATTACTAATAGAAGATTGTTTAGTGGTTGAATTAAAAACGGTAACAGAATTTAATTCAATTTTTGAAGCACAGCTTCTAAACTATATGAATCTATTAAAAATACCGAAAGGAATTCTTATAAACTTTAATTGCTACAATATATTTAAAGACGGACAAAAGACAATGGTAAATGATATTTTTAAAAGTTTACCAAAAAACCTATGGCCGGTTAAAATAATTAAACAAAAAATCTAATCAAATGTCTATTACCGAACTTGCCATAAAAAGACCACTACTAATTTGCGTAATTTTTTTGACGTTAATTATATTTGGTTTTATTGGATACAGTAACTTAAGTTATAATTTGCTTCCAAAATTTGAAGCACCTATTATTTCTGTTCAAACTATTTATAAAGGTGCATCATCAGAAGAAGTACAAAATAACGTCACCAAAAAAGTAGAAGATGCAGTTTCATCTATTGAAGGTGTTGATGTAGTTTCTTCTACTTCGCAAGAAAATATTTCAATTGTTGTGTTGCAATTAAAACAAAAACAAACACCAGCACCACAAACCGATGCACAACGCAAAATAAATCAAATTAAAAATGATTTGCCAGATGGTGCTGATGATCCTGTAATAAGCAAATTCAGCTCAAGTGAAATTCCAGTATTGCGTATGACTGCCTTTGCAGATATTAGCGAAACAGAATTGTACGATTTAGTAGATCAAACCATAAAACCAATTTTACTAAACCTTCAAGGTGTTGGTCAAGTAAATTTAATTGGTGGAAATAAAAGAGAAATTTCTGTAAAACTAGATAATGAAAAATTACAAGCATATAATCTTTCTAGTGCACAAGTTAGCCAAATGATTGCTGCTGGAAACATGTCATATCCTGCTGGTAATATTGAGAATGCAGACAACCGTTTTACGATTCGTTTAGATGCAAAATTAACGGATGTAAATCAGTTGCGTAATTTGATTATCAGACAAAATAAAAATGGAAGTAAAATCTTATTACAAGATGTTGCCATTGTTACAGACGCTACATCTGAACCAATAAAAATAAATCGTATCAATGGAAAAGTTGGTTTAGGTATTGAAGTTTCCAAACAGTCTGACGCTAATGCAGTTGAAGTAAGCAACGCAAAAGCAAACTCGACACCTTAGTTGCGAATACCTATAAATCAAAAGGTTTCCGATATGAAATAGCAATCGATCAATCATTATATACAATGGAAGCCGCAAAATCGGTTATTCACGATTTGTTTTAGCTATTATCATTGTTGCGCTAGTAATGTTATTCTTCTTACATAGTTTTAGAAGTGCATCCTTCATTTTGATATCATTGCCATCCGCTATGATTCCTACATTTTTATTAATGTACTTAATGGGTTTCTCTCTAAACTTAATGACCTTACTCACATTATCATTAGTAGTTGGTATTTTGGTCGACGATAGTATTAGTGCTAGAAAACATTTTCCGTCACATGGAAATGGGAAAGATAAAGTAACTGCATCTATAGAAGGTAGAGCAGAAATTGGTTTCACAGCATTAGCCATCACATTGGTTGACGTCGTGGTGTTTTTGTTCCTCTTTCGTTGGCTGGTGGTTTAATTGGAAAATTTTACGCGAATTTGCTTTAGTCGTAGTGTTTTCTACTTTAATGAGTTTATTCGTATCGTTTACACCTCACACCATTATTAGTTTCTCGTTTTGGAAAACTAGAACACTTGACAAAAGATACCATTTGGGGTCGAATTAATATTGGCTTTGAAAACATCATCACCAAAATAATTAATGCATATGGCAGATCATTAGACTGGTTTTTAAGCCATAAACTAATTGTATTCTTTGGTGTAATTATGTTATTTGCAGGTGCAGGTGCATTAGGCGCGTTAGGTTTTATTGGTAGTTCATTTGCAGGTAATGGCGACAGAGGCGAATTTAATTTGATTGTAGAATTAGATCCACAAGCAACACTAATTCAATCAAACAGAGTAGCGCAAGACGTAGAAGAAATTGTTAAAAAGCATCCAGAAGTAACACGAATTTTTACAAATGTAGGTTCTGTTGGTACACAAATGGGTGGAAGTCTGTCTCAGCCAAACACCATAGATATGACCGTTTCTTTGGTCGGAAAATTAGCGAAAAGCATCAACAGAACAAGTATGCGCGCTCATTCGAGATGAAATATCCAAAATTCCAGGCATAAAATACTCTATAAAAACCAACACAAATTACTGGCGGAAATCAATCACCAATTGAAATTGCAGTAATGGGTGCTGATATGGATGAACTTTAGGATCTGCTAAAAAGTAAAAGAAATTGTTGCATCACACCAGGTGCTGATTATGTAGAATATAGCACAAAATCAGCAAAAACTGAAGTGCAAATTTCATTAAATAGAGATAAGATTGCTAAAATGGGTCTCAATATTCCTTCTGTTGGAACAGCCATTCAATTAGCGTTCCGTGGAAATGATCAATCTAAATTTAAAGATAAAGGTGAAGAGTACAATATCAACATTATGTACGATAAAGGTGATAGAAAAGATTTAAAAAATATCGAAAATACAACCATTCAAACACCACAAGGCGCAACGGTTCGTTTAGGTGATATTGCAGATATTAATGAAATTAGAGGACAAGCAGTTTTAGAACGTTACAATCGCTTAAATTCTGTTCGAGTTTTAGCTGCAACAGCAGGTCGTCCAACTGGAACCACTGCAGAAATTAAAGATAAAATTAAAGATGCACACTTGCCAACGTCTGTTTCTATTGATTATTTAGGTGAAGAAAAAAACCAAAAAGATTCGTTCGGCAGTTTAGGTTATGCCATGTTGTTAGGTATTTTGCTCGTATATTTAATTATGGTTGCTTTATATGAAAGCACGTTATATCCATTCGTAGTTTTGTTTTCTATTCCAGTTGCCTTAATTGGTGCAACATTAGCATTGGCTTTAACCATGGAAAGTTTAAGTATTTTTGGTATGATTGGTTTTATTATGCTCATGGGTTTAGTTTCCAAAAATGGTATTTTATTAGTCGATTTTACAAATCATTTAAAAGCACAAGGTCTACAATTAAAAGAAGCATTAATTGAAGCCGGCAAAGAACGTTTACGTCCAATTTTAATGACAACCGTAGCCATGATTTTTGGTATGATGCCAATCGCATTATCTAACGGACCAGGTTCTGAATTTAAAAAATCAATGGCCAGGTAATTATCGGTGGCTTAACCAGTTCATTACTATTAACCTTAATCGTAGTTCCAACCGTATACTATTTATTTGATAGATTGAAAGAAAAACTATCAAAGAAAAAAAAAACACCAATTGCTATAACACCAGCAATTACAAGCACCACAGCCGAGCAAGCATAAAATAAAAAAAATACAGAAAACAAATCAAGGTCTTCAAGGTTTTTAAATCCTTGAAGACCTTTTAAATTCTAAACGAAATTATTTTCTACGAATTAAATCTAACGTAAAATTTAATTCTGTTTCGTTACTATTAATAATATCGTTTATAGTTGGTATTACTTTATGTGTTGGAAAAACACCATGTCCGTCATTTAAGTCTATATCTCTTATAATTGTACTGTAATCTGGTTTGTCGCAAACAATTTTGGTGTTTGGTAGTGTTGTATAGGTTTTTATACTAAATGAACTTGTTAAAACTGATTTATTGCCACCAGTTTCATCACCAATAATTACTGCTCTTTTAAGTGTTTCTAAAATAGAACTTATAATGCCAGAATTAGAAAAACTTCCACCATTAATTAATAGAAATACTTTGCCTGAAAATGAGTTTTTATTCGGTTTTGTTTTTCTTGTGCTATTTACAAGTCGTTTTTTTAATCTGTTATCTTTTGAATTCATTTGAGTTTTCTAACAATAAAATATTCTTTTACATAAGCAAATGGCTTGTCCAATAAATAAGATAATAAATAGGCACCATAAGTACTTTTACCACCTTGATTATTGCGCAAATCTAAAATCAAATTTTCGGTTTTGTTTTTTTTTATAGCTTTAAAAATAGACTTTATTGATTTTTTAAATGACTGATTATACTCTTTTTTATCTTATGACTAAATGTATAGATTTTTAGAATTCCTGTTTTGAAAGAATCAATATTGCTATAAGTAATGGCTTTTTTGTTTTCATGTACCATTACTCTGTCAGGATATAATTTCTTTTCTTGTATGCAAAATGCTATCTTTAGATAAAGCATTTATTGTTTTAGATAAAGTTATGTTCTCTACGAGTTTTATGGATAGATTAAATGTAGTTGGATGTCCGAAAACATAACTATAAAATTCGCGAAACCATTCATTTAATATCCATAATGGATAGGTTGAATTATAGCCATCTCTTGGCATTCTTCTTTAATAACTCATTCATTATTGTATCAGCATCAATTCCATTAATACTTAAAATTTCAGCACCAACATTTATTGTTGTATCCGTTGATAAATTCATGTCAATTAAAAGTCTTTTATCTAAATAAGAAACATGAAATGGAAAAAACAAGGCATTCTTATTGTAATACTCAGTTAAATTATTACTTGGATGAATGTAATTGTGTCCATCTTTAATAATAGATACTAATGGCGAAATATAGCTGTAAAATTCCAACGCAGTCATTGGCGTATTGATATGCGTATAAAAACTATCGAGTGTTTTATCTAGTTCCTTTTTAGAAACATACAAATATAAATTTGCATGCGTTTTTCTAGTGTCTTTCGCCAAACTATAAAATCCTTTTTAATTCAGTAATACTAAATGTTTGTACAGTAAGTTCATTATACTTCTGTGCATGTATGAGTGAACTGTAACTCATTAGGATTAAAACAACAATTGTCTTTTGCATACTATCTTTTTTGTAAAGTTCACTAAATATCAATTTACTGTTGTTCCATGTTATAAGTTAGAACATTATTTTTAAAAAAAACCTAATAGTAAATTATAAGCAACTGATTATTAATTATCTATATTAGTCTTGTTTTTTTGAAACTCAGATGGAGAAATGCCTTTTATTTTTTTAAACGTAGTATAAAAGGTGGTTTTTGAATTAAATCCAACTTCATAACCTATTGCTTCAATCGTAAAATGAGCATATTTTTATCCTTCAAAGCAGGGGTTGCATATTCAATTCTATACCTGTTTATAAATTGAAAGAAGTTTTCTTTACATGTTTTATTTATTACTTCAGATAATAAATGATGAGATATACCTAATTGATTTGCCAATTTTGGCAAGGTGATTTTACTATCCAGATATGGTTGATTTGTTTCAAAATATTCGAGCAGTTTATTTCTTTCTAAAATTAGTTTCTCATCAACTATACTAGCTTCATTTTCCATGTTATCTGAAATAGTATGTAGAAAGTCATCTTCAATAGTCTCTAAATCAGCATATACAAATGGTTGATTTAATGCATGAATACCAAGAAATAAAATGGACAATAAATAAAAAATTGGATCAATAAAAGTATTTAACAGATATCCTGAAAAATTTGTAAAAAGTAAAAATAGGAACATAATAGTAATTGCTATTAAGAAGTAAAACATCCAATATAAATTTCTTCTATCAGCATCAGCAGCTAAATGGTAAATAGTTTTTTGATGTTTGTAAATTAAATGCCAATATGACATTAAATAAACAAACATAAATGGATATAATGCATAAGTCGAATAATTAAAGAAAATTCCAAATGGTTTTTGGGTCCATTCTAAAATGCCTGTAAAGTCATTTGGCAAATCAAAATAGGCAATCAAAACAAGCATCAATATTACAATTGGTACTAAAAAATGAAAATATGATTCATTCGTAAATTTAAATTTTGGCGTTGAAATAGATTTCAGAAATAAATAAAACAGCGGACAAATAACGTAGTATAACCAATCAATCAATAAGTCATTCTTGTTCCAATGAAATTCAATATTATTCGAATGAATGGATGCTGCTAATAGAATAATGCTAAACAACAACATAACTAATGATAAATAAATTCGTTGACGCAAATTGCCATTTGTAGTAAACAGTAAAATGATGCATAAACAAAAACTAACACCAGAAGCAAGAGCATATAATATTTCCAAGCGAATGAATTATTCTAGATGAGTTAAATACTTAAAGCAACTCTTAAAATAGGCAAAAGTTGATTTGTAATGATAATAAATATTTACAGTTCCAGCAACTTGTTTATTGCTTTAAGATTTATTGATTACAACCTATTAATAAACAAATAACAATTTTTGTACTGAGTATTTGGTTATGGTTTTAATCTTTATATTTTGTAAAAAATGTAAAAATAAAGTGCAAGTATTTTTAGTGCGAAACTATTTAAGTGTACATCCAAAACTCCATTCAAAAAAGCGCAATTCATTTCTTATCTTTATCAAAATTAGTTACGCATGAGTAATGGCATCGAATCGCCTTTAAAAAAACATGGATACGCTTGCTGAAAAACAAACCAGCAATCTTCAGTTTAATTGTAATTGTTTTCGCTGTTATCTTAGCATTTATCGGTCCATCTGTCGCACCTGATAAAACACCCGATGCAGATGATCAAGTATTAGAATTAGCCAATGCCTCACCTGGTTTCACCGTGAAAATGCTTTTGGTAAAAAACCGTGAAGAAAAAGATCCAAACATTATTTCAAAAATCTTATTTGGTAAAAATAATTCGTATCAAATGGTGCCGATTAATTCGTATCAATTCGACGACAGCGCAAACGTTGTAGTGCAAGCATACAAAGGCGAAGGCAGAAAAGAAGAACAAATGATTTTTCCAGTTGTAGATGTCGTAGAATCTTTATCCATCATTTCACCAAAAATAGAAATACATGGCGACAAAGCTGTTTACACTACTTTTGAAGAAAAGCAAAAAACAGTTTCCATTGCGGCCTTAAAAAAAGATATTGCCGAAAATAACATCATCACCAAAAAATACCGCTTAGGCACTGATAACTATGGACGTGATATTTTAAGTCGATTGCTTTTTGGTGTGCGCGTTTCCTTGTCGGTTGGTTTGGTTGCGGTCTTTATTTCCTTAACCATCGGTATTTTTATGGGTAGCGTTGCTGGTTTCTATCGTGGCAGCGTGGATAACATCATCATGTGGTTCATCAATGTAGTTTGGTCAATTCCAACTATATTGTTAGCAATGGCTATTCGTTTTGCCATCGGCGATAAAATCAATTCGTTTCTCGCAATTTTCATCGCAGTTGGTTTATCCATGTGGGTCGAAGTAGCAAGAATAGTTCGTGGTCAAGTTTTATCAGTTAGAGAAATGGAATATGTGCAAGCAGCTCGCAGTTTAGGTTACAACAATGCAAGAATAATAATGAAGCATATTTTGCCAAACATTATCGGTCCAATTATGGTGATTGCTGCTTCCGATTTTGCTTCAGCCATCTTAATTGAAGCAGGTTTGAGCTTTGTTGGCATTGGCGTAAAACCACCAACTCCAAGTTGGGGCTCGATGCTAAACGACCATCGCGCCTATTTATTAACACCAGACCGAGCATTTCTAGCATTAGCACCAGGAATTTGCATTATGGTTATGGTATTGGCTTTCAATCTCTTAGGAAACGGTCTACGCGATGCATTTGATGTGAAAGGAAAAACGGTTTAGATTAATCCTTTAATTATCAGCACTTTACATTTTATTTTATTAAATAATCTTATTTTTTGACTTACGTTAAATAATCATTGAACTTAAGATGAATTAATACTGTTTTATTTGTGTATCTCAGTTTTATACTTATTTTTGGTGACTCATTCAGAACGTAAATACCTGACTTAAAGAACAAACATGAAGCGAACATATATTCATAAAGAAGGTTGGAAAATTGTTTTATCTACTTTTGCTATTGTTTTAGCAATTAATTTAATAACTAACTTTTTATTGCATGCTGGACCATTTGTTAGCTGGACCGTTTTTGCACTTACATTCTCTTTTTTCTGTTTTGTAACGTATTTCTTTAGAAATCCAAAACGTACTATTATTACAGATGATAATAAAATTATTTGTCCAGCTGATGGAAAAGTAGTTGTCATCGAAGAAGTCTTTGAGCCAGAATATTTTGAAGATAAACGACTTCAAGTATCCGTATTTATGTCGCCAGCAAACGTACACGTAAATCGTGCGCCAATTGCAGGTGATGTAAAATATTCAAAATACCACGACGGAAAATATTTAGTAGCATGGCATCCAAAATCATCTACTGAAAATGAACGAACTTCTATCGTAATTGATAATGGAAGCGTTGATGTTTTGGTTCGACAAATTGCTGGAAAAGTGGCTCGCAGAATTGTTTATTATCTTGAAGAAGGTGATACTATTGAACAAGGTGCAGATTTTGGTTTTATCAAATTCGGCTCACGCGTAGATTTATTTTTGCCATTAGATACCAAAATAAATATCAAATTGGGTCAAAAAGTAAAAGGTGGAATTACCATTATTGGTGAATTGACGAAATAATGGCTTTGATAAGCTCACTCTGACATTTCGATAAACTCGTCTAACTATCTCAGTTTATACAACACAATACCATTAAAATTTCCAATCGAATCAGTTTGGTATGGTTTAAATTTTTCTGCATAAATAAAGCAATCCATTCGCAGCAATAAGAAATCTGCTTTTTTATTTTTTAATAGAAATAGATAATCATTGAATTCGGTATAACCTTTTCGTTTGATTTGATACAACGTTTTATTCGGCGAATCATCAGGTAATGAAATCACTATTTTATCTTTAGTAACACCATTTTTTTCTAAAAATTCTTGCATCGCAACGCTGGAATAATATCCATTCGGTAAATTATCGCTGCATTTTTCTTCCACAAAATTTTTACAAAAAATGATATTTGGAACCAAGCATATAAACAAAAATGTGTGCAAGAAAATATTTTCTGAATGAAATAAATTATACACTTTTAGTAAGCCAATAATTAAAAATAAAAAGCAAACAAAAAATGGAATATAATAATATTCATGTCCAATCATTTTTTGGTAGAAAAACAAAATATATAAAGCAACTAAAGTAAAACTGCCAACCATAAAAAAATGCAAATCTTCGTTTAGTTTTTTCCAGTGTTTAATTAAAAAATAAATAGAACATAAAATAGCAATAGAAGTTGGTCGCCAGAAATAATTTTTGGAATTAGAAACTACCATGCGCCAAATTGCCAAGCCAATATCGTGCAAACTCAATTTCCAAATTGGTGAAATACTTAAGAAATAATAATGATCATGATTGAGTTTATTATAGTGTTTTGCATAAATATACCAGCCAAGCACCAAAAGCCAAGCACTTAAAACAAATACAAAAAATAGGTTGATTTTTGATTTTTGACTTCTGAATCTAATTAAAAACAGAAACAATAAAACGAAATGAATCGCTTCACTTGCTTTTAACAGCGCAGCCATTGAAAAACATAAAAATGAAATTAAAATCCAAAATAATTTTTCATTTTTGTAATTAGAAAGAAAAATTGCCCAGCCAATTAATGCAAAGCTTAACGCAGGAACATCACTTAAAAAATTATTTCCATAAAAAACTAATAATGGTGAAGTGAAAATTAGTAAGGCACAAAAAATGGATAATAAAGTGCGTTCCAAAAAATAAAATGAAATAAAATAAACCGATAAAATTCCACTTAAAAAAATTATAGTATGTATTAAACGCAACGCAAATTCAGTATCAGAAAATTTGGCTGCTAAGAAATAAAACACTGGAAACTCACCAGCAACATTGCCGTTTATAGACTGTAAATTATAGCATGCAGATTGTAAAAATGGCAACTGAAACTGTTTGTAATTCCAAGTCATTGCCATGCAGTCTGCCTGGCGCCACAAGTGCGAACCTTGTGGCAATAGCTGTAGCATTTTTGGATATGCATAGAAAATACTAATTGCTATGATTGCAATGAAGAGTAAAAAAAATCCGATGTGTTTTGATTTCACACTGTGAAAATACGAGAATATTTAAAGTTTATTCTTTCACAATTTCTATCTGTTTTTCCTTGTCAGCAATAATTTGTGGTGTGCCTTTAAATTCACCAATTTTGCCTTTGATGCAAATTGTTTTTCCTTGCAAAAATTCTTCTGGTTTATATGAAAAATTTTGTCTGTCTTTACCAAAAATCATTAAGGTAAATACTTGTTCTGGATATTTTTTATCCAAGTTGATATAAGTTGGATTTGCTTTTCCGTTTTCGCTAAATTTGGTGCTGACAACTTTTCCGCAAACACATTTTTCTTTGCCGATAAAGTCTTTTGCTTGTGTAGTATTTATTTTTCCTTTGCCAAAATCTTTCGCAACAAAC
Source organism: Saprospirales bacterium (assembly GCA_016711605.1). Classification (GTDB taxonomy): domain Bacteria; phylum Bacteroidota; class Bacteroidia; order Chitinophagales; family JADIYW01; genus JADJSS01. The sequence continues at coordinate 39,700 of JADJSS010000015.1, forward strand.
TGCGATGTTTGTTGATGAATAAAATATTTATTATCGAACAACAATAAATTATTTTCTGCTTCTAATTTATTTTCTAAACTATCTTCTAGTTTTGGAAAAAAATTAATGCCTGTTAATTTTTCAATGCTGTCAATAGAAACCACATGTTTTTCCAATTCGTAAGGAACATCTTTATTCGGATATAAAAAGGCAATGGCTTTGTAGGTTGGTGGAAAATAATCTAACAAAATTTTATAAACATATTCTGGAATAGAAACTTTAAAAGAACCTTGCTGTATCTTAGACAAATTATCTTTTAAAATCGGACCTGTAACTACAATTAATTCCGAATTATCAATTGACCATTCACGCACTTGCATTTCTAATTTATTCCATGAGTTTTGATTCAAGCCATGATTTTGCGGAATGATGTTCGAGTAAAAATACGACTCACTCAATGCTTTTTTATTCCATTTAAAATCAGCCGAAGCAGCCATGTGACCACGATCGTAACCACTATTCCAATAGTCAACCGAATCCGACATGTTTTGTTTTATTAATGGATCTTTTCTGAAATCGTTGCTGCGTGTGTTGGTGCCGTACAAAATATCTTTTGGAATTACATGCACTACATAATTTGGTTGCCGATGTGTTGCATTATAGCTGGAAACAAATGCACTGTGTTTTACAATTTGTTCTTCGGCAATTGGCGCAGCAATACCAACCGAATCGATGAGTTTTTGAATATATTTTAGTTTTGAAAATTCTAAATCTTTGAAGATTCCATATGAAATATCACTTGCTGATGTGTCTTTTACTTGTTGTGAAAAAATATTCAAACAAAATATAAAGTGTATAGAAAGTAAAAAGATTTTTTCATTGAATAAATATAAAAACATTAAAACAAAAAACGAGCCATTTTTAGTGGCTCGCGTTTATTAAACTTTTCCAAAGTTTAAAACTTTGGAAAAGTTGTCGTATTTAATCGTTGTAAATTGCTTCGATTTCTTTATTGTATTTTTCGTTGATTACTTTACGTTTTAATTTCATAGTTGGTGTTAATTCTGTTGAATCTGTTGTCCATTCATTCACTAATAATTTGAATTTTTTGATTTGTTCAATATGAGAGAAATTTGGATTTAACTCATCAACTATACTTTGATACTTTTGCTGTACTTTTGGATTTGCCACCAATTCTTCTTTTAGATGCATAAGTAACTCCATTTTCTTTTGCCCATTTTTCTAATTCTGGAAAAGCAGGAACCATCAATGCTGATACGAAGCGTTTGCTTTCGCCAATTACCATTATTTGATCGATGAAGAAATTTTCTCTGAATTTACTTTCAATGGGTGCTGGTGCAACATATTTTCCACCTGACGTTTTTAATAATTCTTTTTTTCTATCCGTAATTTTTAAGAATTTATTACCTGAATTGTTAGTGACAAATGTGCCAACATCACCTGTTGAGAACCATCCATCATCTGTTAATACTTCTTTTGTTTTTTCCGGTTCTTTATAGTAACCCATCATAATGTTTGGTCCTTTTGCCAAAATCTCGCTATCTGATTCCGCAATTTTTACTTCTACATCTTTAATAGGCATACCAACAGTTCCGAGCATGGCACCACCTTCTGTAAAACGATTAAATGTGATTACAGGTGAGGTTTCAGTTAAACCATAACCTTCACGAATTGGAATTCCAGCTGCTGAAAACACACGTGCAATTTTTAGCGGACAAGCTGCTGAACCAGTGACTACTCCAATTACTCGACCGCCTAATTTTTCGCGAATTTTACTAAATACTAATTTATCTGCAATTTTGAATAAGAAACTTGGTTTTTGATCATATTCATATTGATCTGCTAGACCCATTGCCCAGAAAAATATTTTCTTTTTGATACCAGTTTGCTCCATTCCGCCATTCATTACTTTTTCGTATACTTTTTCTAATAAACGAGGAACAGTTGTGAAGAAATGTGGTTTTACAGTTGGCAGTTTTTCTGCTAATGTTTCTACTTCAGAATAATAAACATTGGCACCAGCATGTAAATAAGTATAAATTACCATGCGCTCAAAAATATGGCATAATGGTAAAAGCTCAATGATACTTGACCTTGAGTTATTGGTAGTTCTGCACGAACGGTTAAAACATTTGATACGATATTTGTATGCGATAACATAACACCTTTAGGAACACCTGTGGTGCCTGATGTATAAATTAATGTTGCTAATGAATTTGGGTCAATAGTATCTGAAATGGCAGTAATTTGTGCAACATCTCCACCTTCACCCAATTTCATGATTTCTTCATAGTTTTTTGCACCTTCAACTTGCTCGAAAGTATAAACATCTTGTAGTGAGGCAACTTTGCTCACTAAATTTTTTACTTTAGCATACAATTTTGCATCAGAAACGATGCATATTTTAGCTTCAGCATGATTTAAAATATATTCATAATCATTTTCAGAAATGGTTGGATATAATGGCACATTGATACCACCGATTTGACCTATACCTTGATCACAAATATTCCATTCGGTTCTGTTAGATGATGTTACCACTGCAACTTTATCGCCTTTTTGGATGCCTAATTTCAATAAACCTAAACTCATGTTGTTAGACATGCGAATTAAATCGTCGGTGCCAATTTTCCACCAATCGCCGTTTTTCATGGTTGCCAAGGCAACTGCTTGTGGATGCGTTGCTTTCTGATAATGTAATACATCGAATAATCTTCTAACTTCCATATTCACTGTTTTTTATAATTTTTTATAAATAGAATTAATTAATGTGCTGTATTTTTCTTTGATTAATTTTCTGCGCAATTTCATAGTTGCTGTCAATAATCCATTTTCTACAGACCATTCATCAGCCAATAGTTCCATGTGTTTAACCTGTTCAACTTTGCCAAAGTTAACATTAAAATCGTTAATTATATCTTGGTATAGCTGTTTTACTAACTGATTTTGAATTAATTCGGCATTCTCCAAATAAGAAATACCTTTTTTATTTGACCAATCTTGCAATTCTTCAAAATTAGGCAAAACCAATGCAGAAACAAACTTTTCGCCGTCACCAATCAAGGCAACATTTTCAACAAAAAAAGACTCTTTTAGTTTATTTTCAATTGGAGATGGTGCTACATATTTTCCACCTGATGTTTTAAATAATTCTTTTTTTCTATCGGTAATTTTTAAAAAACCATCAGCAGTAAATTCGCCAATATCGCCAGTCAAAAGCCAGCCATCTTCATCAAACGATTTTTTTGTTTCTTCTTCATTTTTATAATAACCAAGCATCACATTTGGACCTTTGATTAAGATTTCGCCATCATCTGCAATCTTTGCTTGAACAGATTGTAATAATTTACCAACACAACCTGCTCTGAAATCTTGTTTACGAAGTGGCACCACGCTTACTACTGGTGAACATTCTGTCAAACCATAACCTTCCAAAACTGGTACACCAGCATTGGTAAAAATGGTTGCATATTTTTCTTGCAATGGTGCTGAACCGCAAATAATTGCTTTGATGTTTCCACCAAGTGCATCTCGCCATTTTGAAAAAACAAATTGGTTGGCAACCATTAAATTCGATTCTTCAGTAAAGGTTCGTGGTTTCCCTAATGGAATCGATTGTGCTTGTTTCACGCTCCAAAAAATAATTGTTTTTTGAAACCAGTTAATTGTTGTCCTTTTTTGATGATTTTTTCGAAAACACGCTCTAATAATCTTGGAACTGTAGTAAAATATTGTGGTTTTATATCTTGTAAATGATCTGAAATGGTTTCTAATCCATCAGCATAATAAATAGACGAGCATGCAGCGAAATAGGTATAATTTATAGTTCGTTCAAACACATGACACAATGGCAAAAAACTCAATACTTTTTCTTTGGTTTGAATAGGAATTGCGGTTAAGCAATCTTTTACATTGGTTACAATATTATGGTGTGATAACATTACACCTTTTGGTGTGCCTGTGGTACCTGATGTATAAATAATGGTTGCTAAATCACTTGGTAGAATGCTGTTTTTTAGTTCAATTAATTGTTTTTGAATAACGGCATCTTCGCACATTATTTCTTTCCAATGCCTAACATTTTCAACTACATCAAATGAATAAACACCTTTTATAGATGGAATAATCGGAATGATTTCACGCAATTTTCTATGCATCAATTTATCAGATAAAAAAATGTATTTTATATCAGCGTGATTGAAAATGTACTCGTATTCTTTTGAACTAATTGTTGGATAGATTGGCACATTAATAACACCAATTTGTGAGCAAGCTAAATCAATAAAATGCCATTCTGGTCGATTAGTGACTGAAACAATTGCTATTTTATCACCTTTTTGAAGTCCAAGTTTTAGCAAACCAATACTGAGTTGGCGAGCCGTTTCAATAAACTGGCTGGTAGAATAGGTTGTCCAATGTTGTTTATCTTCACGCCGCGCAAAACATACGTCAAGCGGACAAACCTTTTGTTGGTATTCAATAATATCAAAAATGCGCGTATATTCCACTTTCAAAAAAAAATGTAGAAATCAAATTTATAAAATTAATTTAGTTCTTTATTACATTATGTCAAATTCAACCAATTTAATTTTATACAAAGCATCGGCTGGTTCCGGAAAAACGTATGCGTTGACCAAAGAATACCTGAAAATTATTCTGTTAAATCCATATGATTATAACAAAATATTAGCAGTTACGTTTACACGCAAGGCAACTCAAGAAATGAAGTCGCGCATTATTGAAGAATTGAGTAAGCTCGAAAAGACAGAAAAAGACATAAAAACCATCGAGCTTAAGAATGCAATAATTGACGAAATTAAATCAGCCAAAAATATCGACATCAGCAGTTATTTTGATAAAAATGCAAATATCGCTTTGCAATTAATTTTGCACGACTATTCCAATTTTAATATTTCTACAATTGATAGTTTTTTCCAAACTATTATTCGTTCGTTTGCTAAAGAATTGGATTTGCCAATTGGAATGGAAATTGAACTCGACACTGAATCTGTTATTCAGCAAGCTGTGCAAAATATGTTGAAAGAATACAAAACCGATAAAGATTCGTTTTCAAGATGGCTCGAAGATTTTGTTTTTGATTTAATTGATGATGACAAAAGTTGGAAAATTGAGCAACAACTTATAAAATTAGGAAGTCAATTGTTGAGTGAAGAATATCAATTGCTCACACAAAATAATCAACAAGATTTTGATATTGAAACCTACAAAAAAACGCTGCTCGATTTAAAGAAAATAGTGCTAGATTATAGAAAGAAAATAGATGATTTAACGAAACAAATTGAAAGAGAAATTGAAAATGACAACTTAGATTTGAGCTTGTTTTATCAAGGAACACGTAGTGTTCAGTCGTTTATAAACAAAACAAAAAGCTACGAACCAGCAACAAATTCTTACTTAGAAAAAATGTTAGATGGTGGTGAATTATATTCCAAAACAAAACTAAAAGATGCGAACAGTATTCATCAATTAGAAAATGCATGGAACAATTATTTGATGCCATTCATTCAACAAATTTTAAATCACAAAGACGAACACCAAAAAACATATAACGCAGCAGAAATGGTGCTGAAAAATATTTATGCAGTTGGTTTGTTGGCGTTTATAAATACTAAAATAAAAGAGTATAAAGCAGCCAAAAACTTAGTGCTGATTTCTGATACTAATCGAATTATTAGCGTTATTGCTGAACATGAAGAAGTGCCATTTATTTTTGAAAAATCTGCTAATTTTTTGAAGTATATTTTAATAGATGAATTTCAAGACACATCAACATTGCAATGGAAAGGAATGTTGCCATTGTTGCTGGAAATACTACAAAACGTTGACGGTTTGGTGCTTATTGTTGGCGATCCGAAACAAAGTATTTATCGCTGGCGTGGTGGAAAAATGGAATTGATTATCGACGGAATTCGTCCAGATTTATTGTATCATTGGAACAATGTAAAAGAAATATCTTTGACTGATAATTACCGAAGTGCAAAAGAAATTATTGAGTTTAATAACGCATTTTTTACATCGATTCAAAAAAACATTTCATTAGATAATTCCTTGTTTCAAGAAGTGCTAAAAGATGTGAAACAAGAAATTATAAAAACGGATGTTCCAGGTTTTGTGCAATGCAAATGGTTGCCAAAAAAAGAAGATGATGAAGTAAACACTCATTTACAAGAAACATTGCAAATTATTAAATCGCTTGAAAACGCCAATAAATACAGTGATATTGCCATTTTAACGCGTAACAATATACATGGTACTGCTGTTGCCAATTATTTGCAGGAAAATAATATTCCAGTAGTTTCTGCTGAGTCTTTGTTGTTACAAAATAAACTTTCTATCAAGTTACTAATTGCTGCGTTAGAATATATTTTGCATAGCAACGAAAATTTTTATGCAGTGAAATTGAATTATTTATATGCACAATTTTTAGAAAAAGATTACATTGAATCTTACTTAGTTAAACCAAAAAATAATACTTATTTCTTTGAACAACAATTGCCATTTTTTATCAAAGAAAATGTGTTGAAGTTAACATCTATGGCGATGAATGAGTTGGTGTTTTTGTTAATTCAGCAATTTGGTTTAGATGCTCAAACTGATAATTATATCTTGCGTTTCCAAGATGTGGTGATGCAACATGCACAAAATGCAACAAACTCAATTGTTGATTTTTTAGATTTTTGGAACGAACAAAAACACAAAATTTCAATCTTGCCACCAGATGGTATTGATGCTGTGAAAATTTATAGTATTCACAAATCAAAAGGTCTGCAATTTCCTATAGTTATTATTCCTTTCTGCGACTGGAAAATGTCGCCAAAAACTCGTTCGTTAATTTGGTTACAAAATAATGAAAAACCATTTGATGTGTTGAAAACATTTCCAGTTGAATTCTCGCAAAAAATGGAAAATAGCTTGTTTGAACTAGATTACAAAAAAGAAATAGAAGCTACGTATATAGACAACATCAACTTGTTGTATGTAGCATTTACTAGAGCAGAGACGCAACTGTATATTTTATCTTCAATTGAAAAAGAAGATAAAAAAGAAGCGTTACCACAAAATACAAGCAGATTGCTAACGAATATTATTCCAACTTTAAACTTAAAAAATGCAGAAATAAATACCAATGATGAAATTGAAATTCCTTTCTATACTGAAAAAACAAAAAACATTATTAGTTTATTTAAACAAAATAACTGGTTTGATGCAAAATGGCAACATTTTAACGAACGTGAATTATTGTATAATAAAGAAAATTTGCGTGCCGATAAAATTTTATTAAGCGATGATGTTTGCATTGTGATTGATTACAAAACTGGCGCAAAAGAAAAAAAACCATATTGCACAATTGCAGGAATACATGAATGTTTGTGCAACTACTTTACAACAAAAAATTCAAGGTTATTTGCTGTATGTTGATACCATGGAATTAGTAGAAATAAATTTAAATTAAGATGCACTTTTTTCAAAAATACACAGAAGATGGTTTTGAAATTATTGAATTGAATAATGATTTGATTTCAGCCAAAATAATAGTAAATATTGGTAATACGCTATTTTCGTTGAAGCAAAATGAAGTAGAAAAAATGTATTTTCCGTTTTCTTTTGATGAATATAAATCCAATACAAAGTTAGCTGGAAATCCATTTATGCATCCTTGGTCAAATCGCTTGGAAGCTGATTTTATTTTAGTTGATGGTGAACAATCTTATTTTCCAACAGAAAAAAAGCATTTAATTTATCGCGATGGAAATCAATTACCATTGCATGGTTTGTTGCTAAAAACAGATAAATGGGAAACTATTGATTTATATGAAGATGCCAATGTTTGCTGGCATCTTGCAGAATTAAATTTTGATAATGAAGATTGGTTGTCAATTTTTCCTTTCAAACATAAAATTCAAATTAAGCATCAATTAAAAGATAATGAACTAACTATTGAAACCATAATTATAAATGAAGATGAAAAATTGATGCCAGTACATTTTGGTTTTCATCCTTATTTTTTGAAAACAGATGAAGTCATTAAGTTAACAATTCCTGCAAAAAATGTAATTGAAGTAGATGATAAAATGATTCCAACCGGAAATTCTTTTGCTAAAGAAGTTGTATTTGATTTTGAAAATCATCAGTTAAATTTATCAACTCTTACGTTAGATAATGGCTTTGAACATTTGATTTATAATGAAAACAATCAAGCTGAATTTTTAATAAATGATTTGAAGATAATTTTTGATAAAAACTATTCATTTGCACAAATTTACGCACCAAATAAAATCGACAAGCCATATGTTTGCATAGAACCAATGACTTCAGAAACGAATGCAATTAATAAAAAATTTTGTATAATGTTGCTAAAAGATGAAATGTTTAAAGCGATTTTTCTATTGTTTTATAAAACCAAAACACTTCATTCTGAAATATTCATCAAAAGCCATACGCAAGGTGATATTGTTTTTGGTTAAAAATTCGACATCAGAAATTGCATTAAAAAACATTCTATCACTAATAACCAAAATGGCAGTGTGTATTTCTCTAAACACACCAGCTTGTTTTCCATTGTTATAAAAATCAGTAAGAACCTGATTTACATAATCGATAAATTGTTGAATCAGTTTCCAAAGTAATGGATATTCATCTTGCAAATCTGCTAGAAACAGATTAGAAATATCATTAAACGAGTTTGAAAACAATTCCAACATTTTATAAAATCTTGTTTCAAAAGATAGTAATTCGTTTTTTGTAATATTTTCAAATTCATTCATCTGTCCAATTACACGCATCAATGCAATTTCTACCATTTCATCTTTTGAACTAAAATAATGATACAATGTAGCTTTACTCACTTTTAATTCTGAAGCAATACTATCCATGGAATATTTTTTTAAACCATGTTTTTTAAATGTCTCCGTCAGTTTTACAATATATAAATCACGTTTTTTAGGATTTAGATTTCTTTCTTTAGTTACTGCATTTCGGCCCATAATTCTTTACTTATGTTAATTAAACATCACTTTGAGTGATAAAATTAAACTAAAAATTGATAAATAGTTTGATTTATTGAAATTATTTACTTAAATTCGATTAGTTAAATTTTAAAATTCAAAATTGAATACTTATGAATACCATTCAAATTAACCATGTTCCACAAAAAAGTGAAATGACGAAGTTGCATAAATTATGGCGACGATATAAATATTTTACACCAGTAATCGTTTTGCCAGCAATCATGTTTATTTCATTTTATTATTTAGGTTATTGGTCATTTTTTGCGTTTGTGTTTGTGTATGGATTTATTCCAACGATGGAATTTATTTTTACAGGTACGGCTGAAAATTTTACTGCAGAAGAAGAAGCTGTGGAACGACAAGATATTTATTACGATTTAGTAATTTATTCAATGGTGCCTTTGCAGTATATAATCTTAGGATTGTATTTATGGACAATAACTACAAAACAATTGCAATGGTATGAGTTGGTTGGTATCACTACTGCGATGGGTTTGGCTTGTGGTGCTTTAGGAATAAATGTGGCACATGAACTTGGACATAGAACAAAAAAATACGAACAGTTTATGTCGAAATTATTATTGATGAGCACCTTGTATATGCACTTTTTTATTGAACACAATCGTGGACATCATAAAAACGTTTCTACACCATTAGATCCAGCAACTTCAAGGTTAAATGAAACATTCTTATACTTTTTGGCCTAGAACAGTTATTGGTGGTTGGATGTCAGCTTGGCATTTAGAAGCACATCGCTTAAAAAAAATGAAACAAAATTTCTGGAATCCAATACATAATGAAATGTTGCGTTTTCAAATCATTCAACTGCTTTTTGTAGCAGCAATATATGTTGGTTTTGGTTGGGTTGGTGTTGTTGGATTTATTGCTTCATCTGTTATTGGCTTTACGTTATTAGAAATTGTAAATTATATTGAACATTATGGTTTGATGCGTAAACAATTGTCAAATGGTGCGTATGAAAAAACGAAACCTCATCATTCCTGGAATTCTGGACATGAGTTAGGTAGGATATTTTTATTTGAGTTAACGCGCCACAGCGATCATCATTTCAATCCAAGTAGAAAATATCAAATACTAAGACATTTTAAAGATGCACCGCAAATGCCTACAGGTTATTTAGCAATGATTCCTTTGGCTTTGGTTCCACCATTATGGTTTAAAGTAATGAATCCATTGGTTGAAAAACACAACGCAACTGTTTCAGAAGATTATGTGAAAAGCTTAGAAGTTCCTGCAGAAGTAGAATAAGATTTAAGCTTTCAACTTCAGTTTTATTTTCCAACGTACTTTTTCAAAGTTTTGAATTTGATCGTTGATGATTTCTATACCTTCGCTTTCTAATAATTCTTGCATTAAAGTTGGAAATTCAAAGTGATGTTTTCCTGTTAACAAACCATTTCTATTCACTACACGATGCGCTGGCACTGTTGGTGAAACATTGTGTGCGTTGTTCATTGCATAACCAACCGTACGTGCAGAACCACGCGTGCCAATAAATTCAGCAATATCGCCGTAGCTAACTACTTTTCCTTTGGGAATTTTGCGTACAACAGCATAAACTTTTTCATAAAAATCATTCATAAAATGAGATTAGGAAAATCTTTTTTCATTTTAAATAAATTTTGCTATTGACAAATATACAAATTAGGTTTAGTTTTAATCTAATAAAAACCCTAAGCCATGTTTAATACTAAAACTATCATGGCGCATGTATTCCTATTTTTTACAATATTTGCACATGCGCAAAAACAAGAAAATGTGAATAAAGATGTTACCTTTTCAGGTATAAACTTTAAAACACAAGAAGTAAATTATAAGATTTCCAAAAAAGAAACTTATCAGATTGCTATTGAACAACATCAGAATTCGATTCCTAAATATTTTAGATTTAGATGTGATGGAAATGAATCTACGATAACCGTTCAAATTTCTATCACCGATGGTATGCAAATTCAAACCGTCACGAAAGAAATAAATATAGATGCTGTTAACGATGAATATCAGGTTTCTATTTTACCCAGAAACAAAAATGATTTAGTATTAAATAGTAATTGTTACATTAAATCTGTTGTGGTAATTAATAAATCTGACAATGACGTTTTTATTAAATCGTATAATTTTTCTAATGTATCAGTTATAAATGAAGTGAATGTCAATCAGGTTTTTGCAGTAGATTTAGACGTTGAAAATCCAAAAAAATACATGATATTTTCTAACGAATCGAAAATAATTAGCTTAAATGTATATAAATTAAACGGCGAATTAGATGAACGATTGATGTACACATTAAATCCAGGCGAGAATTATTTAGATTTTTCATTGTTAAAGAAAAATTTTGGCAAAAAGGTAATTCAAACTAGTACCGAATTGGTTAAAAAACCTACCAATAGAATTGTAGTAATGTTATGATTTTTTCTTGATTGAATTTTTTAATAAATCTTTTTGGTTGGTATTTTTTACCAACCATTTTTTGTCAATCTAAGCTAACATGTATTTTTACTAAATCTTATGCAGGTTTTTCTTCTACAAAGAATTTCTTTTGAAAAATTAAGATGATGAAAACGCCAATGGTAATACATGCATCTGAAACATTAAAAATAAACGGAAAGAATTCAAATTTGCTGCCACCTAATTTGGGCAACCACATTGGAAATCGAGCATCTGTAATAATTGGAAAATAAAGCATATCTACTACTCGACCATGAAACCACGAAGCATAACCACCATTTTTTGGAAATAAAGTGGCAACATGTCCAAAGCTGTCTGAAAATATTCTTCCAAAGAAAATACTATCTATAATATTACCAACAGCACCAGCTAATATTAAGGATAATGCGAAAATAAATCCTTTGCTAGTTTGTTTGTTTTTTATTTGCTGAGCAATATAATAAGTGATAAATCCAACTGCAATAATTCGGAATAAAGTCAATAAGAATTTTCCAATTCCAGCACCAAAACTTACACCAAATGCCATTCCTTCGTTTTCTACAAAATGAATACGAGCCCAAGTACCAATATAATTGAAGGATTCACCATGTTGCATAGTTAATTTTACCCAAATTTTGCTTACTTGGTCAATCAATAAAGAAAGAAAAACAGTTAATATAGCGATTGCTTTTTTAGACATGATTAAGATGAAATTTAAAAACCTATAAGGTTTCGCAATCTTTCGATATGAAAAACCTTATAGGTTTATGTGTAAAATTTTAAAGATTATTTTTTTTCCATTTTTTTGCCTTCAACACTTAATGTAGCATGTGGCACTACCATTAATCGTTCCTTTGGAATTAATCTACCAGTTTCACGACAAATACCGTAAGATTTATTTTCGATGCGAACCAAGGCACTTTCTAAATGTGAAATTAATTTTTGCATACGTACTACAATTTGGTTCATGTTTTCGCGCTCAGATGTCATAGAACCGTCATCAATACTTGCAAATTGTGTCTCGCTCTCAGATGTGTTTTTAATTTGATCTACATAAAAATCAATTTCTTCTCTTGCTTTTGCAATTTTTTTCTGAATGACACCTTTAAAAATAGCTAAATCAGCGTCATTATAACGAACTACAGAAACTTCCATTAATGGTTTTGGTTCCGGATTAGTTCTGTATGATGTAGTTGGTTCTGTTTTTTGTACCGTTTTTTCAATTGGTTTTTCTACTATTTTGGTTATTGGTGTTTTAGCTATTGTTGTAGGTTTTACAACAGGTTTTGTTGCAACTTTAGGTGTTGGTTTTGCTACTACTTTTTTAGCTACCACTTTTGCAGCTGGTTTTGGTTTAACTATTACTTTAGCTTCCACTTTTTTTGCTGGTTTTGCTACAGTTTTTGCAATTACCTTTTTTGCTACTGGTTTCACCACTTTTGCAGTTACTTTTTTAGCAACTGGTTTCACAGCAGCTTTTTTAACTGGCTTAGCTGGTGCTTTTTTCGCTATAGGTTGTGCTTTTGCAATTGGTTTCTTCGCTGTCACTTTTACAACTACTTTTTTTGCAGCAGGTTTTGCCTTCACCACCACTTTTGCCGCTGCTTTTTTTGCAACTGGTTTCGCTGGTTTTGCAGCTACTTTTTTCGCAACTGGTTTTGCAGCTGCTTTTTTTACTGGCTTAGCTGGCGCTTTTTTCGCAACAGGTTTTGCTTTTACAATTGGTTTTTTAGCTACCTCTTTAGCTACTACTTTTTTAGCAACTGCTTTCGCTGGTTTTGCAGCTACTTTTTTCTTATTAATCACTTTTGCCATCTGACTACACTTTTTGAATGAGTAAATTTAAAATTTCGCCATTGATGTCAAATTCTTTGGCGTTTGAAACATTGTCTGCAAACAAGATGTCGTTTGCCAGCGTTTCGTTGCAAATATATTCTTTATAACTATTTAAAATTGCATTGAGAACCAATTGATTTTGCACATGCAAGATAATTTTGTCAGTAACTTCAAAATTAGCTTCTTTGCGCTCGGTTTGTATTTTATTGACAATTTCACGCGCAAAACCTTCGTTTTTCAAGGTTTCAGTTATGGTAATGTCCAAGGCAACAGTCATGCCATTATTAGTAGCAACCAGCCAACCTTGAATATCATCCGACAAAATTTCTACTTCATCTAACAAAATTGAGTAAGTTTCGTTCTCAATTTGGATATCAATCGTTCCGTTTTGTTCTAATTGTTGAATTTGTTCTACTGAAAATTGCTGAATAATATCTGCAGCCAATTTCATTTTTCCACCTAATTTTTTGCCTAAAAGTTTAAAATTTGGTTTTATTTTTTTAGAAATGATGCCTGATGTATCGCCAATGTATTCAATTTCTTTTACGTTTACTTCAGCTAAAATCAATTCTTTTACTTTGTCTATTTGTGCGATAAAAGAGTTGTCAATTGCTGGAATTAATATTTTTTGCAACGGCTGACGCACTTTTATTTTTGTTTTCTTTCTTAATGATAAAACCAAAGAAGAAATTTCCTGTGCCCAACTCATGCGTTGTTCTAATTGTAAGTCAATTAGTTTTTCATCGGCAATAACTAAGGTTGAAAGGTGAATAGAATTTTTGGTTGATAATAAACTTTGGTATAACCAATCACTAAAAAACGGTGCAATTGGACTCATTAATTGTACAACAATAACCAAACATTCATGTAAAGTTTCAAATGCAGCTTTTTTATCTTGCGATAATTCGTTGCCCCAAAACCTGCGTCTGCATAAGCGCACATACCAATTGGATAAATGTTCAACAACAAATTCTTCAATAGCACGTGCAGCTTTGGTTGGTTCGTAATCTTCATAAGATGCAGTTACTTCTTTTACCAAGCTATGTAATTTAGAAATGACCCAACGATCAATTTCGGCACGTTCTGTTAATGGTGTCGTGTTTTTAGCATCAATAACAAAACCGTCAATATTTGCATAAATAGCGAAGAAATTGTAAGAATTATAAAGCGTTCCAAATAATTTTCTAGATGTTTCTGCCAATCCTTCTTCATCAAACTTCAGGTTGTCCCAAGGTTGTGAGTTGGAAATCATGTACCAGCGAGTTACATCAGCACCATATTTATTGATTGTAGCGAACGGATCAACGGTGTTGCCTTTAGATTTAGACATTTTATTGCCATTCTTATCCAACACTAAACCATTAGAAACCACATTTTTGTACGCAACGCTATCAAACAACATCACCGCAATGGCGTGCAATGTGTAGAACCAGCCACGTGTTTGGTCAACGCCTTCTGCAATAAAATCAGCTGGAAACGATTTCTTAAAAGTATCTGTATTGTCAAATGGATAATGCCATTGAGCATAAGGCATCGCTCCAGAATCAAACCAAACATCAATTAAATCACTTTCGCGTGTCATTGGTTTTCCTGATGCAGATACTAAAATTAGATCATCTACAAAAGGTTTATGTAAATCCAATTTTTCTGATAATTTTTCTTTGGCTAAAAATCCAGCATCGATAGATTTTTGCATTTCAGCATTCAATTCTTCAATAGAACCTATACAAATTTCTTCGTTGCCATCTTCTGTTCTCCAGATATTTAAAGGTGTGCCCCAAAATCTTGAACGTGATAAATTCCAGTCTACTAAGTTTTCCAGCCATTGCCCAAAACGACCAGTTCCAGTACTTTCTGGTTTCCAGTTGATGGTTTTATTCAATTCCATCATACGTTCTTTTACTGCGGTTACTTTTATAAACCAAGAATCTAATGGATAATAGATAACAGGTTTATCTGTTCGCCAGCAATGCGGATACGAGTGTTCGTATTTCTCTATTTTAAATGCTTTGTTTTCTTGCTTCAGTTTTACAGAAATATCGATATCTACAGAAATATAGTTTGGTTCGTTCTTGTAATCTTTTACATATCTGCCTGAAAATTCGCCAACACCTTCAATGAATTTTCCTTCTTTATCTACTAACGTTAATGAACCGATGCCGTTTTCAGCAGCTACTTTCATATCATCAGCACCAAAGCTTGGCGCAATATGTACGATACCTGTTCCATCAGAAGTAGTTACGAAATCACCTAAAATAACTTTAAATGCATCGCCATCAATTTTGTCTTTTGAGTTGGCTTCAAATGGTAATAATTGCTCGTAACGAATGCCAGCAATTTCTTTTCCAAAGAAAGAACCTAGTGTAACAAATGGCAAATTCTTGCCATCGTTTTTGTAGTCATCTAACTTGTTTTCATTTTCAATATTGAAGTATTTTGAAAATAAATCTTTTGCCAAGATTAAATGAACAGGTAAATGAGTGTATGGATTAAATGTATTAACCAACACATATTCAATATTAGCACCAACAGCCAAAGCTGTATTAGATGGTAAAGTCCACGGTGTTGTGGTCCAAGCTAAGAAAGAAGTATTTTGGATGCTGAAATTTGCATCTTTAATTGAAGAAAATACAGCTTTTGACTTTTCGTCATTTATAACTTTAAATGCAGCAACTGCAGATGTGTCTTTCACATCTCTGTATGCGCCAGGTTGGTTGAGTTCGTGTGTACTTAAACCTGTTCCTGCTGCTGGTGAATAGGGTTGTATTTTTTTGCCTTTGTATAAAAAGTCTTTTTTGTATAGTTGTTGTAATAAATACCAAACACTTTCTATATAATTGTTTTCAAATGTAACGTAAGGATTGTTTAGGTCGACCCAATAACCCATTTTTTGCGTGATGTCGTCCCAAACATCTTTATACTTCATTACTTCTTCACGGCATTTTTGGTTGTATTCCACAACAGAAATCTTGGTTCCAATATCTTTTTTGGTGATATTGAGTGATTTTTCAACGGAAATCTCAATAGGCAAGCCATGTGTGTCCCAGCCACCTTTGCGTTTTACTTGAAAACCTTGTAGTGTTTTAAATCGACAAAAAATATCTTTGATAGCACGCGCTAAAACATGGTGAATACCAGGCAAACCATTCGCACTTGGTGGTCCTTCATAAAAAACAAAAGTTGGTTTTCCTTCGCGTTCATCAACACTTTTTTCAAATGTTTTATCTGTTTCCCAAAAGGATAGAATATCTTTTTCTATTTGTTGTTGCGAACTGTTTTTAAACTCAGGATATATTTTTGCTGCTGACATATGCTACTCTACTAAAAATTTTGCGCAAAGATATAAAATTCAGCAATGTAGAGTAGTTTTTATGCGTTAAGATATTGAAAAAGAAATCAATAGGTGTGCAACGCATATTCTCAATTTAAAATCTTATTTTTGAGCATCTGTGACTATAACAAATAAACTGATTTTTAATAACTAAGTAAATATGTTTTTATATTTTTTAAAAATGCGATTCAATTTTATCATACTATTTTTCTGCTTTTTCGGAATTTTTTCTGTTGGTTATGCGCAAAAATTGCCCTTAGGTACATGGACTGCTCATGTGCCTTTGCAAAATGCTACTTCTATTTGCGCAAGTAGAGATTATGTTTATGGTTCCTGTACAAATGGTGTTGTCAGTGTTAATGTAGATAATGATTATATAGAAAAATATACTAAAGTTTCTGGGTTAGCTGAAGTTTTTACCAATGAAATTGGCTACGATACTACAACATCAACATTAGTTATAACGTACCAAAATTCTAATATTGATTTAATACAGAATGGTAAAATAACGAATTTACCGTATCTAAAAGATGCAGCAATAACTGGTGATAAAAAAATCTATTCTGTTTTTTGCACGAATGGAAAAGCATATTTAGGTTTAGGTTATGGTTTGATGGTGATTGATTTGATAAAAAATGAAATTTCTGAGACCTATACTTTTAATACTGGAATAAGTTCGATACGAGTAAATGCAATATTTGCAGATGATAACCAAATTTTTTGCGCTACGTCATACGGTGTGCTTCGTGGTAGAATTGCTGACAATGTAAATTTGTTGAATTTTAATAATTGGACAAAATATTCAGTGGGCATTCCTCAAGATAACGCAACAGCAATTACAAAATTTGACAATAAAATTTTTGCTTCCATTGATAATACTATTTATCAATTTGATGGTTCAAATTGGAGTTTCTTTTTCTCAGAAGCTGGTTGGAAAACAACTCATTTAAATAATTCATACAATCAATTTTTAATTGTACAACAAAGAAATCCTGTTTCTTCTTTGGCAGATGTACGTATTGGAAAATGGAACGGTAGTGCATTTAATTTTATTACCAATCAAAATAATGTTGTTTTTCCGTTGCAATTGCTTCAAGATAAAAATGGTTCACTTTGGCATGCCGATTTGTACCGTGGTATAATTCATCAAGAAGGTGCAAACTTTACTGCCAAAATTCCAAACGCACCTTACGCAATGGCATCCAGAGAAATGGCATTTTTAAATGGAACCATTTGGTCTTCGTCATCTGGAATTAGAAATGGTTGGGCACCAGATGGTTTGCCAGAAAGTAAATATTTTTATGCTTGTAATGATTATAATTGGACGAATTACAATCAA
Source organism: Saprospirales bacterium (assembly GCA_016711605.1). Classification (GTDB taxonomy): domain Bacteria; phylum Bacteroidota; class Bacteroidia; order Chitinophagales; family JADIYW01; genus JADJSS01. Next base: position 57,683 of record JADJSS010000015.1, read on the forward strand.
TATACCAATCCTGCTTTAGATAGTTTTAACCAAATTGCTGTGGTACAAGCTGTACCTGCAGAAAATAAACTAATTTTTGGTGCTGCTGGTTTTGCAGATGGTGGAATTATTGAATATTCTGTTTCTGACAATTCAATTAAGGCACAAAAATATGCAGTGAATGGTGGCCAGTCATTTCGTATAACTGGCGCTGATTTGGATGGACAAGGTAATGTTTGGTTTTCAAATGCTTATTCATCAGCGGCACCAATTATTTGTAGAAAAAGTGATGGTAGCTATTTGTATTTTAATTCAAGTTATCTAACTGGTACTTTAGCAAAATCAGTTTTAGTAGATGATAACAATCAAATTTGGATAGGCAAAGAAGCTGGTGATGGTGGTATTGTTGTATTAAATTATGGAAATGATTTAGAAGACAAATCAGATGATCAATATTTTTTACTGTCTGCTGGTCGTGGCTACGGCAATTTGCCATCAAATAATGTGATTTGTATGGCAAAAGATGAAGATGGTACTTTATGGCTCGGCACTTCAAGAGGAATTGCAATTGTTTCATGTTCAGGTTATGTTACAGATAACGCTTGCGAGGCCGAACAGATTTGTATTGACAGAAAAGATGGAAGCGGTTTTTGTGATAATTTATTAGAAGACGAAATTATAAATTGCATCACAGTTGATGCAGCCAACCGCAAGTGGATTGGTACAGCAAATGGATTATTTTTGGTAAGTGCTGATGGACAAAAAACGCTGCGTTATTTTAATGATGTTAATTCGCCAATGTTGGCAAATAACGTACGTTCAGTAACTATTAATCCGCAAAACGGAGATTTATTTATTGGAACAGAAAAAGGAATTTGCAGCTATCGTGCAGATGCAACAACAACAGATGAAACCACTGAGAAACCGTATGTTTATCCAAATCCTGTTGCGCATGATTATACTGGACCAATTGCAATTAAAGGTATTCCAAATGATTGCAATGTGAAAATAATGGATATTTCTGGCAACTTAGTTTACCAAACTACTGCATTGGGTGGCCAAGCTATTTGGGACGGCAATTTAATTAATGGAGCGCGTGCTGCTACTGGCGTTTATGTTGCGTTGTGCGTTGGCACAGATAAAAAAGAAAAAGCAAAATTGAGGTTTGTTTTGATACATTAAATGTTTTACAAAATATGGATGGAACTAAATTTTAAATAATTTTGTTTAACTTTAGCATTCATATTTTTAACTAAAAAAAAACAAAAAAAATGGGTTTATTTTCATTTGTAAAAAGCATTGGCGAAAAAGTTTTTGGACACAAAGAAACTCCAGAAGAAAAAACACAAAAAGTGGTTGATCACTTAAACAAATTTGGTTTATTACAACCAACTGTAACAGTAACTGTTGATGACCACAAAGTAACATTAAGCGGAACAGTTGATAGCTTAGACGCGCGCAAACGTTTAATTGCAACGACTGCAAATATTGATGGTGTTGAGTCAGTAGATGATCAATTAATTGTGGTGATTAAAGAGCAAGTGGTACCAGTTGAACAAGTAGAAGCTGCACCAGAAAAACAATTTTACCAAGTAAAAGCTGGTGATAGTTTATCAAAAATTTCTAAAGAAGTGTATGGTAATGCAAATCACTATGCTGCAATATTTGAAGCTAACAAACCAATGTTGACAGATATGGATAAAATCTATCCTGGACAAACATTAGTAATTCCTGAATTAGCGTAATCTATTTTCAGATTTTATAAAAAACGTTTCTGCTTTTGTGGAGGCGTTTTTTTTATTGTTTCAATTTTTCAAAAATCTTAGACAACACAAACGTATCGGTTTGGCAATATTTTTTGAGTTGCTGTAGTTTGGTTGCAATTTCATTTTTATCTTCAAAATAAAATAATTCATTATACAAAGCCATCGCTTCTTCGCCAGCTTTTACGGTGCTTTTCGCAAATTCATCTTCATTTAAAATGGCATTTCCAATGGCTTTCAACGAAAAACTTCCTTGTTGTTTTGGATGGTAATAAAATAATTCTTTAAAAGGAATTTCAAAATCAATAATACGTTTTATGCGTTCAAAAATTTCATTTTTATGATTCGGAAAATCATTTGCTAATTTAAACAACACACTTTTTTCCATCAAGGTATTAAATACCACAATCTTTCCAGCTTTTTCGGTAGATTTTAAAAAATGCTGAATAAATAGTTCGCGCGCATCAGCACCAATTTCCGAAATATAATCAACATGTATTAATTCTGAATCAGCACTTTCTTTGTAATGCAACGAATACAAAAATGGTATTCTTTCATATGGTTTAGTATTCTTAAACAAAGGTATGGCTGGCTGAAATGCTTCTACGTCAAAGAAATATAATGGATAGCGAATGTCTTCTAAAAATTCATCTAATTTTTCAGTTTGCGTATAAATTTCATTTTGCTGATATGCTTGTATAATTACTTTTTGTCGAACATTTAAATCTTCTGTAATAATAATCTGATCAATTTTTTCGATGCCTTTTTCCAGCAACATATTTTTCTCTTGCATGGAAATTCCTGGCAAATACCAAACCGAATCTTTCTCTATATTTTTCCAGCACAAACCTTGAAAATCGCAAGGATATGGTTTGGTGCAGTGTACACCAATTGGCATTTCTGGCGCAGAAGGCAAGTCTAAAGTTGCAATTGCTTTTTCAATCGTAGTTTCTACAAAAGGAATACGTTCTTTTATTTCGCCTAAAACAGAAGTTGATTTAAAAAATTGCTGCACATTTAATTGTTCATCAAAAATGTAATCTGCATTTACATTCACAATAAAAAAATCTTCCAATTCAATACCACTTTTCGTTATCACATAATATTGTATGGCAGCATCTTGCAAATAAGTGTTAGAAATACGCATCGCACTTTTTACCTCATGTGCGTACCATTTTCCATCTTTAAATGTCAACATATCTAAGGCAACTAAAATGCCATTGTATTTAAAACATGCTTCATAAATGACTGGAAATTTTCGTTCCATTAATAATCTTGTTGCTGTTACAGATGGATCGTAACTGTATGGATTTGGTGGTGAACAATCTCTGCCATCAGGAAATAATTGCTGTGCTAATTTTCCAATCCGATGTCCACGATCAAAAACTTGTTGCTGCGTGTAATTGGTTTTATCGCGTAAATCGTAATTTTTTTTATACAGATATAATGATTTTGCACATTGAATACTGCGTATCAAAGTAGATTTGCTCAATGTGTTTTTGGATTTACTCATTTATAAGTATCAAATTTCTTATTGAAAAGAAGTATCTTAGTTGCCAAATTTAAACAGTGATGAAGCTACGACATTTATTTTTTATTGGATTAGTAATATTATCAACGAATTTTGTTTTTGCACAAAAAGGTGGAATTATTAGCGTCGGCGCTACACCAGGTTTGTCATATATGTTAGCGCAAAACACCTATTTCTTAAATGAAAATGCAAAAGAATTAGATTACAAACCGAAGTTCAGTTATCATATTTTTGTTGAAGGTGGTTATAATTTTAAAGAGCAACATGGTTTGTTAGGTTTTGCCAGTTACTGTGTAGAAGGACAAAAATACAAAGATGATTTTAAATGGAAACAATATCCAGCACTGATTGGTACTCACACAAAAAACGTTGATTTTAAGTATATGGGTTTTGGTGCATTGTATAGATATTCTCCAACATTGCCTGGACAACGCGAACATATTCGTACAGGTGATTATCATTGGCGAATGAAAGTTGTTGTAGGTTTTGAAGTAGATGTGTTATTAAAAGCTTCAATGGATTATAAAATTGATTTAAATAATTCTGGAAATATCGTAAATTATGGTTATCCAATTCCACCAGCACTTGGTGGTTATGGTCAATACGAACCGAATACAAGTACAGACTATAAATCGTATTTTAAACCAGTACAAGGTGTTGGTGTGATTCGTTATGGTTTTGATTATGTATTTAAGAATAACATGTTTTTTGGTGTTGCTTTTGAAGTAAAAGTTGGCATGAATGACATCAACGCAAAAGCATATCGCGAACATCCAAAGTATAAAGCATCACGAAATTACTTTTTTGGCTTGAATTTACAAGTTGGTTATACAATGAATAAAAACAAGAGTTTAATTAATCCAAACGGTACTTATAATAAGAAAAAAGATGAGCCAAAAGTAAAAGTAAAACATCAAGGTGGTGATAGAAATAAAGAAGTAGATACAGTTGACCGCAAAACGAAAAAACGTATTAAGAAAGGTTTGCAGTAAGAAAGTAAAAAATGAAAGTGATGGTGGTGAAATGGAACATTGAATGCTACATTTTGTTTTTACGAAATAACATTCACTTCAGCTTCCAATAAAATATCAAATTTAGATTTGACAGATTGTTGAACATTTTGTGCGTGTTGCCAAATTTCGTTTCCAGTTGCGTTGCCGTAATTTACAATCACTAATGCTTGTTTCGCGTGACTGCCAGTATTTCCTATATGTTTGCCTTTCCATCCACATTGTTCGATCAGCCAGCCTGCAGGAATTTTTACATTGCCATTTGGTAAATCATATTTAGGCATGCCAGGAAATTCATGTTGTATTCTTTCTGCGACTGATTTTTCTACTTCTGGATTTTTGAAAAAACTACCAGCATTTCCCAATTCTTTTGGATTTGGTAGTTTGCTTTCTCGTATTTCAATAACAGCATCAGAAATATTTTTTATGGTAGGATTGGTAATGTTCTTTTCTTCTAATTTTTTTTGTATATCACCGTAAGCACTATTAACTTTTGGCTGTTTGGCTAATTTAAATTCAACTTAATCAATAAAATAATTTCCTTTTTCTTCTTTTTTAAAAATACTTTCACGATAACCAAATGCACAGGCATCGTTATCGAAAATATACGTTTCGCCAGTTTTAATCTCAATGGCTTCTAACGACACAAATGTATCTTTTAGTTCTGCACCATACGCACCTATATTTTGCATTGGCGCAGCACCAACCGTTCCAGGAATTAGCGATAAATTTTCTAGTCCACCATAATTGTTTTCTACACAATACATGACAAAATCGTGCCATGGTGTTCCAGAATAACTTTTTATCCAAACAAAATTTTCATTTTCTTTAATAAATTCAATGCCAACAATTTCATTTTTAATTACTAAACCTTCAAAATTATTGCACAATAAAATATTGCTGCCACCACCAATAAACAAATGTTTAGTATAGACTTGTAATTCATTTTGTATGATATGGATAATATCTTGTTTGGTTTTTATACGACAAAAATATTGCGCCGTTACGTTGATACCAAACGTATTAAATCGTTGTAAAGAAAATGATTCGAGAATTATCATTGATTAATTTGACGTGCAATTTACGAATTTTAATTTAACCAAATAATTTGAAAATGAAATACGCTTTTGCCACTAATGATCAAACTAACTTTACGAAAAATGACAAAAGCGCTGAAAACATAAAAACCCGAATGATGAGATAAATAATTTTATGGTTTATATTGCAAATATTGAAATATTATTTGTCTTTGTTTGAATAAATTAATAAGTGCCAATATTATTTGAATAAGTGATGATTTTCTTTATGTGAGAATTAAATTTGCGCAATCATTTCCATTAAATTTTCTTTCTTGCGCTGCGAAACAGGCACTTCGTCATTGTTTTCCATAATAAGGTTGCAGCCATCAGTTTTATCAAACCGAATAATTTTTCGAATATTAATTAAGTGCGAATGGTGTGCTCTAATAAAACCAAATGGTTCCAGCATTTCTTCGTATTCTTTCAGGTTTTTTGAGATGGTGATTTTTTTCCCGTCTGCAATAAAAAATTCAGTATAAGGACCTTCTGCATGGCAACGAATAATATCATTTACTTTTATGAAATAAATGGAGTCTTTATCTTTCAAAACAATTTTTTTATGTTCTAAAGAAATGGAACTCATGCTTTCATTTAATACTTGTATTTGTGTTTTTAAATCTTTGTTTTTGAGTTGTAGTTTTGCTTTCTCCAAACTAACAATTAAATCATCAGTGTCAATTGGTTTAAGTAAAAAATCAATAGCACTAAATTTAAAAGCATCTACTGCATACTTATTATGCGCAGTTATAAAAATGAGTTGAAAGTGATAATTATTGCCAAGTTGTTTCAATAAATCCATGCCAGTTCCGTCGTCCATTTCAACATCTAAAAAAACAACATCTGGTTGTGTTTTTTCTATTGCTATCAATCCTGTTGTAACACCAGTAGCTTGATGAATGGATTCAATATCAGAACAATAATTTTCCAATTGAAATTTTAATCCAATTCGAATCGGTTCTTCATTATCAATTATTAAAACTTTCATTTGTATGTATTAAAGGTAAAATAATTCTTACACAAGTGCCTTTATTTTCGATGCCTTTTTTAATTTCAAATGTTGCATTCGATTTGTGTTTCTTATTCAATAAAAGTAATCTGTCTTTGATAATTTGTGTAGCACGTGAAGGATATTCTTTTGCTTTTTTATCATTTGTAAAACCTGAGCCATTGTCGGTTAATTCTACAGTTAAATTTTTATTTTCTTCAGTAATTACAATTTCAATTTTTCCATTATTTGTATTCATATCAAATCCATGTTCGATAGAATTTTCAATAAATGGTTGAATAATCATGGCTGGAATGTAGGTTTCATTGGGTTCAATAGCATCATCAATATTTATACTATACTCAAACTTATTTGGAAATCGCAGTTTTTGAATGTCTAAATAGTTATGTAAATAATCAACTTCCTGTTCAATGGTATTCATTTCTTTGTAAGTGCTTTCTAATGTTTCGCGCATAATTTTTGCATATTTAGAAAGATAACGCGCCACTTTTGAATCTTTATTTTCTTGAATAGAAAATGTTTGCAATGAATTTAGAGTATTAAAAAAGAAATGTGGATTCATGCGAGCCCGATTTAATCGTTGTTCGATTTCCATATTTTCCTGTTTGCTTCGTAATGTTTTTTGACGATAAAAGATGATAATTAAAGAGATGGCTAAAAGTGCCGCTACAATTGTTGTTAAATAGATTTTGTTTCGCAGCGTTGCAATTTGTTTTTTCTGATTTAATTCTTTAATTGTTTTTTCGTTTTCTGATTTATTATACTTCTGTTCTAATTCATTTATCTTTTCCGATTTTTCTATTGTACGAATGCTGTCTCTTATACCAACAAATTTTTCATGATACGACAATGCGCTCAAATAATTGCCTTTTATTTTTTCTAATTCATACATGCGCTCATAATTGGAAGCAAGACTTAATGGTGCGCCTTCGAGTGTTGCATATTTCAATGAAGAATCTGCAAATTGTTTTGCTTTATTGTAGTCTTTTAAAATAATAAAACCGTCGCATTTCTTTGTGAAAATAGAATGTAGCTGACGAAAATCTTTGCTTCTATCTAAAAATAATAAACCACTATCACAAAGCACAAGCATTTTTTGATAATTATTTTCTAAGTATGCAACACCAGCCAAAACACTGTAGGTTTGAGCTGTTTCAATTGATTTATCAAATTTTTTTGTTAATGCTAAATTTGGTTCTGCAATTCTTTTAATGCTATCTAAATATTGTTTGTCACTTGTAATGTCATACCAGATTCCAAAATGTCCTTGCATTTGTGTATACACTTGCATCAATAATTTCTCATCGTTTTTTTGTTTGGCTAATGCTAGTGCTATGTGGTCATATTCTATTGCTTTTTTTGGCTCATGCATTTTATTAAATACATGCGCAATTCTTAAAATTCCTTTAATTTGAAACAACGTATCGTTTGTCTGTTCAGCAAATTGTTTTACCAAAATAAAATGCTGCATGGCAACATCATTTTTTTCTTTCTTTAAAAAATAATTTCCAAGCTGAAAGTCCTTATTTTTTAAATTAGAACAGGTTTTTTTAAAATTTGGTTGCTGAAGTTGTTCTACAATACTATCTGCTTTTTCTATTTTATTTAATGCAACAAAAAGTTGCAATTGGTAACATAAAATCTCTTGCTTACAAATCACATTATTGGGTATTGTTTTTTCTAAAATTGCTTGAATTGCATCATAATCTTTTTGTACAAAAAGTGCTTCAACTTGTTTTAATTCTTTTTCATAAGCAATGCATTTACACGAATTCACTTGTGAAATAACTTCTTTTTTGAATAATAGTAAAAATGCAAAGATGAAAAGATACCGCATGTTGGATTAGTTTATGAAAACTCAATTCTAAGATACGTTACAATTAGATACCAAGTTTCATCACTTATTAAAAAAATATAAGCACTTATTAATCTTGCTGGCAATTTCTTTTTTTAGACTCTAATTTTAGTTTAAGATTTTTAAAAGCAATAGAGAAAACCCGTTTTAACTATCTAATCTTTTTTAATTCTAAAATATTACTTATGAATTTAAATCTACAATATATGAAATCGTGTTTGCTTTTTATCGCACTACTACTATTTTTAAAAGGATTTTCTCAAGATTTACCATGTGGCACTGAATTCAGCCGTGAATATGCTGAAAAGATGAAAAATAGTATACCTGAATTTGAACAATTCAAAGCATCTTTTCAAAAAAACATGTCATCAACTAGCCGAATTGCGGCTGGCTTAAAGAAAAATAGTATTCCAATAAAAATTTATATTGTTAGAGACAATGCTGGTGTAACAACATTAGACACTTCACTTTTACGAAAAGGATTGGTGTTTATGAATAAATTATTTGAAGGTTCTGGATTAGAGTTTTATGTTTGTGGTGCTTACAATTACATCAATAATACTACCTATTACAATCTCGATAATACAGAATACGAACTGCTAAATAATACATATGGTACAGCTAATGTAATTAATATGTATATGGTTAATTCCATCAATCATGCTGGCTCATCTGCCATTGGTGTGGCACCAACACCAGGTGGCTCACTTTGGGTAATGATGCGCAATAATGCAGACACCACAGTATATGCACACGAAATGGGTCATTTCTTTGGATTGTTGCATACGCATGGATATTCTAATACTGTACGAACAGGCGAGTTTGTTGATGGTTCAAATTGCCATGATGCAGGTGATTATTTTTGTGATACACCAGCCGATCCGATGCTAAGTCCTGCCATTGTAAATGGTGCAAATGTAAATGCACTTTGTCTTTATTCCGGAAATTTAAAAGATGGACACAATCAGTTATATGTTCCTGATGCTACCAATATTATGAGCTATGCACCACACAAATGTCTATCTCATTTTTCCACAGAACAATTAGCATTTATGAATTGGGTTTACATTACGCAACGACCAAATCTTACCTGTAGCTCTGTCAATGTAAATTTTAATACTACCAATTCTATTAAATGCGATAGTCCATATGTTTTTCAATTTATTAGACAAACTACAGGTATTACAAATTTTCAATGGGACATGAACGAGGATGGTGTAACAGATTATACAACTGGTAGTCCATCTCATGCATTTAATTCACCAGGAATAAAATGGGTTTCGTTGTCTGGAACTGCTGGTGGAATCACTTACATGCGTTATAAGCCAATAGAAATTTCTGTTTCCAATAAATTACCAAAACTCAATGATTTTAATAACAGTACTTCGTTGCCAAATGGATGGAAATCTTTTAATCCTGATAATGGAAGAGCTTGGGAATTTGTAAATGTTATTGGTGTTGATGGACAGCCATCAAATGCATTGCGATTCAGGAATTATTTTTATCAAGGATATGAACAGGTAGATGCAATTCTTACAAATGCATATGATTTGCGAACGTATAAAAACGCACGTCTTTCATTTGATATTGCATATGCGCCACAAAATGCTACGGATACTTTTATGGTGTATATTTCTACGGATTGTGGTAATACGTATTCCACTCAGATTTTAAAATTATATGGTGCATCGTTGCAAACTCATGCCAAACAATTCCATGAATTTATTCCTGATGAAAATGATTGGAAGAACATTATGATTCCACTAAATAGTTATGTTGGAAATTTTGTAAGCATTAAAATTGTAAACTGGAACATGTCTGGCAATAACATCTATCTTGATAATGTTTTAGTAGAAGGTGGTGACAGCACATTAAACGAAATCGGATTTGGGAAAACTCAAATTAATACAGTAGAAAATAGTAGTGGTGGACAAACTGCTTGTCGTGGTTATCGAATAATTTCTGTGCCCGTTTTTATTTCATCTGCACCAACAGCTGCAATAACCGTAAACGTTACAGCCAGCGGAACAGCCAGTAATAACTATGATTTTGAACTACTCAATAATCAAGTTGTCTTTCCAATTGGTCAAATGGCAAATCAATTTGTAAACATAAAAATTATGGATGATGCAGCTTCTGAATCAATAGAAACTATAGTTTTAAATTTGACTATTCAAGGTGTGAATGTTTACAGAACGACAAACAAAAACAGAACAACGACAATCAATATAAAGGATAATGATGTTGTTAATCCAGCACAGAAAGTATTTTCAGTAGTTTTAATGGATGAAAAATTTGAGAATGTTTCTTCAACCACTAATATGCCAATTGGATGGCCAGAATATACTAACTTTATTGCAACAGCGTCCATGTTTACTATTGGTACCTGGTTTTATGATCCTTATTTATTTACGCGTGACAATTCAGTTGATAGTACGCATTATATGCTTTTCTTTGGAAATGCAGGAAGCATTCATGCGCCAACAAATGAGTATTTAGAATCACCTACAATAAATGTAAGTGAGTATGATTCGATTACTGTTGAAATGGATCATTGGTTAAGAGCATACTTGCCATATACAGGTGATGCCGTTATAGAAGCATGGAATGGAACTGCATGGTCAACGGTTTATTTTCACGCAGGTTTACTAGGAAATATTGGTGCGAATTATAAACCTGAACATGTAAAGGTTTCTCTGACAGGATATACAAATTCAGATTTTAAACTTCGGTTTGGATTAAGTAATGATCGTGATTGTTTTTGGTATTTGATTGATAATGTAAAAATTATTGGTTTTAAAACGAAAGCAAAAGTAGCAACGGATTTAAATTCAACAGCAACTGCATATTTAGGTCCAAATGAATTGGTGCATTTTTATGACAACACAAAAGGAAATATTATTGCATCTGTTCAAAATCAATCTTCTTGGAATTATGGCTGCACTACAGTAAACATTGATCGTTCAGGCGATGGTGCTGTTCCTTACTTAGATGGAAATGCAATATATCATGCTACTCAAAAAACGTTATTGATAACACCAGAATTTAATAATCCAAATGGCAATTATGATATTTCATTGTATTATAAAGCTGCTGAAATAAATGGTTGGACAAATGCTACAACTAATATTTTAACTGATTTAGGTATTGTAAAATCTGGTGCTGCAATTGCAAATGTTTCACCTTCAAATCCATTGGCTAATGGTGCCACAAATTATACTGCAACAAACGTAACCAATCAATCTTATTTAGTAAATGATTATAAAATTTCTGGTAGATTCACGCAAGGATTTTCTGGGTTTGCTGGAGCAAAGACAACAAACAATGTGTCATTGCCTGTCGATATTTATGAACCATTACAAGCAATTTATATAAAAGACAAAGGCAATAATATTACATGGACAACAGCACATGAATTGAATTGTGACTACTTTGATATTGAACGTTCTCAAGATGCCATTTCTTTTGAGCCAATAACAAAATTAAAAGGAAGTGGCAACTCGAATAGTTTACAAGATTATGTTTATTTAGATAAAAATTTTAAGGTAGGTAAAAATTATTATCGTTTCAAACAAGTAGATTTTACTGGAGAATTCAGTTATTCAAATATTGTAATGGTAAATAATGATGAATCTAAGAATACTGTGTTTGAACTGTTTCCAAATCCAGCAAAAAATGTTTTGACGGTTTTTGTTGAAAGTAAAAATAATAAAACAACAAGCGTTCGTATTTCAAATGCTTTTGGACAAACACTGAAAGAAATTGTTATTGCAAATAATCAACAAAACAGTATTGATGTGAGTGCATTCAGCAATGGTGTGTATTTTGCAACTATTTTCAGCGATGATGAAATGCAAACGAAATCTTTTATCAAAAGAATCATAAATTAAACTATTTATTGGCTAAAAACAACAAGCTGTTTTTTGTCGTAAATAGTAATGCTAGCTTTGTTCTTGTAAGGTTTTTCTTCATCTTTATAATATTTTACAATGCCTTTAACAATCACTGTTTTTCCAACATATTCGACTGCATTTATATTTAGTTTTTTCAGTTCATTTTCAAAAATAATAATTGCAATTGGATTGTCAGGAAAAGGTTTTACTAAATTTAAAAAAGTGGGTTTTCCTGTACTGTTTTTTGCAAAAAAAACGGTGACTACTTTTGCTTTAATCATAACTTCTTCACCAACTTTAGAAGCTGCCATTTCAGCAGAAATAGTGTCGATTAATTTTAAGTTTTGTGTATACGCAAGATTCAAAAATCCAGTCCATAGAAAAAATAAAATTAAGAAGTTTTTGTTCATCATATAAATGTGAATTCAAAGATACCATTTAATTGCCTTTTAATTTCCTAACCGATTTAAACCAGCTTTGGCTTCTGCATTGATGCTGTTGGTGTATTCGTCTTTATCTAAATCAATTGCTTTTTTGTAATACTGAATAGCGTTTGATTTTTTCTTTTGTTGCTCAAAAATATTTCCTAGCTTTAGCGCTGCGTTTGCTGCAAAATAATAATCATAAGCAGCACCTTTTTCAATAGTTTGCTGATAAAATTTTATGGCTTCTGTATCATTATTTTGTTCATCAAAAATGCGTGCTTTGCGATAATAATATTCTACCTGATCGCGACTGCGTGTTAGTTTGTTTGGTTGAATGGTATTGATAATTTCTAATGCTTTTGCATAATATGCACCATCGCAAAGCAATCGTGCTTTTAGCAAATTTGCATTCGGAACATAATTTTGATTGGCTTCTTTTTGTGCAGCTTTGTCTTCATCCGTTGGTGCAGCATTTACTTTTAAAATTTGCTGCATGTATTTTTTATACAAATCAGGTTTGTCGTTTACCAAATAGAACCATGCTAATTTTTGATAAGCTTCTTTTTGATAAGAACGACCTTTATTGTTTGATAAAAATTTTTGAATATAAGCAGCTGCATCACTGTCTAATTTATTGAGTTTCGCTTTGGCTAAAATAAAATCGAGTAATGGAAAAGCATAAAAAGATTTATCGGTTGGTTTTTTGGATAAAATTGAAATGACTTCATCGTTTTTTCCAGTGTGCGACGCAACTGTTGCAGTAATAAAATGATTCAATAAATTATCTTGCAATGGAATTTCCGCTTTGTTGATGATGTTCCATGCTGCGGTTTTATTTTTCTGTAAATGCAATAATAACAAGGTATATTCAATGATAGCTTCTTCCTTGAATTGAAAAGTAGAATCTTGAATCACACTGTTCAATTCCTTCAGGCCTTGGTCGATAGATCCTTTTAAACCTAATAGTTTCGCGCCAAACTTGTAATTGTCAGGAATGGCACCAAAGATCGTATGCAGCAATCCTAAACTTTTAATAGTTGGTTTAAAGGTTGGAAATTTTTGCTGATTTTCCTGTAGTAAAGTAAATGCTTTTTTTACTTCAAAAACTGCACTTAAATTATCACCGAATTTTATTTTGCACAATGCAGATTGCAAATGAATATCGGCTTGCGTGTATAAATAGAAAGGTGAATTTTTATTTCCATTTTTTAATTTATCAATTCTTGCAGAAAATTTTGGTAACAAATTGTCATAAAGTGTATTGTTATCGTTGATGTATAATTTCAAAAAATCAGCATAGTTTTCAATAAAATAAACCAACTGATTTTTTGGGTTTTCTTTCTTTTCTTTTTCAAGAATTTGCAGACCTTCGTCAATTTTTAACTTGAAAATTGATTGATATGCATGCTGACAATTTGCATTAAAATCAAAGGTTTGTGCATTTGCAACGATTGCAAAATAAAATAAAATAAATAGAATTGAAACTATTTTTCGCACATCTAAAAATAACAAAATAAAAATGAAATTTATGCTAAATCATCGGACGGCCTTGAGCCGTCTGACGATTTTATGTGGTGACGACTTCAAGTCGTCCGACCATTTACTATTCACTTTCAAAAAACTATTTTCAATCCAACCAATTTTGTCATTTGGTAATTTTATTTTTCGCCAGTTTTTATCAATATCTAAAATTTCTACTTTTGTGCCAGCAAGTATTGCCGTTGCTGCATTCATTGACTCAACAGGTTTGCTTTTATAAAATGCATTTGCTTCTGTAATGATTGCAAAATTACTGGTGTCTTCGTGCTGGTAAGATTTATATGTAAACCATGCAAAAACAATTGCAGAAAAAGTAGCCAATATTCCAATTCTAAAAATGAGATTATTTTTTCTGAAAAAATTAAAAACGATTGCAAGAATTCCAATCCATAAAAAAACTAAAAATAGAATACACCAATTGTGTGAAGTATTACAACTTACGATGCTTTTCAACCATTTAACAACAAAAAAATCTTTGCTAAATTCCATTTTAGTAAATACTTTATTGTTGACTAATTTTAAATTATGTTCGATGTTTTTGTCAGTTGGTGCTAGTTTTTTTGCTTTCTCATAATATAAAATTGCATTTGCATATTGATTTAAATGAAAGTAAGTGTTTCCTAAATTATACAATGCAGTTACATTTTTTTTATCATTTTTTATAACTTCTAAATAACGTGTTTCTGCTAAATCGTATTGTTTGTTTTTGTATAAAGTATTAGCGGTTTCAAAAGTTGATTTAATATCTTGCGCTTTAACAAAAATAGTAAGTAGTAAGCAGTAAATAGTAAGCAGTATGTTTATCTTTTTTTTCATCGTTAATCGTACATCTTTAATCTTTCATCATTTTTAAATCTTCTTCAAAATCTATAATTAATTCGCGTGCTTTATCAAATGTTGCAGGCATTTTATTTTGTGCGATTTCTGGCGAAAACAAAGCTTGTTCGCAAGATTCTAATGTTTCATTTAATGCATCAATTTTATGTTGCGAAACATTTTTTGCAGTTAGCTTTTCTGCAATATTTTCTTTAGAAAGCTGCGCTTGAGGAATGTATAATTTGTCTGATAAAAATTCCCAAAGTGCACGAATGACTTCATTATAGAATGCTTGCTCGTTTTTATTTTGCATTAATTTTTTTGCAGTTGCTAATCTTCGTAAAGCAATTGCGTTTGCTTTTTTTCTTCTTAATAACAATAATTCCGAATCAGAATATTCTTTGTTTCTAAAAACAAATCCTATCAACAATAGTAAAAATGGTGAAGCAGTCAACAACCAAAAAGAGTTGCTTCCAACAAAAGTATTACTAGCTACAAACTGCTGTTTGATTCCATACATTCCTTTAGGTACATTTTCTTTTTCGCGTTTAAAAAAGTTAACAACATTTTGACTTATAGCAGCTTTTCCTGATACTTCAATTTCTGTTTCTGGTAAGGTGAATTTTACGTAATCAGCTTTGTCAACATCGAAGTATGCAAACTCATATTTTGGTAGTTTGTATTTTCCACCATCTTGCGGAACGATAATATATTCAAAGGTTTTGCTGCCTTCAACAACGCTTCCATTGTTTTGATATTCGTCTTTTATTTTTGGTTCGTATGCTTCAAATTCTTCTGGAAAAACTAATTTTGGTGCAGTGATTAATTTTAAATTTCCTGTTCCTGTATAGGTTACTTTTAATGAAACTGGTTCACCAACTTTGCATTTGGTTTTGTCATATTTTGCAGTAAAAGAAAACTTTCCAACTGCACCGCTGAAAGTTGCTGGTTTGTTTTTTTCTGGCAATGGTTTTATATCTAACGTGATAGCATTGCTTTTGAAATTATAGTCATATTGTTGGTCGCCAACATATCCAAAAAACGGATGATATTGCGGAATTCCAATGGTGCTTTGCAATTCAATTGGATCGATGTTTATTCTTCCTGATTTTGTTGGAAATAATGAAACACGTTTGAATTCACGCACGTAATATTTCTTACCTTCAAACACTTCAATTGGTGGTTCTTCGTTTGGATTTGGTTCAGGCAATTTAAATTCTTCGCTTAAGAAACCATTAAAACTAGGCATTTTTAATGCTTGCAATGCATAAACCTGTAATTTGAAATATAGTTTATATGAAATAGAAAATTGGTCACCTTGATATAAAGTAGTTTTACTTGGAATAACTCGAATAAAAATATTTTTTTGTGCATATTTTAAAACATCTGATTCACTGCTTTCTTGTTGTGGTTGTTGAAACTGTCTGAATGCATCGAATGGATCATAACCTTGTTGTGATTGTTGAGGTTGCTTTGATGGTGCAGTTACTTTTATAGCAATAGAATTAGAGTTAGATGATGTTCCATTAATTATTGCAGTTGCTGCACCGATGGTAAAATCGCCTTGTCGTTTTGGTTTTAAGGTATAGGTAATAGAAACTGACTTTGACATTTTGCCATTTACTATCGACATATTTTGACTTTGAGACGGACCGGCCACTACATCAAAATTATCAAATCTTGGTGGTGAAAAATCAGATGCATTTGCATTTGAAATTTCATAGGTTACATCAAAAACATAATTCAAAGGAATTTCTTTCGCATCAGCAGTTGCTGTGAATCGTTGTGCATTTGCGAAGTTATAAGTTATTAGAAATAAGATTAAAGTAAAAACCTTATAAGCATCAAAATACTTATTAATTATTACGCTTATCTTATTACTTATTCTCATTACCAATCTTTTTGCACTTTTCCTTTTACTGGTTTCCCTTTTTCTTTCGCTAATTTTTGTTGCACTTTTCCTTCTTCAGCTTGCATCGCTTCTAATAATTTTTCAGCTTGCTCTTTGGTCATTTGTCCAGGTTGCTCTTTTGGTTGTTGTCCTTGACCTTGTTCGTCTTTTTTATCTTGTCCTTGGTCCTTTGCCCTTCCTCTTCTGGTTTTTTTGTTTATTCTTCTGTTTTTTTCTTGGCCGGTCTTTTTTCTCCAATTTTGTTTGTCGTCTTTCTTATCGTCTTTCTTATCTTTTTTCTTGTCTTTATTTTCGCTGGCATCTTTTTTTATTTTAGACAAAGCCATCATTAAATTGTATTTCGCATCTGCATCTTTTGGATTTAATTTTAAAGATGTTTTATATGCTTTAGCACTTTCTTCCCATTTTTCTTGTTTATAAAAAGCGTTTCCAATATTATAAAAACATTTCGCCTGAATATCCGTGTTCGTTGATAGTTTGGCTGCGTTTGTATAAGATTCTTTTGCTTTGTCTAATTCATTTAATTGAAATAATGCATCACCTTGATTGAAATGCGCACGTACATCTTTCGGTTCTTTTTGTAATGCTTTGCTATAACTTTCTGTTGCGTTGTTGTATTTCTGATTCTTGTATTCTTTGTTGCCTTGTCGCAATATTTTATTGGTGCTTTGTGCAGCAACATCGTTCACTTTACAAACAAAATACAACACAATTCCTATTTTTAGCAATAGCTTTAACACAGTAAGCACAATAAACAATGTTTTGTGCTTTTTGATAAATTCTTTTATATGTTGAAGTTTATTTTGCATTTTTAAAATCAAAAATTTTCTTTCTAAAAGTGATGAAAAAATCAATGAACAATAATAATAAAGCAAATCCTAAAAAATATTGAAACTGTTCTACAAAATCGGTAAATACTTTGTCATTAATCGTTTTAGTTTCCATTTTAGCAATATCTTTCGATAAAAAATCTGCAACAGTTTTGCTGTTATCTAAAATATAATAGTTGCCTTCACCAGCTTTTGCTAATGCTTGCAACATGTTCTCATTTAATTTTGAAATAATTGGTTCACCGTTTTCGTCTTTTTTATCACCAGTTTTATTTCCATTTTCATCGTATTCTGGAATGGTGCCACCTTGTTTGCTGCCAACACCAATGGTAAATATTTTGGTGCCATCTGCAGCAATTGATTCTGCTTTGTCAATTGCATTTTCTTCATGGTCTTCACCATCTGTGATTACAATAATTGCTTTATATTTTTTATCGGTTGCTTTAAAGGCATTTTCAGAAGTTTGCAATGCATCTGTAATGATAGTGCCTTGTGTTGGAACTGAGTTGGTGTTTATGGTTTTTAAATATAACATCAACGATGAATAATCAACCGTTAATGGCATTTGCATGTAGGCACTACCAGCAAAAATAACTAAACCAACTCTATCACCATCTAATTTTTTAAGTAATGTTTGAATTAATAATTTTGATTTTTCTAAACGCGAAGGAACCACATCTTGCGACAACATACTTTTGGAAACATCTAATGCAATCATGACGTCAATACCTTTGCGTTGGATTTTTTCCATTTTGGTTCCCATTTGTGGTTGCGCAAATCCAATAATTAAAAAGAATAAAATCAGGTTGAATAAGATAAATTTTGCGATAGATTTTTTTTCGTTTCTGTCAGGCATCAATCGATTAATTAAATCTATATTTCCAATTTTTTCGAGACGATTTTTAGTTTGTCGTACCACATAAAAATACAATGCAGTTGAAATTGGAATCAATAACAACAGTAGTAAATATTCTTTATGTTCAAATCTAATCATGTATAAATTCTTATTAACTTTTCTAAAGTTTAGAACTTTAAAAAAGTTAGTTTAACTCAAAATTGTTTTTAAATAGGTTCTACTCAAAATAAATTCAGCTAATAAACATAGCAATGCTAACAATGCAAATACATGAAAGTGTTCGCTTTTGCGATGAAAATTGCTAATTTTTATTTTTGATTTTTCTAATTTATCAATTGTCTGATATACGCTTTTTAATGATGTATTGCTGGTTGCTCTGAAATAATTTCCACCAGTTTCGCTAGCAATTTTTCGCAATAATGGTTCATCAATTTGCACTGGAAAATTTTGATAAAATGTATTTCCATTCTGATCTTTTACTGGATAAGGTGCTGTTCCATTTTTTCCAACGCCAATAGTATATACACGAATGCCAAATTTTTTCGCAATTTCAATAGCTGTATATGGATCAATATAACCTGCATTGTTAACACCATCTGTCATTAAAATAATCACTTTTGATTTGGATTTACTTTCTTTCAGTCGCGCCACTGCTGTTGCCAAACCCATACCAATGGCAGTTCCATCTTCAACCATTCCACTATGAATGTCTTTAAATAAATTCAGCAACACAGCATGGTCAATTGTAATCGGACATTGCGTAAAACTTTCACCAGAAAAAATAACCAATCCAATTCTATCATTTTTCTTTCTTTAATAAAATTCATCGCCACTTTTTTGCAGCTTCCAATCTGTCTGGTGTAAAATCGCGCGCCAGCATCGAACCAGAAATATCTAATGATAAAACAATATCGATTCCTTGTGTTGAGATTTCTTTTTCTGATAAAGCACTTTGCGGACGTGCTAATGCAATCACTATAAAAACAAAAGATAAGATTTTTAAGAATGGTAATGCTTGTAATAATTTTACTTTAAACGAAGTTGGTTGCGATAAGACACCACCGTGTTGTGGAATATTGAAAGTTGGAAAAAAGGTATTTCGTTTATAATAAATCCAATACAACAAAAATGGCAACGCCAACAATAACCAGAAGTATTGTGGATTTGCAAATGTGTATGGAAATAGGTTATTCATTTGTTATTGGTTATAAGTTATTAGTTATTCGTTGTTGGTATTGAAGTTATAGTCGATGCATTTCTTATTGCCTATAACTTCGTAACTAATAACTTTTAACTATTTTCATTTTTCTTTTCTTCTTCTACTTGTTTTGTTTTCGAAATAAAATTTTTCACAATTTTCATAGAGTTTTCGTTTTCAATAAAATCTGGTTGAGCTTTTGCGAATTTTACAAAATCACTTAATGTTAGTACTTCGTTTAATTCTTTTTTGAATGCTTGTTTTACAATTCCTTTGTGCATAGATTCCATCAATTCTTCGGTTGTTTTTTCCATTGCAGGAACTTTGTAGCGTAACTCAATATAAGTTCTGGCAACATCGGTTAGTCGTGAATAATATTCTTTTATATTTTGTTGCCAAACCTTTTCTTTTTCTAATTTTTCTAACTCTTTGAAAGCCCAAACATGTGGTGCTAATAAATATTTTTCGTCAATTGGAACTGGTTTTTTCTTTCTTTTGATGATAAACCAAACTAATAAACCAACTAATATTGCAAATGCGACAAACCCAATAGCGAATGGTAAAATTTCTTTAAATGTATATGGAATTTTCAATGGTTCTTTAATTGGAATAATATCTTTTGAAGTGTCAATTTTTACACCAGCAACATGCACCAAAATTGCTTCAGACGTAATAGAATCAAGTGTTCCGTTGTTGTTTACTAAAAACTGAAACTGTGGCAGCATGATTTGTCCAGTATCAAATACAATTAAATTTACGAGTTGATGATATTGATTTTCACCACCTTTTTTTACCGTATCAATTGGTGTGAAATTGGCAACTTCAATAGTTTCAGAAATGGAATCTTTTAAATTTGGAAACGCAACTTTATTTTTAGATGATGCACTAACGAATAAATCAACTGGAATCCAGTCGCCAATTAAGTATTCTTTTTCTTTAACGGTTGCAGTTGCAGTTTGTGCGAATGAATTTAAGGTTGTGAATAAAAAATATGAAATAATAAAGCAATGAAATAATTTAGTAATTCGGTTAAAATACCGACAAGCAAATTTTATTATTTTATTTAATTTAAAATCCATTATTATATTACTTCATTACTAAATTATTCAATTGTTTTAACTTCGTTTTTTAAAGAAATTCATCAATACATGTACATACGATTGACTGGTATTTATTTTCAGTTTATCTGCACCAGCTTTTAAAAAACTGTTGTCGTAATTTTTATCATAAAACCTTGCACGTTCTTTATAAATTCTTTGCGTTTCGGTATCGTTCGTGTCAATCCATTTAGTTTCGTTGGTTTCTACATCTTGCACTTGCAGTAAACCAATATTTGGTAATTCATTATCTAATTGGTCATGAATTTTTACGCCAATTACGTCGTGTTTTTTAGCGATATGGCGCAACTCATTTTCATAATTTTCATCAATAAAATCAGATAAGACAAAAGCAATGCTTTTGCGTTTCACCATGTTGTTGAAATTTTCTAATGCTAAAGAAATATCTGTTTTATTGCTCTTTGGCTCAAAATTTATTATCTCACGAATAATGCGTAAAACATGCGATTTTCCTTTTTTTGGCGGAATAAATAATTCAATAGCATCACTAAAAAACAGCACGCCAACTTTATCGTTGTTTTGAATGGCAGAAAACGCCAAAACACCAGCAATTTCTGAGATAATTTCGTTTTTCAGTTGTGTTTGTGTGCCAATAAAAGAAGATTTACTTACATCAATCAACAACATGATAGTGAGTTCGCGTTCTTCTTCAAATATTTTTACATGTGGTGTTTTGAAACGTGCTGTAACATTCCAATCAATATTACGAACATCATCACCGTATTGATATTCACGCACTTCAGAAAACGACATTCCACGACCTTTGAAAGCAGAATGATACTCACCAGAAAAAATGTGGTTCGTCAAGCCCTTGGTCTTGATTTCTATTTTTCTGACTTTTTTGAGTAATTCTGAAACTTCCATAATAGTGAAGGTGATAGTGAAGGTGAAAGTGTTATTTTTCTTTCGCTTTTTTTTCTAAAGTGATAATTGTTTTGGTTAACATTGCTATAATTTCTTCTAATAATTTTATTCTTTCGTTTATTATATTTTCATCTAATAAAAATTTTGATTTTTTAAACCAACCTTTAGATTCGGTTGCTGAGCCTCTTGAAATCTTTAGATAATGAGGATATTCTCTTTTTGAACCTCTTCCATAACCTTCCTCAATATTTGCTGAGATAGAACCAACAGAACGAATGAGTTGTTTGCAAATTTCTTTTCCTCTAAAATCAATTTTCATAATTTCAGTATCGCTCCAAGTTAAATCCCAAATTTGATTTGATTTTGTATATGCTGAAAAATCTTCTAACATTGATATTGGTTTTAATTCCATTTAATAATTCACTTTCACCTTCACTCTCACTTTCTAAGGAACTTCAACGCGATTCAAAATTGTATCAATAATATTTTCTTGTGTGATGTTTTCAGCTTCGGCTTCGTAAGTGATACCGATTCGATGACGCAAGACGTCATGTGCAACTGCGCGCACGTCTTCAGGTATAACATAACCGCGACGTTTAATAAACGCGTATGCTTTGGATGCCATCGCCAATGAAATGCTGGCACGTGGCGAACCACCATAACTTATTAGGTGTTTAAGATTATCAATTTTATATTTTACTGGTTCGCGCGTTGCGAAAACAATATCTAGAATATATTTTTCAATCTTTTCATCCATATACACTTCACGAACTGTATCACGTGCTTGCAAAATAGTTTGAGCAGAAATGACTGGTTTGATATTTGGATTATGACCAGAAACATTTTGTCGCATAATAGTGCGTTCGTCTTCAAATTCTGGATAACTAATTTTTACTTTCAACATAAAACGATCCACTTGTGCTTCTGGTAAATTATAGGTTCCTTCTTGCTCAATTGGATTCATGGTTGCCATTACTAAAAATGGCTCTTCTAATTTATAAGTCGAATCACCTAAAGTGATATGTCTTTCCTGCATAGCTTGTAACAAAGCACTTTGCACTTTTGCTGGTGCACGATTGATTTCATCAGCCAACACAAAATTGGAAAAAATAGGTCCTTTTTTTACTTCAAAGTTACCTTTTGCCTGATTGTAAATCATAGTTCCTAAAATATCAGCAGGCAACAAATCTGGTGTAAATTGTACACGTGAGAATTTAGTATCTATTGCATCAGAAAGAGATTTGATGGCTAATGTTTTTGCCAAACCAGGAACACCTTCTAATAAAATATGACCTTGAGAAAGCAATGCAATCATCAATCGTTCAATCATGTATTTTTGTCCAACAATGGATTTGGAAATTTCCAAGTTGAGCAAATCCAGAAATGCGCTATTTTGTTGAATTTTTTCATTGAGTGCTTTAATGTCGATAGATTCCATAATTTATTAAATTTCGATTGACGTAAATAAGGTTTATTTTGAGTGTTGCAAAAATAGAACCAAGCTACGCTTAATGCAAATCTTATATTGTTAAAAAATGTTAGAGTTTGATTTATTTAAGTGATATTTTACAATGCTGATTTTAATAAAAAAAACCATCCGAAATGGATGGTTTTTTTGAGTATGTTATCTAGAAAATTAAAATGCTTTTGGTTTTTCACCTTTTGGTTTTGAGTAGTTCACGTTGTAACCAACATTTATTCCAATAATATCACGGAATTGAACTTGTTGTTTTTTGTTGTTTACATCACCTTTTACTGGTGTTAATACATCATTGTCCCAAACTAAATGTGTAAATACACTAGCCGATATATATTTATTTACGTTGAAACCAATAGTTGTTTGCCAATCTACATCTATATTTTTACCATAGTTAGCTTTCGTTTCTCTAAATGCTGCACCTAAATTTGGATCAACCTGACCTTTTAGATAATTTTTGTAAGCTCTAAAGATAGATGAGATGGTTACTTTATCTTTCCAAAAACTTTGTTTGTAGGTAGCAATTAATACTGCACCAAATTCAGATTTTGTATGATTTGGACCAACACCATAAGCATTTAAACCAGCTAATCTATTGTCGCCAACAAAAGTAACTTTTGCAGCTAAAGGTGAGAAGAATAAAGAGAATTTATCGTTCGGAACATAATCTAAACCAATTGCACCTTCAAATACTAAAGGTGAGCCAGCTCTTGAAATGATAGAATCTTTAACACCTAGAGAATTTGCTGTATAAGTATTTGAAAATTGAGATCTTAAACTTCCATAAGCTGCAATGTATAACGGTTTGTAAACTTTGTAGCCATATTTTGCAAAAATTTCCCAGTTATCAGCACTTTTAGTTGGTGTATATTTTTTTGCTTGTAGGATATTTATCTCTTAAAAAATTAATACCATATTCCGCTGTAAAACGTGAAGAAAATAAATGTTTGTTTTTTTTGTAATCTGCATAAAAATTACCTCTGAAGTTTAAGCCAATTGTATTGGTTCCACCTGGAGCCCAATTTACAAAGGCAGCTTGGTTTACAGTCATTAATAAACCACCACCAAATTTCCAACCTTGGAATGTGTCTTCTAATTTTTTCTTGTCATCTGCAGACATTGCTTGCCCAGGAATTTGTTTTTCGATTTGCGCATACGTTTTTCCTAACAAGCTCATTAGTAACGCAGCTACCAGCATCATTTTTTTCATAAAATCTGTTTTTTTTTAATAAAATAAGTGTCTTTGTTTGTAATTACTTACAGATATGTAATTTATATAATATCTGTGTTGTGCGTATTGACGTGCAAAAGTACAAGGTGGTTGTTTGTAGAATTTAAAATTAATGTTATGAAATAGTTGTTGTAGCAACTAATTCTTAATAATCATTATAAACAAGTAGAAGAATCATAATTTTTGTATTAAATACTCGTACATTTTTTTATAAAGATCGTATCTATCTTGCCTGTTTCCTATGCCATGTGCCTTATCTGGATAGATGTATAATTGATAATTCTTATGTGCATCATTCAATGCATTTATTAGTAAAAGTGTATTTTGGAAATGTACATTATCATCTGTCATACCATGTGCTAAAAACAAATTTCCTTTTAATTCTTTTGCTTTGGAATTTGGATTAAAAAGATAACCAGTTGGATTTTCTTCTGGCGTATGCATATATCTTTCTGTGTAAATATTGTCATACATTTTCCAGTCAGTAACTGGTGCAATTGCCAAAGCTGATTTAAAAACAGTATTGCCTTCAAATAAACAGTTTGCTGCTAAAAAACCACCATAGCTCCAACCGAAAATACCAATTCTGCTGCTGTCGATAGTTGGTAGTTTCCCAAAATATTTAGCCGCGGCAATTTGGTCATCTGTTTCTTTTTTTCCTAAATTTAAAAAAACAGATTTTTTAAAATTCGCACCTTTTCCACTAGAACCATGATTGTCAACACAAGCAACAGCATATCCATTTTCTGCCAAAAAATTAAAGAATAAATCTCTTTGTAGTTGCCATTTATTTTCTACTTCAACATGATTTGGACCACCATACACAAACAACAATAATGGATGTTTTTTGGTGCTTTCATTACTTTTAGGTTGAATAAGAAATGCATTTAATGAATCATTGTTAATCCAAATTTTTAAAAATTTTTTCTGAGGAATTGTTGTTAATGAATCTTGTAAACTTTGATTATTTTCAATAATAGTTATAGTTAAGTTTTTTGTTTGAACCAAGCTGATTTTTGGAGAAATTTGAGCAGCAGAAAATAGATATATGAAATAAGAAAAATCAGATGAAAAAACTGCATCATTTATTCCGTTTTGAGAGCTCAGTTTTGTCTTTTCTAAGGTTTGATAATTTATAGAAAAAAGTTGAGTTTCTATTTCATTTCCTTCATTACTTTTGTAAAATATTTTTTTTGCTTGCTCGTCAATACCATATATTTCTATTACTTCGAATTTTCCACTTGTAATTTGTACTATTAATTTTCCATTTTCATCATAATGGTATAAATGATTAAATCCATCTTTTTCTGAAGTTATAAAAAAAGAATTGTCTGATAAGAAATTTATTGAATTTGGAATTTCAACATAACTATTATTTGATTCGAAATATAGTTGTCTCGTTAGTTTTGTTTTTACATTATAGCTAATTAATCGCAACGAATCTTGGTGTCGATTTAACAACATGTAGACAACTTCATCGCCAGTTGCATTCCAGTAAATTCTTGGTACATATTCGTAATGGAAAGGAATTTTTATAGTTTGATTTTTCTTCTTTTTTACATCATATATGCACAAAGAAATCTTTGAGTTTTCCTCACCAACTTTTGGATATTTATACGAAAAAATAGTTGGATAAGTTAAATCATAATAATATGGAATTTGGTATTCTTTTACATTTGTTTCATCAAATTTTAAATACGCGATTTTTGTGCTTTGTGCATTCCATTCATATAAACGAGTTGCTTCAAATTCTTCTTCATAAACCCAATCGCTTTTGCCATTAATAATAGAGTTCCATTTTCCATCAAAAGTTACTTGAATTTCTTCGCCAGAAAGTAAATCTTTATAAAAAAGATTATTAGATTTTATAAATGCAATTTTTTTGTCATCAGGTGAAAACTGAGGAAGCTGTTGTTTCTCTGTGCTTAAAGCTTTAATACCGTTTTTGTTGTCGAATAGATAATAACTGCAAGTTTTTGTACGTCTATATAAATATTCAGTTTCGCTCTCTAATAAAAAATAAGTATCGTTGTTTGAAATGGAAAAATGGTGCCAATTAGGTTTCCATAAGCTATTCTTTGTTTTGTAATCAGTTAATTTTATAGTTTCCTTTTTATTTGCAAAGACATCAAAAAATGCTAAATTTTTTCCAGATTTAGTTTCCTCAAATTTAGCGTACAACGGTTTTTTGTGTAAAAATTGTATGTCATCTGCTTCAATTGGTGCATATTTTTGCTTTAAAAAAATGTTTTCAAGTGTTAATTGACAAAAACCTAATTTATAAGTAAATAAAATAAGCAAAAATGCCATTACCTTTATATAGAATTTGTACATGCAACAAAAATACGTTGAAAGAAATGAATTTTATAAAAATTTACACCATGAAGAATATTTTATTTTTATTGATTGCTTTTGTTTTCTTTTCTACAGAAAAATTATTTGCACAAGAAGAAATCTATCAACCAATAAAAGTAACTGATACGTTGTATGAGAACACTAATAAATCAGAAACAAAAAAATTAGATAGATCTGAACGCAGAAAAGAATTAAAAGAACAAGAAAATGCACGTACTGAAGAAGAAAAGAAAAAAGAAATGTTAGATCGATTTCGAATTGGTTTAAATGATATTTCTATACAAATTGGCGCCGTAACAACATTGAGTATGTCTGCAACAGTTGGTTATATGGTTGTTAAAAAAAGATTAGAGTTAGGCGCTGGGCCATTGTTTATTTTCCAACGAGTAAGGTATACAAATGGCGCAGCACAAAATTATTTCGTTTATGGAGCTGCAGCTTACGCACGTGGTTTCTTGTATAAAGGAATTAATTTAGAAGCTCGATATGTGTTAGCCAACAGACCATCTGTTTATGATGCTAGCAGAAGAGTAAATGTAAATCATTTATTAATTGGTGGTGGTTATGTGCAGCCAGTTGGCAAGATTGCATATCTTAATATTTCAGCATTATTTAGTGTAATTAACACCGCAGAATCATTGTATCAAGGCACGTTTAGTAATAATTTTCCACTGATACTTAATTTAGGATTTAGTTTTGGTTTAGGTGGAAAAGATTAATTCAACCAAGTTAATTTTTTGCTCTTAGCAAGGATAACATCACCATTTTCTTTTGTGAATTTTACAGTAAATTGATGCGTCAACACATCAGTAGGTTTGGTATTTAATTTAAAATAAATATTTTTTGTAAAATCAGTCGTTGTATTCATTAAGTCTTTTAAGCTGCTGCCATTTTCAGTAATAATAGATAACAAATTTGTGTTTTTAAGATTGCCATTATACGTTGTATCGCTGCTAAGTTCTATTTCAGTTATCTTATTGCCAAGTATACTTGTATTAGGTAATGGTTCGCATGCAAATGAAGTATTTGTCAATGAAAAATTAAAATGATTCATCGTAATTTCTTTCAATTCAAAGGTTACAAAAATGAACAATGAATCACTATTTTTTATCGTGTCAAAATCAACTTGAGAACTAATAGAATCTGTAAAATTAGATAGATTTGTGAAATGATGAATTCCAGTAATTTTCTTTATGTCTAATTTAATGTTTTGAGGTGGCGCAGGTTTGCAACAACTAAACGGAAAAAAACCAATTAACACTAGAATAAAAAGTGATGCTAGAAAATGTTTGAGTTGCATGAAATCAGATTTATTACTTCAAAGGTTTTATATCTAATCGTTTTTTGATAGTATCAAAATAAACAAGATAATTAGCTAGATTTTCTTTTGGAATTTGTTTTACAACATTTAATTTTTCACGCAATGGATCTACTTGCTCACCATTTTTCCAAAAACGATAACACACATGCGGTCCAGTAGCTAAACCAGTTTGACCGACATATCCAATCACTTGTCCTTGTTGCACACGTCTGCCTGGTTGAATGCCTTTGGCAACTCGGGTCATATGTAAATATTGTGTTTCGTACATTCTATCATGTCTTATTTTTACATAATTTCCGTTATACTGTTTAAATTCTGCATTCAAAATAATTCCACTTGCAGTTGCAATAATAGGTGCGCCAGTTGGTGCTGCAAAATCAGTTCCTAAATGCGCTTTTTCAACTAATAAAACTGGATGAAAACGATGCAAATTAAAACGCGAAACAATTGAGCCACCTTTCTGCAACGGCGATTTTAAAAATGCTGTTTTCAAATATTTTCCTTTATCGTCCACATATTGATAACTGCTATCATCTTCTAAAAAATAATCGAGTGCATAAAATGTTTTCTTTTTTTGTTTGATACAAACTGCTTTCACATGACCAACATCTAAAAATTGTCCGTTGATACTGGTTTGATCATAAATAAATTGAATCGTATCATTCTTGCGTAAATTATTCACCGAAAATTTATTGCCAAGTGCTTTGTTTAATTGCTCTATTAGTTTTTGATCAAGGTTGTTTTCTTTTAACGATTTTGATAACGATTTTTGAATGATAGCAGCAAATTGAATTTCTGTAGTATCAATGTTTTTTTCAAAAAAAGAAATTTGTAACGGATGATATAAAATTGGCTTCTTAGCTTTTTTCTTTTTCTTCGATTTTTTTGAAACAATTTCTTCTGTTTGCTCAACAGGAACAAAACTAGTATCGGTACAATTGGCTATAATATATTCATAGTTCGAAGTTTTAAAGACCAAATATTGCAGTTGCGAAGTAGAGTCTGTTTCTTTGGTTAAAATAAAATATTTTAGTTTTGCAGTTGCCGTTTTAAAATCAAATGCATCTTTGGTTTCATTGATAAATTGTGCGAATTGATTTTTATCTAATTTTAAAGAAGTAAATAATTTTTGGATATTATCGCGTCTGCCAAATTCTTTTTCGCGCACATATAAACTATCGATTTCAATATCTAAAAATGTAGTAGATACAGAATCAACACAAGGTTTTGCCAATTTAGTTGAATCAATTTTTAATGAATCAACAGAAGAATGGCTATCTACTTTTTTTTGTTGATTAGAACAAGAAAAGATAAACAGACATAAAATAAATAAACACAAAAAATGTCGAACGGCTTTCTTCATAAAAAAATGATTCCGTTCCGATTAATCGGAATTTCGGAACGCAAAGATAATAATATTTGATAATTAGAAGATTTTGCAGAATTTTATAGCAAATTCTTAACAAAAACTAATGTAGTAAGAAATATAAAACGATTGGAATACAAAGTAAACGTATGATTTCCGTTGGTTTCGACCAATTTTTATTTTCAAATAAACCACCAATATTTATCACTGAAAAAATGATAAAAAAAGTAGCGATATATTTTTGTAAAGTATTAAATTTTGGATGTTCTGCATCACCAACTCCAAACAAGAAAAATGAAGCAAAAGCCAGCAACAACGCAAACTGAAACACTATATAAATATGAACATTTCGATTACTTTGTGCATCATACAATTGTCGTTGCGTGTCTATTTCTTTTGGAACAATAGCGCCGCCTAAATATGCAGGTCGCCAACCTGGTTTTCTTAATAAAACCAAGAAAAAATCTTTTGCATTTTTTACTTTAGAAAGTTGTTGAAGAATCCAGCCATAATAATCAAAGTTGGCAACGGCAATGTTCCAGCTTTTTAATTGCGATGTAACACCATAATGCACTTCTTCTTCTTCGAGTTGAAATGTGGCAAACATTCTATCGAAAATAATCAACGTGCCACCGTGATTTTTATCAATATATTTTGGGTTCACGCCATGGTGCACACGATGATGCGATGGTGTATTGAAAAAATACTCAAACCAAGCTGGCATTTTATCAATTAATCTGGTGTGTATCCAAAATTGATACAAGGTTTGAATGGCAGCAATTGTTGCAAATAAAGTTGGACTAAAGCCAATAAATGCTAATGGTAAATAAAACCAAAATGAGCCAAATGTTTGTGTGGCTGATTGGCGCAAAGCAACCGATAAATTATATTCTTCACTTTGGTGATGAACAACATGCGTGCCCCAAAGTACGCTTACTTCGTGCGATAAACGATGAAACCAATAATAGAAAAAATCAACACCAATAAATAACAAAATCCAAGTGTACCATTCATTCGGAATGTTTTTGAAAACACGAAAGTTATTGTAAATCCAAACATAAACACCAATAGTTACAATTTTTGTAAACACGCCAACCACTTGCGAAATTATACCTGAACTCAAGTTGGAAATCGTATCATTTAAACGATACAGATTTGTCTTTTTCATTTTATTAATCAGTAATTCTACTGCAATCAGAATAAAAAAAGCTGGTATAGAAAGTGTGATAAGGTTAAGCATGTGTAGTCAAAATAATATTTTAGGACTTAGAATAAAGTAATTCTCAAATTACTTATCAGCTTCCACAAAAATATACAAATCTTCGCTGTCTTTTTTCATCCAGTAATTTTCGCGTGCGTATTTTTCCATATTCTCAATACTGGAAAATGTTTCTTTTTCTACTTGTTTTACTTTTGCAATTTCTGTAGCATAATAATTTTCTTGTTTAGTTAATTCATGCACTTGCATAGCTAATTTTGCCTGAGAAATCAGCGTATTTTCACTAAAAAATAAAACATAAATAAAATATCCTAAAAAAAGCAAGATAAACTTATTGCGCAGCGGTGCTGGTATTTTTTCTTTCAATTTTGGATCTATGATAGGCATTCTCTTTTGACTATTTATTGCATAAAGATAAATTATAAAATCGCATTTTAAATAGATTCTTTTTCACATTTTTGCAATATTTAATGAAATTAAAATAGATTTTAGTGAAGAATTCATCGCCAATTGAAAATAATCTGATTGAAATTTATTTTCAAATCATCCAAATAGCACATTTTACTCAATATTATTATTTTTAAAAATTGTGCTCGTGAATGCAAAGCATTTCAAATTAATTCCTACATTTGCAACCCGAATTAGTCGGATAAACTTGCGGGTGTGGCGAAATTGGTAGACGCACTAGACTTAGGATCTAGCGGGCAACCATGGGGGTTCGAGTCCCTCCACCCGCACGAAATGTTGAATAGTAAATGATATACGTTTAAATACAGCGGCATTGTTTATTATTCAACATTTAATTTTTAAAAATTAAAGCTAACTTATAACTTATAATAATTACATCGTGAATAGTACACTAACCAATACAGATGCCTTGAATGCAATTATCAGCATTGAAATTTCAAAAGAAGATTATTTGCCAGCAGTAGAAAAAGCATTAACCACAGCAAAAAACAATGCTGTTATCAAAGGTTTCAGAAAAGGATTTGTGCCAATCGGTGTCGTTAAAAAAATGTATGGTAATTCTATATTATTAGATGAATTAAATAAAAAAGTTTCGGAAGCATTGAACAAACATATTGAAGAGCATAAAATAGATATGTTAGGTCGTCCGTTGCCTTTGCCAAATGAAAATATTCAGCTAGATATTAATAATCCAATTGATTATACATTCCAATATGAAATAGGTTTAGCACCAACAGTTGATGTTGCTATCAACAAATCAACTAAAGTTACAAAGAACTTAATTACTATCGATGATAAAACATTAGATGAGGAATTGGAAAAAGTATGCGTTCGATATGGCAAAGTTACCAATGAAGAAGAAGTGAAAGAAGGCAAGGAGCCAATAACTGAGAAAGCATCATTAAACCAAGAATTGTTTGATCAAATTTATGGTCCAGGTGTTGTAAATTCTGTAGAAGAATTTAGAGAAAAAGTGCGAACTGAATTGGAAGGTTTTTCTGTTAGCAGCACCAACAATCAGTTCAAAGAAAACATCTACAATACCTTGATGGAAAATACAAAAATTGAGTTACCAGATGCTTTTTTGAAAAAATTCATCAAATCATCTAATGAAAAACCAATTTCTGACGAACAAATTGAAATTGAATATCCATCATTTGTAAGTGGTTTAAAATGGAATTTAATCACAGGGAAAATTGCGAAAGATAATGACTTCAAAATTGAAATGGCTGATATTAAAGAATTTTCAAAAAATGCACTTCGTCAGCAATTAATGATGTACAATCCAACTGGACAAGGTTTGCCAGAAGAAACACTCGACCAATTAAACAATAGTATGATGTCGAAAGAAGAACATGTCAAAAAGTCATACGATGGCGCATTGGAACAAAAATTGTTTACTTTTATCGAAAGTCAAATAACGATAGACGAAAAGTCTGTTGCATTCGCTGATTTTTTTGATAAAAAATAGTAGAGCGTATTGAGTACAACGTATTTAGTATTTTTACACAATACTATAATTGTAAATTTCGCAATACTTCAGTCGCAATACGATATACACATTACTCAATACTAAAACAACTAAAAATGGACTACGGAAAAGAATTCAGAAAATATGCTACCAAGCATCACGGATTATCTTCTATATATGTAGATGATTATTTACAAAAAAGCATCACCAACCTTACGCCAAATATCATCGAAGAGCGACCAATGAACGTTGCTGCCTTAGATGTCTTTTCTCGTTTAATGATGGATAGAATCATCTTCATGGGAACAGGTATCGACGATTATGTGGCTAATATCATTATGGCGCAATTATTATTTTTAGAATCGGCTGATGCAACACGTGATGTAATGATTTATGTAAACTCACCAGGTGGCAGCGTTTACGCAGGTCTAGGTATTTACGATACGATGCAATACATCAAACCAAATGTGGCAACTTGCTGCGTTGGTATTGCTGCTTCTATGGCTGCTGTTTTATTGTGTGCTGGCGAAAAAAATAAACGTAGTGCTTTAACACATTCACGCGTGATGATTCACCAACCAATGGGTGGCGCGCAAGGTCAAGTTTCTGAAATAGAAATTACCTACAAAGAAATTACCAAATTGAAAAAAGAATTGTACGAAATTATTGCGGATCATAGCGGACAACCATACGAAAAAGTAGAAAAAGACAGTGATCGCGATTATTGGATGACTTCTACTGAAGCTAAAGAATACGGTATGATCGATGAAGTATTAAGTAGAAAATAATGACAAGTTTTTCTAAAATTCTAAACTTTAGAAAAGTTATAAAAATAAAAATGCCATCGCAAAAGTGATGGCATTTTTATTAAAACACACCATTTTTTTGTACTTTTGAGCTGTTAAATACAAATAACTTATATCAAATAACGCATAACTTCTTCATACATGTCTAAAAAAAATCAAAATAAATGTAGCTTTTGTGGCAAACCGAAAGAAGAAGTAAAAATTCTGATTGCTGGTTTAGATGGTCACATTTGTGAAAATTGCGTAGCGCAAGCTAAAACTATTTTAGATGAAGAGTTTTTTTCGCATAAATCAACAAATAAATCTTCTCAACTCAAAATTCAAAAACCAAAGGCAATCAAAGAATACTTAGATCAGTATGTAATTGGACAAGACGAAGCCAAAAAAGTGATGGCTGTTGCTGTGTATAATCATTATAAAAGATTAAACCAACCAGAAACAAAAGACGAAGTAGAAATTGAAAAATCGAATATTTTAATGGTTGGTGAAACTGGAACTGGCAAAACATTATTGGCAAAAACAATTGCTAAATTATTGAACGTGCCGTTTACTATTGTCGATGCTACTATTTTCACCGAAGCAGGTTACGTTGGTGAAGATGTGGAAAGCATTATTTCGCGTTT
This sequence comes from Saprospirales bacterium, assembly GCA_016711605.1. Classification (GTDB taxonomy): domain Bacteria; phylum Bacteroidota; class Bacteroidia; order Chitinophagales; family JADIYW01; genus JADJSS01. Next base: position 91,694 of record JADJSS010000015.1, read on the forward strand.
GTTACAAGTGTGCGATTATGATATTTCTGCTGCTGAAAAAGGAATTGTGTTTATTGATGAAATTGATAAAATTTCGCGCAAAGGCGACAATCCGTCTTTGACTCGCGATATAAAAGAAGGTACGCAACAATCTTTATTAAAATTAATAGAAGGAACAGAAGTGTTGGTGCCGCCAAATGGTGGAAGAAAACATCCTGAACAAAAATTATTGAAAGTAGACACAAAAAATATTCTATTTATTTGTGGTGGTTCGTTTGATGGAATTGATAAAGTTATTGCAAAACGTTTGAAAACATCTACTGTTGGTTTCAAAAAAAATAAAGAAGAAGATGCAATTGATAGAGAAAATTTATTGCAATATATTACGCAACAAGACACCAAAAGTTTTGGCTTGATACCTGAATTAGTTGGACGTTTACCAGTGCTAACCTATTTAGAACCTTTAGACAAAGCAACTTTAAAACAAATTTTGGTAGAACCCAAAAATTCGTTGGTAAAACAATACAAAAAATTATTTTCTATAGAAAATATTGAATTAAATATTGATGATGAAACCTTAGATTTTATGGTAGAAAAAGCCATGGAATATAAATTAGGAGCACGTGGTTTGCGTTCTATTTTTGAAGCCATTGTAAACGATGCGATGTTTGAGTTACCATCAACAGATATTGATAAATTCTATCTTACTTTAGAATACGCACAGGAAAAACTGAACAAATCTAAAATGGCGAAGTTGAAAGTTGCGTAGAGTAACAACTAAATTCTCATCAATTTTTCTTATCAGCTTATGTGATTTATGTAACAATATTTAAAACTATGGAGTACATTTCTTTATTATCTTTGTAATCTATAATCATTCATTCACTAATTCTAAAAATTTATAAAAAATGGCTTTCGAATTACCACAATTACCTTATGCACACGATGCATTAGAACCACATTTTGATACTTTAACAATGCAAATTCATCATGGTAAACACCACAACGCGTATGTAACCAACTTAAATGCTGCCTTGGCTGGCACCGAAAATGAAGGAAAATCGCTGATAGAATTATTAGCCACTATATCTACACTTTCACCTGCAGTGCGCAATAATGGTGGTGGACATTTCAATCACTCATTATTTTGGCAAATTTTATCACCAAACGGTGGAGGCGAGCCAACCGGAAAAATTGGCGAAGCAATTATTGCAACATTTGGCTCTTACGATAAATTCAAAGAAGAATTTACCAAAGCAGCAACAACACGCTTTGGTTCTGGTTGGGCTTGGTTATGTGTAAAACCAGATAAAACTATCTGCATTTGTTCATCACCAAACCAAGATAATCCATTAATGGATTTGTCTGAATGTCCTGGAACGCCGATTTTAGGTTTAGATGTTTGGGAACACGCCTACTATTTACATTACCAAAATCGCAGACCAGACTATATTGCTGCATTTTATAACTTAATTAACTGGACAGAAGTAAACAGAATGTATGAAGCAGCGTTAAGTCTGTAAAGTATAATTCAGAAATAAAAAAAACGTCCTCAATTTTGAGGACGTTTTTTTTATAAGATTTATAATTACTCAAATCACATCTATCAAAAACATCAAAGTTCAGACAACTATTCTTTCACAAACGTCTGACTCGAAACTTTTCCGTCTTGCATAAAAACAGCCAATTGGTACAAACCTTTTGGTAATGTTTGCAGTGAAATTACTTTAGAAACTTTATCAGTTTCTATTTTCTCATCATAAACAATCTGTCCAATAGCATTGATAATTTTTAGCGTTATCGTTTGCTTAGTTTTAAAATCAATGTCAACACTTAATTTATCATACGCTGGATTTGGAAATACTGAGAATTTCTCAATTGTTACGTTTTTATTATTAGTACTTAATGGAATATTATATATTGAATCTGAAACCGCTTTACATCCATTAATATCTGTTATTTCTACTTTATAGTAAGCAGCTAAATTTGGATGAATTGTATCTTGTGTAGAGCCAATTAATAAATTTCCATTTTGATACCATTTATAAGAAAAACCACTTTGAGTTTTTAAATATCCACCAAAAATTGAAATTGTTGGTTTGTCCAAGGTATCTAAATTTATTAACGTAAAACTATCTTTTACCACACAATTATTACTGTCTTTTAAAGTCAAAATATATTTTCCATTCGATAAACCACTAGTAGACGAAGTCATATTTCCATTATTCCAGCTATAAGTATAAACTTGGTTGCCACCAGTTCCTTGTATTTGTATCGAGCCGTTTGCCACATTTGGACAACTTGGATTTACCAATTGCACTAAATTAATTTTCACAGTGTCAGGTTTGACCAAAACAAAACTATCTTTGCGCACGCATCCAATTGCATCGGTTGCAGTAACAACATATTTTCCAGCTGATAAATTTGAAATGGAATTGCCTGAATTGGTTGGTGTCCACGAAAAAGTAACTGCACCATTACTTCCAATGCTATTCATTTGAATTTGTCCATCAGTGGTATTAAAACAAGATGGGTCTTTTTTGTTTGCCAAACTAATTCTAAACGGCGAACATAATTCTCTGATTTTATAAATCACGCCGTTTCCAACATTTGCAGCATACAATTCGCCACGAATATCTTCACCAAAACTTGAAATAGAAACACCAGTTAATGGTTTTCCAATTGCAGTAGAAATAAAGTTTGCACCTTGTTTTTTTATCAGCCAAAAATTCGCAGAGGCATAGTCAGCACAAATATAATATGCTGATAAATCAGGATATTTATTGCCTCTGTAAACAAAACCACCAGTTACAGCAACGCCACCATTCGTTCCATGATCATACTCAAAAATTGGCATTTTGTAAGTAGATGCACCAGCGCAACCTGCAGTGTTGTAGGCGTGCGTTCCTTCGTAACAACGCCATCCATAATTTTCGCCACCATTGCTGGTGCTTGCTTGAAAGTTAACTTCTTCCCAAGCACCTTGTCCAACATCTGCAATCCATAAATCATTCGTTTGTCTGTCGAAACTAAAACGCCACGGATTGCGCAAACCATATGCCCAGATTTCTTGCTTGACGTTGGTTTGTCCAACAAACGGATTGCTTGCAGGAATGGTATAGGTAGTATCAAACCGATTTACATTTAAGCGCAATATTTTTCCCAATAAACTATTTTTATTTTGTCCATTTGCATTGGGATCGCCACCGCTACCACCATCGCCAGATGCAACATATAAGAATCCATCACTTCCAAATTTTAGGCAACCACCATTATGATTTGCAAATGGATGTGCAATGTTTATCACCACTCTTCCAGAATCTCTGGCTGCTCTATTCGGATTGGCAGAAACTTTATAACGCACTATATTATTGTTATTGGTTGATTTTACGGTGTAATAAGTATAAAAGTAACCATTGTTCTGATAGTCAGGATGAAATGCCATGCCAAGCAAACCCTGTTCGCTATTAGGCGAATATTGTACTTTTGTTCTTAAATCAATAAACGTGTCGAGTTTTGCGCCGTTAGAATCCAGCGTCCAAATAATTCCATTTTGCTGAACGATAAACATACGTTTAGTTGAGCCGTCATTGGCAATATCTACAGGTGCGGCAAAGGTGCGTGCAAATGTATCCAATTTTATTTTCGGCTGTGCAATGGCGAAAAAGCTAAAAACTAAAAAGCTGAACAAAAGTGTAAATCTATTAGTCATAAAAATTATTTATATCTAAAGATAACTAAAAACAGATGAATTTGTTGAAGTTGTCAGAACTTTGAAGATTATGGTTAATGTGATAGTCATGAAAATAAAAAATCAATTCCTACATCATGTAAATCATATTCATCACATAACTTACAGTTCAGACATTTAGCGCTTCTCAAATGCTTGCATGGCATCCACCAAAACCTGCACACTTTCTATTGGCAAAGCATTATAGCACGATGCACGGAAACCACCAACTGTTCTATAACCTTTTATACCATCTATATTATATGGTTTCACGAATTCTAAAAAATCTGCAGTCGTTTTTTCATCTTTTGCTGTAAATACAATATTCATTCTACTTCTGTCTTCTGTAACAGCGTGCCCTTTAAATAAAGAATTTCTATCAATCTCCTTATATAATAAAGCAGCTTTTGCAATATTGCGTTTCTCCATTTCTGCCAAACCGCCTAGTTTTTTCAACCAGCGCAACGTCAGCAAACAAGTGTAAATAGTAAAAACTGGTGGTGTGTTGTATAAAGAGTTGTTTTTTGCATATACAGAATAATCCCACATTTTTGATTTTGGACGAGTCGCTCTTCCAAGCCATTCATTTTTTATGATTACTAACGTGATACCAGCACAACCTAAATTTTTCTGTGCGCCTGCATATATAAGATGGTATTTAGAAATATCGACTGGCCGAGAAAAAATATCAGAGCTCATATCGCAAACTACTGGAATATCATACTGTTTGTCTTCTAAAAACTCGGTACCATATATAGTGTTGTTAGACGTAAGATGCAAATACGCAGCTTCTTTATCTACCGTAAAATCTTTTGGAATAAAAGTAAAATCTTGAGCTTTGGATGAAGCGATGATATTTGTTTTTCCATACAGACGCGTTTCTTCTTCTGCTTTAGTAGACCAAATATCGGTTTCCACAAAATCAGCGGTTTCGTTATCGTTCAATATATTATACGGAATCATGTTAAATTGCATGTTGGCACCACCTTGTAGCAGTAGCACCGAATAATCGTCAGGCACTTTCAATAATTCTTTGATTAATGAAAATGTTTCTTCCAAAATGGCATCAAACGTTTTGCTTCTATGCGAAATTTCAAGAATAGACAAACCACTGTTATCTATTTCAAGGCACGCCTGTGCGCTCTGCTCAAAAACTTCTTGTGGTAAAATGGATGGACCTGCTCCGAAATTGTGTTTTTTCATCTGTGTATGTTTAGTTGCTATACTACTGCGATAAAAATACGACTAAATCACAAATTCATAAATTATGAAATCATAACGTGATTGTACAACATAAAAAAGATTATATAAAGCATAAATAATTATCTGAATAATTCTATTTTCGCACAATGAAAAATGTATTTCTATTGATAATAATATGTGCTTTGAACACATCATTGTTTGCGCAAAAAGTAAGCATAAAATGGGATGGCGAAATCCAAACTAAATCAGGACAGCTTGGCTTTAGCGGCGAATATAGCGATGGTGTCTATACATATAGCGTTGAATCTTATAGCGCAAAATCCATAGTGACAGTTATGGATAAAAATAGAAAATCAACAACTCAGGAAATTTCAGGCAATAGTAATTATGGTATTAAGGTAGTATCGCTTTTTGCATCCAAAAAAGGAACCTATTTAATCATTCGCGGACTTACTAAAAAGGTAAATAAAGCAATGATCGGTTATGTAAAAGTAACCAACGGCATTGCAGATAAAGAAATAAAAGAAATATTGACCTATGATTAGGATGGCGGTAACTACGGTGACAATGGCATTATTTTGCAAAGTCCCGATGCTTCAAAATTGGCTATAGAATATACACCTGCCAAAGGCGAAGCATTTAACTATATTATCTTAAACGACGATATGAATATCATCCAAAAAATAAACAAAGCATCCACTTATTCCAATACAAAAACTGTCGAATATAGCTTAGACAACAACGGTATCTTATCGCTTTGGTCTCAGAAAAATACCTATTCACAAGATGAGGTGCCAAGCATCAAACTCATAAGATTTACAGCAGATAATCAATCTAAAGATGTATCGGTAAAATTACCGAATGCCTTGATTGAAGATTTTTCTATAAACAAACTCGGCAATGGCAAACAATTAATGGTAGGCACTTATTATAATAAGGATAATGCATCTCGTGGAGGCAATTATGGTTATGTAATGGGTGCAAGAGTAGGTTTCATAGGTGGTGTAAACGGAGTTTTTGTCGTTTTGTTAGATAGCAACGGTATTTCAAGCCCTAAATTATATCCGTTTCCTGATAAGACGATTATGGAATTTGATGTCCAGAAGAAACATATTGACAAAGGCATTCCGTTAACTGAATTTGCGGTGCTCGCTAATAAATTCGATAATTCGGTTACTATTTTTATGGAAGAAACCAATAAAAGCAGCACCACTTCCACATATAGTCCTAATTCAAGCTACAGCCATTCATCTACTTCTACCACCTATTATACAAACTACATTTTGGTAACAAAAATAAATTCAGCAGGCGGTTTGCAATATTCTACATTGATAGAGAAGAAATGCAAATACGGCCAGATGCTGGATTACGGTTCTTACTTTCCATTCTTTAAAGAAGATAATTTATACGTGCTCTATAATAAGTCATTGGTTTATGAAGAAAAAAAGAGAGATATTGATCAGAAAGGACAGGTTTTATCTGAATTGGTTAAGATCAACAACAGCGGTGTTATAGTATCTTCTGAAATACTTTTTGGCAATAAAGATGTTGATGTCGTACTCACACCAATAGACTGTAGCACCATCGACGATAATAAAATAAAACTCGTTGGCATGGACAAAAGAAAGATAAAGTATGGTATTTTAGAAGTAAAATAGCATTACATGCTAAATCGGAAATTCATAAATTATGAAATCATAACGTATGGTGATCAGTAAGTATGAATGCAAGTGTGTTAATGTAGGAGATAATTAGGTGAGTTATCTAGTCATTGAAAGTTGTTTCAATATTATACTTCTTTTTTAATTCTTCTACTTCGTTAATTACTTCATATGCTGGAACATCTACACATTTTATCTCAATTAAAAAGTATTCTGCATTTGGATAATCTACTTTGAACTCTTCAAGTGAAATCGTTTTTACATAATTTTCAACCTTTTTTCTTAACAAGTTTAAAGTTTCTTCAGAACTATCTAGATATTTGCTATAGCAATTATTAAGAATAAACCACCATCTTTCATTTTTAAAACCATACCAATGGTTTCAAGATTCTAAATTGGTGGTCCACTCGAAAAAGAACCTAATATTTTTGCTAATATTCCCATTGAATAACTTCATTGATTAATGATTTCCAACCAACAAACCACTTGCCACCAAATATAACCAAACCCACCTATAAATCATAAACCTGCTTTTTGAAAAAAAAATCCAGAACGACTGTTTTTATTACGTTCATCATTACATGCTAGAGAAAGATACAAGCATAAGTTTTATAAACTCATAGAAGACGCAGTATATATAGTAAATGCCGATTTTTAGCGTCAATCACAATTGGATATTATTTGCTAGAAGTACAAATACAGCGCGAATTGTATCACACCGATTTGCAGAATTATTTCCAAGTAGTGCTAAATTAAGGCTTGTTAGATGCCATAATTCGACAAAATTTACCTGAAACAAAACAAATTTATGTTCCAAATTTAGTGATTCATAAATAATTAGAGCTAGTTGTGTAGCTTTTTTAGGTTCTTTTTGATGATTTTTTAAGATTTTCTTTCTGTGAAATCCGTGTAATCTGTGAGAAAACGGTAGTGTTTTTTACTTTTTCTACAAAATTGCGTGATATAAAAATCAGTAAAATCGGTGTAATCTGTGAGGAAAACTATAGCTGCATTATACTATTTATTGATTTAGTTGAAGAAATTTTGCTTAATTATTACACAATTTCAAAAACCTAGCAGATAATTTTTAAAGTAATTATACTGTGTGCTTTGAAGATTTTTAAAAGAAATCTATTTTTTATGATCAAAACACACTGTTTTTTTTACAAAATTTTTAAAAAAATAAAAAAGTTGCCATAACAACTAATTTTAGTTTTCATAAAATTGCATAGTTCGTATAAAATTGATAACCAATATTTTACAAATTATTTTTATCGACTGTCAAATAATCTGCGAAAGCAAATTTCTTATGTTAACAATGCTTCATTTCAAAACAACAATTATTTAAACTCACCAAACTATCAATAAAATCAAGTGTTCTAGTTGATATTGATAAAAAAAATAAAAAAAATAAAAAAAATGCTTGACAATTAAATTCGGTTTGCTACCTTTGCATCCGCTTTGAAAAACAGCTATACAGCTTCAATTCAAAACAAGTTCTTTCTTCTACTAAGCAAAATATTTATGAAGATTTTTATTTAAAAATATTTGCATAATTAAAAAGATTGCATACCTTTGCATCCCGTTTGAAAAACAGCTCTTCAGCTTCACCTCAAAATAAGTTCTTTTTAACATCTGTAAATGTGAGAAAAAAAATAAAAATATATTTCCACAAATGTTTGCAAATATGAAAAAGAATTCCTTATCTTTGCGCTCCCTTAACGGGGCAACAAA
>JADJSS010000015.1:102500-108971 GCA_016711605.1 Saprospirales bacterium
TGAGAGACCGATAGCGAACCAGTACCGTGAGGGAAAGGTGAAAAGTACCCCGAACAGGGGAGTGAAATAGATCCTGAAACCATGTGCTTACAACCGGTCGGAGGTCCGCAAGGACTGACGGCGTGCCTTTTGCATAATGAGCCTACGAGTTACTCGTCATTGGCAAGGTTAACCTATAATGGGGAGCCGTAGCGAAAGCAAGTCTGAATAGGGCGAATAGTCAGTGGCGGTAGACGCGAAACCTGTGTGATCTACCCATGGGCAGGTTGAAGGTGTGGTAACACACACTGGAGGACCGAACCAATAAGCGTTGAAAAGCTTCTGGATGACCTGTGGGTAGGGGTGAAAGGCCAATCAAACTGGGAGATAGCTCGTACTCCCCGAAATGCATTTAGGTGCAGCCTCGGAATGTAAGTGTTATAGAGGTAGAGCTACCGATTGGACTAGGGGGCTTCACCGCCTACCAAATCCTGACGAACTCCGAATGCTATAACACATGTCCGGGAGTGAGGCGCGGGGTGCTAAGGTCACGCGCCGAAAGGGAAACAACCCAGATTATCAGCTAAGGCCTCTAAATCTACATTAAGTTGTTTAAACGATGTTTGGTTGCTATGACAGCTAGGATGTTTGCTTGGAAGCAGCAATTCATTTAAAGAGTGCGTAACAGCTCACTAGTCGAGTGACCGAGCGCGGAAAATAATCGGGCATCAAATGTAGTGCCGAAGCTATAGGATTACGTAAGTAATCGGTAGGGGAGCATTCTGACAGCATTGAAGGCGATTCGTAAGGATCTCTGGAGCAGTCAGAAAAGAAAATGTAGGCATAAGTAACGATAAATAAAATGAAAAATTTTATCGCCGTAAGACTAAGGATTCCTGATCAACGCTAATCGAATCAGGGTTAGTCGGGTCCTAAGGTGTAACCCGAGAGGGGCAACCGATGGAAAACTGGTTAATATTCCAGTACCTGCTTATATTGCGATGGGGTGACGAAGTAGTGAAAGTACCGCGGGGTTACGGAATATCCCGTTAAAGCGTGTAGACATTGATAGAGTAGGCAAATCCGCTCTTGAGTCGAACGTGATAGTACTCAAAGTTCTCGAACTGAGAGATAGTGTACCTAATCAGACTTCCTAGAAAAACCTCTAAGCTTCAGATATGAGCAGCCCGTACCGTAAACCGACACAGGTAGTCGAGGAGAGTATCCTAAGGCGCTCGAGTGAGTCACGGCTAAGGAACTCGGCAAAATGGACCCGTAACTTCGGGAGAAGGGTCGCCCCAGCAATGGGGCCGCAGTAAAAAGTATCAGGCGACTGTTTAACAAAAACACAGGGCTCTGCAAAATCGAAAGATGAAGTATAGGGCCTGACACCTGCCCGGTGCTGGAAGGTTAAGGAAGGTTGTTAGCCGCAAGGCAAAGCTTCCGACTGAAGCCCCAGTAAACGGCGGCCGTAACTATAACGGTCCTAAGGTAGCGAAATTCCTTGTCGGGTAAGTTCCGACCTGCACGAATGGTGTAACGATCTGATAACTGTCTCAGCCGTGAGCTCGGTGAAATTGTAGTCCCGGTGAAGATGCCGGGTACCCGTAACGGGACGGAAAGACCCCGTGAACCTTCACTACAACTTTGCATTGACTTTGAGTAAACGATGTGTAGCATAGGTGGGAGACTATGAAGCGGGCACGCTAGTGTTCGTGGAGTCAACGTTGAAATACCACCCTTTGTTTACTTAGAGCCTAACTCCTAATTGGAGGAAAGTGCATGGTGGGTAGTTTGACTGGGGTGGTCGCCTCCAAAAGAGTAACGGAGGCTTCCAAAGGTACCCTCAGCACGCTTGGTAACCGTGCGCAGAGTGTATTAGCATAAGGGTGCTTGACTGTGAGATCGACGGATCGAGCAGGTACGAAAGTAGGGTAAAGTGATCCGGTGGTTCTGCATGGAAGGGCCATCGCTCAAAGGATAAAAGGTACTCCGGGGATAACAGGCTGATCTCCCCCAAGAGCTCATATCGACGGGGAGGTTTGGCACCTCGATGTCGGCTCGTCACATCCTGGGGCTGGAGAAGGTCCCAAGGGTTGAGCTGTTCGCTCATTAAAGTGGCACGCGAGCTGGGTTCAGAACGTCGCAAGACAGTTCGGTCCCTATCTGTTATGGGCGTTTGAGATTTGAGAAGATCTGTTTCTAGTACGAGAGGACCGGAATGGACTGACCTCTAGTGTACCAGTTATGTCGCCAGATGTACCGCTGGGTAGCTACGTTGGGAATGGATAAGCGCTGAAAGCATCTAAGCACGAAACCAACTTCAAGATGAGATCTCATAGGGTCGTCGAAGACTACGACGTTGATAGGTCATAGGTGTAAAGGTGGTAACATCAAAGCCGAGTGATACTAATAACCCATCAACTTTTTAAAATTTGTATAATGATTTCCCAATATGTTAAAATTTACTGACAAAAAAGTCATAAAAATACAAGGTAGTTTACTACCAAAGATTTAATGGCGATTATAGCGTAGGTGATCACCTCTTCCCATCCCGAACAGAGAAGTTAAGCCCTACAGCGCCAATGGTACTAGGTCAAACCTGGGAGAGTAGGTCGTCGCCAACCCATACAGAACCGCAACAGCAATGTTGCGGTTTTTTTATTAAATCTGCATATACTTTTCAGTAAACCATTTATCTCTATAATTACTGATTAAGTAATCAATCTTTTTAGTTTTTAGTTTTTCTTCAAATGAGACTTTTGATTTGATGTTTTTATATCTGAATAAAATTTTGATAAACTCAATTGAATCAATTACATTCTTTTTATGTGTTTTGTTTAATGTCTTTTCTTTACTAAGGTATTTTAAAAATGTCTGTGACTGATAATTAAAAGAAGCTAATTCGTTTAATTCAAAATGCATTTTTAATAAAGTAGTTTTATAGTCAACTACATATTGTGGTGTATTGATGTTTATTTTTATCATCAGCTTTATAGCTGCATTATAGTCTTGTTGATGGAAATAAATTAATCCAAATGCATAATTATAAAAATCATTTTGATGTTTTTTGTCAATTAAAATAATTCTGGTTTCAATAAATTGTTTTGCCCAATCAATTTCGCCAGCGCCTAAAGCAACTTTAATAATCAGAATAAAACGTTGTTGAATTTGTTGTTGATGAGATAGAGAAAAATATAAATTTTTTTCTACCAAAAATCTTATCAGTTCAAAAGCATTTTTAAAATAAGAAGGATTGGTGTAACACTTAAAAATACATGCTGATGATGCCTGAATTAATGCGTATTTTATTTCATAAGTAATTTCGTTTTGCGTCAGACCAAAGGTGTCTTTTTTTAGTTTTTGTAATTTACATCAAACTCAATTTCGTCATTTGAAATGTTTTTGAACAACTGAATGATATAAAATAAGCACTTTACAGATAGTGATTGCTGTTCCAGGTTATCTTCCACGAATTTCAGCATCAGCTTGGTTTCATTGGTTTCTTCAGGTGCTGGCGAAATATTTAAGCTGTGCGTGGTTTTGTTGGCATAGATCATTAAATATTTACTGAGAAAAAAATTAAGCATATTGTACATTGCCTGTTCGCTATGGAAAATGATTTTTTCTTTATTACTCAGCCAGTTGTTTTCGCAAATAGCAATAGACGTAAATTCTTTATAATAATCAGCGAACAAATCGTCGCTGTCTTTCATGGTATTAGTTTGCGTTTGTTGAAGCTGCTGATAATATTTTACATTGTTTTTTTGCTCCAATTCCAACTCATATTTGAGTGCTGTTTTGATAAATGTTTTTTTATTATACAATTCCTGCAACTCGAAACTATCGAGTAAATCATTTATTCTGCTTAGCAATACATCATATGCTGCCTTGCTCGGAAACAATTTCCCAATTTTTGTTTGTACTTTTTTCGGAATCTCGAAGTTTGGATAAAATGGTTTGATGCATTCAAAATAGGAAATTGCTTTTTCGCCTTTATGGAAATAAGGTGAATTGATAAACAGCTCGAACTGAACAAAATCATCTTTTTTTAATTTGCTTAATCTTTCAAAAAGTAAATTATTCATGTTTTTGTGAGTTTAAATTGTTGTAAATCAAATAAATAAACTATTATAAGTTTATTATTAAGTAAAAATATCAAAAAATATTCTCAAATACTATGATTTAATCTGTTTAAATTTGAATATCAATAATTAATAAAGCTGTTAAAATGAAGAAGTACTCATTATTTATCACGTTTATGATAGTTGCGTTTTATATGCAAGCGCAACAACTGACACCATCGGTGATTTGCAGTGCAAGCGGAACACTTAGCAACGGAACAACCAATGTTTATTGGACGATTGGTGAAACCATCGTAGAAACCATGCAGTCAGGAAATAACCAACTTTCGAATGGTTTTCAGCAAGCAAATTATATTATTACGGCAATAAAAAACAACAAGACATCTTATGATATTCAGTTGTTTCCAAATCCAACCAATAATTTATTGAATTTGAAAATTAATGTTATGCAATTAAAGAACGTGCGGTTTCAACTGTTTGATATGCAAGGAAAGATGGTGAAAGAAGATGCGCTGCAAAATGAATTAACTGCGATTGATTGCAGCCAATTGATACCAGCGGTTTATTGGCTGAAGTTAGAAGATGCTGCGCATGAAGTGGTTGGAACTTTTAAAATTGTGAAACAGTAAGACCTCATCCGATTCCGACTTTGTCGGAACCACCTTCTCCAAATGGAGAAGGATGAGCGCTCGACAGGATTTTGTCTTGACCGCAGATTGAACTGATTTTTATGATGTGTGTGATTTTGATAAAAAAATAAAAACGTATAAAATGAAAAAAATATTCGCATCGATTCTCTTACTGCTATTGCTGCAAACAACAACATTTGCAGTGGTTCCGGAAGCTATCAAATACCAGGCAGTGGCGCGCGATAATGGCGGCAATATCTTAGCCAATAAAAATATTGGTATTCGATTAAGTATTCTGAAAGGCAACATTTCTGGTACTGCTGTGTATGTGGAAACGCATGCAACATCTTCCAATAATTTAGGACTGATTAATTTGGAAATAGGAAAAGGCACACCTATTACTGGCACGATGAGTGCGATTAATTGGGGCAACGATAGCTATTTTATAAAAATAGAAATGGATGAAACTGGTGGAACAAACTACACCTTGGTTGGCACCAGCCAATTGGTTTCTGTGCCGTATGCGTTGTATGCGAAAGAAGCAGAAAACGGTACGCAATGGAGCGACAACGACACGAATATTTACTACAACACAGGCAATGTTGGCATTGGCACGAATAAACCAAGAAAGAAACTGGAAGTATATAGCAGCGAACGCTTAGGCAGCCAGCTGCAAATAACAGGCGAAGTGCCAACGCTGCGTTTGGCAGATACTGCCTACACAGGTGGTGTGGTGTTTGGCGTTGCGGAAGACAGCAACGATTTGATACCAAGAAGCGGACGCGGTGATGTGGTGTTTACGAACGAAGCATACGGAACTGGTGGTGGTTATATTTTTGGAACCGGTGTGCCTTCGCAGCCATGCGTAAAAATTACGGATGATTGTAAAGTTGGTATTGGCACGGATACACCAACCAGCAAGTTAGAAGTGAATGGACAAATTGCTACGACAAGTGGTGGCGTTAAGTTTCCTGATGGAACGGTGCAGACGACTGCTGCACAAAGTTTAAGTGGTATATTTTTTCCAAATGTGAGTTCGTTTGCTGATGTCTTTTTGATGATTCAATTTTTTTAGATTTAGATGTAGTTCAGTTGGAAATTATAGGAAATAAAAAAATTACAAGACTTATCAAACACAATATCAGGTGGTTCAAGTTCACAACTTTAAAGCATTAAGAACAAAACTCTAATCAGTTTGTATGGAGAAAAAGATGGATCAAATTTAATTGGTCATAATGATTTATCCAAATGATGCAGGACAAGAATTAGTTTAAATTATTTAATGGTAAGATTAAAATTTTAAATAGCGGTTCAAACAGATATTAATGTTAAAATAAGTGCTGATGTATAAGAAATTTGTGCGTTGTTATCTTGACCGCATGATCATTTTAAGATTGAAAATAGAAGTCTGAATTTGGATATGAAGAGTGTGTTGGTTTTTGAGATTTAACATCATGCGATTCCGACTTTATTTGAATCAAAGTTCTCAAATGGAGAAGGATGAAAAGTCGAACGATTACGAGTGGATCTCTAAAAATGATGGAGATTTCCTTTTCAAGGTGACAGTTGCATTGATAATTAAGATGAATGACTTTAATCAAACAATAAAATATAACTAAAATGAAAAAAATATTCGCATCGATTTTATTACTGCTATTGCTGCAAACAACAACATTTGCAGTGGTTCCGGAAGCTATCAAATACCAGGCAGTGGCGCGCGATAATGACGGCAATATCTTAGCCAATAAAAATATTGGTATTCGATTAAGTATTCTGAA
>JADJSS010000016.1 GCA_016711605.1 Saprospirales bacterium
AGGTGGTGGATTCTTTAAATACTTTGCTCTTGAACAATACGAAGAAACTTTAACAAGAATAAAATACGAAGACAAAGGAGCTTTGCCATCACAAGACATTTATCATCAATACTTGTTTTTAAAGACTTAAAATTAGCGGATGAAGTCGTGAAGTTGGATGAAAAAAGTAAAAGTATAAAAGTAGATTTAACCAAACTTCATCCTGCAATTGATATACCCGAAACATTGAGCCACCTAACAGGAAAGTTTATCAAACAAATCAAAAAAGATGAAGTTGTGTTTACCGATGGCACAAGCATAGACCTTACCAACATTGATTACAAAATTGTGAAACCTTTAATCTGGTGGTAATATGGAAAGCAGTGTATTATATAGCATAACCGACAGCTTTGATGTAGAGCAAATACCAACCGTTTGGAAAAATATTGATTTCAATACTTTTTCAGAGGGAAAAAAATTATATCCATATCAAAGAGAAGCATTAGAAAATGCTTTAAAAATTCTTTACAAGTTTTATCAAAACAACAGCATAAAAGAAAATGAAGCTTTAAAAAAAGACTTTCTAAAATTAGCTGAACATAATGGATTAATAAAAGAACAACAAGAAAAATACTTTGCCTACACCAACCAAGAAAGCAAAGCGTATGAGATTCTATCTGAGTATTTTGAAGAAGATACAAACCAATTGCCTGCTTACCATTTCATAAACCGTATGAGTTTTTGGATGGCAACAGGTAGCGGAAAAAGTATTGTGCTAATTAAACTCATTGAGTTGTTGCAAGACTTAATGAAAACGAAACCATTCCACAAAACGAAATTCTCTTTCTTACGCATCGCCCTGACCTAATAGACCAGTTAAAGGCACACATTATTGAATTTAATCAATACACCAAAAGAGAAAAAGGAATTGAATTTATTGTTCGTGATTTAAAAGAATTTCAGAGCAGAAAATACAAGGTAATTTATTTAAGGACACACAAGTTAATATTTACTTCTACCGCTCTGATTTGGTTTCAGACATTCAGAAAGAAAATATTATTGACTTCAAGAATTACGACAATGATGGAAAATGGTATGTAATTTTAGACGAAGCACACAAAGGCGACAGCGAAGAAAGCAAACGAAAACAGTATTTCAATATACTTAGCCGAAACGGTTTCTTGTTCAATTTCTCCGCAACATTTACAGATGAAATAGATATTCTGTCAACGGTTTATAATTTGAACCTAGCAGAATACATTAAAAAAGGATTTGGAAAGCATTTGTATTTGTTTCAAGAGCAATTCAAAAACTTTAAAAAGACAGTTGACGAAAAAGATTTTGAACAAGAGGAAAAACAAAAAATAGTTTTGATGTCAATTATTTTATTGGCATTCATAAAAAAACAAGCTCATACTTTACGAAAAGGTGTAAGTGCTTATCACAACCCTTTGCTTTTGACCTTAGTAAATTCGGTAAGTGCAGAAGATTCGGATTTGTATTTATTCTTTAACGAGTTAAAGAAAATTGCAACAAATAAATTCTCTAAAAAGCTATTTGAAGAATCTAAAAAGATTTTACAAAACGATTTATACAATAACCAATTAACCGAATTTGAAAAAGACGAAGTATTAAGTAATGTAGAAATCAGTTCAATCAAAGATTTGTCTATTGAAGATGTTTGGCATTATGTTTTTAACACAAAATCTAGCGGAGAGTTTGAAGTAAAACGCAATCCAAGAAACAACCAAGAATTATCTTTTAGAGTTAAGTCTGGAGCACATTCTGAACCTTTTGCATTAATAAAAATTGGTGATGTAAAGAATTTGAAAAGAACAATTTAGGCAGTTACGACATTGAAGAAGATTTTGATGATGAAAGTTTATTTGAAAACCTTGAAAACAGTTCTGTAAATATTTTAATGGGTAGTCGTGCCTTTTATGAAGGTTGGGATAGCAATAGACCAAACATCATCAACTTTGTAAATATTGGAACACAATCGGAAGCAAAGAAATTTATTTTGCAATCTATTGGCAGAGGAATTCGTATTGAGCCAATCAAGAATAATCGTAAACGATTATTGCCTTTAATCAATGATGGAATTGAAATTGAAGAAAAGCTTTCTAAGAAATCAAAAGATGTAAAACCGCTTGAAACTTTATTTGTATTTGGCACAAATCAAAAAGCAATTTTATCTGTATTAGAAACGCTAAAAGGCGAACAGCCCGAAGAAGAACATCAATTAAGTTTGTTTGACAAATTCATTCATAATCATTCTCTTTTTGTTCCAACATACAAAACAGCTAAAGAAAATAATCAACGAAAGTTGAAGAAACTGAAAATACACGAAGATGATTTTGCAGTATTTGATGATGTAATGAAAACAATGGATAAAACAGCGTTAGCAATGAATTACAACCTTGCTTATAATGATGTTTCAATCCTTACCGACAAACACAAAGAAGCAGGTAATTTCAAGACAACTGAAGAAGAAAAAATTGGCAGAACAGAACCAGTTGTAAAACATATTTTGAACTATTATAAAATTGTGCCTGAAGAAGTGGATTCGTTTTCAATTGTTCAAGAAGAAATTGTTCACTATAACCACATAAAAGTAAAGACTTCATCAACAGGTTCAGCAACCTCCATAGAGTTCAAACGCTTAGACGAATTGAAACAAAAAATTGAGAAAGCTAAAAACCCAGTGAATGTTGAAGCAAAGGAAGCAGAGTTAGATAACCTACTTGAAAAGAAAAAATAACTCTTAAAAGAATACAAAGAGGAAATTAAAAAACTTGCAGGTTATTCAGAAACAGGTATTGAAGACTTTTCACACAGAAACGAAGATATTGAGATTAAGAAATTGCTTAACCATTATTATTTTCCTTCCATTGTTTCAAAGAAAGACCGCATCAAATGGATGAAACATATTGTTGACACTCCAAGCGAAGTGACTTTTTTAAAAGCACTTGAAAAACATTTAAAGACAAAGGAAAACTTCTTTACCGAGTTTGACTGGTGGATGTTTAGCAAAGTTGACCACACATTGGACAAGCAAATTCGTATTCCATATATTGACCCTGCAAATGGTAAACGTGACTTCTTGCCTGACTTTGTTTTTTGGTTACAAAAAGGTAAAGACTATCACATACTTTACATTGACCCAAAAGGAACAGGACGAAGCGAATATCAATACAAAGTAGACGGTTATCGTGACTTGTTTGAGGACAGCGACAAAGTGAAAACATTTAAGTTTAGTGGTAAGAATTTCAAAGTTCATTTACGACTTGCAACCGAAGACAAATCAGTATTCGCAGACAAAGACTATTATAAAAAATATTGGGTAGAACCAGACGACTTTAATATAAAACTTGACGAATAAAAGCCAACGCACCAAGGTATTTCGAAGGACAATTCGTATCTGGATGCTTCAGTCTCACAACCGGTTTTGGTAAATTTATTTCCAGGTTCCCTGGTTTTTTGGCTCGCGCAACGTTGAGGCATCAAAAATGCAACTCGTGTCTATGGATGCTGCCGGTCTCACGACCGGATTTTATGTAAATGTATTTCCAATGCGTATCCAATCTTAGATTGGTTTAATCAATATACACGAGCATTTTGGCTCACGCTAAACGTTGTGGCATCAACTCAAAACTCAAAATTCAAAACTCACAACTCAATTCAACCTTTGTGTATCATTTTCTTTCCATATAAAAATAAAAATGCGCCGACAGATGCAATGGCAATGCTTTTGAAATTAAAACCATCAACCGTACCAAAGCCAATTAATCTAGAAATAAATCCACCAATAAACGCACCAACAACACCAGTTAAAATAGTAACGAGCCAACCACTAGCGTCTTTTCCAGGATTCAACATTTTTCCAATTATTCCGGCTACTAAACCGATTCCAATCCAAGATAAAATTCCGATACCCATTTTTACTATTTTTTATTAGCTACAATAATAGAATAATTTATGATAAAGGACAACTATTGCAGTGAAAAATTGCGCGTTAAAAAACAGGATTTAAAAGTATATTCTATATCTTTAAAGTATAAAAAACAAACACATGCAAAAACTCTTTACACTCATATTCTTAAGCATATTTTATTTTTCTGGGTTTGCTCAATTAAGGTATAAAGATGAACTCTTTGCTGTCACCAAACATGCTGATATACAATATGGCAGCAACTACGACAATAAAAACCAACTCACAAACTTGTTAATGGATGTTTACGAACCGCAAGATGATACGGCTACGTTTCGTCCAATCATATTTTTTGTACATGGTGGTTCATTTGTTGGTGGTGACAGAACGGATCAAGGAATCAATAAAACGGCAGAATTTTTTACGAAGAAAGGTTATGTAACAGCGAACATAGAATATAGAGTAGAGCAATCTGTTTTGATTTCGCCTTTCCTTAATTTTGCCGATCCTTATAATTGGTATCGTGCTATTGCGCGCGCTACGCAAGATTTAAAAGCTGCTATTCGATACATAAAAAAAGATGTAGCAACCAATAATAATTTTTACAAAGTAGATACCAATAGTATTTTTATTTATGGTTCATCAGCTGGTGCTATTACCATGTTGCATACTGTTTTTTTAGATGATACTGCGGAAATGAATTTTTGGTTTAAAGCTGGCTACAACACTACTGGTGGCTTTGATGGAAACAGCGGAAATCCTGGCTACACAACGAAAGGAATTAAAGCAGTAGTGAGTTGCAGTGGCGCTATTTCTGATGTGAATTTTATCAATAACAACAGAAATATTCAATACTTAGCGTTTCACAACAATCCAGATTTAACGGTGCCTTTTGATGCTGGTTGTTTTATTACGGTAGCTTGTCATTTCGGACAATTTTATGGTGATAACAGAATATTTCCAAAAGTAAGATCATTAGGAACATACGCAGAATTTTATCCAATTAATTATGTAGGTCATCCAGTTGACAGAGAGAGTGACACGGCAACACATCGGTTTGTGCTGCAAAAGACAACGGATTTTTTATACAGAATTATGAATCAGAATATTGCAACATCCATAAGAAATAATTCGGTGAAAACAATTGAACTGTTTCCAAATCCATCGAATGGAAATATCACTATTGCAATTCCAAGCGAAATACGAAATAAAAATAGTTTAGTTGAAGTGGTAAATATAGAAGGACAAAAAGTGTATTCTTCTACCATTCAAAATAAAGAAACGTTGCAACTGCAATTAGATGTTCCGAACGGAATGTATATTGTTTCTATTGTGAGTGATGATGAAAATTTCTAACGTTTAGTCAATTATAACAATTAAGAGTTTTTGTTTTTAAAAGGTGGCCGAGTTTTACACAGAGATTGTTGCTTGTAACTTGTGATATTAAATTTACTATTTCACACCAGGGGTTCACTTGATTTTCCAACTCTTGTATTTACATCGATCTTGCGTTGTATTTACTGGATTTACGCGCAGATTTTTTTCACCTAATTTGGTGGAATAATTCTTAAACTTCTTTGGATGTTTTTTATATCGCGGATCTGGTGTATAGTAATCTGATGAAATAATTTGTGCACCACTTAAAAAGGCAGCTTTTTGTGCAGCATAATCACCACTTCTGTTTTGGTTGTTCGGAGAATCGGCTCTTGCACGAATGATGTAACCTTTTTTTACTTCATCAATAATAGTAGTTTCGTTTCCAAACGCATCATCATGTTTTATAAACGCAGCTTCTGCTTGGTTGGGTGATGCAAACGTAAACATGGCTCTGTCTTTCAAACTTGGATGGTTTTTTTCGTAAGCAGTAGTGGCACCCATCATTACAAAAATAAATTTGCCACGCGCAGCCGCAACTGTAGGAAAATTGCCAGCCAACACGGCTTCGTTGAGTGTTGCGTAATTTCCGCGCACATCATCTGGTGTAATTATTTTATCTAAACTATCACCAAAAATTGCTTTGATTTCAGTATCCATATCATTGCAGATTTCTGGAGAAAATGGAATTGATTTTACGAAATGTAATTTTGGTAATTTATCTGCAACGGTTTCTTCTTTGCATTCAATTAATAAATAAATTGGCAAATGATTTGGATGTTGCTCGCTCCATTTTTTAAAATCGAGCAACATACTTTTAAAGGTGATGTAATGCGAATTGTAATCAATATCTGGAATATGAAACACTTTAAAACCAGGTTCTTTTAACGCTTCAATTTTTGATTTTCGAGGTCTTCCTAATAAATTATTTTTCTTGCGTTTGTAAAACTGACCACCTTTTGGATCTGCATAAATATCTATTTCAAAACTGCGTAAATGAAACGAATCTAATTGTTCCAGTAATGGTTCGTGAGCATAATCTAAATCTTTTGGATTAAATTCTTTCGGCATTATTTTCGATAATCCTTTCAGAAAATTCAATACAAATTTATTCGCTCTTTTGTGATAACTGTTGTGACTTCCTAAAGTTTGAATCTGATTTATTTTTAACGAATCAAATGGAATGGTTTCCTGACTTTTCATTTGAAAAGTACTTAAAATAAAAAATACAAATGTAAAAGCTGAAATTAGTTTTTGCATGTATAAATATAAGCATCAAATGCTAAATACTAAACTCTAATGACTAATTCCAAGACAATGACCAGCTAATGACCAATGACCAATGACCAATCTCTATTCAGCGATTTTACCAATACCTTGTTTGTCTGCAGCCGAAATCGGATTGATTCGTGCTAAATCTCCATTTGGAAATCGACAAGAGTATGGTTTGTATTTTGACGGATAATTTATTGACCTTGGATCTGCTCTATAGTAATCGGTAGAAATTACTTGTGCTCCACTATTAAATGCTGCATTTTGTTGTGTGTAATCACCGCTTTTATTTTGAACATTGGGTCCGTCAGCTCTTGTTCGTACCATAAAGTTATTGCTTACTGCAAATCTAATATCAACATTATTTCTAATTGGATTGTTGTAAATTAAAAATGCACTTTCATCATTATCTTTATTATCGGCATATACAAACATGGCTCTGTTTTGCAACGATGGATGTGCCGATAGATATTCTTCATGAGCGCCACCTTCCATGACAAAAATAAATTTGCCTACTTGCTTCACTGATTTCGGCCAGTTATTAGCTAATACTGCATCTTTTAAAGTAGCAAAGGTTCCGCGAACTTTGTCTGGTGTAATTACTTTTGCTAAATCATCACCAAACACCGATTTTATTTCAGTATCAATATCATTGCATAAACTTGGTGTAAATTTTATTGCAGTTGTAAAACCTAAAAATCCTAAAATATCACCAACCGTTTCTTCTTTTGTCTCTATTAATAAAGTAATTGGAATATGATTTGGATGCGCATCAGACCACGTTTTCAATGCTTGCAACATACTTTTTAATGTGTAAAAATGTGTTTTGTAATCGATATCTGGAATATGTAATACTTTAAAGCCAGGTTTTCTTAATTCATCAATACCAGAAGCAACAGGAATGCCATTAAAAATATTTCCTTGACGATTATAAAATCGACCACCTTCTGGATCTGCATAAATATCTATTTCAAAATTACGTAGTTTGTATTTGTTTAATTGAATATCTAATGGCTCATGTTCATAATCTAAACCATCTACTTTATAATCTTCTGGTAAAATAAAATTTATGGTAGTTAAGAATGAAAATAATTTCTCATCCATTCTGATATGATAACTGTTGTGGCTACCTAATGTTTGAATTTGATTGAGACGTAACCTGTTTATTTCAGTTTGGTCTGATGTTTGAGCATTCCGTTCATCTATATTGTCTTCTTTTTTACAGCTTATAAATAATGTTGCGATTAGAACAAAAAATAAATGTGTCTTCATGGTGATTTTTTTGTGTTCATATGAAGTTACATAAAAGATTGGTAATTAAAAAACAATACATTAAAAAAAGCGCCCTTTAGGCGCTTTAGAACTGTTTTTAAGAAGTCTATAATTCGATTGCAATCGTCAATTCAAGTTGCATTTTATTTTTTAAATGCGCAACTTTTTTAACAAAATAGTTTAGCAGATATTTGCTGTCACTTTCACAATCACTTTCATTTTCACTTTTTCAACATCATTTCACGAATATACTTCACTGGTGAACTACCATAACTCAAAAATTTTTCATTGAATTTTTTTAACGGTGTAAGTGTTGCCTAATTTTGTTTTGTAGTCGTTTCTTAAATCAGTAATTTCTTTGAAGCCAGTAAAATAGCAATCTAGCTGCACATTCGTAACTTGCACGCGATGCCATTTTCCTTCAGCTTCTGTTTTTTGTTGAAATGCTTGTCGCACCAACAAGTCCATTGCATCTGCTTCGCTCATGTTTTTTGAATGAACAGAAATATCTAAAATAGTATTACAAGTTGAACGCAAATTCCATTTGTAATATAGCAACCACATTTCTGGTTCATTATTTCCATAACCATTTTCCAGCATCATCAATTCTGAATAAACGGCCCAACCTTCAATCATAGTGTTATTTTGAAACACTGATTTTATAATTGACGGCGATAGATTGCTGTACATCAATTGCACATAATGTCCAGGAATGGCTTCGTGTATATTTAAAATCTGTAACACATATTTATTGTATTCACGCAAATAACTTTCGGCTTTTTCTGGCGACCAACCTTCTAAGGTTCCAACATTATAAAATGCAGTTCCTTTGGCTTCGTATGGACCTGGTGAACTCATCGAAGCACCAGCAACTCCAACCATGTAACCTGGCTCTTTGCGCACTTTTAACGGTTTTGTAGGATCCATATAAATTAAGTTTTTTGCTTTCACAAAAGCCGTTAATTCTGGTAATTGTTTTTCTATTTCTTGTTTGAAGTTTTCTGCTTTTACATGTTGAACAGAAATCGTATCAATTACTTTTTTGATTAAAACTAATTTGTCTGTCGGCATGGTTTGCGAACCAAAATATTTTGGCCAAAGTTTGCTCGCAATGTTGAACATTTCATTGTGTAAATATTCTTTACGTTGTAAAGCAGCTGCAAAAATTTCATCAGCAGTATATTGGCTTTGAATTTCGTATTTAAATTTATCAGCATAAAACTCATTGCCTAAACGAAACGAACGTGGTGTATCATTTTTAAAATCTTTTAAAAATTGTATGTATGATTTGATGGCAGCAACTGCTTCTTTTCCGCGTTTCAATAATTGATCTTCGTGTTCCGGATAATAACGCAATGCTTTTACAGAATCCACATAATCATTTTCAAAAATAGATAAACTACCTTCGTTTTGTTCAATAGCTAATTGCAAATGTTCGTTCGATGGATTTTTGATATTGGCTTTTGCTGCTTCAAAATAAGCATGAACATTTTTTAATTTTGCATAAAATGCATCTATCGTCTTTTTTAATGGAGTTCGATTTTCGGTGAAGAAAGTGGCGAAGGTTTCGCCAACATTATAATAGGTTGGATTCCATTCATAATCTTTCAAAACATTGATTTGCCAAATCTTTTTTTGGAGTTCGTTTTCAATTATTTTATAATCGATTTTATTTAAATCTGATAAAGTAGCTAATGGAAATGTTTTCAGAAATTTTAATTCTTTTGTATAAAATGCAACTTCTTTAATACGTTGCGAATCGTTTGGAACTAATAATAGTTGCGTATATTTTTGATTGCCAATAGAGCTTGCCCATTCTGGATTTAATTTCCAAAAACGTTCTAAAAATGCTTTTTTATACATGTCAAATTTAACATCAGCAGAGTTGGTTGCGTGTGCATTTATTAAAAAAATAAAAAGTAAAAAACTGAAAATAGACTTCTTCATAAGATAAAATATTATTTGTAAAAATAAAGCTATTTCATAATAAAACAGCATCTATTTCGTTATATGTTTCAAATAGTTTAATGAACATTCAACGACTTATAATTATACTTTTATTTTCTACGTTTGGAAATTTATTTTCACAAATAAGAATTCTAAACCAAAGTTTAATTTTCCCAGATTCTGCAGTTTTGTATGTTGGTGTTGATAATAGGTTGAAAATTGAAGGCACTGATTCTTCTAAACAATACTATGTTCATTCAAGTTATGGTAATTTAAAAGAAAGCGCTTTCAGGAATTTTAATACATTTTATTTGTACGGCAATAAATACAATTACAGAGATACTATTATCGTCTATAATAGTAAAATGCAAAAATTGGCAGAACAAATTTTCAGAGTTGATTTTATTAACAATCCTGTTACTGTATTAGACAGCATTCCAGTTGGTTTGATTACAAAAAATCAATTACTAAAAGCACAGCGATTGTATGTAATAATTCCAAATTGCTTGCTTAGAAGTATGTTTGATATTCTTAGTTTTAATGTAACTTTTGATTGTAAAAAATGTGATGGCTTTTCAGTGATTTCAAACATTGGATCATTTTTGTCGCCACAATTCTATAAAGCGATTCCTTACTTGACTTTCGGTGATAAAGTGATATTTGAAGAAATAAAAGTAAAAGGTGTTGATGGTTTGTCCAGAAAATTACCATCAATAACTTACACCATAAAATAAGCATCTAACAAATCCTTAATACTACAACTGCTTTTTTCTTTTTATATTTGAAATCATGTTAGCACAATTATACATTCTTGCTTCAACTTTTCATCACTCTTAGGAGTGCTATATCTATTTTTCCAAATCCTTATTATTTCTTATTTAGTTAATACTCAAAAAAGTAAATTTGTTTTATGCAAAAATTAAAACTCGCCATACAAAAAAAAGGTCGCTTAAGTGAAGAATCCATCAAACTCATCAATGAATGTGATATTTCGTTTCCAAATAGTTCAGGAAAATTAGTAACTGCTGCATATGATTTTCCAATTGAAATCTTGTTTCTGCGTGATGATGATATTCCTGATTATGTGCAAGATGGTGTGGCTGATATTGGCATTGTTGGCGAAAATGTGTTAGTTGAATCTAACAAAAAAGTAGATGAAGTGTTGAAAATGGGTTTTGGAAAATGCCGTTTGTCATTGGCCGTGCCACGTAACATGCAATACAATTCTATCAACGATTTAGCAAACACATCTATTGCAACTTCGTATCCAAGAATTCTGCAAAATTACTTAGATGCTAAAAATGTAAAAGCGGATATTCATGTCATTTCTGGTTCGGTAGAAATTGCACCAAGCATTGGTTTGGCAACAGCTATTTGTGATATTGTTTCCACAGGTTCAACTTTATTAAGTAATGGCTTGAAAGAAGTTGAACAGATATTTCAATCAGAAGCAATTTTGGTAAAACATAAAAATTTATCAACGGAAAAAAATGAGATTTTAAATAATCTTTTATTTCGATTAGAAGCGGTAAAACGTGCACAAAAAAATAAATACATTTTGTTGAACGCACCAAACGAAAGTTTACCTAAAATTTTTGATTTGTTGCCAGGCATCAATGCACCAACTGTGCAAGCATTATCAAAACAAGGTTGGAGTTCAGTGCATTCAGTAATTACACAAAAAGATTTCTGGGAAAAAATTCAACAATTAAAAGAAGCTGGAGCTGAAGGAATTTTAGTGATGCCAATTGAAAAACTAATTTATTAAACCTTAGCGCACTTTGCGTAAAACCTTTGAGTGCTTTGCGGTAAAATACAATTTATGCAAATTATAAAATATCCATCAAAAGAAACTTGGAACGAAATACTGAAACGACCAACACAATCGTTAGCAGACATCGAACAAAAAGTAATTCCAATTTTAGAAGACGTAAAACTACGTGGTGATGAAGCATTGAAATTTTATGCTCAAAAATTTGATAATGTCGAATTAACTGAATTGTCAGTTTCAGCAAAAGAAATAGAAGAAGCATTAACGTTAGTTTCAGAAGAATTGAAGCAAGCCATTGAGGTAGCTTATTCTAATATCTTCAAATTTCATCAGCAACAACAAACCAAAGTAGAAGTAATTGAAACAACAGAAGGTGTTCATTGTTGGCGAAAATCTGTTGGTATTGAAAAAGTGGGTTTGTACATTCCAGGTGGCACTGCACCATTGTTTTCTACTGTTTTGATGTTGGCAATTCCTGCAAAAATTGCCGACTGCAAAGAAATTATTTTATGCACACCACCAAATGCAGCAGGCAAAATTCATCCAGCAATTTTATATACTGCAAACTTGTGTGGAATTCAAAAAATATATAAAGTTGGTGGCGCACAAGCAATTGCTGCCATGGCTTATGGTACGGAAACAATTCCACAAGTATATAAAATTTTTGGACCAGGAAATCAATATGTAACGGCGGCCAAACAACTAGTAAATAAAGATGGAATCGCAATAGATATGCCAGCTGGACCAAGTGAAGTTTTAGTAATTGGTGATGATGAATCTCGACCAGATTTTATTGCAGCAGATTTATTGTCGCAAGCGGAACATGGCGCAGATAGTCAAGTAATTTTTGTAACAACTGAAGAAGCATATTTGAATTTGGTACATTTCGCTATCGACCAACAATTGCGTGATTTACCAAGAAAAGAATTGGCAGAAAAAGCATTAGCAAACAGCAAACTTATTTTGGTAAAAGATATAGATGAAGCTATTGAATTAAGTAATTTTTACGCACCTGAACATTTGATTTTGCAAATCAGAAATGCAGAAGAAGTTGCGGAAAAAGTGATAAATGCAGGCTCTGTTTTTATTGGACATTACACACCAGAAAGTGCTGGAGATTATGCAAGTGGCACCAATCATACCTTGCCAACCAATGGATTTGCTCGTGCTTATTCTGGTGTTTCTGTAGATTCTTTTGTAAAGAAAATTACGTTTCAAAAAATTACAAAAGAAGGCTTGCAAAATCTTGGTAAAACGATAGAAATTATGGCAGAAAATGAAGAATTAAATGCTCACAAAAATGCAGTATCGATTAGGTTAAAAGGATAAGAGTTAATTGTTATAAGTTGTAAGAAAATTTTAATCCTTAACTAATAATCTATAACATCACAATATGAAAAAAATTGAAATAAATAATTTAGTTTGTCCGCATGTCTTAAATATGAAAGCATATTCATCTGCACGCATGGAATACGATGGTAAAGATGGTGTTTTTTTAGATGCGAATGAAAATAGTTTAGGATCTGTAACTTCAGAAATACACAACCGTTATCCAGATCCATTACAATCTGATTTAAAAAAAGAAATCGCAAACGTTTATAATGTATTACCAAATCAACTTTTTTTGGGCAACGGAAGCGATGAGTGTATTAACGTGTTAATTCAAGCATTCTGCAGAAGTGGATTGGATAAAATAGTTCAATTTTCTCCAACTTTTTCTATGTATGAACATGCTGCAAAAGTTATGAATATTGAGGTTGTTGATGTATTATTAAATGAATCAGATTTCCAGATAAATACAAATGAACTTTTTCCAACACTAGGAAAGTCAACAAATACGAGTAGTTTGAAAGATGAAAACAAGAATGAGATTAAACAAGGTGTAGTGAAAATCATTTTTATTTGCTCACCAAATAATCCAACAGGTAACTTGATAAATAAAAACGACATCGAATTTATCTTAACTAATTTTGATGGCTTGGTCGTGATAGATGAAGCTTATCAAGATTTTAGTGGAAACGAAAGTTGGTTAAATCGATTACATGAATTTCAAAATTTAGTTGTTATAAATACATTTTCAAAATCTTTTGGAATGGCAGATGCTCGATTAGGTATGTTGTTTGCAAATAGTGAAATTATTCATTTTATGAATACCATTAAAATGCCTTACAACATTACACAACATACGATTCAGTTAGGACTAGAAGCGATTCGTAATTTGTCTAAAAAACAAGCATTTATTATTGAGTTGTTGAAAGAAAAAAGATATTTGAATACAGAATTAAATAAAATTTCAACAGTAAAAAAAGTCTATCCTTCTGATACTAATTTTATTTTATTTGAAGTAGATGATGCAAATGCAGTGTACCAATATTTATTATCCAATCAAGTTATTATTAGAAATAGAAACAGTGCGCCGTTGCTAAAAGGTTGTTTACGTGTTAGTGTTGGCACTAAACAAGAGAATGAAAAATTTATTGAAGTTTTGAAAAATTATAATTAAATTTAGATGTTAAAATAATTGAAATGACTACGCTACAAGTACGTAATAATTTAAAAAAATATATTGATGTTGCCGATGAAGATGCAATTAAACGTATTAATAGTTTTATTCAAATTGACAAAGAACAAAATGATGAGTTTGATGACTTAACAGATGAACAGGAACGAATGTTAAATGAAGCAATTGAAGAATCAGATAAAGGTTTAGGAATTCCACATGATGAGGTAATGAAAAAGTATGCAAAATGGTTGAAGAAATAATTTGGTCAACTAAAGCATCCATTTCATTCGACGAAAATATTAAATTTCTTGAAGAATTTTGGTCTGATAATGAAGTCGAAAGATTTGTTAATCATACAGATATTACAATTGATTTAATTAAACACCATACACTCGCATTTCCAAAATATAAAAAATATTATAACATAAGAAAAGCACTTGTTGTAAAACAAGTTTCATTATTTTATAAGTATTATCCAAAACAAAAGAAAATTCAGTTATTAGTTTTCTTTAATAATTTTCAGAAACCATCAAAACTTAAATTATAATAAATGCAAAAAATACTATTCATTGATAGAGATGGAACACTTATAGATGAACCAAAAGATAATTTTCAAGTTGATAGTTTTGATAAATTAAAATTCTTACCAAACGCAATTTCTAACTTGAAAAAAATTGTAGATGAAACAGATTTTATTTTAGTGATGGTTACCAACCAAGATGGACTCGGAACAAAAGCATTTCCGGAAAAAACATTTTGGCCAGTTCATAATTTAATGTTGGATATTTTTACATCAGAAGGAATATTTTTTGAAGATGTTTTAATTGATAAAACATTTGCAAAAGACAATGCACCAACACGAAAACCAAACACTGGTTTGTTGACAAAATATTTAGACACTACAAAATATGATTTGCAAAATTCCTTTGTAATTGGCGATCGATTAACTGATATTCAACTCGCTAAAAATCTAAATGCAAAAGGTATTCTCATTGGCAGAAGTGCAGATAAAATTGATGACAATAAATTAAATGCAAAAGAATTAAAAAAATCTATTGCGTTGCAAACAGATAATTGGAAAGATATTTATGATTTTTTAAAATCACCTGAACGCATTACCATTATTCAACGCAATACCAATGAAACAAAAATTTCTGTAAAACTAAATTTAGATGGAACAGGAAAATCATCTATAAAAACTGGTTTAGGATTTTTTGATCACATGTTAGAACAATTATCCAAACATTCTGGCTGTGATTTAGACATTAAAGTAAAAGGCGATTTGCACATCGACGAACACCACACCATAGAAGATACTGCAATTGCTTTAGGTGAAGCATTTCTGCAAGCACTTGGAAACAAAAAAGGCATTGCACGCTATGGCTTTTTATTGCCAATGGACGATGTATTAGCGCAAGTGGCGATTGATTTTTCAGGAAGACCTTGGATAGTATGGAAAGCTAAATTTTCAAGAGAAAAAGTAGGTGATATGCCAACCGAATTGTTTTTTCATTTCTGGAAATCATTTTCAGATGCAGCAAAATGCAATCTCAATATTAAAGCTGAAGGCGATAACGAACATCATAAAATTGAAGCCATCTTCAAAGCAGTTGCAAAATCCATAAAAATAGCCGTAAAACGCGAAGGAAACGACCTGCCGACGACCAAAGGTTTGCTTTAAATTACCGAATTCTCAATCAAAACGACCGTTTGATAAGTTTCTAGTGTTCTATAAAACGTATCAATTATTTTTGAGAATAACATTTCATATTAAAAATTTATTGTATAACTTTAGTGTGTAGTTCTATCTACTCTACGTCTAAAAACACAAATCCTAATTATTTCGTGGTTTTCCTTAGAAATCAAATTTCATGGTTTTCCTTGATTTTTCGTTCTTTAATTCAATTTATCTTTGCCAATAAAATAAACTCTATGAAAAATATTTACACCTTTTTGTTTTTGTACTTTTATCCACAAGTAGTTTTGCGCAAGCACGATTAATCTTAAACAATGGTGGAATCGTAAATATCACCAATAGTGCATTTGTAGTGATAGATAATCCAGCAACGAATGCAATTACACGGAATACTTCTGGTCATATTATTTCAGAAGGTGAGTTCAATCGCGTGAAATGGAATATCAACACAACTGCTGGAACTTATGTCGTTCCATTTGGTCGTGGTGCTGCAGAATATTTACCTGTTACGCTTACTACAGCAAGCGCTGTGAGTCCAGGTAGTAATGGCAGTCTAACCTTTGCAATGTATGGAGGAAACTGGTTAAATACAGGTTATTTACCAACTGGTATCACCAATTTTGTAAACAACAATGGAACCAATAATTCTGCGCAAGTTATTGATCGATTTTGGAGAATTGAACCAACGAATTATTCAACAAAACCTGCATTAAACAATTTGATTTTTACTTATAGAGATCCAGAATGGTCTGTTGCAAATAATTCAATTATTGAAAGTAATTTAATTGCACAACGTTACAATTCAACACTAAATGATTGGGACGACTTTATGCCTGGAACCGTTACTACACCAGCATCTGATATTTCAACAGTAGCAACCTTGCCTTCAGCACAATTATTTACTTGGTGGACCTTAGTAGATAATCGCACTCCATTGCCTATTGAGTTAGTTAATTTTAATGCAAAATGCGATGGAAATAAAGTAACAGTTACATGGCAAACAACTGCAGAAAAAAATAATAATTATTTTGAAGTAGAACGTTCAATTAATGGAACAAATTTTCAATTAGTGGAAAAAGTTTTCTCGCAAAATTCCAATTCCAACGCCTTGCTTTCTTATCAATCAGTTGATAATAATTCGTTGGATGGAAAAGTTTATTATCGTTTAAAACAAGTGGATATAAATGGCAATTTTACCTATTCATCTGTAGTGGTAGTAACATGTTCAAATGCACTTGTTTCACCTATAGTAAACATATTTCCTAATCCAGCAGTTAGCAGTATTACAGTAGATATTAAAGGATTGATTGGTCAGAAAACTATACTGATTTATGACGTAATTGGACAAGAAATGACAAAAAGACAAATTACTGATGACAACGAAAATATTCAGGAAACATTTGATGTTTCAACGTTTGCTAAAGCTACTTACATCATGCGTATTGATGTCGATGGTCATTTACATCAGATCATTAAATTTGTAAAAAATTAAAAATAAAACCAACTATGAAAAATTATTTTACACATATTCTTACTGTTTTGCATTATCTCTAATTGATTAAATAATTTTCATAGTATTATTTTAAAAAGGTCATTTTAAAATGATTTTTAAAAATTAATTCTTATGAGAAAATTAACCTGTATTATGCTTTACACTTTTGATTGTAAGCATATTTTCTAAAAATGTATTAGCACAAAATGTCGGCATCAACGCTACAGGTGCAGCACCAAACGCATCAGCAATATTAGATGTTTCAGCTACCGACAAAGGATTATTACATCTCTATTAGTCTACAATACAGCAACAGTAAATGATGTAACTCCTGGATTCTACTATTGGAACGGAACCATCTGGATTCGCTTTCAATCCAACTTAGATATAGATCACGATTGGTATGAAGTAGGCACCACCACAGCACCAAATGCAATCACCGATTCAATGATTCACACAGGAGATATTGCCATCGGAAAAATCAATCCAGGCAAACCGACTAAATATTGCAAATACAGCAACCTGCATCATCAACTGCAATTAACCAGCGGAAACATTCAAGCTCAATCATTACGGTTTAGCTATGCTAATTTATAATAATACTTTCAATACAAATGCTTTTGTATAAGAACTAATTTACAAAGGTTCATCAAATAGCTTATAATTATAATAGTGTTCTAACGAACTGGCGGACATAATGTGTTAATAAATTAGGAACAGGCAATGGTGCTTCTGGTATTAGAAGAGGTGTAAGTAATTGGTTCTATGGTATCAGCAATGATATTTATTATGGCTTGCTAAATTATTTTGTCAGACCTGAAGGTGCGGCTAGTTCGGGTCTTATTGTAAAACAGAATTTGCTACGAAGTTACAAAAATGTTAACTATTAGCTTTTTTGCAAGTATCTGGAAATACGACCAGGGTTTTTTAATGATTAGAGATTCTGATAATAGAGTTCGGGTATGGAATGTCAAATTCAATATCTAATGGGACGTTCGCAAAATACCTATGGAACCTATAATTATTTTAGAGGTTCTGTTTCGACATCTTATTGTACAATCAAATAGATCCTTTAGCTAGTTTTCTGATCTTGGACTTTGGTTCGTATAACGAATAAATATATCAGCAAGTGATGCTTATGGTAATTATAATAGTATTGATAATACAAACAATGGTGTTGGAAATCACATAGCTGTCAATAATATTTTATCTTCAGGTGGTTCAGGAAATCACATAGGTCTTTCAAACGCATTAAGTGGCACTGGTACAGGACAGCAATATGCAACCTATAATTCTATCAATAATTCAGGTAATAATGTACACTTTGGCACTTACGATTCATTATCTGGCGCAGGCACTGCTTTTCATTTTGGAAAATATACGGTATTGTCAGGTGCTGGCACAGGCAGACAATACGGTACATTTAATCAAATAAGCAATTCAGGAAACGCCTTTCATTATGGCACTTATAACAATCTGCAAGGCAACGGAACAGGAAATAAGTATGGTAATTATACAGTAGTTGGTGGCACAGGAAATGCCTTTACTTATGGAAATTATACAACTATAACCAATACAGGTAATTTTCCACATTATGGTGCATATAATGATTTGAGTAGTGCCAATACTGGAACACAAACAGCAATATTTAACTCAGTTGGCGGAACAGGTAATAATCAGCAATATGGAATATGGAATAATATGTCTGGAACAAATGCAGTTTGGAAGTGGAGTTTGGTGAATGCCTTTGGAGGAGATGATAATGGTGAAGAAGTTGGTGTTTTTAATACATATGGAGGTGCAGGAACTGGACAAAAATATGGTGTCAAAACACAACTATTCTCTGACGGTACTGGTGATCACTTTGGAAACTATGTAGATATGCAAGGAATTGGAAATAATACCAAATATGCATATTATGCAACTATAGATAGTGTTGCAGCAGCAGGAACACATTATGGGTTGTTTGCAGACGTTACCAAATCCAATTCCTATGCTGCATATTTACAGGGAAGGGTTTCCATAGGTAGAAATCTTGGTGTTGATGAATACATTTTGCCCCAGGTGCGCGGAACCAACAACCAAATAATTACTACAGATGGAAACGGCAATGCACGTTGGGATAGTATCGGTAATTTAATTGATACCATTGCATGGCAAACAAAAGGAAATGCAGGTACAGTAGATGGCACTCATTTCTTTGGTACAACAGATAATATTCCGCTCAATTTTAGACAAAACAATCAGAAAATTGCTCGCTTTGATAATATTGGCAGAAACTATTACATAGGAAGAGGTGCAGGTAGCAATCTGGGTGCAGGAAATATTGCTATTGGTGATTCTTCTGGTGCTGCATTTAGTACAAATAATCCATCCGTATTTGTTGGTTACAGAACAGGTGTACGTACAACAGGACTTAATAATACATTTGTTGGTGACAGGGCCGGTGAAAATGTAACAACAGGAGATCAGAATTCCTACTTTGGTTTGTTTGCTGGTAGAAACAACACCGCAGGTAGTTTTAATACAGCAGTAGGTTTAGCTGCATTCGGAAATTCTTCAGGAGGACAAGACAATATTGCTGTTGGTAGACAAACTCTAAATTCAAATTCTACAGGATTTGCAAATATTGGCATAGGTTACCAAGCTGTATTTTCAAATACTACAGGAAATTATAATACAGGCATTGGTTATCAAGCTATGATTAATCATAAAGTTTTTGATTTTAATGTTGCAATAGGAACACAGGCGATGGAATTAGACACTTCCGGTTATAGCAATGTAGCAATTGGATACAGATCTCTACGTCAAAATGTTAATGGTGTAGAAAATACGGCATTGGGTACTGGCGCTATGGAGTTTGGTGGTTCTTCAAATAATAATGTGGCTGTAGGTAGAAGTGCTATGCAAAACTATGGAACCTCACAACATAATACAGCTGTTGGGTATCAATCACTAACCAGTCAAACATTTACCAATGGCGGAGTCGCTTATGATGGTTATAATACAGCAATCGGTTATCAGTCACTCTATGCAAATAATCCTTCAGCTACTACAAATGCGTACAAAAATACAGCTGTCGGTTTTGAAGCAAGTAGAAACAATACACAAGGAACCAATAACACAACTGTAGGTACGAGTGCAGCCAGAAGCAATACCCACAGCAGTAGGTACAAAAGCATTGCGAAATAACCAAAGCACCTGGAATACAGGTATAGGTGCTTATGCTTTATATAAAAACACATCAGGATTTACAAATACTGCTGTTGGATATCGTTCTATGGAGAATAATGTTGATGGCTACAGAAACACCGTTGTTGGTGCCAATACATTAGATAACAATACCAGCGGCTATCAAAATGCAGGGGTAGGTTATTATGCACTTAGCAATAATACGCTGGGTAATACAAACACAGCAATAGGAGCTTATTCACTACGTTTAAATCCAACATCCAGCCAGAATACTGCAGTAGGACATGAGGCGCTATATTCTCAATCTTTCAATAATGGCGGAGCTGAATATGATGGCAATAATACAGCAATTGGCTTTCAGGCATTATATACCAATAATCCAACTGCATTAGGAAATGGTACCCGTAATACTGCCATAGGTTTAATGGCTTTACATGATAATACAATCGGTTATAGTAATACAGCAGTTGGTTTTCAAACATTAGTAAATAACTCAACTGGCTATGGAAATACATCATTAGGTGATGTTTCATTGGCTATCAACTCACTTGGTTCTAATAACGTAGCTGTTGGTTTTGGAGCAGCATATAACAATACAACTTCATCAAATAATATAGCAATCGGTACAAATGCCTTGAGGTCTCAGGCTTTTAATAATAGTAATACTGTTTATAATTCATGGAATATTGCCATTGGAAGAGATGCATTATATTCTAATGATCCTTCTACTTTTTCAAATGGAATGTACAATGTAGGCATTGGTGCCAGCTCATTCAGAAGTAATGTTACTGCTAATGATAATACTGGATTAGGAACCAACAGCGGTTATTATGCAACCGGTAGTGCAAATACATTCTTAGGCTCTTATTCAGGTTTTGGTACATCTGCTGCTTCAAGTACAGG
The DNA here is from genome assembly GCA_016711605.1 of Saprospirales bacterium. Taxonomy (GTDB): domain Bacteria; phylum Bacteroidota; class Bacteroidia; order Chitinophagales; family JADIYW01; genus JADJSS01. The sequence continues at coordinate 21,333 of JADJSS010000016.1, forward strand.
TGGTGCAAATACTGGTGTTGGTAACAGATCATTATATAATTATACAACAGGCGATCAAAATGTGGCAATGGGCGATTATGCATTGCATAATGTTTCAACGGGCGACCAAAATACCGGAATAGGTGCAGGTGCATTAGACTATTATACAACAGGCAGTAGAAATACCGGTGTTGGTATGTTTAGCGGACGAAGTGCTTCAAGTTTTTTTACAGGTAGTGATAATTTTTATGGTGGATATAATTCCGGTTCATCTAACTGGAGTGGTAGTAATAATACTATCATTGGTGCTAATGCCAATGTAAATACAATTAGCCTTACCTATGCAACAGCACTTGGTTCAGGTGCTACCGTAAACTGTAGTAATTGCTTAACGCTTGGAGGTAATGCAGCAGCCAACAGAACTCGAGTAGGTATTAATAATAACAATCCTACCTTTAGATTACATATTAATGAAGTTGCGGGTACTTATGGTGATGGAATTGCTTTAAGTTACGGTGCCAACACATGGGAATTATTGCATGCTTCTAATAATAATTTTTGGTTCAATTTTGCAGGAGCATGGGTAGGTTGGATAGATGATATTACAGGAACATATTCTGCTATTTCAGATAAGCGTTTAAAAACAAATATTCGTCCAATGGAAACTATATTAGACAGAGTAATGCAACTAAAAGTATCGCGCTATGAGTTCATAAAAAATAATCCTTTAAAAAAACAGTCTATTGGATTTATTGCACAGGAGGTAGAGCCGTTGTTCCCAGAAGTAGTAAGTAAACAGCAAATAGATGATCCAAACGTAGAGATAAAAGATCAATATGGAATGGATTATGCAGGTATGTCAATAATCGCAATTAAAGCCATTCAGGAACAGCAAAAAATAATAGAACAGCAAAATGCAGATATTGAGATGTTAAAAAAACAAATGGAAGAATTAAAACAACTCATAAAAAGATAAATAAAATTTGCTTTTTAATTTTCAATGTATATATTTGTATCATGACAACAAACAAATTTTGGTGGTGGAACAGTAACAGCAATAAGGCGTAGTCTGATTCTATTTTCAAATATATTATATTAGCTCGCCTTAAAAAGCGGGCTTTTTTTATGATGAACGTTCTTGCATGCAAAGCAAATGTCATTCTGAGTTTATCGAAGAATTAAAAGTAAACGACATGAAATATAAATTCAATACCACTCATAAAAAAATAATCGCAGATATGCTAACACCTGTAAGTATATATTTGCGTTTACGTGCAAAGTACAAAAATACAGTGCTGTTAGAAAGTTCCGATTATCATGGCGATGAACATAATTTTTCCTATATCTGCTTTCATCCAATTGCTGGCTTCAAAGTAGAAAACAATAACTTCAAAAGTTTTTCTCCAGATAATTTAGAAACAGTAATCAATCTTGCAGAAAATAAGTTAACCGATTGTATAAACGATTTTATCAGTCAATTCAATACCGAACCTTCGGGACAACACTCACAACTCAACATTATTACAAACGGTTTATTCGGCTACATGTCTTATGATGTAGTGCAATATTTTGAAGATATTCAATTGAAAAACCAAGAATCTAAAATTCCAATTGCGCAATATTTCTGCTATCAATATATCATTGCATTTAATCATTTTAATCATGAATTATTTTTGATAAAAAATGATATTGAAAATGTAGACTTAGATAAAACAACGTTAGATGAAATAGAATCGTTTATAAAATACAAACCAATGCAAATCGATCATTTTTCTGCTGAAAAGGAAAAATCATCTAATGTTACAAACGAAGAATATTTGGAAATGGTAGAAAAAGGAAAACAAGCTTGTTATCGAGGTGATGTTTTTCAAATAGTTTTATCACGTCAGTTTCAGCAAAAATATCGCGGCGATGATTTTAATGTGTATCGTGCATTGCGTTCTATCAATCCATCACCTTATTGTTTTTATTTCGATTTTGAAACGTTCCGTTTAATGGGTTCGTCGCCTGAAGCACAATTGATTATTAAGAATAATAAAGTCACCATTCATCCAATTGCTGGTACATTTCGCAGAACAGGTGATGATGCTAAAGATGCAGCACTTGCACAAAAATTGTCAGACGATCCTAAAGAAAATGCAGAGCATATCATGCTAGTTGATTTAGCCAGAAATGATTTATCACGTAGAGGCAAAAACACTAAAGTGGAAGTCTATCGCGAAGTGCAATATTATTCGCACGTTATTCATTTAGTTTCAAAAGTTACTGCAGAAATCGATGAAACCACCAATAAAATAAAGATTATCGGCGACACCTTTCCAGCAGGCACTTTAAGCGGCGCACCAAAATATAAAGCCATGCAATTAATTGATCAATATGAAAACACTAATCGTGGGTTTTATGGTGGTTGCATTGGTCACTTAGATTTTAATGGTGATTTTAATCATGCAATAATGATACGTAGTTTTATGAGTAAAGATAATACGCTTACGTTTCAGGCTGGCGCAGGTGTGGTCGCAGATTCAGTTGCAGAAAGTGAATTACAAGAAGTAGAAAATAAATTAGCAGCACTCAATAAAGCAATAGAATTGGCAAATACATTGTAGTCCCTTTTGTGAACTTTGTGCCTTTGTGGTTTAAAATATAAAAATATGAAGTCTATTTTAGTACTCGATAATTACGATTCATTTACTTACAATCTCGTCCATTACGTAGAATCATTTAACGTAAAATGCGATGTTTTTCGTAATGATAAAATCTCATTAGAAGATGTAAATAAATACCAAAAAATATTATTATCACCTGGACCTGGAATACCAGAAGAAGCAGGTGTTTTGATCGATTTAATAAAATTGTATGCACCAACAAAATCAATACTTGGTGTGTGTTTAGGTCATCAAGCAATAGGTCAGGTATTTGGCGCTGAGTTGTATAACGTTGGAAATGTTATTCACGGAAAATCAAAAAACACTAAAGTAATTGCAGATGATATTTTATTTGATGGAATGGATAAAGAATTTCAAAGTGGTCGATATCATTCCTGGGCAATTAAAAACGTGAAAACACCTTTAATTGTTACTGCTGTTGATGATGATAATATTGTACAAGCTATTAAACATGAAACTTATAATGTTCATGGCGTGCAATTTCATCCAGAAAGTGTAATGACACCACAAGGAAAAAAAATAATCGAAAACTGGTTGTTTAAATGTTAGTTTAGTTTTTTAATAAACAAGTTTACTTACTTCTTTGTTTCAAACCCCAATCAAAAGTAAATTCACAAAGTTCAATACCATCTTTATCATAACCAATAACTTTTGTGGTAAAATTTATTGGTTTTTTTGATTCAATTGCACCTTCAACAGCTGCTTTTGTTTTTAATCCATCTTTACAAATAAAAGTTGTTACACCTTTTGCTTGTTTCATAAATTTTGCGGTTGTGCCAGTAACAAATGTTGAAACTGTAGGTTGCACACCACGACATAACATGACTAAAATTGCACCGCTTGCCATTTCTGCAGCCATGCCTAAAACTGCCCAATAGGTAGAACCAAATGGATTTTTATTTAAGTGTTTATACGGTACCGTAACGTGGCATTCTTCTTCATTTAATACTGGTATTTTCATGCCTGATAAACCAGCCATTGGCACTTGAAATGCCATTGCTCCTTTGAATAATAAAGAGTTTGTCATAATATTTACAAACTTTTTTTGTTCTTCTTTATTCAGCATAAATTTATTTTTAATAAAGATAAACAATTATCTATGCATGCATTGGTTTTTGTGTGTTAAGAATTTATTGATTTAGATAATTTCATAAATCAATACAATTTAAATACTTTTATTAAAATTTTAAATTGAAAGCACTCTTACAATATTTATTTAATGGAAATTCACTATCGCAGAAGGAAGCAGAAACAGCTTTGAAAGACATTGCGTCTGGTAACCAAACTGAAGCGCAAGTGGCTGCTTTTCTTTCAGTTTATAACATGCGTTTTCCAACTACACATGAAATGATTGGTTTCAGAAAAGCAATGCTTGAACTAGCCATTCCAATTAAATTTAAAGAAAAAAGAATCTTAGATATTGTTGGAACTGGTGGTGATGGAAAAGATACTTTTAATATTTCTACATTAGCTGCATTTGTTTGCGCTGGTGCAGGCGTGAAAGTTGCCAAACATGGCAATTATGCAGTCTCTTCTGTGTCTGGTTCTTCCAATGTTTTGGAGTTTTTAGGTGTACAATTCGGCAATACTCAAGAAGTTTTAAATCAACAATTAAACGCTGCAAATATTACGTTTTTACATGCTCCGTTGTTTCATCCTGCAATGAGAAATGTTGCAAATGTTAGAAAACAATTACAACTTAAAACAATTTTTAATTTATTAGGTCCAATTGTAAATCCGTGCCATCCAAACGTCCAATTAATTGGTGTTCATAGTGATTTAGTTGGTAAGCTATATAAAGATGTACTAAAAACAACCGAATCAGATTTTGCAATTGTGCATGCATTGGATGGTTATGATGAAATATCGTTGACAGATGATGTACGTGTTTTTACCAGAAAAAGTACACATTTGTACAATCCTAAAACATTAGGATTTGCTAAAATTAATGCTACTGATATTTATGGTGGAAAAAATTTAAAAGAAAATGCTAAAACGTTTTTATCTATTTTAAAAGGAAATGGAACAGCTGCGCAAAATAATGTAGTTTTAGCAAATGCTGCGTTTGCAATTTCACTCTATGCACAAAATTCTTATTTAGCTGCTTTAGAAGATGCAAAAAAAAGTTTGTTCAATGGTTATGCTTATAATAGTTTTGAAAAATTAAAATCCATACAATAAAAGTTGAAAAATAAATCACTTTTTATATTTGATATGGATGGCGTGTTGGTGGACACAGAACCGTTGTATATAATAATGAATAAAGATTTTTTACAACAACATAATGCTGTGATTACTGATGAAGAATACAATCAGTTTATTGGTATTTCTGCCAAAAAAATGTGGTATTTTCTGCAAGAAAAATATAATTTACCATTTTCTGTTGACGAATTAATTTCGATGGAAAAGCAAGCAAAATATGATGTTTTGAACGAAACTGATTTAAAACCAATTGATGGAATTGTTGATTTGTTAGTCGCTTTAAAACAACAAAATTATAAAATTGCAATCGCATCATCTTCTATGAAAAAAAACGTTGAACTGATTATTTCTAAAACAAATTTGACTCACTATTTTGATTATATCGTCAGTGGTGAAGATGTAGTAAATGGAAAACCAGCACCAGATATTTTCTTAAAAGCAATGCATTATTTTAATGAGCAGCCAGAAAATTGTGTGGTTGTCGAAGATGCAAAAAATGGCGTTTTAGCAGCCAAAGCAGCCAACATGTTTTGTATCGGTTTTCAAAATAAAAACTCAGGCAATCAAGATTTATCAAAAGCAGATTTAATAATTCATTCAATTAAAGAAATTTCAACTTCTTTATTATTTTCAAATTAACTCATCTTCAAATTATTTCATGAATATTCTCGATAAAATAGTAGCACAAAAAAAGATAGAAATTGAACAGGCAAAAAAGACTATTTCAATTAATCAATTAGAGCAGACTGAGTTTTTTAAACGTTCTACTTTTTCTATAACTTCTAAAATAGTACAAGAAAATGCAACAGGAATCATCGCAGAATTTAAACGCAAATCACCATCGAAAGGAATTATAAATGACACATCAAAAGTGTTAGATGTAGTGAAACAATACGAAAATGCTGGTGTTTCGGCGTGTTCTATTTTAACAGATGAATTATTTTTTGGAGGAAATAAACAAGATATTATTTCTGTAAGAAATGAAATAACTGTTCCAATTTTGCGCAAAGATTTTATGATAGATGAATATCAATTCATAGAAGCAAAAGCAATTGGCGCTGATGTGGTTTTATTAATTGCTTCTATTCTAACACCAAAACAAGTAAAAGATTTTACAGCATTAGCACGCAGTTTACAGTTAGAAGTATTGTTAGAATTGCACGATGAAACCGAACTAAATCATGTTTGTAATGATGTGCACATGGTTGGTATCAACAACAGAAACCTGAAAACATTTGAAGTCGATATTGAACAATCTATTCGTATGGCTGAGAAATTAGGAAATGATTTTTTGAAAGTTGCAGAAAGCGGAATTTCTTCTGTTGAAACGCTGAAACACTTTAAAAACAACGGTTTTCAAGGTTTTTTAATAGGTGAAAATTTTATGAAAACAGAAAATCCTGGTTTGGCTTGCCAGCAATTTATTGAGCAATTATAATCTTACAATCGTATCAAAAGAAATAATTATTTTTGATTTTTCTTGCTTTGGTACACTTTACTGGTTTACTTTGTCCAGGCAATAAAACTTTACGAATACAACTTTTAGAACGACGTGGTCGAGCATCCATTTCATTAGATGAAAACAAGAGCATAGATGTTAAAAACAGAATTAAAAACTTAGTTTGCATGTAAGGTGTTCTAAAATTTATGTTAAAAGTAACCATTTTTTTAATAGTTTTTGTTGTTTTTCACTAGAATTCTCCATTTTTTCCAGTTTATAATTTACTTTTTTATCATTTGTCAACTCAATTTTTATAGATTTTAAAATACCTTTTCTAGAAACTAAAACATCAATTGTTTCCGCAACTGTTTTATGTTCATATATTTTTTTAAAATCTTCTGTCACTCTAAAGTTGTCAATTGCAATAATTTCATCTTCCACATTCAAACCACCAATATATGCGCCAAATCCTTTTTCCAGTTTTGTTATAACTAATTTTCGTTCTCTATATTGTGTTTCCAATCCTAAATAAATGTTATTTTCAACAGTATTATTTTTTAAATAAATGCCAATTTTTTCAAAATAAGTTTCAATATTTATTCGCTCAATTCCATAAATAAAATCATCAAAAAAAGTTTGTAATGATTGATTAGCGATTGTTTCAAAAGTTTCCTGAATTTCTTTCTCTGTAAACCCAACTTCAGGTTTTGCCACATATTTTTGATACAATAAATGCATCACATCGTCAATGCTTCTTTCACCATCAGTTGCATCTAGAATAATAAAATCTAACAGCATCGCAACAATTGAACCTTTTGTATAATAGCTGATTTGTGAATTTATAGAATTTTCATTTTGGCGATAATATTTTAACCAAGTATCAAAACTCGCTTCTGCTAAAGATTGCGTTTCAATGCCAGGTGTATTAAAAACAGTATTGATATTTTGCGCAACAATATCTAAAAAATCATCTTGCTTGGTAACACCAGCGCGATAACAAATATAGTCGTCGTAATAACTCGTCACACCTTCAAAAAACCATAATAATTTCGTGTAATTTTCTTCATTGTAATTAAACGAACTCAATTCAAAAGGACGAATGCGTTTCACATTCCATAAATGAAAATATTCGTGCGCTAATAAACTAATAGGTCTTTGATAATTTTTTTCGCCATAACTCCAACGTATGATATGATTTACCGAAGAATTTAAATGTTCTAAACCACCAAAACTTTTTTCAGTATTGTGTATAATAAACACATACTCTTTACATGGATGCGAACCAAAAATGTCAGTTTCTACTTCAATAATCGCTTTTAAATCGGCAATTAGTTTTTCGATATTACAATTGCTTTCTCCATAAATAGCCAACTCATGCGATACATTTGCAGCTTCAAAAAAATATGAAAAATGATTGCCAATTTCTATTGGCGAATCAATCAATTCATTAATATTTGCTGCAGTTCTCAGCCATTTGTAGTTGTCTTTTTGTTGTAAAGATGTAGAAATATTTTTCCAGTTTTGAAATGGAATAATTTCAACATCAACAGCATTATTTTCAAATCCATCTACAAATAAAAAAGTTGGCGCACCGTTGATTAATGCATGTGCTTCATCTACAAAATTAGTGCGAACCGATTCTTCAAAGCAATATGTTTTGTAATGAATCGTAATTTCATTTTCATTATGAAGATTTACGTTCCAAGTATTTTTATCAATTTTATCTAAACGTTTGGACTCTTGATTCTTGGCTCTTGATTCAACAAAATCAATATTCTTCTGAAACTCACGAATTAAATAAGAACCTGGCGACCAAACCGCCATTTTTAAGTTCAATTCTTTTACTTCAATGTCAGAAATATGCATTTCCACTTCTGCATAATGCGTATGTGGTTCAGGAAACGATATAGAGTATTTTATGTTCATTTTTTGTTTTTTATTTTAATCTTGAGACAAGTTCAAAATGATATTGACACAGTGCCGCGACGATGTCATGACGAATTTATTTCGGCATCTATAATTTTGTTCTACAGTAAATCAACCACCAAATGCATAATACCAAATGGAATTAAACAAGATGAGACTACAAAAGTATATAAAATAAATGTTCTTTTGGGTGAATGAAAGTCAACTAAATCGTTATTAAAATTCATATTATCAAGCATCCAAAGTAGTGTGAAGCATAAATTGCAGATAATCGCATAAATTACACCAATAATGATAGAAATAATGAAAAACTGCCAATCAAACGTTGTGCCTTTTTTCATCCAAATGTTTAGCAATATCACTATAAAAATACCAATACAACCAACAATAATATTGTATTTCAGTCGGCGCATTTCCCACCAGGTTTTGGCTGGTATTTGTGTGGCATTTTGAGCAGTTTTCATTTGATCTTTGTTCCAATTATAATAATAAAAAAAGGAAATGTTATCGTGAATATAACAAATAATACATATTGATATTTTCTTTTATTCAGATCAAAATAAGTATTAGATTTTTTTACCGACAGGTATTCTACGACCCAAAAAATTGTATAAAAGATATTTAATAAAAGTACAATAAAAATTAAACCTATTACTACTACTCTTGCTATGCTTTGTCCTTCAGCACTATTTCCACCAAGTATTAGAATGATTATTGAAATTATACCAAAATATGCTAAACAAATTTTGTTGTATTTCCAACGTCTGTTTTCCCACCATTCTTTAGGAGAAATATCATTTTTTTTATTTAATTCTTTATCCAATTGTTTTTCATTAATTTTTTGACTTTTAAGCAGTCTATTTACAGATTCAAAGCATTTAGTTGTTATAACAACTAACGGAAATCCTTTTTTTATCCTATCTTTGTAGCTGTAAAAATACTAAATATGAACAATTTATCAGCACAACAAATCATCGCTTTAGAAGAAAAATACGGCGCACATAATTACCATCCATTACCTGTTGTATTAGCAAAAGGAAAAGGCGTGCATGTTTGGGACGTTGATGGCAAACAATACCTCGATTTTTTATCATCGTATTCAGCAGTAAATCAAGGTCATTGTCATCCAAGAATTGTAAAAGCAATGCAAGCACAAGCAGAAGTATTGACTTTAACTTCGCGTGCGTTTCATAGTAATTTATTAGGTGTTTACATGGAATACATTACACAATTATTAGGTTATGATAAGGTATTGCCAATGAATACAGGTGTTGAAGGTGGCGAAACGGCTTTCAAATTAGCGCGTCGCTGGAGTTATGATGTAAAAGGTGTTGAAAAAAATAAAGCAGTTATCATTGTTGCTGAAAATAATTTTTGGGGTCGCTCTATTGCAGCTATTTCTTCTTCAACAGACCCAAGTTCTTATGGTGGATTTGGTCCTTATGTGCCAGGAATTGTAAAAATTCCTTACAATAATGTAGTCGCTTTAGAAGAAGCATTGCAAGATAAAAATGTGGCTGCTTTTATGGTAGAACCGATTCAAGGTGAAGCTGGTGTGGTAGTGCCTGATGCTGGTTATTTAACGAAAGTTCGTGAATTATGCACGAAGTATAATGTATTGTTCATCGCTGATGAAGTGCAAACAGGTATTGCACGCACAGGAAAGATGATGGCTTGCGACCATGAAAATATAAAACCAGATATTTTGGTATTAGGCAAAGCATTAAGTGGTGGCACCATGCCGGTAAGTGCAGTGTTGGCAAACGACGACATAATGTTATGCATTAAGCCAGGCGAACATGGTAGCACGTTTGGTGGAAATCCGTTGGCGTGTGCAGTAGCGATGGAAAGTTTAAAAGTAATAGTAGAAGAGAAGCTAGCAGAAAATTCTGAGAAAATGGGCGAAGTATTCAGAACTGAATTGCGTAACTTAAATCATCCAATTATTGAATTGGTGCGTGGTAAAGGTTTACTGAATGCAATGGTGATTAAAACCGGCGAAGAGACAGAACACAATTGGAATACAGATGGTGAATTGGCTTGGAATTTATGTTTAAAAATGCGTGATAATGGTTTGTTAGCAAAACCAACACACGGAAATATTATTCGTTTCGCACCACCATTGGTAATTACCGAAGCACAAATTCATGAAGCAGTAAGTATCATTAAAACTTCTATCGATCAAACGGTTTCTGTTGCAGTATAATTTAAAAATTTACCATTAAAGTATGATTGCATATAATCCAAAAAGTTGGTTCACATTTATATTTAAACTACACAAAGCCGATACTATTCAACGTTTATTTCCAATGTTGATTTTAATTGGATTGTATGCTGCAGCAATTGTTTTTTTAGAATTAAATGTTTTTAAATTAAGTAAAGAACATTTGGCTAAAAATCTTACTGTTGTCCATAGTTTACTCGGTTTGGTGCTTTCCTTATTGTTAGTTTTCAGAACTAATACAGCATACGATAGATGGTGGGAAGGCAGACGACTTTGGGGCCAATTGGTCAACTCATCCAGAAGTTTAGCAATTAAATTAGATGCTATTTTTACTGCAGACGACCACGATAACAGAACATTTTTTGCAGAAAGCATTAGCTTGTATGCTTCTGTTTTAAGCAGTCATTTAGCTGCAGAATCAACGCGTTTAATTTTAGATGAAATAGAACATCCAGAATTAGAAAATATTGATGAACAAGCGCACCACATGCCTAATCAAATAGCCATGATATTGATGAATAGAACGCATGAATTATTGCAATCAAAAAAAATAATTCCTGAACATTTATTATTTATCAATAACGAACTGACTTCATTTACAGATGTTTGTGGTGGTTGCGAACGCATTAAAAACACACCGATTCCGTTTTCCTATAATTTATTTATCAAGAAATTTATTTTCTTTTATGTGATGTCGTTTCCATATGGTTTTGTGTTTTCACTTGGCTATTTTGTGATTCCAGTAATGATGTTTATTTTTTATGTATTGGTAAGTTTAGAGTTGATTGCAGAAGAAATTGAAGATCCATTTAACCGCGATCCAAATGATTTGCCAACAAACAAAATTGCTAAAAATATCAATAAGAATGTAAATGAAATATTGCTTTTTCAAAAAAACAATTAACGATTTACACTGATTAGCTAATCTTCAAATATTGGTGTTTGCTTTGTCATACTTGCTTGAAATGCTGACATTAAATCGTTAGAATAAAATTGTGCAGCATTCCAATTTGCCATGTATTCTAAACTTTCATTTACTGAATGATCTCGTGCAAAAATGATATTTCGTTTGGAACCTCGAACAGACAATGGTGATTTACTGGCAATTAACTCAGCTATTGACGTAACAGCTTTTAATAACTCGGTTTTGTTTTCAAAAACGTTATTTACTAAACCACATTTCAATGCTTCATCAGCAGTTAAATTTCTGCCAGTGTATGCTAATTCACGAGTCATACCATCTGAAATAATTTTCGGCAAACGTTGTAAAGTACCAATATCTGCTACCATTCCTAAGTCAATTTCTTTTATACAGAAATAAGCATCTTTTGTGCAATAACGCATATCTGTTGCCGAAATCATATCTAAGCCAGCGCCAATGCAACCACCATGTATAGCAGATAAAACTGGTTTTGAAATCTTTTCAAAAGTGGAAATGATATCTTGAAAATCGAGTAATAATTTTCTGAATTTTTCCCGTTTTCTACCATCGCATTTGTCGTTCGTTTTTTCATTTGTTGACATCAACATGGTTAAATCAATTCCACCACAAAATAATTTTTCACCAGCACCACTAAAAACAATGGCTCTGATTTCTGGTGTTTCATCACAAAACAATAATGCTTTTTTTAATTCTATCCACGATTCTTCGTTCATAGAATTCGCCTTTTCTGGTCTGTTAATCGTTAAGTGCGCTACTTTATTTTCTACTGTAAGCGTTAGATATTTCATTTCCATATTAATTGAGATTTAGATAACTCACTAATTTTTTTTATAATTTAAGAATTAAATTTTTTGCAATTCATCGCTTTCATGTTTGAAAATTCCTTTGTCATTTAATTTAGAATAATGCACCATGGCTTTTGCAATTTGAGCTGCAGTTATTGATTTATATTTCTTTAAACCACCAATCATCAATGCATCAAAAACTGGTGCCAATTTTTGCGCAATGCCTTCGCCAGTTCGGCTTTCGGTTCGTTCGCCAATAATTAAGCTTGGCTGCAAAATATGAAAGCTGTCAAAATTTAATTTGCTCACTTCATCTTCCAATTCGCCTTTCACTTGGTTATAAAAAATCATCGAATTTTTAGAAGCACCTAATGCAGTTATCAGCAAATAGGTTGAAGTACCGTTTTGCTTTGCCAATTGCGCTATTTTAAAAGGATATTCAAAGTCAACTTTCTTAAATGCTTCTTTTGAACCAGCAACTTTTATGGTAGTTCCTAAACAACAAAAAACAGCATCGGCTTTTATTTCGGCAGCGTAATTATCTAATTTATTAAAATCAACCAAAACTTCTTTCAGTTTAGCATTGCTTTTACCTAATGATTTTCTTGTCAATACAATTACTTTTTCAAAATAAGTATCAGCCAATAATTGTTCTAAAACCAATCCACCAACCAAACCTGTGGCACCAACTAATAATGCAGTTTTCATAATTTTTTTTATCAAAATTAAACAATATTTCACTTAATACTTAATACTTATTACTTTTGCCTATTATGATATTATTCGCAGATTCTGGTTCTACCAAAACAAGTTGGTTGTTATACAATCCAACCAATAAAACAAAAACCTATTTTGATACTTTAGGCATCAATCCAACCGTGCAAAGCCACGAAGAAATTTTGCAAAAAATACACACCAATCAGAACTTACTTGCAGTTGCCAATTCTGTAGAAAGTGTCCGTTTTTATGGTGCTGGTTGTTCCAGTGATGAAAGAAATGCATTAGTAGAAAATGCATTGAAAACTGTTTTCAAAAATGCAAAAAACATCAATGTTGACCATGATATGAAAGCAGCAGCTATTGCTATTTGTGGCAGCGAGCCAGGTATTGCCTGCATTTTAGGAACTGGATCTAATTCAATTTTTTATGATGGTGAAAATCTAACCGAATCATATGCTGGCATTGGTTATATATTAGGCGATGAAGCAAGTGGCGCGTATTTTGGCAAACAAATTCTGCGCGATTTTTTATATCATTTATTGCCTGAAGAAATTAATCAGCATTTGATTGATGAATATAAAGCAGAGAAAAATGCCATTTTTCAATTAGTGTATAAAGAAGCTTCGCCGAATCGTTATTTGGCGAGTTTTGCTCCAATATTATCGAAATTCAGAGAAACCGATTATGTGAAAGTAACACTGCAACGTGGTTTTACTGAATTCTTTGATTTTCATATTTCTTGCTTCGAAAATTATCAGGATTATCCAATTGGATTCGTGGGCTCGATAGCAATTAATTTTAAAGAAGAATTGCAACAAGTAGCAAATGATTTTGAATGCACTATCGGCAAGCTTGTAAAAAATCCGATTGACGATATTGCTGATTATTTTATTATGAATGAATAATTTTTTTATCTATTAAAGTTAATGTCAGTATAAATAAAGTTTAAAATGCAGAGAAGAAAATTTATAAAAGACACCTTTAAAGGATTACCAATTTTACTTTTAACTCCAACTCTTTTAGCAAGTTCTTGTAAAAAAGAAAATGAGCCGAATGGTAAAACCGTTGTTGTTATTGGTGCTGGAATTTCAGGTTTAACAGCTGCAAAAAAACTAAAAGAAATTGGGTTTAATGTGATTGTTTTGGAAGCACAAGAAAAAGTAGGAGGACGATTAAGAACAAATAGAACATTAGGTGTAGAATTTGATGAAGGTGCAAGTTGGATACATGGTGTAAATGGAAATCCAATTACAACATTAGCTCAACAAGCTGGAATGAATATCTATGAAACAATAGATGAAAGCAGAAAATCTTTTGATATAGGTGGTGTTTTAAGAAATGCAACTACTTATGATAATGCAGAAGACGAACTGTATTCTATTCTTAATTCAATGATGAACAATGGAAATGCAACACAAAGTTTTGAAACTGTTTTCACCAATCTTTATCCTTTGAAAGCAAATGACCGACTTTGGAAATTTTTACTTTCTACCTACGTTTCGTTCGATACAGGTGACTTAAACAATCTTTCTTCATTGCTTTATAATGAAGGAGAAGAGTTTAATGGTGCAGAAAAAATTGCTGTAAATGGGTATGATAGAATTGCAAATTACTTAGCAAATGATTTAAATATACAAATCAATCAAAGAGTTACTAAAGTAGATTATAGCAGCAATAAAATTAAAGTAACTCATAACGGAACAATTACAGAATCGGATTTTATTATTGTTACCGTTCCATTAGGTGTTTTGAAAGCTAACAGCATTCAATTTGTTCCAAATTTACCAACAGCAAAACAAAATGCTATTCAAAAAATAGGAATGAATTGTGTAAATAAATTTTTATTAACCTGGAATACTTCATTTTGGGACGATGTTCAATACATTTCTTATACACCAGAAATCATAGATAAATTTAATTATTTTGTAAACGTAAAAAGTTTCATCCAACTGTAAATGCATTGATGACGTTTGCTTATGCTGATTATGCAAGGCAAACTGAAACAATGACAGACGTACAAATCATTGATGAAATTATGATTCATTTAAAAGATATTTATGGAAATAGTATTCCGAATCCAACTTCACTTTTGAGAACTAAATGGCAGAATAATGAAAACTCATTTGGTGCATATTCTTACACAGCTGTCGGAACAGAAATGAAACATTTTGACGATTTAGCAGAAGAAATAAACGATAAAGTATTCTTTGCTGGTGAACATACAGAAGCAGATTATTTTTCTACGGTTCACGGTGCTTATTTAAGTGGAATACGAGAAGCAGATAAAATTATTGACTTAATTTAATTATATAACAACCTTAACTAAAAAAATATTACTTGCAAGACATAGAACCATATTGGAAATGGCGCGATTTTTATACCGCTGAAGAAGACGAAAAATCACCGTTCTTTGGTCGTGAATACAGTGAGTTTCAATACACCGAAAAAATTTATAATTACTACATTCATCCACAATGGGATTTTTTTGGCAGCGAAACATTATACCTTAAATTAATTTATTGTGATTACAAAAAAAATGCTGCAGTTATTGAATTTATTGGCGAATGGAACGATTGTATTGCAAACGATATCATGTTTTTAAAACGAGATTTTATAGATGTTTTGATTGATAATGGCATCAATAAATTTATTTTAATTGGTGAAAATATCTTAGAGTTTTTTGGTGCAGGAAATGATTATTACGAAGAATGGTATGAAGATATTAAAGATGATGGTGGTTATATCATTGCCATTAATCTACGCGAACATATTATGGAAGAAATGTACCAAAGCAACATTCATCAGTACATCAACATCAACAAAACCTACAACGATATTAATTGGCGAAAATACAAACCGTTTCATTTTATTAATTACATCGACGATTTATTGATAAAACTAATTGCATAATTTTAGCATGGTAGAATTGTATAATTTTTTAAAATAAAACCACTTTACATTCTACAATTATCTAATTTTACAATTCTACAATTAATTACATGAAATTATTTATCGTTCCAACACCAATCGGCAATTTAAAAGATATTACCATTCGTGCAATAGAAGTGTTGAAGTCTGTTGATTTAATTTTGGCAGAAGACACACGAACGTCTAAATTTTTATGTCAGCAATATCAAATTGAAACGCGCCTACAAGCATACCACAAAGACAACGAACACAAAGTAGTAGAAAACATTGTGCAGCAAATAAAATCAGGCACTACTATGGCATTGGTTTCCGATGCTGGCACACCAGCTATTTCCGATCCTGGTTTTTTATTAGTAAGAGCATGCTTAAAAGAAGAAGTTGAAGTAGAATGTTTGCCTGGTGCCACTGCATTCGTGCCTGCGTTAGTAAATTCAGGCTTTCCAACTGATCGTTTTATTTTTGAAGGATTTTTACCGCATCAAAAAGGCAGACAAAAACGCTTAAAAGAATTGCTGGAAGAAACAAGAACTGTTGTCTTTTACGAATCACCGTATCGCTTAATAAAATTATTAAACGAATTAAAAGAATATTTTGGCGAAGAAAGAAAAGTATCAATCAGCAGAGAATTAACAAAAAAATTTGAAGAAAATTTTCATGGAAATGTTGCAGATGCAATGCTGCATTTTACACAAAAAGAAATTAAAGGCGAAATTGTTTTAGTCATGGAAGGAAAAACCATTGATGAAACGATTACTAAAACAAACAAAGAAAAATACGGTAAATAATCAGTGATTAAATATCTTCGCAATGGTTCGTGTCTCGAAACATAATGAAAAAGGTTCGTGGGGCACGTACCTTGGCAAAGTTTTAGATGAATTAAATTATTTAATCACAACAAACAGCGATAAATCAGCAATGCAAGACTTACTCAACATACAAACACAAACTATCAACGCAGTAAAAAAAGCATCGGTTTTTATTCAATCTGAAATTGGTAAAATAAATAACAACGATATTGAAACAAAAGCATTGAACAGCTTAGTAACGTACGTTGACAAAAATGCAGAATTAATTTTAGTTGAAGAACTGCAAAAGATAATTCCAAATGCAACTTTTTTAACCGAAGAAAATACAATCGAACAAACGCAAGGCGAGTGGCAATGGATTGTGGATCCGTTAGATGGTACCACAAATTTTATTCATCAAATTCCTGTATTCGGAATTTCAGTTGCGTTAAAACATAACGATGAAATAGTAGTTGGTGTTGTGTATGAAGTCAATAAAAATGAATGCTTTTATGCGAGTAAGAATAACGGCGCTTTTTTAAATGGAAGTAAAATTTACGTGTCCGAAACAGTAACAATTGCTGATAGTTTGGTGGCAACTGGTTTTCCATATTATGATTTTGGTAAAGCAGAAAACTATTTAAATACGTTGCGGTTTTTAATGCAAAACACGCGTGGAATTCGTCGCTTAGGTGCTGCATCTATTGATTTATGTTACGTTGCTTGTGGTAGATTTGATGCTTTTCGAATACTCACTTGCACCTTGGGACGTTGCTGCTGGTGCATTCATTGTTCAGGAAGCTGGTGGTACCAGTACTGATTTTTCTGGAAATAATAATTGGTTATTTGGAAAAGAAATGATTGCTACAAACAAAAATGTTGCAACAGATTTTTACAAAAAATAAAGGATAATTTTTAAGTAAAACTGTTTAATCGTAGTCTTTGTCTTTAAAGAAATTTTCTGCAAATTGATAGTCATTCAAAAATGATGGATGAAAATCTTTCTTGAAAAAGCTGAAATATTCTTTCACTAAATCACCATGTAAATCAGAAAACAAACCAGTGGCAAAATCGTAAAATTGCTTTGGTAGTTTTGCTAGTTTCATGTATTTTCTGTCTTGATACATTAACATCATAGTTCCGATTCCTAAATAAAATAAGCAAAGCTGTAACGATTGGCATCAATGTAACACGTGTAATATGTTCGTCTTTATCTACTTTTTGAAACACATCAAACGCCACATTTTTATGTTCAATTTCTTCTGCAGCGTGCCATTGAAAAAGCTCAGCCATATCTTTTGGAACAATGTCTTGGTTCAGTTCTACATGCTCAAAAAGCGCATGACCAAACAACGCCGTAAAGTGTTCTAAACAAACAGTTGCTGTCAAATCGATGTTGTTGATACGTGTTCCTTCTACTTCAATTTTGCAATTATTTTATGCAACAGCTTATCAATATGATTTTCGTAACCTTTAATGATGTAGCCGTTTTCGTCTAAAATTTTCCAAAATTTTTCATGCATCGCACTGTGCACACCTTCTTGTCCACAGAAATTACGTACTTGTTTTTTCAGTTTGTCATCTGTAATTTCTTTTTGATGTTTCAAAAACTGAATTCACAAAAAATCGTTCGCCTGTCGGAAATACTATATGCAACGCATTAATAAATGCGTACTAAACGGATTGTTTTTATAATAAAATCGTGGATTGTCTTTATTAAAAAATAAAATTTACTCTACACTTTTATTTCTTCGTGATTATACGCTTTTGATTGAAGTCTTTTTTGGTTTGTACTTATTGATGTAGTTGATATAGTTTTTTTATTTTCATTATAAATAAATTTTTATAACTAATGACCATTGACTATTGGCTATTGTCTAATAGCATAACTTTTACCTTTCAATAATTCTTCTGCTAAATGATAATTATCTATTTGGTCAGGATGAAAATCTCTTCTAAAAATATTGTCCAAATTGCGATGCCAAGGTGCCACCAAAACTATCTCTAAATCTTGATAAAACTGAAACGTATGTTTTGGAATATCACTTCTTATTTACATCTTTATCTTGAGCAGTAAGCATCACCGTACCAAGACCTAAATAAAACCAAAGGCCCCAAGAAGCAATCAGCATTCCGCTGATACGCAACGCATAACTATCATCTACTTTTTTCAATACATCAAACGGAATGGCTTTGTGCTCAATCTCTTCTGCAGCGTGCCACATAAATAAATTCTTCATTTCTTCAGGCATTTTTCCTTCAGTAATGTCTTTATTGATAATACCACTTTCAGCCAGCATAGCCGTGTAATGTTCAAGCGCAACTGTAACGCTAAGTGCTACTTTGTTGCCGATATTATTTTTCTTAAACGTTTTTCTTGCCCAAGTTTCTAAACCATTCCACGCAGTTTTACGAAACACATCTACAAATTTCATCGGTTGCAAATCCTGCGATTCCATGATGTCCCAAAATTTTTGATGCTCTGCATAATGCGTACCTTCTTGACCTATAAAATTATCAACTCGTTTTCTTAATTCAGGATCGTTTTTATAAACATCAGCAAATGCTTTCACACTTCGAATAAAAAACTTTTCACCATCTGGAAATGCCAGGTGTTGCGCATTCATAAAATGCGTAGCCACTGGATTATCATTGTACCAATGTTTTGGAAAAGGTTTTTCAAATTTAAAATTTACCTTTCTGATTTTTGCTTCTGGTTTTGCTGTAAGTGTAGTAGCCATATTTTATTGTTTATTACTCGAAATTACGCAACAATTATTGCGTTTGGTATAAACAAGAGATAATTAGTGCTAATATACTCTGACACGGTTTCGAGTTCTGCCAGAGTGTATTGCTTTTAAAATGTATATTTATGGTATGTTTTATTATAGTGATATAAACCGAAACTAAAATGAGATCTTAAATACTTTTTATATGTTCCAATTTTTTTAAAAGAAAACAAGAAAAACAAAGTCTACCGGAATGGGCATCGTTTTTTAAAGAAAAATGAATACGATGAATTTTTTAAATGCAATTGAAGATTATTTTAAAAAACGAAAACTTAATTATAAGTTGATGATGGTGTGGTTATAGTTGAAAATAATGAACTAGGTTATATAATTTAGGTCTTACAAATGTTTCTCAAATGTGTAAACAAAATGAATTAACACATTATAAAACTATTGTGTCTGATTTTTTTGATTCAATGGCAAGAAGCCATCAGTTTGAAACTGAATTTAATAAAATAGTATCTGATTATGACAAAGTCAAAGAATATATTGGCGTTCGTCTTTATCCAAAATGATTATCTTGCTCAAATAGGAAAAGAAAACACTATAGGAAAAGATTTCAGCGGAGATATTTATGCAATGGTTGTTTATGATTTACCTGACACTGTTATGAATATTCAACCTGCTCATTTTAAGGTGTGGAATAAGACCTTGGATGAAGTATTAGAAGAAGGAATTAAAAACATTAAAAGTAAATATACATCAAGAATTACACAGGAAAAGTTTGGCGAATTTAAAATATGGTTTGTTAACGGAGATCACTTCTTTGCACCAAATATTGTTTTTGATTTTCATAATCAGAAGCATCTAATTGGTTCAAAAGGCGCACTCATTGGAATTCCTCATAGGCATTCTGTAATAATTTATCCAATTGAAAATCTTGAAGTAGTAAAAGTTGTTAATGCTATCGTACCAGCTATTTATGGAATGAACCAAGAAGGTCCTGGCTCCATTAGCAATAATCTTTTTTGGTATTCAAATGGACAATTTGAAAACTTGCCTTATACTATAGAAAACGGTAAATTTCAATTTCATCCGACTGAAAATTTTGTAGAAATATTAAACACATTGGAAATAGGATGACCATATTTTCTCTCATACAATCACATAAATCAAACTTATCACAATTCAGATAACAACTCTTAAAAATCTGTCAAATCATTTCTGTGAAAATCTCCGAAATCTGTGAGAAAAAATAGATTGTTTAACATGTTTTTTTTTATCATATTTTTTTAAAGATCAAAACTTATGTCCACGCAAAAATTCATCTACTTTCATGCGCTTTTTTCCTTCCAGTTGCAACTCCAAAATATCCAAATATCCATTCGCGCATTTAAACGAAAGATAGGTTTTGTTGTCCGTTAAATAAGCTTTGTCATTCTGAGCTTGAGCACTGTCATTCTGAGCTTGTCGAAGGATAACCTCACTCTTAAACACCTTCAACACCTTTCCATCCAAATGTGTAAACGCAGTAGGATATGGCGATAATCCACGAATCAGATTATGTATTTCCAGCACAGGTTTATTCCAGTCAATAAAACAAGTTTCCTTATATATCTTTGGCGCGTGCTTAGAAGTCGTAAGTTCTTGTGGTTGTTCAGTAACAGAATTCTCTTCAATCTGTTGCACTGTTTTTAAAACCAATTGCGAGCCAATATCCATCAGCTTATCATGCACCGAACCAGCATTGTCTTCGTCTTCAATGTTTATTTTTTCTTGCAAAATAATGTTTCCGGTATCAATTTCCTGTTGAAGAAAAAAAGTAGTAACACCAGTTTCTTTTTCACCATTAATAACTGCCCAGTTGATCGGTGCCGCACCGCGATACTGCGGCAGCAAAGACGCATGCAAATTAAACGTTCCATATTCTGGCATTTGCCAAACTAGTTCTGGTAACATTCTAAAGGCAACCACAATAAAAAGATTTGGCTCTAACGCTTTTAATTCATTTATAAAATCAGCATTCTTTAATTTCTCTGGTTGAAGAACTGCTAAATTCTTCTCAACAGCATATTTCTTTACCGCTGATTGATGCAATTGTTGTCCGCGGCCTGCTGGTTTATCTGGTGCAGTAATGACACCAACTATTTTATAATTATGTTGAACTAAAATATCCAATGAAGGAACAGCAAAATCAGGCGTTCCCATAAAAACAATGCGCAACTCTCTTTTTTCCATTTGGTAAATCTACTAAAAATAAATAATCCACAAAAAATGTCATAATTACTTCAAAAAATACACATTCGTTAACTTTTTACTGTAATAGATATAATTCTGCTAGTTTATTCTTAAATTTATAGAACACAAATTTGCTTTTATGAAAAGACTCTATTTTCTTTCATTTTTCATATTCATATCTTTCATTTCGTATGCACAGCCAGCGAATGACGCTTGTCCGAATGCCATATTGATTCCAACGGTTGTTAATTTCTGTTCGGCAAACGGTGCCGGAACTACTGTTGCGTCAACAGATGATGTAGCGACCAGTGGTGGTTTTGGTGTTGCAACATGTTGGGGTGGCACTGTTAATGATGTTTGGTATAAATTTGTTGCTACTGCTTCAGATGTAACCATAACGATTAATGGAAATCAAGGCAGTCCTGTTGGTGGTACATTAAATAGACCACAAGTGGCACTATATTCTGGAACATGTGCCACCACACTAAATGAATTAGTATGTGGTTCTGCACCTGCTGGTCAAAATATTATACAAGTTTACAGAGGTGGTTTAACAATTGGTGAAACCTATTTAATTCGAGTTGATGGTGTAAATGCAAACAAAGGAACGTTTCAATATTGTATCAATAATTACAATCCGGTGCCGGTTCCAAGCAGCGATTGTCCGACTGCAGTTGCCTTATGTAGTAAAGATCCATTTACGGTGCCAAGTGTAAGTGGCGCTGGAACAAATAATTCAGAAATGAACGATGCTGCCTGTTTTGGTGGCGGAACCATAGAATCTAATTCAACGTGGTATGCTTTTACGTTTGCAACATCTGGGACCTTTAATTTTATTTTATCGCCATCTAATACTGGTGATGATTTAGATTTTGTAGTTTATAAATTACCAAACGGAATAGGAAACTGCACTGGTAAATCTGTTCAGCGTTGCATGGCGTCTGCTCCGGATTGTACACCTGGTGGAGCCAATGCAAATACATCAAACACTGGTTTAACGCCAACAGCAACTTTTAATGATGAATATTCTGGTTGTAACGCAGATTTAGCTTATTTTTTATGTGGAATTGGTGCCAACAGATGCCAGAGTCAGTTTGCCAGAGAACTCACTGTTGTAGCTGGAGAAACGTATGCATTAGCCATTAATAATTTTACATCAACAGGAAATGGATTTTCTATTGTATTCGGTGGAACTGCTCAAATTCAAGGTCCAACAGCTGTGATAAATGACAGCGATGCAGACGATCAAATCTGTCCAGGTGAAGTAATAACCTTTACAGATGGATCTACACCACCACCATTAGGCACGCTTGTGCAATGGACATGGAACTTTGGTGTTGGTGCAACACCTTCAACGTATGTTGGTCAAAATCCACCAACAGTTACCTATACTACAACTGGTGTGAAAACAATTTCATTAACTGTAAAAAGTAATAAAGGTTGCTTGGAAACAGTTACAAAAAATATTACAGTAACCAATGTGCCTCCTACGGTTTCTATCCTGGAATCTACTAACTCTATTTGTCCTGGAACGAATGTAACATTTACGGCAACACCAGTAAATGCAGGTGCTGCACCAACATATCAATGGTATTTAAATGGAAATCCAGTGGGTACGAATAGTAACACCTATTCAAACAATACTTTAATTAACAATGATCAGGTAAAAGTTACCGTAACTAGTAATTCAAGCTGCAATTCAGGTTTGCAAGCAACCAGTAATATTGTTACGATGATTATTAGCAGTCCTTTACCTGTTGATGTTACGATAACTGGAAACGCAGCTATTTGTCCAACTGCATCTTTAACATTGACAGCAAACCCAACAAATGGTGGTGCTACTCCAGCATATCAATGGTTTTTAAATGGAAATCCTGTTGGTTCAAACAGCAATACTTATAGCTCGACTTCTTTCAATAATAATGACGTAGTTACTGTTCGATTAACCAGTAGTTTAGGTTGTGTGAGTGGAAATCCAAAAACGAGTAATCCAATAACAGTAACGGTAAAACCCAATCCAGTTGTTTCAGTGAACTCGCCGAATATTTGTGATGGACTAACCGCAACCTTAACCGCAACTGGAGCAACTACTTACACATGGACTGGTGGTTTGACTGGCAATCCAGCAACAACATTAGCATTAAATGCAAATACAAGCTATACGGTAACAGGCACAACTAATGGTTGTACTGGTACAGCGATTGCGACTGTGACAGTTAAACCGAATCCAATAGTAACGGTAAATTCACCAAGTATATGTAACGGACAAACAGCAACACTTACAGCTGGTGGCGCAACTACTTATTCATGGACTGGTGGTTTGTCAGGCAATCCAGCAACGACTTTAGCTTTATCAACAAATACAAATTATACAGTAACAGGAACTACGAATGGTTGTACAGGCACAGCAGTCGCAACAGTTACCGTAAAACCGAAACCAATCGTAACCGTTAACTCACCGAGTATTTGTGATGGACAAACGGCAACGCTTACAGCAAACGGTGCAACTACCTATACTTGGACTGGTGGTTTAAGTGGTAATCCAGCAACGACAGGTGCTTTATCATCCAACCAAACATATACAGTAACAGGAACAACGAACGGTTGTACAGGCACTGCTATTGCAACAGTAACCGTAAAACCAAAACCAGTTGTTTCAGTGAACTCACCAAGCATTTGTGATGGAAAAACTGCTACCTTAACCGCAGCTGGTGCCACCACTTACACATGGACTGGTGGTTTGACTGGCAATCCAGCAACAACATTAGCATTAAATGCAAACACAAGTTATACGGTAACAGGTACCACGAATGGTTGTACTGGTACAGCGATTGCGACAGTAACAGTCAAACCGAATCCAATAGTAACGGTAAATTCACCAAGTATATGTAATGGACAAACAGCAATACTTACAGCTGGTGGCGCAACTACTTATTCATGGACAGGTGGTTTGTCAGGCAATCCAGCAACGACTTTAGCTTTATCAACGAATACAAATTATACAGTAACAGGAACTACGAATGGTTGTACAGGCACAGCAGTCGCAACAGTTACCGTAAAACCGAAACCAATCGTAACCGTTAACTCACCGAGTATTTGTGATGGACAAACGGCAACGCTTACAGCAAACGGTGCAACTACCTATACTTGGACTGGTGGATTGAGTGGCAATCCAGCAACGACAGGTGCTTTATCATCCAACCAAACATATACAGTAACAGGAACAACGAACGGTTGTACAGGCACAGCAGTTGCAACAGTAACCGTAAAACCAAAACCAGTTGTTTCAGTGAACTCACCAAGTATTTGTGATGGAAAAACTGCTACCTTAACCGCAGCTGGTGCCACCACTTACACATGGACTGGTGGTTTGACTGGCAATCCAGCAACAACATTAGCATTAAATGCAAACACAAGTTATACGGTAACAGGTACCACGAACGGTTGTACTGGTACAGCAGTTGCGACAATAACAGTCAAACCAAATCCAATAGTAACGGTAAATTCGCCAAGTATATGTAACGGACAAACAGCAATACTTACAGCTGGTGGCGCAACTACTTATACATGGACAGGTGGTTTGTCAGGCAATCCAGCAACGACTTTAGCTTTATCAACGAATACAAATTATACAGTAACAGGCACCTCGAATGGTTGTATAGGCACAGCCATAGCAACGGTAACCGTAAAACCAAATCCAACGGTAACAGTAAATTCGCCATTTATTTGCACGAATCAAACCGCAACATTAACAGCCAATGGTGCAACAACATATACTTGGACTGGTGGCTTAGTGGGCAATCCAGCGACCACAAATCCATTGCCATCGACTGCTACGTTTACCGTAACAGGTACAACGAATGGTTGTACTGGAACAGCAACATCAACTGTAACCGTGAAACCAAATTTAACTATAAATGTAAATTCACCAAATATTTGTGATGGACAATCAACTACATTAACTGCAAGTGGAGGCACTACTTATACATGGACTGGTGGTTTGCCACCAAACGCATCTGTTTCTACAGGAGTTTTATCATCTACTCAAATTTATACGGTAACTGGTACAACAAATGGTTGTACAGGAACTGCTATTGCTACGGTAACAGTTACGCCAAATCCAATTGTAACGATAAATTCTCCAAGTATTTGTGCAGGAAAAACTGCAACATTGATTGCAAACGGTGCAGCTTCTTACACTTGGACTGGTGGATTGAGTGGCAATCCAGCAACAACTCTTGCATTGTCATCTAACCAAAATTATACAGTGACAGGAACCACGAATGGTTGTACTGGAACTGCAATAGCAACCATAACTGTGAAACCAAATCCAATAGTAACTGTAAATTCTTCTAGTATTTGCGATGGACTAACAACCACTTTAACAGCCAATGGCGCAAACACTTATACATGGACTGGTGGTTTGGTTGGAAATCCGGTAACAACGCCAGCTTTAAATTCAAATCAAAGTTACATAGTAACTGGAACCACAAATGGCTGCACTGGAACAGCAACATCAACTGTAACTGTTAAACCAAATCCTATTGTAACTGTAAATTCACCGAGTATTTGTGACGGACAATTTACGACACTTACAGCTAATGGTGCCACCACCTATACTTGGACAGGTGGTTTGACTGGAAATCCAGCAACGACACTACCTTTATCATCTAATCAAATTTATACGGTTACAGGCACCAAAAATGGTTGTACAGGTGTTGCAACTTCAACGGTTACTGTGAAACCAAATCCAGTGGTTACGGTGAATAGTCCAGTTATTTGTAGTGGACAAACGGCAACATTAACGGCAAATGGTGCTACTACGTATGTTTGGTCTGGTGGTTTGCCACCTAATGCTATTGTTACCACACTTCCATTAAATTCAAGTCAAACATTTACAGTAAAAGGCACTACTAACGGTTGTAGCAGCACTCTTGTGAATTCAGTAGTTACGGTAAATCCAACAAAAATTACCAATATCACCAGAAGTATTTGCTCAGATCAATCGGTTGCGATTGGTTCACAAACCTTTAATACTTCTGGCTTGCATACCGTTGTTTTGCAAACCTCTAAAAATTGTGATAGCACCGTAAATCTAACGCTGAATGTAACCACTGTTTTAACGCCAACGGTTTCCATCTTATCCAACAAAAATGATATTTGCAAAGGCGATGCAGTAGTGTTTACTGCAAATGCACAGAACACCAGAGTTACTCCAACTTATCAATGGTTCTTAAATGGAAATCCTGTTGGAACGAATAGTAACCAATTTAGTTCATCTACCTTAAATAATAATGATAAAGTAGAAGTGATCATAAATACAACTGCATCATGTTTAACAACGAATAGTGTTACAAGTAACTCTATAATTATGAAAGTAAGTTCGATAGATTATGCAGTTAACGCTCCGCCGTATTGTACTGGTAAAAGTAGTTTCATAGATTTAAATATTCCTCAACCTGCATATAGTGTTTTTGGAAAAATGGAACAGATACATTTACGACTACGAATGTTGATAGCATTCCGGTAAACTACAAAGCTACTACCAATGTGCAAGCAATTATCAAATACGGAAACGGTTGCAGTAAAACAGTTAATATTATAGATACTGTTTACCAGTTACCAGCAATTGATGCTGTGGTGGATAAACCAAATGCAAAGTATGAAGAAGAAGTACAATTAAATGTAAACGGTGGAGGCACGTTGCAGTACAATTGGATACCATCTAGTATGTTAAATAATGATTCCATTAAAAATCCAACATCTATCATTACAGCTACAACATTGTTTTCTGTGGTGGTGAAAGATAAAAATGGTTGTGTGAATACAGATTCTGTGAAAGTGAATTTAATTAACGAGTGTACAAATGATTACATTTTTGTGCCAAGCGCGTTTTCGCCAAACAATGATGGTGTGAACGATTGTTTTTCAATCATTTCGCCACCAAAATTAACAGATTATAGAATGATTATTTTTGACAGATGGAACGAGAAAATATTTGAAACCAATAACACTACAGATTGCTGGAACGGAAGATACAAAGGTGCTGAAGCAGAAAGCGATTCATACATTTATGTAATCACATTTACGTGCTACAACGGCAAACCGTTAACAAAACAGGGAACAGTAACGTTGTTGAAATAGCAAATAAACTATTAACATTTTTAAATGCCGATTTATTCGGCATTTTTTACTACAAAGCTGCAATTAACAACTGAATAATTCCAATTAAGAAACCTAATACACCACCGATAATTTCGATAAAGGTAAATTCTTTAGCAGTTATATCGAGTAATAATTGCTCTAGTTTTTCATCTGAAAATTGATTTACTTTATTCGTTACAATTTCTTCGATGTTTAATTTGTCCTCAATTTTAGTAATGGTATTGCTAATTACTTCAGGAAGATTTTTTTCAATTTCTTCAACTATAGTTTTATGAATACTTTGTATTAATTGTTCTGGAATCAGAATGCTTGCCATCGTACTTTTTTCAATTCTATCGCGCAAGGCATCTTCAATGCGTGCTGCAATTTCTTCTTTAAAATTACTCAATGCATCAGGATCGCTTAATCTATCTTTTATATCACCAAAATTAATTAAATCGCGTTGTACAATAGTGCCTAATTTTTGTGCAATACGTGGTTTGTTTTTTGGAAAAATACCATGAAACGTTATGAATAATATTTTGATGGGTTTGCGTGGATGAAATAACATTTTTATCGCTAACCAATTTGTTATCCAGCCAATAAATGCGCCAATGAGCGGCACTGTCCACGTTTTCCAACTTAATAAATCAATAAATAAAAGCATAGGTATTTGTTGTTATTAGAGATTAGTCATTGGTCATTAGTTATTATAGATTAGTTATAAGAGTTTGGTAATTAATTAATTTACCATTACAGATCATCAATGACAAATGACCATTGACCAATTACTATTGACCATTGACTATTAACTATTTCCATTCTTTCGGATTTGCGCGCCATGCATTTAATGTTTCTATTTCGTCTTTTGAAATGTAGCCATCTGCAATTGCTGTGCGAATTAAAAAATCGTAATTGGTTAAAGTCTTTAAAACTACACCTTCATCTTCAAAGCGTTGTTTAGTTTCTTCAAAACCATATTTATAAATGGCAACCATGCCAATAACTTCGGCGCCTGCAGCGCGCAAATCTGCAACTGCTTTCAGCGAACTGCCACCAGTTGAAATAGTATCTTCTACTACTAAAACTCTGGAGCCATGTTTTAAATCGCCTTCAATAGTGTTGTTCAAGCCATGTTCTTTTGGTTTTGAACGCACATAAATAAAAGGCAAATTGAGATGGTCTGCCAAAATTGCACCATGTGGAATTCCAGCAGTGGCAACACCTGCAATATAATCAGCAGTCGGAAAATATTCTTGAACCAACGCAATAAAACCATCCCGCACAAAATCTCGAACTAATGGATAGGATAATAATTTTCGATTATCACAATATACAGGACTTTTTATTCCGCTCGTCCAGGTAAATGGCTCTTGAGTATTTAATTGAATTGCTTTGATTTGTAATAAAATTGCTCTGCAAGTTTTTCTTTGTATGCTGTATTTTCCATTTGTTTGTTTTTTAGCGTAAATAATGTAAATTCGTATGCTGAAGAAAAAATATCAAACATCGTATAAACATTCAACATTTTCACCATGAACCAAAAGTATAAATTTTTGTCAATAACAAGATAGTCTATCTTACAAATAATCCATCAAGTGTAAATAATTTAGTTGGAAATACTGATTTTATTATTGAACCGTATAGTAATGAGCAAAGTTTAGCTTCTTCCTTTAAAATTATTTTTAATGATTTGAATACCAGTAACTATATTTTGTTTCATAAAGATGTTGAAAAACTAAAAAATGATTTTTTAGCTCATTTTATTTGTTTAGAAGCAGCAGGTGGCGTGGTTTATAATACTAAAAATGAAATTTTATTAATTCATCGTCGCGGATTTTGGGATTTGCCAAAAGGAAAAATGGAAATTGATGAAACGATTGAAGATACAGCAATTCGCGAAGTAGAAGAAGAAACTGGCTTAACGAATGTAAGTATTTTAAAGCCAATTTTATTTAAAGAATTAGCGAACACCGCAACGTATCATTCGTATGATATTAATGGAAAACCAGCGATGAAAATTTCGTATTGGTTTGAAATGAAAACGGATTTTGCAGCAGCATTAATTCCACAAACGGAAGAAGATATTGAACAAGCGATTTGGGTAAAAAAAGAAGACGTACCAACTTATTTTGACAATATGTATTCAAGTATTATTGATGTGCTTAAAGAGGTTTTGTAAGGAAGTGAAAGTGAAAGTGGTGAAAGTGTAGTTATGCATTGAATGCGTCGAATAAATTGTCTGCATCAATGGAAAATATTTTGCTTTAAAAAATTTTATGTTCTTTGCTCCTTTGCGTTCTTTGCGTGAAAAATATCACAAAATCATTTTCCAAATCATCAACGTAATAATCGAAAATAAAATACCTAAAGTAGGAAAGGTGTTTGCCAGTTTTGCATCTAAATTATATTCGATAGCTAAGATAGATGAGGTGATCATTGGTGGCATAGCGCATTCCAAAATCGATATCATATACAGTTCGCTTTGTTTATGTAAGATAAAGTAAAACAACACATAAATAATGAACGGTGCCAACACTAATTTATAGAAAATTCCTGCGAAAAATTTTGTCCATTCTATTTCTTTTAAATCTAATTTAAATTGCAAACCAAGCGACAACAAAGCCAAAGGAACCATCGTTTTTCCTATGGTTTCGAGTATGTTAAATAAGTTTCCTTCGATGAATTTTAGGAATAAACAAGCTAATGATAAACACTATAAATGGCGGAAATTGAATTAGTTTTAAACCGATTTTTTTTACATCAAAACTACCAGTACTAAAATACGCAGCCACAAAAACTCCAAATGTAGATAGTATTAAAAAACTACCAGGTTGGTCAACAAAATGGCGTAGCGCAAACTTGCTTCACCATAAAAATGTTGCAAAAATGGATAGCCTACAAACGACGTATTTCCTAAACCACAACACAAAATAATACAAGCCATTGTTTTTTTATCATAGTCAAAAATGCGACAAATAATAAATGCGTAAAGAATAGAACCAAAAAATATAATCCATGCAGAAGCTATTGGAAACAACACTTCGTGGTTAATTTCTAAAAAAGGAATTTTAGAAAGCACGATGGCTGGCAACGGCACAAACAAAATAAATTTGTTGATGTAACGAAATAAATTTTTAGGTAAAAATGAAAATTGCTGTGAGATAATTCCAACAATAAATAAAATAAGTAAAAGGTATAATGACATTTTTATTTATTGTTTAATCCTAATTTATACTCAATAATATTCTCTTCTTTGCTAAATGGTTTAACTGCATTTAAACCTAAGTATTCTATCTTTTTATCCAAATCATATTCGTCAAAAAAATCATTTTTAGTGTGAAATGCTTTTAATGGAATTAAGCCAATTAACTCGCTACCATTGGTGTTTTCACCTAATTGCTGTGCCATTTTTTTTACCATATCAAACACTTCAATAATCGGACTCTTTTCAATATCGGTAATATTCATTGATACTTGGGCGCAATCAAATGCTTGCATAAACCAACCAATTGCTTTTACATGTTGCACTAAATTGCTTTCATAACTTCCATCCTTTTTTTCTCTAAGTAATCGAATTTGTTTGGCAATTTGTTTGGCAATGCTTTCATCTTTCGTGGTAAGATTGATATTATATGCAATTAAGAAAGCACGTGCGCCAATTGCCATCATACCAAAGGTTGAATTGGATTTTAGTTCTCCAAAATCTGGTTTCCATGCTGGTAATTTCATTTTATCTTCAATTGCTTCGTATTCACCTTTGCGCAAATACGCTAAATTGGCTCTGGTTAAATTCGCAGCAGAATATCCATACATATAAACTGGAATACCTAATTCACCAACACGTTTTCCTAATTGTGCAGATAATCCAACTACTTCATTCATCGAAATATGTTGAATAGGAATCAAGGGACAAACATCGCAGGCACCCATGCGTGGATGTTCGCCTTTGTGTACACGCATATCAATTAATTCATTGGCTTTTTTTATTGCTTGAAATGCAGCTTCTAAAACCTCTTGTGGTTTTCCAGCAAACGTATAAACCGTTCTGTTGGCATCAAAACCAACATCAATATTCATCAATTTTACACCATCAATTCTTTCTATAGATGCAGCAATAGCATCAATAATAGCACTGTTTCTTCCTTCTGAAAAATTTGGAACACATTCTATAAGTTGGTCGGTTTTTGAAAACATAAAAAATACAGAAAAATGAAATTACAATTTTTTATTTAATTTGATAAAATCTAATCTTATTTGTCATTTTAATGTTAAAAAACAGATTGTTTTGCAATACTCAATTTCTCAATTTTTATTTGTGTGCAACTCACACTTTTACCACCAAATTGTGGATATTTTAGCCTTTTTTCACACGGTTTTACGACTGTAATTTCGTATTTTTGCAACACTAAAAATTAAACGTAAATTATACATAAATGGCAGATGAATTTGAAGACAAAAAGGTATCTAAAGTAGTACCTATTAACATAGAAGATGAAATGAAATCAGCGTACATCGATTACTCGATGTCGGTGATTGTTTCGCGTGCTTTACCTGATGTTCGTGATGGTTTGAAACCAGTTCACAGACGTGTTTTGTATGGTATGAATGAGTTAGGTATGTATTCTAATCGTCCATACAAAAAATCAGCGCGTGTAGTAGGTGAAGTGCTCGGTAAATACCATCCACACGGTGATAGTTCTGTGTATGATACGATGGTGCGTATGGCGCAACCATGGAGTTTGAGATATACACTGATTGATGGACAAGGTAACTTTGGTTCAATTGACGGCGATCCACCAGCAGCTATGCGTTATACGGAAGTTCGTATGAAAAAAATTGCTGAAGAAATGTTGGAAGATTTGGATAAAGAAACGGTTGATTTTCAATTGAACTTTGATGACTCTTTAGAAGAACCAACCGTGATGCCAACACAAATTCCTCAGTTGTTAATTAATGGCGCATCTGGAATTGCTGTTGGTATGGCTACTAATATTTTACCACACAATTTAACAGAAGTAATTGATGGTATTTATGCCTATATCGACAACAACGAAATTACGGTTGATGAATTGATGGAATTCGTAAAAGCACCAGATTTTCCTACAGGTGGAATCATTTATGGTTACGAAGGTGTGAAAGATGGTTTCAGAACTGGTCGCGGAAAAGTGCGTGTGCGTGGTCGTGCAAGAATTGAAGAAAACAAAGAAGGCAGAACACAAATTATTATCAGCGAAGTGCCCTATCAGATTCAACCGAAAATGATCATTACTCGTGCTTCTGATTTGGTAAATGAAAAAAAATTAGATGGTATTGCGGAAATTCGTGATGAATCTGACAGAGATGGTTTGCGTGTAGTGTTTGATTTAAAACGTGACGCTATTCCAAATGTGGTGTTGAATAATTTATATCAACATACTCCATTGCAAACCAGTTATGGTATCAATAATATTGCGTTGGTAAATGGTCGTCCAAAAGTTTTAAACTTAAAAGAACTTATCAAATATTTTGTTGAGTTCAGATTAGAAGTCGTAACACGCAGAACACAATTTGAATTGCGCAAAGCAGAAGAGCGTTTGCATATTTTAGAAGGTTACATTATTGCTTTAGATCATTTAGATGAAGTAATTAAACTCATCAGAAATTCTAAAAATCCAGAAGAAGCAAAAGAAGGTTTGGTTTCTAATTTCGGTATGACTGAAATTCAGGCAAAAGCTGTGTTGGCATTGACGTTACAACGTTTAACAGGTCTTGAAATTGATAAAATTCGTGCTGAACATAAAGAGATTTCAGACTTGATTGCTCGTTTAAAAGAGATTTTAGCAAATGAACATTTACGTTTCGATATCATCAAAGGTGAGTTAGCAGAAATCAGAAAAAAATACGGCGATGAACGACGTTCTGAAATCGTTTATTATGGTGATGATATTTCTTTTGAAGATATGATTCCTGAAGAAGAAATGGTGGTTACTATTTCGCATTTAGGTTATGTAAAACGTACTTCTTTAGACGAATACAAAAAACAAAATCGTGGTGGTAAAGGTTCGCAAGGTGGCAAAACGCGCGATGCAGATTTCATCGAACATATCTTTGTGGCTTCAACACATAATTATTTATTGTTGTTTACTGAGCAAGGAAAATGTTTCTGGTTGAAAGTGTATGAAATTCCGGAAGGCAACAAAACGTCTAAAGGTCGTCCAATTCAAAATATCATCAATATTCCACAAGACGATAAAATTAAAGCGTTTATCAATGTTAAAAATCTAAAAGATGAAGATTTTTTAGATACACACAACATTATAATGGCTACCAGAAAAGGTACGGTGAAAAAAAACATCTATGCGTGAATATTCTAGACCGCGTTCAAATGGTGTGAATGCAATTACAGTGCGCGAAGGTGATGAGTTAGTAACTGCTGCTTTAACCAACGGACAATGCGAAATTATTTTAGGTTCTAAAAAAGGATACGCAACTCGTTTCAATGAAAAAGGTGTTCGTGCCATTGGCAGAACTGGTTCTGGTGTTCGTGGTATCAATCTTCGTGATGAAGATGAATTAATTGGCATGGTTTGTGCAGATACAACCACGGAATTACAAGAAGATATAATGGTAGTTTCTGAAAACGGTTACGGAAAACGTTCGGCTTTAGAAGATTACAGAATAACTTCGCGTGGTGGAAAAGGTGTTATCTCATTGAATGTTACTGAAAAAACTGGTAATATGATTGCGATACAATCTGTTTCTGATGCCAATGATTTAATGATCATCAATAAGTCTGGTTTGACAATTAGAATTGGATTGAATACATTGCGTACAATGGGCCGAAACACACAAGGCGTGAGTTTGATTAAATTAAAAGGTGACGATGCGATTGCAGCAGTTTCTAAAATAGATCATGAAGAAGATGAAGTAGGTGAAAATGAAAGTGATGGTGAAAATGCAGAATCGACTGATGAAAAAAGTGCCGAAAATTTAACAGAAGAAAATAAATCAGAAGATAATTCGACAGAAAATAACAATATTGAAGAACAATAAAATAAAAAAAGAATGAAAAAATTATTGTTGAGTTTTTTAGTAGCAAATGCATTTTTTGTTACACCAACTTTTGCTCAAAAAGGAAAAATTTTTAACGTTGAAAGTTATATCAGCGAAAATAAATTTCTAGAAGCTAAGAAAGAAATTGAATTAGTGCTTCAAGATCCAGAAAACCAAAAAAAAGCAAAAGCTTGGGTTTTGAAAGGTGATGCAAACAAAGGAATTTATGAAACACGCATTTTTTATGCATCCAACCCAACATGTTTATTTGATGCAAAAGATGCTTACGTAAAAGCATTTGAATTAGAAACCAATGTTAAAAAACAAAAAGACTTTGGTACACCATTAAACATGATCGCATCTTATTTATTTAATGAAGGTTTAGAAAGATTCAATAATAAAAAATACGAAGATGCATACAAACATTTTGAATCGTCTCGAAATGCCAATGAACTTTTATTTTCTAAAGGTTTAGTTTCTTCAATTGATACGAATGGAATTTATGCATCAGCTATGGCTGGAATTAATGCAAATAAAATTGCTGAAGTAACACCAATGCTTGAAAAATTAGTTTCCATGAATTTCAACAATGCTAGCGTGTATGAAATGTTAGCAGATATCTATGATAAAACCAATAATAAAACTGGCTTAAATGATATTCTAAAAAAAGGGTTAGCAAAATTTCCAAATAGTAAAAGCTTACAAATTGTTGAATTAAACAAAACCTTAGATGGTGGTGATGTTCAGGAATCTGTTGCAAAATTTGAGAAAGCTGTAATTTCTGAACCGAACAATGCTTCTTTATGGTTTAATTTAGGTGTGTTGTATGATAAAGCAAAATCGTATGATAAAGCAAAAGATGCTTACGACAAAGCATTAGCAATCAATCCAGATTATGGTGATGCTGCTTTTAATATTGGTGTTATGTTTTTCAATCAAGGTGTTGAATTAAACAAACAAATGAATGCAATTGATGAGAAAGATGATAGAGATGGAAAAAAATTCACAGCTAAAAAAGCAGAACGTGATGCAGTTTTTACAAAAGCATTGCCTTACTTAGAAAAAGCATATGCTATTGATCCTAAAAACGCAGATTATAAGCAAAACTTGAAAAAAGTGTATGCTTCTATGAATATGTTGGAAAAAGCAAAAGCTTTAGCCGAATAATATTAATTTATAGAAAATAGAAAAAATGTCGACCATCTGGTCGACATTTTTTTTTAACTAAATTTTATTATTGCTTAAATGTAAATTATTATTTAATTTCATGTTAATAAAATTCAAGATGATGAGTCAAAATAATTCGTTAGAACTGCATTTTAAACATTGGAAGTTTAATAATTGCACCGAAGCTGATATTGCAAAAGAATTGTCTGAGAAAAATTATGAAGCTTCTTTAATAGAAGAAACCATAAAAGCGTATAAAAAAAAATATGCAGATCGAAGACAAAATAATGGTTTTATAATTACTGCAATTGGTTCGTTCTTGTGTTTTTTAAGTTGCGTATTTACCATGCTAAACTTGTTTCCAAGTTTGGTCGGTTTTTTTCTTTACGGTTTAACCACTATTGGAATTGTACTCGTTATGTATGGTTTGTATTTAATTTTTGAAGCATAATCAATTAATTATTGCCAGAAAGAATACTTAAAATCCCAATTAAAGGTAGCCGTTCTTAAATCTACATCTTCAAACGTAACAAAATATTTTTCACTGCTGATGGTTTGTTTAGCGTTGACCATAACTGGTTTTGGTGCTACATAGTTTTTATATACGTCAGATAAAGTATAATCTGAAATTGATTCTTGAACAGTTGAAATTTCTGCTGGATTTAAATAAGAATAATCAAAACTTAAATAACAAGGAATTCTGATTGCAATAGCAATTTTTGTAGAATTGATTAAGTCAACTTTGCTTTTCCATACTATTACATTTCGATTGTAAAACGGAACGAATACTACTTTCTGTTTTGTAATAGTGTGGTCTAAAATAATTCCATCTTTATTGAAAAGTGCAGATGCGTTTAATGTTTGATTGAAAGACACTAATATAATTAGTGAAAAAAGTAATTTTTTCATTTGTAGGGTTTAAATGCTTATGCAAGTTAAATAAAATATTGATAATTATCAATAACTGAATTTGTTTTTATTAAAAAGAATTTTATTTACCAAAATAGATTTAGTTTAGATACATAATTATGGTAAATTAGAAATTTAATAAGAAGATTTACAATTATTTATATCACTTTTAAATGAAAGGTGAAATCAAAAAGAATCTACCACGTAATATGCATCTTAAAGTTAAATCGTCTGTTTGTTAAGTAGTTTGGAATTGCCCATTGTTGGTTTTGCGTATCTTTTATCCATCGATACGAAAGCGTATTTTTAATTCCTAAAATGTTGAACACTTCAAAACTTGCCCAGATTTTATCGAACTTGCTACCAAAACTTTTCGGTTTCTTTTTTCCTCTTGTTTCACCATTCAATAATAACGCAGAAAATCCAATATCTAAACGACGGTAAGGTGGAACTTTTAAAACATCTTTATATCGATTTCTATCTGGTGGACCAAATGGCAAACCAGTTCCAATTACTAAATTTAAATGCACTTTAAAACGTTTATGTTTCTCTAAATAATCCTGAAAAAATAAACTTACAAAAATTGCCTGATCAGTTGGTCGACGAATAAAACCTGGATAATTGGTTGCAGTGTCAGTTATAGGATTTGTTGACAATTGTGGTGCAGCATAACTATTTCCTAAGCTATCATAATAGGTGTAATAAAAATCATTTTTAATATTTTCTTTTGTATTTAAGTACGATAATGTTATCCATGAATCAGCGCCTTTTATCATTTCTCCAAATAAACGCAAGTCAATTCCTGTTGCATAACCTGTTGCATTGTTATCAGCAAAATATCGAATACGCACATCTTGAATCTCGTATGGATTGATGTGATTTAAATACTTGTAATATGCTTCAGCCGTAAATTTAAATTGACGTTTTTTTATTTTGAAATTATAATCAGCACCAATCACCACTTGATAAGATTCTTGTGCTTTTACATTTCTGTTAATGCTTCCATCAAAGTTGCGCAATTCTCTATAAAATGCAGGTTGCACATACATTCCACCAGCCAAACGAAACGTTACATCGCTTTTTAATTTTGGATGATACAACAATTGCATACGTGGCGAAACCAAAAATTGATTGTTGACATTCCAGTAATTATACCGAACTCCAAGTGTAAGTGTTAAGTAAGAAGAATCTGTTTTGATGATGTTCCAGGTATCTTGCAAATAACCATGTACACGAAACGATTCTAAATTATTTTTTGATTTTAAACGATACGGAAATTCAATAGAACTGCCTGAATACGGAATGGAATAACCAGCCGAATCTATGCGTTGCCATTCGCTGAGTTCGTCATTTATATTTTCATATTGAAACGTAGAGCCGAACTCAATTAAATGTTTATCTACTTTAGAAGAATCACCGTTTTTTATGTTTTTTTTCTGAACATTATATTTTCCATGAAATGCAAAATTGGCAACCGTTGCATCTAATTTATTGCGAGCCCAATCCTGAAAAACACCAATACCTAGTTTTTCTTTTACATTTCCAAAATTATCACTCGATGGATCTATTTCTATTTCGTCTAACGAATAATAACCAGTAATATTATAGGTTTCACTTTCGCGCATTCTCCAAAATGCACTCATAAATTTTAAACTGAGTTTTTTATTTGGTATAAATTTATAAGCCATACCAACCATCGTATTTTCGAATCTACTTTTTTCATTGCCATCAAAATCTACCGAAAAACGAATCAATTTATCAAATGTACCAGCACGCGTTTCTTGTGTAGTTGGAACAAATTTATAATCGTTGAAAGAATGATTGACTATAAACTCTATATCGTGTTTTGGATTTGGTTTGATATGAAAATCACCTTGCAAATCAAAAAAGTTTGGATTGTATTCACCAGCTCTGTCTAATGTACCTAATAAATAACCATTGGATTTATAACGAACGCCAACTAAATACGTGAATTTGGCTGCGTCGTTCAACGTGTCTTTTTTTGATTTTGCTATGCCTTCAACATGCGCCTGAACGCCTAAAATACTTGCCATCACAGAGCCGTGAAATGCTTTTGGTGTTTTATATTTTACATCTAAAACAGAAGACATTTTATCGCCGTATTTTGCTTCAAAACCACCACCAGAAAATTGCAATTTATCAGTTAAATCTAAATTCGTAAAACTCAAACCTTCTTGTTGACCTGATGAAATTAAAAATGGTCTGTAAATTTCGAAATCATTTACATACACTAAATTTTCATCGTAGTTTCCACCACGTACATTGTATTGTCCAGATAATTCGTTGTTAGATTGCACACCTTGACCGAGTGTTTTTACAACTGCACCAGCATCGTTGGTTACGTTTGGAAAATATTCAACATCTTTTCCTTGTATGGTAGACATACCAACTTTATCTTTATTGGCTTTAATTTCAACTGTATCTAAAATGTTTTGGTTGGTTTCAAGTTGAATATCTTTGTAAATAGTTGCTTTGTTGGTTGAAAAAATTACAAATGATTTTTTACCATATTCCATATCAGATATCTCAACAACACAAGAGTCATCATATTCCACATCTAAATTATAAAATCCATTTTTGTTAGTTGTTGTTGCGTTAGATGTGCCAACTTGAAGTACAGAAACATTACCGATGCCATTGTTTTTTGCATCAGTAACTTTTCCTTTTACCACTAATCTGTTTTGCGCAAATGCAATCGATACAATAAATAACAACGAGATTGATATGGAAATTTTTCGCATCATATATTAAACGTGAAATATAAGATTATATTTTGGAGTTTTTA
The DNA here is from genome assembly GCA_016711605.1 of Saprospirales bacterium. Classification (GTDB taxonomy): domain Bacteria; phylum Bacteroidota; class Bacteroidia; order Chitinophagales; family JADIYW01; genus JADJSS01. The sequence continues at coordinate 60,960 of JADJSS010000016.1, forward strand.
ATCGAAATATTTTTTTAAGCAAGAATTTTTTAACCACTTAAGAATGTAAATGCCAATGTTCATGTCTCACGAACCAATATTGTTTATGTTTCGTGAGACACGAACCATGGTAACAAGCTTTTTATTAGAAAACTTAAGTTTCTAAAGTGGCTTAAGTGGTTAATTTTAATTCAAACTATTTTTTAACTGTTGAATCGTTTCGATTGGATTTGCAGAATTGAAAACTGTATTACCAGCTACCAAAACATCAGCACCATTATCGAGTAGTTTTTTAGCATTTTGCAACGAAACACCACCATCAATTTCAATTAATGCTTTTGAGTTTTTCTTTAGAATCAATTCTTTTAACCTTGAAATTTTATCGTATGTATTTTCAATAAATTGTTGTCCACCAAAACCAGGATTTACACTCATCACACAAATCAAATCAATATCTGCAATCGTGTCTTCCAATAAATTTATAGATGTATGTGGATTGATAGCAACACCAGCTTTTAAACCAACACTGTGCATTTTTTGTATCGTTCGATGTAAATGTGTGCATGCTTCAATATGCACTGATAAAATTTCTGCACCAACATTTTTAAATTGTTCAATATATTTATCTGGTTCAACAATCATCAAATGCACATCAAAAGTTTTTGATGTCAATTTCCGCATAGCTTGAATTAAGGGAAAACCGAAAGAAATATTTGGAACAAAAACGCCGTCCATTACATCGATATGAATATAATCAGCGCCGCTGTTGTTCAGCATCTCAAAATCTGCTTGCAAATTGGTAAAGTTTGCTGATAGAACCGATGGCGCAATGATTGGTGTTTTCATTAGCTAAAGATAAAAAAGTTATTGGTTATTCTTAAAATACATTTTTTACCAATGATAAGTGACTAATGTCTAATTTTAATTCAAATACGACTTCAATTCTTTAGAAATAGCAAATCGTCGCATTTTACGCAATGCTTTATCTTTTACTTGTCGAACGCGTTCTCGTGTTAAGTTCATTTTTATACCAATTTCATCCAACGAATAAGATTGATTAAACTCATTCAAACCAAAATAATATTTTATGATTTCTATTTCTCTGTCAGCCAAAGAATGTAAAGCATGTTCTAGTTCATCATGTAAAGATTCATCCATTAAATGTGTATCAGGTTTATCCATGGTGTCGTCTGTCATCATGTCTAAACTTGTTGTTTCATCGTCATCACTCAAAGGTGAATCAATGGATAAATGATAAGAAAGTGTGGCACGTAAAATTGCCAACTCATCTGGCTTCATTTCTAAAATTTCTGCCAATTCATCGTTCGATGGTTCACGTTGATTTTTTTGTTCAAAATCTACAATTGAGCGTTGTATTTTATTATAAATAGTTGCTTTATTCATTGGCAAACGCACCACGCGCGGTTGCTCAATTAATGCTTGTAAAATAGATTGGCGAATCCACCAAACTGCATACGAAATAAATTTAAAACCTTTAGTTTCGTCAAACTTTGTAGCAGCTTTTATCAAACCAATATTACCTTCATTAATTAAATCATTCAACGCCAAACCTTGATTTTGATACTGTTTTGCAACAGAAACCACAAATCGTAAATTAGATTGAATGAGCTTGTCCATGGCTTCATGGTCGCCGTCGCGAATCTTTTTCGCTACAATCACTTCTTCTTCTTCAGAAAGCATTGGAAGCTTAGAGATTTCGTTTAAATACTTGTCAATGGAAAAGCTATCACGCGATGTGATTTTGGTGGTAATCTTTAATTGTTTCATGCTAGTTTGAGGTTTAAATATGTACTAATGCTAAACTTAACATGAATCAAAAAAAAAGTAAAAAGATTTTTTTGTAGAGTAAATGTCATAGCCAGCATTTAAAGTTCTAAACTAAGATACGTTAAAATGCGAATAAATGTTTCATAAAACAAAAAAAAATTCCAAATACCGGAAAATGGTTATTTGGAATTTTAGTATAAAAAAAGATAAAAAGTTGAATTAATTAATTCGCGTTTTCTTCTTTTGGCATCAACACTTTTCTGCTTAATTTAAATTTACCAGTTTTAGCATCAACACCTAATAATTTTACTTTGATTGTTTCTCCTTCTGTTAACACACCTTCTAAAGTATCTAAACGAGCATGAGAAACTTCTGAAATATGTAATAAACCTTGTTTTCCTGGCATAAACTCAACAAATGCACCGTAAGGCATAATTGATTTTACCTCAGCTTCGTATACTTCACCAACTTCAGGAACAGCAACAATACCTTTGATGCGTTTCCAAGCTGCTTCCATATTGTCTTTATTATTAGACAAAACAGTTACTTTACCAATTCCACGTTCTTTATCTTCTTCAATAGTAATGACAGTATTTGTTTTTTCTTGAATTTCCTGAATGATTTTTCCACCAGGTCCAATTACAGCACCGATAAATTCTTTAGGAATATTGATACTTTCAGCGCGTGGTGTTTGTGGTTTCAAATCAGCGCGTGGTGAAGGCATACATTGTTCCATAGCATCTAATATATGTAAGCGGCCACGTTTTGCTTGCTCTAATGCTTCTGATAAAACTTCATAAGAAAGTCCATCTACTTTTAAATCCATTTGAACACCACAAATACCATCTCTTGTACCTGTTACTTTAAAATCCATATCACCTAAATGATCCTCATCACCAAGGATATCTGATAAAATTGCATACTTACCATCTTCAGCAATCATACCCATTGCAATTCCAGAAACTAATTTTTTAAATGGAATACCAGAATCCATTAATGCTAATGAACCTGCGCAAACCGTAGCCATGGAAGAAGAACCATTTGATTCTAAAATATCAGAAACTACGCGTATTGTATATGGATTCACATCATCAGAAGGCAACATTTGTTTTAATGAACGTTGTGCTAAATTTCCGTGTCCAACTTCACGTCTTGAAGTACCACGCAATGGTTTTACTTCGCCTGTTGAAAATGGTGGAAAATTATAATGCAACATAAATTTGCTGTACGTTAATTCTTCTGCTTTGTCAATCATTTGCTCATTGGTTTTTGCACCTAATGTAACCGTAGTTAATGATTGAGTTTCGCCACGCGTAAATAATGCAGAACCATGTGGTGAAGGCAATACATCTACTTCCATAATCAACGGACGAATTTCGTCTGTTTTTCTGCCATCTAAACGAACTCTATCGTTTAAAACGGTGTGACGAATTGCATTTTTTTCTATTTTATGTAAATAAGTAGAGAATAAACCTTTGTTGAAAGTTGGCAATTCTTCTTCTGTAATAGTTGCTAAGAAATCTTCTTTTATTTGTTTGAAGGCAGCTTTGCGTTCGTGTTTTGCAGATGCAGATTTTGCTATTTCAATAATTTTAGCTTCAGCAAATGCTTTTATTTTGTCATAAAGTGCAGCATCTTCTTCTGGTGTTGCAACTTCTACTTTTGTTTTACCGCATTTTTCTTTCAATTCAACTTGTGCAGCGCATTGTTTTTGAATAATAGCGTGACCAACTTTGATTGCTTCAATTAAATCTTGCTCACTTGCTTCTTGTGCTTCACCTTCTACCATTAAAATATTATCAGCAGTTCCTGCTATAATTACATTTAATGCTGCTTTGTCAGCTTGTTTTGGTGTTGGATTTACAATAAATTGTCCGTCTAATTTTACAACTCGAACTTCTGAAATCGGTTGTTCAAAAGGAATAGTTGAAATAGATAAGGCAGCAGAAGCAGCTAAACCAACTAATGAATCTGGTGCTACGTTTTCGTCGCTGGAAATTAAATAAATTAAAACTTGTGTGTCATTTCTGAAATTTTCTGCAAACATTGGACGAATTGCTCTGTCGACAATACGGCAAATTAAGATTTCGTAATCTGTTGCTCTTCCTTCACGACGGTGAAAACTGCCTGGAATTCTTCCTGCAGCGGCAAATTTTTCTTGGTATTCTACAGTTAAAGGAAAGAAATCTATTCCTTCTTTTGGAGTTTCAGCAGCAACTGCTGTAGCCAACAACATACAGTTGCCAACTCTTAATACTACAGCACCATCTGCTTGACGAGCCATTTTTCCTGTTTCAATGGTAGCAGTTCTACCATTTCCTATATCTACTGTTTGAGTATGAATATTAAATTGCATCTAATAAAATTTTTGTGTAATAAATAAAAAAGCGAGGCAATGCCTCGCTGTGATAGCTTAAGTTTATTTTCTTAAACCTAATTTTTCAATTAGCGCTCTATATTGAAGAATGTCTTTGTGCGCTAAATATTTCAATAATTTTTTTCGTTGACCTACTAATTTGTATAAAGAACGAGTAGAAGAGTGGTCTTTTCTGTTCGTTTTTAAGTGGCCTGAAATGTGTGAGATTCTGTGAGAAATTAAAGCAACTTGTGATTCTACTGAACCTGTGTTGGTAGCTGAACCACCAAATTCTTTAAAAATTGTTTGTTTTTGTTCTGTTGTCATCTTAATAATATATAATTGTCATCCAAAAATTTGTCCCGAAAATTCGGAATGCAAAGATAAGTATTTTTTATGTTAATACAAAATTATCAATGCAGTAATCTGAATCGATACCAGTGACTATCAAGGTTTTTAAAACCTTGATGGTCTGTCGAGAATAAAAAAAGGCATATTTTTAACTATTTTTACGTCAAAATGGAAATTACAGTATTTACAAACGGCGATTCGGCAGCAATTAGCACATGGTCGAATGTTCCTTATTTTTTTACTGAAACCTTGATGATGAAAGGCGTTAAAGTAAACCGTGTAAATATCAGAACATCCAGAATTCTGAAAACATTATATAGAATCAGTATTTGGCAAATTTTAAAACGAACGAAAAATCATGATGGATACGAATATTATAGAACTAAAATCCACGATTGGCATATTAATTTCAAGATAAAAAACGCGGTGAAAAAGTATCCAAATTCAGATGCTTTTTTGTTTTTGTCGTTTAGTTTTTCTGCAAAAAAATATTCAGCAAAACCTACTATTTTGTTTGGCGACTGGACCTTTGATCATTATTTTAATTATTTTAAAGACAGAGCACCTGGTTCGTTAGAAAAAGAGTTTATCGACAGAGAAAATCAACACATAGAAAAGGCAGATTTGGTATTTGTGTTGTTTCCGAAAGTAGCTGAATACATGAAAAGTAGATATAAAAATAAGCAAATTCATTATATCGGAAATGTGATTAATTCAAAAATTAGTTCAAATGAAAATGAGATTTTAGAACTTAAAAAATCATCTAAAAAAATCTTATTTATTGGCAGCAATAAATATAAAGTTGGTGCTGATTTATTGCTTAAATCGTTTCATATTTTACAAGAAAAAAATCCTGACTTAGAATTACATTTTATAGGTTTAAAAAAATCTGATTTTACCGATTTGCCAAGCAATGTATTTTGTCACGGATATCTGAATAAAGAAATTGAAACTGAACGGAAATTGTATTATGATTTGCTGACAACAGCGAAAATGTATGTAAACACTACACCAAAATGGAGCGCCTTTTCTGCAACCATAGAAGCCATGTATTTTTACAATCCTATTTTGATTTCGCCATATGATGAGTTTTCGCAAACGTTTGGCGAACAAAATGATTTTGTAAACTATGGCTCTTCAATCAACGAAACTGACTTGGCAAATGATATTTCTGCTTTGTTGCATCATCCAAATTATATAGAAATTTGTAAAAAAACACACAACGCAGTTAGCCATTTCACCTGGGAAAGTTATGTGGATGCGTTTTTGAAAATTACAAGAAATTACATTAAGAATCATTCACTATAACTAAAATTCCAATGCATGCATTTAAATCACAACTTTATAATAAACTTCATTTAACATCTATAATTCCTATTTCTTTAACACAATTCTTATTTTTGGCTATCTTAAAAATAAGCATCTTACATGTCTACTTATCAAACACCAGAAGGAATCGAAATCAAAGGCAAATTTACAGCTGAATACGCTGAAATATTAACACCTAAAGCATTGGCATTTTGAATTACCTGATTTTTTGCCGGAAACAAAATCTATTCGTGAAAGTGACTGGACTGTTGCACCTTGTCCTGCAGATATTCAAGACAGACGTGTGGAAATTACTGGTCCTGTTGACCGCAAAATGATTATCAACGCTTTGAACTCAGGTGCAAAAGTGTTTATGGCAGATTTTGAAGATTCAAATGCACCAACCTGGGAAAATAATATTTCTGGACAAGTGAATTTGAAAGATGCTAACAACAAAACGATTTCGTTGGAATCGAATGGTAAGTCTTATAAATTAAATGAAAAAATCGCTGCATTGTTTGTTCGTCCTCGTGGCTGGCATTTGTTGGAAAAACATGTCTTGGTAGATGGTGAACAGGCGAGTGGTTCAATCTGGGATTTTGCTTTATACTTTTTCCATAATGCAAAACAACGAGTAGCACAAGGTAGTGGCGTTTATTTCTATTTGCCAAAAATGGAAAGCCATTTAGAAGCACGTTTATGGAACGATATTTTTGTAGATGCACAAAATGAATTAGCAATTCCTCAAGGTTCTATCAAAGCAACCGTTTTAATTGAAACGATTGTTGCGACTTTTGAGTTAAACGAGATTTTATTTGAATTGAAAGAACATTCGGCTGGCTTAAACTGTGGTCGCTGGGATTATATTTTCTCGTTCATTAAAAGAACCGTTAAGAACAAACAATTTTTAGTGCCTGATAGAATGCAGGTGACTATGACTACACATTTCTTAAAATCATATTCTGAATTGGTGATACAAACGTGTCACAAACGCAACGCATTTGCTATGGGTGGAATGGCAGCACAAATTCCTATTAAAGACAATCCAGAAGCAAACGAAATTGCTTTAAATAAAGTACGTGCCGATAAAGAACGCGAAGCAAAAGCAGGACATGATGGAACTTGGGTAGCGCATCCAGGTTTAGTGCAAATTGCAATGGATGAGTTTAACAAATACATGCCAACACCAAATCAAATTGATAAAAAAAGAGAAGATGTACATGTTACTGCTGCTGATTTATTAGCAGTTCCAACAGGTACTATTACGTTGTCTGGTTTGAAAAATAATATCGATGTTGGAATTCAATATTTAGAAGCTTGGTTGCGTGGCAATGGTTGTGTGCCGATTCATAATTTGATGGAAGATGCTGCTACAGCTGAAATTTCTCGTACACAAGTTTGGCAATGGGTGCATCATGAAGATGCAAAATTAGATGATGGCACAAAAGTAACGGCAGAATTGGTTCAACAATTAATTAACGAACAAGTTACAGCTTATAAAGCAACGTTAGGAGATAAATATTCGACTTCTAAATTTGATTTAGCAACCGAATTATTTACAAAAATGTCTTTAGAAGATACCTTGGAAGAATTTTTAACGCTAGAAGCATATAATTATATAGACTAAAATGTCAACAACTACCACTAAAAATAAATCGTTGGCGAATGTGCTTCTTGGAGACAAGCTGTACCGGTTTTTAGTTGATAAAAAAAATAATGCGGTTCATAATTATCATGAATCTGTTTGGAAAAAAGAACGCTTTGCTTTCTTTTCTACCTTTTTAACACGTGATAGTTTATACTTTGATGTTGGTGCAAATGTTGGTAACAGAATTGAACCAGTATTACAAATTGGAGCAAAAGTGATTGCTGTTGAGCCACAAAAAAAATGTATTAAAATATTAGAAGAAAAATTCGGAAATGCTATAACTATAGTGCCAAAAGGTTTAGGCAGTATAGTTGGTGAATTAGAATTTTTTATTTCTGATGCATCTACACTTTCTACTTTTTCAAAGGAACAAGTTGATATTTTAAAAGATACCAAATTTGCTAACTATTCCTGGAACGAAAAAGAAATTATTCCAATCACTACTTTAGATATTTTAATTGCAGAATACGGCAAGCCTGATTTTATAAAAATTGACGTAGAAGGTTTTGAAACAGAAGTTTTAAAAGGTTTATCATCACCAATAAAATTAATTTCATTTGAATATACCGTTCCAGAATTTACGCATAAAGTGATAGAATGCATAGAACAATTGGAACGCGTAAATCCAAATATAGAATGCAATTATTGTGTTGGTGAAAAAATGAGCTATATTTTTCCAGTTTGGAAAACTGCAACTGAAATGAAATCATACGTTCAAACCGAAACATTTAAAAATACTACCTTTGGTGATATCTATATAAAATCAAATTTAAATTAATAATTTTCAAATTCTCAAATTAAAAAAATGGCAACTAAACAAGAAAGAGCGGAAGCATTAAAAAAAGATTGGGCAACTAATCCACGTTGGAAAGACGTTAAAAGAGATTATACAGCTGAAGAAGTAATAAACATTAGCGGTTCAGTACCAGTTGAATTTACATTAGCAAAAAATGGTGCTGAAAAATTATGGAAAAAATTACACACGGATGACTGGGTGGCTGGTCTAGGTGCTTTTAATGGTAACCAAGCTATTCAAGAAGTTACGGCTGGAATGAAAGCAATTTATCTTTCAGGTTGGCAAGTAGCTGCTGATGCAAATCTTTCAGCAGAAATGTATCCAGATCAATCTTTATATCCAGCGAACTCTGTTCCTATGGTGGTGAAACGTATCAACAACTCTTTAATGCGTCGTGACCAAATCGAATATATGGAAGGCGAACCTACTCGCGACTGGATGGTTCCAATTGTTGCGGATGCAGAAGCAGGTTTTGGTGGTAACTTAAACGCTTTTGAATTAATGAAACAAATGATTGAAGCTGGTGCTGCTGGTGTTCACTGGGAAGACCAATTAGCATCTGCTAAAAAATGTGGTCACTTAGGTGGTAAAGTATTAGTACCAACTCAGGAAGCAATCAATAAATTATCAGCTGCTCGTTTAGCTGCAGATGTTTGCGGAACTTCGACATTGGTTATCGCTCGTACAGATGCTGAAGCTGCGAATTTAATTACATCTGATATCGATCCACGCGATAAAAGATTTATCATCGAAGGAAAACGTGCTCCTGAAGGTTTTTATTATGTGAAAAACGGTTTAGAGCAAGGTATCGATAGAGGTTTGTCTTATGCACCTTATGCTGATTTAATTTGGATGGAAACAGGAAATCCAGATTTAGGAATGGCAAGAGAATTTGCACAAGGCATTCACGCTAAATATCCAGGAAAAATGTTGGCGTACAACTGTTCACCATCTTTCAACTGGGCAAAATACATGGATGTAAAAGCAATGACTACTTTCCGTGAAGATTTAGCAGCAATGGGTTATAAATTCCAATTTATTACATTGGCTGGTTTCCACGCAAACAATACAGTGATGTTCGAATTGAGCAAAGCATACATGGAAAAAGGAATGGCTGGTTACTCTGAGTTACAACAAAGAGAATTTGCTTTAGAAGCTTCAGGATTCCAAGCAATCAAACACCAATCATTTGTTGGTACTGGTTACTTTGATGCAGTTCAACAAGTTTGTCAACAAGGACAATCTTCTACCACTGCATTAGCAGGTTCAACAGAAGCAGAACAATTTCATTGATAAAAACTTTTCCAAAGTTTTAAACTTTGGAAAAGTTACAAAATAAAAAACGCTCAACGAATGTTGAGCGTTTTTTTATATAGAATATTTATTAAGAAAGCCTTTAAGATATGAAAGGTAAATTGGTGAAAATATCAATAAATTAAATCCAAGTATAAATATAAAAATGGCATTAGAAAAGCAAAAACAAACAAGTAAAATAATTGGCAAATGTATTTCGTAAAATTCATTAAAAATACGCATGTTTATAAAATAAAATAAATCAATTTCAGTGGTTTTATTTCTTTTGATAAATAAAATAGCAATATAAAATAGATAGCTTAAAAGTACAATAAAATATGGTGTTTTAATAATTAGTAGTAAGCTTAAGAATAGCAGGAATTCAATTGGAAATAAAAATTTGGTACATAGTTTTTTTGAGTATTCAACTCCATGTTTTGTTGCAAAAGTTTTTGTTTTTGTGTTATTATCATTGTCAAAATCTTCTACTTGGTGTTTTATAATATTTCTTATCCCTACAAATAATAACCAAATTTCATATAAAATAATTAGTTTAGTGTTTAAAATGGTATTACCTATTTTTGAAAACGTATAAACTGCCAATAAACACGGCACAACCTGAGCATACAAAGCATCTGTTAAAATACCCAAAAATCCTTTTTCTTTTAATCTGAATGGTGGAAATGCATAGATAAAAAACAATGCAAATTCTATGGCTAATAAGTAAAATGTATTTCTGTCTTTAGGTAGATAAAACCATGGAAAAGTAGATAGTATTGTAAATACTATAATTAATAAAACAGATTGAATTTTAGAAAATTTATTAAATAAGTTTGGTTTGTTATTTTGAAAATCATCTTTATAATCTTTAACATCATTCATTACATAACCTAAACCTGCAACTCCAACAGAAAGTAAAATAGAAATTAATAAACAAATTAAAATTTCTAGATTGACTTTTTTGCTATAAAATAAGACAACATAAATACTGCAAAATATTAAACTGATTTTATACAGTACATTTCCAAGTAAACGTTGTTGTATGTTTTGAATAAATGACAATATTAAATTTCGTTTTTGTTGACGTGGTTCATTTGAAGTTGGAAAATATTCTGCAAAAAATATTTATCCATTCCTTTCTTTGGATCATATTCAGGTTTGTATAGTTTTACTTCCAGAAAATCAATCGGAAAAATATATTTTTCCCAATTGTCAATTTTAGCAATACCAGTCAATTCTTGAAACTCATTAGAAATACTAAGGTTTTCAAAATCTTCTAATGGTATATCAATTGTTTTTACAAATACTATAATGTATCCAATTTTTCTAACCAAAGTTAAAAATTCATTCAAGTCTGCAACATCATAATAATAAGCTTTATTGATTTTTTGAATCTCATTGTCAATTTTATATTGAACTAATTTGCTGCTAGAAATTCTTCTGAATAAATCTTTTATATACACTTCACCACCTGGCTTTAATACTTTCCAAATAGCTTTTAATAATTTTTCTTTTTGATTAGAATGACCAAACGATTCTAAAAAGTAAGCAATGTCAAAATGTTCTTTTGGAAAAATCGTATCAACTTGATGATAATCGTTTAATTGAACCGTAATTTTATCTTGTAGATTTTCTTGTTGAATATGATTATTGGCAGCATTTAATTGAACTTCTGAAATCGTTACAGCATCAATAGTACAACCTGTCTTTTTTGCAAAATATCTGGCTGGACCACAAACACCACAACCTGCATCTAACACACGTTGTCCATCTTTTAAACCAATACTTTCAATTTGTGCATTTAAAATATTATCGAGGTTATTCGTTCTGAACGCTTGAATCACTTCACCATATACTTTAATAAAAGCATCGTGGTTTTTATTGTAAAATCACCAACTTGCAAAGATTCGTAATCTGCTTTTTCTTAAATAAAAAATCGAACATAAAATAGAGTAATCAAATTACCCAAAATTAGTGAATTATTAGGTATGTAGTTAATATACTTATCTGGTTTCATTATTAGCTTGTAACTAATGCTTATTTTTGATAAATTTGCTTTACATAAAATAATTTAATTATAGATTTCATTTTACAAATTCAATTAATTGCATGAGAAAGGTTTTAAATGATAATTTGCTAAACGAGCAATTTGAAAAAGATGGTTATGTGGTAATTCCTTTTTTAAGTCAAGATGAAGTTGCTGAACTCAAAAAAATATATTTTGATACATTGCCGAATAGTGGCGGAGCTATTCAATCAGATGATATTGGTGCAAAAGAAGCGATTTCTTATGATTTTACTTTTATTGATAAAAATATTGATTATAAACGTCAGGTTTTTGATATAATAACGCAGCGTTTTAAAAATCATGTAAACGCTTATTTAGATGATTATAAACCAATCATTGCAAATTTTATTCGTAAGAAACCTAAAGATGGCGAAGTGCCTTTGCATCAAAATTGGGCATTTGTAGATGAACGAAAAAAAACATCCGTTTCCATTTGGTGTCCTTTAGTAGACAGCAACGAAGAAAATGGTACATTACAAGTGGTGCCTGGTTCTCATAAACGCTTTGGAGAATTTCGTGGACCAATGGTTGAATGGGAATTGAATACCATTAAAGAAGACATCATCAAAAAATACCTTGTTCCGATGAATATTAAAGCAGGACAAGCAGTTATTTTAGATGATAGCATTGTGCATTATTCTGCATCAAATTTAACAAACGATTTGCGTTTAGCCATTCAGTTAATTTTGATTCCATCTGAAGAAAAATCAATACACTATCATTTAGATCCACAGGCAAATCCTAATAAAATAGAAATGCTAGAAGTAGATGTTGATTTTTATATGCAATTCAATCCATGGAAAAAAGTAGAAAATAAAAAAATTCTCAAGCAAATTCCATTTAAACCAACTCAACTTTCAATACAAAATTTTGATAAAAGAATTTTTGCCAAAAGAATTGATGAAGAACCTGAAAATACAACTATCTTACAAAAAATTAAATCCATTTTTTCTTAAATGCTAGTCGTTAAAAATTCATATCAGCAAAAATTATTAAAACAAGTTGGCTATTTTATAGATGAGTTTTTAAACGATGAAGAAGTACAATTTTGTAAACAAATTTTCCAATCTAATTTCGCAAATCATCAAGATGTATTTTATTCGAGTTCTTTTCATCAAGACTTTAGTTTAAAGAAAAAAGTGAGCGATCAGATTTTAGCAAAATTGAGTACAAAAATAGAAGCAAGATTTTCAGACTTTAAATTATTAGGTGTTTCTTTCTTAGAGAAGAAAGCCAATCAAAATAATCCATTGCCTATTCATCAAGATTGGACTGTAACCGACGAAGAAAAATTTGGTTCTTTCACTATCTGGATTCCATTAGATGATACTACAAAAAATAACGGCGCGTTAAGAGTGATTGACGGCAGCCATCAAATTGAGAATAATTTTAGAGCACCTTCGTTGCCTGTTGCTTTTGATAAGCATAGAGCTAATTTTGAAAAATACTTGAAAACACTAGCAATTCCGAATGGAAATGCATTTGTATTTAATCAAAAATTAATGCATGCATCTTGGTCAAATTCAAGCAATGAAAATAGATTAGCACTTACCATAGGTCTGGTTCCAAAAGATGCTGATTTGTTTATGCTGTATTATGATGCTGCTAAAAAGCAAATCAACAAGTACGAAATGCCTGATGATTTATTTTTACATTATCCAGAAATTATAAAAGCACCTACAATTGGCAAACTTATAGAATCGTTTTCATATCAAATAAAAGAATTTAATGAAACAGATTTAAAAGAATCACTTTATCAAAACAGAATTAAATCAAACACTATGCAGCCACTTTTTGCTTCAGAAAAAGATCAAGATGATTTTGAAAAAAATGGTTACGTATTACAAACTCTTTTAGATGAAAATGATATTAAAGAGTTAAAAGATTTTTTATATAATTCAGGAATTAAAAAAGAAACAGATTTTGGTTTTTATGTTGGAATGGATCATGAAAATAAAACATTGGTGGCTGAAATGATGAGCAAAATCAGTGAAATTGCCTTGCCTAAAGTAATGCATTTACTAAAAGATTTTCAATTAATTACAGCAAGCTATGTTATTAAAGATCCTAATCCAATTGGTGTTGTTCCACCACATCAGGATTGGACTTTTGTGGATGATGAAGTACAACATTGTTCTGTTACATGTTGGATACCGTTACAAGATGTGAATATGCAAAACGGTTGTATTGGTGTAATTAAAGGTAGTAATAAATTTTTTAATAGTGTTCGTCCATCACCGTCGCCACAAGTGCCATCGCCATTAGCAAAACATATGTTTGGTATTTTTCCATACATGCAGTTATTAGAAATGAAAGCTGGTGAAGCACTTATTTTTGACAACAGAACTTTTCATTCTTCGCCACCAAATATTACGAACGAACCAAGTTTAGCAATTGGCTTAAGTTTTACACAGAAAGATGCTCAATTAAGACATTATTATTTAAAGCCAAACACAAAAGATACCTTATTGAAATATGAAATTGACCCATCTTTTTTTATGAAGTATGACAATGGAACATTAGCAAAAATGTACGACAGAAACGAGATAATTTCAGGTTTTAAATGCACAGAAGAGTTGCCTTTTATTTGGGAAGATTTATCAAAAGATGAAATTAAAAGTAGGATTGTAGCAGCTGGAAATACTTATAATACGGAACTTGCCGCACACATGGCAAAATATTTGGCGCACAAATGAAGAATGGTATTGTAGATAAGATTAAAAATGTATTGAGCTTGCCAAAACGAATTTTTGATAAAGTAATTGGTTAATTATTTTTTTATGCAGAATGATTTACAAACAAAATTAGCTGACAATGGATTTGTAATAATAGATATATTGAATACAAATGATGTTGCTTATCTGAACGAACTTTGTAATAAATATCTGCAAAATACTTCAACTGATTTTATTTCTTCATCGCATATTCTCAATAAAATAGATTCTGATTTTATTAATAACGAATTACATAAAATTTTACATCAAAATTTGAAACTTTATTTCCTGAATTACAATTGCTTGGTGGTACGCTTGCCACTAAAGTAAAAGGAAAATCTAATCTGGATGCTCATCAAGATTGGACTATTGTTGACGAACAGAAATATAACTCTTATAATCTATGGATTCCTTTAATAGATACAAATAAAGATAACGGAACATTAGGTTTAATTGTTGGTTCGCATAAGTGGAATCAAGATGTTCGTGGTTTTAATATTTCAAATCCATATGGAAAATATACAAAGCAATTTTTAGAAATTGGATTTGAACCAACTTTAAAAGCAGGACAAGCAATTCTATATAATCACAAACTCATACATTACTCACGTCCAAATAAAACGCAAACTAAAAGGAATACGGCAATTATTGGTGTAAAAGACAAAGCTGCAGATTTGCAGATTTCATTTTGTTTAGATAATAAAAACATAGAAACTTATAAAGTTTCTAAAAATGATTTTTATCATTTTGATGCGCAAAAAATAAAAAGCAATAATGAGATTTTATTCGTAAATAAATTAAATTCTATTGCTTTGAATTGGAATGAAGTAAAAGTAATTTACAGTCAAAATTTATCTAAAGAATTCCAAAATCTTATCTCTAAAACTGAATCTTTCTTTTCCAAACTGTTGAATAAAATCGGATTTTGATACTTGATGTTTTGGTGCTAATACAATTTTTTAAATTTCCGTTTTTAGGTTTTTGATAAATGTCGTTTTGAAAATCCTCAAAACTCAATAAAAATCCTCAGGCATTTCATATTGCTCAATTTCTTTTTTTTTTATTTTTAAAATGAAAAATCATTGGTGCATCTTTAGATTTTAGACCAGAAGTAATTGCAATTCTTAGGGTGTCAGAATTGTTTGAACTCGAATAGTGTATAATGCTCTGATTAAGAATAATAGCTTCACCAGCTTTTGCATTAGTAGGTATGCCACATTTGATAACCGTATCAAAATAATTTTGGAAATAGAAAGGCAATGTTGGCGCACGCAAACTAAACAATCTTTGCGATTGACTTTTTGGAACAATATATAATGTACCATTGTTTTCGTTTGTATCAATTAATGGTGTCCAAATATTTATTGCAATATATTTTTCTTCATCAACAATCGTCCAATCTTGATGTGGTGATAAGTCTGAATTTTTGCCTGGAGTTTTGTATAAAAATGATGAGCCAAAATAAGTGTAGTCATTAAATATTTTTTCAAAATGTGGCAAAAAAATCGGAAATAATGTATCTCTGATATTTAACTTTTCTTCCTTGCTTTTCATAAAAGAGGATGCCCCAAAACTATTACTTTCAATATTTGGATGAAATTTATAAAATTTTTCTTTCAAAAACTCAATATCATTTTCATTTAACAATTGTACCTTAACAAAACCTTCCTCATCAAATTGCTTTTGTAATGCTTTATTTTTAAATATTGGTAGAATCATTATGAAAATAGTATTTGTCTTATTTTTTGAAATAAATTCTTATTGGGTAATTTGCCATAAAGTTGTTCTAATATTTTTGGAGTAAGTATTGGGAAATCATAATCTCTATATCCAATGCTATTCCCAATTTTAGGTCTTAATTTATTATTGCTATTATCAAACTGCTGATATGTAGTAAAGAAATCATCATTTTGTTCAAATAATTCTATCTTGTTTCTTTCTGTATCATTATAACAAATTGTAATAGTTGCATCTTTGTGCGTGATAAATACATTTGTTGCAATACGTATTTCATTAGATTTATTTATAGGTGAAAAATGCAGTAAACTGTTGTCAAATATTATAGCTTCACCAGCTTTCATATAAATAGGTTGCATGTATGCTTTGATAATGTCATAATAATTATCATACATGTTTTTTATGGTTGCATTCCGATAAGTGGGGAAAATTCGATGACTTTTTGGTATTAAATAGAGTGCACCATTTTCTGGTGTTGTATCACATAATGGCGACCAGATATTAATTCCCATAAACTTCGATTCATCTACTAACGTCATATCCTGATGTACACCTAATTCACTATTTTTATCAGCATGTTTCACAATAAAACTACCCATGTAAGTTTTATAGTTTTCTAAATAATTTTCTAAATATGGTTGAGCTATGTTTTTAATAAACTCACTAGCTTTTAATCTGTAGTCATTACTTTGAAAATAAGTAGTAGGTTGGAATCCTTTTTGATTCGCAAAAGCAGTTTCATTGTAAAAATTAGTTAGATTATTAATATCATTACTGGAATAAAAGGGTACTATTACAAAGCCATTATCATCTAATTGTTTTTGATGTAAATCTTTCTTAAATATTCTATTGATTTTTTTTGGAAAAACAAACATATATTATTTATTTGTAATTTATAAATATATTTTTATTTTATTAAATATTTTTTGGCATCAAACATAATACTATTTTTTATAAAATATCATTTTAATTCCCCTATTTTTATGTTTAGTTAAATAGGTTGTAGAAATAAATTTATGTCGTAATGAATATAGTAAAAAGAATTCTAAATAGTTTTAAAAACACTAAAGAAATAGAAGATTTAGAAGAAATAAATTTTATTACAATTGATGCAAAAGAAATAGTCAAAGAACATCCCGATGCTTTGTATGATTTATATCATTCTAAAAAACATGGTTTCTTGATAAAAAACTTTCTTAATTCTGAAGAGATAAGCATTCTTCAGGATTTTGCAAAACATAATATTGAAAGAGAAGTTGCAAAAACGCCTGTAGGTTACACATATCCTATGATTTTTCAAGAGTTTTCATTACGAAATAAAGATTTAAAACCTGAAGAGTTAGTTTTAAATTCTAAATTGTATTTTGAGAATAATGAAGCATTTAATAATAATTTCCACCAAACAACTAAAGTAGATTTATATAATAAAATAAATACTATTTTTGAAAACCTAAGCGGTGGTAGAAAAGTTGAGGTACCTAAAGGATTTGAAAATTTAGGAAGATACTTATTTGGTAATTTTAGGCACTTAGATCCTAATGGAGGTTTAATGACTGTGCATTGTGGTAATTATTTTGGTAAAAATTTTGAAACAGTTTACAAGCATCTAGTTCAGAAAATAAAAGTAACCAACCAAATGAGTTATTTTGTTATGGTTCAGAAACCAGATATTGGTGGTGAATTATCTATTTTTAATTTAAGATGGATTGATGGACAAGGTAAAAGCGGATTCTCAGAAGATGAAGAAGTTTTTTGTCAAATGGAGCAGTAATTAAAGTAGACAATCATCCAAAAATTAAACGATTTCCAATGATACCAGAACCAGGTGATATGATTTGTTTCACGGTGGAAATATGGCATAGAGTTGAAAAGGTTTTGAAATAAAGAACGAATTACTTTCGAGGTTTTATGGGAATAGATAAAGATGAATCTACCTTTTATTATTGGACATAACTAAGATTGAAACCGATTTATTAATTCCAATGATTGATGCAATTATCAAAACCATATCTTTCTAGTTCAATAAATTTATTTGGAGGACATGGTGGTCTTTCATAATGTCTTCACTTTCCTAAAAACTACGTTCAACTTTGTATTTTTCAATTTTACCTTTTTGTGTTTTTTTTTAATTCATAAAATATTCCACCATATCAAAGTTTTTGGGTAAAATAGTAGTAGTAATTGCTATACGAGTTTCATTGGATAAGTTAGGAAAAGAAGAGTGTACAAGTGCAGCATCCCAAACTAAAATATCACCTTTATTTAAGTAAATAGGTTGCATAAATTTCCATAATAATTTAATGTGTTTTTCAAATGGCCAAGGTACATTTAATGACCTTTGATGGTTTCCCCAAAGATGACTTCCAGGCAACACACAAACTGCACCATTCTTTTCTGTAATATCACATAATGGAATCCAAACAAAAAGACCATTTTTTCTTTTGTTTCATCTATTACAGGTGCATTCCTGGTGTGGGTTGAGTTCACTG
Source organism: Saprospirales bacterium (assembly GCA_016711605.1). Taxonomy (GTDB): domain Bacteria; phylum Bacteroidota; class Bacteroidia; order Chitinophagales; family JADIYW01; genus JADJSS01. The sequence goes on from JADJSS010000016.1 coordinate 79,487, forward strand.
ATTTCTTGGAAGATGGTTTTATTTGGAATGCACCAGTCGTATTTGAATCATAAACTCTTGTAGATTAAAAATAAGTGGTAAAAAATTCTTTAGAGAATTGACCAATATTTTCCATTGCTAAAATTCCGTATTTCAGGAGCTTGAAACCTTCCGCTGTTTTGAAATTTATCCTTCAACGAAAATTCGGGAAATTGAGTAAGTTGCTGATAGGTAACCTCTAGCATTGCCAGTTGTTTTTCTAGTACTGCATTTCTAATTATTATATATCCTTAGTTTTATATTCTTGAAAATAGTCCGTTCATATTTTTTATAAAATAATTATTTGGAAATATTGTTCTGTTTAGTTGTATAAGAATCCGATGATTTAAAAGAGTGACATAATATTTGATAAAATAAATCAAGCCAAATTTTTGCTTTTGAAATAAAATACCATACAAATATGCACATTATTTACCTCATAATCAATAGTTTCTTTTTAAACAATAAATGCTAAATAATGAATTCATTTTATAAATCTCTAATAACCAAAAGCAATTTGATAAGGATGGCTTTCTTAAACTGGAAATTCCATTGTTAAATGAAAAGGAAATACATCAGCTTACCACTTTTTATTCTCAGGTTCCTGTAAACTGGAAGATTTTGACGTTTCAAAAGATCATGTAGATAAAGATAAGGTTAATGAAAATGATGCAGATAATTGAACAAATTGTGTTACAAAACTAAATATTTATATTAAAAGTGCCGGAATTATTTATTGCAAGTTTTCTAGTGAAATCACCTTCAAAATCTAATGCGATTTATCCACATCAAGACGAAACTTTTGTTGATGATAACATAAATTTTTCCGTTAATTGCTGGATACCACTAGTAGATACAGGTGTAAATAATGGTTGTATTGGTATGATAAAAGGCAGTCATACTATTTTTTAATAATATTTGCCTAACACCAGCATCTGTTTCACCATCGCCATTATTAGAATATTATAATTTATTGATACCCTATAGAATGATTCCTGTGAAAGCTGGTGAAGCGATATTATTTAATTACAAGACAGTTCACGCTTCGATGCCAAATTTGAGTAATGAACCCAGAATTGCAATCAGTTTATGGGTAGCAGAAAAAAATTCTAAATATTTTACAAACTACCTGAAGCCCGGTACAACGAATAAATTATTAAAATATGAGATTGACAGGGCTTTTTATGTAAAATTTAGTGATAAGATACTTTCAGAAATGTATAATGCGAATAAATTTTTAGAGGATTATAAACTTGTACAAGAGGATAACTATATATGGAAAAAATTAATCATGGAAGAATTAGAAGGTCAGTTGGATAGAGATAATAATTATAATAAAAATAATCTGTTATACTTTTCCGTAATATAAATACGAAAATCATTTAAGGACTTGTTGTTGAATATTTACAGCAGTTGTATTCGTTTTTGCTTAATAAAAATGTAAATTAACACAGCTTGTTAGTTTTATAGTTAAATTTACAAATAACACAATATTAGTATAATAAAATAACTCAGGTATTCGCCAATTCAAAACATTTTACCAATTTGATAAGATGATTTATTAAGTTAGACTGTTGTGTTATAAGTGCAGAAGAAATTACTGCATTATCCGATTTCCTTCAAAGTTCAGTGTTAAAAAATCAACAGAAATTGGTTTCGATGTAAGTATATGGAGTACAATAATAAAATCTAGTAAAGAAATGATGGATAAATACAGAATATTGTATTGCTCTAAAAATTGGCTTCCCGATAATCCAAACACTAAAACCATTTATAGCTACTCTATATATTATTAAAGACCCAAATGTCAAAAAATATTATACTACCTCATCAGGACTGGACATTTATAGAAGACGAAGAAAATATGTTTTTTCACCTGTTGGATACCGTTAGTAGAGATTTGAAAACGGGTGTAAGGGTTTTATTAAAGGAGCCATAAGTTTTTGATACGATTCGAGCTTCTCCATCCTCCAATCTGTCAACACCAATGCATTCAATCAATGAGTATTCATTGATTCCTTTTATATGGAATTAGTAGCCATATGAAAGCAGGGGAGTTGTTGATATTTAATAATAAAGTGTTTCATGCATCTTTGCCAAATACTTCTGCATTTAAAAGACCTGCGGTTGGGATAGTATTTACCTGTACTTAGCTTCAGTTTTGCCATTATTATTTTGAAACCTGGCACAAAAGACACTTTATTAAATATAAAATCAGCACAGACTTTTTTACAAAATACGATGATAAAATATTATCAGACTTATATGAAAGTGGTAAAATAATTAGTGATTTTGAATTACTAAATGAGGTAAAATATAACAAAGAAGCAGTCAGTCTGTTAAGAAAAGAATGGTCATGGATGTTGGAAATGTTTTTAATAATGATGTTTATAAGTATATTAATAAAACATATAAAAAGAAATAAAATTTAATTTCTTTACGATTTTATGAATTTATTTACAACTAAATTAAATTAGTTATTTGAACTCAAATAATTTATGTATTCTAAACAATCTAAAATACTCTTAAAAATCCAGACCATCTGTCGTTTTTGAGCAGCAAGGATTTTTAAAATTAGATAAATCTATTTTGATTTGAACGAAATTACAAAAACTAACTCATTTTTTGAATACATCTGGAATTTTACAACAAAACAAATGAGCCTGTTTTCCTCTTTATTGGTAATGTGGATCACCCTAAAAGCCTTTAGTGAATAGCATGATTAAAATGATTTCAGAGGCGCTTGCGGAAAAATTAGATAATTTTTATAATAGATCCATCATTTTTTACGGTTCTTTAT
>JADJSS010000017.1 GCA_016711605.1 Saprospirales bacterium
TTGGATGAATATACAACGCAGCAATCAGCACTAGCACCGTATTTAAAATACTGATGCGTGTAAAATCTTTCAACGGCCTGAAATGTGTAATGCGTGTTTCTTTCGGCGCATAATAAACCGTTACGGAACCGAATCTACCTTAATATGTTCCAAGATGCGCGTACAATCACTTCAATTTCAAACTCAAATTTCTTCGTAAAAAATCGCATGTCTTTCATCAAAGAAATCGGATATAAACGATAGCCAGATTGTGTGTCAGGCACTTTAGTAAAGGTTTCGGCCCAAAACCAAAGGTAGAAAACTTATTGCCAAAACTGCTTTTCGTTGGCACAGATGCCTGATCCATATTACGTGCGCCAATCACCAACGCTTGTCCTTTCGTTTCCAAATAATCCAGAAACTTTGGTAAGTCTTTTGCAAAATGTTGTCCGTCAGAATCTATGGAAATCGCGTTCTCATAACCCAAATCCAACGCTGCTTTAAAACCGGTACGCAATGCAAATCCTTTTCCTTGATTCACTGCATAACCAACATTCTTTACTTGCGGAAAATTTGCCAATATACTTAAAGTAGAATCTGTTGAACCATCGTTAATGACTAAAATATTAGACGTATATTCCAATACACTTTCTATCACTTGCTTCAACGTCTGTTCATTGTTGTACGTCGGAATCAGCACACACGTTTTCAGGTCAATAAACTTCTGATGGTAATTCAATTCTGACATATCAACTCAAATATACACAGCACTGCTGATTTTTAAAAATACGGTTTCATTCGCAGTGATGGAGCCACTTACTTTAATCGAGTTTTCGTCGGTATTGTCAAACTTTAAATGGATGTCGAGTTCCGAATGTTGTTGTGGAATCACCACATTAATAAATTTTACGTTTGCCAAACTTTGCAGTTGTATGTTGCGTTGCGCTTTATCAACAACAATGTCTTTCACCATTTGCAACATGCAAACACCAGGCACCACTGGTTGTTCCGGAAAGTGTCCTTCAAAAATAGGATGCGCTGCGTTGATCAACACTTTTGTCTGTGTTTGAGTATCGCTGATGTTTTCCTGCGACACAATCGAATAAAAAGAATCTCGTAACATTTAACGGTCAATTTGTTTTAACGAAATATCAAAATAAACGTTATGATATTGTATAAAATGACATCTGCGATGCCGTTTTTTGTGCCGTCTAAGTTAATACTTATTTTGGGTTTATTCTTATTTGAACTCGTTTCAATATGTTTCAATTGCGAACAATCATTGAACGCTGTGTAAGTAACGAATTCTTTACCATTCACCAAGCGAAACGTTCTCAATGAATCGGTTGTTAACGGTTCATAATTATGAATGTTGCCGTAATTCATCAGTATCAATCTGAATACTTTTTGAAGCTGTGTCGTCACTACTTTTTTGTTCAGTTTTTTAATGCAGAACATTACTTTAAAATCGGAATTCGTCAGTTGAAAATCAAAAAACTTGATACCAGTTTCGCTGGTGAATAAAATACGCGTGGTATCGTTTCCCATTTTTTTCACTAACAACAAACCACTTAAATGATTGCCAACAACATTCACCTGTGTGTTGTAAATAACACTTTGGATGTTTGGTTTGAGTTGCTGCAAGCAAGTATTCGCCAACTTAGTCTTGGTGGTTTGCATCGGCATTTTCGGTGTGCATGCAACAACAAAGAATAAAATAAGGAAACTGTATTTTTTAAACGTCATTTCAGTGCAAAAATAAAGCAATTTCGCCACTAAAAAAACAAGATTCTATTTGCCAACAAAATTAGCATCCGTAACACCAACATTAAATTGCTTGTTTAAGAACGTAAGCGTAGTATTGTCGCCAGATGCATCAATCATATCAAACTTATTCACGGAAAAATCTTTCTTATCGATGAAGATATTTATCTTTTTGATGTAGTCTTTCATCTTTTTAATCGTTGGCACTAACTCTAATAAATACTGTTTCTCATTTTCAGAAATCACAGCTATAAAATTCTTATTGTCCAACGCAGTACCTTGCACGCAATCAATCATTATTTTATTGATGTTTTCAAATAATTTATTGTTTTTGGAAGAAAAGGAATTTGATTTTTGATCGTCTTTAATAAATACTTTATCAGCATTAATAATCAGCAAATATTTAAATGGTGTGGTATATTCCATGCGAGCCATGTTTTGTTTTTTGAACATAAAGGTACCTTTAGAGGTAATCTTTTCAGACAATACACTTAGGTTTTTTTCCTGAACAAAATCGCATTTAATAGAATTCACTTTTTTAGATTGTTCAGCAAATATTTTTTTAAAAGATGGAACATCTTTAACCAACGTATAACCTTTTAATTGTGCAAATACACAGATTGGAAAACAAAAAACTAAGAATAAAAAATTACGCATACGGTTCAATATTTATTAATTTATCTAATCTAACTATGGTAAAACCTTGTGCTTTTATGGCATCAATGATGGTTTGCAAATTGTCAATGGTAATTTGCGCAGTATCATGCAGCAACACAATAGAACCAGGTTTTAATTTTGGTATAATATTACTTAACAATTTTTGTTCCACTTTTACAACCGTATCCATCGAACGAATATTCCAGCCAATAGAATGGAAATTAAGTTGCGTAATGGCTTTTGCTAAATTTGGATTAGTGACGCCATAAGGTGGACGAAAAAACGTCATCTTCTTGCCTATCAAACTATCAATTAAATCGTTAGTTTTAAGTAATTCAGCTTTCATTTTATCTGCTGAATATAAATCGAAAAAAAAATGATGTGAATAGCTGTGATTGCCAATTAAGTGATGTTCTGCATCCATTCTTTTTATCAATTCTGGTGATGCTTCGATACGATTTCCGATGCAAAAGAAAGTTGCTTCAATATTATTTTGCAGCAGAATATCTAAAATTCGGTTGGTATTGTTCTCACTTGGACCATCATCAAAAGTTAATGCAATTTCATTTTTAGTCGTAATTGCTTCACTAATAGATTCCACAAAAAAATTAGATTTGATTTTTATTGCACCAAAAATTAAAAAAAGTTGATAACAAAAAAATGGTAAAAGAAAATACCAAAATGAAAACGGAATGACAGCACGTAATCCAAACATAAAAACGTTCACTACAAAAAAAACAACTCGTATCGTTTTATAATTTAGCAAGCTGACAATAAAATTAAAGAGTGATTGGAGTTTGCATATTGATTATAAATCAACACATTTTTAACTGATTTATTTTCTTTCAACAAAGTATTGGCTGTTGCAAAAGCATAAGCGCTAGACGTTGCATATTCGCCACATAATTGTTTGTAAAAAATAGTGTTTTCTATTTTCATTGCGGCAATTAAATCTTGGTCGTTTTGATGTACATGATCAGGATGACTGCCAACAATAATTGCATCAATTGAATATTCGTGGTTGAGAGCATTCGCTTTAGAAATGATATTAGCAATTTCTGTATTTGCAACAAATTCTATTGATTTTAATTCAGCAAAACAATCTTTACTTTTCACATCAGACAACACAAAGAAACTTGCGCCTTCACCAGCAATATCAGTAGGTTTCAAATAACCAATACGTGTAAATAAATCAAAACTATCGTCTATAATTTCATCTACACCACCAACTAAAACATGTTGAGCATCGTCATCTTTAATCAATAAAAAAAGCATCTAACAAAGCAGCCTCAAATGAAAAATTACGATGCGAATAAGTGCTATTATATTCATGACATTTTAGTAGCAAGGCAATTTGTGAAGCAATGCTGTTATGTGTTGAAAAAATAAACGGTGTTGGATTCAACGTTTCTTCTTTATTTGTAATTAATTTTCTTAAGAACAATGAAGTATCTTCTTGACAACCAAAACCTGTTCCAACAATAATTGCATCAGGAATTTCAACAGCAGCATTCTTCAACGCCATCATTGCACTTGCAGTACCCATTTTAATAATTCTACTAATTCTGCGAAGTGTTCTGCTATCGAAAAATGCGCTATAATCTGGTTCAATACAAGTTAATTTACCAGTTGCAATTTGTTCTGAATTTACCAAAGAATTGGGTGCAATTTGTCCGATACTATTAATATAAACTGCCATCTTACTACTTTGAAAAAATTAAAGATGAACAATTGCCGCCAAAGCCAAATGAATTGGACATGACGTGTTTAATTTCTTGGTTTTTCAGAAACGTTCTTTCAGGAATGATATTCAAATTTTCCATTGGTTGTTCAAACGAATAATTTGGAAAAACTATACCATGTTTTATAGCTAATGCTGAAAATACAGCTTCTACTGCACCACTTGCACCAAGCGTGTGTCCAGTGAATGATTTGGTAGAACTAAGTTTAGAATTTTATCTTTAAAAATAGATTGAATCGCCAATCCTTCAGCGTTGTCATTATTGCGCGTACCAGTACCGTGCATGTTTATATAATCAATATCATTTGCCTGCAAACCACTTTTTTTGAGCGCGCCTTGCATCGCTAATGTTGGACCTTTTGCATCATCAGATAAAGCAGTTTGATGAAATGAATCATTGGCATTGTGATAACCAACAACGTTACAAAATATTTCCTGATTTAGTTGTTTTGCTACATTCTCAGACATCAACACCAAATAAGCTGCGCCTTCACCTAAGTTTAAGCCAACACGCGATTCATCTAATGGTCTGCATTGTTCTGTATCTAAAATCTGCAACGTGTTAAAACCATTCAACGTAAATTTTGTCAAAGCATCTACACCACCAACAATTGCAATATCTAAGAGATTTTGTTTGATCATACGCGTACCCAACGCAATTGCATTTGCAGATGATGAACAAGCAGTGCTGATAGTAGTAACCATGCCTTTGATTCCAATTTCTTTTGCAACAAAATCTGTAATTTTTCCGCAGTCGTGATGTCGAATGAATTCAATGTTTGGTGCATTTTTATCATCTACATAATTTTCATAAAACGTTTCTGTTTTATCCATTCCACCAACTGTAGTTGCTGAAATATATGCTGTTCTGAAATCAGCAGAAAAATTTGCAGGCAAAGTAGCGATTGCTTCTTTGGTTGCAATATAACTTAGTAAAATACTTCTGCTCAATTCTTCGGAAAGTCCAGCAATTGCAGCTAATTCAGCGTTGGTGCTTTTAATTTCAGCAACCGATAATTCAACATGATTGGTTTTTAAACGCTTAATTTTAGCAACACCAGATTGATGTTTTTCAAAAGCTGCAACACAATCGTTTACATTATTTCCAAGTGCAGAAATCAATCCTAAACCAGTTACAACAACTTTATTCTGCACTTATGCTTTTTTATTTTCCAGAATAAAATTGGCAATGGTAGATACAGAATAAAATATTTTGGGTCCGTCTTCTGAATGATTTATTTTAAGACCATATTCTTCTTCTAATAAAACCACTAATTCTAATGCATCAATAGAATCTAAACCTAAACCCTTTCCAAATAATTGTTCTTCGTCGCCAATGTCTGCAGGATTTATTTCATTTAATTTCAGTTGTGTTACAATTTGTTGTTTTAGTTTTTGTTTCAGTTCTTCTAGTTCCATGATTTTTTTTCTTTTATTAAGTGTTCAATGTGTGTTGGTGTGTATAACAAAAAGGATTCTATATTGTTTTTCTCTACAATGAATAAAAACGCTTCATATGCAGTTTCGGTATAATCTACAAAACCACAAATACAAGCATCTATACTATTGGATTTGAAAAGCGAATTTATGTAATTATATTGTAATTCTATATCATAATTTTCGGAAACCATCAATAAATTCTCGCCTTTAAAATTATTTTTGATAGAAATTTCACCGATGACAATATTTGGCAAGGTATAAACAAAAATAGCTGGACTTGCAGTACCTTGATTAATTAGTTTTTGATATTTTATATCAGTGTCAATACTCGAATTCGTATTTATGATATGAATTCCAATTTTATCAGCAGTATATTTTGGTGTAAATCGATATTTTCAGCGCGATTTCGGATGCTAAAAACCTATTTTACATAAATTATCCATTTTATAAAATTTTGGATATTTTATATCGAGTTGTTTGTATAAAGTTGAAGCAAACGTTTCAAAATCATTCGATTCATTTTTCAATAAAAGTTCATCATTGAAAAATGCACCTATATTATTTATAAAGCCAGATTGAATAATACAAGGTTCGTGGGAATTCATTGTGCGAAAATAGTTAAAAATTGAGTGATTAATTATTTTAATTTCTTTGCTTTATATTTATATTTTGGATTTCTACTATGATGATAAATTGATATTATAACAAGTAGATTTAGTTCTTGTTCAATAGAATAAATTATGGTAAACGGATATTTTTCTAAAGTTATTTCAAAAAAGTTTTTATACTTATTCTTACTTCCATATGGGTTTTTACATATTAAATTTATTGCTTGTTCAACTAAATATATAAAATTCAATGTTGCTTTCTCACTTCTTTCTGCATAAAATTCAATAGATTCTTCGTACTCTTTTTGAGCTTTTGGTTCTAATAAATATTGATACACTTTTATTTACTAAATTTTGATTTAAGTATTTTATTTATTCTTCTGCTACTTTCGGCTGGTGTTATCATTTTAGTTTTTCCTAACTTAAAGCCTTCATATCTTTTATCTAATTCTGTTTTAAATTCAACAGTATATTCTACATTCATTTCTTCTTTTATTTCTTTTTCAAGTATAGTATAAAAAGCTTTTATCTTTTTATCTTCTACTGTTTCGATGTAGTGTAATAATTCTTCTCGTTGAGTTGTTATTGATACATTCATAATACTAAATTATAATTATTATTGCAGTTTTTCTACTAATTTATTGGCTAATAATTTTACATCGTTTGGCCAGCGCGCGGAAAGTAAATTTCTATCTTCAACAAAAAACGGAATAAAACTATTGAAGCCAGTTTTAAATTGTGATTTATTGGCTAAAAATGTTTCTACTTCATCTTGTAAATACGCTTCGTAGGTTTTGTAATAATCATCTAATTTCCATTTGGTTAAATAATAGGCCAAGCGTTCTAATGATTTTGTTAAACCTGTAAATTTATAATTATGTACTACGCTTTTACCTGTTTTTTCATCGATACTGCGCGCCAATAATAATGAACCATGACAAACCGAACCAACTAATTTATTTAGATGAAAAAAATCTACAATTTTATTTTGTAGCGTTTTATTTTCGAGATATTGTCGCATACCTTTTGCGTGGCCACCAGGCAAAAATAATAAATCATAATCAGATGGATTTATTTCATCGTATTTTATTGGATGCAAAAATTCGTTTGATTTTTGCATTAAATGATACGCATCAATCGCATCTTTTTTTGCACCAAGTTGACCAAATATAACACCAGTCAAAAGTAAAGGATCGGTTTCGCCAACGATTCCATTTTCTGTTGCAAACGTAATATCAATCTTATTTTCTTTTAATATTTTCCATGTAATGGAAACTTCTGTAGTATCAAAATCTTTATCAGGAATTGGAATAATAGCTTTTTTCAATTTGTTGTTATTTATTGCTTAAAAATTAATTGTTCACCACGAGCTTTTTTAAATACTTTTCTGCCAGGATTGATGCCTTTGCGAAATTCTTTTTGTTCTTCTTCAGGCAATAAAGAAATCGTTTTACATTCATCACAGCAACAACCATTCATTTTTTCTGCACATGCATCGCATTGAATAAATAATAAATGGCAACCTTCGTTTTTGCAATTTGTATGCGTATCAGCTGGCTTTCCACATTGATGGCATTTCGCAATTACTTCATGAGAAATTTTTTCGCCTAAACGTCTGTCGAATACAAAATTTTTGCCTTTAAATTTATTTTGCAAACCTTGTTCTTGTACTTGTCGCGCGTATTCAATAATTCCACCGTTGAGTTGAAAAACATTTTCAAAACCATTGTGTTTCATCCATGCACTCGCCTTTTCGCAGCGAATTCCACCTGTGCAATACATCACAATGTTTTTATCTTTCTGATCTTTCAACAAATCAACCACTAAAGGTAATTGCTCGCGAAACGTATCTACGTCAGGCGTGATCGCATTTTCAAAATGACCAATTTCGCTTTCATAATGATTGCGCATATCAACTACAATCGTATTTTCATCTTTCGTAATTTCATTAAAATCGTTCGCATTTAAATGAATACCAGAATTCGATGAATCAAACGTTGCATCATTTAATCCATCGGCTACAATTTTTGAACGGACTAAAATTTTAAGTTTTGAAAATGATTTTCCATCATCATCTATGGCATAATTGAGTCGAATACCATTTAGAAATGGATATGAATACAAATGCTGTTTAAAATTTTCATGTTGATTTTCGGGAACAGAAAGTTGTCCGTTAATACCTTCATTTGCCACATAAATTCTACCTAAAATTGCTAATTCATTCCATTTTAGATAGAGCTCATCGCGCCAATTTTCTGGATTTTCGATTTTCGCATACTTATAAAACGATAGCGTAATTCGTTTTTCTGTGCTTTCGAGTAGATTTTTTTCTAAGATTTTTTTGTCCACTCTATTCCAAAGTTGCATTCTTTGTAATTTTTTTGGATAAATAATTAAAACAAAGTTACTATATTTGCAATCAAAATCGTAATTTAACGTCGATTTTAATACCATTTATTCAACCAAATAAAACCAACATGAAAAAAATCATCCTATTTTTATTACTTGCAGGAACATTTATAAACCATTCTCAAGCAAAAATCCAAGCTGGCATCGGCGTAAAAGTTGGTGGCAATTTTGGAAGATGGAATAACACTATTGGTGATCGTTTAAAATTAGTTACTGTTGGTGGAACATTTATTCATGAGCCAGGCATAAATGCTGGTATTCAAGGTAGAATCTGGATTAATAAGTTTGTTGGTGTAAACTTAGCTGCTGAATTTAATATGGGTGGCTCAAGAAGTAAAACAACACAAGGAACTACTATTACAACAACATCTCACAAAGAAAACCAATTAACTGTTCCAATTTCAGTATTGGCTGGTTGGGGCAACGAGCGCTTACGTATTTTTGCTTCGCTTGGTGGTTATTTCGGTTATGTAATCAACGGAAAAGATAAAGTGACAAAAAATATCAACGGTTCTGAAGGTTCGCCAGTTACGACTAAAGCAGATTACAAAGATGTTTACAAAAATATTGATGCAGGAATTAGATTAGGTGGTGGTGTACAAGTATACGTTGATAAAAAATTAAGAAGCTGCGTAACTTTTGACGTGAATTACGATTATGGTTTTATTAAAGCATACAAAACTCAACCAGCTGTTTATAGTGAATTAAAAATTACACCATCAAAATTGAACTTTGCGGTTGGTTACATGTACACATTTGGAAAAGACCAACACGAAGAAGCTCCAAAAAGAACGTTTGAAGCAACTGAAGAATAATATATTCTTTACAAAATATAAAAAAAAGAAAGACGATTGTCTTTCTTTTTTTTTGCAAGATTATTTCATAGAAATAATCTTAACATAAATAAAACACGATTATTTAGAACCAATCCAAACAAGAGTTGTTTAATTACTACAATTGGTCTAAATTTGTACCAAATATTAGGTATTACTTACTCAAAATATTATGCAAGAAACTCAAGATGAAATATTAGAAGAAGTTGTTAATTCCGAATATAAATACGGTTTTATTACTGATATTGAAACAGATGACGCACCTATTGGATTAACAGAAGAGACCGTTCGGTTTATTTCTGCCAAGAAAGAAGAACCTGAATGGATGCTCGAATGGCGATTAAAAGCGTTTCGAGACTGGCAGAAAATGACAGAACCAACTTGGGCAAATGTGCATTTTCCAAAAGTAGATTTTCAAAATATTATTTATTATTCGGCTCCGAAACAGAAAGTTGAATTAAATTCTTTGGATGAAGTGGATCCTGAATTGCTAAAAACGTTTGAGAAACTCGGCATTTCTTTAGATGAGCAAAAACGCTTGTCAAATGTAGCGATTGATGTAGTGTTTGATTCGGTTTCCGTAAAAACTACATTCCAGGAAACCTTAAAAGAAAAAGGAATTATTTTTTGTTCGATGAGTGATGCGATCAAAGAACATCCTGAATTGGTGAAAAAATACATTGGCTCAGTTGTTCCTAAAAACGATAATTTTTATGCTGCGTTAAACTGCGCTGTTTTCAGCGATGGCTCTTTCTGTTATATACCAAAAGGCGTTCGTTGTCCGATGGAATTAAGTACGTATTTCAGAATCAATTCTGCAGGTTCAGGACAATTTGAACGTACACTTTTAATTGCAGATGAAGGATCTTATGTATCTTATTTAGAAGGTTGTACAGCACCACAACGTGATGAAAATCAATTACATGCAGCAGTTGTTGAATTAATTGCTTTAGATAATGCTGAAATCAAATATTCAACCGTGCAAAACTGGTATCCTGGAAATGCAGAAGGCAAAGGTGGCATTTATAATTTCGTTACCAAACGAGGAATTTGTAAAGGAAACAACTCTAAAATTTCATGGACACAGGTTGAAACCGGTTCTGCCATTACATGGAAATATCCAAGTTGCATTTTGGCTGGTGACAATAGTATTGGTGAGTTTTATTCGGTAGCAGTAACTAATAATTACCAGCAAGCTGATACAGGCACGAAAATGATTCATATTGGCAAAAACACGAAAAGCCGAATTGTATCTAAAGGTATTTCTGCAGGAAAATCGCAAAACTCGTATCGTGGTTTGGTGAAAGTGCATAGAAAAGCAGAAAACGCACGTAATTTTTCGCAATGCGATTCGTTGCTGATGGGTGACCAATGTGGAGCACATACGTTTCCATATTTGGAAGTGAGCAATAACAGTTCTAAAGTAGAACACGAAGCAACGACTTCAAAAATTGGCGAAGATATGTTGTTCTATTTTCAGCAACGCGGTATTGATGAAGAAACTGCGGTGGCGATGATTGTAAATGGTTTTTGTAAAGAAGTAATGGACAACCTGCCAATGGAATTTGCCGTAGAAGCCAGAAAATTATTAGAAATAAGTTTAGAAGGTTCAGTAGGATAATGTGCGAATTAAATAATTAGCAAATTAGCGAATGCAATACAACGAAGAAAATATTATACTGAAATTGAGTTATGAATTTGCTCTAGCTATAGTTGAATACTCAGAAACTCTAGAAGAAAATAGAAAATACGTTATTGCACGACAAATATTAAAATCTGGAACTTCTATTGGCGCAAATGTTCGAGAAGCACAAAATGCAGAAAGTAAAGCAGATTTCATACATAAAATAAAAATTGCTGCGAAAGAAGTAGATGAAACTGAATATTGGTTAGAATTATGCAGAGATTCAAAAAACTATCCATTTGATATTACATTAATTGAAAAAATAATTGTCATCAAAAAAATAATTACTAAAATAATTTCAACATCGAAAAAGCCAATTAGCTAATCAGCTAATTATCTAATTCGCTAATTAAAAATAACAATGTTAAAAATAAACAACTTACACACATCCATCGATAACAAAGAAATCTTTAAAGGTTTTACGTTAGAAATAAACGCTGGTGAAATACACGCCATCATGGGTCCAAACGGCACAGGAAAATCAACCTTAGGAAATATCATCGCAGGAAAAGAAGGTTATACCATCACACAAGGCACAGTAGAATTTGAAGGCGTCAACATCTTCGATTTAGAACCGGAAGACAGAGCACGTTTAGGTGTTTTCTTAGCGTTTCAATATCCGATAGAAATTCCAGGCGTAAGCAATGCTAACTTCTTGAAAGCTGCTGTTAATGAAATCAGAAAATCAAAAGGTGAAGATCCGATGCCGCCAAATGATTTTTTAAAACTCATGCGCGAAAAAATGGCATTGGTAGAAATGAATAAAGATTTTATTTCACGTTCTGTCAATCAGGGATTTTCCGGTGGTGAGAAAAAACGAAATGAAATATTTCAAATGGCAATGCTAAATCCAAAATTAGCCATCTTAGATGAAACAGATTCAGGATTGGATATTGATGCGTTGCGTATTGTTGCCAACGGCGTAAATAAACTAAGAACGAAAGACAATGCATTTTTAGTCATCACGCATTATCAACGATTATTGGATTATATCATTCCTGATTTTGTACATGTAATGTACGATGGTCGCATTGTAAAAACAGGCGACAAAGATTTGGCTTTAGAGTTAGAAGAAAAAGGATACGATTGGGTAAAAGAATTGGAAATCGTTTAATAACGAGTAATAAAAAAGTGAATACCAAAATGAAATAAACCATACCGATTTCCCCTCTTGAGAGGGGATTAAGGGGTGTGTAAACAAATAAAAAAATGACTGACTTTTTAGAAATATTAAATAACAATCTTCCAAACATCACTGATGAAAAACAAAAAGCTTCGTTGCAAAAAGCAATTGCGCTTGGTGTTCCGTCTATGAAACAGGAAGAATGGAAATACACGTATTACAATAAAATTTTACAACAAGGTTTTACCACAACAAACCTTGAAGGTTTTAAAAACCTTCAAGGTTTAAAAATTGAAAAAGAATTCATCGATGCAAATTCAGTTTCTTCTAACAGAATTGTTTTTGTAAATGGTATTTTCCATAATGAATTATCAACCTTAATAAATCATCCGAAAATTAATTTCTGGGATTCAAACAATGTTACGGAAAGCAACACCAACCATTTTTTAATTGAATTGAATAATGCACTTACAACGGATGGTATTTTCTTAGAAATTGGTGACAACGTTGTAATAGATGAATTGATTGAAATATTTTACATCAATCAGAATTGTAATCAAATCATCAATTTAAAAAACAATATAAAGATTGGCAAACACACGCAGGTAAAATTTGCTGAGTATTATATCAATCACGACCACTCGCCTGCTTACAATAATATCGTAACAAATATTGATGTAGCAGAAAATGCTAACGTAGAATTTTATAAAGTTCAGGATGCCGGAAATGTTTCAAATATCACTGATAATACATTTGTACAACAGGCAGTAAAATCTGTTTGTAATGTCACCACGTTTTCATTAACTGGTGGAATTATTCGAAATGTATTGCAGTTTGATGTAAACGGCGAACGTGCAGAATCGCACATGAATGGTTTGTATTTATTGCAAAACGAAGAACACGTTGACAACAGAACATTAGTAAATCACAATGTTGCCAATTGCGAAAGCTTTGAATTGTATAAAGGTATTTTAGGTGGAAAATCTACAGGCGTTTTTAATGGTAAAATTGTGGTAGCACAAGCGGCACAAAAAACAAATGCATTTCAAAGCAATAGAAATATTTTATTAAGCAATGATGCAAACATCTATACAAAACCTCAATTGGAAATTTTTGCTGATGATGTAAAATGTTCGCATGGTGCCACTACTTCACAAATCGAAGACAGCGAACTATTTTACTTACAAGCACGTGGAATCGGTAAAGAAATAGCACGTGGTTTATTGGTATTTGCTTTCGGTGAAGAGATTGTAGAAAAAATAAAACACGAAGCATTAAAAGATAAATTAGAAAAAAGAATTGCTGAGTTATTGAAGATTGAATTATAATAATGAAACAATAAAACAATGTAATAATGAAATAACAGTTGCAAATAAAAAAGCATTACTAAATTATTTCATTATTGAATTACTAAATTATAATGTTAGACATACAAAAAATACGCACCGACTTCCCTATTCTCAACGAAAAAATTCGTGGTAAGCAACTCGTGTATTTAGATAATGGCGCTTCTACACAAAAACCGCAGGTGGTAATTGATGCAGAAAGTTATTACTATGAACATCAGTATGCCAACATACATCGTGGTGTACATTACTTATCGCAGGTTGGAACTGATTTGTATGAAAACGTACGCAAGCAAGTGCAGCAATTCGTCAACGCGAAACACGAACACGAAATTATTTTCACCAAAGGAACAACGAATGCGATTAATTTAGTAGCGTATACATTTGGCAGAAAATTTATAAACGAAGGCGATGAAATTCTCATCACAGAAATGGAACATCATTCCAATATTGTTCCTTGGCAAATGTTGTGCGAAGAGAAAAAATGTATCTTAAAATATATTCCGTTACAAGCAGATGGTTCCATTAATTTGGAAGATGCCGAAAAACTCATCACACCAAAAACAAAGTTGGTTTCTGTAGTGTATGTGTCGAATGCATTAGGCACTATCAATCCAATTAAAGAACTCATTGCAATAGCACATAAAAATGGTGCTAAAATATTAATAGATGCTGCACAAGCTATTCAGCATTTTACGATTGATGTACAAGCTTTAGATTGTGATTTCTTCGTTTTTTCAGGACATAAAATTTACGGACCAACAGGTACTGGAATTCTATATGGTAAAGATGACATCTTAAATCAAATGCCACCTTATGAAGGTGGTGGTGACATGATAAAAACAGTTTCTTTTTCTGGAACGACTTTTAACGATTTGCCATTTAAGTTTGAAGCTGGAACACCAAATATTGCAGGTTGTATCGCACTAGGTACAGCTATAAAATATGTACAGGATTTAGGCATTGATAACATCAGAGCTTATGAAACGGAATTATTGAATTATGC
Organism: Saprospirales bacterium; assembly: GCA_016711605.1. Taxonomy (GTDB): domain Bacteria; phylum Bacteroidota; class Bacteroidia; order Chitinophagales; family JADIYW01; genus JADJSS01. Next base: position 14,591 of record JADJSS010000017.1, read on the forward strand.
TACAGAAAAGTTGTCTGCTATTGAAGGATTGAAAATTTACGGAACTGCAAAACATAAATCTTCTGTCATTTCTTTTTTGTTAGATGGCATTCATCCGTATGATGTTGGTGTGATTTTGGATAACCAAGGTATTGCAATACGCACAGGTCATCATTGCGCGCAACCTGTGATGGATCATTATGGAATACCAGGAACTTGCCGTGCATCGTTTGCGTTTTATAATACAAAAGAAGAAGTTGATGTTTTGGTAGAAGGAATTTTGAAAGCTAAAAAGATGTTGAGTTAATGCAAACAATAAACAGTATACAAGACGAAATTATCGAAGACTTTTCCATGTACGATGACTGGAATGACAAGTACGAATATTTAATTGAGTTTGGAAAATCATTAGGAAAATTAGACGAACAATATAAAACAGAAGAAAACAGAATACATGGTTGTCAAAGCAGAGTTTGGCTGCACGGTGAAATAAAAGATGATAAATTATTTTTTTATGCTGACAGCGACGCGATTATTACAAAAGGAATTGTTGGTTTATTAGTAAGAGTTTTAAGCGGACACACACCAAATGAAATAGCAGAAAGTGATTTGTACTTTATTGAAAAAATAGGATTGAAAGATCACTTATCGCCTAACCGTGCAAATGGATTGGTAGCAATGGTAAAAAAAATGAAAACATACGGTATCGCTTTTCAGGCAAAATAAATTAAAAAAATATCACAGAGTTTCACGGAGTTTTCACTGAGATTATAAGGAATGAAATAAAAATAAAATTGAGAGAAAGAGAAACAAACTATAACATTTAATAAAACACAGTGTTCTCTGTGAAAACTCTGTGCAACTCTGTGATACAAATAAAAAATGATGAAATTAAACCAAATAACGGAACTTATAATTGGCGAATTTATTGATATTCACCGCCAATTAGGTCCAGGTTTATTAGAGTCTGCTTATCGTGAATGTTTATATTATGAGTTAACAAAAGTTGTAGGGTTATCTGTAAAAAGAGAAATACCGATGCCTATTATTTATAAAGAAATTAAATTAGAACAAGGTTATAGAATGTATTTATTAGTAGAAGATAAAGTTGTCATTGAGCTGAAAACTGTTGATTTTTTAACTGATGTTCACAAAGCTCAATTATTAACTTATCTCAAACTTGGAAATTACAAAATTGGTTTATTGATAAATTTCAATGAAACTTTACTTAAAAACGGAATTAAAAGAATTATAAATTAAAGCATATTGTTCTCTGTGAAAAACTCAGTGCAACTCTGTGATACATATATGGAAACTGCAACACAAAAAACATTTATGGAAATAAAAGACGAATGTTATACGCAAATTCAAACAATCTATGATCCGGAAATTCCTGTAAATATTTTTGAATTAGGTTTGATTTACGAAGTGAATGTTGACATTGACAATAATGTGCATGTTTTAATGACTCTAACAGCACCGAATTGTCCAGCTGCAGAAAGTTTACCAGCAGAAGTAGAACAAAAAATAAAAGCAATTGAAGGCGTAAAAAGCTGCAACGTAGAAATCACATTCGAGCCAACTTGGGACCAGGAAATGATGAGCGAAGCTGCTAAATTAGAACTTGGATTTTTATAAAGTAGATAGTAGTTAGTAAGCAGTATGCAGTTAGCCATTTTGTCATAAAATATAAATAGCACGAATATTGAACAATCATTTTCAAATAAAAACATTTTCAAATTTTCAAATTAAAACAATATGTATCCAGAACACATCACCAAACCTTGCGAAGAGCAATTAACTACAGCAGGTTTCAAAGCTTTAAAGACAGCAGATGCTGTAACAGAAATTTTATCTGAAAAAGAAGGCACTACTTTATTAGTGATCAATTCTGTTTGCGGTTGCGCAGCAGCAAACGCACGACCTGCAGTTTTATCTTCAATTCAACACGAAAAACATCCTAAAAATTTAGTAACTGTATTTGCTGGTGTTGATAGCGATGCTGTAGCAAAAGCAAGAGAATTCACCTTTCCTTATCCACCAAGCTCACCAGCAATTGGTTTGTTTAAAGATGGAAAGTTGGTACACTTCATCGAACGTCACATGATTGAAGGTCGTCCAGCAAAAATGATTGCAGACAATTTAGCAGCAGCATATGATGAATATTGCTAGTTAGTAACTTCAATTTTCTATAAAATAAAAACAGTCAGCAAAATAAAATGCTGACTGTTTTTTTATTCTTAAAATACAATAATTAAGCTACTGCTTTCGCTACCAAACTTGCAGCTTCTGATAATAAGATTGCTGACTCTACTTTTAAACCAGCTTCGTCTATCATTTTTTTAGCAATATCTGCATTGGTTCCTTGTAATCGAACGATAATCGGAATTTCGATATTGCCAATATTTTTATATGCATCAATAACACCTTCAGCAACTCTGTCGCAACGAACGATACCACCAAAAATATTAATCAAAATTGCTTTCACATGTGGATCTTTCATGATGATACGGAAAGCTTTTTCAACGCGTTCAGCATTTGCAGTTCCACCAACATCTAAGAAGTTAGCTGGTTCACCACCGCTTAATTTAATGATATCCATGGTTGCCATTGCCAAACCAGCGCCATTCACCATGCAACCAACGTTTCCGTCTAATTTTACATAGTTTAATTCTGCTGCTGCAGCTTCAATTTCTGTTGGATCTTCTTCTAATAAATCGCGTTGTGCTTCCAAATCAGCATGACGATACAAGGCATTGTCATCTAAATTTACTTTACAATCAACAGCTATAATTTTGTCATCAGATGATTTTAAAACCGGATTGATTTCAAACATAGAAGAATCAGATTCAACGTATGCTTTGTATAACTTTTGTATAAAATCAACCATATCTTTAAATGCAGCACCACTTAAACCTAGGTTAAACGCTACTTTTCTTGCTTGAAATGGTTGTAAACCAACAGCAGAATCAATCCATTCTTTAAATATTTTTTCTGGTGTATGTTCTGCCACTTCTTCAATATCCATTCCACCTTCAGTTGAATACATAATTACATTGCATTCTTTTTTTCTGTCTAATAAAATAGAAACATAAAATTCTTTGATTTCTGATGCACCTTTGTGATAGGCATCTTCAGCAATCAATACTTTATGAACAACTTTTCCATGTGCGCCAGTTTGTGGTGTCACCAATGTCATTCCTAGAATTTCTCCAGCTTTTTCTTTTAATGCTTCTAAATTTGGAGCAAATTTAACACCACCGCCTTTTCCGCGACCACCAGCATGCACTTGTGCTTTCACTACAACACCTTCATCGCCTGTTCGTTTGTTAATATCGTGCCAAGCTGCAACTGCTTGTTCAACGGTTTCGGCAACTATTCCTTCCTGTATTTTTACGCCATATTTTTTTAGAAGTTCTTTTCCTTGATATTCGTGTAAATTCATAGCGCAAATGTAAGAATAAAAAGTATTCTTTAAAATGAATTGACTAAAATGTAGATAAAAAAGCAGAAATGCGTAAATTTGTGCATCAAAGCGAATTTAGACATACTCAAACGTTCATCAAATCTGGAATTATTGGTGCATTTGCATCCATATTGTATGTCGTATGCAGTGTTTGACAGAGATTTAAATCAGATTTTAGACTTTGATGCTAAAGTGGTACAATATTCAATGGATAAATTTATAGCTGTTGAATCTATTTCAAATTGGTTTTTTGATAACAAACAAGTTTTTTCTCTAAATTTCAAGAGCACAAAAATCAGCATCTACTCACCTATTTACACCATTTTACCAGATAAAACAGATAAGCAAAACGAAATTTTTGCAATGCTTGGTTACGAAAATGATACAAGAAATACCTATTTAAAAAATCAGATTAATGCATCGTTCTATGTTTATTTTGCGTTGCCAGATAAAACTATAAATTTCATAGAAAATCACTTACCTAATGTAGAATTTTATTTTGCTGATTATGGTTTATTATCTTTCTATAACAATAGATTATCTTTTAAAAAATACCTTGCTGCCAACTTATATGGTGAAGAGTTGACAATTTGCTATAAAGCAGATGGTCAAAATTTGTATTTGAATAAATTTCCAATTAAAGCAAAAGAAGACTTATTATATTACTTACGTTTGGCCTATGAGCATTTAAATTTAGATGCAAACGAATTTCCAACGTATTTATATGGTTTTGTAGAAGAAAAATCACCAATGTACACCACAACGTATGGCTTTATTCGCAATTTTGAAATCGACAGAACACTAAAAATTACGTTGCCTTTTAAATATGCAATGGAAGATTTTCCATTTCATTATTATATCAATTTACTTGGACTAGGATTATAATTTTTTAAAAGATAGTAGTTATTGGTTATAAGTTATTGGTTAAAAAACAACATATAGCTTATAACTCAAACCAAATAACATTCAACATGAGAATCATTTCAGGAACATTAAAAGGCAGACGATTTTATCCACCAAAAAATATTCCTGCGCGACCAACTACCGATTTTGCCAAAGAAGCATTGTTCAATATTTTAAATAATAATTTCGATTTTTCAGAAGTGAAATTCTTGGATTTATTTGCTGGAACTGGCAGCTTAGATATGGAATTATTTTCGCGTGGTTGCACTGATATGACTGCAGTTGACATGAGCAAAATAAGTTTAGGTTTTATAAAAAAAATGAGTGACGAATTGCAGATTCCAAACCATAAAATTATTTTTGGTGATGCTATCCAATTTGCAAAAAATTGCACACAACAATTCGATTTAATTTTTGCTGGTCCACCTTATGCTTTGGATTGCATTAACGAAATTCCAGATATTATCATCGATAAAAAATTACTAAAAAAAGATGGTTGGTTTGTTTTAGAAACATCACCGCGTCATGATTTTTCTGACCATAAAAATTTGATTGATGTTAGAAATTATGGTCAAACACATTTCTGGTTTTTTGCTGATGAAGAAAGTGAAGAACAAAGTGATAGTGATGGTGAAAGTGAAGATTAAATATCACAGAGGTTCACTGTGTTTTCAGTGTTAAAAAAACAAAACGTATAATGAAACGCTTCTATTCAAACAATATTCAAAACAATTTTATTTTTCTGGAAAATGAAGAAGCGCAACATTGCACAAAAGTTTTGCGTGGAAAAATTGGTGATAAAGTGGAAGTTTTAAATGGAAACGGAAAATTATTTGTTGGAAATATTTTCAACATTCAAAAGCACGAAGTTCAAATAGAAATCGTTCAAATTCTAAAAGAAGAAAAAGAGAATGCAAACAAACTTTCAATTGCCATTTGTCCAACTAAAAACCCAGCGCGATTAGAATGGTTTTTGGAAAAAGCAACTGAAATTGGTATCGATAAAATTTATCCAATTATTTCGGAACGTACCGAAAAACAAACAATAAAAACAGAACGTTTGCAGCAAATTATAATTTCTGCGGCCAAACAAAGTGGCCAATTATTTTTTCCTTTTTTGCATCAAATTCAAACATTAAAAGAATTCTATAATTCTACAACTTTACAATTCTCAAATTATTTTATAGCTCATTGCGAAGACAAAAAACAGCATCTAAAAAACGTGTATAAAAAAGATGAAACTGCTTTGCTGTTAATTGGTCCTGAAGGTGATTTTTCAAAAGACGAAATTCAGCAAGCAATTAACAAAAATTATACGCCAATTTCTTTAGGAAATTCTATCTTGCGTGTAGAAACCGCTGGTGTATATGCTTGCAGTGTGGTGCAAATATTGAATGATGAATAATAAATATTGAATGATGAATTACAAATTAAAACTAACTTGTTTTTTACTTCTAACATGTAACTTTTTACATCTAACTTCCGTTTTCTCTCAAGTAAAAACAACTGCAAAAATAGGTTTAATGAAATACAAAGGTGGTGGCGATTGGTATGCCAATCCTACATCGTTGCCAAATTTAGCAAAGTATTGCAATCAAAATTTAAACTTAAATCTTTCTACACAAATTGATGAAGTAGAACCTGGCAGTGCTGATTTGTTTAATTATCCATTTGTACATTTAACAGGACATGGCAATATTATTTTCACAGACCAAGAAGCTGAAAACATGCGTACTTACTTGATTTCTGGTGGTTTTTTGCATGTTTCTGATAATTACGGAATGGATAAATATATTCGCGCTGCAATGAAAAAAGTATTTCCAGAATTGAGTTTTGTAGAGTTGCCATCATCACATCCAATCTATCATCAAAAATTTGATTTTCCGAATGGCTTGCCAAAAATTCACGAACATGATAAAAAAGCTGCGCAAGGTTTTGGCATTATTTACGAAGGAAAATTAGTATGTTTTTATGATTATGAATGCGATTTAGGCGATGGCTGGGAAGACCAATCTGTTCACAAAGATTCAGATGAAGCACGAACAAAAGCATTAAAAATGGGCGCGAATTTAGTGCAATATGCGTTTACGAAATAGTCGTAAGTTTATAATTGTAAGTTGCTAGTTTAAAAAAAGTAATTCCTACAAACCATTTCCAAAACCACTAATAGCATTACTACCACTAAAACCATCTGAGCCGAAGAATCCTGTATCAAAAAATGCTTTTTGTTTCTGTAATTTCAACCAGCTAAATTGTTGTGATGTAACATAAACTGTCATGTAAAAACCTTGTTGAGAGCCAAATGGTGTCCATTTAAATTCCATTTGCCAGCAATGCAAATCACGCACAATTGCTATATCGGTTCTGGAAATTTGTGGTTTCTTTGAACTAAAATCAAAACTGGTAGTTACATTTACTTTCCACTTTTTAGTAATATTTACATCTAAACCTAAACCTAAACTTTGAGTAATTATAGATGTATCGTTTTTAGAAAACCTTGATTTTGTTTTCTGAAGATTAAAGGTATAATTGTAATTAACTGACCAAGGAATAGAAAAATTATAATAACCACGATCGTAAACTCCTTGTGGAAAAAACTGATTATTTAAACCTTGTTGTCGATAAAGTTGTTGGTTAAAATCTTGGTTTTGCTGTTCATTTGATTTTTTAGAATGCAAACTTCCACTTAACGAAATCTGTACACTTCGTAATCTAAGCAGTCGTTTTGTTTCTCTAAAATAAAACGATTTAGTTTGTGTACCATTGCTATCAATAGAATACGGATTTAAATCAATAGAACATGAAAGATTTAATTTGTCGGTAAAATGTGTACTAGCATTAATTGGATTCACGAATAATTGTTTCGAAATCATATCGTATCGAACGCCAAAAGAAAGATTATCTAACAAACTTATTTTTTTATTATGATTGATAGAATCTTTCTTTGAATACACTTTTATTTCAATAGAATTATTAAAATTTAAAGAAACTGAACCAGATTTTTTGGCTGGTGAATTCCGAATATCGAATAATCTATTGTATTTCCATTTCTATCCGATTGCACGGTTTGCATGTATTTCCAAGCTGGTTTTGTAAAATCTGGATTAAAATTAAAACTTAAACTTGGTGTAAATCGATGACGAATGGCTTGCAATTTTCCTTTTTTAAATGGAAACAAACCATACAAATTAGTACTTAATCCAAATGAAAAATCAAAACGTCTGTAACTTTTAAAACCATACTTGCGTTCATCAACTAATCGATTGTATGAAGTATCAATTTTATTTCCAGACGCATCATATTGTATAAGTGTGTCATAAAAAACTTTGTTGATATAACTGAAATTCCAATCATCATTGTAATTAAAACTGGTATTAAAATTTATGTATTTAAACAATAAAAAATTAGCAGAAATTGGAAGGTTGTGCGTAATACTATTACGCATGTTTTTCAACGTTTGCTTAGTTAAAAAGGTAGAATCAAAAGCAGAGATATCATTTCTTGCATTTAAATCATAAGAAAAACCAATATTTTCGTACCATTTTCTTTTGGTTGCAGCTACTTTTTTCTGAAATGGATTAATTCTGGAAATATTAAACACAAATTGAGGCAATGCTAAAGTAATTTGTTTGCTTTGAGTATTTTGGGACAAAGATGTTGCAATAGATAATCGATATGGTTTATTGGGCCACCATTTGCTGTAATTTATACTTGATGAAAACTGAGATTGTAAAACACTTTTTGGATCTCTCGAATTTAAATACTGATAGGTTTTACTACTCGCAATATTTACGTTGATATTAAAACTACTATTGTACATTCTTTTTGGATCGATATTCATTTGCCAGCGAATACCAAAATTTATAGGTGCTTTTAATCTCTTTGGATTAAAACGTTCAAATTCTAAACCACCACGTTGCTGACTAATATCAAAATTTAAACTTCCAGCATGTTTATACAACACTTTGTAATTGAAATTGGTATGCAAAGCCCAACTTCCAAGTGTATAAATATCAGCCGTTGTTTGTATATCCATCTTATCATTGATGTGATAATAATAACCGAGTCCACTGACAAAAAAACCTAAACTTTGTCCATCACCATAAGTTGGCATCAACAATCCAGTTCCTTTAGATTTTAACGAAGGTAAAATAGCAAACGGCAAAAACAAAGGTGTGCGAACGCCTTCAATAACTACATTTGCTGGCTTTCCAACCATAATTTTATCTTTTATTACTTTGGCTTTGTTTAACTCAATGTAAAAGTGCGGATCATCTAAATCGCAAGTAGTATAGCGTGCACCTTTAATATACATTGTATTAGTGTCAATAACTTTTACTTGCATTCCATGCAAAAAACCATCCATTTCTTTAGTGACTAAACCAACGCTTTTCCCTTTTTTAGTATTGAAATTAAATTTTGCTTCATAAGCAACATATTCACCAGATCCATCTTTAAATTCTATACGTTTCAGCTCGCCAGAACTATCAGGTGTTGCTTTTGCATACACTTCACTGCTGTCCCAATTAAACTTTATGAAACCACCTTTCATATCAAATTCTTGATAAATAATATTGGCATTTCCATATAAATAAACAGTACTATTCGGAATATCGTAAATAATTGAATCTTCTGCTTTATACTTTACAATATCATCTAAATCGCCATCATTTACTTTGTATTTTTTTACATCAACATTTGTGGAATTTTTTGCTAATGAATCAGGTATAGTATTTGTTACATTTGTTTGAGTGCTATCATCAGTAATGCTAGATGGAATTTTATCTAACAATTCGTTGTTCATTACTTTTATTGGCTTCGGTTTTCTAATTTGAGAAAATACCGTTGGCATCATAAAAATAATGACGATAAAAATGATGATTCTATTATGTTTAAAAAAACGGTTCAACTATACAATATTAATTTCATTAAAGAGTTTCAAATTTATGCTTCAGACGTCAAAAATACAGATTGCTTTTTTAATATTCTTATTATCAATACACACATTTGTGTATCCAACGTCAAAAACTACTGGAAATTATAAAATAAAGACAATTGTTTTAGATGCTGGACACGGTGGACACGATGGTGGTTGTAATGGTTCGCTTCATTCTCATGAAAAAGATGTAACATTAAAAGTAGTTTTGGCACTAGGAAAATATATTGAAGAAAAATATCCTGATATAAAAGTGTTATACACTCGTAAATCAGATGTTTTTATCACTTTGCAAGATAGAGCATTGCTAGCAAACAATAACAATGCTGATTTATTTATTAGTGTACATTGCAATTCTGGTCCAAGTAAAGCCATTGGCGTTGAAACATTTTTAATGGGTTTGCATGTATCACAAGCTAATTTAGATGTTGCCAAACGCGAAAATGCAGTTATTAAATTAGAAGATAATTACCAAAAAACGTATGATGGCTTTGATCCAGATTCACCAGAATCAATGATTGCGCTTTCGTTGGCACAAAATGCTAATATCGAACAAAGCTCTTTATTAGCAGCAAAAGTACAAAGTCGTTTAACCAATAATTTAAAACGATTTGACCGTGGTGTAAAACAAGCTGGATTTTGGGTATTGTATAGAACTACTTGTCCTTCGATTTTAATTGAAACAGGTTTTTTAACCAATCCATCTGAAGAAAAATACCTAATATCATCAGATGGTCAAGATGAATTGGCAAACTCAATTTTTAATGCATTTGAAGATTATAAGAACACGATTGAAAAAGGAACAAGCTCTATCAATCCACCTGTTATTATTAATGAAAATTCAAATCCAACAACTACAACAACACCAGTAAAAACAACTACTTCTACTCCAAAAACTAGCAATGAAACAAATAACGAAGACTCAGAAAACACACCAAAAAACAACATAAAACCAACAAATGGAATCGTATATAAAGTGCAAATAAAAGCTGATAAAAAAGTTCCGGCAAAATCAGATAAAGTATACAAACAATTTAAAGACATTGATTTTGAGAAAGTCGGTGGTTTTGTAAAATACGTTTGTGGTCCATATTCTGATTATTCATCTGCACTCACAAATGCCAAAAAAGCGAAGAAAAATGGCTACAAAGATGCCTTTGTTGTCGTTTATAAAAATGGCGATAGATTAACATTTGATGAAGCGAAAAAATATTTTAAATAATTTTTACTTTTTCTAGTTATATTTGGTGATTATAAAAATTTATTCCATTGAACAATAAAAACGAAATATTAGTTGGAGCTCTTACGCTATTTGGTATTGTACTATTTATCTTAGGCTTTAAATTCCTGCAAGGTGACGACATTTTTACTAGAAGTAAATTTGTGAATATTGTTGCAGATAGAGTTGATGGAATCGCGCCGTCAAGTCCAGTTTTAGAAAACGGCGTTCCGATTGGTCGTGTAGATAATATTGAACTTTCAACTAACCCGAAATATTTAAACAAAGCAATTTTAACTTTAAAACTAGAGAAAGGTGTTATCATTCCAAATGACAGCAAATTTGTTATTTATGGATTAGATATGCTAGGAAAAATGGGTGTTGGTTTATCTCGTGGAACTGCAACTAGCAAAGCAGCAACAGAATTGGATACCATGTTGTGTTTAGTAAAAGGAAATTCTATAGATCAAGGTGTAGATTTAGTTAAACAACTTAAACCAAAAATCGACAGTGTTTTAGGTTCTGTATATGGATTGGCCAATAATTTAAACACACAATTAGGTACTGGTGACAATGCTTTAATAAAAAAAGCAGTTTCAGATTTAAGTACGACTATGCAATCAATTAATCGTTTAGCTGGTAATGCAGATAAAATGATTGTTGGTCTAAACGGTACTTTAACTGAAAACAAAGGTAACATTGATGGAATTCTAAAAAATGTTAGCCAATTAACTGGTAAATTAAATGGCGAAACTGGCAAAATTGATTCTATTTTAACCAACTTTAAAACATTATCAAGCAAATTAGCAGCATTAGAATTAGCTTCAACTGTTGAATCTGCAAAAGGCACTTTGGATGAATTGAAAAAAACATTGAAATTAGTAACCGAAGGCGATGGCAGCGTTGCAAAATTATTAAAAGACGATGGTTTGTATAAAGATTTAACCAAAGCAGTGAATGCTTTCGGCTCTGTTATGACTGACTTACAAGCACATCCTAAAAAATACATTAACCTTGCTATTTTTGATAAAAGCAAATCTTATACCGTTGCAGACACTACTTTGGAACAATTCTTAAAAAACAATCCGAAGGCAGCAAAAGCAGCAAAAGTAATAAAATAGCAATCTGTTGTCAGTAATGATTAGGTTGTTGTAAATAATTTATTACTACTTTCACACTTCATTGAAAACTACCAATGCATATCAACATTTCAAAATACAAACTACTTTAAAGGTTTGTATTTTGTTTTGTTTTATGTTGTTCTTTTATGTTGGCAATGCTCAACAATTGCTTTATTTTCCGAAAGTAAAAAAAGACACTACAACTAAAAAGAAAATCCAAATTGCACAGACGGATTCTCTCCTATTTCAAACGCAAGAATTAGGCAAATTCAGGAAATTAATCGGAAAAGTAATCTTAAAACATGACGACGCAACTATGTATTGCGACAGTGCAATTATTGATATTGATGCCAATTACATGACTGCATATGGTAACCAAGTACACATAAAAAAAGGTGATAGCATTGATGTTTGGGGAAATTTCTTAGAATATTTTGGCGATCAAAAGCAAGCTCGTTTAACTGGCTTATGTAGCATGCGTGATAAAACGATGATATTAACTACGCCTGAACTCAATTACAATACAGGAACCGATATTGGTAACTACATGAGTGGTGGTCGCGTGGTGAACAAAGAAACTACAATTACCAGCGCCATTGGTTATTATTTTCATCAACAAAGTGAAGCCGTTTTTTATGGTGATGTTGTGCTAAAATCACCAGATAGAACCATCTACGCTGATTCACTTCGATACAATACGGAAAAAGAAATTGCTTATTTTATTTGTAAAACAAAAATTATTGACAACAAAGACAGCAGTGTTATTGAAACCGAAGATGGCTATTACGATACGAAAAAAGAGAAAGCATATTTTGGAAAAAATGCGGTGATTCATAAAGACGATGCATATGTAAAAGCAAATTCAATTGATTATGATAACAACACAAAAATTTCCATCGCACAAGGAAATGTTGTGTTTAGTGATAGTGTTCAACGTACTACCATTTTAAGTAATTACATCTACTCTAATGAAGACAGCTCTTTTTTATTAGCTTATAAAGATCCATTAATGATATCAGTCTCCGAAGATAAAACAGACACAATGTATTTAAGTGCTGATACTTTAATGAGTTATAAAATCGCTGTTTTAGATACTGTTTATACTTACGACACCATTGTAAAAGATTCAATAATTAATATGGAATTGGTAACCGATTCTGTTAAAATTGTGAAAGCATATTACAACATGAAAATGATTCAAGGTGAAATGAGCGCCAATGCTGATTCCTTGTTCTATTCAGAAATTGATTCTACGTTTAAACTCTACAAAAATCCGATTCTTTGGATGGATTCCACACAAATTACTGGTGATTCAATCTTCTTATTTACTAAAAATAATGAAATAAACAGAGTTGACGTTTACAACAATGCATTTATTGCAAATATACAAGACGACGAAATTTTCAATCAAATCAAAGGTAAATTTATTCAAGCTTTTATAGAAGATAAGAAAATTAATAAAGTAGAAGTTGATGGAAATGCAGAAAGTATTTATTTCATAAAAGATAAAAAAGAAAATGCATACGATGGCGCTAATAAATCGGTTTCTGGTTATATAACCGTGAGTTTTAATGATGGTGAAGTGAATAGAATTAAGTTAACTGCTTCGCCTGAAGCTGAATTTACACCTATGAAAAAACTCAATCCAGAAACATTTAGGTTAACTGGTTTTGTTTGGAATTGGAATAAAAAACCACTAACACTTTATGATGTCATTCGTGATAGAAGTCAGTATGATAAATATATTGCAGACCAACCTAAGAAACCTGTTATTGAAGTGAAAGAAGAAGAAAAGAAAACAGAAGAATAAATTCATCAGTCTTGTTTAAAACCACTTAAGTTACTAAAGTTCCGAAGCTTCGGAACAAAGAAAATTTGAAGGTAATTATCTACGATAGTTCCGAAACTTCGGAAGAAAACTTAAGATTTCTTCTCTTCTTAATTTTGAATTCTTCTATTACACTTTCAGTTTATTAAGTGCCTTAGTGGTTAATAGAATTATGGTAAAATCAAACTAAAAATGGTATCACTGCTTTTCTGTTTTTTGGATAATCTGGAAAATGTTGCAAATACCATTTATGATGCGAAATAGCACGTGGCAATAAATTACAAATCGTCCAAACAGCAAAGCTCAATGCAGGCAAATGCTGCGCCATCAAAGCAAACCCAATCCATTCAATCATTTCACCAAATAAATTCGGACAAGAAATTTTATTAAACAAAAAACCAGTTGGAAGAGTATAATCAGTTTGTCCAGGTTTGCGTAAGTTAATTAAAAAAGAATCTGAGTAATTATTGATAATCATGCCAATTAAAAAACAATATTAAACCAATCAAAAAAACTGGTGAAGAAAAATGTTGCGTAGAATAATTTGCTAAGTTTAAGAAGAAATATCCATTCAAGAATGCATTTACATAATTGAAGAAAATGGCTGAAAACACTATTGAAACAGGCATTTTCTTATCGGCTGTTTTGGTGCGTAATGGAAAAATTATTGCACGATTAAAGTAATGCAAGATCCAACAACTCATTAAAAATATAGAAACATTATTATTGTTTTCATAGTATGTTTTATAGCAGAAGAAAATCATAATTAACAAAGAAGGAATTTCCATCAAGAACCAACCTAATTTATTAGGTATAAGAAAACCCCAATTTTTATTGGTATGTCTGCCATAAGGTGCAGTAATTTTTAATTGAATTGGCAATAAAAGTAAGGCAATTAGTATCCAAATAATGGAAATTAAATTGATGTTTGATAAAGTCATGTTGTAAAATACAGCTAAATAGAATACTGCATTTCATTACAAATGGTGATTTTTAAAAGGTAATTTTTTAACGCAAAAAATGCTAAGTTTTTACGCTAAGTTCGATATGTTTTTAAAAGATAAAAATAAGGCACAAAGTCTTTTAATCTTTGCGAAAAAACTTAAAAAATCTTTGCGTTTATATTTTTCATTAAAAATCAACTTTCAATGTATTACTTTGCAAATAAGTGAGGTTGGTAACTGCGCCAATTGGTGGTCTGCTATCGTAATTCATTCTGAAATTAATGGCAAACGTAACGTTCTTATGAAATCTAATATTCATAGAATTATCAGTAGAGATTCTGAAATCTTTTATTTGCGTAACATTTGGCTGATAATACGTTGTACTTATAAATTCAAGTTGCTTAAACGGACGCAAACTAAAACTTAAGTAACCACTAAATCGAACCTGATCTAATTTTTCTGTTTTTTTTATATTCACTTCATGCTCGTACATGTAAAGCGCACCAATGTAAGTTTTAAATTTTTCTTTTTGAACCAACTTAAATCGTGGTCCAGTTCCAATTAAAAAACGCAACCTTAAACCATTGGCTTTGTTGAATTGCACTTGCGTAAATGCTTCCCAACGTACCCAGTTTTTTTTCAATTTATAATTATATCGGAAATGCAAGAAGCCAGCATTTACTAGATCTTCGGCTTTAGTTTTTAATAAATCAGCACTGCCTAATAATAGATATAAATGCTTTTTTGATTTGTATTGAATGTGCGCTGAAGTAGAAAATACGAAATAGGTTTTAGTTTGTTTTCCAATGGCTAAACCAACATCTAAGTTGCCTTTCCAACCAGTGGTATCGGTTTGATAGCGTTCTCTTTCTATGTTTACTATTTGTGAGAATGCAGTAAGTAAAATGAAGTTAAATACAATAAGTGGAATGAGTTTTTTCATTCGTTATGGTTTGAAAAAACAAGATACATTTTTTTAACCACTTAAGAAACATAAGATTTAAAATTCTATTATCTGATGAAATCAAAAGATAATAATAGTAAAAAACGAAGAAAACTTAGCTTTCTTTTAATTCTGATTTTGTTTTTATCAGTTTTAAACATTGCTACAGTTCCTTAAGTTTCTTAAGTGGTAAAATTTTATTAAATAGAAAGTTTCTCAGGATAAATACCTTCTTTTATTTTATTTCTGAGTGATGCAATCACCAAGTCTTTTTCTTCTGAATAGGTAACTCCACACCAGTCTTTTCCATCTGGTAATAATTGTACTTTTATTTTTCCTTCGTTCATCATTTTAGACACCACAGTAGGAATTAAAAACTCAGCTTTTGGTTCATTTTTATTGGCTTCATAAAAAGCTTGCCATTGGCTTTCCAGCTCATCAAACAAGAAGCAAGTGAAACCCCAAAAATTCATCGAAGCAAAACTATTGAAAGGTATTTGTGTGTAAGATTTATCATCGTTTTCATTGCGTAAAACGTTGTCAAAGAAATCAATTTTTGTCAACTCTGTAATGGATTCCAGTTCGTTATTTTCATTGAGTTTACAAACACCACGCGAAACTGTTCCAATATCTGATAAGGTATTTTCTAAAGGATAACCAACTAATGAAAATTTGTTTTCGTTGTTGTCTAATTTAGATAAAAAATTGTGCATAGAAATGTATGCTTCTTTGCCATAAAAATCATCTGCATTGATACATACAAACGGATTTTTCACCAATTCTTTAGTTGCTAAAATTGCCTGACCTGTGCCCCAAGGTTTGGTGCGTTCCGGATTGGCATTTGCTGGTGGTTGTTGTATTGCATATTGCACTTTTACTTTTCCTTGCCAAATTTCCTGCATGTGCGCATCCATCAAATCTACTAAATCTTTTCTGGTGATAATGACTACATCAGAAAAGCCAGCCGTGATGGCATCGTAAATGGCATAATCCATTAACCACTCACCACTTGGACCAAATGCTATCTGCTTGTTTCACACCACCATATCTGCTGCCAATTCCAGCAGCCATAATTACTAAAGTTGTATTACTCATGCTGCAAAGATAAATTTTTATCGCTGATTGTCAATATTTAGCGATAATTTTTATGATGGAATGATGATTTATTTGATTAGATGATTGGATGATTATTCTGTGAAAATCTGTGAAATCTGTGAGCACAAAAATGTTATACTTCTTCTGCTTTATGTTTTTGGTTAGATGAAATATTTTCGACGTTCCATTCAATCTTTTTCACAAAGTCATATTTTCTGACTGCGCAATCTGTTTTGGTACATACTTTACACGAAAAATCTAAACAACCATCGGTATGCACAAATAATTCTACACTATCGCCAAAATTTTCTCTTACAAAATCTTCTAATGCTTTTACTTCATCATGACCTTGATGAATATTAAAATACCAAGGAATAGTGATATGGCAATCTAAATGTATAACGCTTCCATATTTTATGATACGCAAATTGTGTAAATCAATCCAATTGGCTCTTCTTTTTTCGTTTAATACTTTAATCACTTTTTCTAGCAATTCATTATCGGCTTCGTCCATAATTCCAGCAATAGAACTGCGTAATATTTTGTAACCAGCAATCATTATAATAAAGGCAAACACCAAAGCCACTGCACTATCTATCCATGAAAAACCTAAAAAATATAACAACACCAAACCCACCAAAACGCCAATAGTTGCATAGGTATCCGATTGCATATGTTTGCCTGCTGCAATAAGTGGTAAAGAGTTGTTTTGTGTGCCTCGTTTTACAGAATAAAAGCCAACGATATAATTGATAATAGCAGTTAGCAACACTAACAGAATTCCATAATCCAGTTTTTCGATGGTGTGCGGATGTTTTAGATTTATGATGGCTTCATACACAATTATAAATGCAGAAACTATCATCAATGTACCTTCTACGGCTGCCGAAATAAACTCAACGCGACCGTGTCCGTATGGATGGTCTTCGTCGCGTGGTTTGGATGAAAGGTATAAGCTATACAAACCAACGAAACCTGCAATAACATTAATAGTGTATTCCAGCGCATCGGTTAAAATAGCTACGGAATTGGTTAAATACCACGCAACAATTTTTATGATAAACAACACCACAATAACTGCAGTGAGTTTTTTTTGAATAGAAAAATTTTTTTCGGCTATAGACATACTGTTGCAGATTCTGTTTCAAAAATAAGCATTGGTTTTGGATTGTATGTTATTTATTTAAAGTAAAAATGGAGAAATAACGAGTTTAATTTATTTTTTGAGAACCACTTGTTTTATATTGTAAAATTAAGTTACACTTTATTCATAACACTTCCATTTTGTAAAGTAAAATCATATAGTGAAGAAATTCAAAGTCAATAAGCCATTATTTAAATATTTGCTTATTAAATCGTATTTTATATAAATCATAAATTACAAGAATTACAAGAATTTTTTGTTTATTTTTGTTAAGTCAACAAGATGAAGACGTTATTTTTTTAATACTTAAATTATTTTTATGAATACTAAAATATCTTATTTAGAAGAAAAATGGAAAACTATAGAATTAGATGTAGAAACAAAAAACGATAATATAATCCAAATTTCAAATTTTGGAAGAGTTCGCACATTTAATAAAATTTCCGCTGGAAAAATACTGAATGGATCTTTACAAGAAGGATTTAAGATTATTAGATTAAAATTAATACAAAACAAAGACCCAGAAGTTAATAAAGCATTAGATACTAAAAGAAAAAGAATTGAAAAACTAATCGCACAAAATAGTACACTAAAAAAAGAGTTAGCAACGTTTACCAAAAGAAACCCAAATTATAAAACAATTAAAACTCAGATTGAAGTTAATGTAGAAAAAATAACAAAACTACGATTAGAATACAGACTAATTTTTGATGAAGAACAAAAAAGATGTACTGTATATAAACACTTTTTAACGCACCGTATGGTTGCCAAATATTTTTGTAAAAAAGCATCGAAAAAACAGGATTTTGTTATTCATATAGATCATGATAAATTAAATAATCACTTCACTAACTTGAGATGGGCCACTATGGAAGAAGTTGGTTTACATTGGATAACGAATCCAAATGTTATTGCTGCAAAAGAAAGAAGGAAATTAGATAAAACCGGCAAGTACAGCAAATTAAATCATAGTAATGTAGTTGCAATAAAAAAATTATTAGCAAAAGGAAAAACATTAAAAGAAATTGCTACGAAATATGGTGTATCAGATATGCAAATTTATAGAATTAAAACTGGTGAAAACTGGAGCCACATCACTATTGATTAATAAAATTAAATAAACATTATACTTATTTATATTTATTTAAAACAACACATACACTTGCTTTTTTTTGCTTCATAAAATTTAGAACTAATTCTAATGAAGTAAACAACCTCAACAATTGAAATAAAAGGCAATGTTGTAGAATAATGTTGTTAAAATACCAAAGTTGTCCTGTAAGGACAATCTGTAAATAGCAACAACCATCAAACAAACAAAAGCTCTGTAGGAGCGACCTAATTTGGTTAACAGAGCGCTCCTATGGAGCTACTCTTTACGCGCAATCTTATCTATAAACAGCTTATTCCTACGGAATATATGCTTTGCCGTTTTTGGATAAAATACTCAACCACAAGTTCAAACAACATTATCCTACAACATTACCAAATAAAACAAATACAAATAATAAAGACCAGCTAACTTCATATCTTAACTATTTTTTGTAACTATAAAACTAGTTTTCATATAATAAAAACAGGAAGTGTAATTACACTTCCTGTTTTTTATTTGTATCTAAGAAAAATATTATTTTTTCTTCGCAGAAGCTTCTGCTTTTGCAGCATCTGTTGCAGCAGATTTCAATGCTCTTGTTATCTCTACAGATACCAATGGAATTGACATAGAGTTTAAGATTTCAAAGTTTGGTTCTTTGATGTCTCTTACTTTGAACGACTGACCCAATTTCAAAGGCGTGATATCTACTTCTATCACATCTTTTAAATGCTCAGGTAAAGTTTTCACTTTTACTTTACGAACTTTCACTAATAATTTACCACCTTCTTTAACACCTGGTGAAGAACCAACCACTTTAATTGGAATTTCAACGATCACTTTAACGCCTGGTGTTAATTTGTGAAAATCTATGTGTAAGATTTGTTCTGTTAAAGGATGTGCTTGTACATCTTTTAATAATGCTTCGTGTGTGGTGCCGTCAATGTTTAAGATGGCTTTGAAGAATTTAGGTGTGTACAGGATTCCTCTCAAATCTGATAGAGTTGAAGTGAAGTGCACCACCTCGTTTCCCGCATACATAACGCATGGAATGTTGCCAGCAACTCTGTCTGCTTTTGTGGCTACTTTACCTACGCCTTGTCTTGCTTTTCCGCTAATGGTAATTGTTTGCATAAAAAATTTACTTTTTTTTGAATGAATAATGAATTAATAGATTTATACTCGTGCGCATTTCGGATGGCTCTTGCAAACAGAGACGCTACCGATAGCACTTTTATTTTGGGTGAAGTTTGTTTTAAAGGAATGGTATCGCAAACCACTAATTCTGTTAAAGCAGATGCTTCAATTTTTTCATATGCTTTGCCTGATAAAACTGGATGTGTAATTAAAGCACGAACGCTTTTTGCACCTTTTTCCATGATTAAATTTGCTGCAGAACATAAAGTTCCACCTGTATCAATTAAATCATCAACTAAGATTACATTTTTACCAGTTACATCGCCAATTAAGCGCATAGATTCAATTTCGTTGAATTTTGCACGGTGTTTGTCGCAAATTACTAATTCTGCATCGAACTGACGAGCATAACTTCTGGCGCGTTTAATTCCACCTACATCTGGTGAGGCAAACACTAAATCATCAAGTGCTAATTCTTTTAAATAAGGAATAAAAATAGCGTTTGCTTCTAAATGATCAACAGGAATATCGAAGAAACCTTGAATTTGTGGTGAATGCAAATCCATCGTCATGATACGTTGTGCACCAGCAGCTACCAACATATTGGCAACCAACTTCGCTCCGATGGCTACACGTGGTTTATCTTTTCTATCTTGTCGAGCCAATCCAAAATATGGCATCACAGCAACTACATAACCTGCTGATGCTCTTTTAGATGCATCTAATAACAGTAATAATTCCATTAAGTTGTCAGCAGGTGCAGAAGTAGTTTGAATACAAAAAACAAAAGAGCCGCGAATGCTTTCTGTAATTACAGGCTCAAACTCGCCGTCGCTGAATTGCATCACTTCAACTGGTGTTAAATCTTGGCCATAGCTTTCCGCTATCTTTTGAGAAAGATAAAGTGTATTTCTACCAGAAAGCAATCTTAAATCAGGAATTACCACTTTTACGTTGATTTTTGAGGTGCAAAGATAGGAATTAATTAGTGAATTATAGAATTATAGAATTGAATAATTCGGAATTTTAAAATTTGGTAATTTATCCAATTCGTTTAACAAGAAATCTGTACATTTAAAAAATGAATAAACTCATTCAATTCTTCAAAAACTATTTTAATATTGATGTCATCAACATTGATAAAAAGATTGTAATTACCACAATATCAACTGCTTTAATTCTTACCATTTATCATTACTATATCGCATTAAATGACTTTAGTGATTTATTGAACCAAATAGGTTTATCAACGTTTGCAAGCAATTATAAAGAAAACATTTTATTTTTTGGAAGCGAGCAATTGCAATATTTATTTCATTGGGTATTCTCTTGCTTTTTTCTATTTTTCTTAGTACCTGTTTTTATCATAAAAGTCATTTACAAGGAAAAACTTTCCGATAATGGCTTAACCTTCAATATTGCATTTAAGCATTATGGAATTTATGTAACATTTATTTTAGTGATGTTGCCTGTAGTGTTCTTAGCTTCAAAAACAGCTGGTTTTCAAAATTTTTATCCACTGTTTAAAATTTCAGATAAAAGCAAAATTAACCAATTACTATTTTGGGAATTTTTGTATTTCTTTCAATTTGTATTCGTTGAATTTTTCTTTCGTGGTTTTATGCTGCACACCATTAAACATAAATTTGGCTACTATTCCATTTTTATTGCGATGATTCCATATTGTATGTCGCACTTTGGCAAACCGTTTGGTGAAAGTGTTGGTGCTATTATCACTGGTTGTGTGTTAGGTTTTTTGAGTTTAAATACACGCACTATTTTTCTGAGCGTATTTTTGCATTACACGATTGCAGTTATGATGGATATATTTGCACTATATCAACAAGGATTTTTTAAGTAATTTTGAGTTATGATTTGTGAATTATGAGTTTAAGTTTTACAATTTAATTTTTACATTTACATTATGAACAAGATTGCTATTTTTCCAGGTTCTTTTGATCCAATTACGGTTGGGCACGTTGACATTGTGACGCGTGCCGTTCCATTGTTTGACGAAATAATTATTGCCATCGGCATCAACACACAGAAGAAATATTTGTTTCCATTGGAACAACGCATTGGCTGGATTAAAGAGGTTTTCAAAAATCAACCAACAGTTAAAGTAGAATCTTATAATGGATTGACAGTCAACTACTGTAAGCAAAAAAATGCAAAATATATTATTCGTGGAATTCGTTCATCAGCAGATTTTGAATATGAGAAAACAATTGCACAATTGAACCACATGATGGAACCAGAATTGGATACATTTTTGATATTATCATCACCAGAATTATCAGCCATTTCATCTACTATTGTACGCGAAATCATTATTGGTGGTGGCGACACGAGCAAGTTTTTACCAAAAGAAGTGGTGATTAGTCGTGAGTTGTGAGTTGTAAGTCGTGAGATTGAAATATCAACCTAAATGTTAAAATAACATCATTTTCTGCTTGTTTCATTCTTTAGTTAATGAATTAATTGCTATCTTTGCACCTCAAATTCAAAACCTGACCGTCAATATTGACAAAAACAGGAATTAAAAATTTAAAACATATTTTTATATGGCAACAAGATTAAGATTACAAAGACATGGTTCAAAAGGTTCTCCTTTTTACAAAATTGTAGCAGCTGACGCACGTGCTCGTAGAGATGGTCGTCACATCGAACAAATTGGAACGTACAATCCAACTTCTATTCCTGCAACGATCATTTTAGATGTAGACAAAGCAGTAAAATGGTTACAAAGTGGTGCTGAACCAACCGATACTGTAAAAGCAATTTTATCGTACAAAGGTGCATTGTACAAAAAACATTTATTACGTGGTGTAGCAAAAGGCGTTGTGAAAGCAGAAGATGTTGAAACAAAATTTGCTGCTTGGTTAGAGCAAAAAGAAGGCAAAGCAATTGACCACAAAACAAAAGCTGATGCTGCAAAAAGAGCTAAAATTGAAGCTGCAGTAAACACACCTGCAAAAGTAAAAGAAGTAGAAGCACCAGTTGAAGAAGTAGCAGAAGCTACAACGGATGCTGTTGAAGAAGTAAAAGCAGAAGTAGTTGAAACAGTTGAAGAAGCGAAAGCAGAAGTTACTGAAGCTGCTGCAGATGCAACAGAAGAAAAAGCTGCAGAATAATAAACAAACTAATATTCATTAAAAATCTCAACTTTGGTTGAGATTTTTTAATTTATAGAAACAATGGAATTAATAAAAATAGGAAAAGCACTGAAAACACACGGCTACAAAGGTCATTTGAGAATTGCCATTGATGCATTTTATATGGATGACTTTGAAGACATGAAGATTATTTTTATTGAGAACCTACCCTATTTTATTTTATCAAAAGATATAAATACAGATTCGCAAGCTATTATTTCTCTGGAAGATATAACCACGAAAGAAATGGCATTTTTATTACAAGGAAAACCAATTTTTGCAAAAGAAGAAGATTTGACTGAAATTCTGGAAGACGATCCATATCAGGAAATTATTGGTTTTAAGATGGTTGATAAAACGCATGGCGAACTTGGGAAAATTGAAAAGATCATTGAATTTCCGCAACAATATTTAGCACAAATCTTTCAGGACAAGAAAGAAATTTTGATTCCGTTGAACAATACGTTCATCCAAAAAATAGATATAAAAAACAAAACGGTTTCTGTTCATTTACCAGATGGTTTTTTAGAGGTGTTTTAACCGCTCAAAAAGGCCACAAAAAAAACCACGCCCCCCCAAATTTAAAAAAAAAAAAAAAAAAAAAAAAAAAAAAATAAAAAAAAAATAAAAAAAAAAAAATTTGTCTTTTTTACAAAAAAAAAAAATATTTTTGTTTAAAAAAAAAAAGATAAAAAAGGGGCTTTTTGTAAAAGCAATTTTATGTAATTTAAATAAATAATATTCCAAAAAAATACTTATTTACTTACTAATTACCATGAAAAATTCATTACTCATTTCATTCTTACTTTTTGCAAAAAATATATTTAGCGAGACTACATTTTCAAATAAAAATGAAACAAGCTATTTTAATTTCACCACTGCATGTACTCACCTATCAGCCAATAAAAATTTAGTCGTATCAAAAAATTTTTTGGCTACTAATGAAGAAACAGAATTAAGTGATTTAGTAAAAGCGAAACGATTAAAAATTTCTGGTGCAGTATTTACAGCTATTGGTGGTGCTGGTTTGATTGGAACTACCATTTTAACTGGTATTTTAGTACATAGTTATAACAACCAGAGCTCAACTACAAATAAAGAGTTTGCTCAAGTTGGCATCATCATTCCTGCATTGTTAGGATATGCATCAAGTGCTGTTATGCTTACCATAGGTTTACCACAATTAGGTGTAGGCATTCACAAAACAAAAAAGTATAAGAAACTCATTTCTAAATAAAAATGTATTTTTGTCTGAGAAATTTTTCTCACGACTCATCACTCACGACTTACGACTCTTATGCGTATCGATATACTTTCAGCAGTTCCAGATTTATTGCAAAGTTTCTTTGAACATTCTATTCTTAAGCGCGCCAATGAACGTAATCTGTTAGAAGTTCATCTTCATAATCTTCATGATTATTCTGCCAAAAAATTCAAGCAAATAGATGATTACCAGTTTGGTGGTGGCGCAGGCATGGTGATGTGTATCGAACCAATTTTAAAATGTATCGAATCTTTACAAAAAGAAAGAAGGTACGACGAAATCATTTTCACCACACCAGATGGTGAATTGCTGGAACAAAAAATGGTGAACACACTTTCTCTAAAAGAAAATATTATTATTCTTTGTGGTCACTATAAAGGCATCGACGAACGATTGCGAGAACACATTATTACGAAAGAAATTTCGATTGGCAGTTATGTGCTTTCTGGTGGCGAATTGCCTGCTGCGATTATCGTTGATGCAATTGGCCGATTAATTCCTGGTGTGTTGAATGATGAAACTTCTGCTTTGAGTGATTCTTTCCAAGATAATATGCTGGCACCACCTGTTTACACTCGACCTGCAGACTATAACGGCTGGAAAGTGCCTGAAATTCTGCTTTCCGGACATGAAAAGAAGATTGAAGAATGGCGAAATCAGCAAGCTTTGGAACGAACCAAGCAGCGCAGACCAGATTTATTACAAAATGATTAGTTAACATTGATATTTATAAAAATCTGCGTATCTTTGCACACGTTTAAAAATAATAGCAATGGACAAGGTAAAAGAATTAACTAAAAAATTGACAGAATCAAAAGGTCATCCTGATTTTAAAGCAGGTGACAACATAAATGTACACTACAAAATTATTGAAGGTGCGAAAGAACGTATTCAGATTTTCCGTGGCGATGTTATTCAACGCAAAGGAACTGGTGCAACGCAAACTTTCACAGTTCGTAAATTATCGAATGGTGTTGGTGTAGAACGTATTTTCCCTTTATCTTCACCAAATATTGAAAAAATTGAAGTGAATAAAATTGGTAAAGTGCGTCGTGCAAAAATTTTCTACATCAGAGAATTAAAAGGAAAAGCTTCAAGAATTAAAGAATCAATTAAATCTAGATAATTTAATTTTAGTTTATAAAAAAATCTCAACTTAGGTTGAGATTTTTTTTGTTTATATGAAGACCTTGAAAGTTTTAAAAACCTTCAAGGTCTTTATTTTAATTTAGCACTTGCAAACCAGCTTCGATATAATTCAGAATATCTTCGTTTTGACGAAGTGTATTTGCTGGATCGCGTTTTATTTTTTTACCTAAACGCACAATTACAGCATTTTTATCAGGAATGACATAAATAAATTGTCCTAAAATTCCTCTGAAATATGGAATTTGATGTCCTTTGTAATTGAGCATCCAAGTTTGATAACCATACCAATTCACAGGATTTTTAAATTCTGAGTCTTTCATATCTGTTACACTTGTAGTCATATCTTTAATATAAGCAGCATCAATAACCTGAACTGAATCCCATTTTCCGTTTTGCAACACCATTTGACCAAGTTTAGCAAAATCGCGCGCTGTTGCATTCAAACAACAAAATGATTTTTCAACGCCATTTTTATCCGTGCTCCAAAGTGCATCTGACTCGGCTCCTAAAGGATTCCACAAGTATTCGTGTGCATTTTCTGCAATAGATTTTTTCGTTACATTTTTGATGATATAACCTAAAATTTCGGTGCAAATACTCTGATATTCCCAAATTTTTCCTTGGTTGTTGCTCGGTCTAATTTTTATTTTATGCATTAATTTATCTAAATCATTTCCATAATACGATTCAGAAGTCAATGAAAAAATATTCATGTAAGATTCACTCCAATCCAAATCACAACTCATGTTTAACACATTTTTTATGGTCAATTTGCCTGCTGGAATTTGTTCTAATTCTGGTACATATTTTTTAACATCATCATTTACGCTTATTTTTCCTTGCTCAACTAACTTGCCAATCAACAAAGCATTGATTGTTTTTGCCATTGAAAACGAACCTGAAATGGTTTCCTTATTATAGTTTTCCCAATAATTTTCATAGACAATTTTTCCATCTTGAATCACTAAAAAAGCACAGGTTTGTCTTTCGTTAAAAAAATCAATCAACTCTTTTGAAGGTTGCTTTTTGTTGTAATTATCTGCCACTAACCAAGGTTTTGGATGTTCAGATTTTTGGACTTTGTTATTAGGAAACAATTGATAATCATCTACATTAGCAAAGTTGTGTTTCAAACCCATTTGTACATGAACAGGTAAAAAGAAATAAACAATTGCGAAGACTGCAACTGCTATCAGAAGTTTTTTAAGTTTTTGCATCACTAAAAATAAAAAAAATCGGACAAGTAATGAAACTTATCCGATTTTATATTTTGTAGATTTTTTTTTTACAATTTTTAACCATAGATTCATAGAAATAACAGCAAATCGTTTCGTAGTAAATTGTAGTTAGTAAAAGATACACATAATGTAAGCTTTGCTTACATCTATGATTTCCTTACTTAACGAAATAAATTGCTCTCAATTTATTTTACACTATAAAAAACTATGTATCTATGTGTTTAATTTATTTATAATTTTTTCAATGAAACTTTAAAGAAATAAGCGTCTGTTTTATCAGTAAAAATAATTTTTCCCGAATATAAACCATTTCCTTGGTGCGTTAAACCTTCGGCTACTTTTCCTGATTTTCCGATGTAATTACTTTTGTTTGAGTAAAAACTATCATCAGCGTCAACATCTACAACTTTAACTTTGGTACCTTTTGCTATACTTTCGCCATAATTTATGTTTTTAGTAGTTGTAGTATTAGTTTTAGAGGTTGATGAGCTAGTATTTTTAGATCCTGATTTTTTCAATTTAACCAAGAAGAAATAAGGTGAGTCGCCGCCATCTAATTTTACAGTTCCACCATAACCATTTTCACTAGCATCATACGATAAATCATCACCTGCAACGCCTTTTTTTCCAATATAATCATCTTTATCGCTATAGTAGCTATCATCAGGACTTACAGCAGTTATTTCTACTTTATCACCTTCTTTGATATCTTTATCATTTTTAGCACTTGTCCATTCATCACTGTTATTATCGCCATACATTGCATCATAAAGATATGCATCATCATCATCTGAATTTTTGGTTGAAGTTTTAGTATCTTCTGCTGTTTTAACTAATTTTTTAACTGGTTCTTTAGAAAATTTGGCTTTGTAAAAATAAGCTGTTGAGCCATCATCATACAAGAAGTCACCAGCATAATAGCCATTTTCTTTCATTGTCCAATCAGATTTATTTACGATTCCACGTTTTCCTATTTTATCGAAACGATCAGAAAAATAAGAATCGTCTGAACTAATTTCAGCAAGATATAATGCAGTTCCTTTTTTAATAGTACCTGAAACAAATTTAATTGAAGAGGTAGTAGTTGATGAAGTTGAACTAGAAGAACTTCCAGTTTTACCTAATTTTACTTTGTAGAAATAATAACTTTTTCCATTATCTAAGATAACGCTACCAGAATAATATCCATCTTCATCATCAGATAATTCAGCATCTGTTTTTCCTGTTTTTCCTTCGATTTCGCTTTTATCACTATAATAAGAATCATCTACAGAAACTTCAAGAATTTTTATCTTTGTGCCTTTAGAGATAGTACCTGAAAACAAATCACTACTGTTAAATGTCAACTTTCGTGGTGTTTGAGTAACTTCAACTTTTACATTTTTAAAAAAGCAAGTTCTGCCAGATTCAGTTTCTAAAGTACCAGAATAAAATCCATTATCATTTTTATCTAAAGTACCTAAGGTTGTTGCAGATTTGCCAACAAAATCGGCTCTTTCATCATAATAGGTATCGCCTTTTGCGATTTCTAAAATAGTTACTTTTGAACCTTTTGCAATACTAGACTGCGCGAATGACTGAGTTATAAAAAGGAAAGAAATGAGAAGATAAAATAAGTTTTTCATTTGAGTCAATTAAATTTTAAAATGATGATGCAATTTACATACCAAAAAATAATTCTGAATACCAAATTAATGGTATTTATAACAAACCTCTTCCAATTTTGTTGAGTAGGTTCTTGTCTTTTAAATCTTTCATCAACGCATCGAGCACGCCATTGATAAAATCTTTACTTTTTGGTGTAGAATATTCTTTAGCAATGTCTAAATATTCGTTAATGGTTACTTTTATAGGAATACTTGGGAAATAAAGAAATTCGCTCAGAGCCATACGCATCAAAATAATATCAACCGTTGCTAAACGATCAGAATCCCAATTTTTTAATCGTGGCTCAATGAGTTTATAATTTTCTTTTTTATGCTCAACAGTTTCTCTAAATAAATCAATACCAAATTGAGACAATTCAGCCATTTTTTCTTTAAGATGTTGTCTGTTTAAATGCAGTTTTAATTCGTGTTTGCTTTTTTGAATAATATCTGTAACAGCTTCGACTACGAATTCTGCATCATCATTCCAGTTTATAAAAATTTCATCCGAATGATCAATAAAAGTATCGTCTTCAAACAACAATTCGTTAAGCATAAACAACACTATTTTTCTGTCTTCATCAATATCAAACTCTTTACCATTATTTAAATAGTGCTGATATTGTGGTGCATCCAGCATTTTTTTATACAATCTTCTTACATCTTCTTCATCAATCAATGATAAAATATTTAGTGCTTTTATTTCTTTTAGAAAAGGTGCATCGTTATTTAAAAATTGAATTAGAAAATTACTTAATAACTTAGTATTTACTAATTTATCATCATTGGATTTTAAATGTTTGGAAGATTTTATTTGCGCATCTTTCTCTGCAAAGTTGGCAATTTCTCTAATAAATAAAAGTAAATATAGATATTGGTCTTTAACTGAAAAAATACTTTTTTGCAAATTTTGCTCGAAGTGTTTAATGTCAGCGGAATTGGCAGTTTCGCAAGCATAAATATACTGCATTGCTTTTATACGAACACTTCTTCTTGTAATCATAGTATAAATGAACTTTTACTTGCGCAAAGATAGTGTTTAATTTAAGGTTTGTTGATTTGAAGATTTCAAGATGGTGTTAATAAAAAATGAAATATCCGTATAATATTTAAAACAAAAGAACATAAAATATGTAGTATTCGTAAACAGTTTTAAATAATAAAAAATACATCTGAAATGATTTCAGATGTAAAAGTAAATATCTAATTTCGTACACGATGAAAGAACTGCGCGCTGTAAACAAATATCTTCTAAAATATAAATGGCTTTTGTTTTTAGGATTTTTATTTGTGCTTTCATCTAATTTCTTTGGTTTATACACACCAACCTATATTCGATATGCTATTGATATTGTTACGGAAAACATCAAAACATACAAGTTGCTCAATGGTTTCTCGGCACAACATATTTACAAAAGGCATTTTATAAATTTTATACTTTATTTTTCAGCAATCATTTTAGTTACTTCTTTAATTAAAGGTTTGTTGATGTTTTTTATGCGACAAACTCTTATAGTTATGTCACGTAAAGTAGAATACGACCAAAAAAATGAACTCTATCAAAAGTATCAGCAACTTAATACATCATTCTATAAAAAAAATAACACTGGTGATTTAATGAGTAGAATTAGTGAAGATGTTTCGCGCGTACGCATGTATGTTGGTCCAGCCATCATGTACATTATGAATTTAATTGTGTTGTTTAGTTTAGTGATTTATTCGATGCTAAATATCAACGCTTATTTATCTATTTATGTGTTGTTGCCATTACCAATTTTGGCGTTTTTAATTTATAAAGTAAGTGATTTAATTAATGTAAAAAGCGAACAAATTTCGGTAGCACTTTCTGGTTTAACATCGCAAGCACAAGAAGTATTTTCAGGCGTTCGCGTCATTCAGTCGTTTGCAATTGATAAGCAAATTCAACACGAATTTTATGATGCAAGCAATGCATACAAAGAACAAAATATTTCGTTAGCAAAAATTGAATCGTTCTTTGCTCCGTTGATGTTGTTGCTAATTGGTTTAAGTACATTAATGGTTGTTTATATTGGTGGAAAAGAAATTCAAATCGGAAATTTCACCACTGGAAATATTGCTGAATTTGTGTTTTATATTAATATGCTAACTTGGCCTGTTGCATCGCTTGGCTGGTGTGTTTCTTTAATTCAGCGTGCTGAAGCTTCTCAAAAAAGATTGAATAGTTTTTTAAATGATGATGAAATTATTCAAAATCATTCAACACAACCTTTAGAAACGATAGAAACCATAGAATTGAAAGATGTTTCTTTCACTTATTTCGACACAAAAATTGAAGCTTTAAAAAATATTAATTGCACCATAAAAAAAGGTGATAAAATTGCTATTGTTGGAAAAACTGGTTCTGGAAAATCTACGCTTGCTGAATTGTTGTTGCGCACTTATGATACAGAACATGGTGAAATTTTAGTGAATCAAAAAAATATTCAGCAAATTAATTTAAAAGCATATCGCGATAAAATTGGATATACACCTCAAGATGTTTTTTTATTTTCTGATACTGTGAAAAATAATATCTTATTTGGTACTGATTTGGAAAGAGAAAATGATAGTGAAAGTGAAATGCAAAAATTTGCAACCATTGCAAACGTTCATAATGATATTATTGGTTTACAAAAACAATATGAAACTGTTGTAGGTGAACGCGGTGTGATGTTGTCTGGTGGACAAAAACAACGCATTTCTATTGCACGTTCGTTGGCAAAAAATCCTGAATTAGTGATACTGGACGATTGTCTTTCGGCTGTTGATGCCAACACTGAAAAAATTATTTTAGACAACTTGAATACTACATTAAAAAATAAAACCGTGATTTTTATTACGCATCGAATCTTTAGTATTATGAACTTTAATCAGATTTTAGTGTTAGATAATGGTATAATTGTAGAGCAAGGAAATCATCAAGAATTACTCAATAAAAATGGTGTTTATTTTGACTTATATCAATTGCAGAACGAGTGATGTTGTACGATTGACGATATACGATTGACGATGTAAAAAATATCAATTATGAATCGTTAATTATTAATTTTTAATTGTAAATCATCAATCTTTAATCATCATCTAAACAAGTTATTAACACGAATAAAAAATGCTGTTAATTAAAAAAATAAAATGAGAAACATTTTTGAATTATAATTGTGAAATTAAAATTGAAATAAAAGTGGAGAACGAAAAAAATTTTGACAAAAATGGTGTGTATTCTAAAAAAGTACGCGCTGGAAAAAGAAGAACGTATTTCTTTGATGTAAGAACAACACGCGCTAATGATTACTACTTAACGATTACTGAAAGTAAAAAATGTTTTGAAGATGACACTTATGAGCGACACAAAATTTTTATATATAAAGAAGATTTTGTGAAATTTGTAAATGCATTGCAAGAAACAGTAGATCACATCAAACATGATTTATTACCAGATTTTGATTTTGATGCGTTGAATCATGATGATTATGAAGAAGGTGATTATCAACCTAAAAAAGAGACTGAAACTTCTACAGAAAATAACGCTGAAACGACTACTATTTCTACCATTGTCAATCCAAATACAAACACAGATGAGGTAGAAAAATGGGATTGATTTTCTATTAAAAATTTAGTTAACAATAATTAAAAAAGTTCGACTAGTATTATACAAGTCGAACTTTTTTAAATTACAATAAAAAGGTACTTTTGTACTAATGGAAATCACTAAAGAAGAATTGATTTTAGATGTACTGAAACATGAGAAGCCATACTTCACTGATTTCAGAACTTCTGAATTAGCTGAGTTTCTAAATGATTATCCAGAATATGGTCAAAAAG
This sequence comes from Saprospirales bacterium, assembly GCA_016711605.1. Taxonomy (GTDB): domain Bacteria; phylum Bacteroidota; class Bacteroidia; order Chitinophagales; family JADIYW01; genus JADJSS01. Next base: position 46,694 of record JADJSS010000017.1, read on the forward strand.
TAATTATAAATTTAGAGCCACATCGTGCTGTAAAAACATTAAAATTCTTAGACTTAAAACTTCAAAAAAAACTCATTCATACCTTACCATCGAATAAAGTTGCAGAATTGATTCAAAATATGCACTTCGATGATAGAACAGCATTGCTAAGTGAGTTAACCAGTGAATCGGTAAAAAAATTAGTCTTGTTTTTACCACATGATGATAGAATTGAAACACTAGCATTATTAGGTTATCCAGAAGATAGTGTTGGTCGATTAATGAATCCAGATTACATCGAAGTGAAAGACAACATGTCTGTTCAAGATGCACTTAATAAAATTCGTAAACTTGGAAGAACCATTGAAAACATCAACTTTATTTATATCATTGATGATACAGAAAAACTAATTGACGATATCAATTTAAAAGAACTACTCATCGCTTCACCTGAAACAAAAATCAGTGATTTGATGGACAGAAAATATATTGCATTAAATGTAATTGATGATCAGGAAAGTGCTTCTTCTCTTTTCAGAAAAAATAATCGTGCAGTATTGCCAGTAATTGATAATGAAGGAATTTTATTAGGTATCGTTACGATTGATGATATTTTACGTATTCAAAGTGAAGAAGACACCGAAGATATTCAGAAAATTGGTGGTACCGAAGCATTAGATGAGCCATACATGAATACACGTTTTTTCAACTCATAAAAAAGCGCGCGCCGTGGCTAGTTATTTTATTTATTGGCGAAATGCTAACCGCAACTGCAATGGCATTTTTCGAAGATGAAATTGCAAAAGCCGTAGTGTTGGTGTTGTTTATTCCTTTAATTATTTCCAGTGGTGGAAATTCCGGTTCTCAAGCATCAACTTTAATTATACGTGCAATGGCGCTTGGCGAAATCCATTTTGAAGATTGGTGGCGCGTGATGAAACGCGAAATATTAAGCGGTTTAGTATTAGGTTCTATGCTTGGAATTATTGGTTTTTTACGTATTGTAATTTGGAATTCAATTACACCAATTTACGGTGAACACTATGTTTTAGTAGGTTTAACGGTTGGTTTAACACTATTATTTATTGTACTTTGGGGCACGTTGTGCGGCTCGATGTTGCCAATTTTATTAAAGAAATTGGGTTTCGATCCTGCCACTTCATCTGCACCATTTGTGGCTACTTTAGTAGATGTTACTGGTTTAGTAATTTATTTTCTTGTAGCTTCGTTGTTGTTAAGTGGAACATTGTTATAGCATTTCAGAATTCGGATTTCAGATTTGAAAAAATAATTCTTAATTCTTAATTCATAAATCTTAAATTGTAAAACATGCCAACCTGGATTTTCTACGCGTTACTTGCTGCATTTTTTGCTGGTCTAACTTCTGTCTTAGCAAAATACGGAATTGGTAAAATCAATTCAGATTTAGGTTTAGCCATCAGAACGATTACCGTATTTGTTTTTGTCTGCATCAATTTATTTTTTTTGAAAGGATTTGCTGACATCAAAAATCTCGATAAAAAAAGCATATTGTTTTTGATTTTATCTGGCTGCACCACTGCCTTAAGTTGGATTTTTTATTACAGAGCCATGAAAATCGGAACAGTTTCCTATGTTGCAGCTATTGACAAAAGCAGCATCGTTATTACACTTTTATTATCTTATTTTTTATTAAAAGAACCCATGACACCAAAACTATTATTGGGTGCGGGTCTAATTTTTTCCGGAATGATTGTATTGATCTGGAAATAAAATTTTATCATCGGCATCTGCAACAATTCTACAAAAAGAATGTTACTTTCTTTCAAGTCGCACAACACTTAAAATGTCTAAACTTTCCAAAGAAAATAAATTTATTGATGTCTCTGATTACGGAAGACCAATTGCAAAAATTTGTGCGAAGTTGTTACAAAATACATTCGTCACACCAGTGCAGGTTACCTTTGTTTTCGGTATTTGCGGATTGATTGCCGTGTATTGTATCTTGAATCAAATATATGTTGCTGCAGCCATTTTTCTCATTCTAAAATCTATTATAGATGCTGTAGATGGCGAGTTAGCACGCGTTAAAAAATGCCTTCTTACACAGGCAGATATTTAGATTCCATTTTTGATATTATACTAAATTTTCTTTTCCTGTTGACAATTGGAAATGTTGTACATGCTTCAATCTGGTTGATTTTATTGGCATTTATAGCTATTCAATTGCAAGGAACTTTATACAATTATTATTATGTAATCTTAAGAAATAACATAATTGGTGGCGATGCGACCAGTAAAATAACAGAAATAGCATCACCAATTGCATTTCCAAATGAAAACCAGCAAGTGGTAAATATTTTATATCACACGTATAATTGTTTGTATATTTTATTTGACAAAACTATCTTTTATGCAGACCAGAAAGCTGCTACATTAACAAAAATTCCAAACTGGTTTATGACTTTGGTTTCTTTTTATGGTTTAGGTACACAACTTTTAATTATCGCACTTTTTTTATGCTTTAACGCAATTGAATATATCCTTCCATTTTTCATCTATTATAGCATCTTTATGGTGCTATTAATTGGAATACGCAGATTATTTCTAAAAACAGTTTGACGTACTGTATCCAATGTAATCATTGAGATTTTTACTCAATATCATTCAACAATCGCACTTTCGTTGAATCTTCTTTTAAATACACCACTTTTACTTTATCGCCTGGTTTATATTTACGATAACTATCGCCTGTGATACTAATCGATAAACTTAAATAATTTCCTATTGGCCTTTGAGCTAGTTTTATATTATCAAAAATAGCATCAATCTTCTTCTCACTTTCTGATTTGCCTGTGGTATCTGTTTTAACCACCTTAATTTCGCCTTCAGTAAACATAGATATATCCATCGTATAATTTCTGCTTTTTCTCCTACCACTTTCATGCATACCATTTACATAAGCATCTGCACGTATACCTTCGTCTCTGAATTTCTTTTTTTCTATCTGAACAAAATAAACGACGACACCTATAAAAATTACGAGTATTCCAAAGCTTATATACGCAATGCGTTCTATCTTTTTTTTGTAAGGATGTTCAGTTGTATTCATTTTTATTTCAAAAAAATTAAGTTAAAAATCTATTCTATTTCTTCTAGTAATTTTGCGTGATCCAAATCATCATTTTTAAACACTACTTTCACAAATGCACCTTCTTCATACTTATCAAACGATGCTTTGTTTACATAAGCATTTAAAACTTCACCAAAGTAAAAACCATTTTTATTGCCTGTATCTTTTACTACTTTCATGCGCATCGAATAGTTTGAAGTATCACCTTTATCAGAAACTTCATAATATCTTGCCGTAACCATTGCATTGGCTCGAACACCATTTTTAAGCAAATTTTTTGTTTGAACATAATTAATTAAAAATAGCAAACCAATTGCAAATACTACAAATGTAATGCTGATTATTAATGTACGATTATTCTTTTTGGTTGACTGTTCATTCATCTTTATAACTAATTAAATACACACTATTTTTCTATCTTGTTTTTTATAAAGAATTTTAACGGAAGCAATATCATCATTGGCAAAATAAACAAACAAAACATTGTTAGTATAGGATAAATTTTGGGTTCACCAAGCAACTTCATTTGCCATAGATTAATTTCTTTAGCTAACCAGGTATTTGTAAAAGTGAAGTACGCACTTAAAATTAAAATGATAAAAGTTAGATAAACAATTATGCTGTCTATTTTCTTATACATCATTCTTTATTTTACATTTTCGCATAACATTTCACCAGGACTTTCTGCATATCTTGCAATCGTATTCGTGTAGTTGCTTCCATTGTATTCCTGATATAAATATATACTTTTTACCAAATAACATTTGTTGTCATTTCCTTTATAAACTATTGCAAACTGACGTTGACGACCTGTAATAATACTAGTTAATTCATTCCTCACAGAATGCCAATCGCTTTGAAGAATAATTGCTTTCGTGGCTGTTCCTTTGTAATCTGTTTTGTACACTTTATTAAATGCATCCATCATCATTTTTTCAGCGGCAGCATCTTTCATTACGGCAGTTGGAAGTTTTCTGTTTTTAGTTTCTTCTTCATTATTTTTTTGTCTTCCAGCTTTCAAATCTTCTAAGCTACCATTAGCATTTACCAATGCAGTTATTTTTTGATATTCGTCTGCATAATCTGTTTCTTCAGGAAATATTTTTTGTGCAGCAGCCCAATATAACTGATGATATTTTGCTAAATAATAACTTTGCGTCATTCCATTAAGATCGCCAGCAGTTGATTTATATGCTTCTATATTTCCGATTACTTGATTAGTGCCATAAGTAGATGATGCAATATAAGTTTTGATATACTTAATATCACTGGCATTTGGCATCGTATTTAAATCTATCAATTCCTGTAGTTTGTCATTGTATTCTTTAAATCGAAATTCCATTACAGGCACATCACTTTGATTTACTTTTAATGCTGTTTCTACAAATAAGCTTCGCATCAGTTTGTCTGCTTTTGTAGTTTTTTGTGCAGGCGAAAGGTTACTGTTATTTGAAGTTGTTGTTGTGCTTGAACTATTGGTATTTGCAGCACCTGCTTTAGTTTTCCATTTTGCAATTTCAGCTTCCATTTTATCAGTTTTGTAAGCTGGATCTTTTTGTTTCACAACAGCCATTTTTGCTTCCAAAACTGCAACACCTTCTGCAAATTTTCCTGTCTTTTGAGTACCCATTGCGTTTATCCAAAATGATCTAACTTCTGATTTTGCAGGACCTTCATAAATAAAATCCTGTGCAGATGCACTAACAATAAATAGGAATGCGATTAAAATAGTTTGTAATTTTTTCATAAAGAGAGTTTTTTTGTAAAATTATTAGATGCACCACTAAAATATTTAGCTTTTCAATAACTGAGTTTAAAAATTAAATAAATGATGTAAAAAATGATACAAACGCAAAATCTTATTGATTTATCTTGTAAAATCTACCATTATCATATTTTGATACAAAATTGTATCTTTGCGCTTCGAAAATGACAAAATCATTCAACAATTCTTTAATTCTCCAATTCAATAATTTAAAAATATGGGTTTACAGTGTGGCATAGTAGGATTACCAAACGTAGGAAAATCAACTTTATTTAATGCAGTTTCAAATAATGCAAAAGCGCAGGCAAGCAATTATCGCTTTTGTACCATCGAGCCAAATGTTGGTTTGGTAGATGTGCCTGATGAGCGACTTCAAAAAATTTCGGATATCGTTATACCAAATAAAATTGTACCAACTACCATTGAATTTGTAGATATTGCTGGTTTGGTAAAAGGTGCTTCTAAAGGTGAAGGTTTAGGAAATAAATTTTTAGCCAATATTCGTGAAGTAGATGCCATTATTCATGTGGTTCGTTGTTTTGAAGATGAAAACATTTTGCGTGAAGAAGGTGCCATCAATCCAGTTGGCGACAGAGATATTATCGACACAGAATTACAATTGAAAGATTTGGAAAGCGTAGAACGCAAAACACAACGTATTCAAAAACAAGCAAAAGTAAGTGGCGACCCAAAAGCAAAACATGAATATGATGTATTGATGCAATGCCAACAATGCTTAAGCGATGGTAAAAATATTCGTTCTTTGAATTTTTCAAAGGAAGATAGATTGATTTTTGCTGATTTATGCTTCTTAACAGACAAACCAGTTTTATATGTTGCGAATGTCGATGAAGCGTCGATATTAACTGGCAATAAATATTCAGAAGCATTGAAAAAAATGGCTGCTGAAGAAGGTGCGCAAGTGATTGTATTAAGCAATTCAGTGGAAGCGCAAATTTCAGAAATGGAAGATGAAGACAAAGCGTTGTTTCAATCAGAGTATGGCTTAACAGAACCAGGTTTAAATCGATTAATTCGTTCTGCATACGATTTATTGAAACTACAAACGTATTTCACAGCTGGTGTGCAAGAAGTGCGCGCTTGGACCATCCATCAAGGTTGGAAAGCACCACAAGCAGCAAGCGTTATTCATACTGATTTTGAAAAAGGATTTATTAAAGCCGAAGTAATGAGCTATGATGATTTTATTCAATATAAATCGGAAGCTGCTTGCCGCGAAAATGGAAAATTACGCATTGAAGGCAAAGAATACATTGTAAAAGACGGTGATTTGATGCATTTTAGGTTTAATGTTTAGAAACTTATTGTTTTTTTACCTTCTAAAATTTCATTTTTTTATTAATTTTATTTCATAATCTTTATGATATGAACGCTGTATTATTTCATCCAAAAAACAAAAAAGAAGAAGCGCTGATTTCTAATTTTATTCAAGAAAGTAAAATTAAATCAGAAATTATTGAAACAGATAACGACGATGAAGAATATATTTCTGTTGAAGATTTTTTTGACGAATTAGAGAAAGAAGTTATAAAAAAAATAAAATCGAATCAGGAAAAGGCATTAAAAAAAGCACTTTGACTTAATGAAAGTTGTACTTCATAAAAATGCAAATAAATCTTTAGATGATTTATCAAATTACTTAGCTTTAGAACTAAAAGTTCCTGAAACAGCTAGTAAATATATTGCTAAAATGAGATTGTTTGCTAATTCCTTAAAACTTCATCATTTTGCTTATCCAATTTGCAACAACGAAAAATTTAGGAAAAAAAGCTGGCATTGTGCCACTTTCAACAAAAAATGGGTGTTTGCTTATCAAATTAAACAAGATAAAATCGTTATTGATGAAATTGTCTTTGGCAAACTTTTAAAATAATTTTGTATCTTTGCAATCTGTTAATTAAAAAAATTCATCAAATAAAAATTATAAAAAATGGGAAGAGGTGACAAACGCACTCGAAAAGGAAAAATTTTCACAGGTTCATTCGGTAATTCAAGACCACATAAATTAGAAAAACCAGTTAATGTTGTGAAAGAAAAAGTGGCAAAAGAAGAAAAAGCAGCGCCGAAAAAAGCAGCAACTAAAAAAGCAGCAGCTAAAAAAGAGGAAACTTCAACAGAAGAAGTTTAACTTTTACTGCCATCAAAAAATAAAAAATGTTCCGAATACTCGGAACATTTTTTTTGTACACAAAATCTATGAATTACCATATTTTTTATCTGAAAGAAAAAGCAAGACTTTTAACTCAGTCTTTTCATTCAAAGAATCCTTACACCTTTCCTATTTAAACATTCGTTTTTTAAAGTCAACCGAATTGGGAACTCGCAACAACGTAGAGGTAAATAAGATACAAATTAAAATTAATGGCATTACTGCATTGTGGTAAGTTTGTGGATTAATGTACCAGCCAATCACTAATATAATTAATAAAATTCTGTAAAACTTAACATAACCATGAGCCCAGTTTGGAATTTCTTTTTTTAGCATAAAGTAAATAATTGGAATATTTAATGGCATTGCCCAAAGTATATTCAAGTTCCATTTTGTGGTCAAATGTTCGGTAAAAAACCACATAAAAATAAATAACCAACCAAATAATCCTAAGATGGTGAAATATACAACTTGAGTTATTTTATTGGTTGAGAAAAATCCAGTTCTCACTTGAATAATTAATAAAACTACAAACAAAATCCAAAAGAACATTGTTGGAGAAAACCATTTTTTGGGTTGATTTTCTGGAATGGTATCCAAAATTAATTCATTGCTTTTTACTAATTTTTTGCCATCAACAATCGCACTGTCACAAAGCTGCATTAATTCAATAGGTAAAAAAGTTCTTCCATATTTTGCTTTCGCATCTGTCGGAACACCAATTAATAAATCCATTCCAAAATCTAGCCATTCATTTGTAACATTTCTATCAATCAGTTCTCTGTAACTAGAATTGTCATCTATATCTGGCTTAAAATTCTTTGTTTTAAACAAGGATAATAAGATATTTCTCGGTCGAGTAGAACAATTATCAAACAAAAAATCATACTTATAGTACTTATTTTCTTCACGAGCATTTACCGTTAAGCGTTCAAACAACAGTTGCTTTTGTTCTTGTGATAAGTCTAATTTTTGTTCGTTAATAGAACGATTTTCATCACGATACATTTGCTCAAAATCTGGGTAGTTATCAATCGACTCGTAGTATAACAATTTTCCTTTTACAAATTTCCCGACAAAACCATCATCATCACTGAATGTTCCATAATTATATACTAAATCCCAACCTAAAATAGAATCTTTAATACGAATAGCTGTATGTCCAAAATTTTGGTAAATTTCTTCATCAGATCTGCCAACCGTTAGTAAACTAACTTCTGACGAATTGGTTAATTTTGAAACCTGAAAATCTTTATTTTGTCCAAAACATTCAATCGAAAACAAAAGTATTGTTAAAAAAAAACCATTTTTGTAAGTAAATACGTTCATGCTACGAATATAATTAGGAAGTCAAACTTTTACTAATAAAATTTGTTTAAAAAAGTATACAATGAAGAAATTACAATTAAATTTAGTGTTACTTGCCATGATATGCAGCACACTCTTGAGTTTTAAATGTCAAAGCTCTAAAAACAGTTCAACAACTGCATCTAATGAAATACTTTCATCAACTAAATCTGAAAAAAATAAACTAAACAACATGGACACTACTAAAATTGTTAAAACTGATGAAGAATGGAAAAAAATCTTAACGGATGAAGAATACAACGTACTGCGCGAAGCTGGTACAGAGCGACCTTTTACTGGCAAATACACCGATGTGAAAGCAGATGGTAATTACTATTGTAAAGCTTGTGGTAATTTATTATTTACATCAGAAACAAAATATCACAGCGGTTGCGGTTGGCCAGCATTTTATGATAATGCAGGAAATTCTGCGGTTGAAATGCGTTCTGACAATAGTTACGGAATGCAACGAATTGAAGTCTTATGCAAAAAATGCGGCTCGCATTTAGGACATATATTTGAAGATGGTCCAAAAGATAAAACTGGTTTACGCTATTGCATCAATTCTATCAGCTTAGATTTTAAGGAAGATAGTACGAAGGTTAAGTGATTAGAGATTGGTGATTAGTCATTAGTAAAATGCGATACAAATAAAAAGAGTGTGTAAATTTTTACACACTCTTTTTATAATTATTTATAAGTTTGTTTAAGAAACAAGTACATCATCTTCTTTCGGCTTGCCGTATTTGTAAGATAAAAACAAAATAAACAATGCAATAGCAATAAAAGGAAAACTCAACCATTGTCCATGATTTAGCGTATATCCAAAATATGTTTTTTGGTTTTCGTCTACTTTCCAAAATTCTAAGAAAAATCTTCCAGCAAACATCATAAACAAAAAGATACCCATTAAACTACCTTCACGAGGTTTATATTTTTTCACGATATAAATTGTAATCAATACAATGAAAATTAAAACGTATAAAAATCCTTCAAACAATTGAGCTGGAACGCGTGGTGCAGTTTCGTTTAATCTTTCGAAAACCACGCCCCAACTTCCGTCTGTATAATCACCAACAATTTCTGAGTTAAAGAAATTACCAAAACGAATAAACGAACCACCAATAGCTGTTGGTATTGCTACTCTATCTATAATCCAAAGAAATGAATATTCTGGATGATTTCTTTTGTATAAAAGCAAAGCTATAGTAATTGCAATGGCAGCACCATGACTTGCCAAACCACCTTTCCATATCTGAAATATTTCTAGTAAATGTTGGCTGTAATATGGCCAATCGTAGAAGAACACATGACCCAAACGCGCACCAATTAGCACTGCAAAAAACATGTACATCAATAATTGATCGGCACCTTCTGTATTTTTGTTTTCTTTCTTAAATTCCCAAAATAAAATATTATAACCTAAAAAAAATGCTGCACCATAAAGCAAGCTATACCAACGAATACCAAAATTTTCAGTAATCATAAAAATTTCAGGTCGTATATTCCAATGTATTACAAATGACAATAGATTCATATTATTTGTTTGTGCGCCAAAGTTAGCAATTTATTTTGTTTAGAACATACCGACTGTTAACACTTAATTAGTTAATTAAAGGTAAAAAGCATTTGAATACTTTTTAAATAATCCAATTTTATAAAAAACTGTATTTTCTTTATCAAAAATTGCAAAAGAAAAAAAGAACTAATTAAAAGTTACAGTTCCTGTTAAACTTCTAACAAATAATGATAAAAAGTGTATAATGGTATAGTTTTTGCATTTGTTTAAGTATAATATACGAAAAATAAAAAAACATGAAACAATTACTTTTAATTATCACTACAGTTATCATTACCATATTTGGCATCACTTCTTGCTCCATTGTCGATAATGTTCCGCTATCAACGATAAGCGTAGATGGAAAACCAGACAATATTATTTTTACAAACCAGCAAAACTACAAGCAGGAACTCCATTACTTATAGTGTTACATGGCTACGGCGATAACGCTTTTAGTATAATGAACCTAAAAGGTTTTAATAAAATTGCTGATAGAAATAATTTTGCTGTTTGTTATCCACAAGGAACAAAAGACAACAAAGGAATCAACTTTTGGAATGTTGGTTTTAAAGGACACGAAACAGAAACCATTGATGATGTACATTTTATTGAATTTTTAATAAATAAATTAGTCTCAGAAAACAACCTCGATGCATCTAGAGTATTTGTAACTGGCGAATCAAATGGTGGTTTTATGTGCAATATGCTAGCTACCAGAAAACCAAACTTATTTAAGGCAATAGCACCTGTTATTGGCTCAATGACCCATAAAATATACGACTCAAGTGCAGCAACAATTCCAATTCCAGTAATGATGATAAATGGAACTTCAGATGTTGTAGTGCCATGGTCTGGTGATACTGCTTACGATATGCTACCAATTGATACGGTAATCAATTTTTGGACTAGAACCAACCGTTCTACACATTTAACAATAGACACCTTGCCAGACATTAATAAATTAGAAAATAGTATTGTTATACGTTATAAAAATTCAGATGCAGATTTCAAAAATCAAGTATGGTTATATAAAATTGTAAATGGTGGACATATTTGGCCAAATTATTTTACTAAAAAAGATTTTGATGCTAGTGAAGAAATATGGACATTTTTCAAAAATCAATAATAACTATATTGTATTCAATTAAACAAATAATTCTTCTTTAATGATTAATGTTTTACTATTTATATATTCTATTAGTTTCTGCTGCTGAAACCAATTATTAAAATGCAGTTAAAATGCACAATTAACTAATAGTAGATGAAACACAAGAAGACGTTGATACTTTTTAAAATTGCAACATTAAAATAAAACAATAATATTCAAAGACTCTGAACTAAACAATCAAAGGTCAGTTGTAACAGAATACAACTATCCTATTTACACATATGAAACCGAAATTATCTACTATGCTAATGGTACACTTGCAGCATTTGAGTTAAAAGAAATTCAACTAAATAGATACGAATATGAAGGTGTAACAACTGGTATTCAAATCACAACAAAATTAGATACAAAAAACACTTTTTATTTTAATCTAGAGCAAGAACCTGTTTCACGTAAAAAACTATTAGAAATTAAGGAAAAAATTTGCAGCAAAAGCAAAGAATGATATCAATTACTGTTTAATATTGTTGAAAACAAATGGTTCAAATCATGCATAGTTCTTAATTTCTATCTTTCAAATTATAACATTCTATTTACATTCTTGGAATTAAATTTGTAGGTATTAAAAAAAATAATTCTATTCATTGAAAAAATCACACGACGCGTTCAACATACTTGTTGCAAACATTGCTCATTTAGATTACACGGATGAGTTGTGTAAATTATATGAAGAATCTGCCAAAAAACGCGGTACTGGTATTGCCAAACGAGATCCAAAATACATTCAAGAAAAAATATTACAAGAAAAAGCAATTATCGCAACAACGTCAAAAAACGAACTTGCTGGTTTTTGTTATATAGAAACTTGGGAAGGAAAAAATTATGTAGCCAATTCTGGCTTAATTGTAAAAGAAGAATTTCGAAAATTTGGTTTAGCGAAACGAATTAAAAAATTTGTATTCAACTATACAAACACTAAATTCCCAAATGCAAAAATATTTGGTATTACTACCAGTTTAGCTGTAATGAAAATCAATTCTGACTTAGGATATAAACCTGTTACTTTTTCAGAACTTACACAAGACGATGCTTTTTGGAGTGGTTGCAAAAGTTGTATAAACTATGATGTTTTAACGCGTACAGAGCGAAAAAACTGTTTATGTACTGCAATGTTATACGATCCAAAACAAGCTAAAGAAAAGAAATTTTTAAAAGCACAAAAAATTGAAAAGAAAATACCAGCGAAATTAAAAACGCCAAAAGCACAACGTATTAAAGTGGTAAAAACTGGTGGTGTAAGTAAAGTGAATAAAAAGTAATTGGTTTAGTAATTAATGAAACCTGAATATTATTATTTTAAAACAATAAGCAATGAACAATAAAGTAGTTTTAGCATATAGTGGTGGTTTAGATACTTCTTATTGTGTAAAATATTTAACTGAAGAAAAAAAGTTAGATGTGTACGCAATCACCGTAAATACTGGTGGTTTCAGCGATGAGCAACTACAGGCAATAGAAATTCGTTCAAAAGAATTAGGTGTTAAACATTTTATTGTAAAAGATGTAGTGCAAGAATATTACGAACAATGCATCAAGTATTTAATATTTGGAAACGTATTAAAAAACAATACGTATCCTTTATCGGTTTCTGCGGAACGAGTTTTTCAGGCAATTGCAGTAGCAGAATATGCAAAAGAAATTGGTGCAGATTTTATTGCACATGGTAGCACTGGCGCAGGTAATGATCAGGTTCGATTTGATATGGTATTTAACATTGTGATGCCTGAAGCAAAAATTATTACACCAATTCGCGATAACAAACTTTCACGCGAAGAAGAAATTGATTACTTAAAAAAATATGGTGTTGAAATAGATGCAAAAAAAGCAGCGTACTCTATAAACCAAGGAATTTGGGGCACGAGTGTCGGTGGTAAGGAAACTCTAACTTCGCGTTATACATTACCAGAAGATGCATATCCAACGCAACTTAGCAAAAGTGAAAGTGTTCCGAATGCTATCGGAAGTGAAAGTGATATCGTTCTAGAGTTTAAAAATGGTGAATTAATTTCATTGAATAACAAAGCATATTCGCATCCAACTGAAATCATAATTGAGTTAAATAAACTCGCAAGTGCATATGCAATTGGCCGCGATGTGCATGTTGGCGATACAATAATTGGCATTAAAGGAAGAGTTGGGTTTGAAGCTGCAGCACCTTTAATCATTATAAAAGCACATCATTTATTAGAAAAACATACACTGACCAAACAGCAACTTTTTTGGAAAGATCAATTAAGCAATGTTTATGGAAGCAACTTACATGAAGGTTTATTTTATGAGCCATTAATGCGCGATTTAGAAGCATTTTTAAGCAATACACAACAACAAGTAAGTGGTAAAGTTTTTATCAAACTTCAACCTTATCGCTTTGATTTAATTGGTATCGAATCTCCTTATGATTTGATGAGTAGCAAATTTGGAAGTTATGGAGAAATGAATAATGCTTGGTCTGGAGAAGATGTAAAAGGTTTTGCAAAAATATTTTCTAACCAAATGATGATTTGGAAAAAAGTAAAAGAAAGTAACGAATAAAATAAAAAATCTTACTTTTCTCTTTTATCATACCTTGAGCGAATTCTACTAATTGTTTCAGAAGTCATACTTAAATAACTGGCAACATTTTTAAGCGAAATTCTGTTCATTATGTCGCCGTATTCTTTCATAAAATCAGCATATCTTTCTTCTGATGAAGAACTTTTTAGTGCATATAATTTATCGACATAATTATAATGAAATGCTTCTAATAACATCCGATATAAAGTTTCAACAGCATGATGTTTTTTAAACAATAATTCTAATTCACTATGTTTCATTTTTAACACCACTAAATCTTCGAGTGCCTCAATAATATGAACACCTGGATATTTACTTAAATGCTCATAATTACCACCAAAGAAACCACCTTCTTTTTCAAATCTTTCTATTATAATTTTATCTTTTTTATAGAAATAAATACGAATAACACCTTTGTAAATAAAATAGAAATCCGACATTTTCTCATTTTCCTCTATAATTATTTCGTTTTTTTTGTATGTTTTAACGCTTAACAAATCCAGTAATGCTTGCATACTTTCATGGTCAATTTTTGTAATTGCATTAAATTTTGTTTTTATAACTTCTTTTGCTTTTAGTTCTAATTCTGTTGTAGAAGCTTCCATTTTATTTTAGGATTAAATCAATTATGAATTAAATTTAATAACACTAAGATAAATAATTATTTTTTATCATACTTCGCTCTAATTCTGCTGAGTGTTTCTGGTGTCATATTTAAATAATTTGCTATATCTTTCAACGGCACTCTATTGATAATATTTGTATGTTGCTTAATTAATTCGTAATATCTTTCTTCAGAAGACAAAGATTTAAATTTTGATAAATTAGTTGAATACGACCTATGAAACATTTCCATACTAATTCTATAAAGTCGCTCAATATCATGAGATTCTTTGCAAACTTTCTCTAAATCTTTGTATTTAATTCTAAGCAACAAAACATCATCAATTGATTCATAAACATGTGTTCCTGGTTGATTTGTTAAATGTGTAAAATTACCACCAAAAAATGCACCTTCTTCTTCAAAGCGATCTATAACAATCTTATCATTTATAAAGAAATAAATTTTGATGATACCTTTGTAAATAAAATAAAAATATTCAGCAATATCACCTTCTTTAATAATTTCAGTATTTTTAATATACGATACTAGCTCAAATTTATCTAGCAATAAATTTAAGTCATCAGCATTCACTTTTGAAACAGCGGACAAATTGTTTTTTAATGTGAATTTAGCTTGGGTTTCTATATTTTCGTCAGTTAGCTTCTTCATTTCTTATAGTTTGCAAACATACAAAATTTTATCAACCTCATACACAAAAAAAATTGCTTAATATCAATTTATTGAGACATTCTTAAAATATTTTATATTCTCATTTTGCTCTTATTCTGCTTAATGTTTCAGCAGTAATACCAAGATAAATAGCGACAAATTTTAATGGAATTCTATTAATAATTGGTGCATAATATTTTAAAAACAAATGATATTTTTCGTCTGATGGTAATGCTCTTAAATTATGAACTCTTTCTACATAAGTAATATAATATTGTTCCATAATTTTTCTTGACAAACTTTCAATCTCATGCGATTCTTTATATAATTTTTCTAAATCACTAAATTTCACTCGCAGTAAAGTGACGTCTTCCATAGCTTCATAAATATCAAATCCAGGTTTTGTAGTTATATGACTGTAAAGATTTCCAATAAAAGAACCTTCTTCTGCAAACCAATCAATAATTTCTTTTCCTGTTTTAAAATAATAAACACGTACTAAACCTTTGGAAATAAAATACATATATTCGGCTACAGTTCCTTCTTTTATTATTTGCTGGTTTTTATCATATTTAACCACTTCAAAAATATTTAAAATCTTTTGTATATTATTTTCAGATATTATTGCAGCTTGCAGCAAAGTCTCTTTTAGATGTAATTTTGGATCTTTATCAGTAATTTTTGGTGTTCGTTTGTTCATTTTAGGTTTTTAATAAATGTATTTACTAAATTTACAAGTTAAATTGACAAAAATCAAATTTACTTGGTTTTGATTTTATTTTACGCTGAAATTAAACATTTTATACATGAAAAAGTTTATCTTAATTAATTTTTATTTTTTATTTTTCTCACTATCAAAAGCACAGCAATCAGATTCAATTATAAAAATTTTAATTGTAACAGCACATCCTGATGATGAAACTGGATTTGCTGCAACTGTTTATAAAGTAACTAAAGAATTAAATGGTACTGCTGATCAATGTGTTATTACCAATGGTGAAGGTGGTTATAAATATTCTACATTATCTGAATCGTATTACGATTTGAAATTAACAGATGAAAAAATTGGACGAGAAAATTTGCCGCGTATTCGTAAACAAGAATTAATGAATGCTGGAAAAATAATTGGTATGCGCAATATTTTTTTCTTAGATCAAAAAGATGCGCATTATGGTTTGGATGAACATGAACCATTAGACACCACTTGGAATGTGTCTTTAGTTTCAACTCGATTAAAAGAAATTATGACGAAAACAAAATACGATTTTGTGTTTTGTTTATTGCCAACACCAGAAACGCATGCGCATCACAAGGCAGCGACTTTACTGGCATTGCGCACCATTCAAACATTGCCAGAAGCACAACGTCCAATAATTTTAGGTGTAACAGGTGCGAATAAAAATGATACTACCAAATACAGCTTTTCGCAATTAAAAAACTATTCTGAATCAAAAGTAGAAGGTAATGCACCGATGTATTTTTTTGATAAAAGTGTAAAGTTTGGATTTAAAAATGCGCTGAGTTATAAGATTATTGTAAACTGGGAAATTGCCGAACATAAATCGCAAGGCACCATGCAACTAGCAATGAATCAAGGTGATTTGGAGCAATTTTGGTATTTTAGTTTAAATGGTGAAAAAGGAAAAGAGAAATGCAAGCAGTTTTTTGAAAAACTTAAAGTCATTCCTTATCAGTGATGAAAAATTAAACACAAAGTCAGATAGAAAAATAACAACCATGACAAAACTCATTCGCGGTCTTTCGCTACGGCAAGCAGTTGCCATCAACATGATTGATATGGTTGGCATTGGACCGTTTATAACCATACCATTTATCATTGGTGCTATGAATGGACCACAATGTATTTTAGCTTGGCTTTTAGGCGCTTTACTTTCCTTTTGCGATGGTTGTGTTTGGAGCGAACTTGGTGCAAAATGGCCACAAGCTGGTGGCAGCTATGTGTTTTTGCAAAATTTATATGGTAAAAAATATGGCAAGCTTTTTTCGTTTTTATACATTTGGCAAACCACGATACAAGCACCATTGGTAATTGCTTCAGGTGCAATCGGATTTGCACAATATCTTACCTATTTAATTCCATCCTTAGGTTTTTATGAAAAGAAAATGGTAGCTGGTTCGTTGGTGTTGTTCATTACATTTTTGTTATACAGAAAAATTACTGACATCGGAAAAATTTCTGTTTTTATGTGGATGATTGTTGGCGGCACGATGATATGGCTAATAGTTAGTGGTTTCACGCACTTCGATTCAAAACTGGCTTTTACTTATTCAAAAGATGCATTTGATTTAACTCCAATCTTTTTTGTTGGCTTAGGACAAGCAAGTATAAAAACGGTTTATTCATTTCTTGGTTATTATAACGTTTGTCATCTTGGTGGTGAAATTGTGGAACCAGAAAAAAATATTCCACGCAGTATTTTTATTTCTATTGCTGGAATTGCGGTGTTGTATTTGTGTATGCAACTAGCAGTGTTAGGTGTTATTCCGTGGCAACAAGCAAAAGATTCAGAATTTATTGTAAGCACATTTTTTGAAAAATTATATGGAACAGTTGCTGCACAAATTGCAACTGCATTGGTGTTGTTTATTGCAATTACGTCTTTATTTGCAGTAATGCTTGGTTATTCGCGCGTACCATACGCTGCTGCAACTGATGGAAACTATTTTAAAGTTTTTGCAAAGTTGCATCCAACTAAAAACTTTCCTCATTATTCATTACTTATTTTGGCTGGAGTTGCATTCTGTTTTTCGTTATTATTTAAGATGAAAGAAATCATCACCGCTATTATCATAATGAGAATTTTAATTCAATTTATTTCTCAAAGTGTTGGTTTAATTTTATTACACTACAGAAATAAAGAAGAAAAATTACCGTATAAAATGCCGTTGTTTCCGTTGCCTGCAATTGTTGGAATTTGCGTTTGGATTTTTATATTTTGTTCCGCTGAATGGCAGTTTATTTTATTTGCATTCGGAATTATAGTAAGTGGAATTGTTTTGTATTTTGTTTTTATAAATAAAGCTAACCGCAAGATAAATTCATCAGGTGTAGAACTATTAGAAGATTAATATTTATATTTTGAACGCAATCTGCTTAATGTTTCTTGTGTAATTCCTAAGTAAGAAGCAATATGTTTTTGTGATACTCTATTAAATAAGGATGAACGTTCTTCTACAAAAATTTTAAGTCTTTCCTCAACTGATAAATAAAGCATATTTCTGCTTACACGCATCGATTCTAAATAATGCATTTCTAAAATTTTTCGTCCTAGATGTTCAAGTGCATGATATTTCAGTAAAATATTTTCTAACTCATTCCATTTTATTTCAAGGCAAATTGTTTTTTCCAGAGCAATAAAATAATCAAAGTTAGGTAAACCTGTAAATTGTGTATAGCCGTTCAGAAAAAAGGAATTCTCATCTCTAAAATCAGATGTAATTTCCTTATCACCTTTTATATAATAAATTCTGACAAGACCACTAATTATAAAATAACCTTTTAAATCAAAATTATTAGGAGCAATAATAATATCTTTCTTTTTGTATTTTTTTAAATGAAACAGATTTACAAATTCCGTAATTTCATTATCAGGAACATCCGCAACTGTTAATAATACATTTTTTAAAATATTCCTGTAAGTATCAACTGTATATTTTATTGCATTTTTCAATTAATTTATAATTTATGTTAATAATTATTAATATTTAAAGTTACTATTATTATTTTGCACGCATTCTACTAAGAGTTTCCTGTGTTATTCCTAAGAAAGAAGCAATATATTTTAATGGCACTCTATTTAATAAATCGTTGTTTTCTTTTATAAAAAAGATGATATCGCTCTTCTGCTGATAAATACAATAAATCATAGGTCTTTTTCATGAATGTGGTGTAATATCTTTCTATGTTTTTTCGTCCAAAACGTTCTAATGAATGATACTTTAGAAAATAAGAATTTACTAATGAATAATTTATTTTCAATGCTATTGTATCTTCAATGGTTGCGTAGTTATTAAAATTATTTTTACCAGTTAAAATAGAATAAATTGGAGTTGACATCATATTTTCTTTAATAAACCAGTTAGTAATTTCTTTATTTTCTTTGATATAATAAATACGAACAAGTCCTTTACAAATAAAATAAACCATATCAGAATTTTCTCCAGCTTTCAATAAAATATGATGTTTTGGATAAGCCATTAATTGAAATTCATTAACTAATTCATTCAATTCTGCAGGAACACACGTTGGATTTAAATACAAAAAATAATTTTTAAGTTGCTCTCTATATACATCTATTTGCTTATTAACATTCATAAGAAATAAATCTTAAACTAGTTTATAATAATTAATGTTTAGCACGAAGTCTACTCAGTGTTTCTTGAGTAATACCTAAAAATGAAGCCACAAAACGCAATGGAACTCTATTAAGTAAATCACCGTGGTCTTTTACGAAAAGTTGGTAACGTTCTTCAGCTGAAAGAAACAATACATCGTATGTTTTTTTCATAAATGCACCATAATATGCTTCAATAATTTTTCTGCCTAAATGTTCTAACGTATGATATTTCGTATAAAATGATTCTAAAACATCATACTTTATTTTTAAAACATAAGTCTCTTCCAAGGCTTCGTATGTACTATAATTACTATTTCCAGTTAAGATAGAATAGGTTGCAGCAAACATCATATTTTCTTTGATGAACCAGTTAGTAATTTCTTTTTCTTCTTTCACATAAAAAATGCGCACCAGTCCTTCAATTACAAAATAGACAGAATCAGACAAATCACCAGCTTCTAAAATAGTTTGTTTTTTCTCAAATTTATCTAATTTAAATTGATCTATTAACTCACTCAATTCATTTAAGCCAGCATTTGGATACAATGAAAGTAGATATTTTTTGAGTAGGCTTTTACTTTCTTCAATATTTTGTATGTGCTTAATCATTTTATTAGTTTTTTATGGTTTGTTGTTTTGCTCTTATTCTACTTATTTTTTTAGGTTTTTTGCCTAAATGTGTACAGTATGACTTAACAAAACTCAGTTCATTATGCTGCAATATTATTCGTAAAAATATCAAATCGTTCATCAGCCAACAAAAAGAGTTTATTGTAATTCGTAATTAAATATGAAGTATAATAAGATTCAGTTATTTTTCTACTCAAGTGTTTAATAGGAAGGTTTTTTACAGATAAATTTTCAATTACATTATAATCTGCTACTAAACATTGTGTAGTTTTTAATACGGTATTGTAATTTAAATTGGGTAGACCAATAAACAACATATAACCGTTAATAAAAAAGGAATTGGGTTCTATAAAATCAGAAATGATTTCTTTCTCTTCAGCTATATTCAAAATCCAGACAAATCCGTTATTTATAAAATAAAATTGATGGATTTTAGAATCAGGTGGAATTAAAATAGCTTTTTTCTTAAATGATTTAATGGAAAAAAATGAAGTAGACTTATCCAATTGATATTTTGGAATATCTAAAAAACACATGATTCTATCTTTTAATGTGCTTCTAAGTAGTTCTATATCATGTTTTTGCGCCAATTAGCATTTTTATATGCTTAAAGATACTAAATTTCTTGATGTAAATCAAATTTTTCTAAGTAATCTGCTACTTTTTTTACAAACATACCACCAAGCATTCCATCAACAACGCGATGATCGTAAGTATGCGACAAATACATCATGTGACGAATCGCAATAACATCTTGTCCGTCATGCTCTACAACTACCGGTTTTTTAGTGATAGAACCAACTGCCATAATCGCAACTTGCGGTTGGTTTATAATTGGTGTTCCTATAATATTTCCGAATGTACCAATATTCGAAATCGTGTACGTGCCTTCAGAAACATCATCAGATTGAAGTGTATTTGTTCTGGCTTTTTGAACAATTGTATTCATCGCTTTGGCTATTCCAAGCAAACTTTTTTGATCAGCTTGTTTTACAACAGGAACAATTAAGTTTCCACTTGGCAATGCAGTTGCGATGCCTATATTTATATCTTTTTTCTTGATGATCTTATCACCATCAACAGATACATTAATCATTGGAAAATCTTTGATGGCTTTTGTAATTGCTTCAACAAAAATTGGCATAAATGACAAACTAAAACCTTCGCGTTTTTGAAATGCATTTTTGTTTTTATCGCGCCAACGCACAATATTGGTTACATCACATTCAACAAAAGAAGAAACATGAGCAGATGTTTTCACTGAATTGGTCATGTGTTGCGAAATCAGTTTTCGCATTCTATCCATTTCAATGATTTCGGTGTTTGAATTATTAGTCGTAAGTCGTGTGTCTTGAGATTTTTCCGATGTTTTTTCTACTTTAATTTCTTGCTTAACTTCTTCTACTTTAGGAATATCTTGAACAACAGGTTGTGCTGCAACTAATCCTTTTTTCTTCAATTCAACATACGCTAAAATATCTTCTTTCGTTACGCGATTATCAACGCCATTGCCAGCAATATTTTCCAGTTCTTGCATGGAAATATGTTCCACTTGCGCAATATTTAAAACTAATGGCGAATAATATCTGTTTGAATGACTTGCGATTGTTTGTGTTGGTTGAACTATTTGTTTAGCAACTTCAACTGTTTTTTCTATTTCTTTAATTGGCGCTTGAACAACTTGTTCAACCGCTTTTTCTATAACTTTATTTTCTTCTTTGAATTCAGTTTTTGTTTCAGCAACCTCTTTGACTGGTTTCTTTTTTGCTCTTTTTTTGTTCAATAACTGTTTACTGTTGACTGAAGATTTCGCCACCAACCTCAATAATTGCTAACACATCACCAACTGGAACAACGGCATCTTTTTCATGTAAAATTTGTTTTAAAACACCAGAAACAGAACTAGGTACTTCAGTATCGACTTTATCCGTTGCTACTTCTAGTATAACATCTTGTTCATTTATTACATCGCCAACTTGTTTGTGCCACGTTAAAATAGTTGCTTCTATTACACTTTCGCCCATTTTAGGCATCAATAATTTATACTCGGCCATTTTTAAATTAAATTTGTGTTACAAGATACAAAGTTGAAATAAATTACCAATCAATAAAAAATAAAAAAATAAACTTGAATATTAAGACTCAAAGATTTTTATACAAATTAAACGAAGATTAAAAGAAGAAAAAATTAAGCGTGTAAGTAACAGAAAATCATTACAATCACATCAATCAACTAAATCACAGTTCAGACAATTTCTTAAACCAATTCTGTATTTGCAGTTTTTCTGAACACGTAATTATTGTAGATATTTCTGCGCATAAAACGACCTTGTGAATCGGCGTTAATCATTTTTATATACACATTCTTAGGAACATCAAAATATTCATAGCAGCTGCCATCATCATATTTTATTACCAAATTGGTATGTTTGTATTCAAAATCAATGATTGGAGAAGTGGCAACCGTATTGTTATATTCATCAGCATATTTTGCTTGTGTTTCTTTGTCAATACTTACCAAAAAATGATATGCTTCGATGATGTTTTTGCTTTTAATTTCAGCTTCTTCTTTTCCAGTTTCATCATTCACAAATTTATCAGGATGAAATTCTTTCATGAAATTTCTATAAGTTGATTTCAATACATTTAAATCTGCATTTTTATCAACACCTAATATTCTTCTGTAATCTGATACTTTTTTCATGTGTTATTATTATTGTTTTAAAGGTGCACTTGGAATTTATGACATCTATTAATTTATACTTTTTGTGTCATAGAACCACGTTTCGCAAATAACCTTTTGTGTTTAATGTGCAAAATCATCAAGCTCATTTCACTTGGTAATTTTTGTGCAAAGATAAGTCATTTAATGCGTTATACTTATATTACAGCGTTAGTATAATATTAAATGGTGATTATTGATTCATCAAAAATTTGCGCAACATCACCAGCGAAACAACACCAGTTAACTGTATATTTCGTTCTCTATTGTTAGTAAATGATAACTTTTTAATGAATTGTTTATCATTAGTTGCAATACCAATAAAAACGGTACCTACTGGTTTTTCGGCAGTTCCACCATTCGGTCCAGAAACACCTGAAACAGCAATGACAACATCAACTTTTAGTTGCAGCAAAGCACCTGTTAGCATTTCCGAAACGGTTTGCTCGCTGACAGCTCCAAATTCTTCTAATGTTTCTTTTTTTACATGCAACAAATCTTCTTTTATTTCATTTGCATACGATACAATACTACCTTTGAAGTAAGTAGAACTTCCAGAAACAGATGTAATTAAATGAGCAATATAGCCACCTGTACAACTTTCAGCAGTGCCAATCGTTAATTTTTTTTCTATGAGCAACTCACCTATTTTTTCTTCAAAACTATCCTCATCAAAACCATAAATATATTCGCTTATTGCATTAACTACATTGTTTTTTGCTTGAGAAATTATTGCTTCTAATTCATCTTTATTTTCACCTTTAATGGTTAATCGTAAACGAACTTTACCAACATTTGGTAAATAAGCTAGTTTGATTCGTGCATCTTTATTTTTCTCAAATTCTTTTAAATTTTCTGCTAAAACTGTTTCACCAACACCAGCAGTTAATATACTTTTATGAATAATTGTTGGCAGTTGGAAATTTTCTTGTAGATATGGAATTACTGAATTGGTAATCATTGCTTTCATTTCGTACGGCACACCAGGCATCGAGACAATAACTTTTTCATCTTTTCTAAACAACATTCCTGGTGCAGTACCTAATGAATTTTGAATAACAATACAATTATCAGGAACAAAACTCATTTGCTTTGCTTCTTCAGTAATATCGCGGTTTCTAAGTTTGTAAATATCTTCTATGTTTTGATGTGCTGCTTCGTTGAAAATCAATTTTCCACCAAAATATCTATTCAATACATCTTTTGTAATATCATCAGAAGTTGGACCTAGTCCACCAGTAATTAACACCACATTAGAAGTGTATAATGCATTATCCAAACATTTAACAATATCTTTTTCATCATCACTTAAAGAAATATGATGAATTACATCAATACCTATCTCATTCATTTTTTGTGACATCCAATGTGAATTCGTATTCAAGGTTTGTCCAATTAGCAATTCATCACCTATACTTAAAATCGTACATTTCATCTGTTTATTTTTTTATTGATAATAACTTTGTATTTTCGGTAAAGTTTATAAAATTAAAATAATTACATGAAAAAGTTTTTCCCAATTCTATTCGCATCCATTTTAATGTTTGGTTGCACTACTCAACAAATACAAGAAACAGTAAGTGCCGTTTTAGGTTCAACTATGGGTGACCCAACTGAACAAGAAGCAGGAAATGGATTAAAAGAAGCACTCGGTGTAGGTATCGTAAATGGAATGGGTTTGTTATCAAAAGCTGATGGTTTTTTGGGTAATGACTTAGTGAAAATTCCTTGGCCAGAACAAGCAACGCAAGTAAAAGATGCCATGCTAAAATTAGGCATGCAAAAGCAAGTTGATAATGTTACTACTTCATTGAATCGTGCTGCTGAGCAAGCATCTGGTGTTGCTATTGACGTATTTAAACAAGCCATTACACAAATGACGATTACGGATGCGATGAATATTTTATTAGGTGGAAATGGCACTGCAACTGCTTATTTAAAACGAACAACAACAACAATTTTAGCTGACAAATTCAGACCAATTGTTAATACATCTTTAGGAAATGTAAATGCCACTAAATATTGGGGCGACGCAACAACAGTATATAATAAAATTCCATTTGTAAAACCTGTAAACACTGATTTAACAGGATTTGTAACAGAAAAAGCATTACAAGGTGTTTTTTTAATGGTTGAAAAAGAAGAAAATAAAATAAGAGAAAATCCATTGGCACGCGGAACTGAATTGTTGAAAAAAGTATTCAGCTTCGCTGACAAGAATAAAAAATGATACCATTTTTAAGATTTTTTTATTAATTTTAAATATGACTTTAAATTCAAGAGAAGAATTACATCAATTAATTGAGAAATTGCCTGAGAGCAAAGTGGAAAAAGTATTGAATATTGTAAAGCAAGAACAAGAAAACAATACTTCTGAAAAATTTATTTACGATAATCTTTTAGATGGAATTGACGAAATTATGGATAAACATGACGGATTACTAAAAAGATTAGCACAATGATTTTGTTTGAAGAAGTAATCGAAATTCATAATAAAGCAATAGATAGTTTGGGGTAAAATACGATGCCCTTTGGAGTCTGCTTAAACAGACCATTGCTACTTTGATGGAATTGATTTCAATTCAGCTGCAAGAATTAAAACTGGTAAAGGAATAGGATTTTGATTTAGCTTTAAAAAATAATTGGCGATGAAAATTTAGATTTCGTAATTGCTATTGCAGAAGGCAAACTCGATTTTGATACAATTGTTGATTGGTTAAAAAACAATACAACTAATATTCTATAATTATACAATTCAATAATTCTACTATTATAATATGTCACGCAAACCACAACAAGGACCACTTCAAGGAATCAGAATTTTAGATTTAAGTAGATTATTGCCAGGTCCATTGGCTACACAAATGATGGCTGATTTAGGTGCAGAAGTAATTAAAATTGAAGACCCAAAAGCGCCAGACTATACGCGTTTTTTTCCACCAATGAAAGGTTCTCAATCTATTTTTTATTTAAGTGTCAATAGAAGTAAAAAATCAATCACATTAGATTTAAAATCTGAAAAAGGAAAACAGCAATTTTTCGATTTAGTCAAAACAGCTGATATTGTTGTCGATTCATTTCGACCTGGTGTTTTGCAAAAAATGGGTATTGACTATGAAGCTGCAAAACAACAAAATGAAAAAATAATTTACGTTGCCATTACTGGTTATGGTTACACAGGTGCATACCAAAACAAAGCTGGACATGATATGAATTACTTAGGTTATTCAGGTGTTTTGGGTTTGAATGGTGATAAAGAAAATATTACGCTGCCATCTGTACAAATTGCCGATATTGCAGGTGGAAGTTATCCAACAATCGTAGCATGTTTGTCTGCATTATGGGCACGCGAACGCACAGGAAAAGGACAATTTGTAGACGTTGCGATGACTGATTGTGTGATGCCATTATTAGCAGCAACATTCGGTGAAGCTTTAAACACATCAGCAATACCTAAACGTGGTGATTTATTTTTAAGCGGTGGCTTGGCGCATTACAATGTGTATAAATGTAAAGACGAAAAATGGATTGCATTAGGTGGTTTAGAACCAAAATTTTTTCAAGGATTTTGTGCTATGGTAAACAAACCTGAATGGATGAATAAAATGCTACCAATTCCAGAATTAGTGGTTGAATTAAAAAAGAATTACAAGATTTATTTTTAACCAAAACACTTGACGAATGGATTGCAGATGCAGAAAATCATGATATTTGTTTATCACCAATTTTAGATATTGATGAAGTTGAAAAAGATAAACACTTGAGTGAACGTGATATGTTTATCGAAATGGAACATGCTGATTATGGGAAATTTAAAAGCGTGAATCAACCGTTTAAATTTTCTGAAACACCAGCAAAACCAAGTTGGTCAGCACCATTAATGGGTGAAGATAATGATTTGCTGAATGAAGTTATAAGTTAACAGTTATAAGTTTTGCGACTATGTACATTGAAAAAATTTTTGAAATGAAAAAATTAATCCTAGTAATTTTAATTGCATCCAATTTTTCCTGTAAAAAAAATTGCGTTGATTTAAATGACACGCATTGGACTCTTTTTTACAAGCACAATTCTACATTTAATTATTACGCTGAATCTGATCTTTATTTTAAAAATGACAACAGTATTGAAAATTACAGAAACTTTGATACTATTTTAGGAACATGGATGAGCGATAAGAAAAAACTAAAAATTCAATTCAACAATGATGATGAATATGAAGGAACAATAGTTTCTTCAGATAGCATGGCTGGTACACTAATTTTGCCTCATGGTGACCATGGTGTTTGGTATGCGAAACGAAAATAATATTCGACTAATAATTAATCGATTCATTAAAATCGTTATCACTAGTTTCATCTAAAACCAACCCTTTTATTGCAATCAAAATATCTTTATTGGATGTAAATAGTGCTCTGTTAAAATTAATAGCAATCGTGATATCTAAATCTTCAATTTGAGTTGTAGCAGCTTGTTTATAAAAATCAAATAATGATAAATTATAGGTTTCTTCAATTTTAGAATACAGAGTTTTAAATGTTTGTGGTGTTTGAATTTTTGGTGAAATTAAAACTGAATTCATTAAATTATATAAATCAAGCATTTCATTTTTCTGATGTAAAAAAAAATTAAACTTTATATCTTTTGAAGAATTTTTAAGATTTGTGATATTGATTTTTATGTCGTTCATACTTTTAATAGAATACAATGCATTTCTTGCTGCAGCAATTAATTGGTTAAGTTTATTATTATTTTCATCTTCTAATTTTAATCTTAGTTCTAAATAAAATGCCTGCATTTCGCCTTGTTGTTGACATAAAAAATCATATTGTTCTTCTACCATTTTATTGTAAAATTTTCGTTTATTATTTATTGTATTAAATGCTGAATTTTCTATTAAAAACGCAGTATCAATTCCTAATTGTGTAAGATTAAGTAACATTGCATTGCTAATAAAATAAGTAGTTTCTCTACGAAATAAATCTAACGCAGTTTCTGGTTCTTTAGTAGTTGCATGATTTATAAAAGCAGTAGTTTCAGCATCTGAATCTTTAAAAAACTTCTCTAAAAATTTAGAAAACGGTTCTAAAAATGGAATAATAATAATTATACCTACTAAATTCACAATACTTGAAAACGTAACTAAACCAATAAGTGGATTGCTAATTTTGAAAATATCTGTTATTAAAAATAGAGTCGGTTTAAGGAATAAAAATGCAACCACAGTAATAAAAATATTGAACAATAAATTACCTAATACTACACGTTTTTTAGAAGAATTTCCGCCAATTGCACTCAATAAAATTTTAATTGTAGTTCCTGTTTCAGAACCCAATACTATAGCAGCAGCTAAAGGAAATGTTACTACACCTGCGTGCAATGCAGTTAAAGTAAGTGCCATCGTTACTGAACTCGATTGCACCAATAATGTAATTACAAAACCGATGAATAAAAAAACAATTAATGGCATATTTGCATAACGAGAAAAATCAAACGTATGCACTTGTGCTTCCATAGATGTTTTCATAAAAGAAAGTCCGATAAACAGTAATCCAAAACCAATTAAAAAAAAGGATAGATATTTAGTGTACTTGTGTTTTCCAAATACAATTAGCATCAGTCCACCAACGAAAACTGCTGGATATGCAACTACTTCTATATTTACACTAAAACCTAATGTTGCAACCAGCCAACTATCAATAGTGGTTCCTAAATTTGCACCCAAAATAATAGCAATAGCATTTTTCATGGAAAAAACACCAGCACCAACAAACGCTAACACCATCAGCGAAACCATAGAACTACTTTGAAGTACAGCTGTTACAATTGCACCACCTGCAACTGCACCAAATCTATTTTTGGTAATGTATTGTAAAAAGCGTTTAAAATTTCTTCCAGATAAATTTTTCAACGACTCTTCTATCAAATACATTGCAAATAGAAATAATCCAATACCAGCACAAAGTTTCAATATCGAAATCAGCATATCCATATTTAGGTTCTTTTAAACCAACTTTTAATTTTGGTAATTATAGTAAGTTGAGATTTTGGTTTTTGAATTTCACCAATTAAAAAACCAAGTGGTTTTAATGGTTCAATATAATCACAAACAATTTTAAACATCGCAGTTATTGGAATGGCTAATACAATACCTGGAATTCCCCAAATTAATTGTCCTAAAACTAATGCTAGAATCGTAAATAATGGATTAATTTTTACTTGTGAACCTAATATGAGTGGTTCTAAAATCCAACCTTGTATAAACTGAACAACACCGTAAGTAATAACTATGCCAATAATCATTGGCAATGAAGCACCATGTACCACAGCAACCAAAACAGTTATAGTTGTACCAGTAATATTACCTATAAATGGAACAATTTCTAATAAACCACATAATATTGCAAAAAAAATGGCATTTTCAACACCAATTATTGAAAAACCAATACCGTACATTATCCATAAACAAAAAATCATTTTACTTAAACCTACTAAATATTGTTGCGAAACATTGGTAGCTTGATAAATTAGTTGCTCTGATTCTAATTTTTTAGCATCTGATGAAAACATCAAAATAAATTTTTTAAGATGAATACGGTAATACAGCAATAAAAATACATATAAAACAGTTAAAATAAAACTAGTTACAATAGTTGCAAAAGAGCTTACAAACATTTCTATATATAAGGTTACAGAGTTTTGTTGGTCATTTATTAATTTAGTTTGCGCTGCTGAAGAAAAACCAAAATGCTTGAAAATATATTGTTGTATTTTTTCAATTAAAAATACCGACTTAGTTTTTATTAATTCAATATCTTTCGTTAAAGACGAAATTTGCCAACCAATTAATGTAGAAAATCCAGCAATAAATAATAATAATATCAATACGCAAATAAAAACTGCAACGATTCGTGGTACTTTTTTTTGTTCTAACCATTTACAAAAAGGCAAGAAAAGAGTAGCTATTATGGCACCAATTGCCAATGGAATCAGAAATTCTTTGGCAAAATATAAACCTGCTACTACCAAAAAAAGAAGCATGAAATATTTAATGACTGTATTAGCGGAAATTGTCATTATAGTATAATTTGGAAAATACAATTACGTGAAAAAGAGAAATATGTATTGTAGTGGATTTGTGCAATACAGTTAAAAATACAGAATAGAAAACATATTATTTATCAATTTTTTAAAGGTTTACTTTTGATGTTTTTTTAATTGATTTTTTTTAAACCTGCAATTGTAATGTATTATTTATTTTTAATTACAAGCATCAATGATTCTTCAATTGGTATCATTTTATTACATACATGTATTTTGTTTTAATTAAGTATAAAGTTGAAATATTTACAAGCGTAAGCGTTACAGCTTTCAACGTAAATATTACAACATTCACACATTTTGAATTAAAGTATAATAAAACAATAAATAAAACTAATAATCCAGGTTTATTAAATAAAACCGATTTAGTTTTAAAATGAACAGCCATTTATTTTATATAAAAAAATGCCGAAACAAGTTCGGCATCTACTTCTTATATTTTGGCTGTTGTAAATAGAACTAAACCAAAAAACCTAATACTCAATCACTAAACCAATAGTAGGTAATATACGTGAGCCATTGCTTTTTAATAATTGTAATTGATATCTTTTTTCATCATCAGGTGCAGTTGGATTGGCAACGATTGGACTTCCATTTCCATCTCTAACAACATCTAAATTGGCTGGTGAAACATCTTTTGCGTTGTAAAGATTTGTAATATCTAGGTATAAATTCAAATTAATTTTCTTTAAAAACCATTTTTTATCTACGCGTAAATTTAAACCATGAATCACTTTTGTTCGTAACGAGTTTAATTTAGAATAATCTTTCACAGGCACACCACCATTGGCATCAAATACTTTTACTAAAGCAAAGTTAGTCGTGTCGTCTGGTGTATAAGGCAAACCACCTTGAATAGTCCATTTTATACCAATTTCCCAATTGCGTTTAAACTTATATCCAACCGTAATATTGGCAACATGACGGCTGTCCCAACTACTTGAATTATATTGACCAAGTGTGTTGGTAAATAAACTTCTGAACCAAGTATAAGAAACAATTCCATACACACCTTTCCATAATTTTTGTTGAACAGAAAATTCAATTCCATACGTTTTTCCTTGACTAATAGATGCAGCTGGCTCATCACCTACTACACCAAAATCACCACCTAAATTTGCTAACGAAATTCCTTTGTTCAACAACATCGGATAGTTATAATATCGTTTATAAAAACCTTCTAATGAAAACTTGGTATTTGATTTATTTATGGTAGAAGAAAGTCCACCAACAACTTGTACATTTCTGATATAGTCTAATCTATCTTTATTTACCAATACATTGGAATTATCTTTAAAACCAAGCGTTGTGTAAGGTGGCAACTGATAATATAAACCTGTATTGAAATTTATACTTAAGAAATTAGTAATAGCATACGACGCAGAAAAACGTGGTGAAAATTGACGAAATAAATTAGCCATTTTCTTGTTATAATTATTTCCATCAGCACGCAAACCTAATGATAAACTCAATCGATTATCGAAATATGTTTTGCTGAATTGAGCAAAAAATCCATACTTCTGTAATTTTAATTTAGTTGAATAATTAATATTTAGCACCGTATCACCAAGAGTGATTTTATTACTGGTAGTTGTTGTATATCTTGCATATTCATAATTAATTCCATAAGAAATCTTGTATTCTTTAACTCGCATCACGTGCTCAAAACGCAATTTATTTTCAGCTTCATTTGAATTTAAATCAAATAATTTAGGAAGATTTTTATCGTTATTTTGATGTTTGTAAATATGATTATTAAAGAAACTTCTGCTCAATACAAAAACCATGTAACTATTTTTCAAGAAATAACGATAGCGTGCACCAATGGTATAATTCCATTGATCTTGATATGGTAAATTCCTCAACAAGTATTTTTGTGCATCTGTTTTATTTTCTTTTGTATTTAAACGCAACATATCATAAGCACCAACACCAACTAAAGTTAAATCATGTTTGTTATTAAACTTATGCATTACTTTAAATTGCACATCAGAATAGGTTGGTAAAAATGGTAATTTAAATGCTTTGAATAAACCTTGTAAATATGAGTATCTTGCATTCAATAAAAAGGTCGTTTTTTTCTTTTTAGTAAATGGTCCTTCTATAGTTAAACCTGCATCGCTTGCACTGAGTGTAAATGTTAATCCAACTCTGTCTTTTCTGCCTTCACGTTGTGTTAGCGCTAACACAGAACTCATTGCATTACCACGATTTGCAGGAAATGCACCTGTATAAAAATCAGCATTGCTGATAAAATCTACATTTAATAAACCATTGCTACCACCACTTGCACCTTGTGTTGCAAAGTGATTAATAGTAGGAATTTCTATATCATCTAAATAAAAACGATTTTCATTTGGTGAACCACCACGAACCAGTAAATCATTTCTAAAACCAAAACCAGACGACACACCAGGCAAGTTTTTTATTGCACGAGAAATATCACGATTTCCACCTGGATTGCGTTGTATTTCATTAACACCAATAGATGTTAGCGATATAGGTGATTCTAATTTTCGTTCAAAAGGGTTTGCTTTTATAACAACAGAATCAATTACATTAGAAGATTGTTTCAAAGCAAAATCTAAACGTATAGATTTTGAATTGGTAACTTGTACTTCAAATTTTGTTTGTGTTTCATAACCGATATAAGAAACTTCAATGTTATATAAAGCAGCTTGGAGCGCTTCAATTTTATAGTTTCCATCAATATCCGTTGATGCGCCAAATGTGGTTCCAACTATACTAACATTTGCACCAATAATTGGTTCATTGTTTATTTCGTCATAAACTCGACCTTCAATAATTCCTGTCTGAGCAAATAAAAGTGTAGGAAGCAATAAGATTGCAAGTAAGAAATTTTTCATTAAAAGAATGTGTTTAAATCAGTAACAACAAAAGAACAAAAAGGTTTAAATAAAATAAATCTAAAAATTAATTGGGTTTTACTTCAATAATTACATCGCCTTTTATTTTTGGATTCCATTCAATTCCAACTCTGTTAAAATTATCTTTTTCGTAGTTTACTTTATTTCCATTTACAAATACAGCAAATCCTGTTGGAAACCAATTTTCTGGTATGTAAATAATTGGATTAGCAATTGATAAATTTCGTGCAAATTCACAAGTTAAAATATTCGTTTGCAAGTTAAATCGATGTTTTACAATAGCACCAGGAACAGCCATCACATAAGGAACAGCAAATTCTTTTTTTTCAGCAGTACGTTCAGTCCAATTATCATTGCCACTAACATGGTTGTAAAAACCCCAATTTCCGTCGCTGCCAGAAGTTCCAGGAATGGGTTCTTTCCAAAGCCAAAAAGCATTGTGTATGTAGCGATCTTCAGCCATTTCGCGCATAGCAATAACATACGATTTTCCTGCTGCAGTAGTTGGATTAATGCCCCATTCATTCATACAAACCGGTGCATACCACGCATTGGCTTCTTGTGTAATTCTATTCATAGGTGTTTCCATTATACGTTTCCAGTCTGCCACATTGGTGTAGTTGGCACCTTGCGTTAAATTTGGATAATAGTGCGGACAATACACTACTTTTTTATCTTTAAATGGTTGCGATGGTAAAGGCGATGAATTTAAGAAATTTCGAATCGCATCTGGCTCTAACCACAACGAATGCTTTGAATCTATAGCACGCATTCTATCTGAACAATCTTCATAAAATTTCATAAAGTTGGCATCCGAAATACCAGCAGCATACGCAATTGGTTCGTTCATTGGCTCAAAACCAATTACAGTATTATCATCTTTAAATTGATTAATAATATCTGTCCAGGCATCTAAAAATTCATCACGAATACCATTTTTATTGGTAAAGAAACTGTTATAAGCTTGAAAACAAAACGGATTAGCACGTAATAAAAACAATTGATTAAAATCTAAAATGCCTTGTACTCTTGGGAAAATAGTTGGCAACACAGCCCAATATGGAGCACCATCTTCACCAATCTCTTTGCTATATGCATCGTAATGCCAATCTATTTGCACATAAATACCAACTTGCTTACACCAACCTACCACTTCTTTTATTCTATCAATATATTGTTGGTTTACTTGATTGCGTTCTGGTTCGTAACCACTCCAATTAATCGGTAAACGAAGCACATTAAAACCCATTGATGCGATACCTTCAATATCTGATAATCTTATTTTAGGAACCACTTCATTAGCTATTCTTCCATCTGCATGTTCCACATCAAACAAACCATCTACACGAACATTGATGCCTCTAATTTGCAACGTTCTACCTTGTTCATCCACAAAATTTTGATCTTTTATATCTATCCATTGTAACTGCCAATTTCCTTTTGATAAAGGTGATTCCGTGGTTGTGTTTTGTTCTTTTTTGCAAGATGAAATGAAAAGAATTGCAAAAAATAGAACTGTAAAAATGCATTTTGGCATAGATTATTTTTGTAAAGCAAATATACGAATATAAATTGTTGAATAAAATTCTTTATCATCTGAAGAATAATCTAAATTTTTAATTCAAACTAATTTCACAATCTCACTATAAATGGGTATTTTCAACGCAAAATAAATACATGAGCAATTCAATTCACATTCAAAATCCAATCAACAACAAAGTCTTATATGAAATAGACGAAATAACTGATATACAAGCATCTTCCATTTTTGAAACAGCAAAAAAAACACAATCTGTTATTCAAAACATGTCTGTAAAAGCAAGAATTGAAGAAGTATTTAAAATCCGTGATTATGTTATTCAATACAGCGATTTTATTTTAGATTGTATTATAGCGGAAACAGGAAAAGCCAGAACCGATGCATTTGCTGCAGAAGTTTTTGAAGTGACCGATGTTATTGATGTCTATACAAAATTAGCACCTAAACAACTTCAAGATCAAAAAATGAATTGGCCAATTTTTTTAATGGAAAAAAAATCGAGACAATTTAGAGAACCATTGGGTACAGTTTTAGTGATTACACCTTGGAATTTTCCATTTTATCAAGTAATTGTTCCATCATTAATGTCTTTTTTAGCAGGTAATGCAACCATTGTAAAACCATCTGAAGTAACACCTTTAAAACCACTTTGGGAACACTTTTTTGCTCACAGCGGTTTTATGAAAGATGCTATACAAGTAGTAATTGGTGGCAAAGAAACCGGTGCAAAATTATTAGCACAAAAACCAGATAAAGTACATTTTACTGGCAGTGTAAACACAGGCAGAAAATTAATGGAAGCTTGTGCCAAACAATTAATTCCAATAGATTTAGAACTAGGTGGCAAAGATCCAAGTATCGTTTTTGATGATGTAGATGTAGACAGAACCGTAAATGGAATCATGTGGGGCGCGTTTACCAATGCAGGACAAAACTGCACAGGTATTGAGCGTTTATATGTACAAGAAGGAATTTATGACCAACTCGTTCCTTATCTTGTAGAAAGAACAAAACGACTTAGAACTTCAAACATAAATCGAGATACTTCATCACCAGAAGATTGCGATGTTGGTGCCATAACTGCATCATTCCAGGTAAAAGTAATTGAAGACCACATTGAAGACGCCATTGCAAAAGGCGCAACTTTATTATGTGGTGGAATTAAAGAAAAAGGATCGCATCATATTCCACCAACTATTTTTGAAAACTGCAATCATTCGATGAAAATTGCTTCTGAAGAAACCTTTGGACCCACTTTAGCCATTATGAAATTTAAAACAGAAGAAGAAGCAATTGGATTAGCCAACGATTCTGTGTATGGTTTAAGTGCATCGGTTTGGACAAAAGATGCAGCTCGTGGTGAACGTGTAGCACGTGCACTAAAAGTTGGCAATGTGTGTATCAACAATCACATGCTAAACGAAGCCAATCCATACTTGCCATTTGGTGGTGTAAAAGATAGTGGCATCGGCAGGTTTAAAGGCGAAGATGGTTTATTAACTTTCTGTAATTTAAAATCTGTGTTGATAGATAAACAAGGAAAATTAATTGAACCACAATGGTATCCTTACACCAATTCAAAATATAAATTATTACATGCTGTAATGTTGAGCTGGTTTGGCAAAAAAAGAAACTGGTTTAAATTTATTACTAACGTTATACCATTAGATGGCATTGGAAATAAAGAGAAGTTTAAGTAAAAGTGTGTATTAAGTAAAGCGTTTTATGTATTTCTATTCTACTCAAGAAACGACTACCAAAACCAATATTTTTAGTACATTATTTCCAAATTCTAACTAAAATAGCACGTTTACTCATTTAGTTTGTAAATAAATAGTATGATATTTATCTTTAAGTTAGAATTATACTTTACAACTTAAAAACAAAACTCATGAAACCAATTTCTGTTATTTTAATTGCATTATTTTTTATGGTTGCCTGTAAAAAAAATGAAAGCAACAATCCATCTATTAATGATAGAGCAATCAATAAAACCATTACAGCTATAAAAGTTGGTACAAATTTCATTATCTCAGATTATTTAGATTTAGATGACGATGGAAAATTAGATATCAAATTTGTTGGAAATCTTTCAGATTCTACTAAATATCTAACTATTGAAGGTGTCAACGATAGTACAAAAATATTATCTGATTTTTTATCTTATTCATTTTTTCCAGGTGGAATTGTACCTATTTCTAGATCAATGTCTGCAAACACTATAGTTGATGTATCTTCTTCACATTGGGTATCTGAAATTTACATGTCACTCATTGTGGAAAAAGTTAACAAAGAATTTAATAGCGGATTGCAAGGCGACGGCGATACTTATCTTGCATTTCAACTATTAAAAAACAATGGTGATAAATCTTATGGTTGGATGCTTTTAAATGTGAGTAGCGATTTGAAAACCATAGTAATAAAAGAAGTTGCCGTAAATACAGTAGCGAATAAAAGCATCAAAGTTGGTGAAAAGTAAATCAAAAAATAATATAATAATAGAAGATGCCACGATTTTCGTGGCATCTTCTATTTAATCGCTTATCTTTGCATCATGCAAATATTGCTTACCACTTTAAATGCGAAGTACATTCACACTAATCTGGCGATTCGTATTTTATATCAATTGAATAAAGAGTATGATGGTTTGGATTGGAAAGAATTTACTATTAATGAAGATCAACAACCAGTGGTTGATTTTTGTGCTAATTATGACATTGTAGCTTTCAGTTGTTATATCTGGAATATTACGCAGACTTTGCAAGTGGCGCAACAAATCAAACAAAAAAATCCAACAACAAAAATCTTATTAGGTGGACCAGAAGTGAGTTATGAATACAACGATATAATTGCTCTAGATTACGTTGATTTTATTATTGTTGGTGAAGGTGAAACTCCTTTTAATGAGTTACTGCACCAATATCCAAACGTTGAATCTATTGCTGGTTTGGTTTATAAAAAAGATGGAAAAACCAAAGAAAACAAAGCACCTGCAATGTTTGAGTTGAAAAATTTCGAAGAAATAATGCCTTATGCTGATGATGATATTGATACATTGAAAACAAAAGTTTTGTATATCGAAACATCGCGTGGTTGTCCATATAAATGCGAATTTTGTTTAGCAAGTTTAGATAATAAAGTGCGCTATTTACCAAATAATACCATCAAACAAACATTGCTATACATGATGCAACATGGAAAAGTAGTGAAGTTTTTAGATAGAACATTTAATATCAAAAAAGATTTTACGATAGATATTTTTCAGTTTATTTTAGATAATTATCAACCACAAAATGTATTTCAGTTTGAAATTAC
Organism: Saprospirales bacterium; assembly: GCA_016711605.1. Classification (GTDB taxonomy): domain Bacteria; phylum Bacteroidota; class Bacteroidia; order Chitinophagales; family JADIYW01; genus JADJSS01. Next base: position 84,176 of record JADJSS010000017.1, read on the forward strand.
AGCAGACATCATTCATCCAGATATTATTGCATTTATACAAGAAAAAGTTCCAGTTGGTTTATTTCGATTTGAGATTGGAATTCAAACTGTAAATCAAAAAGCAAACTTACAAGTTAGCCGAAAACAAAATTTTGATAAGACTAAAAAAATTATAAAAGCATTAGACAACAAAATTGAAATGCATTTAGATTTAATTGTAGGTTTGGCACTAGATGAATTTGAAGATATTAAATATTCATTTGAAGAAGTATTTAAACTCTTTGCACCAGAATTACAATTAGGTTTCTTAAAATTTTTGAAAGGCACACCAATTCGCGATAAATATGAACAACATGGATTTGTTTTTGATCCAAAACCACCGTATCAAATTATTAGAAGTAATTATTTAAGTGAAGACCAACTGCATCAAATTACATTATTAGAACACGCTTTAGAAATTTACTGGAACAAAAAAAGAACAGTTCATACATTAAAATACATCACTGAAAATTATAGCGTTTTTGATTTTTTACTTGGATTAGGTACTTATTTTTCAAACGCAAAAGATTTGCATAAATACACATTAAAAGATGTGTATGAAATCATCTTTCAATATGCAGAAAAGCAATTTCCGAATGATGTAGTTTTGAAAGAATTAATTGCAATAGATTATTACTTACAACATAAAATTAAACCACAAATCTTGTTTCTTCACGAGATTTCAAAAGCAGAAAAAAATCAACTAATTGAACAGTATTCATTGAATATTGCACAATATAGATACATTATTTTACCACTACATTTTAATTATAATCTATTAAAAGAAGAAAATAAAATAGTGCTAAACAATTACCATTTAATCATTCAATATACAGGAACAACTCGAGCTGTAGTTATATCAACTGAATTTGCTGAAATTAACTAATAATTAATTCAGAAATTCAGCATATTACCAAGTACTAAGTACAGAAAAATTGGTATATTAGCATATTATCTAATTTCAAATTTTCACTCGAATGATTTACGATTTTATTGTAGTTGGTTCAGGCTCAGGCGGTGGCGCACTTTCCTATTATTTAAATAAATCTGGCGCAAAAGTTTTATTAATAGAAGCAGGACATTTTTACAGAAAAGATACCTTTCCAAAAACGGAAGCTGAAACATCTGCACACTTATATTGGGGTGGCGGCATCGAGTTTGGCAAAGATGGAAAAATGGGTTTTCTTCGCACTAAAATGGTTGGTGGCTCATCTATAGTTTATCAGTGTTTAATGGATAGATTTGATGATATTGCATTTAACGATTGGAAAAATGAAAGTGGTGTAGATTGGTTCAACAATGCTGAAATGGACAAACATTATGCTCAAGTAGAATCGGATATGGTGTTACATACATTTGTTCCTGAAGAAAGAAATGGAAACGCAAAACTATTTGTTGATGCTTGTGATAAATTGGGTTATAAATGGGGCAATTTACGTCGTGGACAAAGCAATTGCGGTGCAGAAAAAGGCAATGATTGCATTGGTTGTTTAGGTGGTTGTTTTAGAGATTCAAAACAAAGTTCATTAGTTGCTTTTATTCAAAAAGCTGAAAAAGAAGGATTAGAAATTATTACGGAAACTGAAATAAACAAAGTAGAACCAGGTAACGATACTTGTAAAATTCATGGATTACAAAATGGAAACAAAGTAAGTTTTGAAGGTAAAAAAGTAATTCTTTCAGGTGGTGCTTTTGGCACAACACGTATGATGACATTATCTGGTTTTAAATCAAAATTTCCAGCTCTTGGAAAAAAATTCGCATCGCATCCACAGTTTATGTGGTTGGGTTTTCAAAACGAACCAGTTGATGCACATAAAAAATGTTTCAAGCTGTTGCTTCTAAAGATGAAAGTTTCCGTGCGCAAGGTTTTAAGTTGGAAAATGTATTTGCTTCACCAATATCAATTGGTATGCTGATGAATGAAACAGGTGCTGAACACCAACGCTTAATGAAACAATATCGTTATATGCAATGCATCGAAGTTGCGGTGCGCGACGAAAACGTTGGTGAAATTATGTGTGATAATAAAGGTAAACTTACTATTGTAAAACCACTCACCGACCAAGATAAAACGCGACGAAATAAGGGTTTGCAAGCAATAGAAAATATTTTAACTACTGCTGGTGCAAAGGAAATTTATAAATCAAATTTCTATTTTGGTTTACATTTAATGGGTGGCTGCGTAATGGGTACCGATGCATCAAAATCAGTTGTAAATCCTGACTTTCAAGTACATGGCGAAAAAACATTATACATCGCTGATTCGAGTATTTATCCAAATGCGCCAGGCATTAATCCAGGTTTAACAATAAAATCTTTAGGACACAGATTGGCAATGCAGTTATTAAAATAAAAAATGGAATCTATACTAACACCTATAACATGTTTTGATGGAATCAAAGACTTTCCATATCAGCCAAATTTTGTTGATTATAATGGTTTACAAATGCATTATATTGATGAAGGTGATAAAAATGGTGAAATCATTTTAGCATTACATGGTGAACCAACTTGGTCTTATTTATATAGAAAATTTGTTCCTATTCTTTCTCCAAAATATCGTTTTATAGCACCTGATTTTATTGGTTTTGGTAAGTCTGAAAAGCTAATAAATATGAAAGATTACTCGTACACATTTCATTATAATTCCATCAAAAATTTGATTGATAAATTGCAATTAAAAGATATAACTTTAGTCGTGCAAGATTGGGGCGGCCTCATTGGCTTAGGTGTATTAGGTGAGTTTCCAGATTTATTTAAACGTGTAGTAATTTTAAATACAGCATTAGCTGATGGCAGAAAATTACCACTTTCATTCAAAGCATGGCAAGCATTTGCAAAATACCATCCAGATTTACCAGTAGGAAAAATTGTACGAAAAGCATCGGCAAGACCAATGTCTGCTGAAGTAATGGCTGCATATGATGCTCCGTTTCCAGAAAAAAAATACAAAGCTGGCGCTAGAATATTTCCATCTTTAGCACCAAATAACAAAAATGCAGATGGTGTTATTCAAATGAATAGAGCAGCAAAAATATTAGCAGAATGGAAAAAACCAGCAATAGTTTTATTTTCTGACAAAGATGAAATATTAGGAAAAATGGTACATTTCTTTTATAAATTAATGCCTTCAGCACATCAACAAAAAAGAATTACAATTGAAAATGCCGGTCACTTTTTACAAGAAGATGCTGGTGAAGAAATTGCAACATACATAGATGAATTTATTCAAGAAAAATTAAAAGTATAATTATGGCAAATACATTTTCAAACTTCGCAATAAAAGGTCTTACAAAAGTTGGCAATATTTATTGTCCCAAAAATGATGAATTTCCAGCTTTCAGCGATGTAGCAGGAACTTATAAATTAAATGATTTAGTCAGAAATGTTCCATCAGATGACTTTTCTTCATTGAATTTAGTGTTGGCTATTTTTGCATTTTTGCCAAACTTTATAATCAATTGGATTATTTCAAAATGCCAGCAATCACAGGCAAACCCAAGCGATGGAATAATACCTTCTACTTTAAGACAACTGAATATTGGATTGCGTGGTTTGTGCTATTCTATCTATTATTCTGAGTTTAACAATCCAGATTTTAAAGGTAAAACACCATTACAAGTTATAGATTACAGCTTAAATAGAATTACTGATTAAACTTAAGCACTTATTATTTTAACCACTTAAGAAGTTTAAGTAACAGAGAAAATAAAAAATAATTTTATCTGCAAATAAAAAATCTCTTTTAGTTCAACCTTATTTAATTCTTTACTATAATTTCAATTTCTAATATGACTTAAGTGTTTATTTTTATTTAGCATTTGTAATTTCAACCTGAATTCCATTTTTTGGTTTTAAGGTAACTAATGGCTCAAATTCTATAGTTTGATTTTCTACCAATTTCAAATCAAAATGATAAAATAAATTGGCAAGCACTACTGTAATTTCCATCAACGCAAAATAAAAACCAATACACATTCTTGGTCCAGCACCAAACGGAAAATAAGCATCACTATTTGCCAATGGATGTGCTTTATCTAAAAATCGTTCAGGTACAAAATTATTTGGTTGTTTCCAGTATTTCGGATTTCGATGTAAATGGTAAACACTAATCAAGGTCATAATATCTTTTGGAATTTCTAAGCCATCAATTTCATCTTTTTCTTTCGATTCTCTACCAACAATATACGCAGTTGGATACAAACGCAACGACTCATCAATCACAGCACGCAGGTATTTTAACTGACCAAAATTTTCCATTGTTAGCACACCGTTTGGCATCACTAATTTTAATTCATCTTTTACCTTTTGATACGACTCAGGATGCTTACAAATATTATAAATTGACCACGCAATTGCATAACCTGACGTTTCATGGCCAGCAACATAAATCGTCAATAATTCATCACGCAATTGCACATCACTCATCGCCTCGCCTGTGTCAACATCACGCGCTTCTATTAGCATACTTAATAAATCATTATTTGAATCCGATTTTTTTTTCTTTTGAATAACATCGTATAAAATGGTATCAAATTTTTGTATGATATTTTCAAATTGTTTTTTGTCACCATTATATGCTGAAAACCATTCATAAACAGGATTTCGAATTATCTTCACTAAATAACTCTGGATATCATAAATATAAGATTGAATGCCAGTTAAATTCTTTGTAATATCACTTCCTAACAATGTTTCCACTACAATTTTTGAAGTAAGCTGCATCATTTCTGCATCTATAAAAATGGTTTGTGATGATTTATTTTTCCAAGGTTCAATATGCGACAACGTAAATTGCTGCATCGTGTCAAAAAAACTTTCTAATCGTTTTTTATAAAATGCAGGTTGTGCTAAACGTCGTTGCTTAAACCACGATTCGCCTTCGTTAGTTAGCAAGCCATTTCCTAAAGCCATTTTTAATTTGTTGGCACCATAATCTTTTCTGTAATTTTTATTATTTTTTTGTAAGATATGCTGTGCCACTTCTGCCGAACGTGTAGTAAATATGCGTCTTCCAGGCAAATTAAAAATGAATGAATCGCCTTGGTTTTCATATTCTTTACCTAAAAACTTTAGTATATCTTTCGATAAATCTATGGCACTTCCTAATATTGGTAATCCTTTTACAATTGGTGGTTGCATATTTTCTATTTTATTTCTTGGTATAAATAAATTAAATGTATTACATTAGATTTAAAATAAAAAAAAATGGCAAGTTTAATTATTTATTTAGCAGTTGTAATTTCAAATTTTGTTTCTCCAACAGTAGATTCAAGCACAAATAATGTTCGTCCAATTACCACAGCAGAAGGTCCAAGATAATCAATAGATGAATTTTAAAATAATTCAATTATTTTTAAAAATAAAATCTGCTTAGCAACCCTATTATTTTTTCTATTTTCTTATATAGAAAAAGTTTATTCTTTTAATGTCAATTCTATATTAGATTCTTCTAAATTTTATAGTAGCACTAACTTTTCAAAATCATTGAAATTTAGCAATCAAGCACTATTGCTTTCTGAAAAAATAAAATCTGATTCATTAATTGCAAAATCTTATTTATTAATTGGATTAGCAAATTATTTTAATGGCAATCATGATGATGCATTAAAGAATTATTTTTTATCAAAAAATATTGCTGAAAAAATAAGCAATTATAAAGCAATCTGTGATGTTAACAATGAAATTGGAATCCTCTATTTAAAACAAAAAAAAATTAATGCTGCAAAATCTATTTTTACAAAATCTATTTATTATGCAATAAAAGCAAAAGATAATTCACTAATTGCAAATGCGTGTAATAATTTAGGTTTAGTATATAATGATAGTAAACAACTCGATTCTGCTGAATATTACTTTAATATTGCTTATAAAAAATATGATCAAATTCAAAGCAAATTAGGCATGTCGTATTCGTTGGATTATTTGAGTGCTGTTTATGTAAACACCAATAGATTAGAACTTGCAGAAGAAAAACTAAATCAATCTATAATAATAAAAAATGAATTAAACGATAAAACTGGTGAAGCAATTGCTATTAATAATTTAGGTGAATTATTTCTTCAAAAAAATGAATTACAAAAAGCTCTTATTTATTTTAAAGCATCAGCAGATTCATCTAAAAAAATAAATTATTTAGACTTAGAAGCATACACTTATCAAATGCAAGCTGATATATATTCTAAGTTAAACGATTATAAAAATGCTTACGAATATTCAAATCTATATAAACAAAAAAATGAAATTCTATTAAACGATAAACGAATAAAAGCTATTGAAGAATATCAAACCAAATATGAAACCGAAAAAAAAGAAAATGAAATCAAACAACAGCAACTAAAAATCAATAAGCGAAATACGTTATTGATTTCATTATCTGTCATATTTATTCTAACACTTCTTGCTTTTTATTTGTTATATAATCGATACAAATTAAAACAACAAACTAAATTACAACAAGAACTTTTTAATGAACAACAAAAACGTGCGGAAGCTGTATTAGAAGCAGAAGAAATGGAACGTCAACGCATTGCTCGAGATTTGCACGATGGTGTTGGACAACTTCTTTCAGCAACAAAACTAAATTTTAATGCCATTACAAATGATATCACTTTAGATAATAAACAAACAGAAGAAAAACTACAAAAAAGTATTTCCATGATTGATGATTCTATCAAAGAAATCAGAAATATTTCGCATAATATGATGCCTGCTACGCTGCAGCATTTTGGAATCATCAAAGCTATTGAAGAATTTACAGATAGAATGAATCTAGCTGGAAAATCAAAAATTAATTTTGAATATTTTGAGGTAGATGAAGATAAATTAAACAGTACTTTTAAGTTGATGTTATACAGAATTACGCAAGAAATAATTAATAACACCATTAAACACGCAGATGCTTCTAACATAAATATTCAACTAATTGGTGATGAAAATGAATTGGTATTAACGATTGAAGATAATGGTACAGGTTTTGATGTACAGAAAGCAATGAAAGAAGAAGGCATCGGTTTAAAAAATATTCAGTTGCGTGTTGATTATTTGAAAGGAATTTTGAATATTGATTCAACAATTGGAAAAGGAACTACCACAATTATAGAAATTCCATTATCTTAACAGCATGAACAAAATTCGAATAGTGTTAGTTGATGATCATCAAATGTTAATTGATGGTTTAAAAGCAATTTTATCTACTTTTGAAAATATTGAAATTGTAAAAACTTACACAAATGGTAATCAATTATTGAATGAATTTGAATCGCTAAAAATTGACTTGATTCTGACAGATATCAGTATGCCTCAAATTGATGGTTATGAATTGACGAAACAAATTAAAAAAATAAAAGCAGATACTAAAGTAATTGCAGTATCGATGTCTGGTGATATTGCAAACATCAACCGAATGTTAGACGCAGGAATTTCTGGTTATGTTTTGAAAAATGCAGGAAATGCAGAATTATTAGAAGCCATTGAAAAAGTAGCATCAGGCAAAATGCATTTCAGCGATGATGTAACAGAAGAAATGGTAAAATCTTCAAAAGAGAAAGACAAAAAACCTTCTGAAAAAATAAGCTTATCAGAACGTGAAATTGAAATTTTAAAATTGATAGCTCAAGAACACAATAACGCACAAATTGGCGATATTTTATTTATCAGCGAAAGAACTGTTGAAACGCATCGCAAAAACATGATGCGTAAAATGAATTTCAAAACCATGATTGGTTTAGTGAAATATGCTATGGACAACAAACTTATCTAACGTTATCAACTAACGTACAAAACATTTTTTTTATTATCTTCAACAAATTCCTATTTTTATAGCGTGAGTAAACTATTTCAACTTTCAGAATACATCAATTACACCTTATCTTCTATCACGAAGTACAAAATTCATTCACCTTTTGTATTTAGATTGGTAACTGAAGTGTTTGAAAAAACAGTAAATTATCAAGATTATCAGCGCATAGAAAAACTAAGAGACGACTTAAAACAAGATACACGAATTATTGAAGTGAATGATTTAGGTGCTGGTTCCAAGCGTTTTAAAACACACAAACGAAAAATAAGCGACATCGTTCGTAAGAGTGTGAAAAAAGAAAAATACGGACATTTATTATACATGTTGGTTCGTAATTTCAAAGCAAATTCTATTTTAGAATTAGGCACTTCACTCGGAATTACAACTTCTTACTTGGCTTCTGCGCATCCAAATACTAGAGTATATACTATTGAAGGTTGTAAAAATATTGCAGATGTTGCAACTGAAAATTTTCAAAAATTAAATCTTACAAACATCGAATTAACTATTGGTAATTTTGATGACGAATTAATAAAAATTTGTGAGAAAGTTGGAAAATTTGATTTAGTTTTTATCGATGGCAATCATCGAGAAATACCAACTATCAATTATTTTAATACAGTTTTACCATTTTGCCACAACGATACCATTTTAATTTTTGATGATATACATTGGAGCGAAGAAATGCAGGAAGCCTGGGAATTTGTAAAAAACCACGAACAGGTAAAAATGACCATCGATTTATTTGAAATGGGTTTGGTTTTCTTACGTAAAGAATTTCGCCAAAAAGAAAATATGCAGATTAGTTAT
>JADJSS010000018.1 GCA_016711605.1 Saprospirales bacterium
TGGTTGTTGCTGTGATGAATGTAAAACGATTTCTTTATTGCCTGAAGAAAAACAAAAAGAATTGCGTAAAGGCATCAATCCAGGAAGAAAAGTATTTAAAAAAGGTCGTGGTGAACAATTAGTTTTTAAGCAATAAATTTATACCACATAGATTGATAGAATTGAAAGTAAGATATAAAGTAGAGTTCTGTTTATTCGTTCATAAAAAAACATAGGTAAGCGTAGCTTACTCCTATGTTTTACTTAAATAACAGTCGATTAAGTAATTCAATTTCTATTTAACTTTAAGAATTTTTTTCTATGAATCTATGTGGTTAATAAAAATTACAACAAATTGAAAAAAGCAATTATTCCAATTCCTGATAAAGATTTTGATACTACAGAAGTTTCCATTACATGGAAAATATTAAAAGAAAATAAGATTGATATTACGTTTGCAACAGAAAATGGAATCGTTGGCGAAACGGATCCATTACTTTTGACAGGAGTTATATTTGGTCAACTTGGTGCCAAAAAAGATGCGATTGATACGTATCATTTAATGCAAAAATCAAACGAATTTTTGCATCCAATAAAATTTGTAGAAATTATTCCTGCAGAATACGATTTATTATTTTTGCCTGGTGGTCACGCAAAAGGTATGCGACAATATCTCGAAAACAAAACGCTGCAAAATAAAATTGTAGATTTTTTTCATCTAAATAAATTAGTTGGTTCGGTTTGTCATGGTTCATTATTATTGGCGCGAAGTATCGATGAAAAAAACTGGTAAAAGCATTGTACATAATTACCAATTTACTGGTTTAACAAAATCATTAGAACGCTTGGCCTATTATTTAACCAAATGGAAATTAGATGATTATTACAAAACCTATGAAGCATATTTACAAGATGAAGTAGAAACATTTTTAGACAATAAATCACAATTTAAAACTGGCTTCAATAGTTTTATTCCGTTTTTTGTTGAAGATAGAAATTTACTTTCCGCGCGCTGGCCAAACGATGTAAAATTATTAGCCAATAAATTAGTAGAAAAACTGCAATAATAATTATAATTTAGTATTATGAATGTATCAATAACAACTCAACGAGAAGAATTATTACACTACATCGAAACAGTAGAAGATAAAAAGATAAAAAGCTTTTTATACTATACTTGAAAAAGAAATAAAAGAAGAAATGAATGTAGAATATACTGTTGAATTTAAAACAGAATTAGATAAAAGATATGAAGGCTTTAAGTTAGGAAAAACTAAAATGATAACACCAGCCGAAAGTAGCAGAAGAATAAAATAAAATACTTAAATCAAAATTTAGTAAATAAAAGTGTATCAATATTTATTAGAACCAAAAGCTCAAAAAGAGTTATGAAGAATCTATTGAATTTTATGCAGAAAGAAGTGAGAAAGCAACATTGAATTTTATATATTTAGTTGAACAAGCAATAAATTTAATATGTAAAAACCCATATGGAAGTAAGAATAAGTATAAAACTTTTTGAAATAACTTTAGAAAAATATCCGTTTACCATAATTTATTCTATTGAACAAGAACTAAATCTACTTGTTATAATATCAATTTATCATCATAGTAGAAATCCAAAATATAAATATAAAGCAAAGAAATTAAAATAATTAATCACTCAATTTTTAACTATTTTCGCACAATGAATTCGCACGAACCTTGTATTATTCAATCTGGCTTTATCAATAATTTAGGTGCATTTTTCAATGATGAACTTTTATTGAAAAATGATTCGAATGATTTTGAAACGTTTACAAACAATCTATACAAACAACTCGATATAAAATATCCAAAATTTTATAAAATGGATAATTTATGTAAAATAGGTTTTTTAGCATCCGAAATCGCGCTGAAAAATATCGATTTACACCAAAAATACAGTGCTGATAAAATTGGAATTCATATCATAAATACGAATTCGAGTATTGACACTGATATAAAATATCAAAAACTAATTAATCAAGGTACTGCAAGTCCAGCTGTTTTTGTTTATACCTTGCCAAATATTGTCATCGGTGAAATTTCTATCAAAAATAATTTTAAAGGCGAGAATTTATTGATGGTTTCCGAAAATTATGATATAGAATTACAATATAATTACATAAATTCGCTTTTCATATCCAATAGTATAGATGCTTGTATTTGTGGTTTTGTAGATTATACCGAAACTGCATATGAAGCGTTTTTTATTCATTGTAGAGAAAAACAATATAGAATCCTTTTGTTATACACACCAACACATTGAACACTTAATAAAAAGAAAAAAATCATGGAACTAGAAGAACTGAAACAAAAACTAAAACAACAAATTGTAACACAACTGAAATTAAATGAAATAAATCCTGCAGATATTGGCGACGAAGAACAATTATTTGGAAAGGGTTTAGGTTTAGATTCTATTGATGCATTAGAATTAGTGGTTTTATTAGAAGAAGAATATGGTCTTAAAATAAATCATTCAGAAGACGGACCCAAAATATTTTATTCTGTATCTACCATTGCCAATTTTATTCTGGAAAATAAAAAAGCATAAGTGCAGAATAAAGTTGTTGTAACTGGTTTAGGATTGATTTCTGCACTTTGGAAATAATGTAAACGATTGTGTTGCAGCTTTTGAAAAACATCAATCTGGTGTTGCTAAAATTAAGCGTTTAAAAACCAATCATGTTGAATTATCGGTTGCTGAAATTAAAAGCACCAACGCTGAATTAGCTGCAATTGCTGGACTTTCCGAAGAATTGAGCAGAAGTATTTTACTAAGTTATATTGCAACCAAAGAAGCAATCGCTACTTTGCCTGCAAATTTTTCTGCTGATTTCAGAACAGCATATATTTCAGCAACTACTGTTGGTGGAATGGATAAAACAGAAACGTTTTATGAAAATTATGTGGATGATAAAAATGCACCAAACATTGAATTGATTCGACATCACGATTGCGGAAAAATTACAGATTTTGTTGCAAAAGAAATTGGCATCAAAGGCATGGTTACTACTATCAGCACTGCTTGTTCATCATCTGCAAATGCAATTGCATTAGGCACGCGCATGATCAAACAAAATCTGTTAGATATTGCAATTGTTGGTGGTGTAGATGCTTTGACAAAATTTACGTTGAATGGTTTTAACACGTTGCAGATTTTAGATACAGAACAATGCAGACCATTAGATGAATCACGAGTTGGCTTAAACCTAGGTGAAGGCGCAGCTTATTTAGTGTTGATGTCTGAGAATGTAGCAAAACAACTAAATCAGGAAATATTTTGTAACGTTGTTGGTTATCACAATGCCAATGATTCATTTCATCAAACTGCTTTATCTGATGATGCAAAAGGTCCAACATTAGCGATGCAAGGCGCGCTCAAAAAAGTGGTTTGCAGCCAAATGATATTGATTATATAAACATGCACGGTACTGGTACGCGCAATAACGACAACGCTGAAGGATTGGCGATTCAATCTATTTTTAAAGATAAAATTCCTAAACTCAGTTCTACCAAATCATTCACTGGACACACACTCGGTGCAAGTGGTGCAGTAGAAGCTGTATTTTCAGCATTAGCAATTAAACATGGTATAGTTTTTCCAAATTATTCGTTTGAACAACCAATGGAAAATCTAAATATCATTCCTGAAAGAACGTTTCAGAAAAACCAAGAAATTAAACACGTCATGTCCAATTCTTTTGGCTTTGGCGGCAATTGTTCATCTTTAATTTTTTCAAAGTAGTAAGATGGCAGTTTATATCAATAGTATCGGACAAATTGCACCCAATTCTTTGGTAAATGCAGAACAAATTGCAACTGGTAAATTAACTTGTATTGAACCAGATTATAGCGCATTTTTCGATAGCAGAACACTTCGCAGAATTAGTAGAATCATAAAAATGGGTACTGCAAGTGCAATGATGGCTTTGGAGAATGCTGCTGTTGAAATTCCTGATGCAATTATTGTTGGAACAGGTTTTGGTTGTCAAGAAGATACTTCTTTGTTTTTACGTAAAATGATTACAAATAAAGAAGAAACGCTAAATCCAACACCGTTTATTTTTTCAACACATAATAGCATTGCATCACAAATTGCCTTGCTACTAAAATGTCATGAATATAATAGCACTTATTCACATCGTAATTTTTCATTCGAGTCTGCTTTGTTAGATGCTTTTTTATTGATTAAAGATGACGATGCTCAACATGTTTTAGTTGGTGGTGTAGATGAAATTATAGACGATAGTTTTGATTTATTTACACGTATTGGTTACTTGAAACCTACTGATATTGCTGGTGAAGGCGCAAGTTTTTTTGTGTTGTCTGATGTGAAAAGTAAAGATTGTTTTGCTGAATTAAAATCGATAGAATTTGTTGCAAATACAGAAATTGCAACATCATTGACAAAGCGAATACACTCAACCATGAATATTCAATTGATGCAATTATTGTTGGCAGTCATCCTGATCATGTACATCAAAACGACCAAGATTTAATAGCTGCATTGAAAATAGAAAACACCATCTTTTACAAACAATTATGTGGTGAATATGCAACGTCTAGCGCTTATGCTTTTGCAACAGCCAATACTTTGTTGAAAGAAAATAAAGCAGTTAAAAATGTGTTGATTTACAATCAATATGCAAACTCCAATCACTCTTTAATTTTATTGTCAGCTTGCTAAATTATAAAACGATACGAATTGTTTTTTTTGTAGTGAACGTTTTTATGTTTGGATTACGTGCTGTCATTCCGTTTTCATTTTGGTATTTTCTTTTACCATTTTTTTGTTATCAACTATTTTTAATTTTTGGTGCGATAAAAATTAAATCTAATTTTTTTGTGGATTCTATTAGTGAAGCAATTACGACTAAAAATGAAATTGCATTAACCTTTGATGATGGTCCAAGTGAGAACAATACCAACCGAATTTTAGATATTCTGCTACAAAATAATATTGAAGCAACTTTCTTTTGCATCGGAAATCGTGTCGAAGCATCACCAGAATTGATAAAAAGAATGGATGCTGAACATCATTTAATTGGCAATCACAGCTATTCACATCATTTTTTTTTCGATTTATATTCAGCAGATAAAATGAAAGCTGAATTACTTAAAACTAACTATTTAATTGATAGTCTGATAGGCAAGAAGATGACGTTTTTTCGTCCACCTTATGGCGTCACTAATCCAAATTTAGCAAAAGCCATTACGCAACTAAATTTCCATTCTATTGGCTGGAATATTCGTTCGATGGATACGGTTGTAAAAGTGGAACAAAAATTGTTAAGTAATATTATGCCAAAATTAAAACCTGGTTCTATTGTGTTGCTGCATGATACAGCGCAAATTACGATTGCCAATTTGCAAACCATCATTGACGCCATAAAAGCACAAGGTTTTACCATTGTTAGATTAGATAAATTAATAAATATTGAACCATATGCGTAATTTTTTATTCTTATTTTTTTGTTTTCCAATCTGTGTATTTGCACAATTAAAAGGTTATACGTTGGTTAAAGATGTTCCATCTTTTAAAAAAATATTTGCTGAACAATCTAAAAAAGTGAATTCTATTAAATGCGATTTTGTTCAGGAAAAGAACTTAAGTGTATTGTCTGAAAAGATTACCTCTAAAGGTACCTTTATGTTCAAAAAGCAAAATATGGCACGCATGGAATATACCACACCGTTTAAATATTTGCTGATTATTAATGCTGATAAAGTATTTATTAAAGACGACCAAAAATCAAATTCTTTTTCTACAAAGAATAATAAATTATTCGAGAACATCAATAAAATAATGATTGATTGTGTGCAAGGAACAGCATTAGATAATAAGAATTTTATAGCTGTGATTTCTGAAAATGAGAAACAGTATTTATTAGAGTTAGTGCCAACGATTAAAAAGATGAAAGACTACATCAAAAAGATAAATATCTTCATCGATAAGAAAGATTTTTCCGTGAATAAGTTTGATATGATTGATGCTTCCGGCGACAATACTACGCTTACGTTCTTAAACAAGCAATTTAATGTTGGTGTTACGGATGCTAATTTTGTTGGCAAATTTTTGTTTTCAGTGTTATTGGTTGGTTAAAAAAAGGAAGAAACTTTGGTTTAATTGAAATTAAATAGTGGCGAAAGTTTGCTTATATGGTTAAAATAACCACTAAGGCACATAAGAAACTTTAGGTGAAGATTACAAAATAGTAGATTGCAAGAGCTATTTTTGAAGGTGGAACTATTTTAGGCATTCCTTTAAATTTTCTTTAGTGGTCTGTTCTAATAATCGTTTTTATCGTAGATAAAAACTATGTTTTTTTAGCTTAATTTTTATTGTCTATTTTAGATACAAAATTCTCTGTTTAATTCTATGTTTCTATGTGGTTTAAAAAATGTTTCTACTTACTTGTTTTAATACTTTTTATTTCGTCGTGCACACCGAAAATGCCGATGCAAACCACCAAAACTAAGTTGGCGAATACTTGTTTGCAGCAACTCAAACCAAACATTCAAAGCGTTATTTACAACACACAAGTGTGTAGTTGGCAATCATTTAAGTGGTTTGTTGTTAGTGAAAAAATGGGAAACGATACCACGCGTATTTTATTCACCAGCGAAACTGGTATCAAGTTTTTTGATTTTCAACTGACGAATTCCGATTTTAAGGTGATGTTCTGCATTAAAAAACTGAACAAAAAAGTGGTGACCACACAGTTACAAAAAGTTTTCAGATTGATATTGATGAATTACGGCAACATTCATAATTATGTACCGTTAGCAACAGATTCTTTAAAAACGTTTCGCTTAGTAAACGGTAAAGAATTTGTTACTTATACAGCGTTCAATGATTGTTCGCAATTGAAACATATTGAAACGAGTTCAAATAAGAATAAACCCAAAATAAGTATTAACTTAGACGGCACAAAAAACGGCATCGCAGATGTCATTTTTATACAATATCATACGTTTAGTTTTGATATTTCGTTAAAACAAATTGACCGTTAAATGTTACGAGATTCTTTTTATTCGATTGTGTCGCAGGAAAACATCAGCGATACTCAAACACAGACAAAAGTGTTGATCAACGCAGCGCATCCTATTTTTGAAGGACACTTTCCGGAACAACCAGTGGTGCCTGGTGTTTGCATGTTGCAAATGGTGAAAGACATTGTTGCTGATAAAGCGCAACGCAACATACAACTGCAAAGTTTGGCAAACGTAAAATTTATTAATGTGGTGATTCCACAACAGCATTCTGAACTCGACATTCATTTAAAGTTTGACAATACCGACGAAAACTCGATTAAAGTAAGCAGCTCCATCACTGCGAATGAAACCGTATTTTTAAAAATCAGCAGTGCTGTGTATAGTTAAAAATTTAAACACATAGACACATAAGACAAAATAGTTGATAAGCATAAATTATGAATATAGGTAAATACAGATAAAACATAGCATTCATCAAAGATGAATAAACTATGGTTTTTCTAATTATGAACGATTCGTTTTTCAATTGAACCGCAAACACTTATTTATTTTTCTATGCGACTATGTGTTTTAAAAAGAAAAGAAATTTAATTAAACTTGAAAATGTCAGAATTGAATTACCATCAGAAGTTTATTGACCTGAAAACATGCGTGCTGATTCCGACGTACAACAATGAACAGACGTTGAAGCAAGTGATAGAAAGTGTATTGGAATATACATCGAATGTATTGGTGATTAATGATGGTTCTACGGATTCTACTTTAAGTATATTGGCAAATTTTCCGCAAGTTAAGAACGTTGGTTATGCAGTGAACCAAGGAAAAGGTTTTGCCTTGCGAACTGGTTTTAAAGCAGCGTTGGATTTAGGTTTTGAGAACGCGATTTCCATAGATTCAGATGGACAACATTTTGCAAAAGACTTACCAAAATTTCTGGAATATTTGGAAACGAAAGGACAAGCGTTGGTTATTGGCGCGCGCAACATGGATCAGGCATCTGTGCCAACGAAAAGCAGTTTTGGCAATAAGTTTTCTACCTTTTGGTTTTGGGCCGAAACCTTTACTAAAGTGCCTGATACACAATCTGGCTACCGTTTGTATCCGATTTCGTTGATGAAAAATATGCGATTTTTCACGAAGAAGTTTGAGTTTGAAATTGAAGTGATTGTGCGCGCATCTTGGAAATATATTAAGGTAGATTCAGTTCCGGTAACGGTTTATTATGCGCCGAAAGAAACACGCATTACACATTTCAGGCCGTTGAAAGATTTTACACGCATCAGTATTTTAAATACGGTGTTGGTGCTGATTGCTGCACTCTATATTCATCCAAGAAACTTTATTGTTCCGTGGTTTAAAAAAGAAACTTACCGACAAATGAAGTATGAAGTGCTGCATTCTGAAACGTCCAATACTATTACATCTTTGTCGGTGGCGTTTGGTATTTTTATGGGTATTGTGCCACTTTGGGGTTTTCAGTTGTTGATAGGTATTGCATTAGCGGTTTACTTTCGATTGAATAAATTAATCTTTATTTTGTTTGCACACATCAGTATTCCACCGATGATACCGTTGATTATTTATTTGAGTTTTAAGATTGGTACCATCTGGATGGGTGAGCATGCAAGCCATGTTTTCTTTAGCAGAAATCTATCCTTAGAAACGATAAAAATAAACGTGATTCAATATACAGTAGGTGCGATTACATTTGCTACAATTGCTGGTTTACTTGCCGGACTCACCACTTATTTTATGTTGATTGCGTATAAGAAACGATTGATTAAAGAATAACATAAAATTCGCATCACTTCCATACATTGTCTATCATTTGACTATGAATCAATATGGTTTCGATAAATTTACTCCATCATTCAATAGTTTTTAAGCAAATAGGATAGTAGCAATCGCTTCGTTTTACAATACCAATTACTCAAAATAAATCCTGCATTTTACCGAATTCTAATTTGTATTGTACGAATACTCATTGAATATTGACAGCTGAGAAAGTAGTACATAATTTTACATCAAAAAATAATTTTATGAAAAACAACATCCAACTTTCAACAAAACTAATAGCTGCATTTATGCTGCTTTCTGGCTTAATTCTTTCTTGCAAGAAAAATGAGAAAGACGACCCTAACATTACTTATAAAACATTCAACAAATCTGTGACTTCTCAGTTAGATCGCGATCTTAAAAAAGATTCTATTGATATAAACGGCGATGGTAGCACCGATATGTTTGTGTTAGCTGTATCCAATGAAGCAGCCGATACATCGATTTGTTATCTTTCGGGTACTCACGCTTATATGTATATAGATTCTACACAAACTTATTTCATAACTTATAAGTTAAAAAACATGGCGAGCGGACAACAACCTGCATTGCTTTCCACTAAAACAGAATGGTATAATATTGTGTTTGCTGCTGTGAAAGCAACACCTAATAACAGAGGTTTTGCTGGAGTTGGCGATGTGTATATTCCAATTATTTTTCTGGATGGTGCAAATAAACATTATGGTTGGATACGTTTAAACGTTAGCAGTGATTACCGAACGATCAAAGTAATAGATGGTGCTTATCATATTACACCAGATACACCAATTAAAATGGGTGATAAGTAAACCTTGAAGCGCGAGACTTTAGTAGTTTTTCCATGATAAGCATTTAATTAAGCGATATTTGCAGCTTGAAGTGAAATAATGGAAGCCGTGAGTGCACAATAACGTGTTGTGATTGTAGATTTCTCTTGTATTCATGACGGACGTCATTTACAACCTCGCATGAGCGAGGTTTTTATGTTTCCTTCATTTTTATTAATTTGATTGTTTTATCAATGTTTGACAATATTTGTTTTGAATTAGCATATCTTTTTACTGACCAAATATATGTTGCCTCTTGTATCAAGTGTTTCCCAAACTATATAAAATCTATCAATACCGCTTAGAAGAAAACAATGCAAATGGATTATGAACAAGGAAGTTTTAGATTGTCGTGGTTATGTTTACTTGATAGAAATCTTAAGTGATTATGATGTTTTGTATTTGTGTTTTCAGAAGATTATTGAAGAAATGAATCTCATCTTTAAAAAAAGTTTTTGATTTAAAGTCATTACCTACAATAGCTTCTAAGTATTCGTCCATTGTAAATAGCTGTTTGTCTCCTGTTAACTCTTTTTTTCTTGCATTCTTTACAATTTCAAATTTAACTTCTTCAACAAAAGTGTTATCTATTTTTCAATTTCTACTGATGTTGCATTTGTATTAATAATCTTATCATCAAGAACTTCGATTGTTGCTGTAACATTTATTTTTTTTTTTTAATACATTTTCAAAATAATTTTAATTGCATCAAATTCTTTAATTAAATGCTCGTTTAAGATCCAAATTCAATTGGATTCGGGTCATTAAAAGTTGGCAATTTTTTGGTAAATACAACACGACCAGAAAGAAATGTTAAGTTTTTAATAGGAATTGAAAATGTTTCTGTATGGTTTACCTGTGATGGTTCAGCTTGAATTGGTATTTCTTTCCTAAATATTCGTTCCGGCTTTGGTGCTAAGATATTTGCAGGTTCTGCTGTAATTTAAAGTTCTAAACAATGAAAATGTATCTATACTTTTAAATAACTTTATCAATTGTGACTAATATGTCAGATAATTCAACTTGATCACTCGAAAATTCAGTATCACCAACATGGTAGCTTAATATATCAACAAATAATTTATTTTCGTCCTCTCTGTAGTTAATTACTCTTATCGTCCAATAAGCTGATGCTAAATTTAACGTTAGGTCAGGTAACTGAACCTGATTGAAATCTAAGCAATTTCTTCTGTTAAAAAAGCCATATCTTTTTAAACAAAATTTTAATTCTTGTCCTTTCATAATTTAGAATTTAAACAGACGTTAATTGATAGATGTATACTATTAATTGTGTTATTGATTTATTTTGTAGAGCTGTTATTACTATATAGCGTGCTTGTTCAAATATACCGTTTTAGTTATATAAAATACAAATTATTTTCAACTTTCTTATATAACATTTATAAATTGTATTAGCAGTTGATATACGAGGTTCATTTATTAATGAATGTATTCAATAAATTTCGTTATAAGAACAACGATAGGGGAGCCACAGAAATACAAATTTTTTATCTATTTATTTCTATGTGGATAGATGTTCGATATGGAAAGTAGGTTTGTTGAAACCAACAAGGACCAAAGATCATTTATAGTTTGATTTCTAGGTTATTAAGTTTATTTATTAATAGTTTTTTTGCTTCATTAATATCATCTTTTCTTAAGGTATTCCAAAAATTAAGATCGTGTCTGTGGTCGTCTTTCAGAGTTTCGCTATTGTCGAACTTGTTATAAAGGTTTGATTTGTATTTAGCGTCTATGAATACTAAGAGGTTTTCCTTTTGATATATAGCGTCTGGTTCAATGTGTTTTAGTTCCCACGAATAGTGCTTAGAAGTTCGTGAGTGGAACTTGAAATTTGCAAATAATTTTCCTCCGGTCTCTTTAGCAACTGCTTTGAAAATGTGTTGAACGAATTTTTCAAAAACATCTGAGAAGTCTACTCTCCATGCTGTGCTGTCAACCAAATTAAAGTTAAGAATTTTATTAGCTTGTTCTTTACACGTTTTTACTGTTGGGCTGTCAGATGATTTGGCAATAATATTATTTGTCGCTTTAGGTTTATGGTGATACAACTTTTCTTCAATGAAACTAAGCTTTACACGGATTGTGTTTTTTATTCTTTGTGGCGTATTAGAAGAAAGTAATTCATTCTTACAAATGTCAAATACATATCGTACTTCGGCATATTCGCTATGAAACTCACTTAAAATATTTTTTCGAGTTGGAAACTTTAAACGATTTTCAATTTTGTATTCGTTGTTGATGTATTTGTTCCAATTGATTTGTCCAGAAGGTTGGCTAGATATTTTTTCGATATTGTCAAACTTACGCCAAGGTCTTGATAGTAACGCTTCAAGAGAAGCAATGAATTTCACTGCTTCTAAATATAACGGTGGTCGGAAGTTTTTACCAGAAGCAAGCGGCAAGCTGTCAATAACTTCCGGGCTTATTTCTGTTCCAAGCAAATTCAGAATTTCAATGTAATCTTCAAAACGGTCACGACCAGTAAACCTTGGCATTACGACAAAATCACCTATTTGCTTTCCTGTGTCAGATGCTCTTAGAGGAATAGTACCAATGAAGCTGGAAGAACGAAATGTCAATGAGGTATTTTGGTCAGAGCCAATAATAAATGGTTGAACGCCTATGAACTTGAATTGCGATGAGTTATAGTCGATAAACTTTTGGAGATACTGGCCAATAATTCTTTTGTCAGCCGATTTAAACCATTTTTTTTGCAAAGCAATTCCACTTAACTGTCTTGATTGTTCAGTTAAACAAGGTACTTCACAAAAAACATCTAATGGCTTGATCATTCAAAAAGTGATTTGTTTATTCGAATAGCAAAATAATTATTGAATTCTTCTTTGGCATTTCTAATCAACCCTTCTTGTAAATATTCTTTTATTAGTGGGAAAATTTCGTACTTGATACGGTTATTCATTTCCTCTTCAGTGTCTGCAATAAAGTAACCTTGTCCGGGTTGCAGTGACAATTCATTACTTGAGGCATACCAGTCAAATATTTCTTGAATTATTGCAAAATCTTCCTTGAAGAATTGTTTTGAAATAATGGCCTTAGGTTTTAATGTGTACCAAGCAAATCGTCTACGTAAAGCAAAGTCAACAACTGCCAAACTTCTGTCGGCAGTGTTCATAGTAGCAATTACAGAAAAATTATCAGGCAGTTTGTTAATTTTGAAATCCGGGGAAATCTCAATTTCAACATTCGATTTGTCCATTTTATGTTCAAACAAATAGAAAATGGGGCCTAAAACATTCGAAAGATTTGCTCTGTTTATTTCGTCAATTATCAAAAGGACTTTTTCATTCTCGTGTTCTTTCGCATACTTCAAAGCCTCGGTAAAACTTCCCAAATTTTCTTTGTAGCTAAGTTCTTTATTGTTTAAATCGGGGCGAATACCAAAAATAAAATCTGAAAAACTTGTCTCTGCATGGAACTGGGTTAAAAATGTTTTTGCTTTAATTTTTTCTGCAACTTCTTTAGCCGTTCTTGTTTTCCCAGTCCCTGGAGGTCCTTGAAGTACAATATATTTTCTTTCGTGCAGAAGATTTTTTATTTCTTCTGCTTCATCAATTGTCTCTGCCTTAAGGAAAGGTTCCAAAGCTTCTGAAATAGCTTTTCTGTGGTCTTTGTTTGAAGGCCAGTCTCTAAGTTTTGCGTAACCAGCTACAAATGCAGCAATTATTTTCTTGCCTTCTTCGCTTTCTGGGTCATCAACAATTTGGCAAGCTGGTAAAACTTTTGTGTAAGTCTTTATTGTGTTTTTTATGTGTTGTAAATCTAGGCTGCCAGTGATGGACTTTGGCAAACTTGTTTCTATGTCAGAAAAGTCCGATTTGCAAAACCCCTTTTCGTTAATAAGTTTAGAAAATAGTCGCCTTAGGCCTGGATAGGTAGCTAGTTCATAGTCATTTTTAAAACCACTAGAACCAATACCCAAACAAACTAACCAAGGTTGGTCTTGGTCGTTTGGAAATATAGTTAGTGAAAAGTCGTGGAATGGTCCCGAAGCTTCTTCTTCTGGATGAATAAAACCAAAGTAAGCTCCGTTGTCTTTTAAAGCTTCTTGTCCAGTGTTGTTTCGTTCAACATAAGGTTTATTAAATTCGTTGTCAGTTTTGGCACCGAACTGTTCCGCTTTC
>JADJSS010000019.1 GCA_016711605.1 Saprospirales bacterium
ACATCTTCACCCACCCAAGAATGGTTCGCTTGTTGTGCCACCAACTTCTTCCTGTTCATCTACTTTTCCTAAGATTCATTTACTTCCTGCTTTTTAAAGGACAGGTTTATTTCTTCAATAAAACTTTATTACGCTGGTCATATTTTTGAATATGCAGAACAATATCACCATTAAATTTAGCTGCTACTGCTTCCATCATCAGAACAACCGTGAAAGTCTTTTTCGTGAATTACTTTACCACCTTTAGTTTATATACTTTTCAGTAGGTACAATTACCCGCGGAATAATTTCAGACCAACCAGAAAGACGAATTTCTTTCTCGATGATATCGCGTAGTTTTTTCCTTGCCGCTAATTACCCTTAATACGTACCATTTTTTTCGTCTGACATTTGTATATATTGAACAGGTTAATTTATGGGTTAGTCAATTTGTAGATAATATCGCTAAAAATAACGTTAGAAATCATATCCATTAAGCCAATAATTAATGCGATAATAAAAGCAGCAACAGCAACGATAGCTGCATTTGCCTGTAAATCTTTCCAAGTTGGCTACGTTACTTTCGTAGTCAATTCTTCATAAGATGATTGTAGATATGATTTAATATTATCCATTTTCCATTTTTGCACGGCGGAGATTCGAACTCCCATCAGCGGTTTTGGAGACCGACATTCTACCCTTGAACTACGCCTGTAAAAGTACTTCAGCCGCTCACTTTAAAAAAGTGACTAGTGACTAATGACGGTTTATAATTATTTTAAAATTTCAGTTACTTGACCAGCACCTACTGTTCTACCACCTTCACGGATAGCGAATTTCAGACCTTTTTCTAACGCAACTGGGTAAATTAATTTTACTGTTAATGTTACGTTATCACCTGGCATAACCATTTCAACACCAGCAGGTAATTCGATCTCACCTGTAACGTCTGTTGTTCTTAAATAGAACTGAGGACGATATTTGCTGAAGAATGGTGTATGACGTCCACCTTCATCTTTCGATAAAATATAAACTTCACATTTGAATTCAGTATGTAGTGTTACAGAACCTGGTTTGCAGATTACCATACCACGTTTAATATCTGTTTTTTCAATACCACGTAATAAGATACCTACGTTTTCACCAGCTTCCCTGATGTCTAAGATTTTACGGAACATCTCAACACCTGTACAAGTAGATGTCATTGATTTTCTTGTAACCTACGATTTCAACTGGCTCACCAGTTTTTACTACACCTCTTTCAATACGACCGTAGCCACTGTACCACGACCTGTGATAGGAAAATACGTCTTCTACTGGCAATAAGAATGGTTGGTCAATTCGACGAGCAGGTAATGGAACCCATTCGTCAACAGCTTTCATTAAAGCTTCGATTTGTGCAGTACCTTCAGGATCATCTTGTAAAGCTTTTAATAGCAGAACCTTGATGATTGGTGTATTATCACCATCAAAACCACGACGAGTTAATTCTTCACGAATATCCATTTCTACTAATTCTAATAATTCTGGATCGTCAACTAAATCAATCCTTTATTCATAAACACAACCATTTTAGGAACACCAACTTGTGCAGCCAAAAGGATATGTTCTTTAGTTTGTGGCATCGGACCGTCTGTAGAAGCAACTACTAATATTGCCCCATCCATTTGAGCCGCACCAGTGATCATGTTTTTGATATAATCGGCGTGACCTGGACAGTCAACGTGTGCGTAGTGTCTTGTATCTGTTTGATATTCAACGTGCGCAGTATTAATAGTAATACCTCTTTCTTTTTCTTCTGGTGCAGCATCGATTGAATCATAATCTTTCTTTTCTGCTAAACCTCTTTTTGACAATACATACGTAATTGCAGCTGTCAAAGTAGTTTTACCGTGGTCAACGTGACCGATTGTTCCTACGTTTACGTGCGGCTTATCTTTTACAAATTTTTCCTTAGCCATGATTTGTTTTTTAAATATTTTAATAATTAGTTTACTATTTTGAGCCGATGAAGGAATTGAACCCTCGACCTCTTCCTTACCAAGGAAGTGCTCTACCACTGAGCTACATAGGCGATAGAGTTTTCGAGGGAGTGTGGAAGCAATCACTACTTTCCTATCATCAAACTACAATTTCAATTTTGGAGCGGAAGACGAGGTTCGAACCCATGACCTACAGCTTGGAAGGCTGTCGCTCTACCAGCTGAGCTACTTCCGCAATGTTAATTTTTGAATGTTGATTAAGAATTTTAACATGATTCTTATAGCAACTTCAATTTTAAAGAACTTAAAGTTAATTATATACTAACTTTTTTGTGGGCAGAGAAGGATTCGAACCTACGTACTCTCACGAGGACAGATTTACAGTCTGTTGCCTTTAACCACTCGGCCATCTACCCTAGAAACTTTCAAACTAATAATTTAAAGATATTTTTACATAAAGACTCTTTAATTTTATTAATCTTAGTTACAAGTTGGTTGAGCCGATGGAGGGATTCGAACCCCCGACCCGCTGATTACAAATCAGCTGCTCTGGCCAACTGAGCTACATCGGCAATTTAATTGAATGATTTTCAAGAACTTATTTACAAAAACAACATATTTCTGTCATTTTCGGAGTGCAAATATACAAATAAACTTTTGATTTAGTGAATGTTGTGCATAAAAATGTTTGCGGTTTAAGATTATTTAAAGTTTGAACAATTTAAAAGGAACAGTAATCAAGGAACTTTTTAAATTATTTAATAAGAATATTAAGAGAAAAATTAAAATCTATGATTCTCAATGAAGATTTCCAATTTAATAAATAAAGAGAAAACATATGAAATTAAAATCTCAGATATTTGAATGTGTATTGTTAGGCATTGTAAAAAAATCATTGGTAGAATTAATCTGACACTAGATTAAGCGAAGAACAACAATGATGAGTAGATGTCAAAAATAATCATTAAACATTTTTCACAATCAAACTCACAGCTTTTTCAGAAAGCATAAGTGTTCCTTCTTCACCAGATTTTATTTGTGCAGCATTACCTTCGTCGGTGTCAATATGCATTTCTAATTTAAATTTATCAGAAACACGAATTAGTACATTTTTAAAAGTAAGTGGTCGTTCATCATCATCAATATCAACATTTACAATATCTTTATCTTGTACACCAAAAATTGCAGCATCCGTTGGATGCATGTGTATATGTCTCCATGCTTGTATGACACCTTCTTTTAAAATTGCTGTACCTTTTGCACCAATCAAAGTAATACCAGGTGTTCCAGCAACATTTCCACTATCACGTACTGGTGCATCTATGCCTAAAAAAAACTCATCTGTTCTAGAAATTTCCAGTTGATTTTTGGGACGAATCGGACCTAGAATTCTTACATTTTCAATTTTGTTTTTCGTACCAACAATGGTTACCATTTCATTGGCTGCAAACTGTCCAGGTTGTGATAAATTTTTAAAAACAGTTAACTCATAATCTTTACCAAATAAAATATCCAACGTTTCGCGTGTTACATGCACATGACGAGCTGAAACCGCAATTGGAATTTTTGGTACACAATTTACTTTGTTTTTTTCTTGTATTATTTTTTCAGATTCTAACGCAATGGCTAATTCTTCATTTGTTTTAATGGCTAAAATTTTTATTCTAGAAGTTTCATCAGATATATTGATTACCTCTTTTTCATCAGATAATTTTTCCGTTTTGTTTTTATCATCATCTAAATCAATACCTAAAAAATTCATTTTCTGGCAAACACGATTTCTAATTTCTACAGCGTTTTCGCCAATTCCACCTGTAAATAATAAAACATCAAATCCACCCATAATTGCAGCGTAAGCACCAATATATTTGGTTAAACGATGTGTGAAAACCTGTATAGCTAAACGACAATTTTCGTTCCCATTTTCGGCTTGTAAAATAATATCACGCATGTCATTTCCAATACCACTCAAACCTGTTAGGCCAGATTTTTTATTTAATAATTCTTCAATTTGTTCTAGCGATAAATTTCCTTTTTTTGCTAAATGAAAAATAATTCCAGCATCAATATCGCCACTGCGCGAACCCATTAATAAGCCTTCTATTGGTGTAAAACCCATTGATGTTTCTACACTTCTGCCATATTCTATGGCACAAACACTTGCGCCATTTCCCAAATGACAAGAAATAATTCGTAGGTTTTTTAAATCTGTTTGTAAAAAATTACTTGCTTTTTCGGCAACATACTTATGGCTGGTTCCGTGAAATCCATATCGTTTTATTTTTAATGAATCGGCAATGGCTTTATCTATTGCATAATATTTTGCACGGTTTGGAATTGTTTGATGAAACGCAGTATCAAATACAGCAACATTTGGTAAAGAAGGAAAAATTTCTTTTGCTTCTTGAATGCCAGCTAAATTTGCAGGATTGTGCAATGGAGCCAACGAACATAAATCTTCAATTATTTTTTCTACATGCTCATCAATTAAAACTGGCTGTTGATAGACGTCACCACCATGCACCACACGATGACCAATACCAACAATAGAATTTGATAATTCATCATTTTTTATTTTTTGAAAACAAAATTGGAGAATATTTTTAAAATTGATTTCTCCGTTATATTCAACTAAATTTTTATTTATTGTTATTTCAGGACTTGTATTTATACGTTCAGCATCTAATTCAAAAATTGACTTTTTAGTTAAAGTATCAATAATATCTGCTTTTATAGATGAACTGCCACAATTAATTACCAAAATTTGCATGTATATAAATTTTGGTTAAAGATAAGAAATCAACTACATTATTTTGAGTAACCTATTACCGAATACAGTTTTTTATCTATATCTTAACGCTAATAAAATCAACTAGATTTTCATGAAAAAAATACTTATCACTTTCACTTTCATTCTCTCATTCACTTTCACATTTTCATCAGAAATTAATCCAAAAGATGTAACCATTGTACGCGATACATTTGGTGTGCCACATATTTATGGTATCACCGACGCAGATGCTGCTTATGGTTTGGCTTATGCGCATTGCGAAGATGCGTTTACATTGATTCAATATAATTTATTAGCGACTAAAAATAAACTCGGTTCAGTGCTTGGGAAAAATGGTGTTTTGTTAGATTATGCGATGCAGTTTTTCGGTGTAGATACGTTGGTGGAGAACCGATATGAAAAAGATGTTTCGCCAGCATTTAAAAAAGTTTTGGAAGGTTATATACAAGGTGTGAATGATTATGCAGCCAAACATCCAACAGAAATTTTAGTTAAAAACACATTTCCGTTTTCGCCAAAAGATGTGCTGAAAGGTTATGTTGGAATGGGTATTTTATTGGCTGGTGCTGGTTTAGATTTGAAAGCGATAAAAGATAATATTGCAGCAGAAGTTTTTCAACCAAATGAAAAAGGTAGTGGATCTAACGCAATGGTATTGGCTCCTTCGCGAACAGAAGATGGCAAAACGTGGTTTTTGAGCAACTCACATCAGCCAATTGAAGGACAAATGGCCTGGTATGAGGCACATGTAAACAGCAATGAAGGTTGGAATATGTTAGGCGCTTTGTTTCCAGGTGGTGTATCTATTTTTGTTGGTTGTAACGAAAATTTAGGTTGGACACATACAACAGATTATCATAATTTTGGCGATGTGTATTTGCTAAAATTAAGCAACAATAAAAAGCAATATTTTTATGATAATCAATGGAAAGATTTTTCATATAAAACGGTGCATCTAAAAATTAAATTAGGTAAAATTATTTTACCTGTTAAAAAGAAAAATCCAGTTTGCGAATATGGACCTGTTTTTAAAACAAAGCATGGTTGGTTTGCATTGCGTTATCCAAGTGCCATGGAAATCAGGCAAGCAGAACAATGGTTTTTGATGAACAAAGCGAAAAATTTTAACGAATTTGAAACGGCTATAAAAATGCAAGCGATGCCTTTGTTTAATACAACTTACGCATATAGAGAAGGAAATATTTTTTTAATTTCTGATGGAAAAATTCCGTTGCGCGATTCTACTTTAAATTGGAGAAGACCAATTATTGGTGTTTCTTCTAAATACAAATGGACAGAAATGTTGCCGTATGAACGCAAAATAAAATACCTGAATCCAAAATGTGGTTTTTTATTTAATTGCAACGGAACACCTTTAAATGCTACTGCTTACGACGAAAATTCTACAGATTATTTTGTCGGTTTGCAGTTGTTTACCTATAACAGAAACGAACGGTTTTCACGGTTGCTGAATGAACATCAAGGTGTGTTTACTTGGCAAGATTTTAAAAGTATTAAGTTTGATAAATCGTATGATTCTGCAGGAACGTACATGCGAAATTTTAAAGTATTGTTTAATTTAGATGCAACAAAATATCCATACCTAAAAGATGTAATTACAAAAATAAAAGCATGGAATTTAAGTGGTGATAAAAATGATAAAAATGCAAGTATTGCAATGTTGACCAATAAATTTATGACTGGTAAATCTAAAATGCCGTATGCATTTTTAATGATAAAAGAAAAACCATTAAACGAAGAAGAAGTTGTAACTGCATTGAAAAAAACTAAAAAATATTTACTCAAAACTTACCAAACCATTGATGTAAAACTAGGCGATGTGCAACATATTATTCGTGGTAATAAATCATTTCCAATTAGTGGATTGTCTGAAGTGCCGCGCGCTATTGATACGAAGTACGATAAGAAAAATCTTATTTATAAAATGACTGCTGGCGATGGTTATATGCAGTTTGCAAAATTTAGCAAAACTGGTGTTGAGTTGGAAACCATTTCGCCATTTGGCGCATCAACACATTCAGATAGTAAACACTATAACGATCAACTAGAATTATTTGTAAATGAAAAAACGAAAAAAATGTCTTTACTGAAAGAAGATGTTTTAAAAAGTGCCAAACGTATTTATCATCCTGGTGAATAATTAATTTATGAAATCAACATTTAGTCTATTCATTTTAATACTCTTTGGATCAAAATTATTTTCAATCGAAACAAATAAATCTATTGATTCTATTAATGATTTGAGTATGTCGTTTGCAGAAACAGATGCAACGAAATCTATGTTCTTTGCAAATCAAGCAATTAAATTTAGTGAGCAACAAAATTATCTAACTGGAAAAGCAAAAGCATATAATTGTATTGGTATTGTATATGATGTAGCTGGTAATTATGATTCATCAATCTACTATTATAATAAAGGTTTGCAAATTGCAAAAGAAGCAAAAAACAATAAAGTTACAGCTGCAATTACCAATAATATAGGTATGATTCATTGGAATAAAGGTGACTACGAAATTGCGTTGCAAAAATATTTTGAAGCATATAAATTATATATACAAGAAAAAAATGAAAAAGGCCAAGCTAATACGTTAAGTAATATTGGATTGATTTATGCTGACATTCATAAAGATAAAGAAGCAATGGAATATTGCGAGCAGGCATTAACTATTCGCGAAAAAATAAATGATGAATATGGATTAAGTATTTCTTATACCAACTTGGCTTCTTTGTATTCTAATTTAAATGAAATGAATAAATGTATAGCATTTAATCAGAAATCGATTGATATAAAAACGAAAGTAAAGGATGATTATGGAATTGCTATAAATTTAAATAATATGGCAAGCGAGTATACTAAACTCAAACAGTACGACAAAGCATTAGCATTAAATTTTGATGCAGAAAAAATCCGAATAAAAATAGATGACAAGTTTGGTTTATGTACAACTTATGAAGCAATCGGTCATGTTTTTTCTAAATTAAAAAATAATAACAAATCAATCGACTATTTAAAAAAAGCAGAAAGCATTGCAGTTGAGTTAGATTCTAAATCTAAATTAAAAGATATTTATTTAGGATTGGCTGAAAACTACAAAGAAATAAAGCAGTTTGAGGAAGCCATCCAATATTTTGAAAAGCATGATGCATTAAAAGATTCTATTTTCTCAACAGAAAGTAACGATGCATTTGCTAAATTACATGTACAATATGAAACTGAAAAAAAATCAAAAGAAATTGCTAAACAACAATTAGAAATTAAAAATCGAAATTTTTTATTGGTTGGATTATTTTCGCTGTTATTAATTGCATCATTGTTGTTTTATTTAATCTATTCTAAAAATAAAGCTAAGCAGGAAAAACAATTGCAATTAGAGCGTTTAAAGGAACAAGAACAACGAGCAAAAGTAATTTTAGAAACTGAAGAGAACGAACGTCAACGCCTAGCACGAGAATTACACGATGGTGTTGGCCAATTATTAACCGCTACAAAATTAAATCTAGCAAATCTGAAAAATACTGAAAACGCAACAGCATCAATACAGCATTCAATGAATATTTTAGATGAATCTATTCAGGAAATTAGAAATATATCACACAACATGGTGCCTGATGTTTTACTAAGATTTGGTTTGGTAAAAGCTGTGGAAGAATTTATAAAAAAAATTAAAAACCAATCAACAGCAATTAATTTTGAAAGTACAAATTTTGATGCAACTTGTTTAGACGAAACATCGCAGTTAATGTTGTATAGAATTATTCAAGAAAGTGTAAATAATGCAATAAAATACGCTGATGCAACAACAATAAATGTGCAATTAACTTCAGATGAAGATGAACTTACTTTGTTGATTGAAGATAATGGAAAAGGATTTGATATGGATGCGATGTTGCAAAAAAATGGAATTGGAATGAAAAATATGAAACTTAGAAGTGAGTTTTTAAAAGGTCATTTAACTATTGATTCATCATTAGGAAATGGAACAACTATTATTGTTGATATTCCGATTAATAAAACAAGCTCAATTTAATTGCTTTTTTTTCTATCAAACATTGCATGTAAAAAAACGGCGCTTACAATAATGACCGAACCAATGTAAAACTTCCAATTGAGTTGTTCATTTTCATGTAAAAAAATTGCAGCTAAAATCACACCATAAACTGGCTCTAAATTATTGATTAAAGAAGTAGTAAATGCGTTGGTTGCTTTCAATGCACGCAAAAATAAATTATAAGGAATAATAGTACAAACAACAGACAGAATCATCAATAAAATAAAGTCTTTTGATGTTGGTATTGGAAACAATTGTTTTGTGAAATGCAAATAAAATGGCAAACAAAAACTCAAAAATAAAAAGCCACTTAACATTTGAATAAACGTGATGGAATTGGGTTCAATTTCTTGTGTGTATTTTTTATTATAGATAGAAAAAAAAGCAGCTAATACAGCAGCTAAAATGCCCAACCAAAAACCAAATTTTAAATTAATATCTAATGATTGGTTGATGAGTAATATTCCAGGAATTACAATAATTCCAAAAAATAAATTCGATTTATTGAATGCGTTTTTGGTAATGATTGGTTCTAAAACAGAAATAAAAAATGAAATTAATGCAATACAACTTACTGCAACCGATGCATTGGCAAACTTAATAGAACCATACCAGGCAACCCAATGCAAAGTCAAAATTATACCGATTCCGCCAATTGTAGTTATTTTTTTGAATGAAAGTGTTTTAATGTTCTCAACTATTTTTGGAATAAACAACATTACCACAGAAACAATTAAAACACGATACCAAACCAAAGGCAACTCACTTATTGAAATGAGTTTACCTAAAATAGCAGTCAAACCCCAAAGAAATGTGGTGATGTGCATTTGCAAATATGCAGTACGTTTGTTTTGCATGCTGCGAATATATGTAGCATATAAATCGTTGACAAGTTTTGCGTATTATTTCTAAATTATGCTTAACTTTATTCTACAATTCTGTAATCTTATCGTTCAAAAATTAATTTTTTATGGAAAGAAAATATCACACGTTAAAAGATTTTTATCCTTACTATTTAACAGAACACAGCGATCCGACTTGTAGATTGTTTCATTATATTGGCACTACACTTTTATTTGTAATTGTGATAGCATCAATTGTAACTGGTATTGCAAAAATCTTATTTCTATTACCTATTGTAGGTTACGGTTTTGCATGGATGGGTCATTTTATTTTTGAGAAAAATAAACCAGCAACTTTTCAATATCCATTTTATAGTTTAGCATCCGATTTCATTATGTTTTTCCATTTTTTAACAGGAAAAGTAGATGCAAAACTAGCCGATGCAAAGAAGATTGTTGGTGTTTAATTATACGTTGCTTTCAACACTGCATCATTATCAATTCTGCTCTTATCGATGCCTAAATCGATTGCTTCTTGCAAACATGCTTTTGCTTGCGTAACATCTTTCTTTAAAATAAATAATTTGGCACGCATCAACGCTTGTTCAGGATTGGCTGGATCTGCATGCTGATAAATATAGAGTATCTTTTCAAGATTTGGAATATTGTTTTCATTGAATGATTGCAATGCATATGAATATCCAGCCAACGATAAAAATCCTAATAAACGTTCGTTAATTCCTGTTTTATCTGTTTTAATATTTTGGTTTAATTTTTCAATTTCATTTTTCCAGTAAATAGAATCTTTATTTAAAAAGTCTTTTTGATAGTTTTCTTTTGTAGTTGTCTCTTTCTGATAATTTGCCTGAAGTGTTTTTATTTCTTTTTTAAATTGCTCACTCACAACAATTTTTGCGACATTTGATTTAAAGTACGAAACATCAAACATTTTATCCATTGTTAATATCGATTTCTTTCCAACAATAAAAGCTTGTCTATATTTTTTAGCTGACAATGCTTTATCAAATTCAGTTTTAAAACTTAAAAAACATTGAGCAATAAAAATTTTATCCTGAGGCATTTCTTTTTTTTGCATCTTCTTTAACAAATACCACCTGAATGCATTGAGAGCAACAATGCTATCAGGCCAAGCATGTTTGCTGTTAAACTCAAGTTGTAAATGCTTGTTGTTTCCTATAGTTTCCTGATTATAACTATATGCTAATAAATCAGTATAGTTCATATCTTTTGTTCCATTAAAACCAAGACACTCAATCGAATTCTGCAACGGCAAATATGCACCACCATATATACAGTATTGTATGGTTTTAGAATTGTTTGCGCAATACATGGCAGCTTTTGCACCACCTGAAAAACCCCAAAGTGCAACATTCTTACTTTCAATTTTATACGTTGAATAAAGTTCATTCATTAGTTTACTGTAATTAGATAAGATTACGTTAAACTCCATACCATTTTTTGAAGTATTATTGCCAATTAAAATTATACCAAATTGCTCTGCAATATTTTTATATAAACTAATCGGATAAACACCATTACCATTTGGGTCAAATAAAACAAATACAAGGTTATTGGTACTTACTTTCTTAGGAATATAAATAGCATAACTCAAGGCAGTGTCACTTTTTAATTTAACATTGTCGAAAATTCTACCTTTATCTATATTTTGAGATAGCGAGTTGAAACATAAAAATGAGACAAAAAGAAAAAAGAAACTATTTTTCATAGCGCAAAGGTATAAAAAATGTTTATTCAATAATTTTTTCTAAGATATTCTTACTCATCGTAAAAATTTAAAATTAAATGCGTTTGATGATTGAGTTCGTTGTAAAAATTATTTTTTGATTGAAGATAATGGCTTCACTTTAATTGATACTGGTTATAAAAACAGTAGCGATAAAATTTTTGATGCTATCAGCAAAGCAGGCAAAAATCCGAATGATATTAAACAGGTAATTTTGACACATGCGCATCCTGATCATTCAGGTAGTGCAGCCGAATTAAAGAAACGTTTGAACATTCCAGTGTTGGCTCACGAAGAAGATGCAAAAATTATTGAACAAGGCATTGGTGGTCGAATGCCATTTGTATTGTCGCCAGGAATAGTTAATTGGATGGTGTTTAATTTGCTGATTAAAAACAGCGATCCTTCGATAGAAAAACTACCAATTGACAAAAAATTGCAACATAATGATGTGCTTCCTATTGCTGGTAGTGTGCAAGTAATTCATACACCTGGACACAGCGCTGGACATATTGTTTTGTTGGTGAAAAATGAAGGTGTTTTAATTTCTGGTGATCTTTGTGCGAATGTGATGGGTTTGGATTTAAGCACTGTTTATGAAGACAGACAATTAGGTGTGCAAAGTATATTAAATGTTGCAACTTTAGATTTTGACACTGCTGTGTTTGGTCATGGAAATGCGTTGAAGAAAGAAGCGAATAAAAAGTTAAAAGCAAAATTTTCAACCATGAATTTAAAAATTTAATTACGTTGTTTTATTTCAATACTTTTTTATAGTAACCATGTGTTTAAAATAATCATGTTTCACTAAGTAGTCAAATTTTTCATTATTCATATCTTCAATAAAAGCATCAGAAGAAAAACCACTTTTAGATTCTTGTGTGACTTCAAAGTTTTTTGGCAAATTATCTAGTTCATCTGCTTTCAGCATATTTACAATCAACACACCTTTTTTCTTTGGTATTAATTGCACAGTCAGCCAATCTTTATCGTCTTTAATATTTACATAGTAGCATTTATCTTTTGCTCTTAAAATATCTTTAGTAGCAATATTTACTAATTCTGCTGTATCTGTTTTTTCAATTAAAATATAATTTCCAAACGTTTTTTTAGTAACAATAGATTTTCCTTCAACGCCAACAGTTGCCGTGTTTATATTACTCATATTTAATTTGGTGACATCATAATACGATTTTTCAATTGTGGTGTAGCGAATGGTATTTTTAGAAATATCGATATTAAAAACACCTGTTTTTACAGAATCTTTAGTTTTATAAATTTCTGGAAAATAATGTTCGTTATATGAACTATCATCTAACATGCTATCTGTTACATAATAATTACCTATGAGTTGTTTATTAAAAGTGCTGATATTATCAGTATCCATTGGCATCGGCGACTCGAAGCGAACGTTGTTACACGATATGAGTATCGGAATACTTAGTAATAAAACAAGTTTTATAGTTTTCATAATTTTGGTTTTTCTACCTTAAATATAATTGATTTATTGCTTGTTTGTTGATTTTAATTATTTAGAAATGATAGTAATTTCAATCATAAAAAAGTTAGAGAAAATTGAATTCAGATATTTTTTAATTTAAGTCAACTAAATACAACTTAAACTGTAATATTATAATCGTTTTATTCACTAATTTAGCAACCTAATAAATTGTATAATGAAAAAATTATTTCTGTTCACACTTTCACTTTCACTTTCACTTTCACTTTTAGCTCAAAAAGATGTTGTTGGTGCCAATATTGACAAAACTGCAAAACCAGGCGAAGATTTTTTCAAATATGCCAATGGTGGTTGGACAAAACAAAATCCAATTCCTGCAGCATACTCACAATGGGGAATTGGTAATCTTGTACAAGAAGATGTTTGGACTAAATTAAAAACCATCAACGAAAAAGCAAGATATTCTGGAACAATCGATCCTAATACACGCAAAATTCATGATTTTTATTTTACTGCAATGGATACGATAACTATTGAAAAAGTAAAACTCACGCCAATTTCAACAGAATTATCAATGATTAATAACGTAAAAGATATTCCGAGTTTATTGAAAACAATTACTTATTTGCATTCAATTGGCATTAGCACTTCTTTTGATTTAGGCATTTATCAAGACATGAAAAACAGCGAAATAAATGTTCTGTATTTATCGCAAGGTGGTCTTGGTTTACCAAACAGAGATTATTATTTTAACAAAGATTCCAGAACAGCTAAAATCGTATCTGATTATAAAACCAAACACTTGCCACGAATGCTGGCTAATATTAATCCAAATTTCACGAGCGGTGCAACAGGTATTTTTAGTTTGGAAAAATCGTTAGCAACTAAATCTAGAAAATTGGAAGACTTACGTGATCCTTATGAGAACTACAATAAAATGTCGATTGCTGATTTAAATAAATTAACACCAAACATCAATTGGACTACTATTTTTTCTCAACTCCAAATTAAAACAGATTCAGTAATTGTTGGACAACCAGAATTTTTTACACAATTAGATAAGTTAGTAAAATCAACACCATTATCGGTTTGGAAAAATTATTTGCGTTATAATGTGATTTCTACTTATGCTGATTATTTAAACAAAAAAGTAGATGCAGAAGATTTCCGTTTCTATAGTACCGTAATTCGTGGAAAAAAAGAACAATTGCCACGTTGGAAAAGAGCTTTAATTTGGGAAGAAGCTGCAATGGGTGAACTCTTAGGACAATTGTATGTGAAAGATAATTTTCCTGCAAAAACAAAAGAACGCTATTTAAAATTATGCGATGATGTATTTGCAGCATTTGCTGACAGAATAAAAAATTTGGATTGGATGAGCGAAGCAACGAAACAAAAATCTTTGCAAAAATTAAATACTGTTGTAAAAAAGTTGGCTATCCAGATACTTGGAAAGATTTTTCTTCTCTTAAAACGAATGATAAATCTATTGTTGAAAATATTAGAAATGCCAATAAATTCTGGTTCAATTACTCTGTTAATAAATTAAACAAACCTGTTGACCGCACAGAATGGGACATGACACCACAAACCTACAATGCTTATTACAATCCATCAAACAACGAAATAGTATTACCTGCTGGTATTTTTGTAATTCCTGGTTTTAAAGATGAAGATATTGACGACGCTGTAATTTATGGTTATGCTGGTGCTTCTACTATAGGCCACGAAATTACGCATGGTTTTGATGATGAAGGCAGACAATTTGATGACAAAGGCAACTTGCAAAACTGGTGGCAAAAAGAAGATGAAGATAAATTCAACGAGAAAACGCAAAAATATATAGAGCAATTCAATAATTTTATTGTGTTAGATTCAATGCATATTAACGGAAAAGCTACACTTGGCGAAAACATTGCTGATTTAGGTGGTTTGGTAATTGCATTAGATGCATTTAAAAAAACAACACAATATAAAGAAGGAAAATTAATTGATGGTTTAACTCCAATGCAACGCTATTTCTTAGGTTATGCATTGGGTTGGTTGGGTCATCAACGCGACGAAGAATTAGCAACACGCGTTTTAACCGATGTACACTCACCAGCATTTTTACGTGTAAACGGACCGTTTTCCAATATCGATGATTTTTACGATGCTTTTGGAATTAAACAAGGCGACAAAATGTTTCGTGCAACTAATGATAGAGTGAAAATTTGGTAGAAATTTCGAATAAAACTTATTAAAAGCTCTGTTTTATTTGAAAACAGACCTTTTTTTATCTTGAATATTTTCTTTTATAACCATTAACAAGTAGTTTTAAATCGATTTTCACAAATTTCATTCTTTGACCTACATCAACAAAAACGCATTTTTACCACTTATAAAGCCAAAGCTACCGTTTAATCAAAGAAACCTACCACTTACTAAATATCTGTTTTGTTATTAATATGTTGTATATATTTACATCATCAACAGAGTTGTTTACGTTTCTTCATTTTATCTGTTGTTTACGGCTTTTAGTAGACTCTAAAGCTAGATCATAAAACCACCCTAACAAATTCTTTGATTTATTGCCTAAATGGAATCATTTCATCAAAGAATTTGTTATTGATTTAGACAAAATATACTATGAAAAAAATC
The DNA here is from genome assembly GCA_016711605.1 of Saprospirales bacterium. GTDB lineage: Bacteria > Bacteroidota > Bacteroidia > Chitinophagales > JADIYW01 > JADJSS01. The sequence continues at coordinate 15,529 of JADJSS010000019.1, forward strand.
TACAAAATATTATTTCTTCTTTATTCTCATTTCCGTCATCTTAATGGATATTCAGACGATAAAATTACGGCAAAATCAACCATCAGAAGTATTTGGAAATACGAACAAGATCAAACTAAATTCTCACCAGAAGATGGTATCGCAAAAAAAATATTCTTTCTATCTTTAAATGATGACGGAACATTTCACCAATATGTAAAAGTAATTCCACTTTCTTCAAAAGACTATTTCAGAGTAAAAAACTATGAATTAGATGGAACTTGGAAAGAAAAAGATGGTAAAATTATTCTTGAAGAATACGGAAAAACAAATGAAATTGATTACGCTTATTTTATTTCAAATTTTGAAAATATAGACAATCAAGTAATTACTAAAAAATAGAACTTCACTACAATTTGTTTTAATTGAAGGCCATCTCAGCAATAAGATGGCTTTTTTATTTCTAAACTGTTATTTATTTACAGATAACACATAAAATTTATTCATTCATTTTTTCATTTTGTAAATTTATGCTGGACAATGTAAAATATTGTTCTTCTTTATAACATGAACGAAACTATTAACCATTCAATTTTACAACAATTGTCTGCTTCACTCGAAGGCGAATTGTTTTATGATGAAATGATGCGTAAATTGTATGCAACAGATGCATCTGTTTATAAAGAATATCCAATTGCTGTTTGTTATCCAAAAATAAAAAAGATATTCAAACCTTAATTCAATTTGCAAATAATAACAAAATTCCACTCATTCCACGTGCAGCTGGCACTTCGCTTGGCGGACAAGTGGTTGGCAACGGAATAGTAGAGACATATCAAAATATTTTACAGAAATTCTTGAAATCAATAAAGAAGAAAAATATTGCATCGTACAACCAGGTGTTGTACGAGATGAATTAAATCGTCAATTAAAATCAGTTGATTTATTTTGTCAGAAACTTCTACTGCAAACCGAGCTATGATTGGTGGCATGGTTGGCAATAATTCGTGCGGAACCAATTCAATTGTTTATGGTACAACACGTCATCATGTTTTAGAATTAACTGGTTTTTTAAGCGATGGTTCTGAAGTAGTTTTTAACGATTTAACAGCAACAGAATTTATAAATAAAACAGAGCAAAAAAATACAGAAGGAATTATTTATAAATTTTTACAAGAAGAACTATCCAATTCAGAAACGCAAAAAGAAATTCTAGAACAATTTCCAAATCAAAAAATACACAGAAGAAATACTGGCTACGCCATTGATGAATTATTACATCAGCACCATTTAAAACTGATGGAAAACCATTTAATTTATCTGAATTAATTTGTGGCAGCGAAGGTACATTAGCATTTATCACAGAAATAAAATTAAATCTAGTTCCAATTCCACCAAAGGAAAAGTAGTTATTGCAGTACATTTTAATACATTGGAAGAAAGTTTGCGTGCCACTGTAATTGCTATGCAACACCAGCCAACTGCTTGTGAACTCATTGATAAAATAATTTTAGATTGCACCAAATCAAATATCGAACAAAATAAAAACAGGTTTTTTATTAAAGGTGATCCTGCCGCAATTTTATGTATTGAATTTCATGCAGCAAAAAAAACAATTACTGAAAAAGCAAAAGCTTTAGAAACAGCTTTTGTAAACAAAATATTGGTTATCATTTTCCAAATTTATTTGGCAATGATATCAATAAAATATGGAATTTGCGAAAAGCTGGTTTAGGTTTATTGGCAAATATTCCTGGTGATCAAAAAGCTGTAGCCGTTATAGAAGACACTGCAGTTACGGTAGAAGATTTACCAGCATATATTGGTGAATTTACCGACATGATGAATAAGCACAAACAGCAGTCTGTATATTATGCACATGCTGGTGCTGGCGAAATACACTTGCGACCAATATTAGATTTAAAGAAAAAAGACGATCGGATTTTATTCAGAACGATTGCAACGGAAACTGCTGAACTGGTAAAGAAATATAATGGTTCGCTCAGTGGTGAACATGGCGATGGTCGTGCGTGGTGAATTTATTCCATTGATGGTTGGTGAGAAAAATTATCAATTATTGCGCAAATTAAAATACACGTTTGATCCAAACAATATTTTCAATCCAGGAAAAATTGTGGACACACCACCAATGGATACGTTTTTGCGTTACGAAGAAAATCAGAAACCAAACAATTTGATACCGTTTTTAATTTTGATAAAGACGATGGAATTTTACGTGCCGCTGAAAAATGTAATGGTAGTGGTGATTGCAGAAAACTTCCTGGAAGTGGTGGCACCATGTGTCCATCGTATATGGCAACTAGAAATGAAAAAGATACCACTCGTGCACGTGCCAATATTTTAAGAGATTTTTTATCCAATTCTACACAGCCAAATGCATTTAATCATCAGGAAATTTATGAAGTGATGGATTTGTGTTTGAGTTGCAAAGGTTGCGTTTCTGAATGTCCATCAAACGTTGATATTCCAACGTTGAAAGCAGAATTTTTACATCAATATTACAAAGAAAATGGTGTACCATTGCGTACCAAAGCTATAGCAAACATTGGTAAACTCAGCAAATTAGCGATGTTGTTTCCACGCTTTAGTAATTTTAGTTTATCTAACAAATACACATCTAGACTTTTAAAGAAATTTTGAAAATTGCACCACACAACGTTCGATGCCCTTATACTATAAGAAACCTTTGTTGAGTTGGTATAAAAAAAAAAAAGGAATTAGAAATTGGTGGTGAACAGAAAGGAAAAGTGTATTTCTTTTTGATGAATTTACGAATTTCCAATGATGTTGAAATTGGCATCAAAGCATTAAAATTATTAGCAAAATTAAACTATCAGGTTGAATATTTAGAACATACAGATAGTGGTGCGTGCACTTATCAAAAAGGATTGATATTGGAAGCGCAGAAGCTAGCAAAGCAAAATGTAGCGATGCTGAAATCATACATCAATGCTGATACACCGTTGATTGGAATTGAGCCATCTGCCATTTTATCATTCAGAGATGAATATCCGAGATTAGTGGACAAATCAGAAAGAAAACGCTAAAAAACTCGGTGAAAATTGTTTAATTATTGATGAATTTATTGCAAAAGAAATTCAAAAAAGAAAATATTCAGCGCAATTTACAACAGCATCTAAACAAATAAAACTACACGGACATTGTCATCAAAAGCACTGTCTACTATTGATACTTCCATACAATTGATGAGTTTACCAATTAATTATCATGTGAAAATATACCAAGTGGTTGCTGTGGAATGGCTGGTAGTTTTGGATATGAAAGAACATTTTGATGTATCGATGCAGGTTGGAGAATTGGTTTTATTTCCTGCAGTTCGCAATGCAAACGAAGATGTCATTATTGCAGCACCAGGCACCAGTTGTCGTCATCAAATAAAAGATGGCACGCAAAAAATTGCCAAACATCCAATTGAGAGTTTTGTATGAAGCGTTGGTGTGATTTATTATTCTATAAAAGACTTGTATTTTAATTTCATTTAACTATATTTATATAAATATTAATTTATGAAAGGGTTTTTATTATTGTTCTTACGTGCTTTTTAGCTTAGTATTCGTGCACAACAATTTATTCCATATCAATGTACAAGTGGTAGCTTTGGTATTCAATTACAATTTCTGACACTGGGATTGAAAAACATATCTATATTAATACTCAATCAACGGATGGGTTCTTTAGTAATATGACAGGTGATACAAGTAGGCAATACGTTGGTTATAATTTAGTTAAGACACCAACTTGATGGTAATGGAAAATTGGTACCTAAAGAGAAATGTTAATATTATTTTGGATACATTTTCAATATTCAATATTACACCCATCATTACTTTCGAAAGAGAATGGGATGAATTTACAGTTCAATTCAGAGAAATTCCGGATTCAACTTACGGTGATGCTCAAGATTATTTAGCATTATCAGTTTATGACAAAGATTTAAATATCATTGCAACCGCCGTAGTTATTGCAAAACTATTATATCGAATTATCTTTTGGGCTGTGGCAAGCTATTATCAGTTAACAAAATCATTGATAAAATGGAGACGTTTTTAATTGTAACTCAATCAACTTTAGCTGGCGG
>JADJSS010000020.1 GCA_016711605.1 Saprospirales bacterium
CTCTTTAGTGTTGTTTTCATTTGCAGTTGTCCAAAATAAATTATTATAAAAATCATTATTAGATACATAAAACGCTGTTAACTCAACTGGTAATACGGTATTAATATTCCATGACGCTAGGTTTGACCAATTAGTTGCACTGCAAGCAAATGAAGTTCCAGTTGTGTGTTTTCCTTTGAACAATTACGGAAACCGGTACTACCAGATGGAATTTGTAACTTAGTATTATTTGTATAATTTATCCATGTATTTCCATTATCAAAAGAAATTCTAAATGTATCTATTGCATCAATAGAACCACCATTTCCGGTATTTGCTAGTAATCTAACTGAGTCTCCAATATTCACCGTTCCTACTGGTGTTTGTGAATTAAATGTTGGACCAACAGGTTGAGCAACAACATTCCATTCTACAGCAGTTGCCCAAGGTGTTGGAAAACAAGTACCTGATGCGATGCCTGTTCTTCTTGTTTGTATTATAACTTTCGTAGTTGCAGTAGTTGTATTGATTGTATTTCCAGGTGTATAAACCGACCAAGAACTGCCATTATTAATGCTGTATTGAAACTCATCACCTGTGCCACTACCTGTACCAGCATTAAAAGTTGAACTCGTATTTGCACCTAGACAAATAGCTGAATTGTTACTTGGTGTTACGATGTTTGGTGTAGCTGGAGTTGCAATAGAAGAAACTGGCCAAGTAACAAGCGTCGACCAGGCAGTTGTATTGCAAGCTAATAAAGAACCAGCTAGTCTACGAGCACGTACTTGCACTGATGTAGTTGCTGTTGCTGTATTGATGGATGCACCTGGAGTATAATTTATCCATGTAGATCCACCATTTATTGAATATTGAAATTCATCTGTAGCATCTGTATAACCACCGTTTCCTGGGTTGAATTGTGCATAAACAAATAATCCTTTACAAATAGTAGTTCCATTTGCTGGAGAAGTACCTGCTGCAAATAAAGTTGGTGCATTGGGTTGTGGATATACAACAATTGATTGTAAATTGGAATATACTGATTTTCTACCGACTGGTGCTGTAACAAAATTTATGCAAAACAAAGCCACTCTTCTAATTAAATAAGTAATGGTAGAATTATCAGTATTATTATTTACCAATGCTGTAGTTGATAAATCTTTTGCAGTTGCGCCAGTTATATTTTTAAAGCACCACCTCCATTAGTACTATATTGCCATTGATATGACGAAAACCACGTGCTGCTTCATATGCTTCAGAAGAATCTGCAACAAAATAATTTGAAGCAGAACAAATTTCTGTTACACTTAGTCTTTTAATTAATCCTACATGTGTGGTTAAAACAGTAGAAGAATCCCAACACCAACGATATCTCCCTCTTAAATAATAATAATTATTGATTCCATTAGTGGTACAAATAACAGTTTCTAAAATTGGTTTGAAAAGTTGCTGACCAAGTAGAACCACAAAATGGGTGGAGTAATTTGTAATATCACCTATATTAATTAACACATTGTTATCACCACTTGTAGGAGTTTGCTGAACACCATAACAAGATGGATTAGCACATGTACCACCACAAGCGCCATCATTTGTTGCATCGCATGCTGCACCACCACCAAACGGATTTGTTTGGTCTGTTTCAAACCCTTTCATTCTTAACTGCAAAATATCAGTGCACGGATATGCACTTGTATCTGTATAACCAGGATCATTTGAGTATGTTGGATTACTCAAACAAGATGAAGAATTATTATACCAAACACACAAAAGCCAGCATTATTGCAAGTTTCTGTTCTGAGTTCACAACTCCACTGAGTATTTGAAGCAGTGTTACAATTTGCAGAAGTAATAATTGGACCTGTAGATGATTTAAAAGAATGTATACTGAATTTCTAAGCCATTATTTTCACATAAAAGAGATGTTCCAAATCCAGCATTTCCAACACTAGTCATCATACCTTGATATGCTGCATAATTTATTTTCACCCTTGGATTCTGAGCAAATCCAACGGTATAAAAATGAAAAATGACTAAGATAATTTGTAAAATTCTAACCATAATTTTTAACTAATTAATCTATAAAAACAATAATCATATCTATAAAAATTAGTTCAACAAATCTAAGAACAGAAAAGCAATCCTTAGGTTGCATCAAAGTATTTATGGCTTAATTGATTTAACAATATCTAAACATTAAAACAATTATTTAAAGTTAATACTAAAAATCTAATAAAACATGTAATAATTGTGTTAGATATTTCCTTTCAGAATTTCTCTACTTATTACTAATTTTTGTATTTCCGAAGTACCTTCACCAATGGTACATAATTTTGCATCGCGATAAAATTTTTCTACAGGAAAATCTTTTAGGTAACCATAACCACCTAAAATTTGCACTGCATCATTGGCAACCTTACAACATACCTCAGATGCGTAATATTTAGCAAAAGCAGACTCTTTGGTCATTTTTTCTCCACGCATCATCATATCTGCTGCTTGGAAAGTCAATAATTTTGAAGCTTCAATTTGTGTAGCCATATCAGCTAATTTAAAACCTATTGCTTGAAATTCAGAAATTGGCTTACCGAATTGTTCACGTTCTTTTGCATATTTAACAGCTGCTTCGTATGCACCAACTGCTATAGCAATACTTAAAGCAGCAATTGAGATTCTGCCACCATCTAAAATTTTCATTGCCTGTACAAAGCCATCACCAACATTTCCTAAAATATTTTCTTTTGGAACTCTGCAATTATCAAAAATCATTTCCGCTGTTTCTGAGCAACGCATTCCTAATTTATTTTCTTTTTTTCCACCAGAAAAACCAGGTGTTCCTCTTTCTACAACAAATGCTGTCATACCATGCGAATCCAATAATTCGCCGGTTCTAACTATAACTACAGCAACGTTTCCACTGATACCATGTGTGATAAAGTTTTTAGTGCCGTTAATAATCCAATCATCGCCATCTTGTTTTGCCACGCATTTCATTCTGCCTGCATCAGAGCCAGTATTTGGTTCAGTTAAACCCCAAGCACCAATCCATTCGCCACTGGCTAATTTTGGAATCCAACGTTTGCGTTGTTCAGGTGTTGCAAATTTATAAATATGGTTGGTGCAAAGAGAATTATGTGCTGCGACTGATAAACATAAAGCACTGTCCACTTTTCCGATTTCGATTAAAGCAGTGATGTATTCAAAATAGCTTAAACCTGCGCCACCATATTCCTCAGGAATTAAAATTCCCATTAAACCCAAATCGCCTAATTTATGTAATGTTTCAATTGGAAAATGCTGAGATTCGTCCCATTCCATAACATAAGGTCTGATATGTTTTTCTGCAAAATCTCTTACTGTTTGTGCAATTAATTGTTGGTTTTCTGAGTATTCAAAATTCATTTTTAAAAATTTTTACAAAGATAAGAAAAAAATACCGTGAGATGAAAGTCGTAAATTATGTGTATTTATTTTATTACTATATACGGCAACATTTTATCATAATGTTCTGGATGATCTTTTACAAAATAAAGATTTTTCACATCTTCTACTGTTGAGAACGGTTTGACTTTAGTTCGATAACCAATAATTTGTTTGGCAACTGTTGAGAAAAAATATGGATTAACTGTTAGCTCTTCAAAAGTAGCTGTGTTGATATTAATTTTCTTTGCTGCAACTGGCTTTATAGTAAGATTTTTTTTGAATTTTTGAAATATTGAATCTTCAATTCCAAATACATCTTTTATTTGATTGATAGAATAAAAACCACCTAATTTATTTCTAAATGTTACGATTCTTTCTGCATATACTTTTCCTATACCGTAAAGTCGTTCAAAATCTTCTTGGTTTGCAGAATTTACTTCTATGGTAAAATCGTAATACTCTTTTTTAGACGAATAGGTTTTATCTTTTGAGTAATTATTTGAATACTCTTTTTTAGAATAATCGCTCTTATCTGTGTTATTATTATACGCATAGCTATTTTTTGCTTCGTCAATTTGTTGTTGAAGTTGAGCAATTTTAGTTTTATCAGTTTCAGATAAATGATATTCTTTTGCAAAAAAATTGGTTACGTATTTTTTAGATATAATGCTTATTAAAATCAATAAACACAATACAATAATTCCATTTCGTTCGAAACGAGAAAATGTAAATTTATTTTCCTGTTGATTTTTGATTGACATACGGCGAATAAAAATATAAAAAAAGACCGACAATTGTCGGTCTTTTTTTTATTGAGAGAATTAATTTATTTTATTTGAATAACAAATTAAATTCAACTCTTCTGTTTTGTGCTCTACCTGCAGCAGTTTTGTTATCTGCAACTGGTTTAGTTAAACCATAACCAGCAGAAACTAATCTTGAAGCAGCAACACCTTTGCCAACTAAGTAAGTTACAGCAGCAGCAGCTCTATCTTGAGATAATTTTAAGTTTTTAGCAGCATCACCTACATTATCTGTGTGTCCATCTACATTTACATCGTAATATGGATATTCTTTTAATATAGAAGCAACTTCATCTAAAATTTTATAAGAAACAGGTTTGATAATAGATTTTCCTGTTTCGAACTGAATATTACGAGCAGCAAATGCTAAACGTTTTTTCACTTCCTCGTTAATAGTCGGACAACCTTTATTTGAAGCTGGACCAGCAACATCAGGACATTTATCTTCATCATCCATTACACCATCACCATCTCTATCAGGGCAACCTTGTGCAATAAATGAACCTGGAACGTCTGGACATTTATCTTTCTCATTGATAATACCATCACCATCACGATCTGGATCTGGGCAACCACCAAATTTAGCAATACCTTTTACATCTGGACAAGCATCTTTTGCATCAGCAATACCATCACCATCACGATCTGGACAACCATTAAATTCTGCTAAACCAGGAACTGTAGGACATTCGTCTTTGCTATCTTCGATTCCATCACCATCTGTATCTGGGCAACCGTTAAATGCAGCAATACCAGGTACAGTTGGACATGCATCATCTAAATCGATAATTCCGTCACCATCTGTATCAATTGGTTTTTCAACAACTGCAGCAACTGTATCAACAGCAACTTCTTTGCCTTTGCCTAAATCAACCATTAAACCAGCACCAAAAAAGATGTGGTCATTGTTATTTTTAATTGCAAAATTGTAACCAGCGTTAACGTTTAATGCTAAATTGTTTGCAATTTTAAAATTAATACCTGCACCAATCGGAATTCCAAAACCATTTACGTTTTGTTTAGTTACTGGAGTTTGCGCCCAAGTTCCTTGCAATTTAGCAAAGATATATGGTGCTACTGCAGCATCATTTTTTAAAATGTAACCGTTGTTAAATTTATACGCCAATAAACCTGAATACAATAAATTGTAAGTGTTAATTGTTGGTAACGTTAAATTGTCAGTTTTTGTAGAAAATGCGTGTGATCCTAAATCTAATCCAATTGCAATAGATGAATTTGGATTGTACCACCAAGTAATTCTTGGACCAAAGTAAATTGGATTTTTAAATGTGGAAGCTTTCTTAAGAGCTGGTGTATAGTAATCGGCAACTTCCATTCCGATACCTAAGCTGAATCTGCTGTTTCCAACTGCACTTTTATTATTTTTAGGTGGTTTCTTCGCACCTAACGCTACTGAGCTAAATAAGATTAGCATCGCGGAAAATAATACAATACTTTTTTTCATAAAGACCTTGTTTTTAATTTATTGGACAAAAATAATGTTAATTAATCTAAATTTTGTACTTTTTATACAAATAAATGCAAATCTAAGAAACTTTTTTGGTTATTTAACCTAAAATGTTATCCATTTATATCCAAATTTGTTAATAACCTAATTTAGCAGTCTTTGTAATTAACAAAAAGTACGCTAAGAGCATTTTTTTTCTTTTCAAGTAGTTGAATTTTTATATTAAAAATACCTTGAAAAAAATAATTTGACATTGAATTGATACACGCATAATATTTTAAATGCTGTTTTATAGTAATAAAACGCTGAACTTTGTTACGAAATTTTTTTTATGCACATTGATATTAAAGAAATAGCAACAGTAAGTTTAGTTTTATTTGCTATTATTGACATTTTGGGCTCGGTTCCCGTTATTTTAGATATTAAATCAAAAGTTGGTCATGTGGATGCTAAGTATGCCACATTAGTTTCCGGCTTTATAATGATCTTGTTTTTATTTGGTGGTAAACAAATTTTAAAGATTATAGGTATTGATGTAGCATCGTTTTCGTTGGCAGGTTCTATCGTTATTTTTTTAGTTGGATTAGAAATGACTTTAAATAGAGATATTTTTAAATCAGGAAACAGTACGGTGAAATCGTCATCTGTAGTACCAATTGCTTTCCCAATGATTGCAGGTGCAGGCACACTTACTACCTTGCTTTCTTTGCGCTCAGAATATGAAGTGGTTACAATTCTAATTGGAATTTTAATTAACCTGATTATTATTTATGCAGTGATTCGTTTTATACCAAAAATTGAACAACTTTTAGGCGATACCGGAATTAATATTTTACGAAAAGTATTTGGTGTTATCTTGTTATCTATCGCAATTAAATTGTTTTCAAAGAATTTGGCGATACTTTTTCATTTTTAATTAAATAGTTGCATTTAATAAAGAACTTTTATCTACTGTTCTGATATTTTCATTCGGCTGGTCGCTTTCTACCAAACCATCTCGCATACGTACAATACGATGTGTATATAAAGCAATATCTTCTTCGTGTGTTACCACAACAATTGTATTTCCTTTGTTATGTATTTCTTCAAACAACGCCATAATTTCGTACGATGTTTTGGTATCTAAATTTCCGGTTGGCTCATCAGCTAATATCAACGACGGATTATTTACTAAAGCTCGTGCCACAGCAACACGCTGGCGTTGTCCACCAGAAAGTTCGTTTGGTTTATGTTTCATTCTATCACCTAAACCAACTTGTTGCAACACTTCAATGGCACGTTCATCGCGTTGTTTTTTGCTCCAGCCAGCATAAATTAAAGGCAAGGCAACATTTTCAATTGTGGTTAATCGCGGAATTAAATTAAAGGTTTGAAAGATGAAACCAATTTGTTTGTTTCGCACAGCAGCCAATTCATTATCTGAAACTTTGCTCACATCATTTCCTTCCAAAAAATATTGTCCTGCACTTGGAGTATCCAAACAACCTAAAATATTCATTAGCGTAGATTTTCCCGAACCAGACGGACCCATCAACGCTACATATTCATTCTTAAAAATATCTAAATTAATTTCTTTAATAGCATAAATCGTTTCATCACCTAAATTAAAATAACGTTTTATTCCTTTGAGTTCAATTATTTTATTTTGCATGTTTGTTATTGGTTATATGTTATTGGTTATTGGTTGTATTATTAGAAAATCCTATTAATTTATCACTTCATAACCAATAACTTCATCTTAATATTTCGTTCCTTTTACGAATTTCGGTACTTTAAAATAATCAGCATCTTTAATGGGTGCGTTCATCAGCACTTCTTCTTTTGAAATTGGATAATTGACTACATCATCACGAAAAACATTGACATCTTCATTTACAAAAATCAATGGTTCAACACCAGTTGTATCGAGTTCATTCAGCTTTTCCATAAACGACAAAATCTTCGTCAAATCTTGCTTGATTTCTTGTTTACCAGTTGCATCAAATTCCAATTTCGATAAATTTGCCAACTTTTCTACCAATGCATCATCTACTATCATATTGTAATTAGTTGAGATTATTTTAAAAACATTACGAAGATAATTTTTTTTAGTGATAAGTTATTAGTGATAAGTGATATGGAAATGCAGAAATTTTGAAGTTTCGGCAATTGTAAAATAACTACTGATAATTACTGTCAATTTTAATGCTAAAAAATGTATTTTTGAACAAACATTAATTTTTTATGAATCGCGATTGGTGGAAATGGGGCAACCCTAAAGAAACAAAACATATTAACGATTATCCAAAGTTGAAAACGATGGTAGAAGAACGCTGGAAAATGAATTTGCGTGAAAACTTTTTTCCACCGAAAAAATTTGATTTACCCATTTTAACAGATAAAAGAAAAGAAGAAATAAAAGATATTTTCGCATCGATTCATCCAAGTAAAATTAGTTTTAATGAAGATGATAGATTGTTTGTTTCTTTAGGAAAAAGTTATTATGATGTGATTCGCATTTTTAATGGAAATGGATTTGTTTCTCCAGATGTAGTGTTGACGCCAAATTCGCACGAAGAAATTCAATATATTGTTTCGCAAGCATCTTTGCATAATGTGCATTTGATTCCATTTGGCGCAGGTTCTAATGTAGTTGGTGCATTATCAATGGATGCCATTGCAACACGAAAAGAAATAAAATGCACCATCGATTTGCGTCAATACAAAAAACTACTTTCGATTGATGAAACACATTTAACAGCTACCTTTGAAGCAGGCATTTTTGGTCCTGAATTAGAAAAAATACTTAATAAACGTGGTTATACTTTAGGCCATTTTCCACAATCATTTGAATACTCAACACTAGGTGGTTGGATAGTGACACGAGGCGCTGGACAAGAATCTACTTTTTATGGAAAAATGGAAGATTTGGTTGAACACATAAAAGTAGCAACACCAATTGGAACTATTGAAAGCAACGATTATACGCACGATGCAGCTGGCATCAACGTGTTGCCATTATTTATAGGAAGTGAAGGTACGCTTGGTGTTGTTACGGAAATAAAAGTAAAAATAAAAAAACTGCCTAAAAATTATCGTTGGATTGTTGCCTTGTTTCCAACTTTTGAACATGGAAGCAACTTTTTGAAAGAAGCAACACAAGCTGGTGTGAAACCATCTGTGGTTCGCTTGTCTGATTTTAATGAAACAAATTTGTTTTCTAAAATGTCGCATGATGAAAAAAAAGGTGTTTTTGATGACGTAAAAAAAGAGTTGCAAAAATTAGTGTTACAATGGAAAGATTTATCAAATCCATGCTTGTTAATTATGCGGTTTCCGCAGAACGAAATCAGTGTTTCTTCGCAAGTAGTTTTTGCTAAAAATTTAGTAGAAAAACACAAAGGCATGTTAGCGCCAACTACCATCGGAGACAAATGGGCCGAGAACCGTTTTAAGTTGCCTTACTTGCGTGATACTTTAGTGGAACATTCAATATACATTGATACTATGGAAACACTAGTACATTGGAAAGATGTTTCAAAATTACACCAAACATTAACGAAAGAATTGAATAAATCCGTTGCATTCAATAAAACAAAAGGTATTTTTTTAGCACATATTTCGCATGTATATCCAAATGCTGCATGTATGTATTTTACTCTAATTACACCAATGTTGCAAGGCAGAGAAATTGAGCAGTGGCAGGAAATTAAAAACTTGGTATCTGATACAATTTTACAAAACGGCGGTTCTATTTCTCATCATCACAGCGTTGGTGCCGATCATCAGAAATGGTATAAAAAACAAACGAATCCGTTAGCTTTGGAATTATTAAGGTCAATAAAAAACAAGCTCGATCCGAAAGGTATTATGAAAAAAGTAATCGTTATAATTTTAAAAATGAACCGCCAATATAACATACAACGTGCTACTTCTGAACTATTCGATATAGTAGTAATTGGTGGTGGAATTACTGGCGCTGGCATTGCTTTGGCAGCAGCGCGCAAAGGTTGGAAAACATTAATTATTGATAAAAATGATTTCGCATTTGGCACCAGTTCTCGTTCTGCAAAAATGATTCATGGTGGCTTGCGTTACTTGCAGCAAATGCAAATAAAATTAGTAAAAGAAGCATTACACGAACGTGAACATTTACTAAAAGAATATCCGCACTTGGTTTCGCCACAGCCATTTTTTATGCCAATTTATAATTCAAAAGTTACCAAACTAAAATTGAGTATTGGTTTGTCTGGCTATGATTATTTAAGTGGTGAAAGCAGCATGCCAAAACATGCAGAAATCAATGTTGAAGAAATCAAAAAACGTTTTCCACAAATAAAAACGGAATCAATGGTTGGCGGTTTTATTTATTATGATGCTAAAACAAATGATGCACGTTTGACAAATGAAGTGATACAAGAAGCTACAGATTTAGGTGCTATTGCATTGAATTATTTTGAAATGCAGCAATTCAATTTCGTTGGAAATAAAATAAAAAATATTACTTGTCACGATAAAGTTTTCAATTTTACACAACAAATAAAATCAAAAGTATTTGTTTCTGCGACAGGAATATGGACAGATGAATTACTTAGAAAGTTCAATCCAAAAGACGAAAAAAAATACATGATGCCAAGCAAGGGCACGCACATTGTGGTGTCGGCCAATCATTTTCCAAAAGATTGCGTGATGCTGTTTCCAACGGCAAATGGCGATGGCAGAATGATTTGGTGCATGCCTTGGGACGATAATTTATCTATCATTGGAACAACAGATACTGAATACAATGCTTCGAATGATGAAATGCATATTTTACAAGATGAAGTAAATTATATGCTGGAAAGCGTGAATGCTCAACTACTAGATACCAAATTAACTGAAGCAGATATTTTAAGTGTATATGCAGGTTTGCGTCCTTTACTCAACGATGAAGACGAAAGTAAACAAAGCACCAAACGTTCGCGCGATTATCAGATTTGGTGGAACAACGAAAATATGCTGACTGTTTCTGGTGGAAAATTAACTTCGTTTATGTCGATGGCTGATAATTGTATTAAAGCAATTGAGGATAAACATGCTATTGAATCTTCAGACAACGAAGAGATCATTCATTCAACGATTATTGATAAATACAAACATCGATACGGAATTAAAAATGCAACGCTTATAGCGAATTTGGTGCAAGATAATTTAGAATTAATTCAACCGTTTGAAAAATATCCTTATTCAAACGCAGAAATTTTATTTTTTATTCGTCACCAGCATGCACAAAAACTGGATGATATATTAACGCGAAGAACGCTTATCACCTACCAGATGCAAACCTATGACGAACTTTTAGTAATTGCAGTTTCCGAATTAATGACAAAAGAGTTAAATTGGAGTAACGAACAAAAAGAACGTGAAATAAATGAATACAAAAATGCGTGGAATTTAATGCATACTTGGAGAAGTCGTGAGTTCTGAGTCGTAAGTCGTGCAAAAATATATCTTAATTGAAAAAGAACATTAAACAGTAAATTATGAAAATTGCCTTTCTTATCAATTCCAAAATACGCAAGCTCAATGCTGTGAAAAATGAAATCCAAGCTGCATTTAAACATCATGAAATTGCATTTTTCGAATCACAGTATGGTGGTCATTTTTTTGAATTACCTAAATTAGCAATTGAAAATGGAATTGAAACTATCATCGCAATTGGTGGTGATGGCACATTAAATGAAGTGGTAAACGGTGTTATCAATCATTTCAAAATTTCAGAAACTGGCTCTCCAAACGATTACGATTGGAGTAAAATAAGTCGAATAAAAATTGGAGTCTATCCTGCAGGAAGTGGCAATGATTTTGTAAAAACTGTTTATAAAAACACACAGCTTTACACGTTGAAAACTTTAATAGAATCTAATAATTCACAATTGATTGATGTAGGTTTTGTTACGTTTATGGATAAAGAAGCGAAGAAATCTTCTCGCTTTTTTATGAATATAACCGATGTTGGAATGGGTGGCGAAACGGTTGTAATAAAGGAAAAAGTACCTAAATGGATGGGTGCTGATTTTAGTTACTTCTATGCCATTACAAAAACGATTGCAACATATAAAAATTGTAATGTAAAATGTTGGAACAATGATTTTTCGTGGCAAGGAAAAGTAATTAACATGGTGGTTGCTAATGGAAAATATTTTGGAAATGGCTTAGGCATTGCACCAGACGCACTCGTAACAGATGGAAAATTTTCTTTTGTTATTATTGGCGATATCAATTTATTAGATTATTTCAAACATTTAGGAACTGTAAAAAAATGCATAAAAGTAGAACATCCACAAGTACATTATCATCAGTTTGAAGAAATTAATATTGATTCCTGCGATGCTACAAAAATATCGATTGATATGGATGGAGAATTTATTGGTTATGCACCTATGAAATTAACTAATGTAACAAAACGAATTAATTTTATCATGTAATTCTACATGTTTTGTAGTGAAATAAAAAAAGTCCTGAATAAATTCAGGACTTTTTAATTTCTATTTTATCTAATTACCATTTAGGACAATTAAATTTATGATGATAAGGATTTTTTCTTCCACAACTTCCAAAATTACTTCTATTCAAACTACCTAAAGAAATAGAGACTGTAATATTCAAATTTAAAAACTGATCATTGTCTTTTTTATCACCTCTTTGTTGACCAATACCACCAGCATTTAATGTTCCATCTGGTTTAAATTGACCTTCTACGAAGTTAAATGTTGGACTTGGATAAGGTCCAGTATTTGATCTATTTTGTAGAGCTTGTGCAGTTGGTGACAATAATGAAATATCTGATGGATTAATATAATTTCCACTAACATCATCTAAATAATCCGTAAATGTTTGGTGATATACACCTTCAATACCAATGCTTACTCTTTGCGAAACATTAAATTTAAGACCCAAAACAGCCATTAAGTCAAACTGAAAATTGCTATATGGTTTTTTATAACCAATGTATTGACCTTCAGTACCAAGTGGTTTTAATTTAATTTTCGAACCACCATCTAAACCACCACCGATGTAAGGATTAAAATAGAAGAAACCAATTCCTGCGCCAATATATGGAGCCCAACGCTCTTTCTCACCTTTACCGTAGACATCATGTTGGTATTTTTTCAAATTCAACTCAGCCATTACTTGAAATTCAACTACGTGAGTTTTAAAAGTTAAATTTCTGCGAGCTCTATACCAGCTATCACTTGGGCCACCTGGTATATTTGGAGGCGTACCATCTGTATCAGCATCTTCTGCTCTTAACATTGCCCACATTAAATTAGCACGCACTGCAATAAACTTGTTAATGTTATATCTGTAAAAAACAGAAACTCCAACACGTGTTGCTGGAAAATCAATATCTCTTAAAAAAGGTGATCCTATTTTTTTTGCACCACCTAAATCTGTGAGTGACCAAGCAGGACCAACAGTAATACCAACATCATGTCCAGCACCTTCCGCATCAGCCAAACTACCTCTTCTACCACCTCCTTTTGAATAAGCAGTAAAAGCAATAGCAATAATTAGAAAAGAGAAAACAATTTTTTTCATGTGTAATTTTTTTTATTTAAATGCTGCGCATGAAACTTTAAAAATGAATATTCATTTAGAAAAGTTTTTACTAATAAACGTTAAAGTTATCAAAATAATTTATTTATTCAGCATTTTTTTACCAACTTTTAAACAAATTATGCAATTTTCTACATCGTGTGCTCTAGCTGTACAGTACTCACGGCCATAATATATTATCTGCAAATGCAATATGTTCCATTTTTTTTCTGGAAATAAACATTTTAAATCCTTTTCTGTTTGTTCTACATTCTTTCCATTACTTAAATTCCATCGAAATGCTAGTCGGTGAATATGTGTATCAACTGGAAACGCAGGCACACCAAACGCCTGACTCATTACTACACTAGCCGTTTTATGTCCAACACCAGGCAATGCTTCGAGCTCTTCAAACGAATCAGGCACCTTTCCGTTGTGTTTTTCCATAATTATTTTTGATAAATCAGAAATTGCTTGTGATTTTCTAGGCGATAAACCACATGGTCGAATTATTTCTTTTATTTTTTCAACTGAAACTTTACTCATCTTTTGTGGATTATCAGCTAATTTAAACAAAGCTGGTGTCACTTTATTTACACGAATGTCCGTACACTGTGCAGATAATAAAACTGCAATTAGTAATGTATAAGCATCTTTATGATCCAGTGGAATTGGTGGGTTTGGATATAAATTATCTAAGGTGTTTTCAATAAAAATTATTTTTTCTTTTTTCGTCATAACACGAAAATAATAGATTACTCTTATATTCGGACAACATTTTTTTATGATTACAATGTATACAGATGGTTCATCAAGAGGAAATCCTGGTCCAGGTGGATTTGGAGTCGTACTTTTAGCAAATGGCCATCGAAAAGAAATTGCAAAAGGTTATCGATTAACAACTAATAATCGCATGGAATTATTGGCTGTAATTGCAGGTTTGGAAGCATTAAAAAAACAAGATTTAGAAATCACCATTTATTCTGATTCTAAATATGTAGTTGAATCGGTGGAAAAAGGTTGGGTTTTTAATTGGAACATGAAACCAGATTTTGCAAAGAAAAAAAATAAAGATTTATGGAAACGATTTTTAAAATTATATGAATATCAAAACATTCGATTTGTTTGGGTGAAAGGACATTCTACCAATGTAGAAAATAATAGATGTGATATTTTAGCAACCGAAGCAGCTGATGGATTTGAGTTAGCAATTGATGAAGGTTATGAAAAAGAAATAGAAAAAAATAAAGGTATCTTTTAATAAAAAAATGCAACAACAAAATCATAAAAAACCATTACAAAAAAAAACTGCAAATAAAGCAGCAGTAATTTCTAATGAAAAGAATAAAGAAATTTGGATGAATAAAAAGGTGCATTATCTTTTATTTTTCTTACTTGCTTTTCTATTATATGGCTGGACTTATAATTTTGATTACAGTGTTGATGATAAATTTATATTAAGCACTATCTATAATACAGAAAACACATTCGCTGGTTTTGTTTCTCTCTTTAAAACATGGTTTGCCGGTGCCGATTACAGACCAATTTCTTTTGTTACTTTTTGGCTAGAACGATATATTGCAGGTGTTCCAAATCCGCATATTTCGCATATTGTAAACGTGTTTTTGTTTGCGTGCATTTTGTGCAAAGTATATGATTTCATTATTGTTTCAAGACTTTATGCTGATTCAAAAACGCTCGTATTATTAGCTATTTTAAGTTGTTTCATTTTTGCCATACATCCAAATCATGTAAGCGTAGTTGCCAATATAAAAGCGCGCGATAACTTATTAAGTATGCTGTTTGGTTTATTTGCAGCAATTCAATTAATTTATTATTTCGATTCAAAAAAAATCGTTCGCGTTTTTTTATTTATCGTATTTATCACGTTGGCATTTTTATCAAAACTAGATGCTTATATTTTTATCATTGCACCTTTAATGGTATTGTTTTTTTTTAGAGAAATTGACAGAAAAAAACTTTTAATCAACAGTGCAATTACATTTGGTTTATTTATGCTTGCATTTCTAATTCTTGGAATTTTTAAAACATTACCAAACAAAGATGAGTATATATTTTCTATGGGTTTTGATGAAAACCCATTGATTGCCAACTATACTTTTATCAATAAAATAGCTGTTACATTAACTTCTTTATTTTACTATTTAAAATTTTTAGTAATTCCAACTGGTTATTATTTCTTTTTTGGATACAATCAAATTCCATTAACTGGTTTGTTTACCTTAGTTAATTTAAGTAGCTTTCTTATTTTGTTGATTTTAGGATTTTTCTCTTATAAAACTTATAAAACAAATCGTATTTATACATTTAGTTTTTTATTTTTTTTAATGTCAATTGCATATGCTCTCAATTTTTATACACTTGTTGCAGGCATTGTAATGGATAAGTATAATTTTATTGCATCATTAGGATTTTGTATTGCCTTAAGTGCCGTATTTATAGATGTTTCAGCATCAGCATCTTTCAAAATTTTTAAAAATCCTATACTCATTTTAATTGCTTTTCTTTTTACTTTTTTTACTGTTTACCGAACAAAAGACTGGAAAAATTCTTTTACATTAATAGAGAAAGATATGCCACATTTAACGCAATCGGCAAATGCGAATCGAATGGCAAGTGGTCTTTATATTAATACAGCACTTGATGAAGAATTAATGCCTAATCCTAATAAAAACAGATTAGATAGTTTAATAAACATTGGACAAACGTATGCAATAAATGGTTTAAAGATTTATGACAAAGTTCCTGACCTTTGGGAATTATTAGGTTTGAGTTATTTTTACAAAAAGGATTTTTCGAATGCCTTGAATTGCTTCTTAAAAAGCAAAGAAGTGGATAGTTCCTATTTATCAAGTATTAATTATGTTGGTTACACTTATTGGCAATTAAACAACATTGATTCTGCTGTTTATTATTTTAAATATGTCATCAATAAAGAACCTGTGTTTTATTATTCAGCCAATAATTTAGTGAATTTATATCTTCAAAATAATAAAAGGAAAGAACTAGACAGCGTGATGCAAACTTTTCAGCAACGCTTTCCAAACGACAAATGGTTTAACAAACGAAAGGAAGAAATTTACAGTACTGGTATTCTAATTAAATAAAAAAGAGATTGAAAAAATCAATCTCTTTTAAAATTAATGCGTAAAGTTTTTATTGTTTCACCACTTTATATCGGTGTTCATTTCCTTTGCTATCTTTAAATAAAACTACATACGATGAGTTTGCTAAAGTATTTAAGCTAATCGTTGTTTTATTAACGCCTTGTACCAAATTAACATTTACATTTCGAACAACTTGTCCTAAAACATCATACACCAAGATAGTTGTATTCTGATTTTCAGATGAAGCAATCACCACTGTAAATTCATCCTTCGTTGGATTTGGATAGGCACCAACAATTCCATTCACCGAGCTTGCATCAATTGGAATATTGATAATGTCGCTGTATTTGAAAGTAGCATCTAAATCCAGCATTTTTAATCGGTAATAATTGTTTCCAATCACTGGATAATCATCAAATAACTCATAGGTTAATTGTTGTGAGCTGTTGCCAGCTGCTTGTTTTTCGCCAACATAAAACCAATTAATACCATCTAAACTTTTCTCCACAATAAATTTAGCTGTATTTTTTTCAGAAGCCGTTACCCATTCTAATCTATTTTTTGCACCAACATTGGTTCCTGTAAAAGAAACCAATTCAACTGGTAATACTTCATAAGGAAAACGCGTTGGATGAATATAGAAAGTTGAAAATTCATCAATCGTAAATGATACTTCATAATCAATTCCATTTGGCGCAAACGTAGCAAATACAGGTTGTGTCCAATTTGGATGCGAACCAGCAAAACCACCAGCCACAATATCTTCTCCACCAGGTCTGTTGTTTTGATTTAAAATATTATCTGGTCCATCAAATGCACCATTGCCTCCACCAGGAAACTTACTAACTTTTAAATCTGCAACACTTGAGAATGCGTATGGAGTTCCTAAAGCTGCATTAAATAAATTATTATATTCAGCTACAGTGAAATAAAGCGTCACTCTTGCTAAAGCATCTGGCGCTAAAGAAGTTGTAGGTTTTATCGTCCAATACCTTCTTAAATATGGCATTAAATCACCATAGGCATTGGTTATGACACGCGGTGTTGGTGCAATGTTTGGTACTGGACGTCTAATACAAACTTCTGTTGAAGCTAAATCAATGGAGTTTGTTAAATCTTGTATTTTACAAACTAAATAACCTTGAAAATCGAAGAATGTGTAAGTGTTACCATCTGTAACTGTACAGGTAAAACAATTCATTGTATCGTTAGTTATAACCGATGTACTATTATTTGCAACAACTATAGTATCGTTTACAAAATCAGAACAAGCACCATTTGTAACTGTCCATCTATAAATGTTATTACCTGTGCCCCAAGGAATATTAGAAACATTTAAAGTATTTGCAGAAGTTGGTACAGCTGGTGTTGAAGTTGAGGAACCAGAAATTTGCGTCCATTGTCCAGTTCCGTAAGCTGGTGCAGAGGAAACTAAAGTAGCAGACCCATTTGGAGAACCGCATGCTGCAATGCTACTTACATAAGCACTTGCATTTATAGAGTCACTTATGTCCCATGATACCGTTACTGTTGTATAAGCTGTATCGCAATTATATGGTCCGTTGATTAATGGTAAGGTTGATGTGATGTATGCACTTTCTACAATGGTAGTACCAGTTACCTTTGGAATAGTAGTCGGACGAGTGGTGCTCCAAGCTGTCCAAGTAGTACCACCATCCGTTGAATATCTGTATATAAATGTTGCTGCAGCTGTTCCTCCAGATTGACCAGTTGGAACATTAACACCTAATGTAGCAGGTGCACCTTTCAAACAAACATTTGGCACGTTTGGAATACCAGTCCAAGCAGTCGCAGGATTAATTGCTGGATAAACAGTTACAGAATCATAAACCCAAATAGACCATCCACAGCAATAATCTTTTGTTCTAAAAGCAATTAAATATTTTATTGAATCTGTTGTATTATTAGTAATGGAGAATGTTCTTGTCAATCCAGTTCCAATGGCATTCCAAGCACCTATGTTCAACGTATTATTTACTTTAAATTGTCTGTATTTCCATTCATGATCAGCTGCTGTATTCGTTGCATCTTGATTTGGATTGGTAACCGTTGCATCAAGCGAAATGGTTTCGCCGCTGCATACTCTATCAGGATCTACAGTTATAGTAGGCATGGTTCTGGTTCCTTTAATATAAATTGCATCTCTGTATACTGTACCATCAACAGTTAAATCTTTTGCATCATTACCAACTATAGTTGAGGTATAATAAATAATTGGACTATTAGAGTTGGTTGTATATGATGATGGTAAAGGTCCAACACCAATTGGATAATTATCATTTAATAAATTTCCACCAGCATCAAAACTTGTCCACGTAGTTCCAGTTTTTGATACTGGAATTTGAGAATATGTACAACCTAATGCATATTGTGCAGTTACTGCTGCTTTTGGTAGTGCAACTGTTGGTGAACTTGCTGTTAAAGTTGGCACATTAAATTTTTGATATTGAACACCAGAAGACCCATTTCCTCCAGCACCGCCAGAGCCACCAGCACTTCCATTTCCTCCACGTCCACCTTGGTTTACTCTACCACAATTATTACAATCTGTGTTTGCTGCAAATCCTGCACCACCTGCACCACCTGCACCACCTGCGCCTCCTGCACCACCTGAGAAAACACCACCTGTTGTGAACCTCGAATCTGTTAATGTTTCCGAAGTACTTGTAGTTGCTATAAATAAAGCAAATGTTCCACCTGCACCTTTTCCTGGGTAGCCACCACCGCCACCGCCGCCGCCGCCGCCGCCGCCAGAACCTGCGTTTGCAGATGCTTCACAACCATCTGTATTTATACTACCGCCGCCGCCGCCGCCGCCGCCAGAACCACCAGCACCACCTGCACCAGCTGTACCTTGCAATTGGAAAAAATATCCAGCAGAATAAGTTGCCGCGCCAGCAAATCCATTACTTCCTCCGTTGTCACCATTTGCGGAAGCATTGCCACCTGCACCGCCAGATGTTATTGCACCAGACCATGAACCAGCTCCGCCACCTGACCGCCACCAGGTTAGCCCTATCCACCACCGCCATTTCCATTAAATCCTAATTGTGAACAACAGTCATTGCCGCCTCTACCACCTGCGCCACCTGATGCACCAACAGCTCCACTATTTGCTCCTACACCAGCTACACCACCACCACCACCACTTCCTCCTGTTTGAGTGTTTTGGCAACAACTAGTACATATTGGATTGCAATCATCAGCACCAGATTGACCTTTTGTTCCAGCTGAACCAGCACCGCCTGCACCACCTGCCGTTCCAGCATTTCCCGCTGTTCCGTTACCACTCGTCACGTTGCATCTTAAAATGGTGTAGTTTGATGAATTATCGACATAAATTGCATAGCTAGATTTTCCATGTCCATTTGCAGTTTGTCCTGTAGGACTTCCAGCAGTGATTGTTAAATCTTGCAATTTCCAAGCAGTTTTAGATGCTGAACGTAAACCCATAACATGTTCTATATTTGCATTTATATTAGCTGTTCCAGTTAAAGATAATGTTGTTGTACTATTTTCATCTTTAGTCCATGGTGATGTTCCGGCATTAAAACCACCTTCAATAATAATATTAGATTCTAAATCTGTAATAGTGTTTATATTAAACGTTCCTTGAGAGACTCTAATATGTTTACTGCTTGTAGTATTAGCAAGTGCTAGTGCATTTGCTAATGTTAATTTTGGTTGAGTCTCAGTACCAGCATTTGCATCATTGCCACTAGTTGATAAATAAACATATCCGCACGATGAAGTTGTTACATTGACTGTACATGTTGAAGTAGCATTAGCTGCAGCACAGGCATCGCCAACAGTCATAGTAACAGTATATGTACCAGTGTTTGCAAATGTTATATTGGTTGAAGAAGTATTAGGCGAAGAAATAGTAACGCCTGCAGAAGGTGAAACTGACCATGTGTACGAAGTTGGATTTGCAACAGCTCCAATTGAAGGAACAACAGGAATCGAAAAAACTATTGGAGTACCTTGAGTAACTGTTGCACCGCATGCAACACTCGATATTGGCGGTGCATATGGAAAATAAGTAACTCTAACACATTGTGAGTAAGCATAACTAAATTGTGAGCCAACAGAAGTGGTGCTACCTGTACCATTCCTATTAAATACCATCAATCTATAAATTCTAGTACCTGGAGTTTGTGGTGGTATATATGTCGAACAATTTGCACCTGCGATATCAGACCAGCCAGAAGAAGGACAAGCTCCAGGTGTTGGTCCAGTAACGTTAGTAACTTGCCATTGAAACCAAGTTGCATTGGTACTAGTTGTAGTTATAGTAGTTGGCGTTCCAATACATAGTGTATTATCTAACGTTGATGTTACAGTTGCTGTTGGATTGCTAATTGTCCATCTGTATTTTATTCTTGCGACATAATTTTCATATTGAGAAGAGCTTAAACGAACTGGAATTTCAATAAAGTTATCTGTATTTGGCGGACTATTTCTCCAATTATTTATACTAAATGAACCAGTAGAGTGGTTGTCATCGCCATCCCAACAAACAGTAAAACCTGCAATAGTTATGCAACAATTTGCATTAAAATTATTGTCCCAATTTGCATCACCACAAGGTCTGTATAGGTTACCAAAAACTGTAGTTTCAAATCCATCATCTTCCCATAAATCATACTCAATATCAATGGATTGCATATTTGTATTTGCTGAAGAATAATTTCTCGTAAAAATGTTTGTATTCGCATTATTCCATTTTGGAACATCTTGGCTAAATTTTATAGCTGTAGCAGGCCAAGCACCAAATGCAGTTAAATTATCTTTGGTTCTAAACTTTGCTCTTAGGTCTTCATCACCAGAAATGCTAACGCCACAAGTTCCACCATCCCAATCGCTGTCTGCGAATAAACCTACAAAATCTGCAGTTACAGTTATTGGTGCATCTTGATAAGTTGGCGATGCACATAAAGGCGGAAAAGAATAAGTCCAATCCCATTGATATGCAAAAACAACAGTGTATTTATGTTCACCAGATGAAGTCATTACAATTGGTTGCGTATAATTTACAACGCCATTATTTCCACCTCTAAAAAAAACATTTTGCCAAGAATTGGTAGTAGATAAATAATCATCACCAGAAGCACAAACTCTTCCAACAAATGGAATATTGACACAGCAGCATTCATCATAATTTAATTCTGTTCCTTGTCCGCAAGATAAAAAATCACCTGTGCAATCTTCTTCATACGCATCGGTTGTATAAACTTCAAATAAACTTGGAACTGTTACGTTTGACGGATAATTTACATCTAACAATTTATAACCATTTGCTTCAAGTGGTAGGCCAACACTACGAACTGCATGCATTTGATTTGGATTAAACGAATAATAACGATTGTTGGAACCCCAAAATGTACATCCAAAACCATTTGGTGAAGATATATAAGATGCACCACCACCAGACAAAACTCTTGCGCGAATATTTTCGATTGCATATTCATTGTTACCTAACTCGCCACAATTTGAACTTGACCATACTTTATGTGCCCAAACCCTTAGGCGAATTGGACCATCGTTATATAATTGGCTGAATGCAGTGTTTGCAATTATTACCAGCAATATGGCAATGTATAGATGCTTAGTTTTTCTCATTGCTGAAATAATTTTCATTAATAATATCTAATAAAATTTTATACGTATCGGTATCTGTTTTAATTACAATAAGTGTAATTGGAACAGAAGCATTCTTTTTTTGGAAATAGACAAAGCAACTTAGTTTTTTAATATCTAAATCAGCGCAAGTAGCAAAACTGGTAACGGACTCAACTACAATGGTATCTGATTTTATATGATATAAGTGTGATTTTTCAAAAGCACGCTTAAAAATATTTACATCAAAATTCTTATCGAAATCAGTTAAACATGCTTCGTTTTTTTTCTCAACACTACTTACAATTGCGTTGTATTGCTGTTGATTTATTATATCATTAGCTAGTAAAGAAAAATTCGATTGATTGTATGCATTTAAATATTTAGATGTTAATTCTTGAAATATATCAACTTTAGTAGTATTACTTTCTGCCTCACTTGTAAGTGAAGAAAAAGTAATAATAAAGAAAACAACGAAGTGTAAAATTCTAACCATCTAACATAATTAAAATAAATTTAGCTAATTATTTGCAATTCAGCAACAAATTAACACTCAAAAAGCAGACATATACAGTATTTTTTAGTGGATAACTATTTTACATTCAAAATTTTAAGTTTTTGTTGTTCATTCAATAAAAGCCAAAATGCAACTAGTGTTGTATGTTCATTAGATTTAACATTTTGCTCTTCGATCTGCCAATTTCCAACTTGATTTTGTGAATTTAAAACAATTGCAATCAACTCATCACTGATATTTGGCTGATCATCCAACAAAGAAATCATTAAAACTGCTTCTACAAAGGCATCAAAATCGGAAATATTATTGTTATTATTTTGAACTGCAAAGGTTACATTATTTGTGTTTATATACAACTTGCAAATAGTATCTAATAATTGTGTTTTATATCTTGTATAAATTTCATTGGAAATGCATTTATTATAATTGAGATTTTTTAATTGCAATACTTTGTGCAACAACGAAAATTTGTTAAAATAAGTTGTGTCATTAAAATCTAAAATTGTTTTTAGTTGATTGCTGTCTAATTTATATTGACTGCACAATGCGCAAACCGTTTCTCTAAAATAATTATCAGCAATTTCGTTCGATTTTATTTTGGAAATAATTTCATTTTTTTGAAGATAATAATTTTTATTGTTGTTTAAACACAAACCATCAAAACACCAAATCATTCGTTTTAAATCTTCAAATTTATTTACCAAAGTACTGTCTTTATATTTTTTATTGATATACTTTCGTTGTAGAACTGGATACAGTATAAATGTTTCTAAATAGCCGATTTTTTCGTTTGATTTCAAAAATTGTTCATAATAAGTAAGTGTTTTTTTAGTTGCAAAATTT
The DNA here is from genome assembly GCA_016711605.1 of Saprospirales bacterium. Taxonomy (GTDB): domain Bacteria; phylum Bacteroidota; class Bacteroidia; order Chitinophagales; family JADIYW01; genus JADJSS01. The sequence continues at coordinate 23,362 of JADJSS010000020.1, forward strand.
AGTTTTATATTATGTTCAGCGCATGTTTGTGCTGAAATAATGTAGCAATTAAAAAAGATGCCAATTATTAAAAAAAATGTTTTCATCTGTTTATTATTATAGTTTTTAATGGTGCAGATGGAATTTACGATCTCTATTCAGTTATAATTTTTGTGTCATAGAACCACGTTTCACAAAAAATCATTTATGTTTCGAATGCAAACTCTAATACTCATTTCATAAAAAATTATGCAAAGTAAATGTAGTTTATTTAAATGAAATTTGATTCCTAAATTAAAGAATCTAACTGAATGTAAAAACAAATTGTATTTTTGAAGATTACAATCTAATTTAGCTTTTAATGCCAACTGAAATTTATATTCCAATTATTCTATTTCTTGGTTCTTTAGTATATGCAACTTTTGGTTTTGGTGATGCTATTTTTGCGATGCCATTTTTAACATTATTAGTAAGTACTAAAGTTGCCACACCTATCATGACATTAAATGGATTGACATTAGCAATACTAATGTTGATGAAACATCACAAAAATATCAATTGGAATATCACAAAAAAATTAGTATTCGCTGCTGTTTTTGGAATACCTATTGGAATTTATTTTTTAAAATATGGAAATGAAAATTTAATAAAAACGTTTCTCTATATTTTTATAATTCTGGTTGCATTATTTAATTTATTTTTCACAAAATACAAAGTAAATCTAAATGAAAAATTTGCGTATTTATTTGGATTTATAGGTGGAATTTTAGGTGGTGCATTTAATACTGCTGGACCACCAATAGTTATTTTTGGAATTTTGAAAAACTGGACAACTTTACAATTCATTGGAAATTTACAAGGTTATTTTATTGTCTCTGATGTATTTATTATTATAGGACAAATCATTTCAGGTATTTTAAATAAAACAGTATTGTATTATTTTGCAATTTCATTACCATTTACATTAATTGCATTTTTTGTTGGCAATAAAATTCGGCAGAAAATTTCTGAAGATCAGTACAAAAAATACATCTATTTCCTGTTGATATTAGTTGGTGTATATGGTTTAATAAGAATTTATTTTCAACATTAATTATTTAGTTTCTTAATTAAATTCATTATACTTTTAACATTACAAACCAAAACATATGCACTATTTCAGAATAATAATTTCAAGTTTAATTTTGCTTTCCAGCTGCCAGCAATCAAAAAAATAAAACAAAAACGACTGTAAATGAAAAACAGATTGATGTAAGCCAACCGTTTACAACAAACGGCTATGTAATATCAAGTAACGATGCTCTTTTAAAAAACTTTGATGATGCACATAACTCCAAAAATACAGATGCATTTAAAAAACTATACGCACCGAATGTTTTTTATTATACCAAAGAAAAAACGCTCGATGAAGTCCTTAAAATGAAAGCTGCAGCATTACAAAAAAGTCCTGACTATATTCAGAAAAGCACGTTTGTAGAAGATTTTATCTATAACGATAGAATTGAAGTATTTTTTGATAAAACATTTACCATTTCTGGCAAAAGCAACACAGTAAGAAGCATCTTAATTTTAGCTAGAATTGATACTGCAAAAAGTGAATTTAAAATTATAGAAGAATCAGATTTGCCGTCGAAGAAATATCTCAAGAAACAAGATAAAACAATTAGCAATGATGCTGATTTTAATGGTGATGGTAAAAAAGAATATGCAGAAATTATTGCACCAAAAATTATAGAAGAAGAAATGAATTGTGCAAACGGCGATTGCATTACTGAAATAAAATTTTCGGATAATTCTATAAAAAATATCGAAATCAATAATTGCATTGGTGGAATGTTAGAATTAGAAGGTGATTTAAATAATGATGGTGCTGAAGAAATCGGAATTTTGGATGATTGGTTCACATCGCGTTGGGGTCGATATATTGTTTACACCAATAAAAATAGCACTTGGCAAGTATTAACTACTTTATCGGTAGATAGATTTACAGTGATGGATGATGCTAAATTGCGTTCGTCATTAGTGCGTAAAATCGGTAAAAATAAAGTTGAAATTAGCAATTATATTTGGAATGATGAACAAGCAGATATGATTATTAAAAAAAGTATTATTACAATTCCATGAAAAATATAAAACTTATTACTACCATTTTTTTTTATAACTTTAAATAATTAAAACACCAAAATTATGCCAACTATAAGTTTAATTTTCGCAACTATTGCAGCTATATTTCACGTACTTTTCTTTTTAATGGAAAGTGTATTTTGGATGAATCCAAAAGTGCACAAAACATTTGGAATGAAAAAACCTTGAAGAAGCTGCAAACTTTAAATTGTCATTTTTTAATCAAGGATTTTATAATTTATTTTTAGCTATTGGTGTTTTTGTTGGTATTTATTTGCTACCAGGTGAATTGGAGCTTGCTGGCAAAACATTGATTTTATTTTGTTGCTATAGCATGTTTGCTGCATCTATTGTTTTATTTATTTCAAAACCTGGAATGCTGCGTGGTGTTTTTATACAAGGACTTTGTCCGTTGGTTGCAATTGTATGTAATCTTTTTTGCAGATAATTTTATTCATTTCTAAACACAATTTAATCTGAATATTGTATTATTTTTAATAGTGCAGATTGAATATCTATTAACATTTCTTTTATTTTGAACTATTTCTAAGAGATATTTCTTCTTCAAAACAATCAGCAATAACTGGCTTGTCTTTTTGAATTTTATCAGCAATAATCATTTTGGAAAGCTGATTGATTAACTCTTTATTGATTAATCTTTTCAGTGGTCTTGCTCCATATTGTGGCTCATAACCTTCTTTAGCAAAATGTTCAACTAATTCATCGGAAAAGCTAATGTCAATTTCCATTTCTGCTAATTGTTTTTTCAGATTTTGCAATTGAATTTTTACAATCTCTTTAATATCATTTTGCAACAATGGTTTAAACATAATCACTTCGTCAATTCTATTGAAAAATTCTGGTCGCAACACACGTTTTATCGCATCTAAAATTTGCACTTTTGAGGTTTCTGTTGCTGTAAAAATATCGTTATCAGTTTTTACATTTTCAAAATTTTGTTGAATTAAATGCGAACCAATATTCGATGTCATAATGATAATTGTATTTTTAAAATCAACCGTTCTGCCTTTATTATCTGTTAATCTTCCATCTTCTAACACTTGCAATAAAATATTAAAAACATCTGGATGTGCTTTTTCAATTTCATCTAACAACACCACAGAATATGGATGATTGCGCACAGCTTCGGTTAATTGTCCACCTTCATCATAGCCAATATATCCTGGTGGCGAGCCAATTAATCGAGATACAGAATGTTTTTCCATATATTCACTCATATCAATTCTAACCATTGATTTTTCATCATCAAACAATAACTCAGCTAATGCTTTGGCGAGCTCTGTTTTTCCAACACCAGTTGTTCCAATGAACAAAAATGAACCTAGTGGTTTTTTCGGATCTTGCAAACCAGCTCTGCTTCTACGAATAGCATCAGACACTGCAACAATTGCTTCTTCTTGTCCAACTACACGTTTGTGTAAATAATCTTCTAAGTTGATCAATTTATCTTTTTCTGCTTGCAACATTTTATTCAATGGAATGCCAGTCCAGCGCGACACAATTTCTGCAATATTTTCACTTGTAACTTCTTCTTTCATCAATCGGCTACCTTGCTCATTTTCCTGCAATTCTTTTTCCATTTTAGCCAAATTCGTTTCTACTTCTTTAATTTTTCCATAACGAATTTCTGCTACCTTTCCATAGTCGCCGTTGCGTTCTGCTTGTTCAGCTTCGAGTTTAAAATTTTCAATTTTTATTTTTTCATTTTGAATTCTATCTACAATGGTTTTTTCGCTTTGCCATTTTGCTTTAAACGCATTTCTTTTTTCACTTAATTCAGAAATTTGTTTTGATAAATCTTCTACTTTATTTACGTCATTTTCTTTTTTGATAGCTTCACGTTCAATTTCTAACGTACGAATTTTTCGTTCCAATTCATCTAATTCTTCAGGAACAGAATCCATTTCTAAACGCAGTTTTGCGGCAGCTTCATCAATTAAATCAATGGCTTTGTCTGGCAAAAAACGATTCGTAATATATCTATTTGATAATTCTGCAGCAGCAATAATGGCTTCATCTTTTATCGTTACCTTATGATGATTTTCGTATCGTTCTTTCAAGCCACGCAAAATAGAAATAGTATCTTCTACACTTGGTTCTTGCACAATCACTTTTTGAAAACGACGTTCCAATGCTTTGTCTTTTTCAAAGAATTTTTGGTATTCATTTAAAGTAGTTGCACCAATGGCACGCAGTTCACCACGAGCCAATGCTGGTTTCAAAATGTTAGCAGCATCCATTGCGCCGTCACCACCACCAGCACCAACCAAAGTATGAATTTCATCAATAAATAAAATAATTTGTCCGTTAGAATCTATCACTTCTTTAATCACTGCTTTCAAACGTTCTTCAAATTCACCTTTGTATTTCGCACCAGCAATGAGCGCACCCATATCTAACGAATAAATAATTTTTGATTTCAGATTTTCTGGAATATCACCAGAAATAATACGAAACGCAATGCCTTCAGCAATGGCAGTTTTACCAACACCAGGTTCGCCAACTAAAATCGGATTATTTTTTGTTCTTCGTGATAAAATATGCAATACACGGCGAATTTCTTCATCACGACCAATCACAGGATCGAGTTTATTAGATTGCGCTAGTTGATTTAAATTTTTAGCGTATTTATCTAATGAATTATACGTTGTATCTGCACTTGGATTGTTCACGGTTTGTCCTTTTCTGAGTTCTTTAATAGCTTGTTTTAAATTGGTTTCTGTGATATTATTTTGCTTCAATAGTTTTGAAGTTGCATCGTTTATACTTAATAAAGCTAACAACAAATGTTCGATTGAAACATAATCGTCGTTAAATTCTTTCAAATAAGAATTTGCTTTTAACAAAACTTGTCCCATATTTTGAGATGGATATTGCATGCTATCACCAGAAACGGTTGGTTGATTTTTCAATAGCGTTTCTAGTTCTAAATTAATTTTATGAATATCAGCATTTACTTTTTTGAATAAAAAAGGCGTAACATCTTTATCGGTTTCTAAAATTGCTTTCAGTAAATGAAACGTATCTAATGATGCATGTTTTGCATTGAATGCCAATTGCTGCGCTTGCGCAATAGCTTCCTGCGATTTGATGGTATAATTATTTGGGTTCATTTTTATAATTTGATAATTAGTTGATTTGAAAATTTGAAAATGATTTACAACAATTTCAAAACTCATAAACTAATCATCAAAACATATGCTAACTCTCAAAAACCAAAAGAATGTGTAACAAATCAGCAATTATAACAGAAAAAAACAACACTATCTGACGAAAGTACAGAAAAAACAATAAAAACATGACAAAATTACTTATTAATCTTCGTCAACTATAAATTTCTCAACGGTAGCGCAGATAAAAGAAAATGCTAAACTAAATATTAACGCAGCAATCCAACCACCAACTTGAAATCCAGGTAAAACATTATCTGTTAGAACAACCATTCCAGCACTGATTACTAATGAAAATAAACCAAGTGTTAAACACGATATTGGTAATGAAATAAAATTCAAAATTGGTTTTAAAAATGAATTTAAGACACTCAACACCAATGCAACTTTTACAGCATCCATGACACTATTTACCATAGGATTGGAAAAACCATTCCATAATTGTGGTAACAAATACGACAATCCGATTACTGTTGCAACTTTAATTAAAAAACGAATTAGAAACTTCATCTGTATATTTTTATTGTTTTTAATGGAGCAGATGGAATCGCAAATAAACATTTCTGTTTGGAATGCGAACAATCATGCGTATTTCATACTTATATTAATTGGTACAAAAGTATACTATTTATCGCATTTTTGAAATATTTATAATGCTAAAATTATTTTCCGTCATTTTGTCATACATTTTCCATTGGCACATTAGTTGTAAAATGTGGTTAAGTCTTAAACAATAAAATTAATAAAATGGGAAAAATAATAGGAATCGATTTAGGTACAACCAACTCATGCGTTGCCGTAATGGAAGGCAACGAGCCAGTGGTCATTACAACAGATGAAGGTCAACGCACGTTGCCATCAATCGTAGGTTTTTTGGATAACGGCGAACGCAAAGTAGGCGCACCTGCAAAACGTCAAGCAATTACCAATCCAACCAACACAGTTTCGTCTATCAAACGTTTCATGGGAAAACGTTTCAGCGAAACTTCTAAAGAAAAAGATTATGTATCATACGCAGTAGAAAAAGGCGATAACGATACCGTTCGTGTACGTTTACATGACAGATTGTACACACCACAAGAAATTTCAGCCATCATTTTGCAAAAATGTAAAAAAATGGCAGAAGACTATTTAGGTCAAACAGTTAGTGAAGCAGTTATCACGGTTCCTGCATATTTTAACGATGCTGAACGTCAGGCAACAAAAGAAGCTGGTTTAATTGCTGGTTTAGATGTAAAACGTATCATCAACGAACCAACTGCTGCAGCTTTAGCTTATGGCTTAGATAAAGGTGGAAAAGATATGAAAATTGCCGTTTACGATTTAGGTGGTGGAACGTTTGACGTTTCTATGCTTGAATTAGGTGATGGTGTTTTTGAAGTAAAATCTACCAATGGTGATGTGCACTTAGGTGGTGACGATTTCGATCAAATTATCATGGAATGGTTGGCAAATGAATTCCAGGCAGAAGAAAGAATGGATTTACGCAAAGATCCAATGGCTTTACAACGTTTGAAAGAAGCAGCTGAAAAAGCAAAAATTGAATTGTCTTCTTCTAATGAAACAGAAATCAACTTACCATATATTACTGCTGTTGATGGTGTTCCAAAACACTTAGTAAAAAAATTATCGCGTGCAAAATTCGATCAATTAACAGAAAGATTAGTAGAACGCACATTAGAGCCATGTAAAAAAGCATTAAAAGATGCTGGTTTAAGTATTGGTGATATTGATGAAGTAATTTTGGTTGGTGGTTCAACACGTATTCCAAAAATTCAGGAAGCTGTAGAAAAATTCTTTGGTAAAAAACCATCAAAAGGTGTAAATCCAGATGAAGTAGTTGCCGTTGGTGCAGCAATTCAAGGTGGTGTTTTAACTGGTGATGTAAAAGATGTTTTATTATTAGATGTAACACCTTTATCATTAGGAATTGAAACGTACGGTGGTGTTTTCACTAAATTAATTGAATCAAACACAACGATTCCAACTAAAAAATCGGAAACATTCTCAACTGCATCAGACAATCAACCTTCAGTAGAATTAAACGTGTTGCAAGGCGAACGTTCTATGGCGAAAGACAACAAAAGCTTAGGTCGTTTCCACTTAGATGGAATTCCATCTGCACCACGTGGTGTTCCACAAATTGAAGTAATTTTTGATATTGACGCGAACGGTATCTTAAGCGTAACTGCAAAAGATAAAGGCACAGGAAAAGAACAAAATATTCGTATCACAGCTTCTTCTGGTTTAAGCAAAGAAGAAATTGAGAAAATGAAAGCTGAAGCAAAAGCAAACGAACAAGCTGATAAAGAAGCACGTGAAAGAGTAGATAAATTGAACGAAGCTGACACGATGCTTTTCCAAACGGAAAAACAATTGAAAGAGTTTGGCGATAAAATTCCGGCTGAGAAAAAAGCTGCGATTGAAAGTGCTGCTGCTGAATTAAAAACTGCGCATGCAAGTGAAAATTTAGCTTCAATTGATACTGCTTTGGCTGCATTGAATGCTGCATGGCAAGCTGCTTCGCAAGATATGGATGCTGGCGCACAAGGTGGTGCTGAACAAAACGGTGCAACTGATAATCATTCTGAAAACCAAAATGCAAACAACACAGAAGATGTGCAAGATGCAGAAGTAGTGGAAGAAGTGAAATAGAAGAAAGTGATAAGTAAAAAGTTATTAGTTATTTGTAACTTGATTTTTTGCGAATTATGAAAGATAAAAGCCATCGAGAAATCGATGGCTTTTTTAGTTTAGTATTTATTAGAAAGTATGGTAATTTTGAAGTAAAACAATTTTATTAATTCATCTTCAAAGGTGCGGTCATAAAAAATTCAGGAATTTCTACTTGAAATAATTTACCATCAAAAAGATTGACCATTAAGTAGCTGCCGTACATTTTGCCAATGTCGGTTTTTAAATCGCAGCCAGAAATATATTCGTAGCTTTCACCAGCTTGCAATACAGGTTGTTCGCCAACTACGCCTTCGCCTTCTACTTCGCGTTTTTGTCCAAGTGCATCTACAATAAACCAATGTCTGCGCAATAATTGCACGGTATCTTTGCTGTTGTTCGTAATAATAATTCGGTAAGCAAACATAAAATGCTGCGACATCGGATATGAATAATCCGATTGGTAGAATGTTTCTACGCTTACTTTTATTTTATGTGAAATTAGTGAAGTCATTGTTTATATAAACAAAAATAAAGAAAAAATAGTTTCAGTACAAGCAAAACTAATTTTCATGTTTTAGGAAATGATTTACAATAACAGCCAATTGCTGTTGCGCAATTTGCAAATCATCATTCATAATTGCAATATCAAACTGATTTGCTTCTTGCATTTCAATTTCTGCTTTGGCTAATCGTTTTTCAATTTTTTCTGGCGAATCTGTGCCACGTAATTCTAAACGCTGACGAAGTACTTCTAAACTTACTGGTTGAATAAACAACGACAACGGTTTAAATTTTAAATTCTTCATCACATTAATGGCACCAAAAACATCTACAACTAAAAGCGGAAATTTATTCAATTGGTTAATACGTTCCAATTCAGATTTTAGTGTGCCATAATACGTTCCAGCATATACCTCTTGCCATTCCAAAAATTCATCATTATGCATTTTATCTTCAAATGCTTCACGGTTCATAAAATGATAATCAACACCATCTTGTTCGCCTTTACGAATCTCGCGTGTGGTTGCTGAAACTGAATAGGAAAGTTCTGGAAACTGTAGTAACAAAAAATCACCTAATGTATTTTTTCCAACGCCTGATGGTCCTGAAAGAATAATGACTTTTTGCATGTGCGAAGATAGAAAAAAAGTAAAAAACAGAAAAAAAGGAGTCGATTAATTTATCACAAATGAAACAACAAGATTATGGCAAAACTATTTAAAAATAACCACAAAAGAAGCTGAAGAAACTTAAGTTAAAATAAAAGATTACAATATGTAGTTTATAAGAAAGCTCAGTTTTTTTATTGTTTTCAATTAAAACCTTTAAATTTTCTTTTTGACTTATGTCTCTTTAGTGGTAAAAAAAATATTCGATTTTATTGAAAACAAGTTTTACTTAAAATTCTTCCACATCATACTTTCCATAGGTTTTGGTGTCCGTTGATTGTATTTAGCGTTTTGTTTTTTATTATAAGCGTTTTCAATTTCACCATCAACAGCAAAATAAATTAATTGTCCAACTGGCATGCCAGCATACACGCGAACTGGATGAATGCATGAAATTTCGAGTGTCCAGTAATTGCAAAAACCAACATCACCTTTTCCAGCAGTTGCATGAATATCAATACCTAATCTACCGATAGACGACTTGCCTTCTAAAAATGGAACATGCGCGTGTGTTTCAGTATATTCTTCAGTGCTGCCTAAATATAAAGTACCAGGTTGCAAGACATAGCCTTCTTCTGGAATCAAAATTTCTTTAATTAAATTGTGTTTTTTGGCATCTAAAACAGCATCTTCATAAACTGCTAAATATTTAGATAAATGAACATCGTATGAATTAGTACCTAAGCATTCATGCGTGTATGGTTCAATTACAATAGTGCCTTTTTGCATTTCATTTAAAATGCCTTTGTCCGTTAAAATCATGGTACAAAAATACAAATGAATTAATAAAACAATGAATTAATTTAGTAATGAAAACATTAAAATAAGAAAGGCGAATACCGTGTATTCGCCTTTCATTGTTACTATTATTAAATTCTTTTATTATTACATTATCATGCTAACTGGTTTTCTACCATTTTATAACCTTGTCCGTGTATATTTAAAATTTGAAGTGATTCGTCATCTTTCAAATATTTTCTGATTTTTGAAATGAATACATCCATACTGCGTGCTGTGAAATAGCTATCATCTTGCCACACATGTTTTAGTGCAACTTCACGTTCCAGCACTTGGTTTTTCTTTTCAAAAAACAAGCGCAGCAATTCATTTTCTTTAGTTGTTAATTTTATTTCCACACCTTTCACAAATATTCTGTGATTTTTATAATCTAATCTTGATTCGCCAGCTTTGTATTCATCTAATGCTACTTCTACTTCGTGTTTTTCAGTTCTGCGTAAAATAGCATTCATTTTCAATTCCAGAATTTCCATGCTAAATGGTTTTGTAATATAATCATCAGCACCAATCGTTAATCCTTTTATTTTATCTTCTTTCAACGATTTTGCTGTTAAGAAAATAATCGGAATTTCTTTATCGTCTTTTCTAATTTCTTCAGCGACAGCAAATCCATCTTTTTTTGGCATCATCACATCTAATAATACAATATCATACTCATTTTTTCTGAATGCAAAAAGACCTTCAACACCATCGCGTTTCAACTCAACTTCAAAATTTTTATGTTTTAAATACTCTTGTAATAGAGTTCCTAAGTTTGGATCGTCTTCTACTAAAAGTACTTTCTTTTTGTTAACTGTTGCTGTGCTCATTTTTTAATAATTTATGTGATTAATTTTTATTTTCTATTGGAAGAAGTATCGTAAATTTAGAACCTTCTTTTATTTTACTTTCAACTTTAATTTCACCGTTATGTTTTTCTATAATTGATTTTACATAACTCAATCCTAAACCAAAACCTTTGTTATCATGTACGTTTCCTTTGGTTACGCGATAAAATTTATCGAAGATTTTGTGTTGATCTTCTTTCGACAATCCAACACCATTATCTATTACCTCAATTTGTATGCCTATTGGCACATTCAAAGTGTTAATTTTTATTAATGGTGTTTTATCGTTGTATTTTACAGCGTTATCAATCAAATTATTTATAACATTAGTGAAATGCATTTCATCTACTTTAAATATTGAATGAATGGCATTTAAATTCAACTCAATTTTACCATCTAATTCTTGTAAGATTAACTGAAAATGATTTGATGTAGATGTAATTATTTGATGAATATCTCTATCTTCTAAATTTAATTGCAACTCGCCTTTTTCTAAACGCGCCAACTGCAACACTTGCTCAACGTGATTATATAATCGCTTGTTTTCTTCAAAAATAATGCCTGCATACTTTGAGCGATTTTCTTCTGATGATGAAATAGAATTATCTTTCAGCATTTCGCTGGCAATAGAAATTGTGGCAATTGGTGTTTTCAATTCGTGCGTCATGTTGTTGATGAAATCTGTTTTCATGTCAGATAATTTCTTTTGCTTAAAGATGATTTGGAAAGTTAGCATAAATGCAGCAACCACCATTAAAAAAAAGATAGAAGACGATAATATCAAAGGCGACATGGAACTGTACAAGTATTTTTTTCGCTCAGGAAAAATGAGTTTCAGCGTTTTATTATCATCAAACATACTTCTTCTGAACAAATCAATAGTATAAGTAGATTTGTACAATTGCGTCATCGAAGTGTTTTTTGATAACAACACAAAATTATTGGGTGCATACTCTGTAACGCCATAATTTACGCGTGTTTTCAAACCATGTTCTTCTAAACAATGCGTAATAATTTCTTTTAATTTTCCGGTATCCAGCAATTCGGTAATGGGCCGCAAACTCGTCATTTGCTGCGCCATGAATTGTTGTAAATTATCAATATCGATAGATGGTGCGTTCGTATTCGGTATATTTTTTTGAGTTGAATTGTATGGCGAATACAGTTGATTATCATTTCCGTTTTGCAAGGAAAAATTATCTAACATACTTGGATCTTTTACTCTAAATTCATTTGAGTAACCAGTAGTATCTAAATATTCTAAAATAATTTCGCCACTTTCATTGGTGTGCAACGAACTTTGAAAAGAAGTATGCACTAAATTAGAAACCAATGGCTGATACGATAAATCTTCAATTTTGGTACTCATATCGTTCATGGCTTCAAACACGGTTTTGTCAAAATCCTGCTCGCGCGATTTGATAGCATTTTTCAACCAAAAAATTTGGACAATACCAATTCCGAACAATCCTAGGAAAAGTAAAATAGCAGTGAGTAAGAGTACATTTTTATTCACGAATTAAAATTAAGGTTCTAAAACAATTTAAAACGTTAACAATTCTTAAAGTGCAGATATATTGAGAAAAAGTGAAAGTGATTTATAGTTAGATTCTAGGTTCTTAAAAACCTTGAAGGTCTTTGTATTTATCAATCCACATATCGCTGCAAAATCTCGCCATAAGCATCAATGCGTCTGTCGCGTAGGAATGGCCAAATGCGGCGAACATCTTCGGTACGTTGTTTATCTATCTCTATTACTGTATTTATTTCTTCTGAAGATGATGCACAGAAAATAATTTCGCCTTGCGGCCCGGCAACAAAACTTTGTCCCCAAAATTGGATGCCGTTGGTCACGCCAGTCCAGTCTGGCTCATGTCCTACTCTATTTACTGCAACCACTGGCAAGCCATTTGCTACGGCGTGTCCGCGCTGTACGGTTTGCCATGCTGTGAATTGTCGGTCTTTTTCTGCTTGTGCGTCGGTGCTTTCCCAGCCAATGGCAGTTGGATAAATTAAAATTTCTGCGCCGTTCAACGCCATGATGCGCGCCGCTTCCGGATACCATTGGTCCCAACAAACCAGCACGCCTAATTTACCGACAGATGTTTGAATGGGTTTGAATCCTAAATCGCCTGGTGTGAAATAAAATTTTTCGTAATATGCCGGATCATCAGGAATATGCATTTTGCGGTATTTGCCTGCAATAGAGCCATCTTTCTCAAACACCACAGATGTATTGTGGTATAAACCTGCAGCACGTTTTTCAAATAAAGAAGTGACTAAAACTACTTCATATTTTTTGGCTGCTTCTGAAAAAAGTTTTGTGGTATCAGATGGAATGGGTTCTGCTAAATTAAATTGTTCTGTTTCTTCTGCCTGACAAAAATATAGACCACAATGCAATTCTTGTAGCACTACTAATTCGGCTCCTTGTGCTTTGCATGCTTCAATGCCTTGCAAACTTTTTGCAATGTTTTGTTGTATATCGCTTGTATTTGCTTGTTGTACTATTCCTACTTTCATGATCGCTGATTTAACTGATTTTATTTGATAGAAATGATTAAAATGATTTTTAAAAATCCTTATAACTAATAACTTTATTCTTATAACCTAATACTTCCTTTTGGATATTGCATGGTGATGCAATGCAGCGAGCCGTGTTGCAATAATAAGGCGCTGCAATTTATACCGATTACTTTTTTTGTTGGAAATGCTTTTTGTAATTGTTCTATTGCTATTACATCTTGTTTCACTTCATAAGTTGGTATTAAAACGATATCATTCATGATTAAAAAATTGGCGTAGGTTGCTGGCAATCTTCTGTTGTCATCAGGTGCAAAAATAGCATCTGCCATTGGCAACGGAATTAAATGATAAGTTTGATTGTCCAATGTTTTCAATAGTTTCAGCTCTTCTTCCATTTGTTTTAATGACTCGTAATGCTCTTCGTTTATATCAGTGCATTGTACATAAGCAATGGTTTTTTCATCGCAGAAACGTGCTACGGTATCGATATGCGCATCGGTATCATCGCCTTGCAGTTCGCCGTTATCTAACCACAATACACGTTTTAAATTGAACAATGCAATTAATTTATTTTCAATTTCTGCTTTTGAAAAATGCGGATTTCTGTTTGGTGACAACAGGCAATTTGAAGTAGTTAACAAAGTGCCGTTTCCATCGCTTTCAATGCTTCCACCTTCTAAAACCAAATCTGGAATTACTAATTTATTTGAATTATAAATTCCTAAATCAAAAAGTTGTTTGGTAATTAAGTTGTCTTTATCTGCTGCGAATTTCAGGCCCCAACCGTTGAACATAAAATCGTAAATCAAAAACTCGTTGCCATCTTGCACGGTGATGGCTGCATGATCGCGTGCCCAGGTATCGTTGATTGGCAGCTCAACAATATGAATATTGGTTAAATCAACATCCTGCAAATATAGTTTCAATTCAATAGTATCATCGCAAACAATCAATAATTTTTGATACGATGAAATTGTTTTTATGATGTTGATGTAGCATGGAATGACTTCGTTCCAATAATCAATCCAATCAGAATTTCTGCTTGGAAATGCAATTTGAATAAGGTCCTGATTTTCCCATTCTGCTGGTAATCGTAAAGTTGACATGGTGCAAAAATAAGCTATTTTATTTATTGAACTTAAACAATTCAATATCATTTAGTATTCAAATTTGTAAATAATTTTTAAATTGTGATATGAAAAAATCAATAATCATTCTATTAATTGGAATAAAATTTATTGTAAACAGTGTTGCAACTGAAACATTAAAAAACAGCATTCAATTTGCTACCTTAGAAAAAGCAACAGCTTTATTGAACGTTAATGATATTTATACTGATAATTGGAGTCAGTTTGATATTGATTCCAGAGTACAAAAAACGAACAGCACAAAGGAAGAACAATTTAAAAACATGACATCGCAACTCAGATCATGGTCAACTGAAGAAATTAAAAAAATAAATAAGAACCTTGAAATTATTGACAAAACAATTGCGCTAAATGAATATAAATTAAACTTGCCAAAAGAAATTATACTCATCAAATCTACTTTAAAAGATGAAGGTGGCGCAGATGGATACACACGTGGTAATTGTATTATTTTAGAAGACAAAATTATATCATTATCTGATGCAGATTTACAAAAGTTGTTAATTCATGAGGTCTTTCATATTTTAACTCGTTATGACAGTGTATTTCGTAAAGAAATGTATAGCATTATTGGTTTTAATATAATGAATGAAGTTGCCTATCCTCAAAATTTGAAAGAATATAAAATATCCAATCCAGATGCACCCAAAAAAGACAGCTATATTACTCTAAAAAAAGACGGAATTCCAATTGAATGTATGATGATTCTGTATTCAGACAAACAATATAAAAGTGGCAGTTTTTTTGAATATTTAAATATTGGATTATTGAAATTAAAAGGTGCAGAAAAAAAAGAAATAGATTATAATTCAGAAGGACAAGCCATCATATATAAACTTGATGAAGTGACTGATTTTTTTGAGCAAATTGGCTTTAATACACAATATATTATTGACCCAGAAGAATCATTAGCTGATAATTTCGTTTTTGCTATTACTAATAAAAAGAGACTGCCTTCGCCTGCTATTGTTATAAAAATTCAAGAAAATCTAAAAAAATAACCTATACAATAGTTGCTTTTACATTTCCTGCTTCGTCAAAATCGTTTAATGTAACATTTGCTATTTGATTTACTTTTTCTTTATCAAACAAAACCGATACTTTGATATAATTATCTGTAAAACCATGCATGATTGCTGCTTTTTGTTCTTCTTCCAATAAAACTGAATGCGTTTGTCCAAGGAATTGATTATAAAAATGACGGCGTTTCTTTTCGCTTAATGTTCGCAACATAGCATTGCGTTCGTTGCGTACTTGCATCGGCACTGGATTTTCAATTTCTATCGCTTTCGTATTTTGTCGTTCAGAATAGGTGAATACATGCAAATACGAAATATCCAACGAATTAATAAAATTATACGTATCTAAAAAATCGTCGTCTGTTTCTGATGGAAAACCAACAATTACATCCACACCAATACACGCGTGTGGCATTTCCGCTTTTATTTTTTCAACTCTACTTTGATACAAATCGCTTTTGTATCTGCGTTGCATTAGTTTTAGCATTTTGTCGCTGCCACTTTGCAACGGAATATGAAAATGAGGCATAAAGCGTTTGCTCTTTGCAACAAACTCAATTATTTCATCGGTCAGTAAATTTGGCTCAATAGAAGAAATACGGAAACGTTCGATGCCTTCAACTTCGTCCAACAATTTTACAATATCAAAAAAGTTATAATCGCCTCCAATGCCTTTGCCGTAATCTCCTGTATTTACACCAGTCAAAACAATTTCTTTCACACCTTTTGCAGCTAACTCTTTTGCATTTTTTACAATATTTTCTGGTGTGTCGCTTCTGCTTTTTCCACGCGCTAACGGAATAGTACAAAATGAACATTTATAATCGCAACCATCTTGAATTTTTAAGAACGAACGCGTTCTATCGCCAACAGAATAGGCATCTACAAAGAAATTAGCGTTGGATATTTCGGAAGCCAACACTTGTCCGCATGGATTTTTTGTTAAATCCGTAATAATTTCTGGTAGTCTAAATTTTTCCGATGCACCGAGTACCAAATCAACACCTTTAATAGCAGCAATTTCTTTCGGTTTCAATTGCGCATAGCAACCAACTACTACTACATACGCATCCGGATTTTGCTTCATGGCTTTTCGTACAATGTTTCGGCATTTGGTATCGGCTTGCTCGGTCACCGAACAAGTATTAATTACATACACATCAGATGGTTCATCGAATTCTACAGTAGTAAAACCGCGTGCTTGCATTTGCCGCGCAATAGCAGAAGTTTCCGAGAAGTTGAGCTTGCAACCTAAGGTATGAAAAGCAATTTTTTTGTCGATTACCACAGCGCAAAAATACGCATAATACACAAATGGTGGATTATTAAATTATATTGAATTAATTGGTTGCTGTATTTTTATTGAAGAAACATTTCTAAAGTTCAAACCTTTAGAAATGTTAACAGTAAATAATAAGATGATAAAAATTGGTATCATAGGTTTAGGACGATTGGGCTCTCAACATTTGGAGCGATTGCTGGAAATTAAGTATTTTACAGTAGTTGGTTGTTTTGATACAGATGCTAATTTGATGAAACAGATTTGCAATGATTTTGATGTGGCAACTTTTGACAATGTAGATGATTTAATGGATAAATGTGATGCGATTGATATTGTAACGCCTGCGAGTTTTCATTATTATTATGCGGAAAAAGCGATAAAAAAAGGTAAACATGTTTTTGTAGAAAAACCAATTTCAAACGATTTGGAAGAAGCAAAAATAATGGCAGAACTGGTGCGCGAAGCTGGAATAAAATTTCAGGTTGGACATATTGAACGTTTTAATCCAGCGTTTTTGGCATTAAAAGATCAGCAAATGAATCCAATGCTGATTGAAGCGCATCGATTATCGTATTTTGATGCGCGTGGAACTGATGTTTCTGTGGTGTTAGATTTGATGATTCATGATATTGACATTGTGCTGAATTTGGTAAAAACGAATATTAAAAGCATCAGCGCAAGTGGTGTTGCTGTTTTATCAGATCATATAGATATTGCCAATGCACGCATTGAATTTGATAATGGCTGCGTGGCAAACTTAACAGCGAGCCGTGCTGCAACTCAGAAAATGCGCAAGATGTTGTTTTTTGAAAAGGATCATCATTTTTCATTAGATTTTTTGAACAGAGAAACTGAACTGTTGAAATTATCAGAAACGGCTGGACATAATTCTGTGCCGTTGCGTATGGAAAATCATGTGAAATATTTGAATACTGAAACACTAGTTATGGAAGAATATGATGCATTGAAAGAGGAACTAAGTAGCTTTGCGGAAAGCTTAATTTTTAATACAGAGCCGAAAGTGACTGCTTTAGACGGCTTGAAAAGCTTAGAAGTGGCACATGAAATTCTACATAAAATAAATAAAATTAACGGTATTGAATTACTGAAAGCGATTTGATAGACTTCTAGAATCAAGACTGTTTGACATGAGACTTGAGATTTGTTTTCTCACAGATTACACGGATTTACACAGATTTTTTATAAAACCATAAAATCACACTAATCATTTAATCAGATAAATCAGTAGTTAAGACAACCTATTGATCTCTTAGTTTTCGTTTGAAGAAATAAAAACTATATAAAATATTATCGTAGAAAACTGCTATCACTAAAATAGTTGCAGCTATCAACAGCGTTTTAAATACAAATACTTTATAAGCAAATCCACCGAGTACACAACCTATGAAAAAGCAAAAGATAATGGTAAGTCGTAAATAAATGCTTTTTCTTAGTTTGTATTGTTGTTCCATTTCTTTATAAAAAAACAACTGTGAAAGTTCTATACCTAAATCGGTAAACAAACCGGTTAAATGTGTGGTTCTTACGGTTGCCTGCGACACTTGTGTTACCAATGAATTTTGCATACCCATAATAAATAAAAGCAGGCAAGCAATAAGTTGTCCATTTGCAAATTTTTGACCGAAAAAACCTATAACCATAAGTACAACAATCTCAATAAGCATTGGTGCTGCGTGCGAAACACGTGGATTTATTTTTGCAACTATCTCAATTAAAACGTTAGAAATAAATGAACCAACTAAAAACGAAAAAATATAGAGTAAAAATATGAGTGCCTGCGTATATTGTTTGTTGGCTATTTCTTCAGAAAAAAAAGCAAAATGACCTGTTACATTTGTGGTTAAAACTTTAACAGATAATACACCACAAACATTGACTAAACCTGCAATAAAGGATAACAAAGCTGCTAATCTCAGATTATGTTGATACGTTCTGGTTTTGCCTTTGTGTCGGAACATTTTTTAGAAAATAATTTTTATAAAAGTAGTTGATTAATA
The DNA here is from genome assembly GCA_016711605.1 of Saprospirales bacterium. Taxonomy (GTDB): domain Bacteria; phylum Bacteroidota; class Bacteroidia; order Chitinophagales; family JADIYW01; genus JADJSS01. Next base: position 42,119 of record JADJSS010000020.1, read on the forward strand.
AATATTCTATACAAAAAAGTATAAACGTTGGTGCAAAAGCATTAAAAAAAAACTGTCTCGCAAAAGCGAGACAGTTAATATCTTTTTTATATTTAATGTTGATTAAAAAGTTTTACCAACAACATTATCAGCATGGTTTGATTTCCATTCTTTACCTTGATCGAATGTTACACCAACAAAGAATGTACGACCAATAAATGGACCACCAACGTTTGTTCTGTAATCTGGACCAGCTAAGTTAGTTGCACCAACTTTGAAAGTAGTGAATGCTTTTTCAACGAAGTAGCTTAAACTTGCATCTAACATACCACGTGCTTTAACTGTTCCATCAGCAAAATCTGAAGACCAATCAATTTTTGATTGCCATCTGTAGTCTAAAGAGAAACCTAAACCTTTCCAAACGTTTGTACCTGAAATACCAGCAAATACTTGGTGTTTAGAAGCGTTGAAACCTAAATCTCTTGCTGTTGCGGTAGAAGTTCCTTGGTTTTTGATTTTGTAATCCATGTAGTTATAGCTTGCTCTGATAGTGATTGCTTTAGTTACCATATAACCTAAACCTAAACCAACACCGTAAGAGTATACTTTATCAGCTAAGTTCGTGTATGGTCTCCAAGAAGTACCAGGAACTAAAGGTAAACCTTTGTGGAAAGCAGTATCTTTATTAACAACAGATAATTGACCAATAAAATCTTTATAGATATTGAAATATCCATTTAAATCTATTAATAATTTTTTAGCTACAATTCCTTTATATCCTAATTCAACCACTTGTAAATTTTCAGGTTTAACGTAGTTAATGTATGCAGTTTGTAATAATGTACTTGCAGCAGAATCTGATTGACCAGATAATTTAGCAGCCACATAGGCGTTATAAGAATCTTGTGTCCAAGCACCACCTTCATAAATGCCATAACGTTCAGCATTTGCTTTTGTTCCACCTAACAAAATATTAGTTGTTGGAAAATAAATGAATTGTGCTTGTGAATCTGGATTACGGAAACCTGTTTGATAAGAAACACGTACATTATGTTCTCTGTTTTTACCAAATGTACCTACTACAGCTACACGTGGTGAGAAAATCATTTTAAAATTTTGATTTTTATCTAAACGAATAGATGCCTGAATTTTTAAATGGTCACTAAATAATTTACGCGACAATTGTAAGAAAGCACCGTATTCTTTTATTTTTATTCTTTTATAAGTACCTGTTCCATTTGGATCTTCGTTGAATACTGTTCCTTGTGTAGATAAGCTATACAAACGATAGTTTCCACCAACTTGAATATCTATCCATTTACCAGTCCAACGAGAAAGATCTAACATAGCTTCTGTATGCCATAAACGAGAATTATCAATAAAACCAGCTCCACCACGTTGAAACAATCCATTTCTTACTGCTTCGATTTGAGCTTGTTGTTCCGCTGCTGTTAAAGAATTCCAAGGTCTATCTGCTCTCGCTCTAGCAGAATCATTCAAAGCTTGAATAAATGTAGGTGTTGCAGTTTGAAGAGCAGCAGCAGCTGATGGTGATTGTAATGCTAATCCAATAATAGTTGGAGCATAATTACCTAAATAAGTAGGAACCCATTGAGAAGATGAAGGCGATGCTGCTTCATTTGTATAAGCACCTAAAGCTGTCATGTTATATGAGTCACCATCTTTAGTTTGAGACATATAAGAACGAACGAAGAAATCTTTAGATTTAATTTCTACTTTATGAAATTGTTGAGTAAAGTTACGTAATGCATAACGCTCAGAACCTTGATATACTGAATTACCATATCCAACTCTATAGTTGTAAGAAAACTCATAAGATTTATCTTTAAAAGGTCGTACATAAATTCCAAAATCACCTTTAATAGATTGTGCTTTATGGTTATCTAATAATTGACCTTCTTTTAATCCAGTTCTTCTTAAATCAAAACCTAATAAAGAACTAACCGAGTCGATTCTTGAAGTAGCATAAGCAGTTGCGTTAACATTTGTTATACTATCAATTACACCACCTTTAGTTGCTAAGATCGCGGCTGTATTGGTATTAATTAAAGTTTGAACTTGATTTTGCACTTGTGCTGCAATTACAGCTTGTCCAGCTGGAGAAGCTATATAAGCATCAGCCATAGCGTTAGCAGTTGCAGGATCTGCACCACCTGCGATTGCTTGGTTATATACTTGCTGACGAACAGCAGCAGTAACACCTGCAGTAATTGCTGGAATATTAGCATTTACTTGCGCTGTAACTCCAGCTCTAATTTGTGCTTCAACACCTGCTGCTACTTGAGGACGAACAATTGGCGTTACTGCAGCTGTTCCGCTTGCAATAAAACCAGGTCTTAATTTTTCGTATGGAACAAAAATTCTATTTTCATCACCATAAGTATTTAAACCATCAAAATTTGTTGCATTTGTTGGATTTCCACCAATTACTCTATCAGTTCCGTAGTCGTTTGCGTACCAATCAGTTCCTTGGAAAATGCTGAAATTTGCTTTTAAAGCAACAATATCTTCACCTGTTTTTTTAGACTTAAATGCATGTGCGATACGCATTGCAGCAGTACCCATTGGTTTTACACCATAACCATTTTTTGCTTGTGAAAAACCACCTTTTACTTGAAAACTAAAGCCAGGTTGTTCAAATGGATTTTTAGAATTCATTAATAAAATACCATTGAATGCATTTGGACCGTATAATGCAGAAGCTGCACCAGGCAATAATTCAGTATTGTTAATATCTAACTCGCCAATACCTACAATGTTACCTGTAGGAAAGTTTAATAATGGTGCAGCGTTGTCCATACCGTCCATTAACTGAACGAAACGAGTATTTGAAATACCACCGAAACCACGTGTGTTTATAGATGTTAAAGTCATAGAACCATTTATGGTTTGTACACCTTTTAATTTTCCTAAATCATCATAATAATCTGCAGCTGCTGCATTTTTAATCATTTTTGCATCCATTTTTTCAATGGTTACAGGTGATTCAAGGATTTTTTCTTCTACTCTTGATGCAGAAACAACTACATCATTTAATAAACTCGTTTCTTCTGACAACGTAACATTTACGTCATCTTTGCTGCCATCAATTTGTAATTCAGATGTAGCCATACCAACCATTGTAATACTTAGTGTAAGCGGTACAGGTTGATTGGTGGTAAGTTCAAATTTTCCGTCGATGTCGGTGACGGTTCCTTCAGTTGTACCTTTAATTGATACGTTTGCGCCGATTACGGCTTCTTTTCCGTCAGTAACTTTACCTTTGATAACTGTTTGTGCCATCATAGTAAAACTTGTGAGGAAGAAAATTAATAGTAAATTTAGTTTCATATTATACTTCATACATGTTTATTTTGGCTACAAGATATGCAAAAGATTTAATACATTTATTACCATTTCTTAACACATGTGCAAATTTGTCAAAAATCATGGTTTATGGTTAGAGATTAAAATAAAAACAGTCTGATTTTTTCAAATCAGACTGCCTTAAAAGTGAATTTAGTGTGGTTTATTGTGCTTCTACCTCGGTTTTATTTTTATCTTTTAAACGTTTGAATAATCCTTTTTTCACAGGTTGATCACTAGAATTTTCATCGTTAGTATCAAGGTTATTTTTAGTTTTAGAAGATGAACTTGAATTTTTAGGAATCAATTTAGTATCTAATAAAACACCATCATTACTGTAGTTTTCAATTTTATCAACAACACCAGTTTCTGTATAATAAGTCCATTTTCCAATTCTGATATTACATTGACGTTTACTTTGCATATCTTTCCAATTTCCATCTTGATTTTCTCTAAATTGTCCTTCCACTTTTAACATTTCATTCTCATGGTAAGATTTGTAGCTTCCACACAAGCAATCTTCATATTGAAATGCAGTATATTTCAATTTATCGTCAGCACCATATGTATATAACAAACAAGGCAAACACGCACCAGACGCGTCCCAAAATTTTTTATAATTGAAATATTTAGATTTAGTTACTTCAGCACCATTACACATGTAAGCAATTCCAAATGGTGTTATGCGTTCTTCTAAGTAAACATCAAACGTTCTTAATGTGTCAATTTTTTTGAGTTGATTTACATTATTCTGAGAAAAATAAAAAGTATCTGCAGTTTTGGAGCGTAAAACTTTCATTTCATACGGATCGACAATATCAATAATGTCTTGCGCGAAGATGAAATTTGAAGAAAACTGAATAATCAATAAAACAAAAATAGTTTGTAATGCTTTTCCCATAGCGAAAGTAAAAGTACATCGCAATATCTTTTTTTTAAGTTTAGAAGAACCAACAGATGTTGACAATGTTGAATGCTTATTAGTTATTGGTCGGTCGACTTGGAGTCGTTTGACCAAACCACATCAAACGAAGTCAAAATACTCAAATTTTTCGCCTAAGATATTTTGTTCATCAGTGTTGAGCCATTTTTTAAGTAGTGTTGCGTATACTTTTCTAAAATCGACAGCATGTTTTAAGTCGCCATCATCTAAATCAGCTAAGTTTGGTGCTTCATTATAGACGCCATTTTTTTTCAAATTATTTCCAAATAAAAAAATCTGATTGGCAGTTCCATGATCGGTTCCACCACTGGCATTTTCATTCACACGTCTGCCAAATTCAGAAAATGTCATTAATAATACATCATTTGCTTTTCCATTTTTTTTCAAATCATCCATAAAAATTTTTACGGTTTCTGATAATTGCTGTAACAATTCACCTTGTCGTTTTTGCTGATTGAAATGCGTATCAAAACTTCCTAAAGAAACATAATATACTTTTGTATTTACACCAGAAATTATAAATTCTGAAATAGATTTCATGCTTTTTCCAAACTGATGATTTGGATACGTTGCAGCCGATTTATAAATTTTAGAAGTCTGATAAATATATTCAGCTGATGAAATAGTTTCCGCTAATGTCTTGTATAAATATTCTGCATTATCATGCTGATGATCGCCAATTGCATGTTGTTTTGAAAGCTGATTGATGAATACATTTGATGTAGTTGCGTACAATCTTTTTGCATCTTTTAGTGCCAAACCTTTTGCGTTGTTTCCTTTCAATGCCAAGCTCAACGTATCGTCTAATTCCAGCACTTGAGTTGGCTTGTCGCATGTACCACATTGTTCATCTAAATATCTACCGAGCCATCCTGTAGTTTTGTACTCATTGCTTTTACTTGCTGTTTGCCAAATATCCATCGAACGAAAATGTGATCGATCTGGTTCTGGATATCCAACATTATTGATTAAGCACATGTTTCCATTATCATACAACTCTTTAAAACCAAGCATCTTTGGATTTAAGCCAAGTTGATTGTTTAATTTCAAAACTTCATTTTTCTTGATGGCAATTTGTGGACGCGCATTGTAATACAAATCATTTTCATAAGGAACTACCGTATTTAAACCATCGTTGCCGCCAGTAAGTTGCACTACTATTAAGATTTTATCTGTATTTTTTGTTGGATTGTTTTCTTGCGCTTTTAAGAAATTTGGTACTAACATCGCAGTTGATGCAAGTCCTGAAGTTTGTATAAATTGACGTCGTTTCATGAGCACTGATTTATCGCTGATTAAAATGATTAATTTGATTTTTATGATTGTGCTTCGATAAACTTAGCATGACAAACATTAACATAATTGAAATTCTGGCAATGATAAAATATTGATGAATGATTTTTTAATCGTTGAATCTTTGCTTGAATTATCTGCATTTGATTTTATAATTTTAATAGTTGAAACGTCTGTTTTCTTTGCTAATAAAAGCGATGTCATTTCATTTTCAACTGCATCAAATTTTGTAAAATAATTGATGATTGAAGTCCAATCAGTTTGTGCATTTAATTTTTTAGCTGCTATTTTTTTTATATAGCTTTCCGTCATCATTAGTTGCATTTCCTGTTTCGATTCTGGTGTAATTTCTTTTGGCTCAACAGATACTTCTTTATCAAAATAAATTATTTGTGGCAATTGCATTCTAAATAATAATGATGAACTATCAATCCAGCTTCTGCCGCCGTTCCAGCCAGCAACATTTGGTGGATTGAGCAATATTTGTCCAAGTGTGCGTTGTATAAAAAGTGTACTTTCATTATCTTTAAAAGTAGTTGGAATAACACGAAACATACCTGCTAATAATTCAATTGGTGATTTAATTTTTGCACCAATATTTTTCTCATCATAAAACCAATCTGAAGAAAAGATAGTGGTCATCAAACTTTTAATATCGTAATTCGACGAGTAAAAATTATCAGCTAGTTCTTTTATTTTTTCTTCATCAATAATATCGTTTACAAAAAATTTATAAATCTTCTTTGTTATAAAATACGCACATTCTTTTTTTGCTAAAATGATTTGCAGAATATCTTCACCAGAAAAATCACCTGTTTTTCCCTGAAAAGTTTTTGCATCAAAATCGTGTTGTTGTTTTCTGAATTTGAATTCACCAGTTTTATCAAATGCAAAACCTGTAAAGGCACGTGCTGCTTCTTTCACATCATGTTCCGTATAATTTCCACGACCCAATGTAAACAATTCCATTACTTCACGCGCAAAGTTTTCATTTGGATGATCTTTTTTATTTTGCTGATTATTTAAATATTGCAACATGGCTGGTGTTTTAGAAATTTCATTCAACATCGTAGCAAAATTTCCAAGTGCATGTTTACGAATGATATCTAAATATTGCTGATCAAAATATGGATTTGTAGAACGACAAGCAAAATGTCCATGCCAGAACAACGCCATTTTTTCATTTAATTGCGTTGGTGAATGTATCATTTCATTCAACCATAAATTATTTAATTCAAACACATTTGCTTTCAATAATTTCTTTAAATCTTTCTTTTCTTCTTTTGGTAGATTTTTAATTTTCTCTTTTGCTGCGTCAACTTCTTCTTTTGTAATAGTGTACAAATAGGTATATTTTATTGGTGTTTTCAGCAAATCAACAATGCTCTTTTTAAGATCAGTTTTTGTTTGCCAATCGTTCAACGTTAAACCAAAAGCAGCACGATTGTATAAGTGTTTTATTTTATCTTTTTCGGTAAGCATGATTATTAGACTGATAAAAAATGAATTGGTTTAATGAATAAAAATTTTCCTTTTTTTTTTTCCAACCCTTTTTTCTTCTTTTTTTTTTTTTTTTTTTTTTTTGCTGAAAATTAAAAAAGTGCGGCGTCTTCATTTCAAAACGAGACGACTTTCTATTTTATTTTATTCCAGTTATAAAGAATTACATGTCATCGTCTTCGTCAACTTTTGGTTTCTTTGAATTATTGAAATTTGCTTTTTTAAATTCTGCTTTTTGTTTGCGCCAAACTTGCCAAGTTGTTTTTTGTTCAGCAGTTAATTCATCTTCAATTGCTGCTCTTCTGGTTTTTTGCAACGCTTTTGTTTGTTGTTTATACGTTGCTTTATTTGCGGCAACGGTATCTGCTTTTGCTGCACTACGTATGGCATCACGCTTCGAATAAAAATCTTTATTAATGAACATGATTTTTTCGTATTGTGTAGTTGTTAACGACAATACTTTTTGCAACGTATCAGTAAAATCCTTTGCACGTGTGTCTGTTTCTGTTGAACTGCTTTTAAATGATTTACCTTTATGTTTATTATCTGATTTTGCATTAACAGTTGATATTGCAAATACGGATAAAATGATGGCAAAAAAGAGAAATTTGTAATTTATCATTTATATTTTTTTTGAAGTTAGAAATATGATTTGAGCTAAAATATAAAAGCCGTATCTTTTTGTAATACGACTTTATAATAGTTAAATTTATTGAGGTTCACTCGCATCAATATCGTCTTCAGAAGGTTTTACTTTATTACCTTTTGTATTTTTAACATGCAATTTTCTCCAAGCTTTCCATGCATCTTTTTGAGCAGTTGTTAAAATGGCATTGATCGCTTTTTTTCTAGTTTGATAAGCAGTTTTGATTTGTTCTTTGTAAACAGAAGCATTTGCAGCAATAGTATCAGTTTTCATTGATTTCATTGTAGCTTCTTTTGTTTTGAAAAACTCAACATTTATTGGAATTACTTTTGCATACTGAATATCAGACAAACCTAATCTTGCTTTTAAAGTATCAGCATTTCTGGTAGCTTTTTGTTCAATTGTTAACTTTGGTGTTTTTGGTTTTGCTACTTTGTTTTTTTGTGCAAATAAGTTAGTAGCAAAAAATACAATGCTCGCTACTAATAATAATTGAATGTGTTTTTTCATTTTTTTAAAATTTATTTTATTTATAAAGTTAGATGAAAATTTTGTGCCAAGGTTTATTTATCGAATGATAAAACTTTGTTAAAAAATTAGAATTGTCCTGTTGATAGCATAACCAACGTGCAGGCTTCTATTGGTTGAATATTATTATCAAAACAAAGCTGTTCCAGTTCTGCATTTTCTGTTCCAGGATTAAAAATAACGCGCTTCGGTTTTAGCGAAAAAATATAGTTGTAATATTCTTTTTGTCGTTGTGGATTTACGTAAAGTGTAACGGTATCAATATTTTCATAAACTTTCCAATCAGTTTCAATTGTTGTATTATCAATGATTGCATGCTCAAATCCAAGCGCAATAACATCGTGTCCATATTTGTGCAACATGCGCACTGCACGATTGCTGTATCGATCTGTTTTTGCACTTGCACCAATTACTACTGTTTTCTTCATCGCTGATTTAATTGATTAAAATGATTTTGAATCATCACTACTTTATAACATTAACACTTATAAAATACTCAAATTTTTAAACCACTTAAGGCACATAAGTTCCGAAGCTTCGGAACAAAGAAAAATTTAAAGGTAATTATCAAAGATAGTTCCGAAACTTCGGAAGATAGCTAAGATTTCTTGTTATCTAAATTTTTGTATCTTCTATTATAACTTCAGTTTCTTGAGTGCCTTAAGTGGTTATTTTTTTATTTAATTTATAGTTGCAATGTCTGCTTTATTCTAAATTTAATTCTAATTTTTTAATTAATTCCAAAACTGCTGGATTTACATCAATCATTTCTTTCAATCTATCTTTTGGAGTTTTATAGTTTTTTGTCAAATCTTCTTTTTTATCTAATTTAAAAATTAAAGAAATTGAAGGTGATGTTGTTTTTTTAATAAAAAAACTGGTGATTTCCATCTTATGCAATTGTAACATTTGCAAAGAAATATTATTGGATTCAACAAAAGTAATTTCATCATCAATAAGCTGTGGTTGCTGACGTTCAGCAACACTCAAAAATGCATTTTGTAATTTTTCTCTATCTGTATTTATAAATTCATTCCATAAAACTGCTAAAGATTCAGCAGTTAAAACAATCTTTGTTTCTTTGTTTTCAACAACCACTTCCTGATGAATATCTTTCAACATATTTCCAATAGAAGAAGATTTTGGAAGTTCGCGCTTTGGTTTAGGTGTCGTTAGTCGTGAGTCGTGAGTCGTGAGTATTTTTTCTTCAACAATAACTTCGTGAATAATTGCTTTTTCAGATTCTTGCGTGGAAACAGTAGTATTTATTGTCGGTTTCGCAACTTCAACAGTTTTTATTTCAGAAAAAAACAAATCTTCATCAGCTAATTGAATACCATACTTTTGCTGGTCTTTTTTTTCTTTATAAAATTGAAGTAGTGCTTTTAGTTTTTTTTTCACCAAGCAAAATAGAAAGCGTGTTTTCTATTTGTGTGTTTAAGAAACAGATTTTCAACAACGCCAATTCAACCAACAAGCGTTTGTTTTTTGCCGTTTTATATTCGATGTCGCATTTATTGATGGCAGTTAAAGCATTCAATAAAAAAGTATCATTCACCAAGTTTGCCTGCTGAAAATATTTATCTTTTATATCATCGGCTGCTTCTAATAAATGTGTTGTTTTTTCGTCTTTACAAATCAATAAATTACGGAAATGTTCAGCCATTCCAACTAAAAACATTTCACCATCAAAACCATTGTTTACAATTTCGTTGTATGCATTCAACACAGCAGCCGAATCTTCCGTCATAAAATATTCTGTTATTTTGAAATAATACTCAAAATCCAAAATATTTAAATTGGTGATTACATCTTGATACGTAACTTTTTTTCCAGCGTAGCTCACAATTTTATCAAACAGCGACAACGCATCACGCAAACCACCATCGGCTTTTTGTGCAATCACATGCAACGCTGACGGTTCAGCAACCACACCTTCACTTTCGCAAATTTTTTGCAATTGTTTTACAATGTCTTTATCAGAAATTCTTCTAAAATCAAAAATCTGGCAACGCGATAAAATCGTTGGAATAATTTTATGTTTTTCTGTAGTTGCTAAAATAAAAATAGCATAGCTTGGTGGTTCTTCCAACGTTTTCAAAAATGCATTAAACGCACCTGAAGACAACATGTGAACCTCATCAATGATATACACTTTGTATTTTCCGCTTTGTGGAGCAAAACGCACTTGGTCAACCAATGTACGAATATCATCAACACTATTATTAGATGCTGCATCTAACTCAAAAATATTAAACGATGCATTTTGATTGAACGAAACGCAAGAATTGCATTCGTTGCACGGCTCAAAATCGGCACTTGGATTTTCGCAGTTGATGGCTTTTGCCAAAATACGCGCGCAGGTGGTTTTACCAACACCACGTGGTCCGCAAAATAAGAACGATTGCGCCAATTTACCAGTGGACAATGCTTTTTTCAGCGTATCAGACACTTGTTCCTGACCGACTACATCCAAAAATTTGGATGGACGATATTTACGAGCCGAAACGATGAAATTTTCCATTGCGTTGCAAAGGTAACAAAACCATCAAGGTTTTAAAAATGTTGATTTGTTTAGTTTTGAACAAAAGTTTTGGTTGTTGATTTGTCTGAACTGTGGTTGGTGTGATTCTTATGATTTAAATATCTAATTTCTCACCATTCTACTGGTATCTAATTTGGAATTATTTAACATCCAAAATTCTTCTGAAGTCTTTAAGAAAACTTCTGTTTCGTATCTATTTTCTTTAATATTCTTAGAGCGCTTGTCTTTATATGATGTTTTTCTTTTAAGTTGATTGTTTTTATCTGTATATTTCAACCATTTTTCATTATTAAAGATTATTGAATATTTTTTATTTTCTCCAACTCTTCTATAGTATGCTATTACACGAATACTATCATCAATATAACCACTATATTCATTATTTATTCTAAACACATTGCAACATTGATTAATTTCTATGTTCATTTTTTCATCAGTAGAAAATAATTTCACCAAGTCTTCAAAATAATCAATATTAGTACTATCTATTTCTTTTTGGCAATGGATAAGAGATAAATGTATCTTTTTTTATAAAATAATCAGGCCAACATACAGTATCCATTCCAATATTGCATGACAGTATAAATGGACTCATAACTAAATTAATATTATGAGGCTTGATGTCTTTTAACTTGTCAATAAAATTAATTTTAAAACTCTTTATTAATTTTCTTTTTTCATCTTGACTTAATTCAAAATATTTCTTTGGATAATCATCTATTAGATTTGCGAGTATAAGATCTATTTCTGCTTTTTCATCTATTTGCCCGATTCTAAATGCAAACCTTTCACCTGTTTTTGGAATCTTAATATGAACCCAATCTGGATAATAATCATTTGCATCTTCGTAATAATTTGGGTTACCTATCAAAAAATCATCAACTATACTTGTTATTTCCTCTTTTGTATAATCCATGTAGAAAGATTCTATATGTCCATGTGTTCCACAACTAGTCAATATTATAGAAAATAGTACAATTATAATTTTCAATAAATGTCTCATTTGAAATATCAAGATTTGCTTATTATTTTCAATTCATTCAAATATAGTTTTCTATTCACAAATATCCAAGCCAAGTATTAGACAAAACATAAAGTCATGTATGTTTTGCGCCGTAGGTGCAATATGTTTGTAACCAAAATGAGATGAAGCCAAGCATGCCGTAGTTATGCAACATTAGTTCCGCACCTACGGCGCTGTATTTTTGTGTGTTACTTTTTTTTACAAACAGGTTGCTCAGATGGGGAAATTACAGATTTGCCACAATTCCCACTTTTACTCTAAATATTAATACAAATTCCCACTTTAATCTAAAATTCACTAAAATTTTATGTGATTGGCTTAAAACTTTAGATACGCAACCTAAAATTTTACGTTATATAGGTTAAAATTTTAGGTAACAAAGCTAAAACTTTAGGAATAACACCTAAAATTTTAAGTTCACCACCTAAAGTTTTAAAGTAAATATTGGTAGTTTATATTTATTAACTAAAACGGATATTTATTTTAGATAATTTAACTATTTATAGTTGATTATATTAACTATGTTTAATACTAATAAAAATTAAAATAGTATGCCAGTAACAAATTTAGGTAGACTGCACCTTACAGCAGCACAAAAAACAGCTATCGATGCTGCATTAACAACCATTGAAACTCAGATTTTAGCGGTTACCATAAACCTGAACGCAGAAGAACGCAATAAGTTTGGGAGCGTAAATGAAGCCAATAAGCTGTTTGTTAATAAAGACCGTGAGTATTACCAAACGCAGCCAACCTTAGCAAGCCCTGATGTGGATTGGGTAGAGTTTGAAGCAGATTATCAAGACAGAATATTTGCAGATACACGATTGGACAGAATTGCAACGATAACACGCATGTTTAGCGATTTTAAAATTGTACATGATTTTGATAACTTTCAAGATGGTTTGGATGATTATAGATATAGCAAATATAAAGCAAGCACTAAAGCACCAGGTTTTTCAGAAAAAGTAGAAGAGTTAAAACAGTTTTTTCCAAATACCAATGGTGGTGGTAGTGGCGATGGAACCAGTGCTGAATAACTAAAGCTCATCCGATTCCGACTTTAAACGGAACAATCTCCTTTAGAAGTAAGTCAAACAACTCGACAGACATGGCAAAAAAGCGAAGCGCTTCAGCGATGCCTTCTTTCCAAAGTTTTAAACTTTGGAAAAGATAAAGCTGTTCTTAGAAACTATATTTCTTTGCTTCCAACACTTTCGCAGCAATTCTTCTGCGTGCATCTTTGGTGTTTATCGTTTCGTATTTTGTGTAACGTTTTAAACCCATTAACATAATACGTAATTCATCGCCTTCTGCAAATGATTGCAACGCATGTTTGCCATCTATGTTTAATTTTTCTAACGCATCTGAAATAAATACTTTCGTCATATCAATTTGCGTTGCGCAAGCTGCTTCACCTTTTATAGCAATTAATTTTTGAGTACGTAAAACCGTTGATTCCATTGAGTAAACAGCAGCTAACATATCTGCAACGTTCATCAAAATTTCTTGCTCGTGTTTTAATTTCGCCATCAATTTTTGTGCAGCAGCACCAGCAGTCATTAAGATTGCTTTTTTAGCATTTCTTACTGCTTTTGCTTCTGCTGCTAAAGGTGTTGAATCATCATCACCATTCATATCTGGAACACTCATTAATTCTTTTTGCACAGCCATTGCTGCTGTCATCATATCAATTTTGCCAGACATAGCTCGTTTCAATAACATATCAACAGAAAGCAAACGGTTGATTTCGTTGGTACCTTCAAAGATACGGTTGATACGCGCGTCTCTGTATGCACGTGCTGCACCAAACTCTTCAGAGTAACCCATTCCACCATGCACTTGCACGTTTTCATCTACACAATAATCCAATACTTCAGAACCGATGAATTTCAATAACGAACATTCGATTGCATATTCTTCAGCAGCTTTCATAATCGCTTCTTGATAAGGCATGCCAGAAGCCATCAATTCTTTTTCTTTATTGTCAATTGCATCAGACGCACGGTAGCAAGCACTTTGTAATGCATAAATGCGTGTTGCCATTTCTGCCAATTTATATTGTATAGCACCAAAAGTTGCAATTGGAACTTTAAATTGTTGACGTTCTAATGCGTATGTTGCAGCTTGTTCTAAGGCAACTTTTGAACCGCCTAAAACACCTGCAGCTAATTTATATCTTCCAACATTTAAAATATTGAATGCAATTAAATGACCTTTGCCAATTTCGCCTAATAAATTTTCTTTCGGCACTTTTACGTTTTCTAAAAATACTTGTCGCGTAGATGAACCTTTGATACCCATTTTTGCTTCTTCAGCACCTAACGAAAATCCTTCTAAGTTTCTATCGATAATTAATGCAGAAAATTTATCACCATCAATTTGACAGAAAACAATGTAAACATCAGCAAAACCTGCGTTTGTGATCCACATTTTTTGTCCGTTTACTACATAATGTGTGCCTTCTGCGTTTAAGATTGCTGTTGTTTTTGCACCTAATGCATCAGAGCCAGAACCTGGTTCTGTTAAGCAATAAGATGCTTTTAATTCACCTGTTGCTAATTTTGGTAAATAATGTGCTTTTTGTTGCTCGTTGCCGAAATATACAATTGGCAACGTACCGATTCCGATATGTGCACCAACTGATAATGAAAATGAACTTGCGCGCGCCATATTTTCTACCAATAAAGAATTGGTATTAAAATCTTTTCCTGAGCCACCATATTCTTCAGGAATAGCTAAACCAAGTAATCCTAATTCACCAGCTTTTAATAATAAAGATTCGGTTAAACCTGGTTCTTGTTTTTCAATTTTATCGTATACTGGTAAAATTTCAGTATCAATAAATGTGGTCACCATATCGATAATCATGTGTTGTTCTTCATTCAAATCTTCTGGTGTAAACGTGTCGTTGTAGTTCATTTCTTTTACTAAGAATTCACCACCTTTCAATAAGTTTTTTACTTCTGATAATGTTTCGCTCATTTTTTATTTATTTAAGATTTTTAAATTTAAAATAGATTCTAAGTATCACTTAAAATAGTACACTAAAAATACAATGCATGCATTGAAATAACAAACGTTTGTTAAAAATGTTTAGTTAAGTATTTGTTATCAATTTCGATATAGTTTTAGTATCCAAGGAATGTAGTTTTTAATTAAATTTGCTAATATAACTATTGAAAAATCTACAAAAATGGCATCTTACAAACGTATTCCATTAAAACCATATCCAAATGGCTGGTATATGGTGGCACATTCTAATGAAATTAAAAATGGAGAAATTATTACGAAGCGATTTGCTGGAAAAGATATTATATTATTCAGGACGGAATCGGGAAAATTAGCAATTACAGAACCTTACTGTCCTCACATGGGTGGCCATTTTGGCTTTGGTGGAAAAGTAGAAGGTGAAAGTATTAAATGTCCGTTTCATCATTTCTGTTTTGATACGAAAGGCGATTGCACAGCAACTGGTTATGGTTCAAAACCATCTTCTAAATTAAAATTACCTACGTATTTTTCTGATGAAAAAAACAATCTTATTTTAATTTGGTTTGACGAAAAAAATAATGCTCCAACTTGGTTTGTGCCGCAGGAAGACTGGACAGACTGGTCTGAAGTATTATTTGCTGAATATGATTTGAATTCGCATCCACAAGAAACAACAGAAAATAGCGTAGATGTTGGTCATTTTTCAATTGTTCATGGTTATACTGGTGTTGAAACGTTGCACGAAATGGAAAGCCACGACCATTATTTATATGCCAAATATGCTATGCACCGAATTGCTGATTTTGTAGGCAAGAAAAAAAATATCCGAACAGAATTTAATGTGAATGTACACGGTTTAGGTTATTCATTTGTAAGTGCTGAAATTCCTGAACTAAATTTTAAAATGCGAAATTTTGTTTTGCCAACACCTAAGGACAACGGCAAACTAAAATTAACTATTGGTGCAAGCATTAAGAATCTAGAAAACAAAGAAAAAATTTCACCTTTGTTAAAAATAGTACCAAAAGAGATTGCTACAAAATTAGTATTAAAAAAACGTTTGAAGGTTATTGCCACGACGTGAGTCAGGATTTTAAAATTTGGGAAAACAAAATTTATATTGATCCACCGATATTAGCCAAAGGCGATGGTCCTGTTGCCCAATATAGAATGTGGGCACAACAATTCTATTATGATGATTCTAAGCAACCGAATTATGCAACAAATACAATAGACTAAAATTTATTTTTTTACATGCACTTTATCTTTTCATTAGAAAATATCTCAATTTATTTTGTTTAATTTTGGTTATTGAAAATCATAAAATGAATAGAGAAGAAATTTTAAATGCCATTGATGAAAAATACAAAGCCATTGGACAAGATGCTGATGTACATTTATTAGGTTTGTTACATGCTGAACCTATCACCTATTGGAATTATATTAATGTAGATGCATTACTTGGTTTACAAATTCAGCGCACACAATTGCCTGATGAAATGATTTTCATTATGTATCACCAAATTAATGAGCTGTTGTTTAAAATGATTTTGTGGGAAATTGAACAAGTAGCATCATCAGCTACTGTTTCTACTGAAAAATTCTCTTTACATCTAAATAGAATTAGCAGATATTTTGATATGCTTTCATCGTCATTTGATATCATGAAAGAAGGCATGGAAAGAGAACAATATCTTAAATTCAGAAATACCTTAACACCAGCCAGCGGTTTTCAAAGTGCGCAATATCGCAAAATTGAATTTGCTTCTACAGAACTAATTAATTTAATTGATTTTAGATTTAGAGCAACCATTGATCGCAACACACCATTTGAACACGCATACGAACATTTATATTGGCAAGCTGCTGGCAAAGATTATAAAACTGGTAAGAAAAGTATGTTGTTATCCAATTTTGACAAACGTTATTTAGAAGAATTTATCACGTTTATGAAAGATTACAACACCACAAATCTTTGGACAAAATTTAAACAATTACCTATTGAAGATCAGCAAAATAATGAGTTAGTTAAAGCCATGCGTCATTACGATTACACCGTTAATATAAAATGGGTAATGGCGCATTTAAACGCAGCAAAAAAATACATTGGCGATGGTGATGCAACTGGAGGAAGCGAATGGCAAAAGTACATGCATCCAAAATATCAGCGCAGAATTTTCTTTCCAGAATTATGGTCGAAAGAAGAATTGGAAAATTGGGGAAATGAGGTGTAATTAAATAATAAAATAATGTAGTAATGAAATAATGAAATCTTATATTTATGCTTGCTTCTATTCAATACAACGAACAAACTTACAAAGTAGATTTATCTAAACCAATGGACATTTCTTTACCAATAAAAATTGGTGGTGTGAAAGCATGGTATGTTGATGAACCAACGTTTGAGCCAGTAAAAATGGGCGATTGGATCGGTGAAGTAAAACAAGGTGGATCTGTAAATTTCAGAAATGTATTTTTCAATCCACACGGACATGGAACACATACTGAATGTGTTGGACATATCAGTAAAGAAGATTATTCTGTCAATAATAGTTTGAAGCAATTTCATTTTATTGCGCAATTAATTTCTGTTTTACCAGATGAAATAAATGACGATTTTATCATTACAAAAAAAACATTGCAACCTTTTTTGGAAAACAATTCCACAGAAGCAATTATTATCAGAACGCTTTCTAATGTTAATGAAAAACAAACTAAAAATTATTCCAACACAAATCCAGCATTTATTGATGAAGAAGCGATGAAATACATTGTTGAAAAAGGAATCAACCATGTTTTGTTAGATACTCCAAGTGTGGACAAAGAACAAGACGGTGGAAAATTATTGGCGCATCACGCATTTTGGCAATATCCTGAAAACACAAATACTTTCAGAACCATAACTGAATTAGTTTTTATCAATGATAAAATAAAAGATGGAATTTATTTACTAAATCTACAAGTAGCAGCATTCGAAAATGACGCTGCACCATCACGACCGGTTCTATTTCAATTAATTTAATAAAAATTTAGACTTACTAATTCAAGCAAAATTTAATTAGCTTAACAACTATTTTTTTTGTTTATTTGTTTAGATAATTTTTAGTAAAAAGCATGGATTTAAATCTTCAAAATAAATATGCATTAGTTTGCGGAAGTACACAAGGTATTGGCAAAGCTGCAGCAATTGAGTTAGCAAAACTCGGTGCTACCATTATTCTTTTGGCTCGAAATGAAGATGCATTAAAATCAACATTATTAGAATTGAACACTGCTTTTCATCAACATCATAAATATATTGTTGCCGATTTTTCAGATGCTGAAAATTTAAAAAATACCATCGAAATATTTTTACAAAAAAATCCACCGATTCATATTTTAATCAATAATACTGGTGGTCCTGCAGCAGGTCAAGTTTCTTCTGCAACTACAGATGAATTTATTGCAGCGTTTAACAACCATCTAATTTGCAATCATATTTTAGCACAAGCAATTATTCCAGGAATGAAAGCAGAAAAGTATGGACGCATTATCAATATTATTTCTACTTCTGTAAAACAACCAATTGCTGGACTTGGCGTTTCAAATACCATTCGTGCTGCGGTTGCAAACTGGTCGAAAACATTGGCTGGCGAAGTTGCGCAATTTGGTATCACTGTAAATAATATTTTGCCTGGTGCAACAAACACCATTCGTTTACAAACAATTTTTGAAAATAAAGCAGCAAAATCAGGAAAATCAATTGACGAAATAAAAAACGAAATGTTGGATGAAATTCCTGCGAAGCGTTTTGCAGAACCAAATGAAATTGCCAACGCCATTGCATTTTTAGCATCACCTGCTGCAGCATATATTAATGGAATAAATGTTCCTGTTGATGGTGGACGAACTGCTTGTTTATAATAAAAAATCATGTCAACTAAAACTATACATAATTATATAAACGGCGAATTAGTTGCGCCAATTTCAAATCAATATATGGATGTCATAAATCCTGCAACGGCTGAAATATATGCACAACTGGCTGATTCAAACGAACAAGATGTAGAACTCGCATATCAAGCAGCAGTAAACGCATTTCCTAGTTGGTCAACATGCACAACAGAAAAACGTTCTCAAATTCTATTAAAAATTGCTGATTTAATTTTAATCAATTTAGATAAATTAGCATTAGCAGAATCTATTGATAATGGCAAACCTTTACAGCTTGCTAAAACTGTTGATATTCCACGTGCAGCAGCAAATTTTCATTTTTTCGGCACCGCTATTTTACATTTTTCCAGCGAATCACATTTCATGGAAGAAGGTGCAATTAACTATACACTTCGCCTACCTTTAGGTGTTGTAGGTTGCATTTCGCCTTGGAATTTGCCTTTGTATTTATTTACCTGGAAAATTGCACCAGCGTTGGCTGCAGGAAATTGCGTGGTTGCCAAACCATCAGAAATAACACCGATGACTGCTTTCCTATTGGCAGAAATTTGTATCGAAGCTGGATTGCCAAAAGGTGTTTTAAATATAGTACATGGCTACGGTAACAAAGTTGGAAATGCCATTGTTTCGCATCCAAAAATAACAGCCATTTCATTTACTGGTGGCACACAAACTGGCGCAGCTATTGCAAAAATTGCTGCACCAATGTTTAAGAAATTATCTTTAGAATTAGGCGGAAAAAATCCAACGATTATTTTTGCAGATTGCGATTATGAAAAAATGATTACAACTGTAATGCGTTCTGCATTTTCGAATCAAGGACAAATTTGTTTATGTGGTTCACGCATTTTTTATTGAACGACCTTTGTACGAAAAATTTAAAAATGATTTTGTCAAAAAAACAAATGAATTAATTATTGGTGATCCTTTGGAAGACAAAACAAACATAGGCGCTATCGTTTCTGAACAACATTTACAAAAAGTAATTTCTTATATCGATTTGGCAAAACAAGAAGGCGGAAAAATTATAGCTGGTGGAAATCAGGTAAAAATAAATGGCAGATGTTCGAACGGATACTTCTTAGAGCCAACAATTATTGAAGGTTTGACTTATGATTGCAGAACCAACCAAGAAGAAATTTTTGGTCCAGTGGTAACCATTATGCCATTTGATACGGAAGAAGAAGTGTTGCAATATGCAAATAGCACTACGTATGGTTTGGCTGCTTCTGTTTGGACAGAAAATTTAAGTCGCGCACATCGAATAGCAGAAAATATAAAAATAGGAATTGTTTGGATTAACTGTTGGATGATTCGCGATTTACGCACACCATTTGGTGGCACAAAAAATTCTGGTATTGGAAGAGAAGGTGGCTGGGAAGCATTGCGTTTTTTTACGGAAGCAAAAAACGTTTGTATAAAATATTGAGTGAACGTTAAAAGTGATAAGTTATAGGTTCTACGACGAAAAAACATGAAAAATTTTATCTCAAATCTAGCATTACATCCTAAAAAATATTTCTTTTTGATGCTATTGGAGCATTGTAGCCTCTTTATTTTTATGTTTGATTTATTTTATATTATATAAAAACTTTGGACTGCCAAAACAAAGTATTTTATACTTAATGATTTTTGCAATTTGTTGTTGTCTATATTCGACATACTGTTACTACTTTATTCATTCAAATCAATATAAATATATCAAAGGCATTATCATTGCAAATATTATTTATCTTATATTTACGATAGTACAAATCGGCTATTTTTATAATTACCTAAAAATATCTGGTTGGATTTATTTTTGTTTAGATATAATGATTATAAGTTTTGTAATTTTTATAGAAATAAAAACGTCTAAACACTTAAAGTAGAAAATAATGACAGAAAATATCATCCATTCATCAAAAGCACCAGAACCAGTTGGTGCCTATCCACATGCAAGACGCGTTGGAAATTTATTATTTCTTTCTGGAGTTGGACCACGAGAAAAAGGCACTAAAAAAATTCCTGGTGTTGAATTAGATGAACAAGGAAATATTATTTCGTATGATATCGAAACGCAATGTCATTCTGTTTTTCAAAACATAAAATACATTCTTGAAGATGCTGGTTCTGACTGGAAAAACATTGTTGACGTAACAGTTTTTTTAACCAATATGAAAGCGGATTTTAAAACATACAGTCGCATTTATGCTGAATATTTTAAAGACAATCAGCCGTGCCGGACAACTATAGAAATTTTAAGCTTACCAACACCGATTGCCATTGAGCTTAAAGTAATAGCAACTATTGAGTGAAATGAACATTATTAAAAAATATGGTCTAATAATTTTAGTTTGTCTTATAACATATAGTTGTAGAGCAAAGAAAGAAATTGATTTCAACAACTACTTTCTATATAACATTGACGACAATAATAATATAGATTTAGAAGAAAAATATTATACACTATTTTTAGTTTGCATAAAGTACAATCTTCCAATTTCATATTTTATATCAATGACTCAATTTTCAGTTGGTAAAACAAGAGAAATAATTTATGATTTAAAATCTACAGAACATATAAAAATCAAAGATAAAAGTATTACACCTGCTATATTTATTGCTGACAATAATGATAAAAAAGGTATACAACAATTAGCACAAAAATCAGCAGAAAAAAATTGCAACTTTAATTCAGACTGATTCTACTTATATAAAAACAGAATACAAAAAATTGAAGTTTCAAAAACACTAGATTTTGAACAGTGGTCTTTTGTTTTTATTGGCGATATATTAATTGGTCAAAGTCAACTTGGGTCAATTAGAATTAATTTATTAAAAGATACTATCAACAATTATCAATATCAAACTTGTTACAACTCAATTATCGAAAATAACAATCCTGTTCTAAATAATTTCTATTACAACAATTATATTGGTGGTACTTCAGCAAGTCGTACTTATGAATTTGGAAACTACAACTATATAAAAAAAGATTATTGGCGAACTTCTGAAAATCAAAATATAATTTCAGCAGAAGACAATTTCAAACTTTACCAAATTAGTTTTGATTATTCAAAGAAATTAATTCCAATATTAAAATCGAATATTGAGGAAGTAAAATTTTTTATAATAATTCACATTTCAAAATGAAAATTAGCTTTAATGTATTTTATTATTGGTATTATCATTTTGTTTATACTGAATCAATCCAAAATTGATTAATAAGAATATTCTAACTAAACAAGAAAGAAATTTCAAATACACAAGATTAAATTATTGTGGATGATGATTAATTTATAACTTGTAATAAATAAAATACTATGTCAATCAGACAACCAATAAATTTCAAAAAATGGATCGATGAAAATCGTCATCTACTAAAACCACCTGTTGGAAATAAAGTCGTTTATGAAGACACTAATTTTATCGTGATGGTTGTCGGTGGGCCCAATTCGAGAAAAGATTTTCACTATAATGAAACCGAAGAATTTTTCTATCAGTTGGAAGGAAATATTGTAGTGAAAGTACAAGACGATGGCAAAATGGTTGAAGTGCCAATCAATGAAGGTGATATATTTTTGTTGCCACCAAAAGTGCCGCACAATCCGTGCAGACCAGCAAACTCTATTGGTTTGGTGATGGAATATAAACGAAATGATAATCAAAAAGATGGCTTGCTTTGGTTTTGCGAACAATGCAATCACAAATTGTATGAAGAATATTTTCCATTAGAAAATGTTGCTACACATTCAAGGAATCTTTAAAAAATTTTATAGAAAGTGAAATTCTACGAACTTGTAAAAATTGTGGTCATGTTGCAACCGCCAAATAGACATTTAAAGATTGACATACACACACATATTCTG
The DNA here is from genome assembly GCA_016711605.1 of Saprospirales bacterium. Taxonomy (GTDB): domain Bacteria; phylum Bacteroidota; class Bacteroidia; order Chitinophagales; family JADIYW01; genus JADJSS01. The sequence goes on from JADJSS010000020.1 coordinate 64,721, forward strand.
CCAGAGAATATTCCAAATTGGAAGAAAAGTTTAGTTATATTGGTTTTATTCAATTAGATCATTCATAAGCCTTGCTGCGCAAAATGCTGCGTGATGACGGAAAGTTTTTCGTGATATTGAAGAAAATTGCTGGTCGCCAGAAACTCATACATGGATGTAATCAACATCAAGTGAATGTACAGGTGTTGTCCATAATACCCAATTATGTTTTAGTTATTGGACCAAACCAGATGACTGTTTATCTATATCACAATTTTTAAATGACCACTATTGCAAACATTGTTCAGCAATATCAACAAATTTTATTGGTTTGGGAACTGTTCCAATGCAAGCACCACGATTTAGCCATTAAAAGAATTAGAACGTTGTAAAAAATTGGATTAGTTGGTGTACAAAAATTGGTTCCAACATCAACCAGGAAAATTGAGGTGATGCAAATTTGCAGATATTTGCTGCTGCGAAGAACTGGGAATGGCAGTTTTTGTGCATCCTTGGGAATACTAGGTGAGCAACACATGCCAAAAATATTGGCTGCCATGGTTAGTAAGGTATGCCTGCGGAAGTCTCACGCGCTATTAGTTCATTAAATATTTTCAGGAACACTAGAACGCTTGCCAAAATTACGAGTTGCATTTTGCACATGGTGGCGGCTCGTTTCCTTCAACCATCGGAAGAAGAATTGATCATGGCTTTCACGCACGACCAGATTTATGTGCTAATGACACAATGTTTCACCAAAAAATTACTTGACTAAAATCTATTACGATTCATTAGTAACGAACCTATGATGCTGGATTATTTAGTAAGGTTGGTCTCGGTGCCGACAGAGTCGCATTAGGTACAGATTATCCATTTCCATTAGGCGAATTGGAACCAGGAAAATTAATTGAATCGATGAATTATGATGATACTATAAAAGAAAGATTACTATCAGGAACTGCTTTAGAATGGTTAAATTTGAATAGAAATAAATTCCTTTAAAAAATAAAATCACCAAAAAACCAGCTGTCATACTGTCCAAAATTTGATTATATTTGATTAGATATTTTTATGGAAAACTTACTAGATAGAATTACAATTAATAATTCCGTTTGCAATGGAAAACCAACTATACGCAATAAGCGTATTACAGTAAATTCAATTTTGGAATTTTTAAGTGTTGGTGAAAGTATAGAATCTATTTTAGAAAATTATCCAACGATAGAAAAAAAAGATATTGAAGCATGTTTAGCATTTGCTGCAAAAATTGTTGATAGAAACTTTATCATCGAACATGCCTAAGTACATTATAGACGTTAATATTCCTTATAAAATTCAACTTTTTAAAAATGACGACTTTGTTAGTGTCGTTAATATAAATGACGAATGGACAGATGAACAAATTTGGAACTATGCAAAAAAAAATGAATTAACCATTATAACAAAAGATGCTGATTTTTCATTAAAAATAATAATGAATAATCCACCACCAAAAGTAATTCATTTTAAAATTGGAAACTTAAAATTTAGTGACTTCAATAATTTTATTCGAAAAATGGAATAACATTATTGCAATTAGTAGCTTTCATAAATTAACCAATGTATTATTGATGGGGTGAAGGAATTGAATAATTTTTTTAGATGAACACACATATAAATTAGACGAAGCACTTGCACAGCAATTAGAGAACCTATGATGCGTTATCAAAATATCGCAATCAGTTTCATTTTCCAAAAGATAATACTGGAAATCCATTACTTTATTTTTGTTAATTCTCTTGGCTTGCAACCTAAAACAGTTCGTTCTTATATTGAGCTGGAACTGTTAGATTGGGAAAACTTAGGCGTTGAAGGTCATTTCTTGTAAAGCATCCGTGGGATGCCTTATCGCGAATTTTGACTGAGAATAATGGCAAACATCGTTGGTGCAAAACCTATTGAAGTAGTCGTGTTAGAATAAATTGACAGTGAACTTGCATTTAATGATGGTTTCTCTTTATCGACCAACAAAAACTAAATATAAATCGTTATTGAAAAAATGCGTTTCCGTCAAATAAATATGCTGTACAATCACCAAATAGATTTTTCAGATTAGATTGTAAAGATGCGTAGTTGAATTAAAACCACACGAAAATGAAGATATTATTTTTACAGAAAGATATTGAAAAATGGTACGCAGGAACAAAGGCGTTCTATTGCGTTAAGTATGGCAGGTGGTGTGGATTATTATACTGGACAAGCGTTCGATATGAAACGCATTACAAGTTGCACATCAAAAAAACATAGTTGTTGGTTTTGACTTAGCACATGCTGCTGGGGGGATTATTGTTGCAATTACACTGTTGACTGGAATGTTGATTGCTTCGGTGTGGTGAAGTTATAAATATTTTAAACAGTGGTACTGGTGGAATTGCTGGATTGTTTGTACTGAAGGCTATGCAACAGATAAAACATTACCACGCTTTGCAAGTTGGTGGTCGAATGATAAGTAAGAAGATTTCCAATACAACCCAGGAATTTAATGCAATTGATGGCGCAGAAGGTTGGCAACTCAGCAGTCCTTCTATTTTAACGTAGCGGGTTTGCTGCTTAGCTGGATATATTTGATAGAGTTGGAATGGAAAATTAGCAGAAAAA
>JADJSS010000021.1 GCA_016711605.1 Saprospirales bacterium
TTTTTGGCATATCATACCTTTCGCAAAAAACGCAACTTGGAAAAACTGCAGTTGTTATCAGCTTATCAAAAAAGAACACCATTATTTGCAAAAAGAAACGATGGATGAAATTCAAAAGTCAACTAAAAAAACAACTCTTAGACAGCGAATATTATTACGAACAATTTGTAATAGAAAGAAAAATCGAACTGGCAACGCGCAACACACGCATCGTTCTCTAAATATTCAAACATTGTTAGACACGTTTCATCATTACATGATCAGCGAATTACTGAAATGGAGTTGTATCGCGTTTTCCGATCAGCGCATCAGTAATATAAATTATGAAATACCAACGTTGCAACCAATTTTACAACTTATTGAAGATGGAAAATACGATGAAATTCCAAGTATACAGGTATATTATTTAGTCTATAAAACATTGACGCAAGAACAGGAAACTGATTTTAAAAACTGATTGGAAACCGTTTATAAATATGAAAAGCATTTTACAGAAACCGAACTGAAAGATGTTTTTATTGTGTATCAATTATTGTATTCGCAAGCTAACCAAAGCGATTTGCTGTATGCTGAAAAAGCGTTTGAATTGTATTTACATGCGATTGGTAAAAAATATTTCATTGAAAATAACGAACTGAGTCGCTTTAGTTTTTCCAATATTGTTTCGATTGGAATTAAATTGAAAGAGTTTAAAAAGACGGAAAATTTTATTGAGCAACATCAGCAATACATAAATAACGATTTTAGAGAAAATACGGTTTCATTTAATTTATCGAAGGTTTGGTATGCGCAGAAATTATATAAAAAGGCAATGCCAACATTATTGCAAACTGAATTTAAAGATGTGATCTGGAACTTAAACGCAAAACATTTACTTTTAAAAATGTTGTACGAAACGCAGGAAATCGAAATTTTGCAATCAAATTTAATTAGCTTTAAATCTTATATACTACGGCAAAAAAAGATTGGTTATCACAAGGAATTTTTTCTACAAATTATTCACAATTTCCAATATTTTAATAATTATTTTGCCCGAACGGGATAAAAAAATTTTTAATTTTTTTAAAACTCTAGTTGGTGTTTTGTGTTTGTATTAAAAAATTTTTTTTTTTTTTTTTTTAAATTTCCTTTTGTGTGTTTGTTTTTTTGGTTTTCTTTTGTTTTCTTTTGTGATTAAAAAAAACTTGTGTGTTTTGTTAGTCTGAGTTTGTCGAAGTCAATTCAACTTTAATTTATAATTTCCTCTTTTAATCGCTCGTCTTCTGCGCATACGGCTGCCATCGTCCATAATCATGGCACCTGCCATGCAAGACAATGCACCTAGCAACGCACCTAAAAAGGTAGTCACCATAATTAAAACACCAGTTGTGATTTCCGTACCTATATTTTCAGAAAATAAGGTTGCAATTTTTGAACTTAAAATGTGTTGATTTCGAATATCTAAAAACAATGCATATGCCAACCAAAACAAACCGACACCAAAAAAGCCAGCTAAAAAATTATTGCCTGGTTTGTTCGAAAACACCAAACCAGTAATAAATGCTGCTATTGCCACGCCATACCAAGGCAGAAACAGCGTTAATATAAAACTTAAAACAGCGATAATGATTACTTTTACTAAGAACATGATTGGAGTTTTGAATGATGAATGTTGAGTTGTGAATTATTTTTTCTTTCTACTTATTACTTTTTACTTATACCTTTCTGTGCTTCTGCTTTATTCGCATAAAAATGCAATTTAAAGTATTCGCCTTTTGCCCATTTTTCTATAAATTCAGTGAAACCTAGACTTGCTGGATTGCCACTTTGTCCACCAGGATACACACCGTAACATTGAGGTTTTCCATCCGTAAAATCTACAATCATACGCCAAGATGGGCCCCAAAGATCTGAACATGCATTTACTATATTGTGATAACCACCAATGTTAACATCACTAACACTAAATGCTTTTAAACGAGCCAAATGTGTGATAGTAGTATTTTTATAATGTTGCCAAACCAATGCATCTTTTTTGGCTGCAGTTTCAGCTTCATTAGCAGATTGTTTCATTCGAGTGCTTGGTTTAGTTAATTCTGTAAAAAAAGCAACTGTGTTTTTAAATGCAATATTTACTACTTCTTTCGCTGTTTCTACGGTGTCTGTATTATGTATATCAAACAAAATAAATTTCGGATCGTTTACTAATAAATTTGCTGTGTTATAAGATTCAGGAATTCTATAAGATGCTTTATTATCCATTTCATCATACGTAACTTTTTGTATTTCTTCTCCTAACTTATAAAAAAACGTTGGTGCTTCGCTGTTGGCATCTGCATAATAATTCCAAGATTTTAATGTGCTGATTATTTTTTTACTCATCGCATCATCACCAGTATTATTTAAGTAAGATAAAATAGTTGGCAACGATTCTTTCGCCATTAAACTTAAATTGTTGTTGTGCAATTTCGCCATGTCTTTCCACGTATAATTGCTTGCGTTTGTCAATACATCATTAATAACACGGTTACGATAATTTTCGTAATGACCATTCGTATAATACGGATAATTTTCATCAACAGGATTTTGATTCGCACTTGCACAAAAGTTGCGAGTTGGATTTAAGATGTATGGATTTTGTTCATTAGGAATACGTGCTTTCAACTTCAAAATGTCAACGTTTGCTAATGGTGTGATGAATGAGCCGTCGCCATAATTGGTGCGCAACATAAAATTTCCTTGTTGACGAATCGCAATATTGTTAGATGCATCTGCATAAATAAAATTTTGTCCTGGACAAGCATAATAGTTCAAAGCATTCAAATAATCCTGATGGTTTTTTGCTTTGTTTAAATAATAAAAAGCCATCAAATCATTGGATGGTTCTTCGGCGCGCCAATACGTTGCTAAATGTTTTTTATCATCTTGCTCACCAAAATTTTCATCATAAACAACAGCACCAATTTTTGTTATTTTTATCTTTTCTTTAAAATCTTTTCCATCTTTTATTTTATAAATTTCTTCATCGTACTCAAACGGAACAAATTCATTTCCTAATTTATAACTCGTTTTTTTTGCATCATATTCAACCGAATAATTATTGATGACATCGCGTTCGGAATTCGTAACTGACCAAGCAATGCTATCGTTATGGCCAATGATAACGCCAGGCGCACCAGGAATGGTAACACCATACACATTCAAACCTGGACAAGACAACTGCACTTCGTACCAAATAGATGGCAAGTTTAAACCCAAATGCGGATCGCCACAAAGAATTGGTTTTCCAGATGCCGTTTTGCTTCCATTGATACACCAATTGTTGCTGCCATAATTTGGATTCGAATAAAATTGTTTGTATGGATTTTTGTATAAAACTGCTTGATTATTTTTATTTGCTGTTGAAGTCTTTAAAGAAAAACTATCAACAGATTTAAAATTCCATTTTGTCTCTTTCGGAATAATTGGATCTAAGCCAAACGGAAAATCAGGATACATTTTTTTGTAAGCTTCTTCTCCAAATTTGTGCAATGCGTTGGTGTTTTCTACATCGGTATCATAATACGTTAAATCTTTTGCCATGTATTTCATCAGCAACGCACATTTTAACGGCGTCCAATCTTCTGGCGTATAGCCAATTAATTTATATTCTACAGGTATTTCCGATTTTTTTAATTGATGAATATAAGCGTTGACGCCAGCTGTAAAACTTTCAATTATCATTTTTGAAATCGGATTTCTATTTACTTCTTCTAACGAATTTTTAGCTGCACGAACCAAACCAATTCGTCTGCTAAATCTATCTAATGGTAATGCTTTTTCACCAACTAGTTCAGTCAATCTGCCTGCTGCAGCATACATTTGAAATTCCATTTGCCATAGTCTGTCTTTCGCTTCTACATAACCTTGCGCATACATCAAATCTTCTTCGTTGTCAGCAAAAATATGTGGTACGCCAATTTCATCATACACAACGGTAGCGTTTCCTTTCACACATTTTATTTCTATAGATTGATTACGTGTTTCCGTATTTGAAGTGCTTTTCCAAAAACCATGCGTTGGTGAAAGAAACATACCTAGCGCTGGTGTAGTGCCAAGTGGTTTGTTTAAAAAATAAATGAGAACAATTACAATAATTGCAACCAGGATTCCGATGAGTTTTTTTGCCATGTGTAATGAGTTATCCAAATTTAGTAAAAAGTTATTGGTAATTACTTATTAGCCGAAGCTATTTTCTATTTTTACATCATGGATAATAAAACAATTGCGAAATATTTTTCGTTGACAGCAGATTTGATGGAATTGCATGGCGAAAATCCATTTAAAATAAAAAGCTATGAATATGCTGGTAGAAGTTTACGAAATATTGAAGGTAATTTGTTTGAAATGGATATTCATACCTTAGAAAATTTACAAGGTATTGGAAAAAATATTGCAGCTAAAATTATGCAATTATGTACCACTGGTTCGTTTGAAGAATTAGATGCGTTGTTAGCAAAAACACCATCAGGAATTGTTGATTTGTTCCAACTAAAAGGTATTGGCCCAAAAAAAATTGCACAGCTTTGGAAAGAATTAGATATAGAAAGTATTGGTGAATTAGAATACGCATGCAACGAAAACAGATTAATTACGTTAAAAGGTTTTGGTGCGAAAACACAACTAAATATTTTAGAACAAATTCAGTTCATCAACCAAAATGCAAATTATTTTTTGTGGTGTAATTTAGAAGAGTTGGCGAATGAAATTTTGGTAGAATTAACAACAGCATATCCAAATTTATTGATTTCAACTTGCGGTGATTTCAGACGAAAAATGATTACGTTAGAGAAAATTGATTTCTTAATTGCTGAAGAAAATAAAGCGATTCAAGAACAAATAAATTTAAAATATTTAGAAAATCCTGTTCAGTTTCATTTCTGTAAAAATGATGAGTTTTATTTGAAACTATTAGAAAAATCAAGTGATGCAGAGCATTTTGGGTTTTTATCGTTTAAAATTGATGAGTCCAAAAAATACACTTCTGAAAAAGAAATTTACGAAGATGCGAACTTGCCATTTTTAGTTCCAGAAATTCGAGATTCAAAAATTGAATTTAAACTTATTGAACAAAATAATTTACAAAATCTAATTGAAGTAAACGATATCAAAGGCGTCGTGCATGCACATTCAAAATACAGTGATGGCGCCAATTCTTTAAAAGATTTAGCATTGTATTGCAAGCAACAAGGTTTCGAATATTTAGTAATTTCTGACCACAGCAAAAGTGCATTTTATGCAGATGGAATGCAAGTAGAAAAGGTTTTAAAACAACACGAAGAAATTGAAAAATTAAACACAGAATTATTTCCATTTAAAATTTTTAAAAGTATTGAATCCGATATTTTGTATGATGGAAATTTAGATTACGATGATGAAATTTTACAAACATTTGATTTGGTTATTGCATCGATACATTCGCAATTAAGAATGAATGAAGAACGCGCGATGCTGCGATTAATTAAAGCAATCGAAAATCCGTACACTACAATCTTAGGTCATCCAACTGGCAGGCTGTTGTTATCGCGACCAGCATATCCAATCAATCATCAAAAAATAATTGATGCTTGTGCAGCCAATAATGTTTGCATAGAAATTAATGCCAATCCGCGACGATTAGATATCGATTATAAATGGATAGATTATTGTCAGGAAAAAAATGTGTTGATTTCCATCAATCCAGATGCGCATAATTTGGCTGGTGTGCACGACATAAAATACGGTGTTTTTGCAGCAAGAAAAGGTGGTTTGTTGAAAGAAAATACATTGAATACATTAACTAAAGATAACTTTACAAAATACCTTTTGGATAACAGAAAAGTGTAGTAATTTTTTATCTTTGCAATCAGTTACTACGAAATTTTTTATTTAAAAATATCATGAAAAAAATAGCATACACATTACTAATAATTTGTTTTGGTACATTGTTCTTTTATCAATGCAAACACAAACCAGAAGATGAAAAAATAGAAGTTCAAACATTTAATAAAGATTCCATTTTAGCGAACGATCCAGTTCTAAAAAAAGCGGATTCTGTTGCAAAAGTATTTGGTGAAGAAGATAAAGAAGCAGCTAAAAATGCAACATCTATAAAATTTGATAAAGAAGTGTATGATTTTGGCACTTGCACCGAAGGTGATAAGGTAAAAAAAGTAATAGAATTTACGAATACAGGAAAGTTGCCGCTAACCATCAAACAAGCTTATGGAAGTTGCGGTTGTACCATTCCAACGTATGATAAAGAACCTGTTGCGCCAGGCAAAAAAGGCAAAATTGAAGTCAATTTTGATTCAACGCACAAACCAGGCGCGAACACGAAGCAAGTAATGATTGAAGCCAATACCATTCCAACGATTACATCGGTAACCTTTAGTATTAAAGTAAATACTACAGCTAAGAAAAAAGGTTTTTTAGATAGATTTATGAATTAATAAAAATGAAAAACTACCTTTCTTTAGTAAAATTTTCACACACCATTTTCGCAATGCCTTTCGCAATGATTGGTTTTGTGTTAGGATGTACTTTATTTAGTAACGATGATTATTCATACTATCAATATCTTGGTAAGTTTGTTAGTTCAGATCATATGTTTGAAATTAATCGTTATGTTCCAGAAATATTTAGAGAATATTCTACAGCATATTTTATAGTAACAAAATTATTTCTCGTTCTGATTTGCATGATAACAGCACGCAACGCAGCGATGGCTTTTAATCGTTATATCGATAGAAAATTTGATGAAAAAAATCCACGTACAGCCATTCGTGAAATTCCTGCTGGTATCATCACTCCAAAAAATGCATTGTTCTTTGTAATTATTAATTGCGTAATTTTTATAACAACTACTTTTTTTATTAATCGATTGTGTTTTTATTTATCACCAGTTGCATTAGCTGTTGTCCTAGGTTATTCATTAACGAAACGCTTCACATTTTTATGTCATTTAATTTTAGGAATCGGACTTGGTTTAGCACCAATTGGCGCGTACATCGCAGTAACTGGCAGATTTGATGTGTTGCCATTGTTATTTTCATTTGCAGTTTTATTTTGGGTTTCCGGTTTCGATATTATTTATGCCTTGCAAGACGAAGCATTCGATAAAGAAAATAACTTGTATTCCATTCCATCGTATTTTGGACAAACCAAAGCAAAATGGATTTCGCGTTTGTTGCATGTTTGTAGTGCTGCCTGTATTGCGTATGCAGGTTATTACGGTCATTTTCATATGCTGTTTTTATTAGGATTTATTGTTTTCTGTGGATTGTTAATCTATCAACATTCATTGGTGATTCGCTTTGGTTTGCAAAAAATTGACTTGGCATTTTTCACCACAAACGGCATCGCAAGTGTATTGTTTGCACTTTGTGTTATCACCGATATTATTTGTTTCTTTTAATTTTAACTTTTCCAAAGTTTTAAACTTTGGAAAAGTTGTAACATATAAAATGTCCAAAATACTCGCCATCGATTACGGAAAAAAACGTACAGGATTTGCACTCAGCGATGAAAGTAAAATATTTGCGTTTGGTTTATCAACACAAGAAACAAAAAACGCGTTTGAATATGTCGAATCATTAATTCCTAAAGAAAAAATCGATACCATCGTAATTGGAATTCCAAAACATTTAAATAATGAATTAGCTGAAATTGTTCCGCAAATTCAGAATTTTAAAAATCGCATCCAAAATAAATTTCCTGATGTAAAAATGGTGGAAATAGATGAACGATTTACCTCTAAAATGGCATTTCAAACCATGATTGATAGTGGTTTAAAAAGAAAGACCGACAAAATAAAGCACTAGTCGATGAAATTTCTGCAACCATTATTCTGCAAAGTTTTTTGGAAACTTTGTAGTCATAAGCGATTAGTTATAGGTTATAAGTTTTTTACCTTTGTATATTTTATTACCTTTGCAGTTGGTTATAGCTAATAACTTATAACCAATAACTTATAACTCAACAAAAATGATTCTTCCAGTTACACTATATGGTGATCCAATTTTAAAAAAACAAGCAGAAAATATTACTGCTGAACATCCAAATTTGCAGGATATTATCAAAAATATGTGGCAAACTATGTATGCAGCATCTGGTGTTGGATTGGCGGCGCCTCAAGTAGGATTGTCTATTCGTTTATTTCTAGTGGATACTGTTCAGTTGAAAGATAAAAAGAAAAGAGAATTTGATGGTATTAAAAAAGCATTTATCAATCCTACAATTTTAAGTGAAACAGGTGATGAGTGGAAATACGAAGAAGGTTGTTTGTCGATTCCTGGAATACGTGAAGATGTTTTCAGAAATGAAACTATTAAAATTCATTATTTCGATGAAAATTTTAATGAATTTACCGAAGAATACAACAGCATCAACGCACGTGTTATACAACATGAATATGACCATATTGAAGGTGTTTTGTTTATAGATAAACTAAAACCATTGACTAAAAAATTAATACAAGGGAAATTGTCTAAAATTATGCGTGGTGAAGTTGACACCGATTATCGCGTAAAAGCTTACAAGAAATAGTTTGACAATTTGAAGATTAGGCAATTTGAGAAAGAAAACCAGTAATACCTAGTTTTAGTCGATTTGTTTTCTGTGAAAATCTGTGAAATCTGTGAGCAAATTAATGATGTTTGCCAATTCATTTTCAAATTTTCAAATTAGCACATTTTTAAATTACTTATTCTTTTTCTTCTTCTTAGCTTTAATATCTTTGATAAAACTTGCCCAAGCAAATGGATTAGTCAATGAAATTCCAGGACGTTGATTTCCATTTCTGTTATAATAATATCCAACCTGATTTTGCACATACTGATTGAAATTCTCTTTTCCATTGAAATTCATATTTCGTGATATTTCATCAGAAAGAATAGATTGTTCAATTGTTTTTTGAGCTAAATCTTGCATATTATTCGGAACATCTAAATTAATCATTGCTTGTCGCAATTGATTTGGCGTTGGTAAAGGTGTTACAGTTGTAGTTGGTAATTGTATCGCATCTCGTTCCAATGTCACTTCTTTAGTAAAACTTGCAAGTTCTAAATCTGCAGGAATAATAACTGTAAACGTTTTATAACCTAAGGATTTTATTAAAATTGTGTCACCTTTTGCAGCTGGAAATGTAAAAAAACCTTCTAAACTGGTAATGGCACCTCTGTTTTCACCATCAATATATACTGCACAAAAAGGTACAGGTGAGTTCGATTCAGCATCTCGCACGAATCCTGAAAATTGTACAACATCTTTTGCGCTTGCTAAAAAGAAAACACTGTTTAATAACAAAATGGCTATAAATCGCTTCATTCAAATAATTGTACTCAAAATTAATACCAATTTTTGGTTATTACTACTGTTTACAATATTATAATGTTTTTTAACAGTCAATACGCAATATAAATTCACTAATTTTGCCTAGTATAATTTTCAAATTTACACATCTTCAAATTTTCAAATTAAATTATGAACTACATTAAACCATCTATCGAAGCAAACAAAGACCGTTTTATTCAAGAATTAATTGATTGGTTAAAAATTCCATCAGTTTCAGCAGACCCTAAATTTAAAGATGATGTATTTAGAGCTGCAGAATACCTAAAAAATCAATTTGAGAAAGCAGGTATGGAAAATGTACAGTTATTACCAACACAAGGTTATCCAGTTGTTTACGCAGATAAAATCACCGATGCATCCAAGCCAACAGTTTTAGTGTATGGTCATTATGATGTGCAACCAGCTGATCCGTATGAATTATGGACTTCACCACCATTTGAACCAGTAGTGAAAACATCGGAAGCGCATCCGCAAGGCGCCATCTATGCGCGCGGTGCCTGCGATGATAAAGGACAAGTATACATGCATGCGAAAGCATTGGAAATGATGTTATCGAATAATGATTTGCCGTGTAATATTAAAGTAATTATTGAAGGTGAAGAAGAAGTTGGTTCAGCACATTTAGCTGATTTCCTGAAAGAACATAAAGAGAAATTAAAAGCAGATGTAATTTTAATTTCTGATACAGGAATTATCAATAATGAAACTCCTTGTATTACCAATGGTTTGCGTGGTTTATGTTATATGGAAGTGGAAGTGGTTGGACCGAATCGCGACTTGCATTCAGGTATTTATGGTGGTGGTGTTGACAATCCGTTGAATGTTTTATGTAAATTAATTGGTGGCTTGAAAGATGATAATGGACATATTACAGTAGAAGATTTTTATGGTGATGTGATTGAACTAACAGAAGAAGAAAAGAAACAAATCAATGCAGTTCCGATTACAGAAAGTGATTTTGAAAGTAGTATCGGTTTGCCAAAAACTTTTGGTGAAAAAGGTTACACGATGTTAGAGCAATTAAGCATTCGTCCAACATTAGATGTGAATGGAATTTGGGGTGGCTATATCGGCGAAGGCGCGAAAACGGTGTTGCCATCAAAAGCAAATGCAAAAATTAGTATGCGATTAGTGCCGAACCAATCGTCAAAGAAAATTGCTGAATTATTTACAAAACATTTTGAGAAAATTGCACCAAACACGGTAACTGTAAAAGTAACTGAACATCACGGTGGTGAACCATATGTAACACCAATTGATTCTATAGAATACAAAGCTGCAGAGTTGGCACTAACCGAGACATTCGGAAAAAAACCATTAGCGATGCGCAACGGTGCAAGTATTCCGATCGTTGCTTTATTTGAAGAAATTTTGGGATTGAAATCTGTGTTAATGGGTTTTGGATTAGACAGTGATGCTATCCATTCACCTAACGAACACTACGGTTTATTCAATTATTTTAAAGGCATCGAAACGATACCATACTTTTATAAATACTATGCTGAGTTGAAGAAATAGATCATTTATTTCAACAGCACGTCAATCTCAAACTGCATATTTTTTCTTGCTGTTGTTTCATATTTATTTCTGAAAATTTCAGTAAAATAAATTTCTTTTCTTTCTAAAAAATGTTGCAAAACTTTCTTTCTGTTTTTGTTATATAAAAACGAAGGAACCCATTTATATTCTTTACGAATGTTATTGGCATATTCAGCATAAACAACTTGTTCAGCACCAAGAATTGCTAAATCGAAATCTAAAAAATAATGCAAATCAATATTTTCAATTAAAGGAAAATGTTTTTGTGTACTCAAAATAAACTGTTCAATCAATTTTATTTTTTCTGCTGGGAAAGACGTTTTGGATAATTGCTGAACCGCGATAGCAGCACTATCCGTTTCATTAGTTTTACTCAACGAATTATAAATTATATCGTGATAAAAAATAGCCAATTGCACCACATCAGTATCTATTATTTCATTAGAAAATTCTAAAGAATAATCCAACATCTTTTGAATATGCATAGTATTATGATAATGCCTGCTGTCTTCCGAATAGCTTTGAATTAAATTGCTGAACAGCTCATCTGAATAAAGCGTATCATAGGTATATCTATGTAAAATCGAATTCCAATATTCTTTCAAAATATCTTGCATACTCAATGTTATAAATTAAATAATGAGAACATGTTAGTGTAATATTAATTCTATCTACATCATAAAAAAAATAATTTAGATAAAATGCTTTTTGCTTACCTTTTGGCATCAGAAGTAAGAGAGATAAAGTAAGAGACAAAGATTTGCTTGTTTAATTTCGATATCAAAAAATAAGAACGAAATAAATTTTGTTTTTTTAAAAAATAAGTTTTAGATTCGTCACATGATTAATTCTTTCAACGCTATCGCATGTTGCTGTTGTTGTGCTCTAAACAACCACAGAAGGTATTAATGTATACATTTAATTAAAAAAATAATTTTTAAATACAGCCTTCCATAACCGGAAGGTTTTTTATTAAGTAACAAGCTAAAAAAAAGTAAAACATGAGCAACTACAAATTTGAAACACTACAATTACATGCTGGTCAAGAACCAGATCCAACAACAGGTGCACGTGCAGTGCCTATCTACCAAACAACATCATATCAGTTTAAAGACACAGAACATGCAGCGAATTTATTTGGTTTACGTGAGTTCGGAAATATCTACACACGCCTCATGAATCCAACAACAGATGTATTTGAAAAACGCATTGCAGCATTAGAAGGTGGTGTTGCTGCCTTGGCAACAGCATCTGGACAATCAGCGCAGTTTATTGCATTAAACAATATCTTACAAGCAGGCGACAACTTTGTTTCTACTTCATTTTTATATGGTGGAACTTACAATCAGTTTAAAGTTGCTTTTAAACGTTTACGTGTTGAAGTGCGCTTTGCAGATGGTGATAATCCAGCATCTTTCGAAAAATTAATCGACGACAAAACAAAAGCCATCTACTTAGAATCTATTGGAAATCCAAGAGGTAATGTGCCTGATTGGGCTGCTTTTAAAGCACTTTCTGATAAATATGATTTGCCGATAGTAGTAGATAATACATTTGGTGCTGGTGGTTATTTGTTTCAGCCATTAAAATATGGTGCGCATATCGTAGTAGCTTCTGCAACAAAATGGATTGGTGGTCACGGTACATCAATAGGTGGTGTCATTGTAGATGGTGGCAATTTCAATTGGGGCAACGGTAAGTATCCGCAATTCACAGAACCGTCAGAAGGCTATCACGGATTGAATTTCTGGAATGTATTCGGCACACCTGGACCTTTCGGAAATATAGCATTTATTATACGTGCTCGCGTAGAAGGTTTGCGCGATTTTGGTGCAGCAGTAGCACCATTCAATTCCTTCTTGTTCTTGCAAGGGCTTGAAACCTTATCATTAAGAGTGGAAAGACATAATCAAAATGCAATTGCTTTAGCACTTTGGTTACAACAACATCCAAAAGTAGAGAAAGTGACTTACACAGGTTTATCGGATTCACCTTATTATGAATTGGCTAAAAAATATTTACCTAATGGCTTTGGTTCTGTCTTTACGTTTGATGTAAAAGGTGGTTATGATGCTGCGAAAAAATTCATCAATTCACTAAAATTGACATCACATGTTGCCAATGTTGGTGATGTAAAAACATTAGCCATACATTCAGCATCTACTACACATGAACAATTGACCGATGATGAACAATTAGCTTCAGGTGTTTCTAAAAATTCTATTCGAGTTTCTGTTGGAATAGAACATATAGATGATATTAAAGCAGACTTTGATCAGGCTTTAAATGCTTAACAAACCTAACACCTTCAAGGTTTTTAAAACCTTGAAGGTGTATTGTTAAAATTAAATTGTAAATTGTTTTCGTAATTTTTAAAAATAAAAGTGCAACCACAAATCCTAACATACAACCAACCCATCACCTTAGAAAGCGGAACAACTTTGTCAAAAGTTGATATTGCATACAATACATTTGGCGAATTAAATGCAGATAAATCAAACGTAGTATGGATATGTCACGCGTTTTCCGCAAATTCAAATCCAACAGAATGGTGGCCAGGCATGGTCGGCGATGGTTTGTTCATCGACCCAAAAAAATATTTTATTGTTTGTGCCAACATGCTCGGTTCTTGTTATGGAACAACCGGACCATTATCTATCAATCCGGAAACCAATAAAAAATACTACAAGGATTTTCCGGTGGTAACGGTGCGCGATATGGTGCAAACTTTAACCATTTTACGTAAATATCTTGGTATAGAAAAAATTCATTTTGCAGCAGGATTTTCTATGGGTGGGCAACAATTATTGGAATGGGTAATTCAAGAACCAACTATTTTTGAAAATATCTTGTTAGGTGCTACAAACATAAAACATTCACCTTGGGGCATTGCCTTCAATGAGTCGCAACGATTGGCAATCCAAGCCGACCAAACTTTTGGCGAAGCACGCGATGATGCTGCTATAGATGGTTTAAAAGCTGCACGAAGTATTGGTTTAATTTCGTACAGAAATTATAAAGCATACTGCAAAACACAAGCAGATACTGATAATTCTAAATTAGAAAATTTTAAAGCAACTTCGTATCAACAATATCAAGGCGAAAAATTAGTGAAACGTTTTAATGCGTATTCTTATTTTATTTTATCGAAAGCAATGGATAATCATAACATAGAACGTGGACGAACAAATGCAAAAGAAGTTTTATCTACTGTAAAATGCAACACCTTAGTTTTAGGAATTAGCAGCGATTATTTATATCCATTGGAAGAGCAGCAATTATTGGCAAAGCTAATACCACACAGCTTATTTGTTGAAATAGATTCGGATTATGGCCACGA
The DNA here is from genome assembly GCA_016711605.1 of Saprospirales bacterium. Taxonomy (GTDB): domain Bacteria; phylum Bacteroidota; class Bacteroidia; order Chitinophagales; family JADIYW01; genus JADJSS01. Next base: position 14,231 of record JADJSS010000021.1, read on the forward strand.
TGGTTTCTTAATTGAAAACGAACAAATCACTAAAATTTTAAGTACGTTTTTGAAAGAGTAATTTATTTTAAGATATTTTTTGTCTTCCAATAATTCCTTGTGCATAACCAAACACATTATACGGATCAAATTGCTGTTTGATTTTTTGCAAACGTTCGTAATTTTTGCCATAATACAATTGAGCTGTGTTTTCAAAATTTAAATCAGGATAATTTCTGTATTGTGTATTGATATTGTGTTGTTTGAAAATTTGCTGTACTTCTTCAAATGCTGTTTCGTATTTTTTAGTTTGCGCAGCATTTTCCCAATAGGTTTGCAACTCAGATAAATAAGGGAACGAACGGTGCGGATAACACGATAATTTTTCAAAATCTACATTATTAATGTTTCCTCCAAGCGTATTAATTTGATAAATCATACCTGGTGTTGAAATTACTTTTTCTAAAACGGTACTGATAAAATTTTTAATTTGGTTAAAATCAGTATAATAACCAGCAGAAGAATTTTTAAAATAAATTGGATATTGAATACCATAATAATTCTTCAAAGCAGGTGCTAATGGTTTTGGTGTACCGATTGTAATTTTTTCAGTAAATACAGATAAACTATTTTTAAAGTCAGAAGCAGTAGAAGTATTATTTTCAAAATCAGTTAACAAGATATTCAGCGTATTTCCATTTAATACAAATGCTGAAAAACAAGCAAGTGGTAAGGTTTTAGTCAATTCAAACCATTTTTCTAAAATGGTTTGAGCACTATCAGCAGTTAAGTTTTTAATTTTAAAACGATGACTGGTAAAATGTTTTGGTGCATCATGTGTTTTAAAAACAAGTTCGGTCACCACACCAAAATTTCCGTTGCCACCACCTTTCATTGCCCAAAGCAAATCTGGATTGTTTTTTGAAGAATGAATGTTTCCTTCTGCATCTACAAGTTTTATTTCCTGTAAACTATCACATGTTAAACCAAACTTTCTTCCAAATAATCCATAGCCACCACCAAGCGTCAAACCACCAACGCCAACACCACCGCAAGAGCCAGCTGGTATTATTTTTTGTTTGGGTAGAATAGCATCATACAATTGATGCAGCTTACAACCTGGTTGAACTTTTACTACCTTATTTTCTACATCTAAAAATTCAACTTTATTCATTTCAGATAAGTTGATCACCAATCCGTTGTCATTCGATGAAAATCCTTCAAAGCAATGGCCACCACTTTTTATCGAAACAGCTAATTTATTTTCTTTAGCATATTTCACTGCAGCTAACACGCCAAGTTCTGTTTTGCACAAGGCAATCACTAAAGGATATTTTTGCACACGCTTATTAAATCCAATCCTCAGGTTTTCATAATTCGCATCTTCTTTCTTATAAAAGATAACATCATTATCCGTAAAAGACGTAACAGCAACTGAATCATTTATAGTAAGAATTGGTGCATTCGTTGCAATTTCTTTTTTAGTGTTTTTTTTTGAATCGTTGTTGCATGAATTAATTATAAAACCAACTGTACCAAGTGTAGTGAGTTTAATAAATTGATTTCTGTTGATTTTATTCGCCATAAAAAAATAATTTATTTTGATTCAACTGTTATCATCTTCGCAATAGCAATTGCACGTTCTTTTACAGCATTCACATCAGCACTTACGTTATCATACGTCAATGCAACAGCCATTCTGCGATAAGGACGTGTAGTTGGTTTTCCAAAAATACGTACATCAGATTTTGGTTGATTCATAGCATTTTCTAATCCTAAATAAGTTGGATGCGTTCCATCTTTATCTGCTAACACTACTGCACTTGCACCAACTCGTTCCAATATAATTTCATAAATAGGTAGTTCTAAAATAGCACGTGCATGCAATTCAAATTCAGAAAAATTTTGCGTGCCAGCTAATGTCACCATGCCGGTGTCGTGTGGTCGTGGCGAAAGTTCAGAAAAATAAACACCATCATCTGTTAAAAAAAATTCAACACCAAAAATGCCTGCACCAGTTAACGCTGTCGTGACAGCTTCAGCCATGCGTTCAGCTTCTTGTAAATCTGCTGGTTTAATGTATGCAGGTTGCCAGCTTTCCTGGTAATCACCGCGTTCTTGCCGATGACCAATTGGTGGACAAAATAATGTCGGTCCGTTTTTTTGTGTCACGGTTAACAAAGTAATTTCCGAATTAAATTTTACAAACGCTTCAGCAATCACTTCGGTATAATCACCACGTTTTCCGCTTTGCGCATAATTCCATGCGCGTTCAATATCTTCCGTAGTTTTAATTACTGATTGTCCTTTGCCTGATGAACTCATCAATGGTTTTACTACACACGGAATTCCTATAATATTTACTGCTGCTGTCAATTCTTCTAATGAATTTGCATATTCATATTTTGCTGTTTTTAATCCTAATTCTTTAGCAGCCAAATCACGAATTGCTTTTCGGTTCATGGTATAGTTTGCTGCCTTTGCACTTGGTACAACCGTGATTCCTTGTTGCTCATAATCATAAAAGCGTTCTGTGCGTATTGCTTCAATTTCTGGAACAATTAAATCTGGTTGATGTTTTGCAACAATTGCATCCAATGCATCACCATCTAACATATTAATTACTTCGCGTTCGTCTGCTACTTGTTGTGCTGGTGCATCGTTATAAGAGTCAACTGCAATTACATATTGTCCGAGTCGTTTTAAGGCAATCACTAACTCTTTGCCTAATTCACCTGAACCTAATAAGAGTATTTTTTTCATGAGTATGTGTGTATATTTAATGTTGTAGAAGAAATGTTGTTTAATAAACTTAGAAATCAATCATCATCATCATTCGTAGCTGCTATCTTTTATAAAAATAGAAAATCTATATCGTTTATAAAATATTTTTTTATCATCTTTTTTTAAATATACAATGATATATTGTCTTAGTTATAATTTATAGTGAAATAGGAAAATTTCATGTATTTATAAAATCACGTAAACAAGTGATATTTCTTATCTCGCTTTAAATTAGTTTTACACCATAAAAAAAATCTATAAAATTATGAAACTTAAACTTGATAAAAATAAAATTACATTTTCAATACTTAACGTTTTTAAATGTACATTGATTTTTGTAGTAATTTTTATAACAAATAATGCATATGCACAAAATGATGAAATGCCATCACCATTAAAAAAAATTGCGAACTTAAAAATTAAGAAATCTGAATTAGGCGAATTGTCTTGGAGTAAAGATGATGATGGAATTTTTATTGTAACCAATAGTACACAAAATTATCTTACTAATTTATTTATAAATTCAAATTATGAATTATTGTACACAGAAGTATTCAACACGAATCCAGGTTATATGTTTGCTGATGTGATAGGGAAATATATCAATAAAAATGCATCTGATTTAATAGAAAAAAAGTTTAAATCTAAAAATAGAAAGATAGTTGAAAGTTCTTGGTTTTGGCATTATTTTAAAAGTGAAATCAATAATAAAGAAATGATTCAATATGCTGCGTACATAGATGCTGATCCACAAAATCCGTTGCCAAATTATTTTTTTGATATTAATGGTAATTTTTTATTTGGAGATGATAATGCAGATATAAAGAAAATAATGGGTGTTGAAATAGAAAAAAAATATCCTTATCAAATTAATACATTGTATTATATAAAAAATAAAGAAACTGGTAAATACATGGATGTTTACGGAAACAGCAAAGATAATCATGGCATTATTGTACAATGGAATCTAACAAATTCTCCAAATCAACAGTTTCAAATTTTGTCAATAGATCAAAATAAACATGTAAAAATTCAAAACGAAAATAGTTTAAAGATGTTATCAGGTGTTCCTGAAGGTAAAGATATAATACAGTTTGAATCGGATGAAGGTGAACGACAAATTTTTGAAATTGATTTTGATCCGAATGATACAAAAGGACAAAATGGCTATGTGAAAATTAAACTAACCTATTCCGGTAAATACTTAACTATCGCAAGTGGAAATCGAAATGCTGAAGTAGTTCGCATCATAGAAGATTATGAACGTTTTACCGATGATCAATTATGGGAATTAATTCCAGTGGAATAAAATAGATGCAATTGTAGTAAAATACGAATGTTAAAACATTATTTTAAAAAACTAATATAAAAATAAGAATGAAGATTTTTTTTAAGTTTTGCATGATGATTCATTTATTTATGAAAAAAGAATTTGCTGAATTTTTTAAATCAGAAGAAACAATATTTTTAATCTACAAAGTATATATCAAGAAGCAATAATCCATGAAAAAAACAATAATCCTTTTCATTTTTTTATCAAATTTATTTGCTAGTTATGCACAAACAGATGATGCGGAACCACGTCCTTATATCAACAAACATTTTTGCATTATACTCAGCACTAAAAGCTACACAGAAGCAAATAAAATAGCATTACAAGCTAGTAAATTTTTTAAAATAAAACTTGATTACAGAGACCTTTTACCGAATAAAAAAATTGGACTCACTTTAAGTAAAGCTGATTGTGAAGCACAAAGTTGGGAATTTCCTGCTTACTATTCTCGTGGCAGAGATGATGATGGCGAATACATAAGCATCGAATTTAGCAATGCATTTTCAGGGTACACAAAAGGATATTATATTGTTGTAGTAGCAAGTGGAAATAAAATAGAAACAAATAAAACCTTACTTAAAGTAAAGAAAAAGTATAAAACTGCGTACGTAAAACAAAGCGAAGTTTATGTAGGTTGCATGCATTAATTAATTAAAATCAAAACAATGAAAACAATGAAAAACATTCTTTTTTTAGTAAGCTTATTAGTAACAACATTCTTAAACGCACAATCTTTTCAGAAAGAAAAAAAAGGTTTTTGCATAATACTTAGCACTACAAGCTTTGCTGAAGCAAAACGTGTTGCAAAAGAAGCTACCACAAAATTAGATTTAAATGCAGATTACCGTTCATTAATCGCAAATAAAATTACTGGCTTAACAATGCCAAAACAAGATTGTATCGATGCAGGTTTAATTTTTCCATATTACAAAGCAAGAGGTGTAGATGCCAATGATCTTATAGACGATGGTGATTTTATAAGCATTGAATACAGTAACAAATACAAAGGGTTTGCAAAAGGTTATTACATAGTTGTTATTAGTAGTGGTGATATTAACAACAAAGAACCTATTTTCTTAAAAGCAAAAAAGTTTTATAAATCTGCGTATATAAAATATGCGTTGGTAAATTATTAAACTAAAATTTTAACTTTCAAAATGAACAAAATTTATTTTTTACTTACTTTCTTTTTTATTGGCTATTTTCAATCAATTGCACAAGTAGTTAATCAAAAAAAATGGATTGATAATGAATTATCCAATCTAACTATCTTAGAAGATAATATTCCTTTTGATTCTTATGGTTGTGATTTGTCAGATGTGTTAATGCAAACACCAAATAATGTTGTTTTGGGATTTATTGGTGATAATTATCAACGATTAAAAATGAAGTTTACTTCTGTTTCTTGGAACAAACAAAAAGTAATTTCTTTTTCAGTAAAAGGAAAATCACAAGTTAAAAACATCATCACCAACTTCGAAGGAACGATTGAAGTAATTAGATTTTTTAAGGATAAAAAGAAGATGATCACGAAAGCAATATTGTTATAGCAAAATATAAATTTGTCGAAGATAAAACCCAAAAATATGCTGGTGTTTTTGAAGGTTACTTATTGGCAAACATAAATTGCACCGATGGTGGCGCAGAGTATAATGATGAACGTTTAGGTGCTGACGGATTTTCTAATAATCAATACATTGGTACTTGGACGAGCAATACTACAAAAATTATAAAAACTGCAAATTGGGGCGATTATAGAATTCCTAATTCTAACGATTTAGATGTTGGCGCTGGTGAGTTTATGCCTAATGTAAAATACTTGAAATTTGGTTGGCAAAATTATTTTGAGGCCTATGCAAAAGATAATAAAACTGCACTTGCTGAAGAAAATAAAAAATGGTGGATCAAAAAATAAAAAAATATTTAATCACTTTAAATTCAAAATTATGAAAAAAACTATCTTATCATTATTCGTTTCTATGGCTTCACTTTTGTGCTTTGCACAAAATGAAATAGAAAATCTATATCATGGTAAAATTGCCAATAAATATGCAATCACAATGAATCTTATTTTTAAAGGAAATAAAGTGAGTGGTACATATCAATATGATAAATATGCAAAAGATATTGAAATTACAGGTACTATCGACGCAAAGAAGAATATCAAATTAGATGAGTTTGATGTAAAAACAGGTAAACAAACAGGAAAATTTGTTGGCGTTCTTTCTAAAAAATTAAATGAATTTGATGAAGAAATGCAAATAATAAAAGGAACTTTTACCAATGTTAAAACAGGAAAAAAATCAACATTCTTAGTTTCTGAAGCTCAAGATTAATTTTAAAAAAAAACTATTTTATCCAATAATTTTAAATCATAAAAATGAAAAAAACATTTCTTTTATTAATAGCATTGATAACTCTTTCAATTTCATCAAATGCACAAACAAAATTATTTAAAGATTATTTAGTAGGAACTTGGGTTGGAGAAATCAAAGGAAAATCCACTAGAAATTTATTAATTATTATTAAAACGGTTACATATAACACCACAACAGAGGTTGGTACAATTTCTGGTTACAGTGCAGTAGATGGTACCAATAAAACCAATTTTAAAGGCACATTTACTTTCGAAGATGGTTACTTAGATATTATTTTAAAAGAACCTGGAACAAATAAGACAGATGGTAAATTTACAATTGCATCGCAAGGTCCTCCAGGAAGTCAAGTTGCTGAACCTAAAGTATTAATTGGGAAATGGAAATCGTATTCGCAAGCATTAAAAAAAGACGTTCTTGTTACTAAATCAGAATAAATTGTAATTTGTAAGTTTATTATTATAGGATTTTTTTTAAAAAACCTTACATTTATTAAACTTATAATTTTAACAATGGATTTTCAACACAACGAACGAACACAACAACTCATCAAAAAAGTAAAGAAATTTATCGACGAGAAAATTCGTCCTTTTGAAACACAATATTTTAAAGAAATACATAAACGCAACAATGGTCACGATTGGACAAAGTGGTCAGTATCATCAGAAATAGAAAACCTTAAACAGCAAGCAAAAGCTGAAGGTTTGTGGAATTTATTTTTACCAGATACGGAACATGGACAAGGTCTTTCTGCTTTAGAATATGCACCTTTGGCAGAAGAAATGGGCAAGAGTTTTTTAGCACCAGAAATTTTTAATTGCAATGCACCAGACACTGGAAACATGGAAGTGTTACACAAGTATGGAACTGCAGAACAAAAAGCACAATGGCTTACACCATTATTGAATGGTGAAATTCGTTCTGCTTTTTGTATGACAGAACCAGACGTCGCTTCTTCCGATGCAACCAATATGCAAGCAACTGCAATAATTGAAGGTGATGAAATTGTCATCAATGGTACAAAATGGTGGTCATCTGGTATTGGTCATCCAAATTGTAAAGTCATTATTTTTATGGGTTTGTCTGATGCAAATGCAAATCGTCATTCGCAACATAGTATGGTCTTAGTGCCTGTTGATACAAAAGGTGTAACGATAGAACGAATGTTGCCAGTCTTTGGTGAATATGATGAACCTTACGGACATGGCGAAGTATCATTCACCAATGTACGAGTTCCAATTGCAAATTTGATTTTAGGCAAAGGTCGTGGATTTGAAATTGCACAAGGTCGTCTTGGTCCAGGTAGAATTCATCATTGTATGCGTTGTATTGGAGCTGCAGAATATGTGTTGAAGTTGCTCATCGAACGCAGTATTTCACGTGTTGCATTTGGTAAACCTATCATCAATTTAGGTGGAAATCGAGAACGCATTGCAGACTTTAGAATAGCAATAGATCAGGCAAGATTATTAACGTTCTTTGCAGCTTGGAAACTGGATACTTTAGGTGCATTAGGTGCTATGACAGAAATATCTGCTATAAAAGTAGTGGCACCAAATGTATTACAACAAGTTTGTGATGAAGCTATACAAATTCATGGTGGCGCTGGTGTTTCACATGATTTTCCATTCACCGGATTCTTTAGTATTGCAAGATGTATTCGTATTGCCGATGGACCTGATGCCGTACATCGTGGTTTGATTACACGCATGGAATTATTAAAATATCCAAATGTAGGAAAATAATGAACGAGCAATTAATAGACAAAGCCAAACAAGTTCGCACAACCGAACAACTACCTTTAGATAAAGTAGATGCTTGGCTCAAACAACATATTCCAAACTTAACTGGAACACCTGAAATTACACAATATACAGGTGGTGCATCTAACTGGACTTATAGAATTAAATATGATTCACATGATTTAATTTTGCGACGACCGCCAGCAGGAACAAAAGCAGCGTCCGCACATGATATGAAACGAGAGTATGAAATTCAAAAAGCATTAATGCTATATTATACAGTGCCAGAAATGTTGGCTTTTTGTAACGACCAAAGTGTAATGAATTGCGACTTTTATATTATGCGAAGAGTAGAAGGAATTATTCCTCGCTCCAACTTGCCAAAAGATTTAGTATTGACTACAGAGCAAACAAAACAACTTTGTTTAAATGTGATTGATAAATTAATTGAGTTGCATCAAATAGATATTCAAGCAACTGGTTTAAATGCTTTTGGCAAAGGAACAGGTTATTGTAAACGGCAAATTGATGGTTGGAGCGAACGTTATCTTAAAGCAAAAACTTGGAATGTGCCGAAATGTACTTTTGTAATTAATTGGTTGAAAGCAAATATTCCAATTGAAGAAAGAAGTTGTTTAATTCATAATGATTATCGCTTTGATAATGTGATTTTAGATGTAGAAAATCCAATGAAAATAATAGGTGTACTGGATTGGGAAATGGCAACCATCGGTGATCCGATGATGGATGTAGGAAATACTTTAGCGTATTGGGTGCAAGCCGATGATGACTTTATAGCAAAGTCAACACGAAGACAACCAACACATCTTCCAGGCATGCTTACCAGAAAAGAAGTCATTAAATATTACTGCGAAAAAATGAATTTCGAAGCGAAAAATTTCACCTTTTATGAAGTGTATGGGTTGTTCAGATTAGCAGTCATTGCACAACAAATTTATTATCGATATTATCACAAACAAACCAACAATAAAGCATTTAAAAACTGGTGGATTTTAGTAACGTATCTAAATTGGCGATGCAAAAAAGCAATTAAATAATTAGCTAATTAGCTAATTATCAAATTAACGAATTAAACTCAATGGCAACTATCTATCTCATACGTCACGGACAAGCGCAATTCGGCATGGAAGAATACGATGCACTTTCACCAACAGGTATTGAACAAGCTAAGGTATTAGGTAAAAGTTTTAGTGAACGAAAAATCATTCCAACCAAAATTATTTCTGGTGCCATGAAACGTCATCAACAAACAATGGATTTTTGCTTAGAACAAATGCAAATAGAAATCACAGATAAAATAACAAATGATGATTGGAACGAATTCGACCACCGAGATATTATTGCCAAATACGAACCACGCTATAAAGATATCGAAGAACTAAAGAAAGATATTTTTTTAGATAAAAGTCCAAAAGAAAAAATTACAGAAGTATTAGTTGGTGCTGTTACGCGTTGGACAAGCGGACAACACAACGACTATAACGAAAGTTGGACAAGCTTTTGCGAACGAGTAAAAAACGGTTTGCAAAAAATAGAAAATGAAACACAAAAAGAGGATGTTGTTTTTGTATTTAGTTCTGGTGGAAGCATTTCTGTCATAATGCAAAAAATACTCGATTTGTCCGTTCAAAAAACATTTGAAATGCAATTAAATATTGCAAATTGCTCTATCACTAAACTCAAAACTTCATCACGAGGCACACAATTACTTTCTTTCTCCGATTACGCACACTTCGACGGCGAACATAAGAAGTTGCTGACGTATAAATAATTGTCAGAATCAAGATTTTCAAGATTAAAAGATTTCAGGATTAAATCTATATAATTATCCATTAATCCAATAATCCAATAAATCCAGATTCAGACAAAAGAAGACAACAATTATCCAAAGATAAATTCCAATGCATGCATAGAATTTCAAAAATAATTTATTAATTTTACCAAACGCTCGTTTGGTTTGTCTTGTGTCATGCTGAACAAAGCAAAATAATAAATCTGAATTCATAAATCTTAAATCATAATTAAAAATGGCAGAAGCTTATATCTACGATTGCGTGCGAACACCACGCGGAAAAGGCAAAAAAAATGGTGCTTTAAATGAAGTATCACCAACAGATCTATTAGCACAAATGTTAATAGCATTAAAAGAACGCAACAACTTCGATACTGCTTTAGTAGAAGATGTAATTGTTGGTTGCGTAACACCAATTGGCGATCAAGGCGGCAACATAGCCAAAACAGCAGTAATGATGGCAGACTATGCAGACTCTGTTCCTGGTTTTCAGTTAAATCGTTTCTGCGCTTCTGGTTTAGAAGCCGTAAACTTAGCAGCTATGAAAGTGCGTTCTGGCTGGCAAGATTTAATCATTGCTGGTGGTGTAGAATCCATGAGCCGCGTGCCAATGGGTTACGATGGCGGCGCTTGGGTGTTGGATATGAAAGTAAACGCACACACCAATTTTATTCCACAAGGAATCAGTGCAGATTTAATTGCTACCTTAGAAGGTTTCTCAAGAGAAGATTGCGATAACTATGCATTGCGTTCACAAAAATTAGCAGGCATTGCAAAAGCAGAAGGTCGTTTCAATAAATCTATTGTACCTATAGTAGATATTAATGGTTTGACGATTTTAGCAGAAGATGAATTCAACAGACCTGACACTACATTAGAAGGTTTATTATCCTTAAATCCATCTTTTCAAATGATGGGTGAAATGGGTTTTGATGCAGTAGCTTTACAAAAATATACCACCTTAGAAAAGATAAACCATATACACACACCAGGTAATTCATCAGGTATTGTGGATGGTGCAAGCTTAGTATTAATTGGCTCTAAAGAAATAGGCGAGAAGCTAGGATTAAAACCAAGAGCAATTATTCGTTCAGTTGCAGTAACTTCTACAGAACCAACCATCATGTTAACTGGTCCTGGACCAGCTTCTCATCTAGCATTGAAAAAAGCAGGTATGAATATCGGTGATATTGATTTAGTAGAAATGAATGAAGCATTTGCATCTGCTGTATTGCGCTTACAAAGAGATTTGAACGTACCTGATGAAAAACTAAATGTTAACGGCGGTGCTATTGCCTTAGGACATCCACTGGGCGCAACAGGTGCTATGATTTTAGGAACCTTAGTAGATGAATTAGAACGCACCCAAAAATCTACTGGTTTAGCAACATTATGTGTTGGCGGCGGAATGGGTATTGCAACGATTGTAGAATTGGTATAGTATTTGAAAGTGACTGGTAAAAAAATGAAACAAACATTTTCAATTCTACTATTATTATTTCTTTTAGCAAAATCTTATGCTCAAGACACTATCTATTTAAAGAATGTGGATGATACTTTTGCAATCAAAAAAGAAAAAGCTATTTATTTCAAAGTAATAGACAACAAATTAAATCCAATAGAAGTTGTTACTTTTTATAAGAATGGTGTAATAATATCTAAAGTACACTATAGTTCTCTCAAGCCTGAAATTAGAGAAGGTGAATACGAAACTTATTTTTATAATGGCAACACAAACATCAAAGGCAATTTCAAGGCTGATAAAATGGAAGGTGCATGGATAGCCTACAATAAAGAAAAGAATTTTCTGGAAACAAAAGCAACTTATAAAAACAATTTGAAAAGTGGCAAAAGTTTTACTTTTTATGAAACTGGAAAATTAAAAATAATGGATGTTTATGTTAGAGATACTTTAGTACAATCTACCTGTTATGATTCCATTGGTAACGTAATTAATTGTCCTGTTAATATTGTTTCAGAGCAGAAAGGAAATTATAATTCTCAAGATAAAGAAGTGATGCCAAGTTTTCCTGGTGGTGTTGTTGCATTAATGGGATTTATTAAAGATAATATCAATGCAGATAATGTTACAAAAACTACTAATAAAGTTGTTGGAAAAGTAATTGTAAAATTTTACATTGATATAGATGGAAGCGTAAAAGATCCGGTTGCTTTAAATAATAGTACTGGCGTAGTGGAATGTGAAAAAGAAGCAATTAGAATCGTTTTAAAAATGCCTAAATGGAATCCGGGTACTCAAAAAGGTAAACCTGTAAAAGTATATTATACTTTACCGATAGGTTTCTCAATACATCATTAAAAAATAAAACACAAAAATATGTTCAACTATTCAAAAGACAACGACAACATTGTAACGGTAACAATGGATAATTAACATCTAATTTATTTATGAAACTAACTACAAATAAATATAACGATTTACTCCAAAATATTGGTTCTACTTTGCAAAAAGCAAGAGCAAATGCAATAGAAGCTATGCACCAACAGTTGCTAATTGCTAATTGGGAAATCGGAAAATATATTGTAGAATTTGAACAACACGGAAAAGAAAAAGCAGTGTATGGCAGCCAGTTATTATCAAAATTATCTAAAGATTTAAAAACAAAACATGGAAAAGGATTTGGTATTTCAAATCTTCAATACATGCGTTCATTTTATATCAAATTTCCAAAATTTCAAACATCACTAAAATCTTCAATTCACCAGACGTCTGGTAAATCTAAATCCAAAACATCAATTCACCAGACGTCTGGTAAATTAACTTGGAGTCATTATGCAGAATTAATAAGTGTTTCAGACGATTTAGCTCGAAGTTTTTATCACATTCAATGTCAAAAAGAAAATTGGTCGGTAAGAGAATTAAAACGACAAATAGATTCAGCATTATTTCAACGTTTAGCTTTAAGCAATGATAAAAAAGGAGTATTAAAATTAGCAGAAAAGGGCAAGAAATCAATTCAACAGAAGATGCAATTAAAGATCCTTACATTTTGAGTTTATAAATATTTCTAAAGACACAATAATAAAAGAACGTGGTTTAGAAAAAAACTCATTAATAATTTACAACATTTTTACTAGAACTCGGCAAAGGTTTTTCTTTCGTTGCAAGGCAATATAAAATCACCATAGACAATCAACATCTTTTTATTGACTTGGTTTTTTACCATAGAATACTGAAATGTTTTGTATTGATTGATTTAAAAATTAAGAAAGAAAAACACGAAGATATTGGTCAAATGAATCTCTTTTTAAATTATTTTAAAGAAGAGGAAAGTACTGATGGTGACAATGCACCGATTGGAATAATAATCGCAGCAGATAAACATGATTTATTAGTAAAATATGCTACTGGCGGACTTTCAAATAAAATATTTGTTTCAAAATATCAATTATACTTACCAGATCAAAATTATTAGAAGATAAAATAAGAGAAATAATAAACATAAAATAAAAACACAAAAATATGTTCAACTATTCAAAAGACAACGACAACATTGTAACCATAACAATGGATATGCAAGGCAGAAGCGCCAATGTAATTAATGAAGATTTCGGTAAGCTGTGGCTCGAAACACTAAACCGCTTAGAAGCAGAAAAAGCAGATATTGCTGGTGTAGTTCTAACTTCTGCAAAATCAACATTCTTCGCTGGTGCAGACATCGACAACTTATACAAACAAACCAATCCACAGGAAATATTCGATATGTGCGAAGGTTTGAAAAAACAATTACGTCGCCTAGAAACACTAGGAAAACCTGTGGTTGCAGCATTAAACGGCGCAGCATTAGGTGGTGGTTTAGAGATTGCTTTGGCTTGCCATTATCGCGTTGCACTCAACAATCCAAAAGCAGTTTTCGGTTTGCCAGAAGTTGGCTTAGGTTTATTGCCTGGTGGTGGCGGCATCATTCGTTTAACCAGAATGATTGGCTTGCAACCAGCACTTCCTTACTTAACAGAAGGAAAAAATTAAAAGCAAAAGAAGCCGTTTCAGCAGGCATCATCAACGAAATTGCAGAAACACCGGAAGACATGATAGCCAAAGCGAAAGCATGGATTAAAGCAAATCCGAAAGCCATCAATCCTTGGGACGATAAAGCATTCAAATTTCCGGGCGGCGATGCGCGCAATCCAAAAGTAGCAAGCATGATTCCAATCGTGCCTGCCATGACAAAGAAAAAAACACACGGCAATTATCCTGCGGTGGAAGCCATCATCAATACAGCAGTAGAAGGTTCTGTTGTTGACTTTGATACCGCTTGCAGAATCGAATCACGTTACTTCACCTCATTAGCAACAGGACAAGTTTCTAAAAATATGATCTCTGCGTTTTGGTATAATTTAAATGCTATCAATGCAGGCGGCTCGCGACCAAAAGGTTTTGAAAAATATACGACAAAAAAAGTAGGCGTTCTCGGTGCTGGTATGATGGGTGCAGGCATAGCTTACGTTTCAGCAATCTCAGGAATGGAAGTGGTGTTGAAAGATGTAAGTGTAGAAGCAGCGGAAAAAGGAAAAGCATATTCTGAAGGTTTGCTAAAAAAACGTGTTTCTAAAGGAAAATGACAAAAGAAAAAATGGAAGAAGTGTTGTCTAAAATTCATGCAACAGACAGCGCTAAGGATATGGTTGGCTGCGATTTAATTATCGAAGCAGTATTTGAAGACCGTGCTTTAAAAGCAAAAGTTACACAAGAAGTAGAAAGCGTGATGTTAACTGAAGGCACGTTCGCATCGAACACATCAACCTTGCCAATTACAGGTTTAGCACAGGCATCGGCGCGACCAAAACAATTCATCGGTTTGCACTTCTTTTCACCGGTAGATAAAATGCCGTTAGTAGAAATTATCTGCGGTGCAGAAACAGATGATGCAACCTTAGCAAAAGCATTCGACTATGTATTACAAATCAAAAAAACACCAATTGTTGTAAATGACTCAAGAGGTTTCTATACATCAAGAGTGTTCTCTACGTATGTAATGGAAGGCATCGCGATGTTAGGCGAAGGTCAGCATCCTAAATCTATTGAAAATGCAGGTATGAAAGCAGGCATGCCTGTCGGACCACTTGCATTAACAGATGAAGTGAGCATGAAACTGATGGATCATATTCGCAAACAAACAGAAAAAGATCTGGCAGCAGAAGGTAAAACCGTACCACAACATCCAGGATTTGCTGTATGCGAAAAACTATTAGCAGTAAACCGACCAGGCAAAGCTGCAGGCGCAGGTTTCTATGAATATCCTGTTGGCGGAACAAAATATTTATGGCCTGAATTAACAACAATGTTTCCGCAGACAACACCATTAGACCAACAAGAAATGATAGATAGAATGTTAATCGTTCAAGCGTTAGATACCGTACGTTGTGTAGAAGAAGGTGTGTTGCGCTCTGTAGCAGATGCAAACATCGGTTCTATTTTTGGTTGGGGTTTTTCTCCGTTCAATGGCGGAACGCTACAGTTTATTAATGGTTACGGATTAAAGAAATTAATCGAACGATCTAAACAATTAGAAGCGAAATACGGCGAACGTTTTGCAGTTCCAAAATTATTACAAGACAAAGCCGATAAAGGCGAGTTGTTTGTAGATTAAAAATTTAATTTACTTTTCCAAAGTTAAAAAACCTTGAAGGTATTGCTTGCGATATTCGATGCAGGATAAAAAAAATTGAACAAAGACCGAACATCAAGTTCGGTCTTTGTTTTTTTCTTATTTGCAGAGTTCCTTTTAAATTTACAGGTAAGGAAATAATTTTAAAGTAGGAATAGGACTGCTTAGTCGATATGTGAAAAATAATGAATATCAGCATATTTTTTTTTATCTTAGTACAGGTAGTAATTATTTATCGTTTGCATCTTATACTATTAATAAAATTAGTGTCTACTAATAAATATAAAACTACCTATTTGGGTAATAGAATTATTTGTTATTAGGTATTCTTTTGTATGATGCCTCTAACATGGTATTTTAATCGTTATAGAAAAATGCGCTATCAACTTCTATTTTTACTGCTGTTTGTTATTTGCAATTCAAATGCGCAACAAAGTGAAACGGATTCGTTGCTAAATATTCTAAAAACAACTAAAGAAGATTCGGTTCGTTTTGAATGTTATCACAGCTTGTCCAGATATTATTGGGAAACAAATCCAGATACATCTATCTATTTCGGACAATTGGCATATAGCATTCCCAAAGACAACACGAAGAAAGGACTCGCTTGTAAATCGTTGGGTATTGCCTTTGACTATAAAGGCAATTTGGATTCGTGTCTTCATTACCTGCAAACTGCCTTGTCACTATTTATAAAAGAAAACCAATACGATAAACAAGCTAGTTTAATTAACGATATTGCGATTGCATATTATTATCGTGGCAATTATGAACTAGCATTAAGAAAACACTTGTATGCGTTGGAATTACGTCAAAAAATTGGTGACAAAAAGTATATTTCTGTTTCATACAATAATATTGGATTGATTTATAGAGCGAAAAAAGATTATCCAAAAGCAATATATTATTACCAAAACTCTTTAAAAATAAAACAAGAAATTAGCGATGAACAAGGCATGATTGATGCTTACATCAACATTGGTAGTGCTTTTCAAAGCAGTGGTAAATCAGATAGTAATTATTATTTTGCACAGAAAGCTTATTTGCTCGCTCAAAAAAATAATGATAAATCGGATATGATTGCAGCGGAAAGCAATATGGCAGTTGCGTTGGTAATGTTGAATAGACCAAAGGAAGCACTAGTAATTTTAGAACGAATCGAAAAAAGTGCGGCTGATGAAAATAATTCAAATGTATTAAAAACAGTTTATGAAACTTATGGTGATTTATATTTAAAAGAGAAACAATATAAAAATGCACTTTTATATTTTGGAAAAGGATTGTCGTTAGCTTCGTCGAAACAACGGAAAGAACCAATGGAAATGTTTTATAGAAAAATTGCAAAAACTCATTTTTTACTGGGTAATTACAAGTTAGCTTATGAACAATTTGAAAAAAGCAGAGCGTTAAGTGATAGTATGTTTAACGAAGAAAACAGCAGACAAATGAATGAGTTATCTGCTGTCTATGAATCTGGTGAAAAGGAAAAAAGAATTGTACAACTAAATGCAGAAAAACTGGTAGCCAATAATGAATCTGCTCAGCGAAAAAAAGAACGAAATTATTTAATCTTATTAACCTTCTTATCATTGTGTTTTGCATTGCTTGCTTATCGTGCATTTTCTACTAACAAAAAGAAAAATGAATTATTGAATGAAAAGAATTCATTGATAGAAAAAGCATTAGATGAAAAAGAATTTTTAATGAGAGAAATTCATCATCGTGTGAAAAATAATTTACAAATGGTTTCGAGCTTGTTGAGTTTGCAATCAAACTATATTAAAGATGAAACAGCATTAGAAGCTGTAAATGACAGCAGAAACCGTGTACATAGTATGAGTTTGATTCACCAAAGCTTATACGGTGAAGAGGATTTGTCCACCATTGAGATTAATGACTATGTTCAGAAATTAGTGGAAAATCTTTATCAGTCCTATACCATCAACCCAGATAAAATAAAATTGATTACGGATATAGATGCCATGAAACTGGATGTTGATACAATCATTCCAATCGGATTAATTTTAAACGAATTAATTACAAATTGTTTAAAATATGCATTTCCTAATCAGGCAAATGGTTTAATAAAAGTTGTTTTTAAAGAAAATAATGGACTGGTAAAATTAGCCGTATATGATAATGGTATTGGCTTGCCAGTGAATTTTATGAATGAACAGAAAAAAACGTTCGGTCATAAAATGATAAACGCATTTCTGAAAAAACTTAATGGCAAAATAAATATCTATTCAGAAGATGGAACCAAAGTGGATATTGAGTTTCCATTGCAAAAGAATATCTGAATTTGAATAAGATTGATAATTGTTAAAATAATCAGAGCTGTTAAATAACGAGATACATGAAAATATTAATTGTGGAAGACGAACCTTTAATTGCAGAAGATATTGCAGAAATTCTTCAAAAGAATGAATTTATAGTGACCAATATTGCTTACAGCAAAGAATTTGCATTGTCCGAGTTGTCAACCAATTTGCCAGATATGGCTTTGCTTGATATTAATTTAAATAACAAAATGGATGGTATTGAGATTGCCCAAATTATTCAAGCCAATTATCAAATTCCATTTATTTTCATTACTTCGTATTCTGATAAAAATACACTCGAAAAAGCAAAACTTACAGAACCTTCTGGTTATATCGTAAAACCTTTTAATGAAGCAAGTTTATGTAGTTCCATCGAGATTGCATATTACAATCATACACAAAAAAGTAAACGTCATTTTCCTGAATTAAATTTAGTAAAGTTAAATGCTAATCTAACTGATAAAATTTCTGACAGAGAATTTGATTTACTGAAATTAATTTATGAAGGCAAAACGAATAAGCAAATTGCTGAAACATTATTTATTTCAGGAAATACAGTAAAAAAGCACATCAACAACATTTATCTTAAGCTCAATACTATTTCCAGAGCGACAACTTTGGTGAAGTTAAGAGAAAGTATGTCTGTCTAACCTATTCCAAAATTACCCAAAAGGGTAAGCATTTCTTTCTACTAGTTTTTCAACTTTATATTCTAAATTATTGGATGTAATCAGCATGCTATTCTATCAAAAGTCTAACCTAATGCTGATATCATCTGCTCATTTCTAAAATGATATAAAAGATGAAAAAGATAGTATTTTTTCTAATGATGATTGAGATGTTTACACTGAAAGCTCAGCCATCCAATGCTACCATTGTGACAAATGTGAAAAGCGAACTAGGGCAAAATTGTATGCAAGTCACAATTACAGGTACTGGTAAAACGGTCAAAGAATATGAGGATGGTGCATGGGTGAATTATTTTCGAATTCCCGTAAATGCTGTTCTGAAAACAGATATGCAAGGCGTTACTCGTTTAATGAAAGGTGCTGCACTATATACAGTAAATGGAAGTGCATATCAATTTAAAAAATACAATACGGCTTCTGGCGAATACATTGGTTTAAAAACACCCAACGAAGCAGAAATCAAAAAACAAATCTACGCCTTGCCTGATCTTGCTTTAGGTGGCAGAGCCAATAATATCACAGAAGTAGAATCAATCAGTATTAATACAAAAGATGCTACCTGGCATACGCTGCTTTCCGTATCTGTGAAAGCGGATTATGTCTATTGGTATAAAAAATCCAATACCGTTTTAGAACAGGTAAGCGAACCATTTGAATTGAGGTTATACAGAAAGGATGTGAATAGTAGCTGGTATCAGGCAACCTGTATCAATCCAAATGCAGCAAACGATAGCCGTAAAAAACAAGTGTTGAGTACTAAGCTGTATGTAAATCAAAAAACAATCCTCGAAAAAAATATCCTACAGCAAACGGAACGCAATTTTCAGCAATTACCTGATGTTGACATTCCTGCTTTTAATAATGTTCAGGATGTTGCTGTATGGTTAAATAATTTATTAGTAGAAGGCAATGCTGGAAAATCCGAGAAGATGTTTTTATTGTTGATACATCCAAGTCAAAAAAATGGTGCAGGATTGTTAAATGCTTATGCTGCTGATTTATTAACTAAAATGAAAATGGCTGTTCAAAATGATTTCAGCACATATAATAAACAATATTGCCCAACAATTGATGTGAAAGAAAAAACGGTACAAACTATTGAATGGTGGAATAAAGACAAAACAAAATCAAGCCGTTTGTCTGTCCAGCAAGATAAAGGCAAATGGTTCATAGCAGATTTAAGTATCAATATATGGCAAAATTTTAATCCTGCACAAACAGAAAAAACGATGAATACAATCTGTAAATAATTTGAATGACACCATTATACCTTTAACATGCAAACGTTTATTAAATTCGCTCTTCTTCTTATGAGTATCTCATTTATCTCGAATTACGATGTCGATGATAACAGAAAATATGTAGTTGTCCAGAATCCACAGAATCAATCAGGAAATTCTATTGAAGAAGCACCTATAAATGCTAAAAATCATAAAGAGTTTCTGGATACCAGTGCAAACTGGATGGCTACCATACAACATAATATTTCACAACAGGAATATCATATTCATTTTGACTCCATTGAAAATGCCTATCAGAGTCCAAACAGAAAAAACAATATCAGGTCCTATTTTCGTCCGCGTGAATTTAGTATGCAAAACAGAAAGGATTCAACAGGTTATGACTGGAAACTGAGACTCATCAATAAAGGAATTTATGCCGACGGTACTTTATTGGAAATGCCGGAAAATGAAGCAATGGTATTTAATGATGAAAATGAAATCAACTTCAAACATAAACATTTCACCGAACAATATATCAATTCAGAGCAAGGCGTTCGTCAGAATTTTATAGTGGATAATGTTCCTGAAAATACAAACGAAATAAAAATTAAAATAAATATAGAGGGTTTGCAGGTAATAAAAAGCAACATAAAAGAACTGCATTTTTTTCGGGAATGCGATGGTGTACCTGAGCAAATAATCACCTACAACGATTTAAAAGTTTGGGATGCAAATCAGAAATTGTTAGAAGCATATTTTGAAACGGAAAATAATGAGTTTTCCATTGTGGTGAATGCACAAAACGCTCAATTTCCTGTTACAATAGATCCAATAAGTACAACTGCTGTCACGCAGGTAGAATCCAATCAGATAAACGCTAATTTCGGATATCCGGTATCTTCTGCAGGTGATGTCAATGGCGATGGATATTCTGATGTAATAGTCGGAGCTTTTTCCTATGATAATGGACAATTTGATGAAGGTGCTGCCTTCATTTATCATGGTTCGGCAAACGGGATTAGCACAACAGCAGCAATAATGCTAGAGTCAAATCAGATTGCAGCAAGATTTGGAATTTCAATTGCATCTGCAGGAGATGTCAATGGTGATGGTTATTCGGATGTACTGATAGGAGCTGCATATTATGATAATGTCGAATCAGATGAAGGAGCTGTATTCATTTATCATGGATCGACTGCAGGTATTAACGCTATAGCGAATACTCAAATCGAATCCAATCAAGTAAGCGCATATTTTGGCGGTTCAGTTGCAACAGCTGGTGATGTAAACAGGGATGGATTCTCAGATATAATTGTGGGTGCTTATGGATATGATAACGGACAGGTCAATGAAGGAGTTGTATTCATATATCGCGGCTCTGTGACAGGTATTTCAACTGTTGCCACAAAACAGATAGAATATAATCAGGCAAGTGCACAATTTGGAATTTCAGTAGCTTCCGCAGGTGATATAAATGCCGATGGTTATTCGGATATTATAATTGGGGCGAATATATATGATAACGGAGAATTAAATGAAGGCGCAGCATTTATATATAATGGATCTTCAAGCGGTATAGATACTGCCAATGTTACAATGTTAGAATCTAACCACACAATATCTTATTTCGGATATTCTGTAGCATGTGCAGGTGATGTAAACGGAGACGGTTATTCAGATTTGATAGTTGGTGCATATACTTATGAAAATGGCGAAGGCGGTGAAGGGCTTGCATTTATATATCACGGATCATCTGCTGGAATTAGTTCTACAGCAACAACCATTCTTGAATCCAATCAGGACTTTGCATATTTTGGAGTTTCAGTAGCATCAGCTGGAGACATAAATGGCGATGGGTATTCAGATGTAATTGTGGGTTCATATAATTACGATAATGGTGAAACAGATGAAGGTGCTGCTTTTATATACAATGGTTCAGCTAGTGGTATCAACTCCACTGCTACTGCACAATTGGAATCTAATCAAAATATGGCATTTTTTGGTATGTCTGTTGCTTCTGCAGGAGATGTGAATGGCGATGGCTATTCTGATGTGATTGTGGGTGCATACAGTTATGATAACGGTGAATCTAATGAAGGAGCAGTTTTTGTCTATCATGGCGCAGCAGAAGGTATAGGAACAATAGCATCTGTGCAAATTGAATCGAATAAGGGTAGTACACATTTGGGTAATTCTGTTGCAGGTGCAGGAGATGTGAACGGTGATGGCTATTCAGATATTATTGTGGCAGCTTCAAATTATGATAATGGACAGTATTCTGAAGGTGTTGTGTTTGTTTATCATGGTTCTGCAAATGGTATTAGCATGGTACCTACAACTTTGCTTGAATTAAATATTGCATTTTTAGGTTTCGGAAGCAGCATAGCTTCCGCTGGTGATGTCAATGGTGATGGGTATGCTGATGTAATAATAGGTGCAGTTGATTATGAAAATGGAGAAAATAACGAAGGTGCTATATTTATTTTTCATGGCTCATCAAGCGGTCTCAACCTAGTTCCTGCAGCTATGGTAGAATCTAATCAGGCAAACTCAGAGTTTAGTAATGCAATTGCAGGTGCAGGTGATGTTAATGGTGATGGATATGCGGATGTTATTGTAGGCGCAAATTTTTATGATAATGGTGAAGCATCTGAAGGTGTAGCATTTATTTATTATGGTTCGTCAAGTGGCATTAATACGGCATCACCAATAATGATTGAATCGAATCAGGCATATTCCGAGTTTGGTAATGCAGTTGCAGGTGCAGGAGATGTCAATGGTGATGGCTATGCTGATGTCATAGTAGGTGCGCTTTTGTATGATAATGGTGAAACAAATGAAGGTGTTGCACATGTTTATTACGGTTCACCAAGTGGAATTCATTTAGGGATTTTTACTAGGATAGAATCTAATCAGATAATTGCAAATTTTGGTTATTCGGTTGCCAGTGCCGGCGATGTTAACGGCGATGGATTTGCTGATGTGATAGTAGGTGCCTATCTTTATGATAACGGAGAATCGAACGAAGGTGCCGCATTTATATTTCATGGCTCATCAGGTGGAATAAATACGACACCGTCAGCATTAATCGAATCTAACCAGGTTTCTGCATTTTATGGAAGTAGCGTAGCTAGTGCAGGTGATGTTAACGGCGATGGCTATGCTGATGTGATAGTGGGTGCCTATCGTTACGATAATGGCCAAACCGATGAAGGTGTTTCTTTTGTGTATCATGGTTCTGCAAGTGGACTAGTTACTACAGCTGCCGCTCTGTTAGAATGTAATCAGGTATCATCTTATTTTGGGTTTACCGTTGCCTCAGCAGGCGATGTAAACGGCGATGGTTTTTCAGATGTAATAATAGGAGCAAAATATTACGATAACGTACAAATCGATGAAGGAGCATTCTTTCTCTATTCAGGAAATGGTGGTAAAGGATTAAGGAATAACATGCGCTTGTATAATTCTGATTTAAGCACCATCATCAATCAAAGCAATCTGATTGATAATAAATTTGGAACAGGTATTATGGCTAAATCATTTTTAGGATATAATAAAGGAAAATTAGTCATAGAAGCCAAAACGGATGGACAAGGGTTTAGCACAGCAACAAATGGCACCATTACCAATAGCGTACAGTTTAATTCTACTCAGACAGCTTACACAAACCTAATATTGTCTGGTGCCGAATTGAAAAGATTAGTCATAAAGGTGGCTTCTCTTTCAACAAAAGTCAGAGTGCGTGTGAAGTATAGTCCTGTCTTGGCTATAACCGGACAAATGTACGGACCTTGGAGGTATATGCCTGGTTATCTCAACGGTGCGAGCACGCATAATAGCGTTCCTTTACCGGTGGAATTATTGTATTTCAATGCCGAAGTGAATGAACAAAAAAAAGTAGATATCAGTTGGGCGACAACATCTGAACTAAACAACGATTATTTTGTCGTACAACGTTCAAAAGATGCAGTGAATTGGGAAACAGTAACCGAAATAGATGGCGCTGGAAATAGCAATGTCTTACTATCGTATGCAACAACAGATGATTTACCTTTTTCTGGAATATCTTACTATCGTTTAAAACAAGTAGATATTGATAATAAAACAACTTATTCAGATATAAGATTAGTAAAATTGGATGTAATTGACAAGATCAGTGTTTATCCAAACCCAGTTAAAAATTTCTGTATAATTAATCTAAATCAGCAATCTGATATTCAGACGTTGGAACTTTACAATACCAATGGAACAAAGGTGAAAAGCGTTTCGGTAGAAAAAAGTGAAACTGTTAATTTAGATATGTCAAATCTGGAAACCGGTGTTTATATTCTTTATGCTGATAATAAAGTCGTATTGTCAAAACTGATAAAAGAATAGTGCTAATATGAAACTTTGACATTTTGCGAATGTTTTTCCATTCATTCTAAAATTATTACAAGACAAAGCTGACAAAGGCGAGTTGTTTGTAGATTAAAACTTATGCACGATTTCCGTGACATGATTTTTAAAATAAAAATGCTGAATCTATTGTTCAGCATTTTTTATATTTTTACCATTCAATCTATTTAAATGAAATCTATATTTTTTATTATTTCAATAATATGTTGTTTGAATTCTTACAGTCAAGAAATTCCAAACTACAATGAATTTACTCTTGTTAAAGATGGATATATCGTTAAAAATAATGGAGATTCTATTTTTGGGAAAATAAATATTTTAGAAGAAGATGAATCTCTTTACTATCAAGAAGACAATAAAAATGCAATTATCAATCAACAAACTGTACACATTGATTTAACTGCAACTATAGTTGATTCTCTAGGCAAGATTTTCAAAATTCCTTTCTTTGATATTAATACAATTTTGTATGGTGATATAGTATATCAAGTTATAACAGTAAATAAAAATAGAAATATATACAACTTAGTAACTCAAATAAAATCTGATGGAAAATTAATAATCTATTATGGTTTTCAATTCATTAAAAATAAATCTTTTTACGGTGGTACAAATATTGTATTTTATAATAATACAATGAATCCAGCTGCAAGAACATCACAATTTAAAATTAAAGAAATTTATGTGCTATCTGTAAAATCAGATAATCAAATAACTTTTAGTAATTTAATGATGCATAGTTATTTATATTTTAGTGGTAAATTTTCAAAAGGTTCACCAGAATTTGAAACCGTTGTAAAAGATATTTATTACAAAAAACAATTGAAGAAGTTATTTCCAGAAAATGAAGCAATAAAAAAATATATTAGTACGCTAAAAAATAATATGAAGTTTGAGGAATTGCCTAATGTTTTTTCTGAAATAAATAAAATGTTTTAATTTTCACCATGAAAAAAAACATCTTCTCTATTTTCTTATTCTCAACCATACTTTCCATCGCACAAAACAACGATCCAATTATTCCAACAAGTGGAAATGTGGTAAAAGATTTTGTTCCGCAAGGTTGGAAAAAAATTGCGCTTGCCAATGGTGATTTAAACAAAGATGGTGTCGATGATTTTATATTAATCGTAGAAAATAAATCAACCTTAAACCTTAAAAAAAACAATGCCTTAGGTTCCGATACGCTCAACTTAAATCCGAGAATTTTAATCATCTTGTTTGGTGAGTTATATGGTGGTTACAAAACTGCCGAAGTCAATAAAAATATAATTCCTACTGCTGGCAGCGTAGAAACACCTTGTCTCGCCGACCCAATGGATGAGGGTAAACTTGAAGTTAAAAAAGATGTTTTAAAACTTAAATTGCAATACTGGTTAAGTTGCGGCTCATGGTCAGTCACCAATAAAACCTACACGTTTCGCTATCAGCACGATCAATTTGAACTGATAGGTTATGATGAAACCTCTTTTCAGAAAAGCACTGGCGAAACCACAGAAAACAGCGTTAATTTTTCAACCAAAAAAAAATGTACCAGCACTGGTGGAAATATGTTTGATGAAAAAGCAAGCAAACCAAAAACTACCTGCGTTCCATTTGAAGTAGATAAACTTAAAACACTGAAAGAATTAACCAGCGAAACAGAAATTGAGTTTTAAAGAAGTTAATAACATTCTTCTTTCTGCATTTTTCTATGTTGAATTTTATTCTATTTTTGCAACCTTTCAAAAACATATGCAAACATTATTTCAACTCGTTTCAAAAGAAACATTAATAGATATACAACAGGTAATTGCCACGGTAGAATTATTAGACGAAGGCGCAACCATTCCGTTTATTGCACGCTACCGTAAAGAAAAAACAGGCACGCTTGATGAAGTAGAGATTGGTTTAATAAAAAGCAGTGCACAAAAATTTAGAGATATAGAAAAACGCAAAACGGCTATTTTAAAATCTATTGAAGAACAAGGAAAACTCACCGATGAATTAAAAGCTAAAATAGAAGCGTGTTTTGATGCAGTTATTTTAGAAGATATTTATTTGCCATTTAAACCAAAAAGAAAAACAAAAGCATCTATTGCTAAAGAAAAAGGACTGGAGCCATTAGCAACTATCATCTTCAAGCAACAAGATCGCGATGTCATTTCTAAAGCAGAAACATTTATTACAGATGATGTGCCAACTATAGAAGATGCCTTGCAAGGCGCGCGCGATATTATAGCTGAATGGCTGAATGAAGACATGATGGTGCGTGGAATAGTGCGACAACAATTTGAACGCTTTGCGACCATCAAAACAAAAGTAGCTGCTGGAAAAGAAGAAGACAAAGACGCGCAGAAATACAGAGATTACTTCGACTTGCAAGAACCCTTAAAAAGTTGTCCATCACATCGTTTACTAGCCATGCGAAGAGGCGAGGACGAAGGTTTCTTATACTTGCACATTGCACCAGAAGAAGAACAAGTTTTAGAAGTTTTATATCAACGAATTATAAAAGCCAACAACGCAGCAGCTGAACAAGTTGCCATTGCTTTAAAAGATGCGTACAAACGATTAATGAAATTTTCTATTGAGTTTGAATTCAGAAGCAGCTCTAAAGAAAAAGCAGACAAAGAAGCGATTGATGTGTTTGTGAAAAATTTACGACAATTGTTAATGGCACCTGTACTTGGACAAAAACCAATCTTAGCATTAGATCCAGGATTTGCTTCTGGTTGCAAATTAGTTTGCTTAGATGCTAATGGAAAATTGTTGGATGAAACGGTCATCTATCCGCATCCACCAATTAATAAAGTAAGAGATGCTGAAGAAATTGTAAGAGCAATGTTGTATAAATATAACATTCAAACGATAGCAGTTGGCAACGGAACAGCTGGAAGAGAAACAGAAGACTGGTTGAATAAATTAAATTGGGAAAAGAAGCCATTGATGTTTTCGGTGAATGAAAATGGTGCTTCTATTTATTCAGCATCTGATGTAGCGCGCGAAGAATTTCCGGACAAAGATATTACGGTGCGCGGCGCGGTTTCTATCGGAAGACGATTGATGGATCCGTTAGCTGAGTTAGTAAAGATTGATCCGAAATCCATTGGCGTTGGACAATATCAGCACGATGTGAACCAGTTTTATTAAAGCAATCCTTAGATGAAACGGTCGTGAGTTGCGTTAGTCAGGTTGGTGTGAACTTAAATACAGCAAGCAAGCATTTGCTAATGTATGTGGCAGGTTTGGGACAAACTACTGCTGAAAATATTGTGCAATACCGAACACAGCATGGAAGTTTTAAAACGAGAAAAGAGTTGTTAGAAGTGAATCGCTTAGGCGATAAGATTTTTGAACAAGCTGCTGGTTTCTTGCGTATTGCTGATGCAGAAAATCCGTTGGATAACAGTGCGGTGCATCCGGAAAGATATAAGTTGGTACAACAAATGGCAAAAGACCAAGGTGTAAGTATTGCAGAATTATTGAACAATAGTGAAGTGCGAAAAAGCATCGACTTAAAAAAATATGTTACACAAGAAGTTGGTTTGCCTACACTAAAAGATATTTTTAAAGAACTCGAAAAACCAGGCCGCGATCCACGTGAAGCCATACAAGTATTTGAATTTGATCCAACCATAAAAACTATTAACGATGTGCATGTTGGCATGGTAGTGCCTGGTTTGGTAACCAACATCACTAACTTCGGATGCTTTGTAAACATTGGCGTTAAGCAAGATGGATTGATTCATATTTCAGAACTGGCAAATAAATTTATCAAAGACCCAAATGAAATAGTAAAGCTGCAACAAGCCATAAAAGTAAAAGTGTTAGAAGTAGATATTGCACGAAACAGAATACAGTTGAGTAAAAAACAAGCTGAGTAATTATTAATAAAAATTAAGACACAAGCATTTATTTTTTAGGTATATTGTATATGCATAATTCCAAAAACTACATGTCAAACCATAAACTTTATTTTTACTTACTGATTTGTTTACTGCTATTCAACAATAACTTGTTTGCCAACATGGCAAATCCGTACATTAAAGGAACTCAAAACAGTTTGTTCATTGGTTCTAAAGATGTTTCAGTTACCAAAGAAACTATTGATATTGAGTTAGAGAAAAACTTAGCAAAGGCAGCTTACACCGTAACGTATGAAATTAACTCTGACATAAATTCAGTATTGCCGTTGTTGTTTATTGCTTCTAATTATGAACATGATTTCAAAGTAGTGATTAATGGCAATATATATAAAGATCCTAAAGTTTTAAAAAAAATTACGACTGCTGAAATCAAAAAAGAGTTTAGTTTTCTAAAAGTGATGGATAATGAACGAGTAGAAGTTCCATTCAGTGCAACAGAAACAGCGTCTTATTATATTGATGATTTGATTTCGTTTAATGCTGATTTAAAGAAAGGAAAGAATACAATTGAAGTTAGCTATTTTGCTTTGAACGCTTACAACAGGCACAATTGGTATAAAAAACCAACCATAGAATATTCGCTTTATCCATCTAAATTTTGGAAATCATTTGAAAACATTTCTATAAACATTCATTCCGAAACACCTTTTAAAATTGATTCATCGAATATCGGAATACCAATGAATATTTCTAAAAATGAATACAATACATCTTATTCATGGCAACTAAAAAGTATCACATTAGGCGCATTAAGTATTCAGGTGTCACCCAAAATTTCTAAGCTTTCATCCATATTAATTGCAATGGAACCATTTGGTATTGCTGTTTTGATTTTAATTGTTTTAATCCTATTGCATATAAAATATCTAATTGCTGAAAGCAAAAACGAAACAGTACGATTCAACAAACCATTGTGGTATGGCAATCTAATTGTTCCAGTAGTATTCGTATTAGCTTTTCTTTTTTCATTCAGTTTAATTGATTGGACATTAGGTGAAAATGCAGGTAGGTTTCATGGATATACTTTCCTTATCATTTTTGCATTACCTGTTTTTTGGATTGGTTATGCTTTATTTATGTGGCTGAGTTACAAACTATTTTTTTTACTAAAGAATAGATAAACGCTTTTTGAAAAAGTGGTATATTTAATTTACATAGAAATTCTAATTTTAAGAAAACATGGATTTTAAAAAACTCATTGCACCACAACCACTTCCTTTTGATTACGATGAATGGCAACAAAAACCATTCAACGAACGCGTGTTGATGTTGTGTCGTGCCTGGGCCATTCAAGGTTATGGCGCGCCGGTGGCTGTCTATTCTTTTTACATTTTAAAAATTGCTTTTTATATTGGTGTTTGGTTTTATTTCTGTTCATTTTCAGAAAGTCTCGGAAGCTACCACACCTTTAAAAGCTGGTGGTTTCAGTCAGATGCATTATGTAAAGCAGTACTTTGGAGCATGTTGTTTGAGAGCATTGGAATGGGTTGTGGCAGCGGTCCGTTAACCGCAAGATATTTTCCACCATTCGGAGCCGTGTTTCATTTCTTAAGGCCAGGCACCATCAAAATGCCTTTGTTTCCTGCAGTTTTCAAAAGCGATAAACGAACTATCTTAGATGTGATTTTATACATTGCGTTTATTTTTTTTCTGGTAAAAGCTTTAATTAGCACCACCATTACACCAATCGTTTTATTGCCAATTATAATCGTGTTGCCTATTGCTGCTTTATTCGATAAAACGATTTTTTTATCAGCGCGTGGTGAGCATTATTACATCGCGTTGATTTGTTTTTTATTTCCGTTAGATGCCATACCTGCAACTAAAATAGTGTGGTTAGCCATTTGGTTTTGGGCAGCTACTTCAAAATTAAACCGTCATTTCCCATCTGTAATTGGCGTAATGATTAGTAATAGTGCAATTTTACAAATTCCTTGGCTACGCAAAAAAATGTACATCAATTTTCCTGATGATTTAAGAGCAAGTAAATTATCAAAATTTTTAGCACATTTCGGAACCATCATAGAATATGCATTTCCGTTGATGTTAGTATTTGGCAATGGTGGACAAATCACAGTAATCGCATTAGTAATTATGTTTTTCTTTCATTTATACATCACATCAAGCATACCAATGGCTGTGCCGCTAGAATGGAATTTTATCATGGTGTACGGCGCATTTGTTTTGTTCGGAAACTATGCAACAGTCAGTATTTTTAGTTTGCATTCATTGGTGTTGATGCTGGTTTTATTTATTGCAGTTTTCTTGTTGCCATTGCTTGGAAATTTATTTCCTAAATGGGTTTCGTTTTTAGTATCGATGCGATATTACGCAGGAAATTGGGCATACAGTGTGTGGTTATTTAAAAAAGGAACAGAAGAAAAACTGGACGATCATATCGTAAAATCTACGAATACCGTAATGAAACAATTGCAATTTTTTTATGATGAAAAAACAGCAAACTCTTTAATATCAAAAGTGATAGCTTTCAGAGCCATGCATTTACATGGAAGAATTTTACAGCAAGTCATTCCAAAGATGGTGGACAATATAGATGATTATATTTGGCGAGATGGTGAACTCGTTGCAGGTGTGGTATTAGGTTGGAATTTTGGCGACGGACATTTACACGATGAACAATTGCTGCGTGCCATTCAAAAAAGATGCAACTACGAAAGCGGTGAACTGCGTTGTTTGTTTGTAGAAGCGCAACCTGTTTTTAATACGTGTTTGCATTGGCGAATGGTAGATGCAAAAGATGGAATGCTACAAGAAGGAAATGCCTGCGTAAAAGATTTAGAAGCATTGCAACCTTGGTGTTGTTGATTGTCGTTGCGCAACTTTAGAAAAGTTTATAATGCTTTCTCAACAGAACTTTTTCTAAAGTTATAAATCAATGATTTTCTTTCGGTATATAACTTGCTTGTCGTTCACCCATTCTTGTCGTAATTACTTCTTCCTGTGCTTTTGCACCTTCTTGTTCTATTTGTTTATGCAATGCAGGAATGAATGCGCGCAATCTGTCTTTAATAAAAATGCTTGGAAACTCTACTAACGGTACCAGCATCCAGGTTAAGTTGGAAGAAGGCAATTCTAACTTTTTATACAAATCAAATGGAATCAATAATTCAGCATATGCTTTGTGTTTCATGAAGAAATAATAATCATTGACGTATTGTTTCCAGTTTTTTACATCGCTTTTTGGTTTAAAACTATTCAGATAATCTTTTGCCAGTGTCTTACTTTCTTCGTCCGGATTATTTTCGTTGGATAAATGAATGAGCAACAAACAATGCAAACCTTCTTCGGTAGTTTTTGGTAACCAGTCGGCATCGTCACCCATTAAATAACCAATGTAGCGCCACAAATGCAATACGGCTTCAATATCTTTATTTGGTAAATAAAAACCCAACAATTTACAACCATAAATCATCGCCATGCTAAAACCAACATTGGTTGCCAGCGAATCAGCTTCGTTGATAGGCAAACCCCAAAGTTCACTGTTCCATTTTGGATTTTGTAATAATCGTTGTCGCACCATCGCGTGCATCATGCGCACACGAATGGCAGACTTAAAACCTTAGCACCTTTATCTAACGCACCTTTGCGCGTCACATCAAACCAGAATTGTGAAGTTTCGCTGATGCGGTCAAAGGTACTTTCACCTTTCAGAGCACCTGTAAATACAAGCGGTTTGGATATGTCGGTGTTTGCATAACCACCAAGCAAAGCCAAATCACCAAGCACCGCCATCGCGTGGCTGCCTAAGCGTCTGCAAATTGCTGCACCTTGTTCTACTTTATTTCTATCGAGCCAAACTGGTGCTGTAGTTGCTTCTTGAATTAATTGTTTAAAGGAATCAGGAACATCATCTTCTTCGTCAATTCCTTGTTCCAATACTTTATTCATTAATCGAAAACTATGTAGATGTTTTCTGTCCGACATAAATAATTCCTGTGCAGCTTTATCAGCTAAAGCATCGCCATGCATGAAGTATTTTTCAAACGCATCAATTCTTTCTTTTGTTGGAATTACGTTGGGTGCATCAAAAAGCGTTCTGCCAAGCACTTTAAATAGTGTTGGCCAAATAGAATTTTTTACGCGTTGATGATATACAAATCGTGTGGTCAAAGATGAGTTTTAATTCATCTAAAATACGAAAAATAATTTCAATAGTAAATATGATTAAACACTAGGTGCATCCGCTTTTGCATTTGCAATAATTTCTTCTTCGGTTATTTCGCGGAAAGAAAAACGATAACCTTCATAAATAGCAATACCATAGAACAAGACATCCATTGGCTGGAATGTTTCTTTTAATATAGAAGTAATCATACTGAAATTTGAGAACAAGGTTCCTAACACAGTCATTAAACCAACACTTTCTTGTTCAGAAGCAAATCCTGCTGTGCTGAATAAATTTCCAAGAATGCAACCGAGCAATGCAAACACGGCACCAATGATACCATGAATTTTATCGATACCTTTTCCGAAATAACGGTTAGCATAACCAACCAGAAAGCCAACTGCAACAGCCATATAGCCAATCTGATATTTGGTAGCTACAGTTATAAGAGCACACACAATTCCACCTGCTAAAGCACTTACCACACAAGCCAAAATACCTAATGGTAAATTTTGCTCTGATCGTAAATTAAACAGGTATCTGTCTAGCTTATCTTGGTCAAGTTGCAATTTTTCGGCTTCTTGTTTTATTTCTTCTGGTTCGTTTAATTCTGATGCATCCATAGTGGTTTATTTTTAGTAAAAATATAAAAATTATTTAAAAATTTATATTATTTCAAAACAAAAGTAGCAGCTTTATGCTTGTTTTCCACATAAAGCACTTGAGGAACAAACATAAAATGCAATGAACCAAACCGCAGAAGATTTAGGTTTGTGAAAAGCACAGCAATAGAAGGAAAATCAAAAAAGAAGGCAATTAGCGTTTGCTTTTGATTTTAACTTCGGTTTAATCTTTCGGAAAAATAAGATTAAAATTGCCTGCTTTTGCAAATGCTTTTCTTATTTTTTTGGCATCAAAAGTAAGAGAAAATTGCTGTATATTTTAGAATTAAACCATTTTTTTTTTCTTTTGTGCCTTTGGGTTTAAATAGCTTAAAGTGTTAGTTTGCTGTTTTTGTGTTTTCAATTTTCATTTCAATTTTACAAAGAAGTAATACTTTATATTTCAGAATTTCTATTCCTTTTGCCATCTTCACATCTTATTAATCAGTAAGTTTAAACTATTTATGTTAATTGATTTTTCTAAATACAAATTTGAAGTGCTAATTGTTACTGCTATTTTTTTAGTGATTTTAGTGCCCTATTTATTAATTGCAACTTCATTATTTGGATATGTTACATCAGAAACTAAATTAAAAGAGATAGAAACCATTACGCAACAATTAACACCTTTAGTTATTGGTTTGTTATGTGCTTTACTGGTTTATCATTCTATAAAAAAAAATAAAGAAAACAAGCAATCATAAGTATGCAACTCTATTCTACCAAACATCAATCGCCTGATGTAGATTTGAAAGAAGCCGTTTTAAAAGGACTTCCGCCAGACAATGGCCTATATATGCCAACTGAAATTCCTTTGTTGCCACAAACGTTTTGGGACAATTTGGATAATTATACGTTTACGGAAATGGCGTTTCATATTGCTAAAAACTTTATCGGTGATGCTATTCCAACCGCTGAACTCAATAAAATTATACAAGATGCTTATGATTTTGATGCACCTTTAATTGAAGTGGGCGATTATAATATTTTAGAATTATTTGACGGACCCACTTTAGCATTCAAAGATTTTGGCGCGCGTTTTATGGGACGATTGATGGGTTACTTTTTGCGCAATAATGATAAAGAAGTCAATATTTTAGTGGCAACCTCTGGTGATACAGGTTCTGCGGTGGCGCATGGTTTTTTAAATGTGGAAGGCATTAAAGTTACCATTCTATATCCAAAAGGAAAGGTGAGTGATATACAGGAAAAACAATTTACTACATTGGGAGCCAACATTACCGCTATTGAAATTGATGGCACATTCGATGATTGCCAACGCATGGTGAAAGAGGCATTTTTGGATAAAGAACTCAATGAAAAATTGACCTTATCTTCTGCGAACTCCATAAACATTGCACGTTTGATTCCGCAATCGTTTTATTATTTTTATGCCTATAAACAATTTGAAGATAAATCGTTGCCTTTGTATTTTTCGATTCCAAGTGGAAATTTCGGAAACTTAACAGCAGGATTGTTTGCGAAAAAAATGGGTTTGCCAATTACAAAAATGATTGCAGCCAATAACTCGAACGATGTGTTTACCTTGTATCATGAAACTGGAAAATACGAACCCAAAACTTCGGTTCAAACCATATCAAACGCCATGGATGTTGGCAATCCGAGCAATTTTGCGCGCATGATGGATTTGTACGGAAATGATTTGAATAAGGTGCAACAAGATATTGCTGCATACAGCTACAATGACGACCAAACGGCTCAGTGCATTAAAGATGTTTTTGAAGATTTTAATTATGTGTTGTGTCCGCACACAGCAGTTGGTTATATGGCAATGGATCAGTTTGTAGATGATAATGATTTGAATCCATACTATATTAATAGCGTTATTTTAGCTACTGCGCATCCTGTGAAATTTGGCGATGTGGTAGAACCTTTAATTGGCGAAAAAGTAGAAATTCCGGAACGCTTGGAAAGCATCATCAACGGAAAGAAAAAATCCATAA
>JADJSS010000022.1 GCA_016711605.1 Saprospirales bacterium
AATCCAACGTAATATCTTTCATCGGATTTTGACGAATTTCAATTTTACCTGGATTTTCGTTATTGGTATAAATCATGTAATTTGAAAAACTAGATGCATCAGAACTTACTGCATCATCTAATTCTAAACCATAACGTTTATAAGCTGGTTCTTTTTCTAATTCATATAAACTGATGTTGTGTTTTTCCATATCCAATGTAATGCGCTTTTTTATCATGTCGCGCTCCAATGGTTGGTCGTCTATTGCATCGGTTTTGCTGTCTGAATGTGTTTCAAACAAGGTAAATTGTGCTTCAG
Organism: Saprospirales bacterium; assembly: GCA_016711605.1. Taxonomy (GTDB): domain Bacteria; phylum Bacteroidota; class Bacteroidia; order Chitinophagales; family JADIYW01; genus JADJSS01. The sequence continues at coordinate 298 of JADJSS010000022.1, forward strand.
CAGTAGTTTGTTGAGTTTTTTTTTCTTCCTCTAATTCTGAAAAATGCGTTCTAGGTTTATCTACAATTTTAATATCAAAATCAGCGGTTTTATTTAAATTTACTTCAAACTCTACTTCATTTTCTTTAGAAATTTCTTCTTTTAAATTTGGAATAAACAAATCGTGTTCATCAACAATTTCTTCATTTTTAGTTAATGGAATTTCATTAACAATTATTTTTTTTTCTGGAACAATAGTTTCTACTACATTATTTACAGCTGGTTTTGCATCTAATGTATGTACAATTTTATCTTGTTGTGCACGCTGAGATTGCTTACGTTCTTTACTTACTTCACCACTTTGAAAACCAGTAGCAATCAATGTAATTGCGATATCAGCTTCTAAATTTTCGTCTTTACAAACGCCCCAAATTATTTCGCAATCTGTTTGTGTTTGATTTTGTACCGCATCTGTAATTAAATCTAACTCGCGCATTTTAATACCATCCTTGTAAGTAATGTATAACACTACACCTTTTGCACCAAAGATATCTGCATCTTCAAGCAAAGGTGAATTCATTGCACTATTGATAGCATCCATTGCACGATTGTCGCCACTGCCTTTACCAATACCAATAATTGCCACACCACTATTTTGCATCATTCGCTTAACGTCGTTAAAATCCACGTTAATTTGGCCTGGTTTAGTAATAATTTCGGTAACACCTTTTGCAGCAGTAGTTAAAATATCATCTGCTTTGCAAAATGCTTCAGCGATATCTAAATCTGGAAAAATTTCATACAATTTATTATTAGACACTACAATTAAAGCATCTACATTTTCTTTCATATTATGAATACCACGTTCTGCTTTTTCACGTTTTGGTTTTCCTTCATTAGAAAAAGGAATTGTAACAATTCCAACTGTAAGAATTCCTAATTCTTTTGCAATTTTAGAAACGATTGGCGCTGCACCAGTACCTGTGCCGCCACCCATTCCAGCAGTAACGAATACCATTTTTGTATTGTTTGACAAATACATTCTGATTTCTTCTTCTGCTTCTAAGGCAGCACGACGACCATCTTCCGGATCTGCACCTGCACCCAAACCTTCCAACAAATTGGTGCCTAATTGTATTTTTGTAGGAACAGGACTTTTCATTAAATCTTGTTTATCAGTATTGCAAACAGAAAAATTTACACCAGGAATGCCCTGTTCGTACATGTAGTTTACAGCATTGCAACCACCACCACCAACACCTAAAACTTTGATGATAGAGTTATTTTCGCTAAACATTTCAAATTCCATTTTTTTTATTTTTTATGGTTAAGATTTTATTTTTATCACATTTATATCACAGAGAACACTGAGTTTTCACTGAGTATTTGTTGTGTTTTATTTTTTATTTTACATCGTTAAAATCATCAACATCTGATTTTATCCAATTGCCGAATTTTTCTGTTAATGATGAAATTAAACCACGACGATTAATTTTTTTAAATGTTTCTGATTCTTCGTTATCGATATGACCAACTAATTCTTGTTCTTCTTTTGGTTCATCAATATTTACTTTAACATCTTCAACCATTGGTGTTGAGATAGTTTCTTCCTGCATTTTTACTTCTTCTACTTTTGGTGTTTCTACGACAACTTTAGTTACTGTATGCATTTCTAACTCTTCCAATTGTTTGAATGCGCGAATTAACAAACCAATACCTGTTGCATAAATCGGACTGTCAACATTTGCAATTTTAGTAGAAGCTAAATGTTCTTTTGGCAAGCCAATGCGTGCTGTTTGTCCGGTTTCTAATTCTGTTAATTGTGTAAGATGTTTTAATTGAGAGCCACCACCAGTTAAGATAATGCCACCGATTAATTTTTTTCCAAAGCCAGATAATTTTATTTGAAAATCTACATGTGCTAAAATTTCTTTTACACGAGCAGAAATTACTTTTGATACCGCTAACAAATTTAATTCGCGAGTTCCTGTATTGTTGATGCCTTGAATAGAAACATGCTGATTGCGCAATTCTTCAAAAGGAATTGCAGAACCGTAACGCATTTTTAAAATTTCTGCCTGATCTTTTAAAATTCTGAAATCGCGTAAATCTTCAGAAATAATATTTCCACCAAAAGGAATGACTGCTGTATGACGAATGACATGATTTTCAAAAATCGCGATGTCTGTTGTTCCACCACCGATGTCAACCAAACAAACACCAGCTTCTAATTCTTCTTTGCTCAACACTGCATCTGCAGAAGCCAATGGTTCTAACTCGATACCTGCCACTTCCAAACCTGCAATAGTGATGCAACGCTCAATATTTTGAATAGCAGTTTCAGCACCAGTGATGATGTGAAAATTTCCTTCCAAACGAATACCCATCATACCGATTGGTTCCTGATAAATTCCTGGTTCATTATCGACAATATATTCTTGTGGCAACACATGCAAAATACGATCGCCTGGTGGCAATGCCAATTTATACATTTCACCTTTCAGTTTTTGAATATCTTCATAGCTGATCCAAGTATCGTTATTGTTGCGTGTAAGAATGCCACGATGTTGTAAACTTTTGATGTGTTGTCCTGCAATTCCAACATGTACTTTTTGAATTTTAATTCCAGATTGACGTTCTGCATCAGCAACTGCACGCTTGATTGAATCAACCGTACGTGCAATGTTTACTACTACTCCACGTTGTACGCCAAACGACGGACAATTACCGATTCCGAGAATTTCAATTTTTCCAAATTGATTTTTTCTGCCAACTAAAGCAGCAACTTTTGATGTACCAATATCGATGGCACAAACTATATTTTCCATGTTATTTTTTACTTCGTTTTCCATAGCAGAAATTGAGACGTTATTAACTTGCATATTTCTTAATTTTATTTCAAACAAACGACTTGATCTTTATACATTATGTTGATAACCTTGTATCGATCCCAACCTACTTTTTGCAATACTTCAAAATAAAAAACATCGAGTCGTTTTAATTTCTGTTCAATATTCTGATCATCACCAAAAATAATTGTTGCATTTGCAATGCGTGGTATCAATTCTATTTGTAATTTTTCGTTGATATTTATTTGTCCGATTAACGAATTCCAAAGTTGATTATTCTTCAACGTTTGAATTAATTTGTAAATACTTTTGAGTTGTTTACCTTGAATTTTTTGACTTTTATCACATGGCTCAACAATCAAACCTGTTGCAATTGGAACTTTTGCTGCATAGTTTTCAGTAACAGGAAATTTGATGCCATTTTCATCAACATAAAATGATTCACCTAACGTATTATAGACACGAAACAAAGGAATTCGTTGATCAACTTTTATCGTCAAAGCACCTTTATTATCTAGGAAAGCGTTGGCTTTTTGTACTTGCGGAATTACAGAAAGTGATTGCTCAATTTTTTCTAAATCTTTTCCTGAAAGTGTTTTCCCAATGATATCAAAATTTTTATTTATGAGTGCTAATACTTGGTTATTTGTAACAAAAAAATTACCATTCCATTCATCAATATTTACTTCAATATTTTTAACTGTGTTTTGTGCACGATTTGTTTTTGCCATAACAATTAAAAAAATAAATGCCGCAACACCAATTAACATGGATACACGAATGATTATATTTTTAACTGTTTTGTTCATCTAAAAGTGAAGGTGATAGTGAAAGTGATTTTTTTACTTAATTCTTATTTAATAAATTTTTGATTTCGTTTATTTTAGTATCAATATCGCCTGCACCAACGGTTATTAAAACATCGATGTCGGTCTTATTATTCAAATAATTCAATAAATCGTTTTTAGAAATTATTTTTTTGTTTTCGATTGTTACTTTATCCAAAATGATTTGACTGGTGACGCCTTCGATAGGTTTTTCACGTGCTGGATAGATTTCTAACAAAATCAATTCATCAACTTTTGATAAAGACGCTGCAAATTCATCGCACAAATCTTTTGTTCTTGAAAATAAATGTGGTTGAAAAATAGCAGTTATTTTTCTATTTGGATATAGTTCTTTTGCAGCAGAAAGTGTTGCATCTAATTCTCTTGGATGATGCGCATAATCATCTATATAAACAAATTTATCGTTACGTACATGTGTTTCAAATCTACGCTTCACTCCTTTAAAAGTGGAAATTGCTTTTTTATATTTTCTTCTGAAACACCAACGTTTATTGCTATTGCTATGGCACCAATCGCATTTTCTACATTATGTCTGCCACCATAATATGATTTTATTTGTTGTATTTTTCCATTTGGATGTACTACATCAAAAGTATATTCACCATCATTTACAACTAAATTTTCTGCATAAAAATCTGCATTTTTATCTAACAAACTATAACGCAGATTTTTTACATTTTTATTTAGAATTTTTTCTTTGATAGAAATATGTGTGATTAAAATTCCATTGTCACGAACTTTATTACAAAATGCATGAAATGAATCTTCAATTGCTTCTAAATTTCCGTAAATATCTAAGTGGTCAGTATCAACAGAAGTGATTAAGGCAATATTCGGTTCGAGTTGCAAAAATGAACGATCGAATTCGTCTGCTTCTGCAATTGCATATTCATTTCCATCAATAAAATTTGAATTAAAATTGATGCAAATTCCACCTAAAAAAGCAGCAACACTTTTATTAGATTCATGTAAAACATGCGCAACAATTGATGATGTTGATGTTTTGCCATGCGAACCTGCAATAGAAATATTAAACATACTATTCGCTGCCAAACCCAATATTTGCGCGCGTTTCAGCACCGTGTAGTTGTTTTCCAAATACCAATTGTATTGCAAATGATCTTTAGGAATGGCTGGTGTGAAAATAATTAATTCGGCATCTTTATCTAATGTATCTAACGAATCTTCAAACGTAATTTTGACACCTTCTTTAATCAATTCATCTGTTAAAGCAGTTGGTGTTTTATCATAACCAGAAACAATTTTACCGTGCAAATTAAAATAACGAGCAAGTGCGCTCATACCGATGCCGCCGATGCCGAGAAAATAGATACGTTGTATGTTAGTTAAATTAGTCATTGGTTATTAGTCATTGGTTATTAGTTGATGGCATTTTGGTGTGAAATATTTTGTATTATCTCTTTTACAATATCATTTGCAGCATTTGATTTTGCTAGAGTGTTGATATTGTTAGATAATTCTGTTTGTTTATTTGTATCATTTAATAGACTCAAAACAGCTTCACCTAATTTTTCTTTTGCATCTATATCTTTTACTAGAATTGCTGCATTTTTATTTACTAAAGCCATTGCATTTTTTGTTTGATGATCTTCAGAAACATTTGGAGATGGAATTAAAATACATGGTTTGCCAACAATGCATAATTCTGAAATGGATAACGCGCCAGCTCTTGAAATGATTATATCTGCAGCCGAATACGCCATATTCATTTCTTTTATAAATTGATGAATTTTGATGTTTGATAAATCTTTATCTTTTGTTCGTTCAATAATTCCATCATAATAGATTTTGCCAGTTTGCCAAAGCAATTGAACACCTGCATTATTCAGCAAGTCAATATTTTTTTCTATAGATTCATTAATGGTTCTAGCACCTAGACTTCCACCAATAATTAAAATAGTTTTTTTGTTTTCATCTAAATTAAAAAAAGAAACAGCTTCTTTTTTTTCAGGCAAAACTGCTGTAATATCTTTTCTTACTGGATTTCCAGTCAAAATAATTTTAGTAGGATTGAAGAAATTAGTCAAATTGTCGTATGCAACAAAAATCTTTTGTGCAAATTTTGATAAGATTTTATTGGTAATTCCAGGATAAGAATTTTGTTCTTGGATAAAAATTTTTATACATAACAGTGCTGCTACAAATAAAACCGGTCCGCTTGCATAACCACCAACGCCAATGCATGCATCTGGATTAAAATCTTTAACAACTTTGCGCGCTTGCATTAAACTTTTTAATACTTTAAATGGAAATAAAATATTTTTTGGTGTTAAACTTCTTTGTAAACCAACAACATCCAAACCAACAATTTTGTAACCAGCTTGAGGTACTTTTTCCATTTCCATTCTTCCAGAAGCGCCAACAAATAATATTTCACAATTAGGATTAAATTGCTTCAAACCATCAGCAATTGCTACAGCTGGAAAGATATGGCCACCAGTTCCACCACCTGCAATAATGAATCGTAATTGCTGATTTAATTGATTAGTATGATTGATATGGCTTTCCATCACTGATTATATTTATTAAAGTATTTTCGCACATGGTGCATACTAACTTATCCATGAATTTCTTCTACGACTTTTAATTTATCTTTTTTTGTTGTTGATTTCGATGTTACTATTCTTTCTTCAACGCTTCTACTTACACTTAGAATAATTCCTATTGCAAATGCGTTAAACCAAATACTAGTGCCACCCCAACTTATCAATGGCAATGTAATACCTGTATTTGGCAACAGATGAACATTTACACCCATGTGAATAACAGCTTGCAACACCATGCTAGTGCCTAAGCCTACAGCCATTAATGCACCAAATGCACGAGGTGAATTCTTTACTAATACAATTAATCGCCACATAAAAAAAAGATATAAAAACAACACAAATGCGCCACCCAACAATCCATATTCTTCAATTAATGTTGCATAAATAAAATCTGAAAAAGCATCTGGCAAAAAATTACATTGTGTACTTTTTCCTGGTGCTAAACGAAATAAACCACCTTTGGCAATAGCAATATAAGCTTGTTTTTGTTGATAGAAATCATCGGAATTAATATCTGGATTTTGCCAGCTAGTTACACGACCCAACCAAACATCTGCTCGGCCATGGTCTTTGATAAAGAACCACGAAAATGCAATAATTAATGAGACCATGACTAAACCAGAACCCATAATTGCTAAAATAAATTTTGTACTAACTCGTCCAATAAATAATACAACGATACAGGTTGCAAATAAAATTCCAGCACTTGAAAAATTATCAAACATAATTAAACCACAAATCAATAAAATTGGCGCCATTATGTGTATCGTAACTTCTTTGATATCTTTAATAACGCCTTGTTTTTTAGACAACATGCGAGATGTATACATAATCAAAGCGAGCTTTGCAAAATCTGAAGATTGAAATGTTAATCCAACAACTGGTATCCGAATCCAGCGACTTGCATCATTTATTCTTACACCAAAAAATTTTGTATATAATAAAAGAGGCACCGAAAGAATCAGCATCATTTGTGCAATGCGCGAAAAATACCGATGGTCAATTTGATGAACAACATAAGTAATAAATAAACCAACAGCTAACATAAAACCGTGACGCAACAAATAATATTCTGTATTTCCGTGCATATTTTTATATGCTAATGAACGCGTAGAACTATAAACTAACAGCAAAGAAATAGCACTCAATGCAGTAACGATGTACCACACATATTTGTCGCCTTTGATGTTATTTATAATTCGTCCTAGCATGTTTTAGCTGATTCTATTGATTAAATGATAACTTTATTTGTTTAAAGATTTAAAACATTACGTTTAAATTGTTTTCCTCTGTCTTCATAATTTTCGAATAAATCGAAACTTGCGCAACATGGTGACAACAAAACAACATCACCTTTATCGCTAATATTATAAGCCATTTGCACCGCTTGTTCCATTGATTGTGTATCGACGATATAACCAACTTCTGAAGAAAATGCTTCATGTAATTTTTCATTATCTTTTCCTAAACAGATAATTGCTTTTACTTTTTTATTTACTAAATCTTTGATTAAAGTGTAATCATTTCCTTTGTCAACACCACCTATAATAAGCACTGTTGGTTTTGTCATAGACTCTAATGCATACCAAGTTGAATTTACATTTGTTGCTTTGGAATCATTAATAAAATCTACACTTCTGATAGATGCGACATATTCTAAACGATGTTCTAAATTTTTAAAATCTTCTAAAGATTCGCGAATTTTGTCGTTGCGTACACCGACTAATTTTGCAGAGATGGCTGCAGCCATTGAATTGTAGGAATTGTGAATTCCGTGGATAGCTAAATCACTTGTTGGCATGGTAAAATTGGTTTTATTGATGTTAATTATTAATTCGTTGTTTTCGATGTATGAACCATTTTCTATTTTTTGATGATAAGAAAATGGAATTTTTTGGACTTGATTATTTACTTTAGAAAGATTATTTATGGTTACTTCATCATCTTGACAATAGATAAAATAATCTTGTTCAGTTTGATTTTTTGTTATTGAGAATTTCGAGTCGATGTAGTTTTCAAATTTGTAATCATATCTATCTAAATGGTCTTCGGTGATGTTACAAAGCACAGCAATATGTGGTTTAAAGGACACGCAATTATCTAACTGAAAAGAAGAAACTTCTAAAACAAAATATTCTTTGTCGCCATTCGCTACTTGTCGCGCATAACTTGTTCCAATATTTCCACCTAAGCCAACATTATATTCAGCTTTTTCCAGAATATGATATATTAATGACGTTGTGGTTGTTTTACCGTTAGAGCCAGTAATTGCTATTACTTTGGCTGATGAATAACGAAACGCAAATTCTATTTCAGAAATGATTTCAATATTTTTTTCTTTTAATTTTTTGATGATTGGTGCTTTGTCTGGAATACCTGGACTTTTGATAATCGTAGTTGCAGATAAGATAATTTCTTCGGAATGTTTTTCTTCTTCGAAAGCAATATTTAAAGCAATTAATTCTTTTTTGTATTTATCTTTTATCTTACCAAAATCAGAAACGAAAACATCCATGCCTTGCTTTTGTGCAAGTATAGCTGCACCAACACCGCTTTCGCCACTACCTAATATGATTATTTTTTCGCTCACTGATTATATTTTTTTTGATGTATATTACACGTCATTACTACTTTTTTATACACATTTAGTCAATACTTTCTATCTAACTTTTAAGGTTACGAATGTGATGATTGCTAACAATACACTTACAATAATAAAACGTGTTACAATTTTTGATTCGTGATAACCGAGTTTCTGATAATGATGATGCAATGGCGACATTTTCAATAACCTTCTGCCTTCGCCATACTTTCGTTTAGTGTATTTAAAATATCCAACTTGAATAACTACTGATAAATTTTCTGCAAAAAATATTCCGCATAAAACTGGAATCAACAATTCTTTTCTTACAATTAAAGCTACTGTTGCGATAACGCCACCCAACATTAAACTGCCTGTGTCGCCCATAAATACGGTAGCTGGAAAGGCATTGTACCACATAAAACCTATACATGCACCAACGATTGATGCACATACAATTACCACTTCTGCAGAGTCAGGAATGTATAATACATTTAAGTAATCAGCTAATTTTATATTACCACTTACATACGCAAAAACAGCTAATGTCATCATCACTACAATAGAAACGCCTGAAGCCAAACCATCAATACCATCTGTTAGATTTGCTGCGTTTGAGACTGCTGCAATTATAAAAATCACAAATGGAATAAAAATGATCCAACCCCATTTTTGATAATTTTTTGTGAATGGTTTTAGCAAATAAGTATAGTCTAATAAATTATCTTTTATAAAAGGCAGATTTGTTTTTAGTGCTTTTGTTTGATGCGATAAATATTCATCACCAACGCGAGTACCAATGTTTTCGTACATTACAGAAGCAGTTGGCACTACTTCTTCTGGATTATTCCAGTCAATTTTATTGTCTTTATCTACCTTATAAATGAATACATTATTGAAATCTCTGCATTTTACATCTGGATGAAAATACAAGGTACAACCCACTATCAAACCTAAAACTACTTGAGATAATATTTTAAATTTACCACGCAAACCTTCTTTATCTTTTTTAAACACTTTAATGTAATCATCAATAAAACCTATAGAACCCATCCAAAGTGTAGAAACTAACAATAGAATTACATACACATTATTTAATCTTGCAAACAACAACGTCGGAATAACAATTGCTGCGATAATGATAACGCCACCCATTGTTGGTGTACCCTTTTTTTGCACTTGTCCTTCTAAACCTAAATCGCGTACACTTTCGCCAATTTGCATTTTTTGTAATCTTCGAATTACACGTTTACCAATTACCACAGAAATAATTAACGACAACAAAACTGACATTGCACCACGAAATGTGATAAACTGGAACAAACCACCACCAGGTATGTCTATGTCATGTTGTTCTAAGAATTTAAATAAGTGATATAGCATAATTAATTGTTGAATTGTATAATTAAAGAATTATAGAATTATTTTATTTCGTTAAATCATTAAACGTATGTTGCAATATTGCTTTGTCATCAAATGGAAATTTCACTCCTTTTATTTCCTGATATTTTTCGTGTCCTTTGCCAGCTAATAAAATAATATCTTTTGCTTGTGCTAAATTCACTGCTACTTTTATCGCTTCTTTTCTATCAGTAATTGTCATCACTTTATTGTAGTTGTGCGCAGGCACACCAGCTTGCATTTGTTTTAAAATATCATCAGGATTTTCATCGCGTGGATTATCAGAAGTCAAAATAACTTTGGTTGACAATTCGCTTGCGATATGCGCCATATCAGGGCGTTTGGCTGCATCGCGGTTGCCTCCACAGCCAACAACCGTAATTACATTTTCGTTTCCTGTACGAATTTCATTGATAGTATCTAACACATTTTTTAATGCATCTGGTGTGTGTGAATAATCAACGATTCCGATAATTTTTTGAATTGGAGAAATTTGATAATCAAATCTGCCTTCGGCACCTTTTAGAATAGAAATCGCAGCCAGCGCTTCTTGCTTATCCATTTCTAACAAAACACAGATTGCATAAATGGTTAGTAAATTATAAGCGTTGAATCTGCCAATCATTTGTGTATGCACATCAATATTATCAGTTTGTATGACTAATCCAGAAAATGCATTTTCTAAAATCTTAAAACGAAAATCTGCTAATGTTTTAATTGCATACGTATATTTTTTTGCAATAGTATTTTGCAACATCACATCACCACGTTTATCATCAACGTTTGTTAAAGCAAAAGCATCACTACTTAAATTATCAAAGAATTTTTTCTTTGCGTAGATATATTCTTGAAACGTTTTGTGATAATCTAAATGATCGTGCGAAATATTAGTAAACGCTGCACCTTTGAACTTCAAGCCAGCAATTCTATCTTGATCAATTGCATGCGAACTCACTTCCATAAATGCGTAATTGCAGTTAGCGTCCACCATTTGTTTTAGCAATGCGTTTAACTCAACTGGATTTGGTGTTGTGTGCGTTGATGGAATTATTTCATCATTTATTTTATTTTCAATAGTTGAAATCAACCCAACATTTTCACCTTTATTTTTATAGAGTTCGTACAACAATGTTGCAACCGTCGTTTTTCCGTTTGTTCCAGTAACGCCAACTAATTTTAATTTTTGTGATGGATTATCATAAAAATTGCAAGCCATTAATGCACTTGTTTGGCGTGCATCTTTTACTTGAATATAAGTTACGTTTGTAATTTTTTCTGTTGGAATTTCTTCACATACAATTGCACTTGCACCTTGATCAATTACTTTTGAAATAAAATTATGACCATCCACACTTACACCTTTTATCGCAAAAAACACATCACTATTCATTACTTTTCGTGAATCTAATTGCAATGCATTTATAGAAATATCTATTGAACCAACGATTAGTATTGGCTGAATGTTATTTAATATTTCTGTTAATTTTTTCATTTTTGTCTGAACTATGATTATGGTGATTTATTTGATAGAAATGATTTTTAATTTAGATATAATTGAATTAGACTTCCTTTATTTATTGGCATTCCAGCTGATATTGATTGATTGATTACTTTTCCTTTTCCTGAGAAAACAACTTTTAATCCAACGTTTTCTAATAAATAAATCGCATCATCCAATAACAAACCTTTTACGCTAGGAACTGTTTTTTTATTAAAATCTACCTGACTAATCGTTCTTTTATTTGTACTGTCAGTTTTTAACATTGCAAAATCCCAATCTTCTTTTAAATCGAACTTGATATGTAATTTTTTATTGATATTTTTTATTGCATCTGTTGAAGCCATTATTATTGGCATTGGTTGTTCTGCAATTGTAGAATCTTTGTTGATAGCTTTATTAGATTTAATGTTTGATGTGATAATTTTATCAGCCATGATTCTAAAAATTGGCGCAGAAACTGCACCACCAGTTGTAAGCATTCCTTGTGGACCACCAACTACTACAATGCAAGAATACATTGGATCATCAGCTGGAAAAAAACCTACAAACGATGATAAATTCTTGTTGGTGTAACCGGTATTTCCGAAACTCATTTTTGCTGTACCTGTTTTTCCTGCAATGCGATAATGCGATGTATAAATTCCACGACCTGTTCCATTTAGATCTTCTACCACGCGTAACATCAACTCTTTTGCCCATTGTGCAGCTTGTGGTTTGCAAATTTTTACTTTATTTACTTGTGGTTTATAATTGCGAATAACAGTTCCATTGTCTAATACTTGTTGCACTAAATATGGTTTCACACGTGTTCCGCCATTTGCTATTGCATTATAAAAAGCTAAGATTTGTAACGGTGTAAATTTTACTTCATAGCCGTGTGCCATCCATGCTAATGACATACCACTCCATTTTTCTGGTTTGCGAATCATTGGTGATGCTTCGCCTTTTAAATCAATTTTTGTTGTGCTTGTTAAACCAAATTGTTCTAACTTATTATAATATTTTTGTTTGTCTTGCGCGTAAAATTTATTGATCCATTTTGCAATTGCTACGTTTGAAGAAATGGCTAAAGCTTTGCCTGGTGTTAAAAAAGTATATTGTGTATTGTGTCCATCATCCGTTAACGGTTGACCGCCAAAAACTGCGCTTGCATGATTTGTATTGATAGAATCTAAAGGTGTGATGAAACCATCATCAAACAATGCTAAGTAGCCAGCAGCTTTGAAAACAGAACCTGGTTCGTTGCTTAAACCTAATGCGTAATTATAAATCTCGTCGTAGTTTTCGTCTTTTGTTTTACCTAAATTTGCAATAGCTTTGATAGCACCAGTTTTCACTTCCATTAAAACTGCACAACCAAATTCAGCTTGATATTCTGTTAGTTTTTCTTGCAAGGTTGTTTCAGCAATATCTTGTAAACCCAAATCAATAGTTGTGATAATATCGTATCCATTTTTTGGTTCAATTTGTCCAGTTGATTTTAATGGAATCCATTCGCCGCCAGCAATTTTTTGTTTTAATAATTTTCCTTCAACACCGCTTAATAATGAATCTGCTGCTTCTTCTAAGCCAATATCCTGTGCGTTTTCACGAATTAAACCGATAGTTCGTTTTGCTAAAAATCCAAATGGATTTTTTCTTTCTTGATGTGTTTCGACAATCAAACCACCTTTAAATTTTCCTTCGCGAAAAAGTGGCCATTGTTTAATTTCTTTTAATAATGTGTAATCAGCTTTATCACACAAAGCGAAATATCGTTTCTTTTGTTTGCGTGCTTTTATTAATTGTCGTTTATATTCTTCAATAGAATTTTGATTAAAATTTTTCCACATATAATATGCTAACGAATCAACGTTGCTTTTAAAAATTTCATCTTTCATTGCTTTAGATGCGAAGTCGATATGCAATTCAAAATAAGGAACTGAGGTTGCCAATAATTTGTCGTCAGCTGAATAGATATTTCCACGTTCGGCTGGAATATCAAAAACATTTGTAGTTAATGAATCAGCTAATTGTTTCCAATTATGTACTTTGTCATTTTGAATTTGATATACTTTTCCCAACACAGCAATACCAAATAAGCAGCAAAATGCGCCGATTAGGTAGATGCGAAATAGTATGTTGGATTTGATATTCATTCTTTAAGTATTGATTAGGCAAGTATTGAGCATGCAGTTATTGCCTACTGCCTACTCGATAGTGCCTGCTATTTTTCTAACGTTCCTTTTTTAACTTCAATTTTTTTTGGTGCTTCTTGCAATGATTTTAAACCGTATGGTTCTACAATTTTTTGCAATTCAGATTGTTTACTTTTTTGGTTCATGATTGTTTTTTCTGTCATGTATTCCCAACGCAATTCTTTAATTTTATTTTCTTTTTCGGTGATGTTTCTATTTAATTTAACAGCTAAGTGTGTATTAAAAATTTCTAAAACGCCGATACCAACTATTGCTACCACGAACAAAAAATTATGCATTACTTGTGCATACGAAATCCATTCAGCAATACCGAAAAAACGCAACACTGATTCGATTAATTTTTGAAATCGATTTTGTGTTTTTTCAATGACAACATCATCCGTTGTAATTATTTCTTCTTCAATATCTGTTTGTGGTTCGGTCATTAATAGTTTGGCAGTTGAATGATTTGCTTTTTTTTGGTTAATCTATTTTCTCTGCAATTCTTAATTTTGCACTTCGTGAACGTGGATTTGATTTCAATTCTGCAACACCAGCTTCGATTGGTTTTTTGGTAATTACTTTTAAATGATGTTCAAAATTTCCATACAAATCTTTTACTGGTTCGTTTTCAAAATTTCCATGTTTCATAAAATTTTTTGTCAACCGATCTTCTAAAGAATGGTAACTCATGATGACTAGTCTTCCATTTTTATTTAGAATTTCCATCGATTGTTGCAGAAAATCTTTTATAGCATTTAGTTCATCATTTACTTCAATTCTGATTGCTTGAAAAACCTGTGCATAATATTTTGCATCAATACCTTTTGCAACTGTTTTACACACGTCCACTAAATCTTTGGTTGTTTCAATTGGATGTATTGTACGTTGTTCCACAATTTTTTGTGCTAATGTTTTTGCATTAATCACTTCACCATAAAAACCTAAAATTTGTTGCAGCTGCTCTGCAGTATATTCATTCACTACATTTTTAGCACTGACACCTTCTTTTCTATTCATTCTCATATCTAGTTCTGCTTCGAAACGTGTTGCAAAACCGCGCGATGGTTCATCAATCTGGTACGAAGAAATTCCAAAATCAGCTAAGATGCCATCAACTTTTGTAACACCATACACTTTCAAAAACTTTTTCAGATGTCGGTAATTTGCCTGAATTAACGTGAAGCGTTTATCATCAATTGTATTTCTTTTCGCATCATCATCAACATCAAATGCAAACAATTTTCCATTTCCATCAAGCTGTTCCAAAATCTTCTTGGAATGTCCACCACCACCAAACGTAACATCAACATAAATTCCATTTGGTTGAATATTCAAACCGTCGATACATTCGTTGAGCATTACAGGTATATGATATGAAGTGCTCATCCTTATTTTAAAGAACTATTTATTCGAGTTTATTTTCGACCAGATTTCGTCAGCCATATCTGCAAAGTTTTCCGGTTCTTTGATATCTGCATGATATGTTTTGCTGTCCCAAATTTCTATTACATCGTGAAAAGCAGTGATGACAATTTCATCTTTGATATCTACTGCATCCATCAATCTTTTTGAAAGTAAAATTCTGTCGTTGCTATCCAATTCCACTTGAGTTGCCATTTGGTAGAAGTAGCGCAAAAAATCTCTTTCTTTATTTTGGAAATAGCTGAGTTTGCTCATTTCTTGTGTGATTTGCGTCCATTGTTTTTTTGGAAATAAGCGCAAACATTTTCCCATTCCTTTGTTTAAAACATATTGACTGTCTTCGGTTTCGCCAATTTGCTGCAAAAGATTAGTAGGCAAACGCA
The DNA here is from genome assembly GCA_016711605.1 of Saprospirales bacterium. Classification (GTDB taxonomy): domain Bacteria; phylum Bacteroidota; class Bacteroidia; order Chitinophagales; family JADIYW01; genus JADJSS01. The sequence continues at coordinate 16,009 of JADJSS010000022.1, forward strand.
ATCTGCCTTTGCTATCCACTTTTACTTCATAATTTCCGGTTAAACCAATCATTTATCTGTTTTCTATCTATTGAATACAAAAATAGAAGAAAATTGACACAAATTCCCACTTTCTACCATATTTTACTACCAATATCAATGTTGAAAACTCAAAAAATGTGCATATCTGTGATTTATATGTGAATTAGCTGTGTAAAAAATCTGTAACTAATTGATTTACATAAACAAAATATAAACAACAGGTTATAAACATCTTTGAAAAATGTAGATAAATTGGTGGTAAATTAAAGGAGAATTAGAGGAAGAAACCTTGATTTATGGTTGTAATTTCTGCAATAACCATAAATATGGCGAATAGTGTTGGAGATATGGAAATTGATTAATACCAATCTTTATTTTAAGTGCTTCGAACTGTTTTGATTGCGTTACTGAAAATTTGAAATTTCCATTTCTAAAAATGGCTGTAATCATAAAATTTATAAGTTCGGTTGCAGGCAAGAAGTCAGCGTCTATCTCGTTTAAAAGTTTAGATCGCATTAAATTATTGATTTCTGAATTAGCTAAATCATATTCATTTTCCATTAAAAAAGCGAGGCACTGGCATAATCTGAAATATATTTTTTCATGTGGCTGTATGGTGCTATAATCTTGGCTAATTACAAGTTGATGTATTGCTTTTGCATTGTCCATAAACAAGTAGCAGCTCAAACTTCTAATACAACATTCTACTTTTAATTTAGCATCAGTAGAAGCTTCATCGTCAAGTAATTGTATGAGTTGTATTGATTTATCAAATTGTTTAAGTTTGCTACAATTAGTTGCATAATTTAAAATAATTGTTTTGTAATTTTTAAACTGATTTTTAGGAAGAATTTGAATTGCATTTTCGAAATAAATGTTTCCTTTTTCAAAATTTCCTAAGATGGAATAACGTGTTCCAATTAAGTGCAAAGCTTTTAATTGTTTGTGAAAATAGCTAGGATTTTTTTGTACCAATATAGATGCTAACTCAACTGCATTTTCATACACAGTTATATTTATGTCGTTTGATTTACTATCAATTTTTAAATACGAAATTCCATTTAGAATATTAAACTTTGCTTCCGTATCATTAAAACTATCTGCTAATAATAATAGATTTGTAATGTCAATTTCTTCAAAAAAAATTCCGTTTATTTGTTTATAATAATAATTAAAGATGCATTTTAATAACCATTCATTTGATTGTTGAATTTCTGAAATAGCGAGAGATTGTTTGTTAAAATCTTTTTGAATTTTATCTATTAAATTAAGTTTTACTTTAAGCAGCATATTATTTCTTACAATAGTGTCTGCAAAATTTTTACTCATTGTATTTTTGTGTTCTGGATATATAGAATTATCGTTTATAATGAATAAGTATTGTACTTCTGATTCTTTATCCAATTTTAAATCTGTATAAAGATTAAGTTTTTCTTCTTCATAAAAATGTATATCTTCTTTTATGCGTTTTAGTAATCTTTGTTGAATTAATGTATCCTCAATAAAATCAGCCAACCTACTTAGGTCAGTTCTAAAAGTTGCATCGAGTTTTGCATTCCATTTTTTCTTATAAACACGCAGATAAATTTCGTCTCTAGTTAATTCAATATTACTCAGTTGTTCTATTGCCGTAAAAAGTAAGAGATAAAACCTATTGCTATTTAATTTAAGTTGTTGTTTTAAATATTCTGTATCTGTAATGGATAAAGCGAGAATTAATCGAGTAAGTCGTAAATCTTTCATGAATGTAAAAGCTAATGAAGCAAAATACGACTTAATCTAGAAATGAGTAAAAATATTAAAGTTTTAGTGTACAATTTTTAAATATCATAAATCAAATACTCATTGAATACGACCGAATACTCATTATTGCAAATTATACATTAAACAAATACAACCGCTACAAGAACTTAATTGACAATAACTTAGGTTGTTTTCCAAGAAGAATAGTGATGCAAAAACACCCAAATTGAATTGTAATAAATTCATTGTTAAATCAACTTTACAAAAAAAAGAAATGAAAAAAGAAAATTTTAAATTATTGTTCATAGCAGTTGCTCTACTAATCAATGCTTGTAAAAAAGAAAAAATACAAACAGAAATTTTTGATTTAAAAAACTATGTTGTGCATTGTGTATATCAAGAAACAAATGGAAGAGGCTTAAATTATAAAGCTCCACAACAATTATTAATGTCGTTTCAAAACAACCAAACAAAAATAGAACATGTTGGCTCTACAGAAACACAACCATTTCCTAATAATAAAATTTTATTTACTACGTATGATAAATTTTTTTCTAATATAGATTCGTTATTAGTATCCATTGATACTACAAATAAAACCACAGAAGTAGTCGGAAAATATGGTAGAACAAGAAATACTATAGCTTCAAATTTAATTGATAGTAGACAAAAAAATTGGGACCTAAACAACCTAAAACTTACAGGAAAAGTAGAAATGAGAAATGCAAGTGGTACTCTTCTTCAAAATCCAACTTCATATATTTTATTCAATAGCGATGCATCTAAAGTAAATATGCAAGAAACAGCGCCTAGTGGAAATATCACATTCAAAAACACCATTTATTTTGGAAACAATACAAATTATTACCGAGAAGCCAATCGCGAAGATGCCACTTTTCAAGAAAAATTATTCTTTGTATTCTTAAAACAAAAAGTAATCTTAAGTGGCTACTATTACGATTTTATTACAGGAAATACATTTTATTATTATGGCGAATTAACCAAACTATAACAACAACTCATTTTTATTTTATAACTCATTAAACTCAGAAATTATGAAACAGATCATCTTAAGCATTGTAACTGCAAGTACATTATTATTTACTGCATGCACACCAACCAACATTACACCTGTAGGCACACCAGCAGGAAGCACAACACCAGCTGCTGTTAGTGCAGCAACTACTATTACGATTAAAGGAAAACACATTGTAACAACTTGCGGTGACACCATTATTTTAAAAGGTGTGAATTATGCACCTTATGGTTGGGGTTGGAATAACAGTGAAAATCTTTTTCCGGAAATTGCAAAAAGTGGAGCTAATTCTGTTCGTTTAGTTTGGTACAAAACTAATTCAGGACCTGCATATTCAAACATGGCTTTATTAGATTCTGCTATTGGAAGATGTATTCGATATAAGATGATACCAATTCTTGAATTGCATGATGAAACATGTAACAATAACGGTACTTCTATGGTTGCTACTGCTAACTGGTATACACAAACTGCTGTGAAAAATATCTTAGTAAAATATCAAAAATGGTTAATCATAAATCCATTAAATGAAGCTGGCTATGTTATGTGGAATGGCAATAATGCAACGGCACTCAATGCATTTAAAGCTACTTATAAAACTATCATTACCAATTTGAGAAATGCAGGTTTAAATATGCCAATGATGTTAGATGCCAGCGATTGTGGTCAACACCTAAAAGTTTGGAAAACAATATGCACAGAAATGCAAACTTATGACCCAAAACATAATTTAATTTTTAGTGCACATGCCTATTGGAGTTCATATGCTGGTACTGCTGCAGCAATTAATACTTTATTACAAGATGCATCTACTTGGAATGTGCCAATTGTGTTAGGCGAAGTAGCCAACAAGCAAGATGATAATAATGGAAACTGCACCTTAACGCTTGATTTAACTACTACTTTACAAAAATGCGAGCAATATAAAATTGGTTGGTTAGCTTGGGTTTGGACAGCAGACAATTGTGGTTCAAGACAAATGACAACGAATGGTAATTTTAATGCACTTACAACTTATGGAAACCAAATAATCAATACTTCACCATATGGTTTAAAATTTGCTAAACGCGCAAAATGTTTGTAACAACATTTTAAATCAATAGCTAAAATCAACTCATCATTAAAATAAAAGAAAAGAATTTCATCATGAACAAGACAGACATCAACAGCAGAATCATCATCGCATTGTTAGCCTTTGCAACATTTATTTCATTATCTGCATGCAAAAAAACAGATAGCAATACTACTGCAAATGGCAGTATTCAATACACAATTAATGGAGAAACCTACACACAAACAGACAATGTCAATGCTGTTTTTGTATCAGGAAAATTTCAAGGATTGACGGATGATAATCTCGATGCCAAAGTAGGTGACGGCGAAGATATCAGTATAGCTATTGGAACCACCTACAATGGTATCAAATTATTTTTTAAGGCAAACGGTGAAACTTACGGCACACCACCAGGTTCTTCAAGTGGCAAAGTGACTTTTAATAAAAATGAAACTAATTTACTAGAAGGCACTTTTGAAGGAACGGTAAAACTAGATGGCGACATTGCGAATCCTGCGAAAACTATAACTGGAAAATTTACGGTTAAAGACTTATTGAGAATCTAAATAACATAAAAAATGGAAGGCACATAAGAATTTCTTATGTGCTTTTTTATTTGTATTAAAACAAAATAGTATCTTACTTGAATGGAAAACCATCCAATCATAACACTCATCCAAAAAATTGATTTGCACTATCCAAAAGAGTTGCAGAAACATTTTTCAATTGTAAAAAAACAACGACTTGAAAAATTATATAAACTTATAACTTCAGCAAAAAATACTGAACAGCTGGATAAAAGTTTATTGTTCAAAAAATTATTTGCAAAACCATATTCAGAAAAAAATGATTATTTGTGGCGCAATGAAATTCGATTACTGAAAGAAGAATTAGAAAGTTTTTTAGTTGAAAAAGAACATGAACATTTTTCAAAAAACAATCAAGCATATAATGATTGGTTGTTGATGCATGCATATGACAAATTAAAGTTTAGCGATGGTATGGATGAAAAGCACGAAACTTTATTGAAAGAAAAAGACGAGTATGCATCTTATAATTTTGTGTTAGATGCATGTTTATTACAACTCAATAATTTGAATCACAAAGTGCCTGATTTAAAGAAACGCATGAACGAATATCCAGCGCAAATTAAAGACAGCAAGCAAGTATTAAATGATATGGTTTCTGCTTATTGTGCGAAGCTGAATGTACAAAGTACTTATTTCAATTGGATATCTTACAATCACAAACAAGAACAACGAGAAAGCTTTAATATTAAATGAATTCCAAACTATTTTAGAAAAAAATCCTATCAGTAATTTTTATAATCATTTTTCACAATCGTTTACAATATCTGAAGATCCAAATTCATTTAAAAATCAGCTAAAACACTTGAATGAAGCCATTGAAATAATTGAACCACTTTACAAGAAAAATAAACTATTACATGAAGCACGTTTCTTAGTATTAATGGCAAAAGGCAGAGAAATTTCTTCCTTTGGTTATTTTTTTGAAGCACATGAAATATTGAGTAAAATAAAAGCAGATGCTGACAAATTAAACATACATAACAAAACTGCTTTTTATGTAAACTACATTACCAACTTAGTGAAATGCAAATTTTATAAAGAAGCTTTACATACTTTAGAAAATGAATTTACTATAGAAAACGCATTGTATAAAAACATGCTATTATACAATAGGTTGCTGTGCTATTTGTTTCTGCGTGATACCAAAAACCTAGCTACATATATCACTTATGATTTAGATGCAGCACCATTTCCGCAGAATTATGCGCTTAAGATGATAAAGTCTGCCTACTTTTATTTGAATGGTGAATTTGAAACTGCACTTTCTATTATCAATAGTTTATTGCAAGCCAAATCTTCTTCTGATAATATGCAATATTATCAACCTGTTGCTACCATATTTAAAAAACTTTATACTGTTTTACAAAAAAATAGTTTACAAAAAAGATGGCCTGAAAAAGACATAAAATCATTGCAAGATGGCATTAACGAATTTGAAGAAACTGCACCTCCAGAATTCAAATTAGTTTCAACTTATTTATGGATAAAGGATGAAATAGAGCTCAATCTAACCAAAAAACAGATTCTTTAAATTATTTCAAATCTTTCTATTTCAATAACTTAGGCAGTATTATTTTATTTTACTACTCACAAAATCAAAATACTTCATTTTGATTCATTTTTTGTTTGATGCAGTTTTACATCAACAAAAAATGAATTATGATCACCAACGATTTAAAAACTAAGTCAAAAATTAAATCATTTACAAAACTTGTATCAAGTATAATTATACTCGGATCTATTTTTATTTCTTGTAAAAAAGAAGAAACAAAACCAGAAACATGGCAATTTACAAAATTGGTAAATGCAACTTTAGATAATAATGGCTACATGGTTACGTTAGATTTTTATCAGAAAAAAGGTAACGAATGGCGCATCGTTCAAATGTCACCAGATGATTTTACAAAATTATATTTAGAAAAAATTGTTATACCAAATGCATATGAATTACCAATTGACAACACCAATGCATTCTTATCTTCAAACATTCGGCTTTTTAATCCTGCAGATAACAAAGTTTATAATCAGGGAAACTTAAGATGGTTGTTAGGCGCACCAATCCAATTCAAAACATTTAACACGTTTGGTGATGATTTTCCTGATATGCCTGCTACTTATAATACAATAAATAAATTTAGTGCAGCAACATTTTCATTTGAGCAAGCATATGATAATAATTCAAAAACCAACACGTATATTTTCTACGACTTTCCAAATCAAAAATATGTGTACTATGGATTTAGAACTGGTGCAGATTTGATCTTAGAAAATTCGTTGCCTTTGAATTTGTCCAACTTGCAACACAATTAACTGGAAAGATATAGATGCAGTGACTTGTACTGGTGGAAACAGAAATGAAGACCTTTATTATTTCTTCGATTTTGATGGACAAAAAATGTATATACTAAATAGAATCAACAAAAACACAAACAATCCATCTTTCCAATTAAACAATCTGCCAATAGATTTAAAGGATGCATTTTTTAATGAATTTGGTTCAAATGGTGGTAATGAATTAGCATTTGATTTTAGCAAATAAATATAACAAGTCACAACAACCGTAAAACTATTATTAACTTTTAAAACTAAGAAAAATGAAAAATCTATTTTTAATCTTAATGCTTACAATAGCAACAATTACTGCAAAAGCGCAAGAAAACAACACCATTAAAACCAATGCAACATGCAAAGCTGGTCAGGAAAGAATTACAACAGAACTTAAAAAATTGGATGGCGTATTTGATGTAAAAATCACTGCTGATGGCACCATTACTTTAGACTATAGTTCTGATGGAACACCATACAATGATTTAGTAGAAAAAATTACAGAATGTGGTTTCACTGCCAATGGAATTGAACCTAAAAATGGTGATAAAAATCTGTGCAAAAATGTGAAGAAAACAAAATAATGATATCATGTGCATTCATTTAAAACCATTGGAAAACTATTTACAAACTCAAGGCATTGCAGAAACATACAGAGGTCAAGTATGGTCGAAAAACTGTAGAGAATGGATTTACTTCGATGCCGTTTTAAATCCACAGGAACTAAAAGAAAAATTTGATTTTGATGACACTATAAAAATTCATGATTATGAAGACATCAAAGTAGGTTCTGAACTTGGATTAGTTTGTATAATATGCAATGACGCTATTATGGGTGCGCATCCAAATTCATCTTACGCAGAAAATAAAAAAATAATAGAATAAATATTTTAATCACAACAAAAAAAAATCAAAAACTATGCTAACATTAGAACAGTACGCATCCATTTATTTACCAATGGTAACAGCTGGCGGCAACGCACAACAAGAACAAGAAATCTGCACATCACATGGCTACACATTAGCGCAGTGGCAAGAAGCTAAAGACTTTTACACCGCAAAAATGATGGATGTGAATGATGGCGGAAAAACGGCAATGGCATTTTCTGCTGCCATGATGAAAGGTGCTGCACCAGCGCCACAACCACCACAAAATCCAGTGCCTGGCGACTTCACGGCAACTGAAGTTGATGTATATTTAAGTGAGTTTGATATACAAATGATTGAATTTACAAATGCTCAAATGCGTCAGCATATCGTGTTGCAACTTGGTTATGAAGCAAAAGATGATTTTGAAAAAAATTACATTAACGGAAGAGTGCATATTTCTATCAACGATCAAGGCTATAGTATTTATGGTGGTGTTTCTAAAGTGGAACTAAGTAGCAATTCTGTGAAATTTATTTTTGATGAAGAAGGCAAAGAGCGCATGCAATGCAACAGTGTAACCGCATCTTTTCAAATTAATGGTAAGCTATATAACTACTTAAAAAGAAAAATGCAGTTTATGTACAAAAACATGTTGGAAATAAAAGCAGAACCTGCGCCATTAAATTACACAGTAAACGGAACCGCATTAAATGATGAATGGGTTTCTTTTAAAACTTCTGCTACAGATATAAGCATTCGTCCAAATTTGCAAAACTTGAAAGAAACAGGAAAATACGGAACTGTTGTTTTTGTAGATTTTGAATCATCAACGATTGGCCAAAATGAAGATGAATTGAAATTATTAAAAGAAGCAGAATCAAGTTTAATAGATGCTGTTGAATATGACTTATCATCTGTGATGGCATTCCATACAACCAGCAATGAAAAGCGCAGATACTTCATTTATTCTTCTTTAAACCAAAATGATTTTATGTTGCGTGTGAATGATGCGTTTCGATTATTGCCACAAATGCCATTAAATTTTTCTGGTGGTGACGATGCGAACTGGAATAATTACACAGCATGTTTAGAGGATTTTAAAAAGCAATAAACTATTGATTTGCTGTTAATTGCGAAAGAATAAAACGAAACACTACTCACAAAATTAAAATACTACGTTTGCTAGTGTTTCTGTAAACAAACAACTTTACATCAACAAAAAAAATAAAACTATGAAATCACAAAACAACAAAATGAATACAATCAGAAGAACATGTTTTATGTCATTATTCATTACAATTATGTCACTGCTAAGTTCGTGTTCTCAGAATTTTTTAGAAGTTGGCGACCGATACAAAGTAGTATTTTGGTTTGATGAAGCAACATCAAGACAACTATTAGATGATGGTGCTGATTCACTTACTTTTTACATCAATTATAATAATGCAGTTATAAAAACTTCTGTTGATGATTTTTTTGGTCAACAGCACCATCTTGTGATGACAGTACTGCAATAACTTTACAATTGACTTACTACCAAAAGAAAGTAATATTTATTTTATTGTAAAAGACCAAACTGGTTTTGAATATTACTCAAGTAGATTTCAATTATTACCACACAATAGTTGCAACGCTATAAAAATCGGACCTATTACCAAGTTCAAATAATATTCAAAAATAAAAACAACTACAATGGAATTAATATTTAAAAACAAAAGAAAAATTACTGGTGAAAACTATAAAGAATTAGCACCAATTTATTTAGAGCAAATGGCAATCTGTGCTACAGCTGGCTTTGGAAAAGAATATACAACACCAGAACATTTATTAGAACAATGTGGCGATGGCAATATAGAAGATGGTTATGCACTTTTATTTGATGTTGTTGATGCAAACGAACAAGATAAAATATTGTATGACTGTTGGTTATATCTGTTTGATGAAACAGCGAATGTATTTTTTACTGGCACAGTAAACGATGTAAACGTTGGTATGTCTCAATCTTTTTTTGAAGATTATACAGATGGTGAAAACACACAACTAACGGAAGCATTGCAAAAAGCATACAATAGCATATTTTAAATTTATCAATCACTTTAAAAATTACAAAAAAATGAAAACACAAAATTTAATTATTGCATTTGTTTTAGCAATAAGCATAATTGGTTGCAAAAAAGAAGCTGCCGTAGAATTCAAACAACGTCAAACTGTATTAGATTCTATACAACGAGATTTTACTGAAACTATTTCAAATGGTTCACCTGGTGCTTATGCTGTTGGATACCAGTTTAATATTACTAGTAATGGAGTTATTAATCAATTAGCATTATGCACACCATCAATTGGAGTATATCAAATTAATATCATTAATATAGACACCGGCAAAAAAGATTCTGTTAGTATTAATATTACTGCTGCAGATACTGGAAGAACTATTTTTAGTGGAATAACACCAATGGTCGTAAATACTGGAGATGAATTTAGTTTGACATTTAATGACTTAGATAAACCACAATATCAATATTCTAGAATAGGTGGAATGGATCAAATATATGGCAATATTGATTTACGTTGGTATGTATATAATAAAACAACATCTTCTTCTGTGATAGGTGCTTTTACTCATTCACAAGATTATACTTTTGGTGGTGTTGGATTTACTTTTGAAAAAGATTAACTCATATAATTACAAAAAATGAAAAAAATATTTTTTTTACTATTTGCATGCAACCTTTTATTTATCGCATGCAAATCAAACAAAACCGATAGTTCTGAAACAACACTATCGAACAAAACATGGATGAAATAAAATCATCTACTGCAGAACAAGGAAAAGCTGGCAAAGGAAAAATCATATTACAATGTAACGGAAAAACATACGAAATAAATGGCGTTTGCGGTGCGGTTACATCAATGGGTACGCTAACAATTGCTGTGCCTGACGATAGTTTTCCTGCAAAAACATTTACTATCAATTTTACAACAGAGAAGATGCCAAGTGCAACATCATCTTATACTATCGTAAAATCAAATATAGACGACAAAGATGCATCGCATATTTCTTTAAGTTATGCTGATATGCGTAGTACATCAACTATGATTTGGGAAAGTGATGACAACTCTGGAAAATTAGAATTTACGGTTAATGGCAATGAAATCAAATGCTCTTTCTCAAATCTTACTTTACAGCCAAGTGATTTTTACAATAAAGGCGAACTGAATGCAAAAGCAACCCTTTCTGGTGAACTAACTATTTATAAAAATTAAAAATAACATGACTAAAAACATAAAAAATATTTCTTTTGATTTTGTAGATGATTATTCTATTGATGATGACAGCATAAGGAAGTTGTCTGATATTCAGAAAACACAATTGAAATCTTGTATGCAATTAAATAATTACAAAGATTTCGTTAATGAAGATTTTGATATCGAGAACACCGAACACCTATTCAGAGAAGAATTAGGTGGTTGGGCTTTTGCTTCTTTGTATCATATAATCAATGAAGACACCAAAAAAATCATGTTTGATTTTTGGAGTTATAACGAAGAAGATGGAATTATTTTTATGCATGACACTGCAAATCACATCGGTATATTTATGATAGAATTTAATTTTGAACGTGCCATAGAAAATGAATTCAATAAAGATTTACCAGAAGATTTTATAAAGCTATTACAAGATGCATTTTAATAGTTAATCAAACAGGACACAACTCATAAACAAACAAATTCAAAAGCTTTTATATCATTAAAACCATAAACCATAAAACCATAAAACTGTGAATTTTAATTTATCTATTTTTAAAGAACCACTAAAATAATTTTTAGTATGATAACTGAAATAGAGAAAGAAGATACTATTCTTTATGTAATTCCTTCAAAAGATACGAGCTATCAAACAATCTATCTAACTAAAAGCAAATCAGCATGGATAACTATAACATGGCTTTCTGATGAATTGATAAATTACTCGCAAAATCAGTATCAATCGCTATTTAATTTGCATCCAACAGAAAGAGGAAAAGTTGTAATGTACGATGAAGAAGTGCAATCATCACGCTGGCACAAAAGCTATATGCATACACCAATGCGCAATCTAATTCATGCAAAAAAAAGTTACATGTATGCAGGAAAAAATTTGGAAGATGATGATTTTTCTTTACCAAATCTCTTTCAACCATTTCTTGATTTTATAAATAAAACCGAACGAAACGACCAATATAATCAAGTGATCGTAAACTGGTATTTAAATGGACAAGATTATATTGCTGCACACAGTGATTGTCAAATAGACATGAAACCAAATGCAGAAATTTCAATTATTACTTTATGTGAGAAAGAAGAACATTTTCGCGAGTTGCGTTTTACACCAAAAAAAATAAACGGAACAGAAAATGATGCAATTTATAACCACGTAAAAATAGCAACCATACACGGCAGCATTATTACCATGCATGGCGATACACAAATTAAATTCAGGCATAAAATACCAAAAGCTTTAGATATCAATACATCGCGAATAAGTATAACGTGTAGAAAATTTTAGAATCAAACTATACTACAATTTTTAAGCAAATGAAAGTAGTTCAATTCATTTTTTGTAAGCGAAGCAGAAATGCTTCGCTTTTTTATTTAGAAATCAACTAATATTTCTATAATTGGAAATCCATTGATATGCTACAAAGCCAACAAAATAAGCTGTTCCAACAACGATGCCTGCACCTTCATTTACAAAGCAAAGCAAAACCGCAACCAAACCAAGTGCTGCCAAACCAAAGGTATAGTATGTCATAAAACCAACGCGTTTACGTGCACTCATGGAATAAAAACGACTCAATGGAATTAAAACGGTTGCTGCAAACAAAGCAACATAAACCAACATACTGTAATCTAAAACAAAGTATAAAACTACACTTGTAATTGCCGTCAATAAACAAATTGCTGTAATATTGGCAGCCATTTTTTCGTCGTCATCTAATGCATATTTTCCAAACGAATCGAATCGTAAAAAGATATTGGCAAATGGCTCTATAAACCAAGTTAAGTACGCAAAAAACATCAAACCAATATATGGAATCCAAAGCAAAGGAATTTTTGTTGCCAAACCTCCAATTACTTTTGTTCCAAAATAAACGCCTAAAATAAAAACCCATTGCATGTTGCCTTGTTGCTTCGAAATCCAAAATTGATAGTTTAAAAAGAATCGATAAATTGGATTTTTTGCACGAATAATTTCTTTCATGCCTTCTTTAGCGTGATGGTTATTCGGATTGATTTTTAATGCTTCCAAAAAATGCGAGCGCGCTTCTGTTCTATCACCAATTTCTAATTTCGACCAACCAATATTAGCGTGCGAAAACGCATCTTCTGGATTGTTTGCCAACGTTTCTTCAATACTTGACAATAACTCTTCTGTTCGATTTAACTTAGTTAAACAAATCGTTCTATAATTTAAACATGCTGTATTTTCAGGATCTGCATTCAAACCTTCATTCGCATATTCCAACGCAATTTCCCATTTTTTCTTATCAATATATAAAGCAGAAAGAAAGCCAAAAAAATCGGCGTCCCAAGGTTCTAACTCTATCGCTTTGCGAATCATCGTTTCCGACTCACTCGTTTTTTCAATTGTATTTAAAAAGACAGCTCGATAATAATAAGAGATACCTTCATCTGGTGCTGCAGCTAATAATTTTTGCGTGTATTCGTCTGATTTTTCTTCTTCATGTAATTGAATATACGTACTGGTTAAAAGCACTAATGCAACAAAATTATTCGGATCGACAATCAATGCTTTTTGCAATTCTACAATCGCTTGATCAAATCTTTTTAAATGAATTAAATTGCGTGCGCGTTCAATGTGTTGGTCTGTAATATCCATTTATTTTTTGATTTTAAGATACTTCAAAATATCATCATACAATCCACTTTCATTGGAATATAGCGCATAGTTGCGAGCTGTTGCAAACCATTCTTTTGTAGTTGCTTTGTGTTTAGTAATTGCATTTTTTAAATCAGATGTAGTAACAGGAATAATTTTTCCTTGTTTCATCGATTCAGGTAATTTTGATTCAATGGCAACATCAACAACCGCTTTTAAATCTGCACCAGAATACTCTTCTGTTAACTTCGAAATATTGGCGAAGTCAATATTCTCAAATGGTTTTTCATGTGATAATAATTTCAAAATTTCTTCGCGTGCTTTTGCATCTGGTGGTTGCACAAACACAATTCTATCGAATCTTCCTGGTCTGCGAAACGCTGTATCTAAATACCACGGACAATTTGTGGCCGCTAAAATCAACACACCTTCGTTGGAATATTTCACACCATCTAATTCATCTAAAAATTGATTGATAATAAAACGACCACTTGCATTGCGCATATCACTTCTGCTTGCACCTAATGCATCAACTTCATCAAAAAACAATACGCACGGTGCATTTACACGTGCTGCTTCAAAAATATTATGTAAATTTTTCTCGGAATTTCCCATCCACATATCCAACACTTCATTAATTCCAACTGAAATAAAATTGGCATTAATTTCACCAGCAGTGGCACGCGCCAGCATGGTTTTGCCGCAACCTGGTGGTCCATAAAACAAAATGCCACCGCCAATTTTTTTACCAAATGCTTTATAAATTTCTGGATTGTTTAATGGATGAATTACTTTCAACGCAATCTCTTCTTTCATCGCTTCCATTCCACCAACATCACTGAATTTTATTTTTGGTTTTTCAATTTCGCTTTGCAATAAAATATTATCTACAAATTCATCGTCGCCAGCCGAAACAGTTGCAGCAGCACCAGATTCCTTTACCTGTGCGTTTAATTCGTTCTCATAACTGCTATCTTTCAATTGATTATTTAATGCAATTGCTTTGTCGTAATTTATTTTTGATTCCTGTATTTCGTTTTGCGCCAAATGATTTTTTGACAATAAAAAATAAGCAGCTGCATTCGATTTATCTACTTCTAAAATTTCTTCTAACACCACTTGAGTCGCAGAATATTTTTGCAAAAAGTAAAAGCAATTCGACAAACCTAATTTTAGTGAAATATCATTAGGTGAAAGTTGTATCGCATTTTTATATTCAATTTCTGCTTCAGCATAATTTCCACTATTGAATAATGCATCGCATAATAATTTGCGCAATGAACTATTATCAGGTGAAAATTTTAATGCTTCGCGCAACGAATTTATTTGTTCTTGATTCATTTTTATTTATTTATTAAGCGTTGCTAAACTATAAAAAAATAAGCATTTGTTTTAAACCTAAATAGTTATTATTTGTTGATGAAGATATGCTGGAATTTCTCTGATTTTCTGCTTATTTTTGTTAAAATAAATTTTTATGTTTTCTACCATCAAAATAAAAAGAAATATATACAGTTCGGAAGAACATTTAATGTTGCAAAAAATGTGTCAGCAATTTATTGAAAAAGAAATTGCACCATTTCATGCACAATGGGAAGACGATGGACAAGTTAGTCGTGATGTTTGGAACAAAGCTGGTGATGCTGGTTTATTGTGCTTAGATGTTCCATCAGAATATGGTGGTGCTGGATTAGATTTTTCGTTTTGCGCATTAATAACAGAAGAAATTTCAAAAGCAGGTTTCACTGGTCCAGGATTTTTCTTGCATTCAGATATTGTTGCACCGTATATTATTGATTATGGTACAGAAGCACAAAAACAACAATGGTTACCAAAAATGTGTAGTGGCGAAACCATTACCGCAATTGGTATGACGGAGCCAAGTTGTGGCAGCGATTTGCAAGCATTGAAAACTACAGCAATTGACAATGGCGACCATTATGCAATTACTGGACAAAAAACATTTATCACCAATGGCTACATGAGTGATTTATGTGTGATTGCTGCACGCACAATGATTGACGGAAAAGATGCTGGTATTTCTTTATTTTTAGTAGAAGCAACTCGCGCCGGTTTTTCAAAAGGAAAACCATTTAAAAAAGTAGGTATGAAAGCGCAAGATACTTGCGAATTATTTTTCGACAACGTACATATTCCAAAAGAAAATTTATTAGGTGAAGTTGGAAAAGGATTTGTGTATATGATGCAAAAATTGGGTCGCGAACGCTTATCGGTTGCTTTAATGGCAGTTGGTGGTGCTGAAGGTGCTTTAGAAAACACCATTGAATATTGTTTATCACGCACTGCATTTAAACAACCAATTGCAGGTTTCCAAAATACACAATTCAAATTAGCAGAATTAGCTACCAAATTACAAATTCATCAAACATTTGTAGATAGATGTGTGGAATTGTATTGCAACGGTGAACTCAGTGCAGAAACAGCATCGATGGCAAAATATTCTTGCACCGATACACATCAGGATATTGTAGATGAATGTATGCAATTACACGGTGGTTACGGCTACATGTGGGAATATTATATCGCTCGTGCGTATGCAGACAACCGTGTTGCGCGCATTTACGCAGGTACCAACGAAATTATGAAGTTGTTGATTGCGCGTGGTTTATTGCGTGAACTACACGAAATGCAAAAAGAAATCAAAAACAATAGCAACTGTAAGTTAATCTCAAGAATTAAATACGCTAAAATCGACTTATAGATTTCAAAACAACTTTCACAAAACCTAAGTTTAGAGAATTCTATTTTATTTATTTACTTAAAACTCCAATACTCCTTTATTAATAGTGGATAATTAGTCATTTGGATATTATTTAATTATAAATTAAATAATATTATTTATTAATATAGATTTCATTGTTTAAAAGTTTTAAATAATAACCTTTAAACGAATAGTACAATTTGTAAAGTTACTTAAAATCATACGTTTAAATGACAAATATCATATCCCAATACAGTAATTGTATTTAAATTCGAATATAAACTGTTAACAAAATGCATAAGAGAATATATTTTTCGGTTACTGTATTGACGTGTATATTATTTAGTTTTTTATTATTTGGAATGCAAAAAAATAAAAACACTTGGTTTATTGATATCGTTTTTCAATTAGAAACAGAAAAAGAAAAAATCAATAGCGACATATTAGTCTGTGAAGATGCAATTAAGAAAAGTGATATTACTATATCTAAATCACAGACTATTATATCAATGGCTCAGCAAAAAGGAAATAAAGAAGCTGAACAAATTGCCAATAAAGCAATTCAAAAAGCACAGGATGCTAAAGCTCAAAATGCCAGGAATATTCAACTCATGAAGAGTCATCTTAAAAAACTTTCTGAGCTTTTAGTTAGCCTTGAAAGCAAATCCAAATAAGCGGAAATTTTATCTGAACAATTTAAATTAGACAATAAACAAGATGAATGGATGAAAGAAAAAGATAAATTAATTTTAGAAAGACTATCTGTACCTGATCCATACTGTTTGGATTTAGAGAAATCATTAAAATCCAATGCTCCGCCACCGCTTTCTGGAAAAAAATTCAGTGATTTGAAACCAGGTGATGTAATACTCGTCAAAACGGAAAACTTATCAAAACAAAATGATTCTTATGAACAAATCTTAAATGTTACTAGCACAGCACTTACAAATGCGCTAAGTTTTACGGACAATCTTTTTTCAGGAACAAAAGAAGATATTAATCATACGCTTATCTATTTAAAAGAAATCAATGGAAAGAAAATTTTTTTAGATAATGTTCCAGGCAAAGGTCCAACAATAATTTCAGAAGATGAATTTAGTTTTATCTATGGAAAGCGAGAAGCAAATGTTGCAGAAATTGCAAGACCATTAACAAAAGAGCAAGGTGAAAAATTATATTCTGCTGCTCGTCAGTTAGCGGATCAACAATTACAAAAAAGTATATCGGTTCTAAATATGGAATCATGGGTACTGACCTTGTATGTTCTGAAGCAAGCCGCTGGGCTCTTGTACAGGCTGGAGCACAATTTTTACCAGAAACAGATGATAAATGGAAAAAACTCAATGTTAAAGGGTTTACGCTTGGGGTAGAATGGAGTCCGGCCGATTTTTGTAAAAGTAATTATTTCATAGTAACTCCACTCAGTGGAATTCCAAAATCAAAACTCAAAAATTAATATAATGATTTCTATTTCTGAAATAATAATTCTTATAGTTGTATCAAGTATCCCTGCTTTAATTGCAATTATTGATATCATGAAGCATGAATTCAAAAACAACAATAAATTAAATTGGATAATTGTCGTTTTAAGTGTGCCAGTTATAGGCGCTATCTTATATTATTTTATTGGAAGAAAACAAAAAGAAACAAGTTTATGAAATCAACTAGTTTTATATATCGTATTTTATTTTTAATGTTTTTTTTATGCAATGGCATCTTTTTATCTATTGCTCAATACATAGAAGTTCCTCCACCATCTTGTGTTTATTGTAATGTAACTTTCAGAACCGGCAATGAATCTCATTTGTCAAGTTGTCCTTATTATGTTGCATCAGAAAACTACTCGAGTCCATCAGGATCTAACAATTCAAACAATACGAATATTATAGATAAAATTTTTAAAGCCATAGAAGAAAGAATTAAGATAAACCAACAAAAAAAAGCCGAAAGAAGCATAGAACAGAAAAAGAAAGAAGAAATGCAAAATAAAGAAGAAGCAAAAAACATTGCCTTGATGTATCAGAAAATGTACAAAGAAAATGAATATTATAACGAGTACCGAAAGTCTGAAATTAATAAATCTGCAATCAGCTTAAAAGATAAGTATATAAAATCAAGCGCATTAAAATCTGTTAAACAATTAAATTGCGGTGCTTATAATAGTTTACAATCTTTGCAATCTTCAAGATTAAATTTAAAAGATTTTAGAAATTTAGAAACACCTCTAGAATTAACTAAAAAACGGCAGACTTTTCAATTGGAAATATTTCAACTTGTCCTGAAGTAACCTTTAAAGATTACGATGTAACTATCCAAAATCCAATTGGAAGTCAGGAAAAATATTATCAACAAATTTTAGCTCAGACAGATAGTATTAAAACCGTAATCAGTACAATCTCATTAGAAAAATCAAAAATGATTCTGTAGTAAAAGCAAACCGAAATTAAAATCAAAGAATATCAGCAAACAAAAGAAAAATAGTTTGCTGAAGTTAATTCAGGCAATGAAAAAACAACGGAAGAACAAAAGAATTTGATGATTTATTTAAAGCAGCAATGGAATTAGAAAAAACAGCTACTGAAGAACAGGATGCTGCTATAAGCAAGAATAAAAAAATAACTGAAGACTACAAAAAATGTTTTGAAAAAATTGATCAATTGGAAAAATCCAGAAAACTATTCGACAAAACCAAATAACAATAAAATTACAAAAACAATGACTTTCATTTATAAATATATCTGCTTATTTTTTTTAGTATGCAACCTTGAATTGAGTGTGTCTGCACAACAAGATATTCCTGAAAACACAAAGCAAAAAATAGCAGAAGGCATCGAACACCTTCAAAATGCACGTGATTATTCAGATATTGTTTATGCAATCAGAGACTTCAACTACGCTGTTCGTTTAGCGCCTGAATTTCCAGACGCACACTATTATTTAGCAAAAGCCTATTCTTTTTTAGATGGCACCATTTATGCTGCTATCAACGAATATCAAAAATATCTGGATTTGAAAATAAATCCTGCAGATTCATTAAGTGTTATCAAGGAAATAATCAACTTAAAATCCAAACTAAAATCGATTTAAATTTTATTGATGGTGTAGAGTTTGCCTCTACAGATTATGGAATTTATATAAAACAAATAAATTATTTCAGTCAGAATTTTGACAAAGTGGATGTCGGTGATAAATTAATTAAAGTAGAAAATGAAAAAATAAATGATAATTACAAACTAAACAAACTTCAATCCTTATTTAAAAAAAATACTAAAAATACCATTTTAGTATCGCTTAAGAATTCCAAAGGTAACATTTACAATACCACATTAAATAAAGCAGCTGCCGAAGAAATGATTATATATTACAATGAAACAAAAATAAACAGTGGAAGAATTGGTATTTCTTACCAATTAAAGAGCGATACGATTTTTGTTACAAGTGTTGAAAAGAACGGTCCATCTTTTAAAGCTGGATTGAAAACAGGTGACAAAATCGTCTCTATTGACAAGGTTAAGGTCAACACCTTTCAAAACGATTACGCTAAAGTATCAGCAAAACTTAGAGGCGAAAAGGGAACCAAAGTTTCTGTAGATGTGTTGAGTAAAGAGAGCAACAAAATAACCACCATTCAAATTACACGTGAAATTATTAAACTAAAATAACCATCATTAACCTAATAAAAAACAATATTATGAAAAAGAAAAACTTAACATTATTGCTTCTTTTAGTAACCAGTATCATCACTGTTTATAGCAAAAATCCAGAAAAATTAATTGGCATTTCTCTCGATAATGATAAAAAGAAATTACCATTTCAGTTGTTAGCACTGGCTGTACTAATAAAAATGATTTTGAATTAATCTGTAAAAATGGAATACTTACAGTTAACAGATTAAAGCCAGATTATTGCAAAGCAATGGAAGAAGTAGTAACGTTTACGTATAGCTTTACAACTGCAAAAATTGATGCTAATAAACCTTTTACTATCAGCAATAAATTTATTGCAAATCCATTTTTAGCTAAAATAAAATAATTACATGAAACAGATAACGTATAAATTAGCTTTGATGTATTGTTTTTTATTAAGTTCATTATTAAATGGCTTAAGTCAAAACAACGAAAAAACATATAAAATAACAGATGCTTATTTTGATTCTACATTTACCAAATCAGAATCCAGAATTGAAATTATTTTATAAATAATAAAAATAAAAGGGTTGATATTCCAATTAGATTATTTTACAACAGTACTTTTAATACAACATCACAAGATGAATATGGAAATTTTCAACTGTCATTGAAACCAGGAAAATATAAATTTACTTTCTTCTTTAAAAAGAACCAGGATCTTCCTTATATCATCCAAGATGACTATACTGTTTCAACAGATTCTATTCAGCTAAATCCATCATACCAAACCATTATAACGGTAAACCTTGGTGATGTAAAAGAGCAAAAAAGTGGAGAAGTGGTAAAAAAACCACAAGTTTATTTCTATCCTAAAAAAAATACAGAAGTTAATGTAAAACTCAACTTCAATGGTAAATTAAATTTTACTTACCCAACATATAATAACGGCTGGAATTTCTTTGCAGAAACTAACGGCTCATTAAATTTTAAAAACAAGAGGTATAATTATCTTTTTTTGGGATGGTGAATCAATACAGTTGAAACATTTATAAATAAAAATGAAGGGTTTATTGTCAATAAGAAAAACTTAGTTTCATTTTTAGAAGATAAACTAACAAAAATAGGGTTGAATAATAAAGAACAACAGGATTTTATTACTTTCTGGGTTCCATTGATGAATCAAAATGAAGATATTTTTATCCATTTTTTATTTAATGAATCTTGTAATCAGGTCGCATCTTTATCTATTACACCAAAACCAGATAATTTTTTACGAGTATATATGGTGTGGTCTAAAGCAAACACTACTAAATCGTATCAGTTAAAAGAACAACAAATTCCTTCCAATAAAAGAAATGGGTTTACTGTTGTAGAATGGGGTGGAGTTCAGTTAAATGAAAAAATTAAAATTGAACTTTAGTTCTGAATAAAATAAAAAAATCAAACACAAAATTACAAACAAAAGTTACCATGAAACAAAAAGCATACATCAAACCATCAAAACCGGCATTAATTATTGGCCTTATTGCTTTAATCGGATTTCTGGCATTTGGCATCTTTTTCTTCGTTCTGTTAAATGATGAACCGGAAAGCGGAATCGGACAGGGATTTTTATTATTCTGGATGCTGATGGTGATACTGATTGGCGCCTATTTTGTATACGGCTTGATAAACTATAACAAAACGGATACTGCAGGTGCAGGCAGTGAAATACATATTCCGGGTATAGTTACTATAAACGACTCCTCTTCTTCATTTGATGAAAAACTCCGCAAACTGGAAGAATTAAAAAAGATGGATTAATTAGTGATGAAGAATTTGAGATAAAACGAAAAGAAATTTTAACAGATAAATGGTAATAGTTTAACTACTTTCTCTTACAATGAAAATAACAAATCTTATATTAAACTATCTGTGCATTTCATGCTTTGTATTTATTAATGCCGGAAAACTTACTGCTCAAAATGTTCCTGTAAATACTCAGTATGGGTTGAAGAACTTGGTTGTTGGATCGAAGATCCGAATACCGGAAAAAGTATCCACTTAGATCGTTACGGTCAAACAAATTTAACGTATAACGGCATTACATATCATTGTGATTGTGATAATGGCTGCAGACCAGTTACCACCAACTCTAGTCCTAGCTCTAGCTCTAACTCTGGTTACAGTTCTAGCGGATACAAACCTTACAGCAGTCAGGATTTTAAAACGCAGATGATGACCACCATTGCAGATTAGGCTATTACCAGTTTTTTTAATTGGTTAAATACACCGTCAAGGCCGTCAAAGACAGTTCAGCAGCAACAGCAGCAGCAACAGCAAATTCAGCAGCAAAAAATAGCCGATGAGAAAGCAAAAAAAGAGGCATTGGCAAGATGGACGCAAATGCAAAGCACGGAAGATTTAAAACGAAAAGAGGACCAGGCTGAAAAAATTAGAAAAGGCGAAGCCATCCTTCCAGCAGATTCAAACATTCAGCTCAAACAATAATTCGGAACCCTTTAGTATAAATGATCCAAGGCTTGATATAACTCCGTTGCCTGAAAAGACTTATCCAAACAAAGGTCTCGATCACATGGATCGCTTAATGTGTGCTTTCCTACTTCTCCAAACTTAGCCAGTCAAGAGTAATAAAGATGTCAAGCTGCTTTCTATAATGAACAGGTAGAGTTGGTAATGGCTGGTCAGCCTACATATGTAGAATGCAAACTTCCTGCTAAAGCGTCAAATATGGAAATTGAAAAGAGAATAGAGGAAACCAAACAACTCCTGACGGTTTTCAATGAAAAGGTAAATGAACTGGAGACCATAGAAAAAGAAGAAGTACAGTTAACGGAACTGGTTAAAGAGACCAAAGACAAGAAACAGACTATAAAAAAAGAACTCGAGCGAATTAAGGAAGAAGCTGTGGTGGCTGAACCTGAAAAGAAAGAGGAAATGGATGAATTGATCAGAATGGCACAGGAACAGTTTGATGAAGCTGAAAATTCCGCTATAAAAGCTGAAACCAAACAAAAAGAAATATTGGAAAAGAAAGAAAAAACAATTGAAGAATTAAAAGAATACCAGTCAAAAATAAAACCTCCTGTTCAGCCGATATCAATACCTTCAACTAAATAATTCTAACTGAAAATACTTTACTATGAAATCATTTATGCATATACTATCACTTACTGCTGCAATATTCTTAAGCTTTCAACTGCATGGACAAACCATGTATGAAAATGTTAAAAAGGCAGAGAGCCGAAATGATCTCGCTGCTGTAGCATCCTTGTATTCCGAATGGCTTAAACTTGCTCCTAATGATATCGGACTTATTTACAACACGGCAAACGCCTATTATAAAAACAAACAATATAAGGATGCCATCCCATTATTCAAAAGAGCACTGGAATCTGCAAATTATATTAATGACATCAGTACCTGGACCAGCCTTATTGAGTGTTATGACATATCTGGTCAATCTGATGATGCTATACAATTCATAAAGCAGCAAATAGAAAAATATCCCAATTATCCTGTAATTTTTTCAGCGCTCTCTTTTGCCAACATCAAAAACAAAAATTATGAAGATGCACTGCTTGCGTCCAATCGATCCATCGAATTAGTACCACAAAACCCGGTAGCCTATTTCTTTCAGGGCATGGCATACGGCAGTTTGAAAACGTACAGGCCTGCGATTGAAGCACTGAAGAAATCCATTGCAATCTATCCTAACTTCTCACAGGCATATCTTTTTTTAGGTCGCTATCTCATTGACTACAACGAAACGGAAGAAGCAATTTCAACACTTAAAAAAGGTCTTACACAAGGAGAAAACTCGCTCTTGCATCTTATGCTCGGACTTGCACAATTTAAACTTGGAAAATACGCTGATGCATATACTGAAATTGACAAAGCATTAGCTATTGAAAGCAAGTCAGGTACAGGTATCAGCATAGAAATGGTCAATAAATATCCGGTAATTAAAACGATACAGGACAATACACCTGCTCAGAGCGCAGAACTAAAACCGGGAGACATCATTGTTGACATAAACTCCAAATCAGCAAGGAAAATGAAAGCAGATGAAGTGATGGAATTACTGTCTTCAAAAAAAGGTTCTTCTCTCATTCTGACGCTGGAAAGAAACGGAAATTCCTTTACTAAAACGATCACCTGCTCAGATATTCCGAAAACTGACGC
Organism: Saprospirales bacterium; assembly: GCA_016711605.1. GTDB lineage: Bacteria > Bacteroidota > Bacteroidia > Chitinophagales > JADIYW01 > JADJSS01. Next base: position 40,068 of record JADJSS010000022.1, read on the forward strand.
AGCAATTTCATTTGCTATGAGAAGATTATCAGCAGATACACCAACAACAAGAGTCAGCAAAAGATGATATCCTTATTGCAGAGTCTCTCAAGAATGATGATGAGACCACCAGAGAATATATCAGTATGGCAAAAGGCTTGCTGGCTATGGATGAAGGAAATTATGAAACTACTATTCAATTAATGACCAAAGTGCCGGACAATTCTTTTGCCCGTATGTATGAGGCCATAGCATTTGCTGAAAAGTCGCTGTTTACTGCATCGCTTTCTCATTTTATGGAAATACCTTCGGAAGATCTGGTTCCAGAAAATATTCCTTTAATGCAAGATCATAAAGTACTGATGAAACTTTACAAACCTCAAGTAATACAGCACAAAGAGAAAGCAGAAGAATACCTAATTAAAAAAACATGCCTCAGGATGCTCTTTTCGAATTAAGCGAGGCTGTTAAGAAAGCTGATATAATAGAAAGTCAGCTGATATTGGACAAAATGTTTGCTATCGTGGTGGCAAACCCTATGCTAGGTGAAATTCCAGAAACAGCCAGAAAATATGCCCTAAGAGCAGAGATTTTACTAAAAGAAGGAAACCTGGAAGAAGCGGCAGCAGAAAACAGAAAAGCTATCCTTGCAGCACCTTACATAGCCAGTTTATATTACAACATGGCACTCATAAAAAGTGAACTGAATAAATATGCAGATGCCATTCGCTACATGCACATTTTTACTAAAGGCGTTCCTGATGCTCCGAATATCAGACAGGCAAAAGACCAAATCATCAAATGGGAATTCATGATAGAACGCAATAAAGAGAAGAATTAATGATTACAGGACAAACGGCAACACCGCATTTCTGTCATTGGGGTACCCGAGAAAATGCTGCAGGTACCATTGGTGATGAAGCATTGCCCGTGGCAATAAATTAAAAACAGTCAATACAAAAAAAAACTACCTATTCGAGGTTCCAAACTATCAGCATAAAACCCAGCCATTCCACCATTTCTCCGAAATGATTGGGACAGGAAATATACCTAAATAAAAAAACCTGTGGCATTTTATAACCGCTTTCTCTCGGCTTTCTTAAATTTATCAATATTGCGTCTGATTTATAGTTGATATAAAAACCAACCAAAAATAAAATCAACCCAATTATAAAATTCCAGTGTAAAAAATAACCTGAAGAATATACAGTTACATTACTTTAGTAATATCCAATAGCGCTACGTTTACATAATTAAATAATATGGTAGACAATTCAATTAGTATAGTTATTTGTTTTACTTTCGTATGAGTTCTCAAAGGAAAAACAAAACTCAGGTTTATATAATGCAGGGTATATAATGCAGAAAAAAAAAAAAGCGTATTCATTGGATTAAAATAAACAACATACACTATCCAATACGCCGTAGTGCCCAGTTTTCCATAGTATCCAGCCTAACTGATTTGAAACATCAGTTCCATATTTAGTTTTCGTGTGCCTTCCATAGGGTGCTGAAACAAACAACTAAACAGAGTAGAGTAAAACAGCGATTGCAGTCCACAAAAAAATTAAATGAACTAAAGTGAATTGAACTGTGATTGAATAAAATTATAAAATTGAAAACGAAGTCCTTGTTATCAGAAATAATAATTTTTAATCGGGAACATAAAATAAA
>JADJSS010000023.1 GCA_016711605.1 Saprospirales bacterium
AACTCTCAAATATACGCAACTCAACTGATTAACCAAATATTTAATAAAACTATTTTATTCATTGATATATAGTGCATTAAGCAAAATAATTATCCGTTTTGCGCATTGCGTATTTTAAATAATTGTTTTAGAAAATTATTCGTTTTGCGCATGTTTAAATTAGTTTACACCTTTTGCTATCGTAGTGAATGAAAGTTGTAAACCTATTTCAGGAAAAGACAGGTAACACAACAGATGAGGTGTTTTTTTAGTGAACTCTATTTATAACATACTAATTTGTAATTTCAATTCCTTAATTTTATATCAAATTATTCAGATGAAAAATTCTACACTTTCCAGTTTGCTTTTTTTAGTTCTATTTACTGCACAACCATCTTTTGCTGCAAGCGTTGTGCGTGGTCCATATTTAAATTCGGCAACACAAACTTCAGTGCATATAAAATGGAGAACCAGTACTGCAACAAACAGTGTGGTGCAATTCGGTACTGTAAACGGAACACTTACACAAACAGCTAGTGATGCAGCTTTAGTTACCGAACACGATATGTTAGTGACAGGTTTAAGTGCCGATACAAAATACTTTTATTCCATCGGTGCATCGTTGCCAGTTACTGAAACGTATGCAGTTGGCAATAATTATTATTTTTCAACATTACCAATAAAAGGAGTGGATCGTGTTACACGCATTTGGGCAATTGGCGATTGTGGCAACAATTCTTCCAATCAGTTAGATGTTCGAAATAGCTACATGAGATACGCAGGCAGCAACCACACCGATATTATGATGTTGTTAGGCGATAATGCTTATGAAAATGGAACAGATGCACAATATCAAGATGAGTTTTTTCCGCAGTATCAGGATTCGTTGTTACGAAATGTAGTGCTTTGGCCATCGCCGGGAAATCACGATTATGCAAATAATGGTTCAAGACAAAATGATCATGACATTCCTTATTACAACATATTTACGTTGCCAACCAACGGTGAATCTGGTGGCGTTCCATCTGGTACTGAAGCATACTATTCGTTCGATTATGCAAACATTCATTTCTTGTCATTAGATTCATATGGAAAAGATTCTAACAGATATTTATTATATGACACATTAGGACCACAAGTGCAATGGATTAAACGCGACTTAGCAGCCAACACACAAAAATGGACTATTGCATATTGGCATCATCCACCTTATACTTCAGGTTCGCATTCATCTGAAAATGAACCAGATCTAAAAGCTATTAGAGAACGTTTTATTCGCATTTTAGAACGCTATGGTGTTGATTTAATTTTAAACGGACATAGCCATGTTTATGAGCGTTCTTATTTTTTAAATGGATATTATACCAATTATTCAACATTTAATTTAGCATCACATGCTAAAAGCACCTCAACAGGAAAATATGATAACAGCGCAAACTCTTGCCCATTTGTAAAAACAGAAGACAAAGCGAAAGGAACTGTGTATGCAGTAGTTGGTTCATCAGGCAAAGTGGGTCCGGGCACGCTTGGTGTGTTACAAAATTTATTAACATGGCCACAAAAATGCATGACCTACTCAAATAGAGATATTGGTGGTGGTTTAGCAGTTACAGTAAACGGAAATCGTTTAGATGCAGAATGGGTTTGCAGTGATGGCGTGATTCGCGACCGTTTTACAATGATGAAAGATGTCAACAAAAAAGTAACGTACACTATTGCACAAAACGATAGTGTGTTGTTGTCACCATCGTGGAAAGGCACGTACAATTGGACTGGTGGAACGAATACTGCTCAATTAAATTTTGTTGGCAGTTCTCCAAAAACGGATACGGTAATTGTAAAAGATAATTTTACTTGTATAAAAGATACGTTTATCATCAAAAAAACAAACGTAACTGGAATTAAAAATAATAATCAGAAAGATGAATTTATAAAAGTATATCCAAATCCATCCAGCACTGGTGATTTTAAAATTGATTTTACATCTAATGAAAATAAACCAAGCTCGATAAGAGTGTTTGATTTAGAAGGAAAATTAATCTTTAAAGAAGATATTGCAATTAAAACCGGGAACACGCAATATGAGTTAAAATTATTCAATGTTCCAGCAGGCATCTATCTATTGAATATAGATGAGCAAACAGTTACCATTCAAAAATAGGAAACACTATTTTGCAAAAGTAACAAACACAAACAAACCGATTAATACCACATAGCATATAGCTACCAGGTATTTATTAATGTCAATAATCATGTCGTGAGTTTTTAGTACTTGTAATTTATTACTTATAACGATACATCGCTTGATTTATTATGTACAAATGTTAATAGTAAAGTATTTTAATTACTCAATTATCTTTCGTTATTTTGAGTATCAATTTTTTATATGTCAGAAATTAACAAATACAGTAAAACAGTAACACAAGATCCAACACAACCAGCCGCACAAGCCATGTTACATGCAGCAGGTTTATCAAAAGATGATTTTAAAAAAGCACAAGTCGGTATTGCGTCCACAGGATGGGACGGAAATCCGTGTAATATGCACTTAAACGCATTAGCTGCCAACTTGAAATCATTGGTAACACAACAAAATTTAGTAGCACTTAATTTTTATACCATTGGTGTTTCTGATGGTATATCGATGGGTACTTCTGGTATGCGTTATTCACTGGTATCTCGCGAAGTAATTGCCGATTCTATTGAAACCAATGCAGGCGCACAATTCTACGATGGTATTATTTCTATTGCAGGTTGCGATAAAAATATGCCTGGTGTCATTATGGGAATGTCGCGTTTAAATCGTCCGTCATTAATGGTGTACGGTGGCACTATTGCACCTGGAAAATACAAAGGCGAAAACTTAGATGTGGTTTCTGCTTTTGAAGCATTAGGTAAAAAATTTGCAGGCACTATTTCTGATGAAGATTATCAAGGTGTCATAAACAATGCATGTCCAGGTGCTGGTGCGTGCGGTGGTATGTATACAGCCAACACGATGGCATCTGCCATTGAAGCATTAGGTATGAGTTTGCCTTATTCTGCAAGCAATCCAGCAGTTTCTGATGATAAAAAAGCTGAGTTAAAACAAGCAGCTACTGCTATCAAAAATCTATTGGAAAAAGATATAAAACCTAGTGATATCATGACTTTCAAAGCATTTGAAAATGCCATAAGAATTGTGATTGTTTTAGGTGGTAGCACCAACGCAGTAATGCATTTAATTGCGATGGCAAAAACGATAGGTGTGAAGCTTACTTTAGCAGATTTTGTTCGTTTAGGCAATGAGACACCGATGCTGGCAGATTTTAGACCAAGCGGAAAATATGTAATGGAAGATTTGCATAAAATTGGTGGTGTGCCAGCCGTGATGAAATATTTATTGAAAGAATGTTTATTGCACGGTGATTGCTTAACGGTAACTGGAAATACGCTTGCAGAAAATTTAGCTGCATTACCAGATTTAAAAGAAGGTCAGGATTTATTACACACAGTAGATAATCCAATTAAAGCAAGTAGTCATATTCGTATTTTATATGGCAACTTAGCAACAGAAGGTGCGGTTGCAAAAATTACTGGAAAAGAAGGCGAACGTTTTGAAGGACCAGCAAAATGTTATGATACCGAACAACAGGCAATTGATGCCATGCGCGATAAAAAAGTAGTTTCTGGCGATGTTGTGGTTATTCGATTTATTGGCCCACGTGGCGCACCAGGCATGCCTGAAATGTTGAAGCCAACTTCTGTTTTAATGGGTGAAGGTTTAGGTAAAGATGTTGCCTTAATAACTGACGGAAGATTTAGTGGTGGCTCGCACGGTTTTGTGGTTGGACATGTAACACCGGAAGCGCAAAACGGCGGAAACATTGCATTGGTAAAAGATGGCGACAAAATTATCATAGATGCAGTAAATAATACAATAGATGTAGTTATCAGTGATGATGAATTACAAACTCGCAGAAATGCATGGACAGCACCAGCTTTGAAAGCAAAAAGTGGTGTGTTGTATAAATATGCAAAATCAGTTTCATCAGCAAGTGAAGGTTGTGTGACGGATGATTTATAACAGCAAAAAAAAATATTAAATATTGAAACTAAACTAAACATTCTGCTGTTTCTCTATTATTAGATTTAAATTAAAATTATTACGATGAAATCAAAATCATTCACACTCGTTTTATTATTATGTGCCTTTTCAATATATGGACAAACAACTGACAGTATTAAAGCAGAAAATACATTTACAAATCTTGAAGAAGCATTAAAAAATCCATCAAATGTTTTAAGATTAGATTTAAGTAATCAGTTTTTTGATAAATTGCCTGAATCCATCGCTAAGTTTAAAAACCTTACATATTTAAGTTTGAAAAATGATCATTTAAAAGAAATACCTAAGGAAATAGCATCTTTGAGTAAACTAAAAACATTAGATTTAAGTGGAAATGATTTCAAAGTTTTACCTACTGATTTAAAAAAATTAAAAAACTTAGAAGAAATTTATTTGAATAATGAACCTTCTGCAGATGTAATTCAAGAACTTTCTGTATTATCAAAACTTCCAAAATTGAAAATCTTACATTTAGAAGATGACAAAATGGTAGTTTTGCCTAAAAGCATTAATAATTTAAAACATTTAGAAAAACTATACCTGAACAACAACGAGTTTACGAACTTGCCACCGTACATTACAAATAATAAGAAACTATTTTATATTGATATGAAAAACAATCCATTGCAATGGAAAGGTGAACGACCATTTGGAATTACTATTAACTTCTAACAACATTTTGCTACACAAAAAATTATGCTTCTAGAAATTAGAAAATACAACGAATTTGAATTAACGAAAGACGTTCAAGAGCAAATTGCATTGCTGTTGAAAAAATGTTTCCCAGATACAACTTACAATGGACGACATTATTTTAAACAATTACCACACTTTCGTTTCTTAGCGTATGAAGATGATATGCTGGTTGGACATGTTGCCATTGATTATAGAATGATGCGTTTAAACGATACACCAATTAAAGTAGTTGGTGTAATAGAGTTGTGTGTGTTAGAAGAACGTCGCAATCATTACATCGGTGGTTTTTTGTTGGAAGAAGTTGAAAAATTAGCAAAAACGCAGATGCAGATTTTATATTTCTGTTTTCAAAAGTTGGCACCATCTATAAAAAGCATGGCTTTAAGTATGTAGAAAATATCATTTCATGGTTAAAAATAAACGAACATACCAACTTAGGAATGGGTGAAGAGTTTTGCCAAAATGAAATGATGGTGAAAGAAATTGCTGATAAAAAATGGGAAACTGGTAACTTAGATTTTTTAGGTTATTTGTACTAATAAGAAAAATCCAATCAATAAAAAATTAATGCATGTACTTATTATATTGGATTTTTAAACCACTGATTTATCTTACTTGGAAAACAGTGTATAAAATCAGGTTTATTGGTAAACAAAACATCGATTTTAGCAAGCCAACGTTAATCGTTGCCAATCATACCAACTCAGTTATTGATCCTGTTGCTATTGCGGTTAACATCCGAAAAGGTGTTTATTTTCTGGCGCGTGGCGATGCGTTTGCAAACAATTTTTTAGATTGGTTGCTTTCTCAATTTCATTTGCTTCCAATTTATAGGAAATCAGAATTTGCAGACAATCAGGAGAAAAACAAAGAAGTTTTTGATAGAGTGTTTGATATTTTAGACAGAAATCATCCAATCATTATTTTTAGCGAAGGCACTTGTGTGCAGCAAAAGATTATTCGTCCATTTAAAAAAGGAACTGCGCATATTGCTGTAGAATATGCCATCCGACACAACGATTGGAATAAACTACAAATATTACCAATCGGATTAAATTATCATATCTACAACAGATTCAACGACGATTTACTTCAACATGTTGGCGAGCCATTTACATTACAAGATATTGGAATTACGAACGCTGATGATAAATCTATCATTGATAAAATCACACAAGAAGCAGAACAGACATTAGCCAAAACATTGATACTTCAGCCAATTGAAGCACTGCAAGGAATGGAAATTCCAATTGAAACGATAGTAAAAAGAATTTAAACCAACATGTTAAATTCAAAAATAGAAAGCAAGGTTTGTATGATATGAGAAAGTTTATTGTAAATCAATTAAGCGATGAATATCATAAAAACAATAATAAAATTATTCATTTAAAGCATCAATTATCAAGTTTAGAACAAGAATTAAATTACCATTCGATTCCGTTAAACGTTTTTAATAAACCATTTTATTTTTGGAACAGTATCGTATTAATTGGTTTGATTTTCACCTTTCCAATTTTCTTATTTGGTGTAATCGTAAACGCAATTCCATTTTTTGTACCAAAATATATTGCAGATAAAAAAGTAAAAAATCCAGTCTTTAAAAACACGGTTCGAACGGTAGTAGGTATGTTGCTTTATTTACTAGTTTTTGGAATTTATTTTTTTACAGTTCCAGCTTTATTTGATGTTGAAGGTTTTGGAAAACGGTTTTTAGCAGGAATCATTACAGTAACTATTTTTTATTCTTCGCTGATGTTTAGCTATTATTGGTTTCGAGTTGCAAAAATTGTTTTTGGCAGTTTGCGCTTTACTTTCTTAAATAAACTGAAAAAAAACGCAATTATGAATACATATTCATCTATTAAACAAGAATTACTCAACTTGTATAGCGTTTCTTGATTCCTAAAAATAATTAACTTTTATTTTAATTTGGATTGTGATGTAAAAATGTATCTTTGCAGTCGGGCAAGTCTTATACGACCAGCTCCTGACAAATCCTCCAGGGTCGGAAGGCAGCAAAGGTAGTTGGTTGAGCGGTGCGCTGTAAGTAACTTGCCTTTTTTTTTACAAAAGCTTGATTTTATATAGTAAATGCTTCGAGAAATCGAAGCATTTTTTATTTTTTCAAATCTTGAGGATTTCCGCTTCACTTATTCAATTTTCTGTACCACTTATTAAAGTGCTATGATTTTTCATAAATGAATCTATAAGTTTACTTAACTAAAATAAATAAAATGAAAACAAACATTAAAACAATGATTGCAACTATTGCATTGGTATGCATTTCAACGTTGGCATCTGCACAGTTCAAAATGGATAGTAATGGCAGAACATTAAGTAATTCAAGTGGTTCAACAGTTGGAAAGATTGACAGCGATGGAAGAACAGTAAGTAAAGCTAATGGCTCAACGGTTGGAAAAGTAGATAGTGATGGAAGAACGATTAGCAACGCAAATGGTTCAACGGTATTAAAAATTTCTGGTAATGATATAAACAATGCAAGTGGCAGCACCATAGCTAAAATGAGCGATGTCATGAGTGCCATCAATGGCGCAAAACCAGAAGCAGTTTACGTTGCGTTATGGTGGTTTATTGTAAAAGGTAATTAGTTTGTTTGTAAGAATTGATAAAATGAAATTCAATTAAAAATGCTCCAGGAAATTTGGAGCATTTTTTGTTTTTATATAGTTTGTAAATATACTACGCAATCGTCACATCTTTATCCAAATACACATCTTGGATTGCGTTTAATAATTCAACACCAACTTTTACTTCTTTTTGAAATGCTTTTCTGCCGGAAATTAAACCTGTTCCACCAGCGCGTTTATTTACGATAGCTGTTTCTACTGCTTCTGCTAAATCAGTTAAACCTTTACTTTCACCACCAGAATTTATTAAGCCATTTCGACCCATGTAGCAGTTGGCAACTTGGTATCTTGTTAAATCAATTGGATGATCTGTTGTTAATTCAGAATATACTTTTGGATGTGTTTTGCCAAAATTCAATGCAGTATAACCACCATTATTAGTTGGTAATTTTTGTTTAATAATATCTGCTTGTATCGTCACACCTAAATGATTGGCTTGAGATGATAAATCAGTAGCTGTATGGTAATCAATACCATCTTTTTTGAATGCATTATTACGAGTGTAGCACCATAAAATGGTTGCCATACCTAATTCGTGCGCATATTCAAACGCTTTAGCAACTTCTACAATTTGTCTGCGCGATTCAGCAGAACCAAAATAAATAGTAGCACCAACCGCAACTGCACCCATATTCCAGGCATCTTTTATAGTGCCAAACATAATTTGGTCAAAAGAATTTGGATACGATAAAAATTCGTTGTGGTTTATTTTTACGATAAAAGGAATTTTATGTGCGTATTTTCTGGCAACAGAACCTAAAACACCATAAGTAGAAGCGACTGCATTGCAACCACCTTCTATAGCTAATTTTACAATGTTTTCAGAATCAAAATAGATTGGATTGGGTGCAAAACTAGCACCGGCACTGTGCTCAATGCCTTGGTCAACTGGCAAAATGGAAACATAACCTGTATTTGCTAATCGACCTGTTCCGTAAATTTGTTGTAAACTGCGTAAAACCTGCGTATTTCTATTGCTTTGCATCCATATTTTTTCTGTAAAATCTGGACTTGGCAAATGTAAAAGAGATTTGTCGATTGTTTTACATGCATGTTCTAGCAAAAATTTTGCTTTTTCTTCACCTAATAACTTAGAATAGTTGCTCATTTTGTTGTTTTTAACGAGCGCAAAGATAAATAAAAGTAATGAGTAGTAAGTAACGTGTTTTAAGAATTTATCTACAAATTAGAAATGTAGCCATTTGGATGCTAACAAATAGGAAATAACAGCAACGCTGCCAGTTAGTATCGTGCCCCAAATTATATCAACTATCACCACAATGAGTGGCCATTGTTTGATGGTTGCAATATTAGTTAAGTCATAGGTTGCAATAACATAAAAAACCTAAAAATGCACCGTTAAATAGAACGGTTTTCCAGTCATGATGAGTAAAACCTGGAATGATTACAAAATAGAGAATTCCAATAATATAAATGAGATAAAATACAATAGCAGCTATCCAGTTAACTTCACCTGTAAAAACAAAATTTAATTTTTCTCTGTAAAAGTTTCTGGCAATTCCGCCAATCCAAACCATGTCAATTGCGAAAAAAATAACCGTAGTTAGCACAAATAAGGAAATGTATTTCATGTTGAATTTATTACATAACAACCAATCAGACAGATTGTTGTTCAATTGTTTTTATTAATTCATTAAAGTATTTTGGTGCATTCATCATTTTGCTGCCATACCATGAAAAATATTCACCATCAACCAATAAAATTTTCGCATTTGGAAATTGTTCTTGAATTTCATTTATATGGTTTTGAGTAAATGGATACGGTTCACTAGATAATAAAACCAATTCGCATTTTGCAAAATAAGAGGTTTGCAAATTTTGTATAATTGGATAACGAGTTTGATGCGCAAACATATTTTTTAAACCAATTGTTTCCAGCATTGCATGAATGAAAGTGTCTTTGCCGATAGTCATATATGGTTTTCGCCAGATTAAATAAAGTGAAAGTGAAGGTGAATTTATGTTTTTTAAATGCTCGAAATTTAGTTTTGTTTGTTCAATAATTTCAGTTGCTTTTATTTCTGTTGATGTAAGTTTGCCAATTTTGGCAATCATGTTATAATTATCATCTAAATTTTTTACATCAAAAATAACTACGTTAAAAATTTTCTTTAATTCAATAATTTGAACTTTTTCGTTTTCTTCTTTTGTAGCAAATATTATAGTTGGCTGAAGTGCTTTTATTTTTTCAATATCTATATTTTTAGTGCCACCAATAGTAGGAATTTGTTTTACTTTCTCTTTTGGATGAATACAAAATTTAGTTCTTCCTATAATACTATTTTCCAATCCTAAATCAAATAAAAGCAAGGTTATGGAAGGCACAAGAGAAATGATTTTTGGATACAGCATGTTTAAATTTATTAAAAAAAATGAGCAATTTTACCGAATACTCATTCAAAATGACCGTTTACTCATTTTCTGTTGATTTAAATCAAAATATAGTGTAACTTTATATTATTCATAAACAATAAAAAATTAAAAGTATGAAAAAACTAACAAAAATTTTATGTGCACTATTAGTAGTGCTTACTATGTCATGCGCTAAAGATGGCGCAACAGGACCACAAGGACAGCAGCTAATGGAACAAATGGAACAAATGGAACAAATGGAAATGCGAATGTAACTGTTTACAATTTTGACACTGATTTTATTTTATCTTCTGGGTCGAGTAGTAAATCATTTACTTTACCTATAACACAAACTCAAGTTGATGAAAGTTTAATTTTAGGATTTTACAAAGATAATGCATGTGGTTCACAATTTTGGTATCAATCAGCTGGACTAGGTTGCAGTGGTTCTTACCAAGCGAGAGCTTATATGTCAAATTCTACAGCAAATACTTTACACTATTTTCCAAATTTATGATGTAGATGGTTCTTCATATTCTGGTTCTAGTAAAACTTTTTTACAATACAAAGTTATTGTTATTGCTTCAAGCTCTATCATAAATCTTAGAACTAGCAAACCACTAACGCAAATGTCATACGATGAAGTTTGTGATTTATTACACATACAAAAATAAAAATACTAAATTTCTTTTTCATTTTAAGCTACTCAATTTGAGTAGCTTTTTTTTGTTGCTTAAGTTTTTTATTTTTTTCAGAAGTTTATTCAATATCTAACTCATGTATTTTTCTGAAGACTTTCACCGTTCTTATTTTTAATGTAGCAATCCAAACAGCTAATAAAATCCAACCAATTACTGCTGGATAAAATACAATGCGTAAACTGTTGTCTAAATCATAACTATTAAAACCTGGATTTCCACCATTTCCTGGATGCAACGAAGCGCCAGCCACGCGTGGAATTACGCCAATCAACACCATAAACATCACAAATGCAAAAATGGAATAAACTGCAGAAAATCGTGCTTTCTTTTCTTCATCTTCAAACGAACCGCGTAAGATGAAATAAGCTGCATATACTAATAGTGCAGCAGCTGCACCGTTTAATTTTACTTCCTGAAAAACCCACCAGGCGCCCCAAGTTACGCGTGCCCAAACAGAACCAGTTATGATACCTAAAATGCCAAAAACAAAACCAACCGTTGCAAATGAAGAAGCTTTAATATCGTATTCTATTTTTGATTTATTGAGATATAATAAACTGTAAATCATAGATGTAAACATCAACGTTATCATAGCGAACCACATTGGTACATGAAAATATAAATTGCGTATCGATTCTTCCAAAATATTTAATTCAGGAATAGTGCCTGTAAAGCCAATGATTACTGTATAAAGCAATAAAATTATACACAATATTTTCCACCAATAATTTTTCATTTTTATAGTAAATTTAGTTTTAGTAATGCAATTGAAAAGTATAAAAATAAGAACTCAACAATTATAATTCAATTTCTTTTCGTTTTCCATTCCAGATTCTTAATATTCTTACTTGCATGTTTTCAATTCTGTAAATAATTAGATAATATCGAACTAAAATTCTTCTAAAGTCATTTTTGTTTATTAATTTTCCTGCAAGAGGATAGTTTTGTAATAGTTTTGTAGCTAATAAAATTTCTTGATTTAGTTTGATAGAAAAAGTTTTCGATAGTGTTTTTCTTATCCAAAACAATAAAATTTCTTGTAAATCTAATTCAGCTTGAGTTGACCAAATTACTTCATGTCGTTTAGCCATTTTTCTGTTCTATTTTCAATTTGCTGTTGAGTAAAGTAATCACCTTTATTTATGGATGCATCTGCTTCATTTAATAACTGGATTTCATTCAATGAAAGCACATATTCATCAGCTTGTAAAATTCTATATACTTCTGCTAATAATTGTTCATTATTGGCATTTTGTATTTTTAAAATTATATCATCTTTTATTGTATGCATACCTAAAATTAATAAAAATATCTCAATCGCGCCAAATATACGGAAACAAAATGACTGATAAAATTAATGTAATTACATCTAATAAACGATGGCTCCAATATTTACATAAATATCTTGTTGAGATAAAGTAAAATCTGCTAAACCACTCATTTTTACAATTAATAGCAACAATGGTAAAATAATTGGAAAACCTAAAATGGCCAATAAAACAATGTTTTGTGTTCGAGCAGTAATCGCAGAAAGCAACGTGAATAAATTAGAAAAACCAATGGAACCTAAGATTACTGTTAATAAAAACAGCGATTTACCTTCTATATTTTCATTAAAAAAAAGTACCATAACTGCGTAAATAACTAATGATAAAAACGTAATAAAAATGGCATTGTAAATAATTTTAGATAAAATAATTTCAATAGGTGATGCAACATTTCGCAAATAATAAAATTGTTCATTGGCATCTTTCATAAAACTTTTGGATACTGCATTCACAGTAGTAAACAAGGAAATTATCCAAAAAAGAGCAATCCAGGTTGGAATATTAATATTGCCTTGAAATACTAAATAAATTAAAAAAGTAGTTCCTAAAACATAAATAAATATAGTAGCAATAGCTGTTTTTTGTCGCCATTCTAATTGAAATTCTTTTTTAATTAATTTTGAAATATTACTGATCATGCTTCATCTTTGAGTAAATATCTGCAATTCTGATTTCCATATTGTTGCAATTATTGTCTGGTTCGCGAAAACCAAATTTTCGGTACAATTCATGTGCATCGCGAGTTCCTAAAGTCCATCTTCTTAGATTTTGCAAATCAGGATGTTGCATGATTTTTTCCATTAACCACTTTGATAATCCTTTTCCACGATGTTCTGTTACAATAAATACATCGCAAAGATACGCAAAAGTAGCAAAGTCAGAAATAACACGTGCAAAGCCAACTTGAATGTCATTTTTATACACACCAAAACATAAAGAATTGGATATTGCTTTCTCCACAATGTTTTTTGGTATATCTTTTGCCCAATAAGATTCATCAGCAAGAAACGAATGAATTATATTTACTTGTAACAAATTTTTGTCTGTAGAAATCTGATAATTGTTTTGTTCAAATGCATAAGGTATCATTCAACAAAAATAAACTATTTTTAACTCGATTTAAAACAGAAATAATGAAGTACAATTTTATAAAATTTTCCAGTTTATTTTTAATAGTTGTATTTCTATTATCATATAATCATTCATTCGCTAAAAAGAAAAAAAAGAAATCTAAATCGAAACCAAAAACTACTATTATTTCGTCGAAAAAAGATTCCATAATTGTAAAACCTGTTTTAGTTGACATAGAATCATCAACAGAAAATAAAGATGTAGATGGCATTTTGTGGTTCGCTAAAAAACAATTAGGTACACCTTATAAATATGCTTCTGCAGATCCTAAAAATGGTGGTTTGGATTGTTCTGGTTTCTTGTATTATGTATTTCAGCATTTTAAAATTTCGGTGCCACGTTCGTCTAAAGACTATATGAATTTTGGTAAATCAGTTTCAAAAAATGAGGCACAAAAAGGTGATGTGATTGTATTTACTGGTACAGATTCAAATACAAAAGTTGGTGGTCATGTTGGTTTGGTATTAGAAAACGATAATGGAAATATTACATTTATTCATGGATCGTCTGGAAAAGCAAATGGTGTCACCATTTCTAAACTTTCAGAAGGTTATTACACACAACGTTTTTTAAAAATTGTTCGTGTGATAAAATAATTGTAGAATATAGAAACTTTTTAATTCAGAAATTATTAATTTTAGTAACAAATAAAGAAATGGCACAAGTAATAGATAAACAAATTATAGATTTTTTACCATTATTAGGTAAAGAAGAAAAAAAAACTATTTTAGGATTTATAAAATCGGTTGTAAAAATTAAAGAGCAACCAAAACGTATAAGTATAAAACAATACAATATAGAAATAGATGAAGCAATGGCAAGAATAGACGCTGGTGAATATATTACACAAGAAGAGGTCGAAAAAGAATCAAAACATTGGTAATATGTCTAATAGCAAAATTATTTGGGACTTATCAGCTAGGTATTCTTTAAAAAAAATCATACAATATATAAAAGAAGATTCAGTACAAAATGCAGAAATTGTTAGAAATGAAGTATTAGCATCTATTAATGAAATTCCAAAAAATCCTACTCGTTATCCTTTAGATAAATATAAAAAAAAGAATGATAGTAATTTCAGAGCTTATGAACTCTATCATATCAGAATTGCTTATTATGTCGAATTAAATGCTATTAGAATTATACGTATTAGAAGTACTTATCAAGAACCTTTAGAGCATTAAATTCTTTTATTCTATTTTCACTTTATTTTTTTATTTTTGTAATCATAATTATGAAAAAAATATTAGTAGCAAATAGAGGTGAAATTGCATTACGCGTGATGCGTACTTGCAAACAAATGGGAATTTCTACAGTTGCCATTTATTCAGAAGCAGATCGAAATTCACCGCATGTGCGTTTTGCAGATGAAGCTGTGTGTGTTGGACCTGCAGCATCTAAAGAATCGTATTTAAAAATTGATACTATCATTGATGTTTGTAAAAAACTGAATGTAGAAGGTGTGCATCCAGGTTATGGTTTTTTGAGCGAAAATGCAGCATTTGCGCAAGCTTGTGAAAAAAATGGAATCATTTTTATTGGACCAACCGTAGAAGCGATTGAAATTATGGGTAGCAAACTGGCAGCAAAACAAGCGGTTTCCAAGTTTGATGTGCCTTTAGTTCCAGGAACCGATCAGCCAATTACAGATGTTAATGAAGCAAAAAAATTGGCAACAGAAATTGGTTTTCCAATTTTAATAAAAGCATCAGCTGGTGGTGGTGGCAAAGGTATGCGCATCGTGAATAACGAAAATGAATTTGAAGAACAAATGAAACTCGCAGTTTCAGAAGCAATTTCCGCTTTTGGTGATGGTAGTGTTTTTATAGAAAAATTTGTGACTTCACCACGACATATTGAAATACAAGTATTAGGCGACACGCACGGAAATATTGTCTATTTATTTGAACGTGATTGCAGTATTCAACGACGACATCAAAAAGTGGTAGAAGAAGCACCGAGTTCTTGCTTAACACCAGCGTTGCGAAAACAAATGGGTGAAGCTGCTGTGCAAGTGGCAAGATCTGTAAATTATGTTGGTGCTGGAACAGTTGAATTTATTGTAAATGATAAATTGGAATTTTATTTTTTAGAAATGAATACGCGTTTGCAAGTGGAGCATCCAGTAACGGAAATGATTTCAGGAATTGATTTGGTAAAAGAACAAATTCAAATTGCTCGCGGTGAAAAAATTTCATTTTCTCAGGAAGATTTAAAAATAAATGGTCATGCGTTAGAGTTACGTGTGTATGCTGAAGATCCAACGAATAATTTTTTACCAGATATTGGGAAATTAGAAATTTATGAAACACCAAAAGGTGATGGTGTTCGTGTTGATGATGGTTTTGAGCAAGGTATGGATATTCCTATTTACTACGATCCGATGATTGCCAAATTAGTGGTACATGGAATTAATAGAATGGATGCTATCGAAAAAATGAAAAAAGCCATTGCAGATTATAAAATTGTTGGTGTAAAAACAACCTTACCATTCGGAACATTTGTGATGAATCATGCAGCATTTACTACTGGAAACTTCGATACGAAATTTGTCGAAAATTATTTTCATCCAAATGAAAAAAACGAAACAGAAGTTATATTAGCAACCATTTTAGCTTCAAAATTATTTAGTGAAAATGAAAAAGCATTTTCTTTTATTGAACAAGGAAATTTAGATGAAAAATCTAATTGGTCTTTGAATAGAGCGGAATAAAAATTATTAAAATAACTTCTAAAAAAATGCAGTCATAACTAACTGCATTTTTTTATGTTTTAATTCCTTTAAATTTTGTTTTTTAATTTTTCGTATTCTTTTTCTACTGAATTAAAATCAGCATGATATGCTTTGAAATATTTTGATACAATGTCAATTCCCCAAAATATAGTTGACCAAATCGGCCATGGAATTCCACTTCTATCATTTTTAAATGAAGTTAAAAACCAAATTATCCAAAGCAATATATTTACACTTAAATAAGAAATTAAATTCTTTTTAAACGCAACACGCGCTTTTGCTGTTTGCCAAAGTAATTGGTCTTTTTCTTGTTGATTTTCCATGATTATTAATTTTATTTTTAGAATTGTTGAACGATATAATATTTGATTTTTTTTGACTTACGACTTACGACTCACCGCTAAATATTTCTGAATATCTGAAACGTATTTTTCAAAAGCTTTTGTTCCTTTTTTTGTGATTTTACAAGTTGTTTTTGGATAATTGTTTTCAAATGCTTTTTTTACTTCTATGTATTCTGCTTCTTTTAATTTAGTAATTTGTACGCTTAAATTTCCATTGGTTGATTGTGTTGCTTCTAGTATATACTTAAATTCAGCTTCTTTTACGCCAACTAACAATGACATAATTGCTAGTCGCAACTGTGAATGTAATATTGGATCTAATTCAGTAAACGTTTTCATGCTTGCTGATTTTTATACTCTTTTTTTAATAAAAAACCAGGAATAATGTACGATATTAAAATAGCTGCAGCCATAAGAATTAATTGATTTTCATCTTTAATAAATGCAATGGCAATCGATAATAAAAAACTAATATAACCTCCAAATACTAATGGTTTAAAATTAATTATTTTACCTGAAACGAATGTGCCAATTGCATACAACAATATAATGGTTGGCAAAATATTTATTTTTTGTGATGCAAAAAACACAATGCTAATAAACGCAAATCCAATGGCTGTCCATAACGCACTTATTGCATTTCCATTATACGTTTGCACTTTAATTTTGCTTCGTTGTTTAATTACAATATAGATATGAATGACAGCAATTATAGGCATTGCAATCCAAACGGCTTCGCTGTTTTGTATATTTATTTTAATTAAAATATACTGTGTCACAGTACAAATAAATGCAGCAAAACCCCAAAGAAGAAACAGATTTGAATTGTCAAATAGTTGCTCTTTTGTTTTGTTCATCATTTGTTGAATGATAACTAAGCTTTCTTGTTCGGTGATGTTTTTTTCTTCCATTTTGTTTAAATTAAGTGTAAATATAAAGTAGTTTATTTTATAAACCAAATTTATACAAAGAAAGTTCCAAGTCAATAAAATTATTTTTGAAACAATTTTTAAGTAGAATAAGTGTAATGATTTAAATCAGAAGTCAAGCTATATTTTTTAGAAGCACCAACAGATAATGGTCGTAAAAAAGGTGCATCGCCAAATTTATCAAAGTAATAGCTATTTGCACCTACACAATTATTATTGAAGAAAACAGTGTTTTGTTGTTTTTCTAAAATGTATTTAAAATAATTTTCATTGGCTTCTTTTTTTATTTCAACTGATGATGAACCTCGTTTTTTGTTTTCATTCAAAACACGCAAAATATGATTCAACTGAATTTCAATCATATCAAACCATGATAAACCAGACGCACTATATGGTCCAAAAATGATAAAGAAATTTGGAAAATCAGGAATACTGCAACCATGATATGCATGCAATCTATTTTGTTGCCAGTATTCACTCAACTCTTTTTTGTTTTTTCCAACTACTTTGTAATTCACCATCGTATTGTTTTCCATCACTTTAAAACCAGTTGCAGTAATAAGCGTATCTATTTTTCGTTCTTTACCATCTTTAGTTATAATACTGTCTTTTGTAATTTCACTAATTCCTTCTGTAATCAACTCTACATTTTTTCTGTTAAAAGTAGGATAGTAGTGACTAGAAAAACTCGGTCGCTTACAACCAAAACCATATTTTGGAGTCAGTTTTTCTCTAAGTGTTTTGTCTTTAACTTGCATATGCAAATTTCGCAAACAAGCATTTTCCAAATATTTTATCATAAATGGTAACTGCTTGTTTTTAACTACAGCAGTAACCATCACTTGTTCTGTAATAACGTCTGTAACTTTACGAATTGCTTTTTGAGTAAATGGAATCGATGAAAAAATGTTCTGTATATAACTTGGTATAACAGCATCTGGTTTTGGCGAAATCCAAATCGGTGTTCGCTGATAAACATCGAGTTGTTTTACAATTGGCGCAATTGTTGGAATCAACTGTACACTCGTGGCACCTGTTCCAATCACGGCGACTTTTTTATTTTTTAAATCAATATCTTTTTTCCATCTAGCCGTATGAATAAGTTCACCTTTAAAGTCGTTGATACCTTTTATATCTGGAAAATTCGGATCAGTTAACGCACCTGTTGCAGAAATTATAAATCTAGATTTATATTTTTTTCCATTGCTTAAACTCGTTGTCCAAATTTTATTTTTTTCTTCGAAGGTTGTAGAAATAACAGTCGCATTAAAAATAAAATGTTCTCTGATTTGATATTTATTTACACAATGATTGGCATAATCAAACAATTCATTGCCTGGCGCGAACACACGGCTCCAATTTGGATTTTGTTCAAACGAATATGAGTACGTAAACGAAGTAATATCAACTGCAATTCCAGGATATTGATTGTCGCGCCAAGTGCCACCGATATCACTTTCTCGTTCTAAAATAACAAATGAATAACCATTTTTCTTGAGTTGAATACCTGCGCCAATGCCTGAAAAACCAGAGCCAATAATGAGTACATCTGTCATATCGTTTTTTCTTTTACCATTCATCAATTTGATAACTATTAAAAGTAATAGTTTATTTATTTAATTACCTATTCTATTGATAAAAAAGCAAGTTGTTTATTTAACTTAAGATAATCAATTGAAAATAAAGAATAGATATGAAATATAAATTATAACTAATTCTACTTAAAGTAGTTTTTTTATTTGGTACAATATTTGTAAATTAGACTGCGTAAACAACATTATATTATGAACAAATTCTTTTCAAATCTACTAACAGTAGTTTTTTTTATTGTTTTGGTATCTTCTTTTCAAAACGTATTAGCTCAAACTAAAACAGTTGCACAATGGATTGCCTTAGCAAAAACCGGACAAAAAAACTTGAAAGGTGCTAATTTTACTGGTGCTGATTTACAAAATATAGATTTAAATAGCGTTGATTTATCGAAAGCAAACCTTACTGGTGCAAACTTTACCAACGCTAATTTATCAAAAGCAAAACTAGAACAATGTAATTTAACTGGTGTCAATTTCACCAATGCTAATTTGACAAAAGCTGATTTTTTAGCAACAAATATGGTTTATGTGAATCTTAAAAATGCTAATTTAACACAAGCATTATTGCAAGAAGCCAATTTATCATATGCAATTTTGAATGGCGCAAATTTAACATCAGCAAATTTAATTTTAGCAGATTTGTCAAATGCAGATTTATGGAATGCAACTTTAACCAATGCAATTATTAGTTACGATGCAACAGTTACAGCAACTTCAAGCACTACTTATGAAGGAACTACTTCAACCACATCAACCACGTCAACAAAAATTCCAGCACCTGAAATTGTAGAAACAGAAGCTCTTGGTACAGCATTGGAGAAATACGAACAAAATAAAAGTGGATTTGTAAAATTAACAGCTACACGTATCAATGGAAATACAAAAGGCATTGATTTTGCCTGGGCCAAAAAGAACGGCGCATTTATTTCTACTAAAGTGGTTACGGCACCAAAATAAATTTATCATTATTTAATCAAATAAGATTATTCAGTACATTTGTGTTTAATTTTTAAATTATCACATTTTATTCAAATCTGTTAATTTTATGATTGTGTTCATGATTATTTCATAATTCAAATTTTCAAATTAATTGGATTCTATTACACATGTAGTTATTGGTGGTGCGCTCGGTGAGTTAACGCTTGGAAAAAAAATAGGTAATAAAGCTATTATTGTGGGTGCTATTGCCAACACCATTCCAGATTTAGATGTGTTCGCTACAAAATTAGCAAGTACGCCAGAATTAGCGATGCATTTTCATCGTGGCTACACACATGCATTTTTTACGCATCCATTTATGGCGATTCCATTTGCCTACTTAACATATCGAATTTTCAAAAAAGAAATTTCCTTTTTGAAATGGTATTTGTTTTTCTTGTTAGGTTTTGTTGTGCATGTGTTGTTAGATGGTGGCACTGCTTATGGTACACAAATGTTCTTGCCATTCACTAATAAATTATTTAGTTGGAATAATTTAGCTGTGGTAGATCCATTGTTTACGATTGCGCCATTATTATTTTTTATTGCTGTTTGGTTTTTTAAGAAAGAAAATAATTTCAGAAGAAAATTTGCAGCAGTAAGTTTACTAATTAGCTTGGTTTATTTAGGAACTTCTACGATTCATAAATTTAATTCCGCAAGTGTGTTTAAGCAAAATCTGAAAGCAAAAAATATTACGGTTACCGATTTTACGAGTACACCAACTATGTTTACATCTTGGTTGTGGAATATGATTGCGTATAACGATTCTACGATGTATTTGGCTGAATATTCTGTATTTCAGAAAAATAAAAATATTGAAATTGTGAGTATTCCAAGAAATTTAGAATCGTTGAATACAATAAAAAATTCGGATGCTGTGCAAACTGCTGTTTGGTTTAGTGAAGGAAAATATTTTACGGTACCAATGAGTAATGATACTACTGCATTTTTTATTACAAAATGGGGTCGAGGTGATTTTTCTCAAACAGAGCCGTTTAAGATGATGCCATTTTATAGCAAGCTATATAAAGATAAAAATGGAAAAGTTTCATTCCAACAAGTAGAACCAGATTTTACAGCCAATGATTTTAAACATTATTTTTCAATGTTGAAGAAACGAATTTTTGAGTATTAGTTTATAATAAGTAATGTTTCAGCTTCCATCTCCTTTACAAAAAATAGAAACTGCTTTAACTCGGCAATTCAATGTTAATTTATTTATTAAACGTGATGATTTAATTCATCCAGAAATTTCTGGAAATAAATGGCGAAAGCTGAAATACAATATTGAACAAGCGAAGAAAGAAAATAAAGATACTATTCTAACTTTTGGCGGTGCTTATTCTAATCATATCACAGCAACTGCAGCTGCAGGAAAATATTTTGGACTTAAAACGATTGGTATCATTCGCGGTGAAGCATATCAACCACTCAATAAATCCTTGCAGTTTGCAACAGATTGTGGAATGGAATTGGTTTATGTTGATAGAGAAAAGTATCGAAATAAAAATAGTTCAGATTTCAGAAGTATGATTTCAGATTTTGAAGAAAGTAAAATTTACTTTCTTCCTGAAGGTGGCGCAAATACATTAGCGTTACAAGGTTGTGCTGAAATTGTGGACGAGCTGAATATTGATTTCGATTTTATTTGTTGCGCTTGCGGTACAGGTACTACTATTGCTGGTATTGCTTCCAACTTAAAACCACATCAACAAGCAATAGGTTTTGCTGTTCTTAAACATGATAAATTGGAGCAAGAAATTTTTCAAAAATTCGACATTCAACATTCAAAACTCACCATTCAAAACTATCCATTTGGCGGTTATGCAAAAACTACACCTGAACTCATTCAGTTTATTAAAGCGTTTTACATCGAACATCAAATTTTATTAGATTATGTGTACACAGGAAAAATGATGTTTGGTCTTTTTGATTTAATTGCTAAAAATTATTTTCCTGAAAACTCAACAATTGTTGCATTGCATACTGGTGGTGTGATGAATGCGAATGTATTGTCTGAACTGTGATTTTTATGATAAATTTGATAAACATGATTTCTTTAGTTTGTTATTTTATATTTTAATGGTTCATGTCTCATGAACTATATCGTGTTTGGTTCGTGAGACACGAACCATGGCTTAGAAAACGGGGTTGTTTTGGTTTAGGATTTTTTTGGATTAATAATTGCACCGAGTCGAGTTACTATTTGTATAATGATAGAAACTTATTTTGAAATTCCTTATTAAATATAATTAGGTATTGTTTGTGTTCATTATGTTCAGATAAAATTTTATATATTGTTTCATATTCTGACGTACATTATCTGAGATTTGATATTCAGATATTTTTTCTCTTAATTTTAGTTTTCCTTCTTTTTAATAGAATCTTCTGTTGAATCTGAGAAAATAAAGTAAGCATCTAATTGAGGTGATTTTTCTTTCTCTTCTATATTATCTGGTAAAGTTCTGGTAAATGATAATCTCCGCGTGTCTCAAGCTTAAAAATAGTATCAATGTTATTTAGTTTAGTTTTAAAAATTCTTGAAGATGCCAGTGGAAATTTTTTTAAAAAGAAATCCCAAAATTTGACTAAGATATATTTTTGTGAGTTATCTCGAGATCGATAATTCCATCGTCATTTGAAAAGTCTCCATTAAATTCAGCTATGAACTTTCAGAGTGTCAGTTTTATTTGATGAGCAAATAAACAATATTAATAATAAAAAGACAAAGTTTCTTTTGTTTTTCATATCCTAA
Source organism: Saprospirales bacterium (assembly GCA_016711605.1). GTDB lineage: Bacteria > Bacteroidota > Bacteroidia > Chitinophagales > JADIYW01 > JADJSS01. The sequence goes on from JADJSS010000023.1 coordinate 22,300, forward strand.
ACTTACACTAATTCAAACTTCCAAAATCAACAGGCACAACTCTTGAAATACCTTGCTTCACCATCGTTACACCGTAAATATTATCTACGCTTGCCATTGTTGATTTGTTATGCGTTACAATAATGAACTGCGAATTTGCAGAGAATTTGCGAATCGCATCGTTGAACTTTTTGATGTTCGTATCGTCCAGCGGCGCATCAACCTCATCCAAAATACAGAACGGTGCTGGTTTGTATAAATACAAACCAAACAACAGCGACAAAGCCGTCAGCGTTTTCTCACCACCAGAAAGCTGGTTGATGCTTTGCGGTCGCTTGCCTTTCGGTCGCGCCACAATATCAATATCAGATTCCAACGGATCTTCAGGATTTACCAATATTAAATCGCAACTGTCATCTTCGGTAAACATACTTCTAAATACTTGTATAAAGTTTTCACGAACTGCGTTAAACGTCTCAAAAGAACTGACCTTTTGCCGTGTTTTCAATTTCCAGCATCGTTTCCATTAAGTTCGCTTTTGCATCGTTCAAGTCTTGCTTTTTGCGAATTGATAAACTCAAAACGTTCGTGCATTTCGTTGTACGCTTCTTCAGCCATTGGATTCACTTCGCCAAAGTTTTCAATGCGTCGCTTCACTTTATCCAATCTATCTTGCAAATCATCTTTTGGTGTTTCCGGCAATGATAAAGAAGCAGTAAATTCATCAGCATCAATATGAAACTCGATTGATAAACGTTCTTTCAATACATTCAATTTCAATTTCAAATCGCTGAGCAATTCTTTCTTATTCATGATTGTTTGCTCAATCGATTGCTTGTTTTTGTTTTTATCGCGAATCGTATCTTCAATAGCTGTGATGCCTTCTTTTACTTTGTAATAATCAGTTTCCTGCGTAGAAAGTGTTTGCATTTGCAACTCTTTCTCTTTGTAGAGTCAATTAATGCAGTTTCTAATTTTTCAATATTTTCTTTCAAAATTTCAATTTCCAATTGCGATTCTTCTACGTCATGCGTTGCACTTTCAATTCTGTTTTGTTTTCTTCTTGCTGACTTTGTTTGTAAGTAAATGTTTGTTGATTAGATTTTAATTTATTTTCTTGTTGAATAAATTTGATGTTTGCCTGATTGAAAACTTGTGAAAATTGATTGTATAATTCATTCGCTTTTCTGAAATCATTTTCCAAATGATCCAATTCTGGTTTGAATGTGTTCGTCGTTTGAATATGCGTACCTAATTCAGTTTTTAATGGTGTAATTTGTCCAAGCAAAAGCTCAATTTGTTCCTGTATTTGCTGTGCTTGCGATGTAATTTTGCCAACTGCATTTTCTTCACTTTCAATTTTCGATTTCAACGCAACCAACTCTTTTCTACGTTTTGCATTTCACGATTTTCACGCTCAATTACGTTTCTATACGAGTTTGCTTTTAAGTGTTGTAATTCGTTGTAGGTTTCTTGAGTGATCTTTTTTAAATCCATCACTTCTGTTTCCAACGCTTTGATTTCTTTTCCAGAATTTCAAAATTCTTTAATCGACCTAATCGTTTGCCTTCAAATAAACCAACTGCACCACCAGAAATTTGTTTGTCAGATTTTAATAAATGACCAGAATTAGAAATGATGAAAATATCTTTTTTGTCAGTAAGCTGATTGAAAATTTGGTTCACATCATTGCCTTCATCTGCAATATAAATTCCATTTAATAAATAGGCGAGTAGTGGTTTAAATTTTTCATCAACCTGTACCACATCTAATGCTTTGGTAGCATTGTTCACAGCATTCTGCTTGCTATCTGCTGTTGATTTATTAAAATAATCTAAAATTAAAAAACTCGCTTTACCAACCGAACTTTGCGACAATACATCTACTGCATTCAACGCTTCATTTTCCGTATCAACTACGAAATTATTTAAGTATGGTTGCAAAATACTTTCAATAGAAACACGATATTTTTCTTCTGAATAAATAATATCAGAAAGCAAAGGCGTGTCTTTTAACCAGTTTACATTTTTCTTCAAAAACTTAATAGATTCTGGAAATCCTTCCAAATTATCTATCATGTTTTTGGTGAGTTTGAACTCGTTGTTCTTCGCGTCTAATGTTCTGTTTTTATTGGTTAAATCTTGACGAAGTGTTTCGTTTTTTTCTTCTAACGATTTAATTTTTTCAAGATTGTCTTCTTCTTTTTTAACTCAAATCATCTACCAATAAACTTTGATTATTAATTTTTGATTCTGTGTTTGAAATGTTGGTTTTTAAATCTTCCAATGTTTTCAAACGTTCTTCATTTTTCAAACATCGATTGCTGCGCGCTTTAGCAATGCTTCGTGCTGCGATTCTTTTACAGCAACCATTTTTCGGTTTCTGTAATTTTATTGACACTTGCTTGCATGTTTGTTGCGCTTCATCCAAATTATTTCTGAATTCTAAATTCGTATTGCGTTGTTCTTCTAATTTTAGTTTAGCATCATCAAACTCACACGCACTACTTCCAAATTCTTTTCGTCTTCTTCATTTATGGTTTGCAAATGCGCCATTTCACCAGTCAAATTCTCAACGATATTGGTTGCGTTGGTAATTTGTTGTTGCAGTTGTTTTATTTTATCTTTTAAGAAAGATGATTTTTGTTCGTCAATTTTTTTCTGACTTTCCTTTTCCTGCAATTCCGATAAAAAAGCATTCAATTGTTTTTGCTGATCAGAAAGCGATTTTTCTTTATCTAAAACAGCTAATTTTTCCTGTTCTAAATTAGATTCTAATAATTCAATTTGCGTGTTGGCTTGCAAACGATTGTCTTCTAATTCTTCAATTTCTTTGTTCGACAAAACAAAGCTTTCGTTGATGCCATGCATTTCATATTTCGATAAATCGATCGAAATGACTTTGTATTCTTCTTTGTAATTTTTGTATTGACGCGCTTTTTTTGCCTGTGATTCTAATGCTTTTAAATTTTATCAATCTCAAACAATAAATCTTCCACGCGGCTCAAATCTGCTTCAGTGGCAGATAATTTTGCAAGTGTTTCTTTTTTTCTGGTTTTATATTTTGAAACACCAGCTGCTTGTTCAATCAGTGTACGACGCGCATTATCAACGTTGTTCAGAATCTGATCAATCATTTTCAACTCGATGATTGCGTATGAATCCGTAGAAATTCCGGTATCCATAAACAAATCTTTGATGTCTTTCAGTCGACACGAAACACCATTCAGCTTATAACTGCTATCGCCATCGCGTTCTACGGTACTTGTAATGGTTACACTTTAAAATTCGGTAGGCAATAAGTTGCGCGTATTGTCTAAAGTCAATGAAACCTCAGCAATATTGGCAGCAGCTTTATCTTTTGTGCCGTTGAAAATCATGTTGTCCATTTTTTCCAAACGCAACGCTTTTGTTTTTTGCTTCACCTAAAACCCAGCGAATCGCATCTACCACATTTGATTTTCCGCAACCATTTGGTCCAACAATGCCTGTAATATTTTTTCAAAGTTGATCTGAGTTTTATCTGCAAAACTCTTAAATCCTTTAATATCCAAACTTCTCAATCTCATAATGGCAAATTTACAAAATAGCGGAACTGATTTTTTAATTTAGATGTTTAGTTATTGACAATTTTTATTAAATTTTGATGATATGCAGTGGATAATATTTGGCGGAATAATTTTGTATTACTTATATAGTGCTTTTCAAACAGAGCAAAAAAAGAATGCAACTCAGAATAAAAACTTAAATAATTTTCCAAAAGATACTGATAGTCAGATGGATAAGCCAAAAACCTTTCAAGATATTTTGAAAGAGATTGAAGATGCCATGGAAGGAAAAACGTTGCAAAAGCCGATAGAAGTTAATAAACCGTACAAGAATTTAGAAAAAAAGAAAACGGTTATTTACGAGCCAAAACTTGATAGGACAGCATAGAAAATCAGGAACTTTTATTAGATAGCGTAGAAGATGGCGATTACAAGCCGCAAAAAACTGGTTATGTCAATAATTATCAAGATAATTATAAATATGATTATGTAGATAATTATGTGAGTTTACAGGACAAGATTGATTCTATCAAAAATTTAGAAGGTGACGAAGGCGGAAAGCGAATTGCGCATGTAAATGTTGAAGATTACAATCCGTTGAAAAAGATAAGAAACCCAAATTCATTAATCTAAATGGTAAGCAATTATCACCACGCGATTTATTTTTAGCACACATGATTTTGGAGAAAAAGGTGTAAAAAGTTTGTGACCGCGAAGGGATTCTAAATACTACTTCATATTTCCTATACCTGCTTCAAATTGCCTTTAAAATATGATTATTTACTATTTTACAAATGTGTTTTAGTGCATTAAAATGTGCAAAAATAACGCAAATGTTTACCCCATTGTTTACCCCATTTTGTGTTTTATTCCTTATATTTGTTATACCAAAATACTATCACAATGTCAAGCGTATCAATCATTTACAGAAAAGACAAGCTTAATAAAAAAGGCGAAGCACCAATACACTTTCGTATCATCAAAGATAGGAAAATATCCTACATTTCAACAGGTTTTATGGTTCATCAAGATTATTGGGATTTTGAGAAAAATAAAATAAAATCAAAGCATCCTAATAGTAAACGTATCAAATCTGTAATAGATAGTAAGTTTTCTGAAGTTCAAGATCAGGTTTTTGATTTTGATAATAAAAACAAATCAGTTACGTCACGTAAAATAAGAAATCATGTATATGGAAATAAGCCAACTCTATTTTTTCCTTTTGCTGATAATCTAACAAAAGAATCATATAAGAATGGTGGTAAAATTGGTACGTATGATAAAAATTGTTCGATTTTAGAAAAATTAAGAGAATACACCACTGGCAGAAACATTACATTTCATGATATTGATGTTGATTTTTTAGCTAAATATGAAACACATCTAAGAGGAAAGGAGTACAATAATAAAACAAATACTGTAGGAAAAGATTTTAGATATATAAGAAGAATCTTTAATGAAGCTATAAAGCAAGAAATTATTGATTACAATGAAAATCCATTTAATAAATACACCATCAAAACAGAAAAAACAGAAAGAGTTTATCTTACTGATGAAGAAATCGACAGTATAGAGAATTGTAAAACAACACCAGGTACAAGAATGGAATTACATAAAGACATGTTCATTTTTGCTTGTTATGTGGGTGGTATAAGAATTTCAGATTTGCTTTTAATGCGTTGGCATCAATTTGATGGTACACATATAAGTTTTACAACAATGAAAACAACTTCACAAATTTCTATTAAAGTTCCAACTAAAGGTTTGGAAATATTGGCAAAATATAAAACAGATGATGTTCAAAATAATGATTTTATATTTCCAATGTTAGATAATAATTTAAATATTGAAAATAATGAAATGTTAGATAATGCAATAAGCAGCGCAACAGCATACATCAATAAAAATTTAGGTTTAATTAAAGATAAATTAAAAATGAGTAAACATATAAGTTTTCATATTAGCAGACACTCATGGGCAACTAGAGCATTGAGAAAAGGTATGAGAATTGAATATGTATCTAAAATATTAACACATTCTGACTTAAAAACTACACAGATTTACGCAAAAATCGTAAATTCGGAATTAGATAAGGCAATGGATGTTTTTGGATAATTAGTAAATGTATTTAGTTCAATGCTATATACACAAAAAAGATATATTATTAGAAATTTTTTTATAATTCTTAATTCTGATACATCAGATATAAACCATCAACTTCTTAATTTGATAAATGATATATCCAATTTCAGTTATTAAGAAAAAAACTACAAAAATAAAGATGAAACTAATTATAATAAAAAGAACATTGAAAAAAATTAAGGATAGAATAAAATGACGCAAATATTGGAATAGAAAATTTTACAAAATCCGAATTAAAGTATTATCATTTACAGTTTGCTAAAAGAATTTTATCAAATACTTTACTTGAAAGACGATTTTAAAACTTTTATTGAAGATAAAGATGAGAGTTAGAAATTATATTGAAAGCATGACAAATAGATTTTAAAGACAAACTCTTATAAATTTAATGAGATAGATGATTTGCTAAAGCCAACTTTTGAAAGTATAAAATATAAAAAATATTTAGAATGTGTCATTCAAGAATTTAACAATATAGAATATATTCGAATATAAACAATGTGTTATTTAAATCTGTATTTGGTAAATCAAATACTATTACAGAAGATGAATACCTACAAAATGGGTAGATAAAACTGTAACTCTTAGTGAATGGCGAGATTTAAAAAATAAATATTCTTGAAGAATTAAAAATTTGAAATTGAAGAAGAAGAAATTGAAGATATAATGCAACATAAATTTAATCTATTTAATAAACTAAAAAGCAAAATAGTACAAAATAGATTTATTGAACCATTTAACAATATTTTTCCCTTTGAAGACAAAATAATTACAGCAAAAGAGATTTAGATTTAATTGAAAATTTAATAGAAGGGAATATTGATGAAATAAAGGACAAAAGATTAAAAGAAATACTACAGATAAAAGACTGGAAAACTACTGCAACTCATTTTGACCATATTTATCGGCATAAATACAAAAATGAAGCAAATTATGATATTCACGATCCGGATTCTTTCTTAGATGCTCATGTAATTTTAGATTATAAAAGTTTCTTAAATGATTATCTGCAAAAAAATGAAAAAATTAACACTACTGAACATATATATAATAATACAAAAAAATACTACATATAAAATAAATAATACTAATAACAAACATAAATCATTCAAATACACAAACAATGATTCAACAAGATTACCAGATTTAATGAATGAACTTATCAAAGCCAATTTTATAGATAAAGAAACAGAAATAAAACAATTCCGTAAAATATTTAGTGGCAATGAGATAGATAAACAAATTATATGGATTGGTAACATTTCAGAATTATCTTACTTTATTAAAACAATTCATAATGACCATAAAAAAGTTGAAGATACCAAACAACAAATATGGAAAATTACTTCCCAATGCTTTATTCAATCTGATGGCACTTCATTTGATAGATCAAAATTTAGAGGACAAAAAACACCTGCAAACAAAACTATTATAGATAATATAGCCAAGCTACTTTAAGATACACTCTACTGCATTAATTTATATTTATTTTTCTTGATTTACTTCCTTTCTCTTAACAGTAATATCTATTACTATTTAGGTTACTCTACACTCTACACCTTACTCTACACCTTTATTTGTTATATTTTAACATGTATTTCCTGCTGTAATTTTGGTTTATAATTTATTAATCACTTTAAAATTAAAAAAATGAACGCAGTTATTTTAACTCAAGAACAGTACAACGAAATCATCACAAGAATGGATGAAATCAAATCAGAAATTAAAGGAAATTCAAAATCTTCCAGTAACGAATTTGTAGACAACTCAGATTTCATTAAACTAATGAACATCAGTAAAAGAACAGCTCAAGCATGGCGCGATGAAGGCAAAATTTCCTTCTCACAAGTAGGTGGTAAAATCTATTATAAAATGTCAGATGTACAGGAGTTATTAAACCATAACTACAACCCAGCATTTAAAACCAAAAAATAAATTTCGCATACTTCACAATAAATATTTTTAACTATGTCAATTAGTAAAGAATCTATCTTGGCTAAAGTATCATCCTATGATATTTTAAACCATTATCTATCACCATATCACAACTCAGGCAGTTTAGTTCAAGGCAAGAATATTAGTAATCCATTTTTACCCAACAAGCAAAAAACTCCATCTTTTAATATTTATACTTCAAACCAAAACAAAGAATGGAGGTACAAAGACTTTGCAACTGGCGATGATGGTAGTTGTTTCGACTTAGTAATGAAATTGCATAAGATTTCATTTACTGATGCTCTTGAAATAATTAATCGAGATTTATGCTTATTTCTCGACAATAAACAAATCAATACACAGAACTTCAGCAACCAAAATTTTAAAGCTAACATATTCAATTAAAAAGCGTGAATTTAATGATGCAGAACTAAACTACTGGTTCAAATTCGGAATCACAATTTCAACGCTACTAAAATATAATGTTGCTTCAATAGAGCAATTTAGCAATACTAATAAAGAAGGTAAAGTTTATACAGTAACAAGTAAACCTGATAAATTCATTTTCGGATATGACAATGGCAATTGGATAAAACTATACAAACCATTAGACGATAAACAATACCGCTTCCAATACTTAGGCATCAAAGAAACAAGTTATATTTTTGGTTGGCAGCAATTGCCTGATAAGGGTGAAATAGTTTTTATAACTGGTGGCGAAAAAGATGTGATGTCTTTAGCTGTAATGGTTTTAATGCAATTTCATTAAACAGCGAAACAGCAACTTTAGAAAATAAAATTGCAGAAGAACTAAAAAGTCGTTTTAATCAAATCATTGTATTATATGATAACGATGAAACAGGTATGAAACAATCTGAAATACTCTCAAATACTCACAGTTTAAAGCGTATTACATTACCAGCGTTTAATAATGGTAAAGATATTCTGATTTCTTGGTAAACAGGTGGTAATATAGAAGAATTAAATAAATGGGTTCCAATTTAGAAATAAATTATTAGAAACCATAAATACGGAAACAGACAAAGTAGTATACAATGCAGAATTAATGGCAATGGGTAATTTAGAACCTCAATATTTAATGTCGCCAATTTTACCACAAAAAGGTACAGCAGTATTAGCAGGTAAGCCAGACACAGGCAAAAGTCAATTCGCAAGGCAACTATGTATTAAGTAGCAAGTGGTTTAAATGATTTTATCGATTTTGAAATTAAACCAATTCAGGCTAAGAGCGATTTAGCAATACTTGTGAAGATAACATTAGAGGCAACAAGATTCCTTTTTAAGTAAACAAATGAAATAGGTTTAGATATAGTCCCCTAAAGAAAATCTTAGATTCATATTTTTGAGATACTAACTGGAACCTAGGAAGAAATCTT
>JADJSS010000024.1 GCA_016711605.1 Saprospirales bacterium
GAAGTGGATAAAACAATTCAGGCTTGTTTAATTGATCTTCTCGCAAATAAGAATTGGAGGGAGGCGAAGTTCCTAAATCAGCAAATATATGCTCTAACGAAGAATTACAATGTCTACATTTCATAAAATTTCAATACCTTTAAAATTATTATTCAAAAAAACAAATCCTTTATCTCTTTCGATAAATTAACCGGGTTAGCTCATGAGCCATGTTTAGCATCAAGGGGTCTAATACGTGTAAGCCGCCCTCACTTTCTTTACATATTCTTGGTGTGCAAGAAATTAATTCAGAATCTTTTAAAACTTGGAATCATGGCAAAACCCCATCTGGAATAAAAAAACTCCTATTATTTTCAGGAGATAAATTAATCCCAAACCAATTTAGAAAAGTAGGTGAATCATTTCGCAAATCTACTGCGACATCAAATACTTCTCCCTTAAGACAAGTAACAATTTTTGTCTCTGTATGTGGAGGATATTGAAAATGTAAACCTCGAGTGGAGTTACAAATCATTGTATGAGAAAAGTTTATATGTGCGATGGATTTTTTAAACCAATGCTTACTAATTCAGATCAGCAAACAACCGAAAAAAAGAAGCCGCGTTGCTCCTGTTAAATCTCTTTCAATAATAAAAAGACCTTCTATCGGAGTAGCTTTAAATGTAAGATTAGATGACATTATATTTCCTTATGCCTGCAAAGATTCGTAGGAGCTAATCTGGTTATAAGTAAACTCATTCATGTTCTTACCTGATTGGAACGCTTGGTACCAATCGACTGTAGCTCGTAACGCTTCCTCAGTCCCCCATTTAGGGAGCCATTTTAATTTCATTTTTGCTTTGCTAATATCTAGCTTCAAGAAGTTTGCTTCATGTTTTTTTTCTCCGGTCTCTGTCTGCCACGAACTGCCAGGAAAATGCTTACAGATAGATTCAGCGATCCATTGAACTGTCTTGGCATCGTCTTCCGCGGGACCAAAATTCCAAGCCTCTGCAAACGTTTTCCTTCCAGTCCAAAAAGTTTTTTCGGCTAATAGAATATAACCTCCGACTGGTTCAAGAACATGCTGCCATGGTCTAATCGCTTGCGGATAACGTAAAAAAAGAGGCTCTTTTCTTTCAATGGCGCGAAAAAAATCAGGGATTAGTCTATTCTTAGACCAATCTCCTCCACCTATTACATTTCCAGCTCTAGCCGTTGCAATAGAAACCGTTCCATCAGAAAAATAGCTAGATCTAAATGCAGATGTGGCTAATTCTGCACATCCCTTACTACTAGAATAAGGATCAAACCCACCCATTGGTTCGGTTTCTCTGTATCCCCAAAACCACTCCTTATTTTCATAGCACTTATCTGTAGTTACAATTACGGCTGATTTGACAGAGGATGTCATGCGAATACATTCTAAGACATTTACAGTTCCCATAACGTTAGTTGCAAAGGTATCCACAGGATTGGCATAAGAATCTAAAACCAAAGCCTGTGCGGCTAAATGAAATACTACTTCCGGCTCGACTTCTTGGAAAAAATTTTTAAGCTCATTCAGATTACGAATATCAATGCGGACATCCCTTTCAACCTCTCCTGATACTTTTGCCACTTCAAAATGGAAGGGCTAGTAGCAGGATCAAGCAACTCCATAAACTTTTTGCCATTTTTTAACCAAAGACTTAGCCAACTTCCCTTAAATCCTGTATGACCAGTTACAAGACTTTTTCCTTGCCAGTTAGTTTTCATTTCCATTTTTTCCAAGGCGCATTACCTGACTGCCAGAGATCTTCTAAATGATTTTTATCTCTTAAAGTATCCATTGGTTGCCAAAATCCAGTATGAGAAAAAGCCATCAACTGATTCTCATGAGCTAAATTAGTCAATGGTGCTGCTTCCCAGCTATCTTCATCACTGTCTATATAGTCAATCACTTTAGGGGATAATACAAAGAAACCACCGTTGATCCAAGCTCCATCGCCTTTTGGCTTTTCAAGAAAACCAGTCACTCTCAAATTATCAATGGCGAGCGAACCATATCGACCTGGAGGCTGAACGGAAGTAACCGTTGCAAGTTTTTTGTGACTTTTATGAAATTCAATTAGGTCAGAAATATTAATATCGGAAAGCCCATCTCCATAAGTGAAGCAAAAGGCCTCCTCATCTTTGAGATATTCCCTTATCCGCTTAAGCCTTCCACCCGTTAGAGTATTATCGCCCGTATCCACTAAGGTTACGCGCCATGACTCTGCATACTTTTGATGTACATCCATCTTATTGTGGCTCATATCAAAAGTTACATCTGACATATGCAAAAAATAATTTGCAAAGTATTCTTTTATAACGTAACCCTTGTAACCACAACATACTATGAAGTCATTTATGCCGTAAGAAGAATAAATCTTCATGATATGCCAGAGTATTGGCTTCCCACCAATTTCAATCATAGGTTTAGGTTTCAGATGAGTTTCCTCACTGATTCGTGTCCCTAAGCCACCTGCCAATATAACTGCTTTCATTATTGCTATCCCTTTTAAAAAAATTATCTATTCGAAAAAAAGTCTTGCTATTTTTTTTTCTTAATGATTCCAATTTTTGTTTGCGCACAGATCTGAGGATAGAAGTGATTTCCAACGAGAAATGAATAATTCCTTCTCCTCCAATTTTTGATCTGAGCGTTTCAATGTACTTTGTTCAAAATGAAATAATTCACAATAAGGAGTATACACTGTCCTGTACCCCTTCTGCCCTACTCGCAAACAAAAATCTATATCATTAAAATCAATTCCAAGTTTTAAATCAAATCCTTTTACTTAGTCTAGAATTTTTTTTCTCGTCATTAGACAAGCTCCGGTCACGGCTGAATAATTTCGCATCATATGGGAAAAACCATATTGTCCAATTGCATTCTTGGCAAGTCCATGAAAAATATGCGCAATTAAATTTGTTTGATTCAATACAATACCTGCATGTTGGGTTGACTCATCCGGATAAAGTAGCTTAGCCCCTACTACACCAACGTCTTTATTCTGTAATGGTTCTAGAAGCGCAATAAGCCAACCGGGATCTCTAACGTCCATATCATCGTTTAAGAATAGAATATAATCCGAAGTTGCCTTTGAAAAACAAAAATTAGCTTTTTGAGCAAAATTAAAGCTAGCAGCCTTATCAAATTGATAGTGAATTAAATCAACGCCTAATTTTTTGTAAAGCTCTTTCGTTTCATTAGTAGAATTTGAATTATCAATGAATATGATTTTGTAATTTTCATAATAGGTAAATCAGCAATAATTTGAAAGCTAATATTTTTTTCAGAAGTATTTCCGCAAGACTTTCTATAATGTTAGTAGCATATTCACTTGTATCATTCTATATCGGCGCCAAATATGAAAATTCAATACCGATATCAAAAGTTTTTTTAGATAACTTTTGTTTAATAAATCAATTGAGTCCTGCGATTCATGCTTCAATATCTCAGACTTATCATCCGGTTCCACTTCAAGGTAACAATTACATAATCGATAGGATTCAAAACCGTAGGAATTGATATCTTTTCGATTCTCTTCCCAGTTTATTTTTTGATTTAGAATAAATGTATGTGTTTTCTTTTGGTTTATAATAGATTTATGCTCTTCTAAAAGATGACCATAAATTATAGAAGGTTGGCAAATAGCATAATGCTCCGTATCCTCTGAAGACTCAACACAATTAACTAGGTAAGAACTAGAGTCCGTTGCGAAATAGGCTTTAAAATAAGAAATAGAAAGAAAACTGCATTAGAGGATTTAAACTCTATGCTATATGCTGTATATTCTCAAATTTTTCCTGAAAATCGTATAAGAATCGATATCAGGATATAGTTAGCCCCTACTTAAAATAATTTCGTAAAATATTTTGCTGACTGTATGACAAGCAAGCGCTTAATATTAAAATCTATTGCCTCAAGAAAAACTTGCATTTGATTTTTTGCGATTCCTCTGTATCTAGACTTTTTCTGTAATCTTGAAAAAGTGTTTTCAAATGGTGATCGAAGTTTGGTAAGCCATTTATCCTTTTGCTTATTTTTACCTTTCATATTATTTTTCATGATTGCCCCACTATGACAATAATTTGCTTTCATCGTATTCTGAGCATCTTGGGTTGAATATGCCTTATCCGATAAAACCATTCCTTCCTTAGGGCAAACTCTCTTTAGCCCATCCGCATCACTTACATTCGCCGGTGTCACTGCAACCTTTTCAACTAAACCAGATGCGGCATCTACGCATTGATGTCTTTTGTAGCCAAACCAGAATTTGCCCCTACCTTTATTACCAAACCGAGCATCTTTGTCGGCACTATAGTCTCCAATATTTGAATTATTAACTTTTTCTTCGCCGGCTAATTTGGCTTTGTCTCTCCGCCATGTTGATTCTTTAGCTTTAATTGCACTTGAATCAGCAAAATGAAATACTCCACGAATAATTTTCTTATCCTTCGCTTTTTCGTTTATAGCATCAAAAAACAATCCAATATTCTTTGTCCCTATTGCTTTTCTCGTTCTGCAAAAGAAACTATGATCTGGAGTTACATCTGAAATTGAAAATTTACAAAACCAACGAAATGCAATATCGTGTCTCAAACGATCTTCCATTTCTCGATCCGATAAATCATATTTAAATTGAAGATACAAACATTTCATTCCGATCTCGACTCCATAACCATCACGACCTACTTGACTTGTTAAACTCTGGAAACTTTGTGTAATTTCCGCAAATGGTATCATTGCTTCTACTTTTCTTAAATCATGATCTTTGCCGACTATCTCATTCAAGTCATATTGGATAAATGTCATTTTGTACGCTCTTTACGGGTTTCATTTTTCGTCATCATTTTTGATTCCAATAAAATTTGTACAACTTTTTCCTATTTCGCAACAGACTCAACTAATATTTACAAATTTATTTTTCCATCTATGTAGATTCAGAATTATAAGGTAAGAAAAATTGAAATCCAAAAATTTAAAATAACCTTCCTCTAAATCAATACATTCTATCTCACTGAATAAAAAGTTTTTATCACATTAGAAACGCTGCTATCGTATGAAATTTTTGAATTTCCCCTATTTATAATTAAAAATAAAGTTTTTCTAATTTTTATTTCCACTAAGATTCTCTTTCAGTTATTTTTTTGATAGAAATAATTTCCATAAAACTTGAATCAACACAATAACTCTATTGATTATTTTATTCCAATGCTTTGCATTTCTGTTCTGTTCTTTAATTACTAATTTAGCAAAAGAATCTAAATAGGGAATGAGGCTTTCCCGTTCTGCCTCTATATTTCTCCCTGCAAGTTCAATCATTTTTAACTTTTCTAACTTTCGATAAACAGAATAAAGACTTATCGGATACCTCTTATAACTTTTGTATGAATAAGGAATTACCCGAAGACAAAATATACATCATAGCCACTATGATTATTTATAAATTTAATAAATTCTGTTCCCGAAATTTTAGCTTTCTGCTGAAATTTCCAAGATACAAATCCAGTATATTCAGACACTTTGTATGTTTGGTTTAGAAAATTCTCTCAAAAGCCTAGATATGGATTTCATTTTTCCAGTTAAAATTTTATCAAAAAAAATCCATAATTTCTTATAGGTCTTATAAACATAAGTCCAATTCTCCAAGTATAATTGTTCATCAAATTAGCTACAGTTTGATCTTTTATATAAATTTGTTTCACCTAAAATACTCTGCATTACTTTTAGATGAAAATTCTTAGTATTGTATACCATTTCTTTAAAAATATTTTGACGGAACGTGGTAATAATCGAATAACAAATAATATTTTCCCTTTTAACAATGACTGGTTAGATAAAGAAATGTATCTGGATGTATTATACAAACCAGGAAAGAAATAGCTGATTGCATTATAATAATGGTTAGGCTCTCTATGCCGAAGCGAGTAACTTGCTGGCAAGTTAGAACTATAAAAAGGATCTCTTCCCAAAATTTTATTCCATCTTTTTAGAAAAGCATCCGCATCCTTTTGATTCGCAACTCTTCGGGCGAGAGTACTACCTTCAAAATGAAACATCTCACAGTGAGGTGTATATACTATCCTGTATCCCTTCTCCCAAACTCGTAAATTAAAATCAACGTCATTATAATCCACCGCAAAAGTTTCATCAAATCCGCCAATTTCGTTTACAACATCCATTCGAGTAGCCATAACAGCTCCGGTAACAGATAAATAATTTCTAATTGTACTGCAATAACCAGCATAACCTATTTCACTTTTTGGTAAGCCATAAAAAATATGAGCCGGACCAGATTCCAGTAAAACTACACCTGCATGCTGTGTTTTTAAATCAGCAAAATATAAACGTCCGCCCACAATTCCTATTTCAGGTTTCTGGCTAAATTCAAGTAACGACTCAATCCAATCAGGAGTAATTACTTCTACATCGTCATTCAAGCAGATTACATGATTCGTTTTAACTTGTTTGAATGCGAAATTTATTTTGCTCGAAAAATTGAATGGAGGTTCAAAATTATAATGAATCAGATCGACATCATTATTTTTAAGGAATGATTTCATATCGTCATCTGCATTATCATTATCTATGACAATGATATTATAATTTTTATATGTTGATTTATCTTTAATACTTGTAATGAAATTTTTTAAAAGATGAATCGTTCCACGACCGGGAACATCTCTTTTTCCAAAATTCGTCAAAATAAGTAAGGTAACTTCAGGATTGCCTTCAATTGACCATCTAATCCGATAAGTCCCTTCAAAACGAGCTTCTTCAATGTTTGCAAATCTTCAAGTTTGTTTAATTGCATGTGTAAGAGAACGAATTTGAGCAATTTTGGCATAAGGCTTTGCATCTATGTCCATAGCAGTAGAGCCGGGGATTTGCCTCCAATGATAGAGGATAAGGGGAATATGACCGACATGTCTTGCTGTTGGTGCGGATCGAAGGGCTAAATAATAATCCTGTGATCCATTACACTCGATTCTCATTCTTCCAACTTTAAAAAAATGTTCTCTCCTAATTACAAGAATATGAAGCATATACATATTTGACATCAAATGTTCAAAAGACCAATCAGGTTTTAAAAAGGTTGAGAATGAATCAATCATCATAGTCAACTTTATCTTCATCAGTATAAAGAAGATCGACTGAAGGATTTTTTATTTTATAGATTGCAATTTCACGAAGAGCATTAGCGTGAAACAAATCATCATGGTCTAAAAAAGCAAGAAAATCGCCGGAAGAAATTGAAACAGCCAAATTTGCAGCACCAGCAATATGAAGGTTTTTTTCTGAGCGGATAATCTTTATTCTCGAATCAAAAGAATATTTAGATAGAGTCTCTATTATTTCATTTCTGTTTGAGGAATCATCACAGATACATAATTCCCAATTCGAATAGGTTTGATTTATAACTGATTCAATACAAGCTTCTAATAATACAGTGTCTGTATTATAAACTGGCATTATTACACTAATTAAAGTAGTCAATTTTTCATTGCGAATATATTTATTTTTAAATGATTCATTCGTTAGCACTGCGTCAAAAGATAAAGAATTGATACTGCGAATTTTCTTTTCATGAGCTTCTAGTAATGGATTAAATTCATTCACTAAACCAATGGGTTCACTAATAATCTCAACATCAGTAGGAGTAATATCAGAATTGCGCCCCCAAGTTAATCCAATGCGCTGATGTAAGAATGTTGGAATTAATCCAAATAATCTCTCAATTGCATGTGCTAGGAGTCCATCATTTTTATAAAAACCTTCTTCGAAGGAAAAATTTGTTTCAATAAGAGTAGCTAATTCGATGTATGCCTGTGGTCGAACCCAAAACATTGTTCCCGCAAAAAATCCCCAATGATCGGGAGCTTTTGAATTTGGATACATTTTTTTGAATATTTCATTTAGGTTTTTTTTATTTTCAAAGGAATGCAACTCTCCATCAACATATGTATTTGCAGTACCTAATACCATAAGGTTTGGATCTCTGAAAAAACAGGTTAGAATTTTCTTAATCAAATCATCCGAACCGAGTAGACCTCCAAGTAGTAAATGCCTCCAAGCATTGGGGTGAGTTTCGCCTTTTTTTGTATGCAGCTTACAGACCACATCATATTTGAGTAAAGATCCATTTCTCACCAATTCCAAAAAGGACATTATATCATATCCAGAATTTTTGCATTGGATTATTATGGCATTTTTATATTTAGCTTCAACCAGCGGCTTAATCAAATTAAATTTTTCGGAAGGAATCGTTAGAATTAAATCAAAATCAATTGGAATATTGTCAAACCAACTAAATAATTCATCTATAGTATCTTCATAATATGCATGAATGATAATTGCTATTTTCATTTTACAAATGTAGGTTTCAGTTTCTATTGTTTTCATTCCTTGTAAAAATCCAGCTTTAAGATAATGGTTTAAAGATGAAATTTTAGAATTCATTAAATAAGAATAATGTGCCTTATACCATTTGTTATCGAACAAAGGATGTGGGTCATAGCCTAAATCCGCTCCCTTATTAATAAAATGAACCAATGGATTCATCCCAGATTTAGCCACTTCTAAATATCTATCCATATACCATTTTGAATCAAAAAATGGATTGGGATTAAAACCTAATTTTACCCCTTCCCTCAAATAATGCAAAAATGGAGTTTTAGCATTATTTGAGTTCAAATACTTAAAGATGTACCACTCTGACCAAAAAAGATCATTCCTGCTATTCATAAAAATTTGACCGCCCAATCATATATTTAACGAGACATCACGAAATAAACCTGCTTACAATGTTTATAAATTATTATAATTCTTAAAATATCTCAGTTATACAATTTACTGTCTATTTAATTATTAATAAGTAAATGCAGAATATATAATGATTACCTTAATAATAACAATTTATTAAAAATCACAACTCTAAATTATCTGGAATTCTAAAATATTTGTTTTTAAAATTTGTTATTATATAATTTGTGTTATTCTTCATTAACGCAGAATAACGATTATCCTCTTTTTTAATTGAATCAATTTTTAGTTCAATATAAGGAGAATATACAACTCGTTTATTTCGATTTTTTGCGATAATGGAAAGAGCAAATCCAAGTTCATCTCTTTCAACTTTCAAATTCTCTTCGTTGTATATTTCATTTAGGAAAGAAGTCTTCATTGCCCAATAATCGGGGCAGACTAAATCTACCGTTTTCTGAACAATGTGATGCGCATAATACCCACCAGAGGTAATGGGTTTTCCGAACCCGGATTAATGATATCACCTTTGTCATTAAAATAAGAATCTGCAAATAAAAGCAATTATCCAATTTAAGTTTACCAGATACAAGAACACAATCATCTAAGAAAAATAACATACTTAAAGCTTCCGATATGCATTTGAATCTGCTAAATTTAATTTATCTGAAAAAAAAGAAAACAATATCATAAGATGAAAAAAAACTCGAATTTTTAAAAAAATCATCCAGATATATTTTCCCTTTTGAAAAAACTTTACTTAAACTTTCTAAAAGTGAAAATGAAAAACCATTTGTATTTATAAATAAATCACATAAATTATCGCCAATAATTTTATCTAAATCTTTAATTTGAGAAGTTAGATTATTTAAATTATTACCGTTATACTCTAGAGCAATTGCCATTCTAGTTGAAAAATTTGTTTTCCGTTTAAGAGACCACATTCCTGTATTCAAATTCAGTTTATTTTCAATCAATTCATAGTCATCAGATTTCTCTAAAAAATCTAATTGTTTGTTCAAAACATAAGTTTGTGATGTAGTGGTATAAGGCTTAACACCGACTACCCCTGAGGCTGTCGATTGTGGATGAATTCGCCAAGAATATAAAATTTCCGGTATATGAATCGGAGCAATTTCTTTGCGAATAAAACGATACAATGTATCCCAGTCATGACAGCCTTCGGCATTAATATCAGAATAGATATCCAATTCAATACCTATTTTTCTATCAATCGCACATAAATGTGCAATGTAGCAATTATTAAAAAACATCAATGGATCCCAATCAGGTTTAAAAATGGAGCACTGAATTTACTCTCTGGATTTGTTTTGTCTTCATCACTGTATAGAATTGGTGGATAATTATTATTGGCTATCACATTTGAAATTACTTGTAAGGCATCATAAGTAATTAAATCGTCATGGTCTACAGGCAAAACATAATCACCTTTAGAATTTTGAAATCCTAATTGAGTTCCTTTTATGATACCAAGATTCGAACCAGCATCAATTAATTTAACATTCTTATGCAAAGAAAGATGGTTCAGTAAATTCAATGTATCTTTGTCAGTCGAGCCATTATCAACGATAACCCATTCAAAATTTTTATAGGTTTGGTTTAAAATGGCTTTAGCTAATTCACTTAGAAATTTTTTATTGGTATTGTACACGGGAGTGATAATTGAAAAAAACAAAGAACTCTCTTTAAGAGGGTAACTTAATTTACGGTCTCCAAGTTTACGTAGCAACCAAAATTCATAATTATATTTCAAATATTGTGCAGTACCCCAATTTAGAGTATAGAAAGGATTGATTCTAAAAAAATTTGGATTGTAGTAAGGATCGTTTACATTTCCCCATTTAGCGATTAACATGAGTAATTCTAAAGTGCTTGTTCCATCTTTACTTGCTGATTCATAATGATATAGAACAGAATCAGGGCAAAGAATATTTCTATATCCAGCTTCCACTAATCTCAAACAAAAATCTACGTCATTATAATTTAGTGGAAAATTTAAATCCCAGCCATTTAGCTCCATAAAAATTGTTTTGCGAACCATCATACAAGCACCTGTAACCATAAGTAGATTATGAGTTAATACATTAATACATTGATGCCCTTCTTCAGTTTCTATAGAACCGTATGCAACATGACCTGGTCCCCCCAAAGTCCATACGACTCCTAAATGTTGTATTGTATTATTTTCAAATATAAGCTTTGCTCCTACCGCACCTACTCCTTTTAATTGAGCCAATCCCAATAAAGATTCAATCCAATCATGAGATTTAATTTCAATGTCATCGTTAAAAATAATTACATATTCGCCAGATGAAGATTCCACCCCAAGATTCATCTTTTCAGAAAGGTTAAATTCTTTCTTATCATAGTGAACCAATAAAACTTCTTTCATTTTAGAAATTTGAGATTCTATTTCAGGCAACAAATCCCCATTATGCAACACTACTATTTCATAATTTGTATAGGTACTTTTCTTAATAATGCTTTCTACGCAATTCATAAGAAAGTGAATTTTCTTTCCACGCACATAACCAGATTTTGCCGCTGTTGGGATAATTATGCTTACCTTCGGTAACCCCCTGACATCTATTTTAACATTCCATTTGTCCGAGTAACTAGTAGTTAAGACTTTACCAGATAAGCCTCTTCTTGTTAGAGTTTCTTCTAAAATTTTTTGACCTATTTTTTTTGTATTATTCGTGTCGGTAGAATTAGAAATTTTTCGAGAATGATAAAGAATTTTAGGAATATGGTAAATTCCTTTTGCCACTTCGGAAACTCGCAGAACTAAATCATAATCATGCATTCCATCAATTTCAGAACGAAACATCCCTACTTGTTTTACTGAATTCTTTCGATATACTGTTTGATTACCAATAAACATCGTTGATGTCAATAACTCAGGAGACCAATCTGGTTTAAAGTAAGGTTCAAATCGGACTCATTTTGGTTTATTTTATCTTCATCTGAATAAATAATATCCGCGTCATCTTTCTCGGAAATGATTTTAGCAAATTCATACAAAGCATCTCTATCATAAACGTCTTCTTTACCTAAAAATGTGATGAACTCATGCTTTGAATTCTCAATGCCAAGGTTTAAAGCTTTCGAGATAGAAATACTTTCTTGCAGATAAATTATTCGAAATCGTTTATCCTTTGTAGCGAAATCTTCCAAAATTTCTCTTGTCTCTTTAGAACTAGAATTGTTATCAACAATACAAACATCCCAATGCGGATAAGATTGATTTAGCACAGAGTCAAGCGATGTTTTTATATATGTATTTAAATTCCCATAAGTAGAAATAATAATTGAAAAATTAGGAAGTTTTTTTTGGTTTTTTATAAAATTATTTATAAATTTTATTTCAGTTCGTTTGGATGGTTCATATTTTTTTAACCATTCACCGTATTGAGTAGCAAACAGGGCAGATCCGTAAACTAAACCCTTTACTTTCCCTAAATAAATCTTTAAAAAACCAATAACGCCATAACTTCGAACATACCGGAGTATATTATGAATAAATATACGAATGCTTTTCGGTTTAAATAAGAAAAAAATGACTAATTTGTAGGATATGGTAAAGAGATGTAAAAAGCGCTTAAGCATTACAAGAAAACCTCATTTTATTTAGAAGGAAAACCAAATTAAATTACACTATGATTTAAAAGATAACACTATCTTTCTGATAGGCCACAATAAAAAGTATCCTAGTTTCCATGTATAACTATTTAACAATGCAGATATTTTCTGTTCTTTCTCGATAATTTGTTTATCAAGTTCTGAAATTCGCTGAGTTAATCTCAAAAAATCTCCATTTAATAACTTAACAATTCTTGAATAAGCAAAATCATCCGATTCGATTCTAATTATTTCTAACGTATGATGAAATTGATGATCAAAGCTAGGTGGTGCAATAAATTCTTTATGAGTTTCATCTAAAAGGCGAATCTGATTTACAAGTGAATAAATTTCATCTGATTTATCTGCTATAGACTGATTATTGATTTTAGTAGAAAGAGAAGTTGAATGATTATAAAATCGAATCATTTCTTCTTTATAAAAATGTGTTTCACGAGCAAATTCCAAATCTACAATTCGAAGACTTCCAATTTTTGTCAGAATAATATTCTTATCTATGAAATCTCCTTGTGAAATTCTTTTTTGAAACATATTCCTTTTGGCTAATAATTTATTGATTTCTGGTTGAATAATTGTTCTAATTAGCGCACAATCAACATCTGTCACATAGTTTAAATGACTAATTTGATTTAGTAACTCATCGATTTCTTCGCGTGCTTTTTCGTATGTCGAATTTGTTACTCTATCATTCAGACTTTTATGAAAAACCAAAACCATTTGAATAATTTCGTTCTCCCTTTCAGGATTTTTTTTTATAATACTTTCTAAAGTTTCACCTTCAATAAACTCTTCTAACAAAAAATCGAAGGTAACGTCCTTATTGTACAGAATAATTTCTGGAATTAAATCTTTGAAATCTTTGGAAATTAATTTATGTTTTTCGACTAACAATTTTAAGTCCTTAGAAATTCGAACAATGTATTTTTTTGCGCTGTTTATCTCAACTATGTATTTCTGCATTTCTCGGTAGTCTTTTCTTAAAAATGCACCTACCATTGGTATGAAACATATTTGATCTTCTGCACCAATGAGTTTTTCTTCTAGTAATTTACTCTTAATTTTTTCTAAATTGTTGTCCATAAAACTTTCCAAAATAACTTTTCTCATTTAAAAATATTACGAATGACTCTAATAAATTTCCGAATAGGATTAGTATATTTCCAGCTTAAAGACTGCTGAATATGATTCAATTTGTTTTCTAAGTTTACAATTGTTGCTTTCAATTCAGAAATTGATGGTCTTTGCACTAAAACTTCTGCGCTAGTATTCAAACTAAAACCCAAAGAATTAAACGTAGAATCATTTATTGCTTGCTCCTTCATTTTAAGGTTTATCATTTCTTCTTCTTCTAACTTTACTAAAAATAAATCTAAAAAAATTCTCTCGATCAATAGTTGATGTGGCATATCAATCTTACCCTTAAAATTCGCGATGCTTGTAATTTTCTTAAAAGATTGTGTTAATCCATGATATATAACTAACCGAAAGTCAATTTGTCCTTTTATACCGGAGCCAATATCTAAAAAATATATACGGCCATCTGAACCACGATAGCTATTCATCGGAGTAAAACTCCAAAACTTGGAATCAATCAACCGATTGATATTTAACTCTTCTAAACCGAAAATTTTTTCCTTCAGAGCTTCTATCCAAGACCTTGACCAATTTACTATTTCTTCTATCGTCCAGTCATTATGATTTAAGATTTGAAGTAATTCAATCCAGAGAGAAATTCTAGAAATATACTTTTCAGGTGAAGAATAATCAATCGTAGCCCCTTCTTTGAAATTCATATCCAGCGGATACGATTTTATTTTTAAAATAGATTCCTCTTCAAATATTTCAACGGCTTTATTAAAACCACTTCCGATATCATCCATAAAATGAAAGGCTGCGATATTTAATGGGACTACACTGGTAGCCAGAGTTGTTTTACTCGCAATCATCAAAAAAGAATTAGCCATATCCGTAGCAAGTCCATTTTTCCAAGTTGTTTGATATGCTTTTTCTAAAGAAAATAAACTATGTGGAGTTGTTTGGGGATCTTGGCATACCGAATCAATCGCAAAATTAGTAAGATCCTGCGAATAACGTTCCCAACCAAGCGGGGTAATAACAGAAACGGGAAGTTTATAATCAGGCAAAGGAACGAACTGCTCTGTAGCATTAAAACCAGATTGGCGAATAAGATCATTTAGCTCTTTCTTTCCCCAAGTTTTAAACTCCCCTTCACGATAAGAATCATTAATTCCGTACATAGGCATACCTGCATGATCCTCTGGCTGACCAGAAAAATACTTAATACCTAATTGGTTTCAATTGCTAGTATCAATATTCCGCTAGTATGCAATTGCTCGAAACAAGTCTTTAATAAAAGCAAATGACCATTTACTCCTAAAAATTTAGGGGAATATTCTAATACGCCGTTAAGAATAACAACGTCAAATCCCCGTAAGCCGGCAACCAATTCACTAGTAGCAGTAACCACTTCTACATTTTCAAACCCTTTACACCGTTCCCTAGTGATTAAAGCTCGTCTTGGACTTCCTTCAACTGAAATCAGATTTGAGCCAATCTCGGCTAAGTACCTAGATAAAGCGCCACATCCGCACCCAATTTCTAAAACTTTTTTCCCTTTTAAATAGTTGGCAAATGGTCGAATGATATTTGACCTTCTGGAACTCAAGTGGTACAAAGTAGGCCAGTCCTTTATAAAATTACTTAGCTCAGAAGAATAAACAGACTTATCCGCAGACGTGCGAATTGAATTTAAAATGTAATTCTCAGTTTCATCACCATCACTATAGGAGAAATCTTTTTGATTTTTTCCTTTCCAGACACATGTTTCTGAATCTTTTTGAAATCCTAATTGCTTAAGTTGTTCTAACATTGCTTACTACTTCTATTGAAATGCCTGCTTTTAAATCTACGAAACCGGAAAAATGAGCAATATGTTCAATCTGTAAATGAATCGAGTCATATCTACGATCATGCGGTATAATTTCACCGTTAGGCGCTTTACTCGCCAACCCAACCGAAATAAAATAATCACCTGTGAATAGTATCATTGGCATATCAATAGTTACAAACCATTCATCGTAAGAAGACGCTGACTTTACGCCTGTTCTTTCTTGCATATTTGTGTTCGTATTATACAGAGTAACCCCTTCTTTTGTTTTTAAGGCAAAACCAAAGATTGGAATTAAAATTTCTTGGTGGAAAGAAATTCGAAATTCTATTTGAATTTTTTTATCAAGGCACAAGAGAGATGGAAATTTTTTTTGATCTTGGTATAGCACAAAATCAAGAATTTCCGCTGCTCTGTCACCCCATCTATATTCTGCTGGATTATAATAAGGTCTACTTTCGAACGTTGATTGGAGTTCATTATGATGGTGTATTTCTATTATCTCAGGAATTTCTTCGGTAACTATTTTCTTTTCTTCTGGTTCTGATTTTTTACCAAATAATAAATCTAAATAAATATTTACAATTTTCTTAGGCTCGCCCTGCTCTACAATCTTTCCTTGGTTCAAAAGAATTGCATGATCACAATGCGTTGTTATCTGCTCGGTAGAATGCGACACGAATAAAATAGTGGTTCCACGATCAATTAGATCTTTTAATTTGGCAAAGCATTTTGCTTGAAATCTTGCATCGCCTACAGACAAGGCTTCATCAACTATTAAAATTTCAGGGTTAATATTGATTGCACAAGCGAATGCCAGCCGAACAAACATTCCACTAGAATAAGACTTAACAGGCTGGTAAATAAAATTTCCGATATCGGCAAACGACAAGATTGGTTCCACATTCGGTTCCATTTCATTTCTTAATTTTCCGTTAATCATTCCAAAAAAATATATATTCTCCATCCCAGAAAGTTCAGGATTAAAACCTGTGCCGAGTTCTAACAAAGAAGAAATATTTCCGTTCACGGAAACAATTCCAGAGGTCGGAGTCAAAACTCCTGTAATAATTTTTAGGAGCGTCGATTTCCCAGAACCATTCACCCCGACGACTCCAACAGTCTCCCCCTTCTTTACTTCAAAGCTAATGTCATCTAACGCATAAAAATCCTCATGATATTTCTTTCTAGTTGGGCTTAACGCTTCAAAGAACCTATGTTTCGGAAATCGATACAAGGGATAAATTTTTGTTAAATTTGAAATTTTTATTGCTAAGTCTGACAATTTTTTCTCCAGAAAAAATGAAAAATATTTATACGAATTACAATACGTCCGCAAAATGAGGCTGCAATCTCTTAAACAAGAACGCTCCAAATACTAGAATAAAAAAAGTAGCGATCCAGAAATAGATTGTAAGATAGGGTTTTCCCAAAACCATACGTTGTATAAAACTGAATCTCGATAACCCTGCACGATATAATAAGCAGGATTTAATTTCAGAAAAGGCAAATATTTCTGCGGCATAATTTTATCTGACCAAAAAATGGGAGTTAGCCAAAAACCAAACTGTAAGAGGATACCAACGATTTGCCCCATATCTTTCATAAATACTACAATAGAAGAAGTAATCCAGCTAATTCCTAATACAAGGATTAAGGTTGCAAATAGGTAATACAAAATCTGAATCCAAATAAGCTTCGGATAAAACCCATAACCCACTAGCATAAGAAATAATAACAATAAAAAAAAACTATGAATAAAAAGTGCAGTGATTAATTTTATTACGGGTAAAGTGCTAACTTTGAAAACTATCTTCTTTACAAGATAGGGTTTATCTATAATAGAACTTGAGCCAGCCGAAATTGATTCTGACAAAAAAAACCAAGGAAACATTCCAGATATAAGCCAGATTATAAATGGAATTCCCTCTGATGGCGCAGAACGAAATCCTATTTGGAAAACAAAGAATAAAATAAAAACTGTTATGAAAGGACTAGCAAATGCCCAAACGATTCCCAGATAATTACCAAGATATCTTTGCTTAAAGTCTTGCACTGCTAATGAAAGTAAGAGACTTTTATTTTTGAATACATCGAAAAAAAAATTCATATTTTTACCTTGCACCAAAACCTGTTAGAATTGTTTTAATTGTCTTGAAAGTTATTAGAGTATCCAACCAAAAAGAAAAATGTTTAATATAATAAAAATCATATTCTAATTTTACTTTCATTCCATCCACTTCTGCCGCATAACCCTGTTCTACCTGTGCCCATCCAGAGATACCGGGACGCACCACATGTCTGTAACTAAAAAATGGTACATCCATTTCATACCACATCGATAATTCTAATGACTCCGGACGTGGACCTATAAAACTCATTTGTCCTAATAAAATATTAAAAATTTGAGGGAGCTCATCTATTCTAAATTTTCGAATAAATTTTCCAATCTTAGTTATCCTAGGATCATCTTCCCCTTGTGTAAACCCTTTTCCCTGCCTATCAATATACATGCTTCTAAACTTATACATTGTAAATGGTCTACCTCGAAATCCCATTCTTCTTTGTAGGAAAAAAATGGGTCCATTGCTTTCTAATTTTATTAAAATGGCAACAATGACTAAAAATGGGAAAAAAATAGGAATAAAAAAAATTGCTGAAAATATATCAATTATACGTTTGAGTTTTTCGTAAAAAGGAGAAGGAAGCAAAGCTCCAAATTCATTTTCTGATAGATAATCAATTTTAACTCTACCTGTTAAGGATTCTTTTACTTGCTTCGTATGATAGACAGGTATGCGGGAAAGCGTGCAATGAGCTAAAAATTTTTGCCACTTAGGACCTAGTTCATTTGATCTTAAATCCGCAATTACAGCATTGAATCTCTGGTTCGTTAAATCCGGGATTTCTAATAAGGAAAACAAGGCACCGTGAGCTGCAGAAAATTCTAAAGCTTCTCAAAAGGGACTAATGCATAACGAGTCAATCTATAACGATTTCCGATAAAATATCCAACATAGCACCATGATAATGTTGTTGCGTATGCGAGAAGCATTACGTAGTTACTGTACATTAGCCTAACAATAAAAAAGAAAATTATGAGCAACCCGTATGTAAACGTAGTGACTGGTAACACATAAGCAACGGACTGTGCCCCAGGGTAACGTAGTAATTTTCTAAGAGCAAACGATACTATACCAAATACGATCACTGCACCGACAGCCGTGTTGCTACTATTTTGATCAATTTTCTCCCAAAACCGAATTCCCCATACAGGGATAATCGCAGTGCAGATAAACAAGGTTATCCCGATAATAAATTGAAAGGGAAAACTCAAAAGTAGTCTCTCATGTAAACGTGAATGTCGTCTTGTGTAAGAGGGTGGCGGCTGTATTGGATTATTCACAAACTTTCTCTGGCTCTAATTCTGTTTTAATTTTATATTTTCCAGTTTTGAAATGACGAATAAGTATATCTCCTGAAAATCCAGAAATGTACATTTTAGTTTTATTATCCTTGAAATAATTTCGAATTCGAGAACTTCTTTCACTGCACCATAGATGTGCGGGAGCTGGAACAATTCCTATCCTTGCATCAACCATGTCTAAAAATTCATTCACAGCTACTCCCTCAGTTCCATGATGTGGCACTTTCAAAATATCTGCTCGAAAAGATTTATCATCTTTCAAAAAATTACTGAGTGGCTTATTCAAATCTCCTGTGAATAAATAATCTATTTCATTTGTAGTAAGTTTCATAATTAGAGATAAATCATTAGTATCCATATTTCCGAGCTGTGGATGCACTGGAGGGCTGGCATACAAAATGGATAGAACATTATTATCATCCCTATAAGTTATAATTGGTTCTTTAGGATTCATCTGGATAATTTCCTGAAACTGAATTCCTTTTTCTTTCATTAAGCTTTGTAGCTTTAAAAGATCTCCGTAATCGCAACCCCAGGGAATTTCTTTATCACAATTTTCTTTTTTAGGAAGGTTCATCCATACTTTGTGAATTGGAATACCAAATTTTATTAATTCCCAGAGACCATCATAATGATCTTTATGTGGGTGCGTAATAAATATTTCATCGATGCTAAATATTTCATTGATAGCAAGATAATCCAAAAGTTTATCTGCAACTTGTTTTTGCATTCCTACATCAATTAAAATGTTATAAATTTTCCCAGTAGGACTTTTTCTAAACTGCAAAATATGTGCATCTTCTTGTTGATTTGTAAAATTTAGATTAGGACTATGAAATCTAAAATTTTCATTTTCATCCCATGGTAATTCCTTATCAGCCAATACAATACATTTATTTTTGAATTGATTATCGAGGGTAATTGCGAGTTTCTTCCCTCTGTATCCATTGTGTTCATAAAAACGAGAAGTATTACTAATAATCGGATCCCAGTGACCGGTTAATCGTGGAACCCAAGTATCTGAGAATCCTTTCAAATTAACAATGCATATAGAATTTTCATTCATTGCCTCTTTATAAAAGTCAGACAATAAGATACTATATGTTGGTAGAGCGCTATGGAATCTGAATCTCCAAAGATCTTTAATCTTTATTCCGAATGCGGCATACAATGAATACTCGGTAGTAGGATCTGATTTAAATTTAGTATCACTAATTCCTGAAATTTGTGATTTATCCAATGTATTCTGAATATCTATTAAAGGATAAATTGTATTCAATGAAAGGAACTTCAATTTTCCAAAGAATGGACTTCGATTTATAGCAGCCATAAAAAATATTATCAGAATACTAACAAAAAAAATGGATTGCCTTAATAAAAATCTTCTCATTTATTTTTCACCCACCTTTCATTGAAAGGTTTAGTAGTTTTGAAGTCCATTTGGATTCTATTCTAAAAAATATATAACTTATAGAAATCCAGAATTGAGAAAAATAGCAGAATCGCCAAAATACTTCTGTGCTCATATTAATTCCCTTCATCCAAATAACTACATTGAGTGGAATTAGAATTATCCAGAAAGGCAATAATCCAGGGAGCATTGCCAATAAGAAAGTATTTTCCTTTCCGTCCAATACTCGCTTCATTTTTTTTCTTCGAAATATGAAATAAATAAATACAAAGAAAGGGGCAAATCCTAATAAACCGAGAGTATCAAAAACTCTCGGTCCATTTAAATTTCCAAGTATCCAGAAAATCGAGTTAGTAGAAATATGTTCTTTAAGGGAAACTAATCCATTGACCGAAAAAAAGGGATTGTCCATTCCTATTTGATTAAATAATCCAAAAGGGAAAAACAAAACCAAAGCCATTAGAATGATTGATTTCGTTTTATATCGATACAATCCATTTGTAATAGACAAAGACTTTACAATAAAAATACTATAAGCAAGAATATAGACGAAAAGTAAAAAACCTGCTTCTTGTTTATGGTTATAATAAAGAATTGGTGTTAAAAAAAAACCCAACAAAGAAATATACATTATTTTCCAATAATGAAGAATAGTTGTTCTAAAATGAAAGGCTTTTCTAAACATTAAGGAAGAGATAAGCCATATAAAGGATAGGTTTATAGATGTAGGGGCTAATGAGTAATAGCTAATATAGCTAAATTGACTTGTTCCAAAAAATAGAAAAAGAATAAGAATTGAAAATAAAGTCCACTTAACATTTAATCATAAAGCCTACTCGATACATAACAGGAAATAATCAAAAATAATACACAAACTAAATGAATAGTAAAAATTATATTTATTCGAGATGACCAAGTAATAGGATTTGAAAGAAAAAAAATTGTAGCAAATATTGATTTTGTAATAATCGCTCTATTCTCGATGTCAAAATTGTTAGCTCCTAAATAATCCCACATAAGACCAGAATGAAATATTGGATCAGATGGTGGTTGAAAAAAAGGACCCCGACTTATTGCAAATAAGCAGCATAATAAAATTAGGAAAATAATTGCGTAAAAATCCGTTGAATTTCTTATTTTTAGTTCCAGAAAAGCCAAATAAATAAAATAAAAAAATATAAATAAAATTGTTACGGTAATAAACAAAAAAGACATTGAATTGGCGGAAGAATAAACCTGATTAGCCGGAAAAATACCAATTTTATGAAAGACTCTTAATAAAAAAAGTCCGTATAAAAATAGCGTAAAGGCAGGAATCAATCCGAGTATTAGGTGAATGTAGATTCGACCCTTCAACACCTTACTTGTGAAACTAAAAGAATTTTGCATTTATAGGTTTTTAATATTGTTTTGCATGCAGCAGAGACAGAGAATTTTTCTCTTAATAATTTCTTAGAATTAATTCCTTTTTCCTTGCGAACCTCGGAATCGAGTAAAGAGATTGCATTTTTAAGAAAAGAATCCTCATCACCAGATATCGACACAAAACCTGCATTAGCCTCTTCAATAACAGATTTCAAATCATTCCCTGTATTTACGCATCCCAATATTGGCATTCCCTGAACCATATATCCCAACACTTTTCCTGGAAAATTGTGAGTTGTGTGATTTTTATGCAAACTAAAGAGTCCAATATCAAATTCTGAAAGTAATTTTTTAAACTCTTCTTGTCCCACTGGCTCTAATAAATCCATGTTCTTGAGCGAATAATCTTTTATTCTTTGTTTTACCAGTTCCACTTCATCACCTACTCCTACTAGGACAAAATGAGCGTCAGGAAAGTTTAACAGGCTTTTAGCGAGTTTTAAAATATTCTCCATGTCTTGTGCATGACCAATATTGCCTCCGTAAAAAAAAACGATTTTATTTTTCAATATTCATTTTTTTTCGATACGGATAATTCGCTGTAATCGCCGGTAAATCTGAAGCCCAATTGTATAGTAACTCTATTTTATAATTCGATCCATGACTTTTTTGAAATTGTAAAATATTTGCTGGCGATTGAAGTCCTATTCTATCCGCCGAATTATAGTTTATCTTTTCAAAGATTCTAAAGTATTTTGTGATAATTGATTTTTCTTTCAACATTCCATTATCAACAACCCACTGAGGGAAAAAATCTCTAAGAATGAGGAAACTCCGAGCCTTCCAAAGCTTTTTTAATTTTCTTACAAGAAGTCCCCAAAAAATGGAAGGAGAATAATAAATAATTAAATCTTGCTTTTCATTTAAAAAAAATTTCTTTAAATACCACCAGGCTTTTAAAGAGAGAAGACTCTCATTGATTGCTCTTTTTATTTTTCCTGTGTTTTTTATACTTCCTGATTTGAATCTTAAAATCCGAATTTCATCTAAATATAATAACTCATAGAGCTCTTTAATCTCTGCTAAAGGAGTAATGACAGTAACCACATGTCCATCAGCTTTGAGTTCAATCGCCAATTCATACATCATTTTAGCGGCAACTTTAATACTTAGGGGAAGGTAATCGTCGACAATGATACAAATCTTCAATGATATTCCTTAGTATTTTTTCCAAACAGTGCGATTCACATAGTCTGTATAACTATGTATTATCCGCACAACTTTTTCGGAAACGTTAGGCATACTATAATCATAGACCTGTCGTAAAATCCTAGTTTCACCTGTTGGTTGATCTTTCAATATATCCATTGCCTGCATAACTCGATCCAATTCAAGACCAACCATCATTACACTTGCTTCTTCCATTCCTTCTGGTCTTTCATGAGCCTCTCGAATATTAAGTGCAGGAAAATTTAAAATAGAGGATTCTTCATTGATTGTTCCACTATCTGAAATCGAAGTAAATGCATTAATTTGCAAAAAGTTATAATCAAAAAAACCCATAGGCTTCATTAAGCTAATATTTGTATGCAATTTGGATTCAGTAAGATTGATTTTTTTTTGCGTCCTTGGATGTGTAGAAACAATTAAAGGTAAATTATAAGTTTCCGCAAGCGTATTGAGGATTATAATTAAATTTTAAAATTTTTCTCAGAATCTATATTTTCTTCTCCGGTGAGCGCTCACAATGAAGTATTTCTTAGGACTTAAATTCAATTTTTCTAAAATGTTTGACATCAGAATTTTATCTTTATAAAAATTTAAAACTTCAAACATAGGACTTCCTGTTTTTATTACAGTATCAGGATGAAGTCCTTCTCTGAGTAAGTATTCTCGCGCAATTGAACTATAGGTTAAATTTATATCCGCAGTATGATCAACAATTCTCCTATTTATTTCTTCTGGAACTCTTTGATCAAAACAACGATTTCCCGCTTCCATGTGGAAAATTGGAATTTTGCGCCTTTTTGCAGGAATCACGGAGAGGCAACTGTTTGTATCCCCTAATACTAAAACTGCATCGGGCGAGATTTCTCCAAGAACGGAATCGACAGAAATAATTAGCTTTGCCAAAAGTGTCAATTCCTCCGTTCACTCCCGCAGAATTTAAAAAGAAGTCTGGCTTTCAATTTGTAAATCATCAAAGAAAACCTGATTCAATTCATAATCATAATTTTGACCAGTATGAATCAAAACATGCTCGCAATACTCATCTAGTTTTGCAAGAACTCTAGAAAGTCGAATTATTTCTGGTCTTGTTCCAACCACTGTTGCTACTTTTAATTTTTCCATTTTATACCTTTTGCGAATAGGTGTCTGGTTTAGATCTATCAAAGATTTCATTTGCCCAGAGCATTACTACCATCTCATCAGTTCCAATATTTGAGATATCGTGAGTCCAACCAGGGATTGTTTCGACTATTTCAAATTTGTCTCCTGATGTTAGAATTTCATGTCTTTCATTCGTAAGTATATGCCGAAATTGAAATCTTGCTTTACCCTTTATAACAAGAAATTTTTCTGATTTCGAATGATGGTAGTGGCTACCTCTCGTTACCCCCGGATGAGCTGTAAAAAAGAAAATTGTCCGGAGTCTTTTGTTTTCAACATTTCAACAAAGACACCTCTCTCATCTTTATAACTAGGAACTCCATATACAAATGAATTGGGTTCGAGATAACTCATATAAGTAGAATATAAAGCACGGGTTAGCCCAGTTCCCACATTCTCTGTAATTAAATTCTTTCTAGAATCACGAAAGGAATAAAGAATCTCCGCCAATTCTTTTAAAGTTATTTTATACTTTGGATTAATTTCAACGAAAGTATTTTTACTTTCGACTCCTGAAAGCATATTCCAAAAATGCCCTACAACATCATCAATATAAACAAGCGTTATTTCTGTATTTGGATCATTGATTTGAATCGGGAGAGTGCGAGCGATATTATGGCAGAATGTCGCAACAACTGAATTGTAATTTGGTTTAGTCCATTTACCAAATACATTTGGCATTCGAAAGATATATACGGGAGTATCCACATCTCTAGAATATTTTAAAATCGCTTTTTCAGCATCCGATTTACTTTTTCCATACTCATTTTCTAATTCTGCCTGAGTAGACGAAGAAAATAAAATCGGGATACGTCTATTCGAAGCCTTTGCTAAATTAACAATTTTTTCTGTCAGACCAGTATTTATAGCGGCAAATTCTGATTTATCTTTTGGACGATTTACTCCGGCTAAATGAAATATAAAATCAGAATTTTGAATATGCCCTGCTAATTCTTCATCGGTTGATTCTTTACTATAGGAAAAAATTTCAATGTCTTTTTTTTCACTTAGAAAAGATATCAGATTCTTAGCAATAAATCCGTTTGCACCTGTTACTAAAACTTTCATAGTTTAATCTATAAATTCAACTTGCTTTCCCGCGAGCAAGTCTCTGATAAAATCTAATTTTAAAAGTAGATTTTTCATACCTTCCTTATCCAATCTAGTTGTATTATGGGAATTATAATCTTCTGATTGAGAAATTTTCTTTTCCCCTACTTCAACAAACTTTCCATAATTCAAATCTCTCAAGTCTGGAGGAATACGGTAATAATCCCCTTCGTCTACTACATTCGCCATTTCTTCTCTACTGAGTAATGTTTCGAAAAGTTTTTCTCCATGTCGTGTGCCAATGATATCTATCTTATGATCTTTTTTATGGAATAAATCTAAAATAGATTTTGCTAAAGTTTCGATGGTGGCTGCAGGAGATTTTTGCACAAATATCTCTCCGTTTTTCCCATTTTTGAATGCATAGAGTACTAGCTCAACTGCATCTTCTAAAGTCATCATGAATCTTGTCATGTTTGGATCTGTAATTGTAAATGGCTTTCCATCTTTTAGTTGGTCAATGAAAAGAGGAATGACAGAACCACGGGAAGCCATTACATTTCCGTAGCGAGTGCCACACACTACTAAATCAGTGTTTTCTAATCCTCTCGATTTTGCGACCATTACCTTTTCCATCATAGCTTTTGAAATACCCATCGCGTTGATCGGATACACTGCCTTATCCGTGCTGGGGCAAACAATGCGTTTGACTCCACATTGAATTCCTGCTTCAATTACGTTTTCAGTCCCAAGGACGTTAGTTTTAACAGCTTCCATGGGATGAAATTCGCAAGAAGGAACTTGCTTTAAAGCAGCCGCATGAAATACAAAATCGACTCCCCGAAGCGCACTTCGTATAGAATCAATATCTCGAACATCACCGATGAAAAATTTTAATTTTGGATTATTGTATTTCTTTCTAATATCGTCTTGCTTTTTTTCATCACGGCTAAATATACGAATCTCTTTGATATCACTTGCAAGAAATCGATTTAAAACAGCCTTTCCGAAAGATCCTGTTCCGCCGGTTATTAGTAATATTTTATTATTAAACATTTTTCATTTCCTCCCTTTTTTTTGAATTACATCTTGTAAAAATTGAAATGTATCATTTGCACATTTTTGCCAAGAATATGTTTTGATACTTGCATGAGATTTCTTCGCCATCTTTGTTCTTAATTCCTTTGAATCAATCAGTATCTGAATGGACGATGAAATACTTTCTGAATCTTCTGGATTAAATATACACCATTATTTTCCAACACCTCGGGCATCGGACCAAAATCCGAAGAAGCGATTGGTAATCCAGCAACCATTGATTCCATTAGAATAATA
This sequence comes from Saprospirales bacterium, assembly GCA_016711605.1. GTDB lineage: Bacteria > Bacteroidota > Bacteroidia > Chitinophagales > JADIYW01 > JADJSS01. The sequence continues at coordinate 26,324 of JADJSS010000024.1, forward strand.
GGCATATTCTCGCAACTAGAGGCAAACACAAATAAATCGGCTTTGCTATACCAGTCCTTTAAATCTTTATGCTGAATTTGACCTTGATAAAAAATTGGATAATTATTTAGAGACTCTAAAGATTGATTTAATTTTTTTAGAGCAGGCTTATAAGCCGGACCAATTAAGTCGAGCCTGAGATGAAACCCTTTATTATATAAATTTGCAACGGCTCTGCAAACATTCCATTGATGCTTGTACATATCAATCATAGATACATACAGAAGTCTAAATGGATTTTCTTTAGTATAAAGAATAATGTCTTTCTGTAATTTTACATCCTTTTCGAAATCGAGATTTATTCCGTGAGGTATAATAGTATTTATCCCCGTAGTAGTTCCAATCAAATTTAATATACATTTCTTTGCATAATTCGTAAGAAAAATAACTCCATCAGCCTTTTTAAACGTCGATGACTGAACTATTCGCAATAAAATTAGACGTATTAACTGCCAAGAGAATCCATATCTTTTCATTTCCTTCCATTCAAACGGAAGCAGATTTTGGCTTAATGTAGCATAGGGTCTGAAATTTCCAGAATACGAGCTTCCGGGGATGAATAAAATATCACATGATAACTCAACAGCTCTTTTACTTAAAATAAATTTTTGCCAAAATACTCGATATGGAAGAGATTTATTTAAGAAATTTTCTTCCCTCTTTTGTAACCAATTTCGATCGTCAATGCAATCTAATGTATATTTACCTCCCCAAATATAGACTTTTTCAAAACCATACTAAATTGGGTTGGCAGCTTTAAGTAACTCAACTAAATGAGTTACTCCACCACCTCCGCGAATATTGATGCATCAATACCTAAAATCATACCAGTATTTTTTTTTCTATTAAGTTTTATTCTTCATTTCTTTTATCCGCTACCCAAATAGCAAGAAGCAATCCAGAATAAATAATTAACATATAGTGGTGCAGCAAATAAGTAGAGTAAAAAATAAAAATGCATCAATTTTTTTCGCAAAGAAGAAAACATTAAAATGAAAAGAAAAGTTAATCCTAATATGCCTCTCTCAATTAGGCAATGAAAAAGCCTGCCGAAAAAGGAGGACCTCCGTATAAATTCTGAAATCCAACTCCATGTCCAAAAATAAATTCTCATCCGTTGCATTAGATAGAACTTTCACTGCACTCTTTATACGAACTTCTCTATCAGCAAAAGAGGTAAAGTCAAGTATCTCTGTGCGTTACGAATGGACTCATACTCAATAGTAAAAATGAATACAATCGAAAGGATAATAGAATAAAACAAAACTCTGAAAGGTAAATTAGAAAATGCTATTACGCTAATTGGAATAAGTGCTAAAAAAAGTAGTTGAAAAGTCACTGCACCTGCAAGTAGATTTAGCATTACCCAAACTCTCTTGTAGGCAAACCTACCAGAATAACAGGCAAGAAGTAAATTCATTGTGAAAAAAAAACCTATGTATTGAGGCTCAATAAAATATCCATAAACCCTTGTTAAAGTAAATGGACCGTAAATTTTATCGAGAGTTATTCCTAATAAATGAAATTTAAAATTGTTTGGACTTAAACTAAATAAAGACTCAATATGAAAGAAGTCTCTTTCGAGTGGAAAAAATTGATTTAAGGTAAACAAAATAATTGCAGCAATGGAAACAAAATAACCAATTTGAATCCACATCTTGAAAAATATTTTTCGATATAATTCATTTGCTTTTAACGCTCTGAAGAGTAAAAAAAAAATTAGAATAATGGAAAGATAAGATAACACATTGTTAATCTTACTTTTCCAAAAAAACTCTATTATAAAATTCAAGAACACAAAGAATAAAATAAGTAAATCAGTCTTCTCAATTTTAGAACTCCCTAATATAAGAAAAGCCATACTCAATATTCCTAAGATTCCGCGTGCAGTAGGCGTTGCAAACGCTAGAGTCTCAAATAACATTGGCGAGCTAATTAAAGACAATGCCAATACGAGCAATAATGAAATTGATTGTTAAAATTCTAAAAAATGCTCTGACATTTCTAACTCTTGATTAACCTCAAAACTTCTTTTGCACGGGAATCAAAACTATGCTCACTTAATACTTTTTTCATTCCAGCTTGAAT
>JADJSS010000025.1 GCA_016711605.1 Saprospirales bacterium
TAGGTTATTCATTTGTAGAGCTGAAATTCCTGAACTAAATTTAAAATGCGAAATTTTGTTTTGCCAACACCCAAGGACAACCGGCAAACTAAAATTAACTATTGGTGCAAGCATTAAGAACCTAGAAAACAAAGAAAAAGAATTTTACCTTTGAGCAAAAAAATAGTACCAAAAAAGAGATTGCTACAAAATTAGTATTAAAAAAACATTTGAAGGTTATTGCCACGACGTGAGTCAGGATTTTAAAATTTGGGAAAACAAAATTTATATTGATCCACCGATATTAGCTAAAGGCGATGGTCCTGTTGCCCAATACAGAATGTGGGCACAACAATTCTATTATGATGATTCTAAGCAACCGAATTATGCAACAAATACAATAGACTAAAATTTATTTTTTACATGCACTTTATCTTTTCATTAGAAAATATCTCAATTTATTTTGTTTAATTTTGGTTATTGAAAATCATAAAATGAATAGAGAAGAAATTTTAAATGCCATTGATGAAAAATACAAAGCCATTGGACAAGATGCTGATGTACATTTATTAGGTTTGTTACATGCTGAACCTATCACCTATTGGAATTATATTAATGTAGATGCACTTTTAGGATTGCAAATTCAGCGCACACAATTGCCTGAGAAATGATTTTCATTATGTATCACCAAATTAATGAGCTGTTGTTTAAAATGATTTTGTGGGAAATTGAACAAGTAGCATCATCAGCTACTGTTTCTACTGAAAAATTCTCTTTACATCTAAATAGAATTAGCAGATATTTTGATATGCTTTCATCATCTTTTGATATTATGAAAGAAGGTATGGAAAGAGAACAATATCTTAAATTCAGAAATACCTTAACACCAGCCAGCGGTTTCCAAAGTGCACAATATCGCAAAATTGAATTTGCATCTACCGAATTAATTAATTTAATTGATTTCAGATTCAGAGCAACCATTGATCGCAACACACCATTTGAACACGCATACGAACATTTATATTGGCAAGTTGCTGGCAAAGATTATAAAACAGGCAAGAAAAGTATGTTGTTATCCAATTTTGACAAACGTTATTTAGAAGAATTTATCACGTTTATGAAAGATTACAACACCACAAATCTTTGGACAAAATTTAAACAATTACCTATTGAAGATCAGCAAAATAATGAGTTAGTAAAAGCCATGCGTCATTACGATTACACCGTTAATATAAATGGGTAATGGCGCATTTAAACGCAGCAAAAAAAATACATTGGCGATGGCGATGCAACTGGTGGCAGGAATGGCAAAAATACATGCATCCAAAATATCAGCGCAGAATTTTCTTTCCAGAATTATGGTCGAAAGAAGAATTGGAAAATTGGGGAAATGAGGTGTAATTAAATAATAAAATAATATAGTAATGAAACAATGAAATCTTATAATTATGCTTGCTTCTATTCAATACAACGAACAAACTTACAAAGTAGATTTATCTAAACCAATGGATATTTCTTTACCAATAAAAATTGGTGGTGTAAAAGCATGGTATGTTGATGAACCAACGTTTGAGCCAGGAAAATGGGCAATTGGATTGGTGAAGTAAAAACAAGGTGGCTCTGTAAATTTCAGAAATGTATTTTTCAATCCACACGGACATGGCACGCATACTGAATGTGTTGGACATATCAGTAAAGAAGAATATTCTGTCAATAATAGTTTGAAGCAATTTCATTTTATTGCGCAATTAATTTCTGTTTTACCAGATGAAATAAATGACGATTTTATCATTACAAAAAAAACATTGCAACCATTTTTGGAAAACAATTCTACAGAAGCAATTATTATCAGAACGCTTTCAAATGTTAATGAAAACAAACTAAAAATTATTCCAACACTAATCCAGCTTTTATTGATGAAGAAGCGATGAAATACATTGTTGAAAAAGGAATCAACCATGTTTTGTTAGATACACCAAGCGTGGACAAAGAACAAGATGGTGGAAAATTATTAGCGCATCACGCATTTTGGCAATATCCTCAAAACACAAATACTTTCAGAACCATAACTGAATTAGTTTTTATAAATGATGAAATAAAAGATGGAATTTATTTACTAAATCTACAAGTAGCAGCATTCGAAAATGACGCTGCACCATCCGACCGGTTCTATTTCAATTAATTTAATAAAAATTAGACTTACTAATTCAAGCAAAATTTAATTAGCTTAACAACTATTTTTTTGTTTATTTGTTTAGATAATTTTAGTTAAAAGAATGGATTTAAATCTTCAAAATAAATATGCATTAGTTTGCGGAAGTACACAAGGTATTGGCAAAGCTACAGCAATTGAGTTAGCAAAACTCGGTGCTACCATTATTCTTTTGGCTCGAAATGAAGATGTATTAAAATCAACATTATTAGAATTGAACACTGCTTTTCATCAACATCATAAATATATTGTTGCAGATTTTTCAGATGCTGAAAATTTAAAAAATACCATCGAAATATTTTTAAAAAAATCCACCGATTCATATTTTAATCAATAATAATGGTGGTCCGGCAGGTCAAGTTTCTTCTGCAACTACAGATGAATTTATTGCAGCGTTTAACAACCATCTAATTTGCAATCATATTTTAGCACAAGCAATTATTCCAGGAATGAAAGCAGAAAAATATGGACGCATTATCAATATTATTTCTACTTCTGTAAAACAACCAATTGCTGGACTTGGCGTTTCAAATACCATTCGTGCTGCGGTTGCAAACTGGTCGAAAACTTTGGCTGGCGAAGTGGCGCACTTGGGTATCACTGTAAATAATATTTTGCTGGTGCAACAAACACCATTCGTTTACAAACAATTTTTGAAAATAAAGCAGCAAAATCAGGAAAATCAATTGACGAAATAAAAACGAAATGTTGGATGAAATTCCTGCAAAAGCGTTTTGCAGAACCAAATGAAATTGCCAACGCCATTGCATTTTTAGCATCACCAGCTGCAGCATATTAATGGAATAAATGTTTCCTGTTGATGGTGGACGAACTGCTTGTTTATAATAAAAAATCATGTCAACTAAAACTATACATAATTATATAAACGGCGAATTAGTTGCGCCAATTTCTAATCAATATATTGATGTCAAAAATCCTGCAACGTCTGAAATATATGCACAACTGGCTGATTCAACTGAACAAGATGTTGAATTGGCTTATAAAGCAGCTGCAAATGCATTTTCAAGTTGGTCAACATGCACAACAGAAAAACGTTCTCAAATTCTATTAAGAATTGCTGATTTAATTTTAATCAATTTAGATAAATTAGCATTAGCAGAATCTATTGATAATGGCAAACCTTTACAACTTGCTAAAACTGTTGATATTCCACGTGCAGCAGCAAATTTTCATTTTTTCGGCACCGCTATTTTGCATTTTTCCAGCGAATCACATTTCATGGAAGAAGGTGCAATCAACTATACACTTCGCCAACCTTTAGGTGTTGTAGGTTGCATTTCGCCTTGGAATTTGCCTTTGTATTTATTTACCTGGAAAATTGCACCAGCGTTGGCTGCAGGAAATTGCGTAGTTGCCAAACCATCAGAAATAACACCGATGACTGCTTTCCTATTATCAGAAATTTGTATCGAAGCTGGATTGCCAAAAGGTGTTTTAAATATAGTACATGGCTACGGTAACAAAGTTGGAAATGCCATTGTTTCGCATCCAAAAATAACAGCCATTTCATTTACTGGTGGCACACAAACTGGCGCAGCTATTGCAAAAATTGCTGCACCACTTTTTAAAAAATTATCATTAGAATTAGGCGGAAAAAATCCAACGATTATTTTTGCTGATTGCGATTATGAAAAAATGATTACAACTGTAATGCGTTCTGCTTTTTCGAATCAAGGACAAATTTGTTTATGTGGTTCACGCATTTTTATTGAACGACCTTTGTACGAAAAATTTAAAAATGATTTTGTCAATAAAACAAATGAATTAATTATTGGTGATCCATTGGAAGACAAAACAAACATAGGCGCTATTGTTTCAGAACAACATTTACAAAAAGTAATTTCTTATATCGATTTGTCAAAACAAGAAGGCGGAAAAATTATAGCTGGTGGAAATCAGGTAAAAATAAATGGCAGATGTTCGAACGGATACTTCTTAGAGCCAACAATTATTGAAGGTTTGACTTATGATTGCAGAACCAACCAAGAAGAAATTTTGGTCCAGTGGTAACGATTATGCCATTTGATACCGAAGAAGAAGTGTTGCAATATGCAAATAGTACAACGTATGGTTTGGCTGCTTCTGTTTGGACAGAAAATTTAAGTCGCGCACATCGAATAGCAGAAAATATAAAAACAGGAATTGTTTGGATTAACTGTTGGATGATTCGCGATTTACGCACACCATTTGGTGGCACAAAAAATTCTGGTGTTGGAAGAGAAGGTGGTTGGGAAGCATTACGTTTTTTTACGGAAGCAAAAAACGTTTGTATAAAATATTGAGTGAACGTTAAAAGTGATAAGTTATAGGTTCTACGACGAAAAAACATGAAAAATTTTATCTCAAATCTAGCATTACATCCTAAAAAAATATTTCTTTTTGATGCTATTGGAGCATTTGTAGCATCTTTATTTTTATGTTTGATTTATTTTATATTTTATAAAAACTTTGGACTGCCAAAACAAAGTATTTTATACTTAATGATTTTTGCAATTTGTTGTTGTCTATATTCGACATGCTGTTACTACTTTATTCATTCAAATCAATATAAATATATCAAAGGCATTATCACTGCAAAATTTTATTTATCTTATATTTACGCTAGTACAAATCGGCTATTTTTATAATTACCTAAATATATCTGGTTGGATTTATTTTTGTTTAGATATAATGATTATAAGTTTTGTAATTTTCATAGAGATAAAAACATCTAACCTTTTAAAGTAGAAAATAATGACAGAAAATATCATCCATTCATCAAAAGCACCAGAACCAGTTGGTGCCTATCCACACGCAAGACGCGTTGGAAATTTATTGTTTCTTTCAGGTGTTGGACCACGAGAAAAAGGCACTAAAAAAATTCCTGGTGTTGAATTAGATGAACAAGGAAATATTATTTCGTATGATATCGAAACACAATGTCATTCTGTTTTTCAAAACATAAAATATATTCTAGAAGATGCTGGTTCTGACTGGAAAAACATTGTTGACGTAACAGTTTTTTTGACAAATATGAAAGCGGATTTTAAAACATACAATCGCATTTATGCTGAATATTTTAAAGACAATCAGCCGTGCCGGACAACTATAGAAATTTTAAGCTTACCAACACCGATTGCCATTGAGCTTAAAGTGATTGCGACAATAGAGTAGTAAGTAATAAGTATTAAGTAATAAGAAAATAAAATAGACATGCCAATAGTATCGCCAATAAATTTCAAAAAATGGATCGATGAAAATCGTCATTTACTAAAACCACCTGTTGGAAATAAAGTCGTTTATGAAGACACTAATTTTATTGTGATGGTTGTCGGCGGACCTAATTCAAGAAAAGATTTTCATTATAATGAAACAGAAGAATTTTTCTATCAACTCGAAGGAAATATTGTAGTGAAAGTACAAGACGATGGCAAAATGGTTGAAGTGCCAATCAATGAAGGTGATATATTTTTGTTGCCGCCAAAAATACCGCACAATCCGTGCAGACCAGCAAACTCTATTGGTTTGGTGATGGAATATAAACGAAACGAAACTCAAAAAGATGGTTTACTTTGGTTTTGCGAACAATGCAATCACAAATTGTATGAAGAATATTTTCCATTAGAAAATATTGCTACCCAATTCCAAGGAGTCTTTAAAAAATTTTATGAAAGTGAAATTCTACGAACTTGTAAAAATTGTGGTCATGTAATGGAACCGCCAAAATGAGCATTTTAAAGATTGACATACACACACATATTCTACCTGAGAATATTCCAAATTGGAAAGAAAAATTTGGCTATGGTGGTTTTATTCAATTAGATCATTATAAACCTTGCTGCGCAAAAATGCTTCGTGATGACGGAAAGTTTTTTCGTGATATTGAAGAAAATTGCTGGTCGCCAGAAACTCGTATACATGAATGTAATCAACATCAAGTAAATGTACAGGTGTTGTCAACTGTACCAATTATGTTTAGTTATTGGACAAAACCAGATGACTGTTTATCTGTTTCACAATTTTTAAATGACCATATTGCAAACATTGTTCAGCAATATCCAACAAAATTTATTGGTTTAGGAACTGTTCCAATGCAAGCACCTGATTTAGCCATTAAAGAATTAGAACGTTGTAAAAAAATTGGATTAGTTGGTGTACAAATTGGCTCCAATGTCAATCAAGAAAATTTAGGTGATGCAAAATTTGCAGATTTTTTTGCTGCATGCGAAGAACTGGAAATGGCAGTTTTTGTGCATCCTTGGGAAATGCTAGGTGAGCAACACATGCAAAAATATTGGCTACCATGGTTAGTTGGTATGCCTGCGGAAGTCTCACGCGCTATTAGTTCATTAATATTTTCAGGAACACTAGAACGCTTGCCAAAATTACGGATTGCATTTGCACATGGTGGCGGCTCGTTTCCGTCAACCATCGGAAGAATTGATCATGGCTTTCACGCACGACCAGATTTATGTGCTATTGACAACAATGTTTCACCAAAAAATTACTTGACTAAAATCTATTACGATTCATTAGTACACGAACCAATGATGCTGGATTATTTAGTAAAATTAGTCGGTGCCGACAGAGTCGCATTAGGTACAGATTATCCATTTCCATTAGGTGAATTAGAACCAGGAAAATTAATTGAATCGATGAATTATAATGATAGTGTCAAAGAAAGATTACTTTCAGGCACTGCTTTAGAATGGTTAAATTTGGATAGAAATAAATTTTTATAAATTGAGATGCTAAAATAAAAATGAATTCAGAAAAAATAATTTATCAAAACAATGAAGCATTTGCACAGCAATTAGATAACGCTGATGCATTAGCAAAATATCGCAATCAGTTTCATTTTCCAAAAGATAATACTGGAAATACATTACTTTATTTTTGTGGAAATTCTCTTGGCTTGCAACCTAAAAATGTTCGTGCTTATATTGAGCAGGAATTGTTAGATTGGGAAAACTTAGGCGTTGAAGGACATTTTCATGCAAAGCATCCGTGGATGCCTTATCATGAATTTTTGACTGAAAAAATGGCAAACATCGTTGGTGCAAAACCTATTGAAGTAGTCGTGATGAATACATTGACAGTGAACTTGCATTTAATGATGGTTTCTTTTTATCGACCAACAAAAACAAAATATAAAATAGTTATTGAAAAAAATGCGTTTCCTTCAGATCAATATGCTGTGCAATCGCAAATAAATTTTCATGGATTTGATTGTAAAGATGCATTAATTGAATTAACACCACGCGAAAATGAAGATATTATTTTTACAGATGATATTGAAAAAGTAATTGCAGAACAAGGCGATTCTATTGCATTAATTATGCTTGGTGGTGTGAATTATTATACTGGACAAGCATTCGATATGAAACGCATTACAGAAGTTGCACATCAAAAAAACATAGTTGTTGGTTTTGATTTAGCACATGCTGCAGGAAATTTATTTTTGCAATTACATGACTGGAATGTTGATTTTGCTGTGTGGTGTAGCTATAAATATTTAAACAGTGGTCCTGGTGGAATTGCTGGTTGTTTTGTGCATGAAAAACATGCAACAGATAAAACATTACCACGCTTTGCAGGTTGGTGGTCGAATGATAAACAAAAACGATTTTTAATGCAACCAGAATTTAATGCAATTGATGGCGCAGAAGGTTGGCAGCTCAGCAATCCTTCTATTTTAGCAATGGCAAGTTTGCGCGCTTCGCTGGATATATTTGATGAAGTTGGAATGGAAAAATTAGCAGAAAAAAGCAAACAACTTACAGCATATTTAGAGTTCTTAATTAACGAACTAAAAAATGATGCGATAGAAATCATCACACCAAAAGATACTAAGCAACGTGGTGCACAGCTATCTATCAGAATAAAAAATAGCAACAAAAATTTCTTTCATCAACTCACAGCAACTGGTGTTGTATGCGATTGGCGCGAACCTGATGTAATTCGTTTAGCACCAGTTCCTTTATACAATTCATTTTTAGATGTGTATCAGTTTGTTCAAAAATTAAAATTGGTCTTATCATGAGTCAAAAAATAATTATTGTTGGTGCAGGTTTAACTGGTTCATTGCTATCTATCTTTTTAGCACGACGTGGTTTCAACGTTGAAATTTATGAGCGTCGTGCAGATATGCGAACAGCCAATATCAGCGCAGGAAAATCAATCAATTTGGCATTGTCTGTTCGTGGTATCCATGCGCTCAAACAAGTTGGTTTGGATGCAGCAATTTTGAAACACGCTATTCCGATGTTAGGAAGAATGATTCATTTAGAAAATGGAGAAACGAGTTTACAACCTTACGGAAAAAATGAAAACGAATACATCAATTCTGTTTCGCGAAAAGACCTGAATGTAGTATTAATGAATGAAGCGGAAAAATTTCCGAATGTTACTTTTCATTTTAATATGCGCTGTACTGGAATGAATTTACAAACTGGTGAAGCAACATTTTTCAATGAGCTTACTCAAACAAATCATTCTGTTATTGGTGATACGGTGATTGGTTCTGATGGATCTGCTTCAGCTATTCGCATGGAATTTTTAAAATCTGGATTTTTTAATTTTTCACAACAATATGAAAATTATGGTTATAAAGAATTAACGATTCCAGCATCAGAAAATAAAGGTTTTCGTATTGAAAAAAATGCGTTGCATATTTGGCCTCGTGGTTCGTACATGATGATTGCATTGCCGAATGAAGATGGTGATTTTACTTGCACATTATTCATGCCTTTTAAAGATGGAAATAAAAATCTTGCTCAATTAAAAACGATAGGAAATGTAACCGAATTTTTCAATGAAGTATTTGCAGATGCTGTGCCAAACATGCCAACTTTGTTAGATGATTTTTTTGCAAATCCAACTGGAAATTTATTGACAGTAAAATGTTTTCCTTGGCATATAAACGACAAAGCCATTTTATTAGGTGATGCTGCACATGCTGTGGTTCCGTTCTTTGGACAAGGCATGAATTGTTGTTTTGAAGATTGTTATAATTTTGATTTATTAGTAGAAAAACACGGAAATAATTGGTTAACGATATTTGAAGAATTTGGAAAATTGCGAAAAGAAAATACAGATGCGATTGCAGATTTAGCAGTAGAAAATTTTGTTGAAATGCGCGATTTAGTTGCCAATCCAACTTTTATGCTTAAGAAAAAAGCCGATGTTTTATTAGAAGAAAAATTTCCTGAGTATTTTATTTCAAAATATGCGATGGTTACATTTCATCGCTTACCATATGCAGTTGCTAAACAACGCGGACAAATACAAGACAAAATTTTAATGGAACTATGCAGTAAAATAACTACTATTGAAGAATTGAATTTAGAGAATGCGATTTCAAAAATAAAAGATGAATTTAGAAGAAATGGAATCGAAGAAAAGATTCAGTTGAATGATTAATAAAAAATAGAATATGAAAGACTACAAAAAATATTACATCATCAACGAAACACCAGACCAGGTATATATTGCGTTAACCAATCCTATTACTTTAGAGCTTTGGACTGGTGAAGAAGCAGTAATGAGTACAGAACCAGGCACGGAATTTTCTTTATGGAATGGCGACATCGTTGGAAAGAATTTAGAATTTGTGGATGGTAAGAAAATAGTTCAGGAATGGTATTTTGGCGAGCAAGAACCAGCATCTATTGTAACCATTATTTTGCACGAAGACAAGCAGCGAACTTCTGCAGAACTGCGTCACACCAATATTCCTGATGAAGATTACGATGATATTGTAAATGGCTGGAATGATAGTTATTTCGGTGCTTTACAAGCATTTTATGATATTTAAATAAAATAAAAATGCAAGAAGAACCAATAGGTTTTAATCCAAAAATATTAGAAGAATTGGTCACTTTTAAAATGCCGTTTGGAAAATACAAAGACACCATCATTTGTGACATTCCATCATTTTATTTAGAATGGTTTATACATCGCGGAAAATTACCAGACGGAAAACTCGGAATGTTATTATCAACTATGTACGAAATAAAAACGAATGGTTTAGATGATTTACTAAAACCACTTATAGCAAAAAACAGTAAATATAACAAATGAAACATCTACTTAAATTCTAAGATAAATATTTAGAAAATTAGATGTTCCATATGCACATATAAAACAATAAATATATCAGATGAAATCAGCTTCTTTAAGCGACGTAAAAAACGAGCTCAGTCATTTAGATAAAAATGAATTGACGGAATTATGTTTGCGCTTGGCTCGTTATAAAAAAGAAAATAAAGAACTGCTTTCCTATTTGCTATTTGATGCAAATGATGAAGAAAATTACAAAAACAACATCAAACTATTAATCGATGAAAACTTTGAAGCGATTACACAAACGAATTTATATTTGGTAAAAAAAAGTTTGAGAAAAATACTGCGAATCGCCAATAAACACATCAAATATTCGCAAAATAAAGAGACAGAAATTGATGTATTAATTCATTTTTGTTCCGTTTTAAATCATTCAAAAATACCATATAAGACAAATAAAGTTTTGAATAACTTATACAATAGTCAACTCAAAAAAATAAATACTTGCCTACAAACATTGCATGAAGATTTACAATATGATTTTCAAAAAAAACTAGATGAATTAAGCTGATTTTTCCAAGAAGTTATCCATACTTGTTTATTTTACTCACTCAAAATCTTGAATTTCTCGAATTATATTTGTTTCATGGCAGATGATGTAGTAAAAGAAAAAGTAAAACGTACTAAAAAAGCACCTATTCAAGAAGAAGCAGTTGAAGATAATTCGCCTGCGCCAATTATTGATGCAGAAACTGTAAAAACCGCATTCGGTTTGTTTTTCTTATTTGTTTCCATCGTTTTGTTTGTAGCTTTTTTTTCGTATTTATTTACATGGAAAGATGACCAAGATAAAGTAATGAATTTTTCCTGGAAAATCATTTTCAGTAAAGAAGCAATCGTAGAAAATAAAATGGGTCGAATTGGTGCATATTTATCGCATCTATTTTTCTATGATTTTTTTGGAATTGCAGCCTTCATTGTTCCGTATATCTTTTTTGCAATTGGTGTAAATATTACGTTTAAAGAAAAAATATTTCGAATTACAAAAGTATTTTTTACCTGTTTATTTTGGTTGATTTTTATAGCTACGCTGGCTACTTTTATTTTTCCAAATGCAAGTTTTCCGTATGGTGGTGGTTTAGGAAAAAATAATTATGAATGGCTTTCTACTTTTATTGGCAATTTAGGATTAGGCATTTTATTAGCCATCATCGGATTCTCATTTTTAGGTTTTAATGTGCGAGATACATTTTTAAAGTTTAAAACATGGAAACAACAATGGCAAGAAAAAAGAAGATTACTTGCTTTAGAAAAAGAAGTGTATAAAAATTCTAAAATCGAAAATGATATTGATGAATTTTATAAAGAAGATGAATTAATAAAAGAAGATGGTTACGAAATGGAAAGCATCATTCCTGCAGAAATAGAATTGCCAACACCACATTTTGATGACAAAACATTTGAAATAATTAATGAAAATGATTCAAACCCAGAAATAATTCTTCCAGAAATAAAACCGATTGACGAAAAATATTTGGAAATGGAATTGGTAGAAAAACCAGTTGATGACACCAATGAGATTGAATTAGAAAATCCAACTTTAATAAAACAAAAATCTGCTAAAGAAGATGATATTGATTTAGAAATTGAGGAATTACAAGCATTTGGAACTGCTAACTCAGCAGATTTATTAGCAGCAAATACTATAGAAAGCACTACAGAAATAAATCCAGCAACACAACGTGCGCTCGAACATTTTGGCTTAGATACAGAATTCGATCCAAAATTGGAATTATCTGACTACAAATATCCACCATTATCATTAATGGAAGATCATGGTAGCGGACAAATTGAAATTAACAAAGAAGAGCTCGAAGCCAATAAAAATCAAATTGTTCAAACATTATTGAATTACAATATTGGCATCGATAAAATAAAAGCAACCGTTGGTCCAACTGTTACGCTGTATGAAATTGTTCCTGAAAAAGGCGTGCGTATTTCTAAAATAAAAAATTTGGAAGATGATATTGCGCTCAGTTTGGCTGCACTTGGTATTCGTATCATCGCACCCATTCCTGGTCGCGGAACTATTGGTATTGAAGTGCCAAATGTAAAGAAAAGCATCGTCTCGATGAAGTCGATGATTAATGGCGAAAAATTCCAAAAATCAGATGCTGATTTACCAATTGCATTAGGTAAAACTATTTCAAACGAAGACTTCGTGGTTGACTTAGCAAAAATGCCGCATTTATTGATGGCTGGTGCCACTGGTCAAGGGAAATCAGTTGGTTTAAATGCCATTTTAGTATCATTATTATACAAAAAACATCCAGCAGAATTAAAATTTGTTTTGGTCGATCCAAAAAAAGTAGAGCTCAATTTGTATAAATTAATTGAGAACCACTATTTAGCAAAATTACCAAACGAAGAAGACGCCATTATTACCGATAATAAAAAAGTAATTTACACCTTGAATGCTTTATGCATCGAAATGGATCAACGTTATGAATTATTGAAGACTGCTCAAGTTAGACAAATCAAAGAATACAATCAGAAATTTTTAGCGCGACAACTTAATCCAAACAATGGTCATCGTTTTTTACCATACATAGTTTTAGTTGTCGATGAATTTGCCGATTTAATGATGACAGCTGGCAAAGAAGTTGAAGTTCCGATTGCACGTTTGGCTCAATTGGCGCGTGCTATTGGTATTCATTTAGTAATTGCAACACAAAGACCTTCAGTAAATATTATCACAGGAACGATTAAAGCCAATTTTCCTGGAAGAATTGCATTTAAAGTAACCGCAAAAGTAGACTCGCGAACAATCTTAGATGCAAGTGGTGCCGATCAGTTGATTGGTCGCGGTGATATGTTGTTATCTCAAAGTGGTGAATTGACGCGTTTGCAGTGTCCATTTGTTGACACGCCAGAAGTAGAACGCATAGCAAAATTCATTGGCGACCAACGTGGTTTTGCTACCTCTTACGAGTTGCCAGAATACATCGATCCAAAAGATAAAGACAATAATAGTGGTGATCGTTTCATGGATTTAGGAAATCGAGACGAATTATTTACCGAAGCAGCACGCTTAATTGTGCGCAATCAAATTGGTTCTACATCATTAATTCAACGAAAATTAGCACTTGGCTACGCACGTTCTGGTCGTTTAATGGATCAATTGGAAGCAGTTGGCATCGTTGGTCCAAACGTTGGCAGCAAAGCAAGAGAAGTATATGTAAAAACCGACGAAGAATTGGAACGAATTTTGCAAGAGATTGGTGAAAAATAATTTCAAGCTATAAGTTATAGGTTATAAGTTACAGCTAAAATATTCTATTTTAGCGTTTTACTTTTTTAATATCAACCAAATAACTTATAACAAATAACAATTAACTCAAATAAACGATGATATACCTTTTTTCATTTTTAACTTTTTTCTTATCTATTTTCGGAATACAAACGGATAGCAAAACTTTGAATGATCCGAAAGCGAAAACCTTATTGGATAATGTAAGCAAAACGTATAAAGGTTTTACTTCTATTGATGCAAAAATTTCATTAGTAACGGAAAATCCGCAAGCCAATAAAACCACTACACAAAATGGAAGTGTTTATATTAAAGGCGAAAAATATAAGATTGATATGGGTAAGCAAGAAGTGTATTGCGACAATAAAAGTGTTTGGACCTATTTGAAAGATATTAACGAAGTTCAAATCAACGATTATGAACCAAATAAAGAAGACATTACACCATCTAATATGTTTACCATTTACAAAAATGATTTTAATTACATGATGAATGGTGAAGAAGTTATTGACAAGGCAACTTGTTCAATTGTTGATTTGATGCCAAAAGATAAAAGTAAACCGTTTTTTAAAGTTAGAATTTGGATTGATAAAAATGCAAAATACATTAAACGTATGAAAGCATTTGATAAAAATGGAAATCGATATACCTATAATGTTACTTCATTTAATTCAAAAGCAGGTTTAGATGATAACTTTTTTAAATTCGATGTTGCCAAGCATCCAGGTGTAAAAGTTGAAGACTTACGATTGTAATTCATTTCATTTTTACTTTAAAAAATATTTTGTTTAAATTCACCGTATGCTTGAATTTAACTTTGATTTATTTCCAGAACTCATTACTGAGCGATTAGTGTTGCGACCTCTAACTTTAGATGATGCACCAATTTTATTTGAATTAAATACCAATGATGATGTATTGAAATATTTGGATTTTCTTCGAATGAAAAACATAGAAGATGCTTCAAATAAAATTGAAAAAATAAATCAGGATATAAAAAACTCCGATTGTATTTATTGGGCAATTTCTACCAAAGAAAACCCAAAACTAATTGGCACTATTTGTTTATTTCATTTTAAGAAACAACATCATCGTGGTGAAGTTGGTTATATGTTGCATCCAAATTTTTGGCGAAAAGGAATTTTGCAGGAATGTATGCATGCTGTTTTAGATTATGGTTTTGATGTGCTGAATTTTCATTCGTTAGAAGCTATTGTAGACCCAGAAAATGCAGCAAGTATTGGCTTACTCGAGAAAAATAAATTTGTACGTGAAGCTTACTTTAAAGAAGATTTTCTTCAAGATGGAAAATTTTTAGATACAGCAATTTATTCTTTGTTGAAATCGAATTGGAAGAAATAAAGTGAAAATGATAGTGATGGTAAAAGTGTAGTGATCCATTGCATGCATCATGTCTATTCAAGTTTCAACAAATTAATACGACAGAGTTGAACAGAAAAATCACAGATAAAAAGAATGTGTATTAGATAGTATTATTTTGCAGATTTCTACAACTAAGTAAAAAATCCTTATCCTTTGTGATATTTTATAATATAAGAAAGCCATCGCAATGCGATGGCTTTCTTATAATCTGAATTACTTTTTATTGCAAGATAATTTTTTTATTCGTTTGCTTATCGCCTATTTTCAATTGAATTAAATACGCACCTTTTGGTTCATTTTCTAAATTAAATTGTTTAGAAAATTCACCTGTGAAATTTTGTATAATTTCTGTTTGAACAATTCTTCCAGAAATATCAAAAACTGTTAGCATTGGTGTACCTTTTTCGTTTGATGCAAAATCAACCGTAATTTTTCCGTTGCTTGGGTTTGGCGCAATTGTAAACTTTTCTACAATTAACTCTGTGCTAATTGGTGTTTTAATTTCAATTGGTGCAGCAACATCTGGTGTAATTTTATACAACGTATATTCTTTAATCGGACAACCACAATCACATTTTTCTCTTTCTTTTTTGATGTTTTTAATCGCTTGTAATTTATCTTCTAAGCCAAAATATAATTGCTTTGCAGATGGTAAATTTGACAAAGTTGCAACTGTAGTTTTTCCTGTTTCATCTGTTTTAGCAATAGAAATTGGCGATTTGTCTTTTACTAAAATATCAGTTCTATCATCAGCAAAAATCCAGTGTTCGCCATCAGCTTTCACAATTCTTTCTAATTTAAATTTAATTGCTTCAGGTTTTTTACCAAGTGTAACTTTTATAGAATTTGTTACACCACTTCTTACATAACTTAATGTTATTTCATTACCTAAATCATAGTTTGCAACTTGTGTAACTAAGTCAGTTTTTTTCAAAACTGCAACACTATTTACGGCTGTGATAATATCATTTTCTTTTAAGCCAAATTTTTTCGCTGCACCATTTTCGAACAAGTCTGTAATTTGAACGCCATTTGTTTCATTGCTTGTGTAATCGCTAATAGTAACACCTAAAAACCCAGTGTTTTTTGCAAACGAAACAGATAAAAATGTAAGTAATAAAGTAGAAAGTAAAAGTTTTTTCATGATGAAAAATTTTAATTGACAAATTAATTTTCTGCAAGATAGCGAAAAATTATAATGATAGACATCTTAAATTTTATAAAAAAATGTTAATGCAAGAATATGCGTTTACTAACTTGTTTTTCACCAATTTTTAATTGAATTAAATATTCGCCTTTCGGTTGGTTTTTTAAATTAAATTCTTTCGTAATCTCACCAGAAAAATCTTGAATCATTTCAGTTTGCACTACACGACCTACAATATCAAAAATTGTTAGTTGTGTATTTCCATTTTCTTCAGCAATAATTTTTACAGTAAACGGACCACTTGTAGGATTTGGAAAAACAGAAAACACATCCAATTTTAATTCAGTTGAAGGAACTTGTATTTGTTCTTTCTTTGGAGCTTTTGCTTCTTTGATGTACACAATTTCATTTATCTTACAGTTTCGTTTTGCCTGATCATCTTTAATGCGTTTTATTCCAGCAACCTTATCATTTATATCTAAGAAATACTGAGGAACTTCTTGTTCTTTATATTCTGTACCTGGAATCCAGGTATCCGTTTTGCCTGTTGAATCTGTTTTAGAAATTGAAACTGGTGTATTATCTTCTCTCAAAATTATTTCGGTTTGATCATCTTTAAACCACCAATGCTCACCATCTTTTTTAATTGATTTAGTTATATTATAAGTACGTTCAGTTCCTTTATAACCTAAATAAATTTTCATCGTGTTGCTTTTGCCATTTCTAATGTAATCAAGAATGACCAAGTCGCCCCAATTATAGCTTTCTAATTCATTTACTAAATCTTCCGTTTTTAATAATTTTTTCCATTTATTGAAGAAATGATATCATTTTCTTTCAATCCATATTGTTTAGCTGCGCTCTCATCAAACACATTTACTACTAATACACCAACTAGTGAAGCATTTTCATAATTATGTATTGAAATACCTAAGTAACCTGGATTACTAGCCTTTATATTTGTAATGTAACAAAAGAATAAAGTATAAAATAAAATTTTGCGCATAAACCTTTCTTAATTTTGATAGTCAAACAAAAATAATGCAATATTTGATTATTTATTTAAAATAATCATTTTTAACTGTAATTTAGTAACCAAATACAAGTATGAAACGAATATTGTTTATTGTAGGTGTCTTTTTGATGTTTTTAGATCAGACTGCAATAGCTGAAGAAACTTGGAAGCTTGAAAAAAACAAAAATGAAATTAAAGTTTGGACAAGAAAACCAGTTAATTCATCTTTAAAAGAATTTAAAAGCATTACGAGTGTAAATAGTGCATTAGATAAAGTAGTTTCTTACTTTAGAAATTATAAGTCATTTGATAAATGGATGTACAGAGTAATTCCTGGAAGTGTAAAACAATTAAAATTAAACAATGAAAATGATTTTTATATTCAAGTTTTAATGAGTGCACCATTGATAAAAACTCGAGAAATCATTACACGATACCTATTTTCAAAACCTGATGAAAAAGGTGCCATTACTATTACCGTAGAAAATGCTTTCAATATTCTTCCAGAAAACGACGATTATGTTCGTGTAAAAAAAATAACTGCCATCTGGAAATTTACACCTTTGGCAAATAATAAAACGGAAATCTATCATCAGGCAATTACCGATCCAGGTGGAAGTATACCAACTG
Source organism: Saprospirales bacterium (assembly GCA_016711605.1). GTDB lineage: Bacteria > Bacteroidota > Bacteroidia > Chitinophagales > JADIYW01 > JADJSS01. Next base: position 17,741 of record JADJSS010000025.1, read on the forward strand.
CATTTATTAATATGGCCATTGCTGATGCACCTTTTACGATGTTATCCAAATTAAAAGAAACGTTTAAATAATTTACTAAATGAGAAAATCTATCCTATCTATTTTACTATTATTTTTATTGATTGCACCAGTTTTTTCGCAGGAAAAATGGAAATTGGAAAAAGATAAAGATGGAATTAAAGTATGGACACGCAAAGTGGAAAACACAAAATTAAAAGAATCTAAAGTTAGTGCAGTAATAAATGCACCTATTGAAAAAGTAGTAGATTTTTTAAGAGATTATAAAAACCACGAGAAAATATCTTATAAAGTAGATGATGGCAGCGTTCGACTTTTAAAAAAAGTATCTAACAATGAATTTTATGTTTATATCACAGCATCAGCACCTTTAATTAAACGAAGAGATTTAATTACTCATTTTAATATTAAAGCACCTGATGCAAATGGTGTTGTTTACATTGTTGCAGAATCTTGTCCAAATTTAATACCAGTGAAAGAAGAAAATGTACGTATACAAAAAATGAAAGCTTATTGGAAAATATCACCTTTACCTAATAATAAAACTGAAATTATTGAACAGGCATTTACGGATCCTGCTGGAACTATTCCTGAACTATTGGTAAATATCAGTTCGGTAGATGCACCTTTTTATTTAATCAGTAGAATGAAAGAATTAATTAAATAGTTGTAATCTTAAAACCCAATTTCTTCAAATCTTCCCAAAATAATGGATAAGATTTTGAAACTACATTTGGTTCTTCAATTAAAATAGATTTTGTTTTTAAACATAGCGGTGCAAATGCCATTGCCATTCTATGATCGTCATATGTTGAAATAGAAGTCGCGAGTTGTGTGTCGCGAGTCGTGTAATTATTTATGTTTAATTTCCACTTATTGGTATTGATTTCATTTAGTGAAGCCATTCTTAATTTTTGCAATTCATTATCTAAGGCAGCAATGCGATCGGTTTCTTTGATGCGTAAAGTTTGCAAACCTTCACAATTCATTTCAATAGCTGAAGCAACACAAAAAGTTATTACTGTTTGAGCAATATCTGGACATTCAATAAAATTAAAATTATACGAGTCAAAATCTGGTTTGCGTACTTTATTGAGCACAATTGCATTTTCTTTCCAGGTAGTTTCCACACCGAAACTATCAGCAATTGCTGCTATTATAGCATCACCTTGTAACTGTTGATTTGTTAAACCTATCAATTCAATTTCTGCTTTTTCTGACAAAATTGCAATAGAATAAAAATAAGTTGCAGCGCTCCAATCAGCTTCTACATAATATTTTTTGGGTTGATAATTTCCACTTTTCACTGCTATTTTATTATCGACAAATGAGGTTTCAATACCAAAATATTCCATTATTTTCAAGGTCATTTTTATGTATGGAACCGAGACAATAGTGCCAATTAATTCAAGCTCTAAGCCATTTTCTAAAGTTGGTGCAATTAACAAAAGTGCCGTTATATATTGAGATGAAGTATCAGCTGGTAAAGATATTTTACCACCTTTTAATTTTTTCCCTTTGATGCGTAATGGAGGAAATCCGATCTTATTTTCATAAGAGATATCTGCACCTAATTGTTGTAATGCATCTACCAAAATTTTTATGGGTCGAAGTTGCATTCGTTCACTGCCAGTTAGTACTACTTCACGACCATCTTGTGTAGCTAAATAAGCAGTGAGAAAACGAAAAGTTGTACCACCAGCACCAGCATCTAAAACTGTATTGTCAAATTGCAATAATTGCTGCATCAATACAGTGTCATCTGCATTTGATAAATTTTCAATTTCTATCAAATTATTACATAATGCGTTTATCACTAATACACGATTACTTATACTTTTTGAACCATTTAGTTGTATGGTTCCTTTAATGAAATCAGAAACAGGTGTTTTTATTAGATATTTTTCCAAGCAGAAAATCTTATAGATTAAAAAGTCAATTAACTGATTTTATTTAAATTTCTCTCTATTCATTTTCCAGATAACCATAGCACCGCCAATAGTTACGAATGGAAATGCCAATAAATATAAAATTCCAGTATTTAAACTTTTTGCATATTCTGAATGTGAAGCAGCTGCTTTACACATTGGACATTGCGCATATGAATTAGTTACCAAAACAACTAAAATCAGTAGTATTATAAATGAAATGAATTTTTTCATGTGTAAGGTAAAATTACAAAATAAGAAGCAATCAAAAGGGAAATTATTGTTAAGGTTTATAAGTAAACGATAAGACCTATATGCTAAAACAATAAAAACTTCTACTTAAATTCTATTTAGCCAATGCATTCAAAACTGCTTCATAGTTGGGTTCATCAACTGTTTCTGCGACTTGTTCTGTGTGTATCACTTTTCCATTTTCATCAGCAACAATTATACATCTGCTTAATAAACTTTTCAATGGACCATCCATAAATAGTAGTGAGTCAAAAGCATCACTTCTAAACGCTGATAATGTTTCTACATTAGTAATGCCTTCAGCACCACAAAAGCGATTTAATGCAAATGGCAAATCTTTGGAAACAGATACTACTGCAACATTTTCTAATTTTGTTGCGTCTATATTAAAATGCCTTACAGATGCTGCGCATGTACCTGTATCAATACTTGGAAATATGTTTAAAACCAATCTTTTTCCTTGAAAATCTGTTAATGATTTTTCAGATAAATTAGATGCAACTAAGCTAAAGTTTGCTAAAGATTCACCAATTGCAGGCAAATTTCCATTAGTTTGAAAAGGATTACCCTTTAAAGTTACTGTTGCCATATTATATTATTTTTTTTGTAAAGATAATAATAACTATCAATTTGCTCTATAAAAAATCAATAATATGGAGCCATAAATACATAAACTAAAACACCTGAGATTGCAACATATAACCACAATGGAAAAGTATATTTTGCCCATTTCTTATGTGAAACAAAATTATTTTGAAAAGCAAATGAAAATGTTTTTAAAACAAAAGGCAATACAATTGTAGATAGAACGATATGTGATATCAGAATAAAAAAATAAACATATCGGATTTTTCCAACACCTAAAAACTTACTGTCTTCTGCGTTTAAAGTATGATAAATAACATAAGATGTTAAAAATACGCAAGACAAAATCAATGCACTCAACATCGCAAATCGATGTGCGTTTGATTTTTTATTTTTAATAAAAAACAATCCTATAAGTAAGCAAATAGTTGTACCTGAGTTTACAAACGCATTAAATTTTGGAAAGAAAGATAAGTTTACAGTGCTAGTAATTTCAGGTGGTGCAATTTTTAGCATAGCTATCACTAAAGCTGGTACAGCAATCGAAATAACTGCAATAACTATATTGATTGTTTTTGTAGGAGTATTTTTTAGAAATGACATAGAAAATATTTTTATAGAAGTGAAAATAAAAAAACAGTAACTAAACTATTTTGTTTTCACTTTCATGGGAACATTATAGCTGGCTAGCAATACTTTTACTGCATCCATTAACTGTTTAACTTTTAAAGAATCAGTACCATTATAAAATCCACGAATTTGACCTTCTTTATCAATGATAGCAATTTTTTCGTCATGAATAAAATCTGCTGGACCACCATCACCTTGAGTTGCAGTAATAAAATAACCATTTCGTGCCATTTTATAAATTTCTTTTTTATCACCAGTCAATAAAAACCAATTTTTAGAACTGATATTATTATCAACAGCGTATTGAAATAATTGTTTTACAGAATCTGTTTCAGGATCTACTGTATGTGATAAAATTTGTACATCTGGCTCATCATTAAATTCTTCCTGTACCTTTTTCATATTTCTATGCATATCAATACAAATGGTTTTACAGGTTGTAAAAAAGAAATCTACCAGTAAAATTTTACCATTCAAGCTATTTTTAGTAATCGTATCACCTAATTGATTTACAAATTTAAAATCAGGAATATGAAAATATGCAGTATCTGTAAATTTTCTACCTTTTGAATTCTCATTTTCAAATGGAGTTCTAGGACCATAAATAGGTAAAACATGCTGCGTATCGAGCTTAGGTGCATCTTTATGTAAACGCATAAATACCAGCAAAAAAATTACTGGGAAAACAAACAAAAGTAGTATTGATAATAAAAACGGTCTTTTAGAAGAAGTTGTCATTTGTAGATAGTAACAAAATTACTTTATCAAGTAAAGTAATTTGTGCAAATAGTTTCCTTCAACGCCAAATGCTATAATTGCCCATAGAAGAAAAAATAAAGGTAATCCAAGTGAAAGCATAAAAGCACGCTTTTCATATTTTAAGTGCATAAATTCACCAATAATAAAAAATGCTTTAGCAATAGATGCGATTGCATAAAATGGATTCATAATCCATTTAGGCAAATGTGGTCCAAGAATTAAAGCAGCTGCTACTTCTACAACTGTAACTATTGATAAAATAACAGTTACTTTCCAAACACCAGCTACTTGTGCTTTATACTCTTCTTCTGTTAATTGATGATCGCTCATGATATATTTTAATTAGATTTTTATTGAATTAGTTATTAATGAATTTTGTTACATTAAGTAAAAAGCTAAGAATACGAATACCCAAACTAAATCTACAAAGTGCCAGTATAAACCTAATTTTTCAATCATTTCATAGTGGCCACGTTTCTCAAAAGTACCATTAGCTGTTGCAAAGAAACCCCAAATATTTAAGCAAACACCAGTAAATACGTGGAAACCGTGAAAACCTGTGATACCAAAAAACAAAGCACCAAAAGCAACTGGACCTGGCGAAAATAAAGGTTTTCCTTGTTCGTGTACATTCCAAAGTGTGGTTAAACCATCTTTACCTTCATAAAAAACATTATAAAACGGACGCATACCTTCTGCTAACAAATGTTGCCATTCCCAAGCTTGACAACCTAAAAATGCAGCACCACCTAAAATTCCCCAAAACATCCAATACATTACACCTTTTTTATTCATTCTATGTCCTTCTTGTACAGCACGTACTACAAAAACAGAACTCATAATCAGAATAAATGTCATGATGGAAACGAAACCCATTGGAATTTTATGGTGCCCCATAAAAGGCATTGCATTAAATACATCATTTGGATTTGGCCACCATTTGTGCCCCAATCTTAAGCATGCGTATGCTATTAAGAATGCTGAAAATGTAAATGCATCAGACAATAAGAAATACCACATCATGGTCTTTCCATAGCTAATATTCATCGGTGATTTTTCGCCACCTTCGCCATTATCTGCCGTTGGTAGTTGATGAACTGTATGATGCTCTTTTATTTCTAAAACTTCTGCCATTGGTTGAGCTTTATTCGATTAATGATTTAAATTTAAAGATAAAAAAATGAATAGATATAACCACAACAAACCCATAAAATGCCAATACATAGACAATAAATCTGTTCTGATTGCAAATCTTCCTTTTTCTGTATTTTCTAATTCTGTAATAATTTCTGTACTTGTTGGTTGACGTAACTTAAATAACGAACGAGTGGTTGCCACAATCATGAAAAGTAATCCACAAATCACGTGTAATGCATGAAATGCTGTAATTACATAAAAGAATGGACCCGCTGGATTTGGATTATAAGACAAATATATACCTTGATTAGTTAATTGTGACCAACCTGTCACTTGAAAAGCGCAAAATAATATTCCTAAGAAAGTAGTTGTAAATAATCCAACAGCTGTCATTATCTTATTTCCTTTTTTATTAGAAATGTGTGCAACAATTAGTGACATACTACTTAACAATATCATTAAGGTTGAAACGTTAAAAATTGATGGCATTGTAAAAGATGACCAAGCACCACCAGCGCCTTTACGAACAATGAATGCACTGGTAAAACCACCAAATGTCATCATAATAGAAACAATTGCCATCCACATTGTGAAACGCTGAGCACCTTGGTTGCCAAATTTTGTTTTATTATATGTTACACTCAAACTCATTATATTTTATCTATTACTAATGCAAGAAAAACGATAGGCAAATAAATAAAAGACGCGAACATTAATTTTCGAGCACTTTTATCTGTTAAATCAGTAGCTAATTGAATTCCAGCACTTAGGAAATAAATTCCAGCAATTAAGGAAACAATTAAAGATGCAATTCCCGAAATATTTAATATGTATGGTAAAGTGCTAACTGCTAATAAGCCAATTAAATATGGAATATTTTGCAATGCAGTATTACGAGTTTTGCCTTCATTTGATGGTAATAAAAAATAGCCAGCTTTTTTATAGTCTTCATCTAATAACCATGCGATAGACCAAAAATGTGGAATTTGCCAAAAGAATTGAATAGTAAATAATACAATTCCAATGGTACCAATGGTACCTGAAGCAGCTGTGTAACCAATTAACAATGGAATAGAGCCAGGAATTGCACCTATAAATACAGAAACTGGACTTATTCTTTTAAATGGTGTATATATGAAAGCGTAAGAAATCAATGCTAATGCACCTAATAAACCACTTAAAGTATTAAAATAAAAAGCTAAAATAAGTATGCCACTTACGCCAGTAATACCTGCTATCATATATGCTTCTACAAGTCTCATTCTACCAGCTGGCAAAGGACGATTTTGAGTTCTTGTCATCAATTTATCTAAATCTTTTTCAATAATTTGATTAACCGTATTGGAAGATGCAGTTACTAAAAATCCACCAAGAAATAAAAAAAACACATTTGACCAAACTACAGCAGTTTCAATAGCTAATAAATATGCCATAATAGCAGAGAAAACAACTAACAATGAAAGTCTTAATTTTGTCAATTCCATAATATCTTTCAACTTTAATGAAAGTATTTTAAAGAAAGACAACTGACTGTTATTTACAACTTTTGTATTCATTTTATATAATACTATTAATGATCTGCTTCTGTTTTTTCTTTTTCAGTTAGCGGAAAATTTTGAGGAATAAAGTCAGATTCGTTGCCTGGTCTACTGTAATCGTATGCCCATCTGTGAACTTCTGGAATATCACCATGCCAATTACCGTGAATACCTTCTACTGGTGAAGTCCATTCTAATGTATTTGCATTCCAAGGATTTTGTGATGATTTTTTACCTTTAAAAATACTCCAAAAGAAATTCACTAAAAATAAAAGTTGAGCTAAAAACACAATAATTGCAGCAATACTAATTACTTTATTCATACCATTGAAAACTGCAAAAATTTCGAAGTTATTATTAGTATAATATCTACGAGGAACACCTGCTAGACCTTGGAAATGCATTGGCCAAAATATTAAATAAGAACCAATAAATGTAATTGCAAAATGTATATAAGCTAGATTTGTGTTCATCATTCTTCCGAACATACGTGGAAACCAATGATAGATACCTGCGAACATACCAAAGAATGCTGCAATACCCATTACAATATGAAAATGTGCTACAACAAAATACGTATCATGTAATTGAATATCAATTGTTGAATTACCTAACCAAATACCTGTTAAACCACCTGAAATAAACATAGATACAAAACCAACAGCAAATAGAAAAGGTGCTGTAATATGTAAATTTCCTTTCCAAATAGTAGTAATCCAGTTAAATACTTTAACTGCAGAAGGAATTGCAATTAATAAAGTAAAGAAAGTAAATACAGATCCTAAGAACGGATTGATACCAGCCATAAACATATGGTGAGCCCAAACAATGAAACCTAAAATTGTTATACCTAAAATAGAAAAAATCATCGCTTTATATCCAAAGATTGGTTTACGAGCATGTACAGCTAGAATTTCAGAAACCATACCCATTGCTGGTAAAATAACGATATAAACTTCTGGATGGCCTAAGAACCAAAACAAATGTTGGAATAATATTGGAGAACCACCAGCATAAGGTTGTGGAACACCACCGATTACTATATGTGATAGATAGAAACTTGTTCCTAATGTTCTATCAAATATAAGTAATACTACACCTGAAACTAAAACAGGAAACGATAAAATACCGATAATTGCTGTAAAGAATAGAGCCCAAACTGTCAATGGCATTTTAAATAAACTCATACCTTTAGTACGCATATTTAAAATAGTTGAAACATAATTTAAACCACCTAATAATGTAGAAACTACGAATAAAACCATTGATATTAACCAAAGCGTCATACCATCACCTGAACCAGGTGAGGTTTGAGGTAAGGCACTTAATGGCGGATAAATTGTCCAACCTGCAGATGCAGCACCTGTTGGTAAAAACAATGAAGAAAACATTATAATGCCTGAAATTACGAAAAACCAGTATGATAATGCATTCATTAAAGGAGAAGCCATATCACGTGCACCTAATTGTAACGGAATTAATACATTTGCGAATGTACCGCTCAAGCTAGCAGTTAATACAAAAAACACCATGATGGTACCATGCATAGTAATTAATGAATAGTATGCTTCTGGATTTAATTTACCATCAGTATACCAAGCGCCAAACATTCTTTCTAAAAATGGAAAAGTTTCATCAGGCCAACCTAGTTGTATACGAAATAAAACAGAAAATAAACCACCAATTACGGCCCAAACCATTCCAGTGATTAAGAATTGTTTTCCGATAGTTTTGTGGTCTAAACTGAATATATATTTAGAAATAAAAGTTTCTGTATGATGATGTCCACCGTCGTGACCATGCGCGGTTGCGTGAGCATGTTGTTCGGTTACAGTATGTAAAGTTTCCATATAAAGGATTTTGAGTGCTTAATTTTTAAAATTATTTTTTTGTAACTCTGATATCAATTCTTCTATTTTGCTGACGACCTGCATCAGTAGTATTAGAAGCAATTGGATATTGTTCGCCATAACCTTCTGATTTTAATCTTGAAGAAGCTATACCTAATTTTACCAATTCATTCATAACCATGCTTGCTCTATCGGCTGAAAGTTTTTGATTCGATTCTGGCTTTCCTACGTTATCTGTATATCCACCTAACTTGATTTCAACTGAAGGAAATGCTTTTAAAATTTCTGCAACATTTTTTAATTGTTCCTGAGAAGATGGAATTAAAGTTGCTTTTCCATTTTCGAATAACAATCTATCGAATGAAAACCAAAGGTCTTTAGAAATAGCTTTATCACTTTTAATAAACTCAATGATCTTTTCTTCAACACCAGCTGCTTTTGCACCTTCTAACTCAAAACCATTTGATAATTTTTGATTGAAACCAGCTGTATTTTCAGAACTAACAGTAGGTTCGCCTTCTGTTACTTTACCTGCACTTTCTTGTGGAATAGAGCTGCTATTTACTTTATAAGTTCCTTCATCCATCGCTGGTTTTACAACTGTTTGATAGTATGATTTTTGTTCATCTGACCACTTTTGATATTCAGGCAATTCTAACACTCGAACTTTTTTTTGCATATTGTAATGACCAGAACCGCATAACTTATTACATGCTAACACATATTCATAATTTGGGTTTTTAGTGATTACTTTCATTTCAGCAGAAGTAATAGTTGGTTTAAACCAAAATGAAGTTGGCACACCTGGAACCGCATCCATCATTATACGCATTTGCGGTAAAAAGAAATCGTGGATTACATCTAAAGCACCAATATTTGCATATACAGTTTTACCTTTAGGTAATACTAATTCATCAGCAATAAAATCATCATGGCTTGCTGGGTCATTCCAATCTATACCTAATTCGTTATCACCATTTACCAATGTAAAATCACGTTTTCCCAATTTTCCATCTTTACCAGGATAACGCAAAATCCATGCGAATTGTTTTCCTGTTACTTCAACTTCTACTACATCTCTTGGACGACCTTTAAACACATTAAAAATTGTGTACCATCTCCAAATACCTACGCCAATTAATACTGTTAGAACAATTGCTGGAATAACAGTCCAAACAACTTCCAATGTATTATTGTGTGGATAGAAGTATGCTTTTCTGTCAGATTTATAGTGATATTTATATACAAACCAAAATAGAATTGCTTGAGTAATAACAAAAACCACACCTGTAATAACTAATGTTACTGTGATTAATTGTTGAATCCAAACACCTTCTTGAGATGCTGGTTTAGGTAAAATCATATCTTTATAAAAATATGAAGATAGTATAGAGTAAATTAATATTCCAAAACCTATAAGAGACAAAAACAAAGCACCTTTACTGTGATCTTCCTGTTCACCAACTTTCAATTCCTTTATAAGGTCTGAAGCTTTTCCTATCTGCACTACTACAATGTACAGCAATATAATCGTCAGAATTCCTAATAATATAGACATGTTTCTTTAATTTTTAGATATGATGCTTATAACTTTCTTTTACATAAGGATGTGTACTTGATTCTAAATCTTTAATTTTAGATAACATCAAGAGTACTAAGTATCCAAATATACTTCCAATCATTAATAATAAACCAATACTTACAATTCCAAAACCATTTTTAGGCAATAACATTGGGCAATTCATTAAGAAAAACCATGCAAATTGTCCAAAAATAATAATAAATGCTGCAATTAACGTAGTTGTTCTACTTCTTTTAGAATTACGTTTCATTAGAATAAAGAAAGGTAAAACGAAATTACAAATAATGGCAAAGTGGAACAAAAACCCGTAGTTATCTGTATTTCTTCTTAAACGGAAAAACTCCGTTTCTTCTGGAATATTTGCATACCAAATTAGCATATATTGTGAAAAGAAAGTATACATCCAAAACACACTGATAGCAAACATTAATTTAGCTACATCGTGTTCATGATTAACATTTACATTTGGCAAATAACCTTTGCTTTTTAAGAAATGTATAAGGATAATTACAATAGATAACATGGTTACAGCAGCACCAGCCATTGTATTCCAAGTAAACATCGTACTATACCAATGTGGTTGTATTGACATTGACCAATACCAAGTTGCAAATGTATTTATTACGAAAGAAATAACTACAATTGAAATAGCAGCAAATAATCTGCTGGATGAAAATAGTTTAATAGATGGATTAGTATCCATTTCTGTTAATGTTTTCCACCATTTATATACAAGGAACACTGCAGAAAAAGCAATAACTATATTGAAAGACCAAAACCAATTCATACTTAAAAAATCGCCATGTTTAAGAGCTAATAATGCGTCAAAACGTGGATCTTTTGGATCGTATAAATAGTCGTGTGTCCATTCGAAAATATCGTGTTTAAAGAATATAAACATAGTGAATAGACAAATTAAGAAGAATACCACTGTAGTAGAAATAGCCAATGGGATTTTTTGGAATGAAACTTGCCAGCCACCCCAAGCTATGTTAGTTGCTGATAAGAAAAACAGCGCTGCAATAGCAATATAAAATCCAAAATAAAACAAACTGTATATATTTGCTTTTACTAGTAAACTAACTGAAGCTTCAGCATGATGTCCATGACCAGCTTCTGCCTCATGTGTTTCAGTTGATTCATGGTTGCTAGCTTTAGCAACTACTTCCGTTTTAGCAACGCTAGTGTGTTCTTCTTTTGTTTTACTGCTACCTGAAAAGAATATGCCTAATATCAATAACAGAACTCCAATTCCGAAAGATATAAACAACTTTTTCTGTGTGCTCGAATCAAAAACGTATGTATTCATTGCGAGTGTCTTTATTTTGTTTTTGTTGAATCTGTTTTCACTGTTGTTGCTGATGGTTTGCTTGCATCCTGTAAAGATTTCACATAACTCAATACTAGCCATCTTTCTCTATGGTTTAATTGACTTGCGTAAGAGCCCATCATATTTTTACCATACATTAAAGTATGATATCTTTGACCGTCTGATAATGACAATAAAGGTTCATTCAGATAAGATGGTGGTGGTGGAAATTTATCAATTTGAACTAAATGACCTTGACCATCACCTTTATCACCATGACAAATAGCACAATTTACTGTATATAAATGTTTGGCCTCACCTTCAATTTCATCTTTTGTAAAAACAAAAGGGTTTGTAATTAAAGAAGCTGCTTTTATATATTCAGTATCAGCTAAAGGATATAAATATTTTCCACGAGCAACACTACCTGCAGGCGCTAACTGATTTGTTTTACCGTCTCTATATATAGGGTTAGCAGATCCAGCTTCGTATGGAATTGCATTCACCATGTCAGCCATGTATTGTCTTCCAGGTTGTTGAGAACTTCTGATACAAGAAGAAAACCCAATAACAACTGTCAATAGTATGATTAAATATTTTTTTAACATGATATTATACTTCTTTTTGATAAACTTCAATTGCACCTTCTTTTTTTAATAATTCAGAAACTGCATTAATATAATTTGAATCTTTGTTTTTGTCTAACTCAAATGTCATTGCAAACAGGTGGTCAGTTGTTCTTTCGTCAATTATGATAGGTTTTTTACCAGGCCACAATTTGCATAAATAGTAAAATGATACGGTCATTCCAATTGCAGCAAATAGTACTGTATGTTCAAAAGTGATTGGTACATATGCTAACAAAGCCCAATTTGGTTTACCACCAAAATCTGAAGGGTAATTAAATTTATTAATGAATGTTATCATACTTAATGCAACTGTTAAACCAGTAGCACCAAAGAAGAAACCAGCTGTATGAATTCTAGTTGGTTCCAATCCCATTTTATGCTCTAAACCATGAACTGGAAATGGTGTGTATACGTCTGTAATATCATACCCAGCATGTCGAACATGTTCAACAGCATGCAACAAAACGTCGTCGTCGTCGAACATTCCTACTAAATATTTTTTAATTTCACTCATATCTTTTAGTATTTAGAAGTAAGCAATAAGCAAATAACTTTTACTCTATAACTATTAACAATATTATTTAATCCCAGTTTTTTGAATCTACACTCACGTTATCGTATACTTTTTGATCTTTTAATTCATCTAATTGACCTTGTCTGTATTGATTTCCAGATACTTTCAAAATTGATTTTACTTCTGCAATGGCAATAGCTGGGAAAAATCTGCAAAACAATAAAAACAATGTCATGAATAATCCAATTGTACCAACAAAAATACCTACTTCAACCCATGTTGGTGAATAATAAACCCAACTAGAAGGTAAATAATCTCTGTGTAATGAAGTTACGATAATTACAAAACGTTCGAACCACATACCAATATTAATTAGGATAGACATTGCAAAAGTTACTGCAACATTTCGTCTTAATTTCCTAAACCAAAATACTTGTGGAGAAACTAAGTTACAGAACATCATTCCAAAATATGACCACCAATATGGACCCATTGCTCTATTGGCAAATGCGTAACTTTCATACATATTACCAGAATACCATGCTGTAAACAACTCAGTTAAGTAAGCAATTCCAACCATTGTACCAGTAAGAAGCATTACTTTATTCATTGATTCGATGTGAGCAAGTGTTATATAATCTTTTAAATCCATTACATGACGAGCCACTAGCATTAATGTTAGTACCATTGCGAATCCAGAAAATATCGCACCTGCAACGAAATAAGGAGGCATGATAGTCGTATGCCATCCAGGAACTACAGAAGTTGCGAAGTCAAAAGATACTATAGTGTGTACAGATAAAACCAATGGAGTTGATAAACCTGCTAAAATTAAAGATAATGATTCCCAACGTTCCCAATGTTTTGCTGTACCAATCCATCCGAATGATAAAAAGTTATAGAAATTCCATCTTCCTTTAGTTTTAGATTGATCTCTAATGGTAGCAAAATCTGGTACTAAACCTGTATACCAAAACAATAAAGAAACTGTAAAGTAAGTTGAAATCGCAAAAACGTCCCAAAGTAAAGGTGATGTAAAGTTTACCCAAAGTGGACCACGTGTATTTGGATATGGAAAAATAAAAAATGCATCCCAAACACGTCCCATGTGGAAAATAGGAAATTGACCCGCGCAAATTACGGCAAATATTGTCATTGCTTCTGCAGCACGATTTACACCAGTACGCCATTTTTGACGGAACAATAATAAAATCGCTGAAATTAATGTACCTGCGTGACCGATACCAATCCACCAAACGAAATTGGTGATGTCCCAAGCCCAGCCAACTGTTTTATTAGCGCCCCAAGTTCCGATGCCGAAACAAACTTCCCAAGTGATACAGAAGACAAACAAACCGGCAACTGCTGCAGAAACAGAAGTCCAAAACAACCATTTAGGTTGAATTTTACCAGTAGTTGGTCTAACGATATCGTTGGTAATATCTTTATACGTTTTATTACCGTTAATTAACGGTTCGCGTAGTGGTGATTCAAAATGACTTGCCATTATATCTTACTTTACTACTTTAATTATTTAATTTATTACGCATTGGGTTTATTAATAAAAAACTCAGCTGGTTCTTCGTCTTTATTTCTAACCTTTACTTGATATCCAACTGCTGATAAGAAATGCTGTTCTTCTAGAACATAGTAGTTTCTACCACTATTTTCAAATGTTTTTGCTACAACACTTTCTTTATTATTTTGATCACCGAATGTAATGGCATTTGTTGGACATGCTGTTTGACAAGCAGTTTTCACATCACCATCTTTTAATGTTCTATTTTCTTTTTTTGCAACTAATTTTCCTTCTTGTATTCGTTGAACACAGAATGAACATTTTTCAATTACACCACGAGAACGAGTTACTACATCTGGATTTAATACCATTCTAGTTAAATCTTCAAACATGTAAGATTGAGATTCTGTATCAGTAAATGAGCGTTTTCCATCATTAAATTTACCAAAACTATCTGCACCTTGATAATCTAACCAATTGAAACGTCTTACTTTATATGGACAGTTATTTGCACAATATCTTGTACCAATACATCTGTTATAAGCCATTTGGTTTAATCCTTCAGAACTGTGGTTCGTTGCATTTACTGGACAAACGTTTTCACAAGGAGCATTGTTACAATGCTGACACATCATTGGTTGAAATGAAACATCTGGATTGTCTGGATTTCCATTGTAATAACGGTCAATACGCATCCATTGCATTTCTTGTGAACGATATACTTGTCGTCTTCCAACTACTGGAACGTTATTTTCAATACTACATGAAACAACACATGAACCACAGCCAATACATGCATTTAAATCGACAACCATACCCCAATGATGACCTTGTTTATAGTCATTTGGTTTATAACCATCATATAATGAATGTGAAAATTTCTCTTTAATTTCTTTACGATCTAAGTTACCTGCATGTTCGTCTTTTTTGTAGTCTGCAAGTGTAGTTTCTTTAACTATTTCACCTCTGTATTTCATTGAACGTCCTGGAAGATTGTTATCTTCCATTAACGTATGATAAGTTTGGTTTAATCCAAGTTCGTATGTTTTACCAATAAATTCAATTGTAGCTCCATCAATGTTATATGATGTTATTCCATTTGAAGATTTTAAGAATGGATAAACATTTTTTCCAACTAAATCACCAGCTTTTCCAGCTTTTTCGCGACCATAACCTAAAGCTATTGCTAAAGTACCTGCAGCTTGGCCAAATTGAACAACAACAGGTAATTCTAAAGATTTTCCATTAATCGTAACCTTTGCCACAGCTACATTCTTATCAGAAGGCATGCTGTCAATTCCTTTTTCTTTTGCAAATGCATATGGAATACAAACATAATTGTCCCAAGTAACTTTAGCAACTGGGTCTGGCATTTCTTGTAAAAAAGGATTGTTTGCTAAACTTCCGTCACCAATAGCTACTTTTTCATAGAACAAAACTTCCATTCCTTTAGCTGGATTAGCATCTGCTGAAACACCTGCAATAGATGCACTTACGTTTGCTGAGGCACCACTACCAGCAGTAACATTACCAAAGAAACCTTGTTGTACAGCAGTTTGGTAATTTGCACCTGTCATAGAAGTAATTTCGTTCTGAACTACAGTTGCGATTGGTGTATTATCACCTAACCAACTAGCTAGAGATTCTGCAGTTTGACGCGTATCAAATAATGGTGAAATTGTAGGTTGAACAAATCCACAAAATCCAGTTTTTGGAGATATAACGTCCCAAGATTCTAAATAATGAGAATTTGGTGCAATATATTGGCAATATTGTGCTGATTCGTCTGGTCTGTCAGCAGTTGAAACTGATAACTCTGCAGATTTAATTGCATTTTTAAATATTTCTGAATACGCTGTATTGTAAACAGGATTAGTACCAATTAAAATGATTGCTTTATATGAACCTGCTTTTAAATCATTTGCTAAAGTTGCTAATGATTCATCATTACCAGTTTTTAAGTTGTAAGTATTGGCAGTATCTATAACAGTACCATAGTTACCTAATGTACCATTGATTGCATTTACTAATAATTGTATTTGAAGATCATTTGTACTAGAGATTACAACTGATTTACCTTTTGCTGACAATAATTCTTTCGCAACTTTTGCAATTCCTTCGTTTGCATCTTTTCCACTAAGGTTTTTTGAACCACTAATAGAACCACCTACTGCTGCTAATAAGTTAATTAATGCTTGTTTTTCCTCAGATGGTTTAATAGGATATCTATAATCTGCAGTTGCACCAGTAATAGTCATAGTTGACTGAAATTGGTGATGGCGAGACATTTTTGGATTTTCTTTTGTTGGAATTCTATTTGCGATATATTTTTTCGCATTTTCTATATTAGAGATTCCAGTACCTAAAAAATCAGTATTAAATCCAACAATAACATCTGCTTTATCAAAGTTAATTGACGGTATGATTGGTGATCCTAAACTAATTTGGTTTGCTTTACGAACAGCATATTGTGAAATAGCATCATAACTAACCACGGTTGTTGTTGGATATTTAGCTGAAAATTTTTCGATAGCTTTTTTAGTAATAACAGATGAAATTGAGCCAGTAACTAATGCAATTTTACCACCACTTTTAGAAATTGAATCTAATTTTTGGCTAATTTCTGCATCTATTGTTTTCCAATCAGCATCTTTGTTGTTTTTTCTAGGTTTATGTAAGCGTGTTACATCATATAAACTTAAAACAGACGCCTGCATTCTAGCATTTGTTCCACCAAGCGTTAAAGGCGATTCATCATTTCCTTCAATTTTAATTGGTCGACCTTCACGAGTTTTAACTAATAAATTAGCAAAATCAGAACCATCACAATAGGTAGTAGCAAAATATTCTGCAACACCTGGTACTATTTCTGGAACTGCTTTTCTTAAATCAAATGTATAAGGAATTGCATTTTTTACCGGAATTTTGCATGCAGAAGCTAAAGCAGCAACAGAAACACTAAATCCCATTGCTTTTAAAAAATCACGACGTGAAGGTTCTACTTCATTGTTTTCTTCTATAGCAGTTGTATCTACATTAAATTCTTTAGATGCTTGCTCCAAGTATGTTGGAGTTTCGTTCATTTCATCTAAGCTTGACCAATATTTTTTGTTACTCATTTATTTAATGTTATAACGTTTTTTTATTTTCATTTTCAAAATATAATACACCACTTAAGCGTATCTACACTATTAATAATGACATTTTTGACATTCTGTTCCACCAATATCTGCAACCGTAACTTTTGCCTTTGTTCCTTTTTTCAATTCATCTTGATATTTCTGGAAAACTGAATAATATTTATTATCAGCAAATTTAACTTCTGTTTGACGGTGGCAATTGATACACCAACCCATTGAAAGCGGTGCAAACTGTTTCATCACTTCATATTCTTCCACTTTTCCATGGCAAGTTTGGCATTTAATTCCACCTACTTTAACATGTTGTGAGTGATTAAAATAAACGTGATCTGGTAAATTATGTATTTTAATCCATTCAAAATTTTTAGGTGCTTTTACAAATTTTGATTGATCAGGATCCCAACCTTGTGACGCATAGATTTTAGCAATTTCTTCAGTGCCATATTTTGGTCCTTGTTTTACATATTTATGGCAGTTCATACAAATTTGTAATCCTGGAATACTTGCATGTTTACTTTTTTCAACACTAGTATGGCAATATTGACATTCAATTTGATTTTGACCAACGTGCAATGCATGAGAGAATTTTATTGGTTGTTCTGGTGCATATCCTTGTGAGCGACCTAAATCAATTGCACCATTAAAAACATTAAACACCAATAGTATAGAACCAATAAACAAAAGTGTTTTATAAGTTTTTTTGCTGAAAACTTTTTCAACAATCGTTTTGTCTTCAACAACTTCGCCAGCTTTTTCACGAACAACTTTATCTAATTTTGAAGTTATATTCCATAATAGTATTGCAAGTACTGCTAAAAATCCAAATAATGCCCAAAGCAACCAGTTAGAACTATCAGCAGTATTTGCTTCAGTTCCAGCAGTTGGTGCAGGTGTTGCAGCAACTGGAGCAGCAACTCCTGGATTTTTAATGTACAATAAGATGTTCTGAATCTGTTCCTTATTTAAGGTAGGAAAAGACTGCATTACTGATTTATTATATTCATTAAAGATCTTGTTGGCATAAGGATCACCACTTGCAATTAATTTACCTGAATTTTGAACCCAAGCTACTAATTTGTCTTCACTTTCCCATCTGTCCCAAACTCCAGTTAATGCAGGTCCTACTACTTTTTTGTCAATTGCATGACAAGCGGTACAGTTTGCTTTAAATAAAGCCATACCTTCTTTTGCCTTGGCAACACCAGCTGCATCAGTAGCAACAACGTCAGGAACAGCAACAGCCGCACTTGCGTTATTGGTAAAAGATAGGAATAGAATAACTACTATTAGTTGACAGAGGATTTTCAATGATTTGCAATTATACATTATACGTCTAATTTTCTCGGTGCAAATATAGTATTCAGTTGTTTTAATTTTATGGAATGTGGAAAAAAGTACTATTTGGAATAAGTCTAAATAATTCCTATTTTGTTGAAATTCAATCACATTTACAATATTGTTAAACATAAATTGTTAGAATTTAATGCTGTCTTAACATTTCTTTAGGAAAATTTGAAATTATAAGGAACTTTTACACAAAAATGTGAGTTAGCAAATCATTTTTCTACTTTTGGTACGATATTTATGAAATTTATTTAAAACAAGCATTTTTGCCAATTCTAACTAAAAAAAATACTTATGAAAAGATACATACTACTCTTTATTATCAGTACTATTTTAACATCCTGTCATAGTGTGAAAAAGAGTTTTGAAAGCAGAAATTATGATACGGTTATTGATCTTTTCACAAAAAAGAAAAAAGTAAGCGACGATGAAATTTCGATGTTTGAAAAATCATATAAAGCAGCTTTGGAACGTGACAAAGAAAAAATCGTACAATTAAAAGCCATCAACAACGGTGACCGTTGGGAAGAAATATTTGATTTATACACTAAAATCAATACCAGACAAAACTCAGTAATGCGTGTGATTCCAGTTTTTTATTCGAATGGAAATAAAGCAGATATAGAAGTATTTAATTTAAGTGCTGCGCTCGAAGAATCAAGACAAAATGCAGCTCAATCATACTATGATCAAGGTTTGAAATTATTAAACTCTAACAACAAAACATCTATTCGTCAGTCTTTAGATTATTTCAATGCATCTAAAAAATTCTACATTAACTATAAAGACATAAACGAATTGATGCAACAAGCATTAATCAAAGGGAAAAACTATGTATTGTTGTTGGTAGAAAAAAATCCATCTCTTTTATTGCCACCATCTTTTGAACAAAGTATTTTAGACAATGTGAAGTTGACGCAGAACGAACAATGGGTAAATATTGACTACAGAAGAAAAGATAATATCAATTACGACTATGTGGTTAAACTAAATTTATATGACATTGTGGTATCGCCAGATGTTGTAAAAGAAACGCAAAACACGGAAGAAAAATTAATGGAAGACGGTTGGCAATATGTGTTAGATCCTCGTGTAAATGTAAAAAAAAGATTCTTTAGGCAATGATATAAAAGTTCCAAAATACACTAAGATTAGTTGTTTGGTTAAAGAAACACGCATGACAAAAAGTGCACAAGTTTTTGGTGATGCTACTATATATGAAGCACGTACAAAAGATTTTATAAAAAATCAGAAATGCACAGGAAATGCAACATTTGATTATTCGTATATTCAATTATTTGGTGATAGAAATGCAGTGAGCGATGCAACAATAAAAAAACTGGGAAATGCTCCAATGCTGTTTCCAACTACCTTTGAAATGGTAGAACGTTCTAAAAATGAACTGATAAAATGTTATCAAGATTTTGTGATAGCAAATTACAATATGTTTCAATACGTGAAATAATATGATGCGTTGTAATAAATAAGTGATAAGTAAAAAAATAACCTTGAAAAATATAGTGCATTATTTTCCGAATCTAACAACAACACAGCTCCAACAGTTGGAACAATTGTTGCCTTTGTATAAAGAATGGAACGAAAAAATAAATGTAATTTCCAGGAAAGATATCGATAATTTTTATGTGCATCACGTGTTACATTCGTTATCTATTGCCACATTTTTTGAATTTAAAAAAGACGAAACAATTTTAGACATCGGAACTGGTGGTGGTTTTCCTGGTATTCCGTTGGCTATATTTTTTCCAGAAACAAAGTTTACATTAACAGATTCTATTGCAAAAAAAATAACGGTGGTCAATGCAGTGAAAGATGCATTACATCTACAAAACGTTACTACAAAAATTGCTCGTGCAGAAAGCATTTCTGAAAAATTTGATTACATCGTTACACGTGCTGTGGCACCAATGAATGATTTACTTTTTTGGAGTAAAAATAAACACGCTAAAAAAATTATCGCACTAAAAGGTGGTGATTTAACAGAAGAATTAAAACCGATTAAAAAAAATATTCGCATCATCGAATTAAAGGAAACATTCAACGAAGAATTTTTTGAAACTAAAAAGATTGTGGTTTGCACCTAAACTTTAGAAAAGTTCGTTGTTAAAGATTTCAAAACTTTTCTAAAGTTAAAATTTAATTCTTCACTGCTTTGGCTTCTTCCAACATGTTAGCTTTTGCATCTTCAATATTTAAAACAGCAGCAAATCGTCCGTTGCCATGCTTGGCTAGTTCTTTTAATTTTGATGTTACATAGTCGGTATTTTTTCCAAACAAAAACATCGATAATGTTATGTCTTTTGTGGCACCTTGCTCAATGTTTTTTTCCATTTTTTTGTATTCTTTTTCACCAGAAGTAATTAATCCATCTGTTGCCAGAACAATACGATTATTGCCATTTTTTATAAAATTTTTCTGTGCAGTTTTATAGGCAAACTCAATTGCAGCACCACCTTGCGAAGAACCTTCAAACCTTAGTTTTTCAATAGTTTCTAAAATGAGTGCTTTATTTTCTGCTGCTGTAGAAGGAAGTACTTCACGCACACCACTTGAAAATGTTAAAATTGCCACACGATCGGTCGGTCTTAACTGTTCTACTAAATATTTTAATGATGATTTTACGACTGGAAATTTTTCTGGCGAATTCATAGATGAAGAAACATCTATTAAGAACACTAAATTATTAGTAGCAAAGCCGTCTAAAATTGGCTTTGGTTCCGTTTTTATTACTACACTATTAGTATCTTTTTTTGGTTGGTGTTTCAAAGTAAAATCTCTGTAAGATGTTTTATTTACTTTTACAAAACCATTTAAATCATAATAATTTTTACATTTAATTTGTATTGGATAATCTTGTTCAGGCATCATCACCTGCGAATTAATTTCATAAAAACCAGTTGAATCGGTCATATCAAAAATTTCATTTTTTTGTCCGAAAGTAATAGAAACCACAGCACCAGCAACTGGTAATTTTGAATCAATATCTTTCACATAACATTTAACGATTAAACCAACACCAGCAAAAAGCGTCATGCTATATGAAAAAATAAAAGTGAAAAGTAATTTGTAGATATGATTCATCTGTAGAAATTTATTTTTTTATAAGAGCAGATAGAATTCGCAAATAATTTATTTCCGTTTATTGCAAATCACTCATGCTCGTTTCATTTTCAATAAAATTATAAGCTAAGTTAAGAGAATAGTTTTGATTTATTTATTGGAAATCAAAAATTATGCTAATTTTAAATCATGCAAAGATATTTTTTATTCATCATCGCGATTTTATTGTTGCTAAATACCAACGCGCAGGATTCTACACAACGGCAAAGCATTTATAAATTCAGGTTATCGGTAGATATTCCAATTGGCGCAATTATTACAGGAACTGGTATTGCTGGTTTAATTTTGCATAAAAAGAAAAAAGGATTAACACAAACAGATATAGATGGATTAAGTGCCGCTAGCATCAATAAATTTGACCGATATGCTATTTACCAACACTCAAAACCATCTGCAATTGCCAGCGATGTTTTTCAATATACAGCAATGGTAAGTCCAGCGTTTTTGTTTATAGATAAAGATATTCGTAAAGACTGGAAAACCATATTACCACTTTGGGTCGAAACATTTGCGATAACAACTGCATTAACCACATTTACAAAAGAGATAGCACAACGAAAGCGACCCTATGTTTATTCCGAGTTTGACAATGGAAATAAACTTAGTAAAAATGCATTGTCATCGTTCTTTTCCGGACATACCAGCATTACAGCAGCAAGCACTTTTTTTATTGCAACAGTATATAGCGATTATCATCCAAAATCAAAATTTTTACCATTAATTTGGACTGGTGCTGCTATTTTTCCTGCATTGACTGGTTTAACACGTGTGAAAGCAGGCAAACATTACTGGACTGATGTAATAGTTGGCTATGCAGTTGGCGCGCTGGTTGGCACACTTACACCTTATTTACACAGAAGAGAATTCAGAAGAAAATAAAAAATATAACCACTTAAGAAGCTTTAGGAACTTTAGAGAGCAATGATTTATTGCGATATAAGATAGCTAATCAATTAAGAAGTTTTTATTTAAAAAAAATCTTAGCTTTCTTCGTTATTACCATAATTGTTTCTTGTGATTTTTCTTTAGTTTCTAATGTGCCTTAAGTGGTAAAATTATTATGTATTTCCATTTAACCAAGTAAACACTTTATTTCCATCAGTATTTATAGAAAATGAATTTGGAAAAACAGCAGAAAAGTTTTTTTCAAATTGTGCGTTTTCGATTCTGCTTTTAGTAGAATCATCAATTTTTGAGTACAACAATAAACCTTGTTCGTTTACGAAATTTTTTAAGCTACTTAAAAAAATTGGCTGCATAAATTGCATCGGTGTTTCGTCTTCAATAAACACATCAAACAACACTAAATCGTATTTTTTATGTTGATGGGTTTGAACAAAACGTTCAGCATCATCGCATACATATTGTACTTTATTTTTAAGGTTCGATTGCAGATATTTTTTCGCTAAATCAATAATAACTTTATCGGCATCAATAGCAGTTATTTGGTTGATGGTTTCGTGGTTTTCTAATAAATCAACTACGCTGCCTAAACCGAAACCTAGTACCAAAACCGATTCTATTTTTATGTGCAGAATATCAATTTGTTTAAACGCTACCTCAAACGATGTATAATTTTTTCCGAATGAGTAGATAGCGTTTTTGGTAGCTAATTTATACTGACCTTTATCTAAAGACACTTCTACTTCACCACTGAAATCGCTTTGTTTTTTCTCGATAGAAATATCGAATAAGTAACTAAAAATATGTTTAATGGTTGATGGCATCGGCAACGCGAAAATAAGGATTAGTTTTTGAAATAAGTGGCTTCGATAAACTCAGCCTGACAGCGTCGAGCTTATTGCTTTGCTGCATAGTTGCGTGAGTTGAAAGATGATACATTTAGAAAGTTAGGGAACTTTCGACAGCGGAAGATAAGTTGATTTAATTTTGTATCTATTTTCCAACCTATTTCTGCCTCAACATATTGAGTTATAAGCAACGTGTCAGTGTTTCTGATTATTTTCAGGAATAAGGTTTT
>JADJSS010000026.1 GCA_016711605.1 Saprospirales bacterium
AATTATGTACCATTGGTGAAGGTACTTCGGAAATACAAAAATTAGTAATAAGTAGAGAAATTCTGAAAGGAAATATATAATTTACTTAACAAAAACAAAAATAAAAAAGGTAAATACAGATTTGTATTTACCTTTTTTTATTAGTATCATTTAATACAAAATTTCCAGATTGGTTTTTAATAAATATCAGTTCTTTTCTCAGACTAAGAACATTGAATTTTTTTAATTAAATATTGTAGAATAATATGTAATATATATTATATAGTGTATTTTTTATAAGCATATCAATTTAATTGCCAGTGTGTTAATTATTAATAACAGTATCTGTTTATAAATTCGCAACAGGTGTTAATTTTTTATTTTTTTTTAAAAAAATCACATGCAACTAAATCGTAGAAATTTAACACTTGTTAATAATTACTCCTTGTTAAAAATCTTTGTTAAAGTATGATTAAACGAATTTATTACTTAATTTTTTCTCTGCTTTCCACTACAGTTATCGCTAATACACCAATAAAGTTAGAGATTTACAAGAACCAAGCAGAAAAATCAATCTTATCTAATGATTTAAATGCTCTAAAAATAAATATTCTAGATGCATTTAAAAATGAAAATCAATATTCTAAAATAGATTTCGCAGCATTTTATCTTTTACGTGCTAAATATTACAAAGCAATATCCAATAATAAATTAGCAGAAAGTGATATTGATACGGTGCTTAAATATGACATTAAAAATATGGAAGCTTATTTATTAAAGACAAGCTTTCTTAAAAGTGCAGATGATCAAATAAAACTTCTCCAAAATGGTATAAATGTCGTAGAAAATAAAATACCCTTAATTAAACAACAGGCTTTAATTAAAATTGGATTAACTGCAGCATTTTGGGACAATGCAATGTACAACTCAGAGCCATTTAGTATAGAAAAAGCAAATAAAGAAATAACCATTGCTAAAGGTGGTTGCTTTCAATTGTCAAACATCATGAATATTGATGAAGAAGCAAAAGCACTTTATGAAAAGAAATGTAAAATAGAAGCCATTAAAAATTTTTAAAAATCAGATGAATGAATAAGAATTACTTTAAATTATTTTTAGTATTAGTAAGTATTTTGCAATTTCATTTTGCAAAATCGCAAGGTGCTGATAATTGTGGACTTAGTGCAACATTATTAAATCCATCACCAGGTATTCAAATATCTGATTTTTTTTCCTTTACTAACACATTAAATCCAACACCAACAGGAACGCCAAATCCAACAGGATTTTATTATACTGTTTCTGCTGATAATGAAATTTTTGTTAATGCTGCCACCTGTGGCGATCTTTGGTACAGAGTTCAAGTACCAGCATCTGGTGGGTTTAATTTAGATGTTATTTTTGAAGGTGGCGGAACGTCTGATCTTTCAATGGCATTATATGATGGTTGTTCAGGAAATTTAATTACCGCAGCTGATGATTATGTTTCTACATCATACTTTTTAGAGCCAACGGTTAGTGTTAGTTGTTTAACACCTGGTTCAATAGTTTATGTTAGAATTTGGCAATATGGTTGTAGTGGTATCGATTTGCCATCAGATTTTACCATCATTGCAACGGATTTAGCAGATTTAACTATTGGTGATGCACCATCAACTGCAGAAGTTTTGACAAATACAGTTGGGACTACTACAACAGCATCTTTTATAGATAATAATTTTTATCCGTTAATGTCTCCAGATTTATCAACCAATACTTGTAGCAATGCTGGGTATGCAATTGCTGGTGGTTGCGAAGATAGATGGTATAAAGTTACTGTTCCAGCAAACAGAATTTTAGATGTTTCTATTTCAGGTGCTACAAACAATTTTACACTTCAAACATTTACGGGTACAGCTTGTGCTCTAAGTGAATATAAATGTGGCAGCAACGCTTTGTCACCCGTAATTTCGGATATTGCTTTCTCCACCAATACAGATGTTTTTATAAGAATATTCGATCAAGATTGTGATGAGTATGGTAATTTAGATTTAGTAACGACTATCAGACCTAAAAATAATAATGACCTAGTTTGTAATGCAACAACATTATCAATTGGTGCTGCTGTTATAACTGATACATTAATAAATAGTACACCTTCAATTGGATTGCCTTCTGGTAATTGTTTAGGTGAATGTGCTTATTGTAGAGATCAATGGTTTAGTGTTACAGCAACAGCATCAGCTACGATGACAATCAAATATAATGTAACTGGAAATATTGGTGTTACACCGAATGGGTTGTATGTTACAGCTTATAGTGCTGCTACTTGTAATGGGCCGTTTGTGCCAATTGCTTGTAAAAGTGGTACAACATCAGATTCATTACAATATTCACAAAATAGTGGAGAAATTTCTTGGATTCGTGTAATTGATTTTAATTGCGATACCAATGCGCATCAAATATTTACAATTCAAGCTAATCAAAAAATAGTTCCACCAAACGATGAAGTTTGTCAATCTATCGCTATCAATAATAACGATACAACTATTGCCACTTTAAGTGGTGCCACACAATCAGCAACTCTTCCATTTCCAACTTGCGATTATAACACAGCGAATGTTAGTGAAGATGTTTGGTATAATTATACATTTACAGAAGATGGTACTTTTGATTTAAGCATTACTTGTTTAGCAGATTGTAGTCCAAATAATAGCACCAATATTGCTGTTTATACAGATAGCGATGCTGATCCATGTAATGTAAATGCATTTACCCAAGTAGGTTGTTTTAATTCTGCAGGTGCAACTACTTCTATTAGTTGTTTAGAAGGTAGAACTGGCGATAAATTTTATTTTAGATTATATGATTTGAATTGTAATAATAATGGACGACAAGTTCGTATGTTTTCAAAATTTACATCAGCAACTAATTCATTACCTTGCAATGCACGTTCTTTAGATAATGGACAATTAACAGATACGGTAGAAACTTGTGGTGTCACGTCAAGTCCAATTGGAACTCCAGATCCATCAGGTGCATGTGGTTTTACATCCAATGATGCTTGTGAAGGCGTTTGGTTTTCTGCAACCATTCCAAACTCTGGCAATATAACGGTTGCTGTTAACCCAGATTTTTTTATTGCAACAACAAATAATTTAAGCGCTCAAGCATATGTAGATGCTGACAATAATCCTTGTAATGGTGGTTTAGCTTTACAAGGTACTTGTATTACAGGCGCTGATGTATTTAATTTATCATATACAGGATTAACACCAGGTAATAAATTATTTATTAGAGTTTGGGATTTTAACTGTAATTCTACTACTGGCGAAGATTTTTCTATTGGTGTTTCTTCCAATAACAATGTTTCCTTAACAGCAGCCGTGAGTGGAACTACGGTAAATTTGGCATGTGGTCAATCCATCTCATTTACTGATAATGGTGGTGCAGCTTCAGATTATACAGCACATGCACCGCGTAATATTACATTTTGCGTTCCATCAGGAAAGGCTTTAAAAATTGAAGAAATAACATTAGATATTGAACCAGCAAAAACTACTTCAACTTGTGGTGCAGTAAATACAGGTGGAAATGATTTATTAACTATAATTGATGGAAATTCTACCTCAGGTAATATCATTTCAAATATAACAGGCGATTTATCTGCAATCGGTAGATTTGGAACTTATGTTGCTCAAGATGGTTGTATGACTTTTATTTTTGATGCTGATAATTCCAACCTAAAAGGAGCTGGTTTCGAATTCAGAATTTCTTGTGTGGATCAATCAACGAATTCTTCTACAACTGTTAATAAAGGTTCAACTGTAACATATACAGATCCAGGTGGTATTCTAAATAATTATGCAAATAATGCTTTTGAAATTAAAACATTTTGCCCTTCAGCTGCTGCATTAGCAGATGGTGAAAAGATACAGGCAATTATTAATAATTTAGAATTAGAGTCATTAAATGATAAATTATATATTTTTGATGGTAATTCCACTAACGCACCATTATTAGGTGCATTTACAGGTCATCAAACTTTTGGTTTAATTAATCAATTAGGTACGATACGTGCTACACCATCAAACACAAGTGGTTGTTTAACATTTATGTTTGTTTCTGATGGTTCAGTAACCGATGATGGTTTTAATGCAATTATTACTACAGGAAAACCTATAGGTGCAAATGGAGGCGAAAATTGTGCTTCTGCATTGGATATTTCTAAAACAGGTAAATACTTAGCCAATACATTCTTAGCAACAGGTGATCCAAGAAATACAGATCCAAACTTATGTATACCAACTTGTATTGCAGGAACGGGTACCCAAAATATTACCCAATTAGAAGGTACTATTTGGTATAAATTTACAACGCCTGCAGCTGGTTGTACTGCTGGTAGTTTAATGAATATTCAATTAAGTAATTTTTCAACACAAATTACAGGCAACACAACTGCTTCTTATCCAAATGGTACTTCTGGTACCCAAATGGTTTTATATAGAACCAATTCTTGTATTGTAAATCCTGCAAACTGGGAAGCAACTAAAGTAACTTGTTATGATATCTTGCAAAATGGTGATGTAACAAATTTAACTGGTTTATTACCCAATACAACATATTACATGATGTTTGATAATTTTGCAGGAAGACCTGCTTCTTTGGACATTATTGTAAATAGAAATGATATTGATTCTGCTGTATTTGCTGGCTTAGATGGCGATACTTCATTATGTAATAACAGTTTGCATATAATTGATTTAGAGACACTTATTAGAGGTGAAGATACCACGGGTACGTGGTTTAGGTTAACCGGAACTGGTGGTACTTTCGATTCTATTGCACATACCTTTAATACAAATGGTGCAACCAATAGTACATTTAGATATGTTGTTTTTGGTAGAACACCATGTCCAAATGATACTAGTATTGCAACTATAAACATAGTTAATTTTTTCAGTGCTGGAAAAGACTCATCAATTACAGTATGTGAAAACAATACAACTTTATATACGCTTTCAACTATACTTTCAAATGATTCGTCTGGTGGTGCTTGGTCTAGAATTTCAGGAACTGGTGGTACTTTTGACGCAGTATTAGGTACATTTATTGCATCAGTTGGAGCATCATCGAGCCAATTTAGATATGTAGTAACCAATACGATACCTTGTAAAAATGATACAAGTTTTGTAAATATAAATGTTAATGTTGTACCAACTATTAATTCAATAATTGTTACATGTTCACCAACTCCAATAAGTGTACAAATTAATGCAACTTCAACATCTGGAACTTTAGAGTATAGTGTAGATGGTGGAACTTATCAAACTAGCAATATATTCTCTCCAGTTACAAATGGTAGTCATATATTTAGTGTTCGAGTACAAGGTACAATCTGTACAGACGATTCAACGATACTCATAAACTGTACAACTTGTTTGCCGCCAGTTATTTCATGTCCTGCAAATTATAACGGATGTTCAAACGAAAATCCAATTCCAGCAGTTACAGGATTTGCAACTGCTGTTCCTGGTACATTAGGTTGTCCTCGTCCAAAAATTTCATTTACAGATTTATCAATAATAGGAACTTGTCCAAAAGTTATCACTAGAAGATGGATAGCAATTGATACTATAAATAATTTATCAGATACTTGTGAACAAACTATAACTTTAAACGATACAGAAGCACCAATCATTAATGTATGTGTATCAGATACTACTATTAATTGCTTATCTAATTTACCGGCACCATTTTCATTTAATCAGTTGTATTCAAATTTAGGATACGTAAAAAATTGTTTAACACCAACACCAACTACTTTTGTTTTAGGTAATGCACCAGGCAACTTAATGAATACAGGCATAACAACTAATCTCGTAGATTCTGGTATGCTAGTAAATAATTTTAATTTTAATATCCTAAATGAAACCAATGGTACGATGGGTGCTGGTGGTTTAAATGATGTTTCAATAAACCTTAATTTAATTACTGGATTTGATCCATACTTTGGTGGAGTATTAAATCCTAAAAAAGGAAATGCCGCTTCAACAGGCCATCATGTTACTCAAATTGCATCAGGATTACAAGGTGCGTTGCCACATGGTAATAATGTTGCTAATCGTTCTTCAACTGGAGACGTTGTTGGTTATTCAATCTTTGTAGATTTTGCAGACCATTTAGAAATAAATGCACAAGATTTTGGTGTTAGATACACAAGTGGTAATACTGTAGGAACAGCGTTCGAGTCATCATCCATTGTATTCTTAAACCAAAATAATCAACCATATGGTAGTGCAAGGTATAATGGTTATTTCTTAACACCACCAACGGGTACTATTGGCGGTACAAATCCTGCTTCCGTAAATACAACACCTTGGTCTAAAACAGAAAATGGTTTTTGGATAGCACAAGATACTGGTACAGTTAATCGTTCAAATATTTTCACTATAACATCTGGTGTAAACGGTACCAACGACGATAGAATTATATCAGCAACAACAGATGGTGGATTAAATGCAACAGATAAAATAGGTGGATTTATTTTTACAGTGTATTTAGAAGATATTGCAGCAACGACTGTTTTAAATGCAAATACAGCTACATCAACTAGGTTTACAAGCACGCTTAATGATTTTAGAATTGCAACTTTATGTTTAGAAAAATTTGATCCGATAACTGATAATTGTTTAGATTCATCTCAATTAAAATTAACAGTTAAAAACGATACCATTGGTAGTAGAAATTGCAATGGTAATTTATCAGTAAAACGTTCATATATAATTTCAGATTCTTGCAACAATGCAGATACTTGTGTTCAAACAATTACGATTCGTGATACTATCAAACCAATAAAAATAATTGACACATCTATATGTCAAGGAAATTCAATTACAATTGGATCAACTACATTTTCAACTCCTGGTTTATATAATGTTACAATTGCTAATGGTGGTTTTTGTGGATGTGATAGTATTGTTACATTAAATTTAGCTATTAAAAACAATTACAACCTAACTATTAATCGTACAAGTTGTAGTACTATTGATACAGGAAGAGTAGTAAGTAACTTGATAACAACAGCAGGTTGTGATAGTATTGTTACAACAATAACTACGCTAATATCATGTACAACAATAGATACATTGTACGATACTCTAAAAACAAATGATTCTATCATTGTTTGTGTTCCTATTGATTCAATCTTTAAATTAAATATCAATGGCGTAACAATCTCACCTATGGAATGTATTGAAGGTGGTTTAACTGCTTCTCAAGTTAATTCTTTGGCTATCAGCAATGGAGCAACTACACCTTTTGCAACTTGGAAAGCTGCTTATGATTATGCAGTTTCAAATAATCGAGATACGATAACATTTATAAGAGGTACTTATTATCCAGGTGGCATAAATGGTTCAACATCTGAATGGGGTGATGCTTTTGGTGGATTCGATTTATTAACAGACATGAAAATTTTTGGCAATGGAGCCGTTATTGACAATTCTGCTAATTCTAATAATCTTGCATTTGCTAATATTTTAGGTAATAATGTATTGATTGATGGAATAACATTAGTAAATATGTCTGCTACAGGTTGGGGCGCTATTTATGTAAATTCAAATACAACCAATTGGGTAATTAATAATTGTAATTTTGATAAATGCGATGTACAAGGCGATGCACTTCAGGTTAATTTAGGTGCAACTGGAAATGGTACGATCTCAAATTGTAATTTCTATAATAATACCACAGTTTCAGGTTCACAAAGTGCAATGTATATTAAAGCAAATAACTTTGCGAACTCATCGAATTTAAATGTAGTTAATTCTAATTTTACGTGTAATTTTAGAAATGGACCTGGTGGTGCCATTCAAATACTAGATAGAGCAAATGCTAATTTTAATAATTGCTCATTTACAGGTAATATTGCCAGTTCAGCAAATAGTGGAGCAATTGACATTACAGGTAATTCAATTGTTGCAATCAATAATTCTCGTTTTATTAGTAATACAGCTATCGTAAATGTTCAAGATGATGGTGGAGCAATTGGTTTATCAGGCGGTTCTACATTAACTGTTACAAACTCTATATTTAAAAATAATGTCGCAACAGAAACGGGTGGTGCTATTAAAGCAACAGGAACTGCTTTATCATTGGTTACCTTAAATATTTCTGGTTGTGTTTTTGATTCTAATAGAGTGAATACCGCTACTTCGTATGGTGGTGCAATTTATTTAAATGATGTAATTGCAAATATTACAAATAATTACTTTGTAAATAATAAATCATTAGGTGCTAACACGAACGGAGGTGGAGGCGCAATTTGTGTTGAAGTGGGTAGTGCAATATCTGATATATACATAAACCAAAATTCTTTCTTAAATAATAATTCAGCAAACAATTCAGGCCATGATATCAAAGCATATTCTGATGTTTTATTAACGGATGCAGTATCTACAATTAATTCTTCAGCTTCACCAAAAGTGGGTGTTGATATTTGTGGAAGTAACGATATGCAATTCTTGGCTTTTCCTTTAGGTTCCATTTCTAATTGTTTTATTGATAAATTTAACAGAGCAAATAATACTTCTATTGTTAATGGTTGGATAGAGACGGAAACTCAAGCCGATGGTATTCAAATTACTACGAATGAAATTGATTATGATGGTGGCTCTGGTGCTGAATGGCTCAATAGACCTTTGTCTCCAAATTTTATTCCTTCTGGTGCAACATTTAATTCAATTCTTACTAATAATACACATAAACTTTCTTGGTCATTTAATATTGGTTTAGGTTCGTCAGCATCTGGTTTTGATGTTGGTACAGATAGAGGTACAGGATTTGTTTTAGCAACCACAAATAGTAATTATACTTTAGGTGATGGTTATGCTGTAGTTATTGGCCAAGGTACAGGTACCGATGCTCTAAGATTAGTTAAATTTACTGGTGGTTTAGACGCTGATGCAAACCTTACAAATATAATTTCTGATAATACTGTTCATGATGGAACAAGTAATAATAGAGTCAGTGTAAAAGTTGAATATGATCCATCTAACGATACTTGGACATTGTTTTCAGGTAATGGAACAAGTCCTAACTGGTATTTAGATGATCCAAGACAATTATCTGCTACAACAAATAGCTTTACAGCTAGTGCTATAGATGCAACACATACTGGATTAAGTATGACAACAATGGGTGCATTATACATGGATGCAACTGCTACAGCTCAAGCTTATAAATTAGATGCAGTGTCTTTTAGAATGGGCGATGAGCGTGATGGCTTAGCTTGGAATGGTACTTATTCACCAATAAATGCAACGTACAATTGTCCAACAACAATACGTCCAACTGCACAGTGTTCAAATGTTGTGATCACACTTTGTGATGGTTCTAAAAAAGATACAGGATCATTAGGTGTATATGCTATTGATTCTTTAGGTTGTATTAAATATATTTCTAAAGACTCAGTTGGAACAGAAAATCCAATTTGTGTAATTGTTTGCGATACAATAGCTAAAATCTGTGATACAACTATTGTTATTATTACGGTTCTTCCTTCAATTGATACATTAAGAGATACAAATGTTATTAATGCTGACACAATAATTTGCATGCCTTTTGAACCTGGATTTATTCCTAGTTCTTCTACTATTTTTAATTGTGGTCATAATAATAATAGCGGAAATATTTATACAATAAATAATGCAGGTTGTTTAACCATTAATAGAAGTGATTCGGTTAAATTTAATATAGATACTTTATGTGTTTCAACATGTAATGCACAAGGTTTATGTGATACAACTATAGTAATCATAAGCAATATCTGTCCACCAGTTGATACTATAGTATTAGATACATCAATTTGTCAAGGTGATTCTATTTTAGTCAATACAATTTGGTTTAAAAATACAGGTACTTATTTTGTTTCAAATGGTGTAAAGTGTCCTACAATTACTAAACTGATTTTAAATATTAAGTTGCCTATATCAACGACAGTAAATGCATCGAGCTGTATACCAGCAGATACAGGCACAGTTGTTACGACACTCATAGGTGTTAACGGTTGTGATAGTATAGTAACCACAATCACAACATTGTTACCAACGTCAACAACAACAGTTAATGCAACAACGTGTATTGCATCAGAAGTAGGCACGAAGATAGATACATTAATAGGTCAAGCAGCAAATGGTTGTGATAGTATAGTAACCACAATAACAACATTGTTACCAACATCAACAACAACGGTAAATGCAACAACGTGTATTGCATCAGAAGTAGGAACGAAGATCGATACATTAATAGGTCAAGCAGCAAATGGTTGTGATAGTATAGTAACCACAATAACAACATTATTGCCAACATCAACAACAACAGTAAATGCAACAACGTGTATTGCATCAGAAGTAGGAACTAGAATAGATACATTAATAGGACAAGCTGCAAATGGATGTGATAGTATAGTAACAACAATAACAACATTGTTACCAACTTCAACAACAACGGTAAATGCAACAACTTGTATTGCATCAGAAGTAGGAACTAGAATAGATACATTAATAGGACAAGCAGCAAATGGATGTGATAGTATAGTAACAACAATCACAACATTGTTACCAACATCAACAACAACGGTAAATGCAACAACGTGTATTGCCTCAGAAGTAGGAACTAGAATAGATACATTAATAGGACAAGCAGCAAATGGATGTGATAGTATAGTAACCACAATCACAACATTATTACCAACATCAACAACAACGGTAAATGCAACAACGTGTATTGCAACAGAAGTAGGAACTACAATAGATACATTAATAGGTCAAGCTGCAAATGGATGTGATAGTATAGTAACAACAATAACAACATTGTTACCAACATCAACAACAACGGTAAATGCAACAACGTGTATTGCATCAGAAGTAGGAACTAGAATAGATACATTACTAGGACAAGCATCGAATGGATGTGATAGCATAGTAACCACAATCACAACATTGTTACCAACGTCAACAACAACGGTAAATGCAACAACGTGTATCGCATCGAAGTAGTAGAATAGATACATTAATAGGTCAAGCAGCAAATGGATGTGATAGTATAGTAACCACAATAACAACATTGTTACCAACTTCAACAACAACGGTAAATGCAACAACGTGTATTGCATCAGAAGTAGGAACTAGAATAGATACATTAATAGGTCAAGCTGCAAATGGATGTGATAGTATAGTAACCACAATCACAACATTGTTACCAACTTCAACAACAACGGTAAATGCAACAACGTGTATTGCAACAGAAGTAGGAACAAGAATAGATACATTACTAGGACAAGCAGCAAATGGATGTGATAGTATAGTAACCACAATAACAACATTGTTACCAACGTCAACAACAACGGTAAATGCAACAACGTGTATTGCATCAGAAGTAGGAACGAAGATAGATACATTAGTAGGACAAGCATCGAATGGATGTGATAGCATAGTAACCACAATCACAACATTGTTACCAACGTCAACAACAACGGTAAATGCAACAACGTGTATCGCATCAGAAGTAGGAACAAGAATAGATACATTAATAGGTCAAGCATCAAATGGATGTGATAGTATAGTAACCACAATAACAACATTATTGCCAACATCAACAACAACGGTAAATGCAACAACGTGTATTGCATCAGAAGTAGGAACAAGAATAGATACATTAATAGGTCAAGCATCAAATGGATGTGATAGTATAGTAACCACAATCACAACATTGTTACCAACGTCAACAACAACGGTAAATGCAACAACGTGTATCGCATCAGAAGTAGGAACTAGAATAGATACATTAATAGGACAAGCATCGAATGGATGTGATAGTATAGTAACCACCATCACTACCTTATTACCAACATCAACAACAACGGTAAATACAACGAGCGTGATATTCATCAAAAGTAGGTACACTAGATCGATACAATTATTGGTGGAGCAACTTAATGGATGTGATAGTATAATAATAACTATAACAACTTTGGTCTTTATTGACACTTACGTCCAACCCGTAGTCCAACCCATCATAGGCCACACGAGAGCACCGTCCCCTAGCAAGTGACCAGGTTGTGATAGTAGACTCCCCCACACCCAGTACGTTATGTCCACTCGTGAATCCCTTTGGACACGAACCAAATCGGCACCACAACAACAGTATGTGACCGTTAGAAAGCGGCTTTACACCAACAAGTGGCAGCATCATTAATTGTGGACATAGCAACAACAGTGGCAATGTATACAGTGTAGATAATAATGGATGTGTAACGATTACGAGAAGCAATGTAGTAGGCTATAACTTAGATACGCTTTGTGTAGTAGTATGTGATGCACAAAACAACTGTGATACAACAACAGTAATCGTAAGCAACACACCAAAACGCGATACAATCCGCGATACGATCTGTGTAGGATGTACAGTAGATACATGTATCAATGTAGAGCAAGGCATGACGATAACAGATGTTACGGTATTGAACTGTGCAGGCACACCATCACATACAACCACTACAGTAACAATCATAGGCAGTTGTGTGAATGTGAGTACCACAGGCACGAGCATCGGCACGGATACAGTATGTATAGTAGCATGTGATGCAAGCACTGGAATCTGTGACACCACTGTTATCATCACAACGGTTCCACCAACACAAGATACCATTAGAGACACGAACCAAATCGGCACCACAACAACAGTATGTGTACCGTTAGAAAGCGGCTTTACACCAACAAGTGGCAGCATCATTAATTGTGGACATAGCAACAACAGTGGCAATGTATACAGTGTAGATAATAATGGATGTGTAACGATTACGAGAAGCAATTTAGTTGGCTATAACTTAGATACCATCTGTGTAGTAGTATGTGATGCACAAAACAACTGTGATACAACAACAGTAATCGTAAGCAACACACCAAAACGCGATACAATCCGCGATACAATCTGTGTAGGTTGTACAGTAGATACGTGTATCAATGTTGAGCAAGGCATGACAATCACGGATGTAACGGTATTGAACTGTGCAGGCACACCATCACATACAACCACTACGGTAACAATCATAGGTAGTTGTGTGAATGTGAGTACCACAGGCACGAGCATCGGCACGGATACAGTATGTATAGTAGCATGTGATGCAAGCACTGGCATCTGTGACACAACAGTTATTATCACAACGGTACCACCAACACAAGATACCATTAGAGACACGAACCAAATCGGCACCACAACCACAGTATGTGTACCGTTAGAAGCTGGCTTTACACCAACAACAGGCAGCATCATCAATTGTGGACATAGCAACAACAGTGGCAATGTGTACAGTGTAGATAATAATGGATGTGTAACAATTACGAGAAGCAATGTAGTTGGCTATAACTTAGATACCATCTGTGTAGTAGTATGTGATGCACAAAACAACTGTGATACAACAGTTGTAATCGTAAGCAACACACCAAAACGCGATACAATCCGCGATACAATCTGTGTAGGTTGTACAGTAGATACGTGTATCAATGTAGAACAAGGCATGACGATAACAGATGTAACTGTGTTGAACTGTGCAGGCACACCATCACATACAACCACTACAGTAACAATCATAGGTAGTTGTGTGAATGTGAGTACGACAGGCACGAGCATCGGCACGGATACAGTATGTATAGTAGCATGTGATGCAAGCACTGGAATCTGTGATACAACAGTTATCATCACAACCGTACCACCAACACAAGATACCATTAGAGACACGAACCAAATCGGCACCACAACAACAGTATGTGTACCGTTAGAAGCGGCTTTACACCAACAAGTGGCAGTATCATCAATTGTGGACATAGCAACAACAGTGGCAATGTGTACAGTGTAGATAATAATGGATGTGTAACAATTACGAGAAGCAATGTAGTTGGCTATAACTTAGATACGATATGCGTAATAGTATGTGATGCACAAAACAACTGTGATACAACAACAGTAATTGTAAGCAACACACCAAAACGCGATACAATCCGCGATACGATCTGTGTAGGATGTACAGTAGATACGTGTATCAATGTTGAGCAAGGCATGACGATAACAGATGTTACGGTATTGAACTGTGCAGGCACACCATCACATACAACCACTACGGTAACAATAGTAGGAAGTTGTGTGAATGTGAGTACCACAGGCACGAGCATCGGCACGGATACAGTATGTATAGTAGCATGTGATGCAAGCACTGGAATCTGTGATACCACTGTTATCATCACAACGGTTCCACCAACACAAGATACCATTAGAGACACGAACCAAATCGGCACCACAACCACAGTATGTGTACCGTTAGAAAGCGGCTTTACACCAACAAGTGGCACCATCATCAATTGTGGACATAGCAACAACAGTGGCAATGTATACAGTGTAGATAATAATGGATGTGTAACAATAACGAGAAGCAATATAGTTGGTTATAACTTAGATACGATATGTGTAGTAGTATGTGATGTACAAAACAACTGTGATACAACAACAGTAATCGTAAGCAACACACCAAAACGCGATACAATCCGCGATACAATCTGTGTAGGATGTACAGTAGATACGTGTATCAATGTAGAGCAAGGCATGACAATAACAGATGTTACAGTATTGAACTGTGCAGGCACACCATCACATACAACCACTACGGTAACAATCATAGGCAGTTGTGTGAATGTGAGTACCACAGGCACGAGCATCGGCACGGATACAGTATGTATAGTAGCGTGCGATGCAAGCACTGGAATCTGTGATACCACTGTAATCATCACAACGGTACCACCAACACAAGATACCATTAGAGACACGAACCAAATCGGAACCACAACAACAGTATGTGTACCGTTAGAATCGGCTTTACACCAACAAGTGGTAGCATCATCAATTGTGGACATAGCAACAACAGTGGCAATGTATAGTGTAGATAATAATGGATGTGTAACGATAACGAGAAGCAATGTAGTTGGCTACAACTTAGATACGCTTTGTGTAGTAGTATGTGATGCACAAAACAACTGTGATACAACAACAGTAATCGTAAGCAACACACCAAAACGCGATACAATCCGCGATACAATCTGTGTAGGATGTACAGTAGATACGTGTATCAATGTAGAGCAAGGCATGACGATAACAGATGTTACGGTATTGAACTGTGCAGGCACACCATCACATACAACCACTACGGTAACAATCATAGGCAGTTGTGTAAACGTGAGTACGACTGGCACGAGCATCGGCACGGATACAGTATGTATAGTAGCATGTGATGCAAGCACTGGAATCTGTGATACCACCGTTATCATAACAACCGTTCCACCAACACAAGATACCATTAGAGACACGAACCAAATCGGCACCACAACAACAGTATGTGTACCGTTAGAAACAGGCTTTACACCAACAAGTGGCACTATCATCAATTGTGGACATAGCAACAATAGTGGCAATGTATACAGTGTAGATAATAATGGATGTGTAACAATAACGAGAAGCAATGTAGTTGGCTATAACTTAGATACCATCTGTGTAGTAGTATGTGATGCACAAAACAACTGTGATACAACAGTTGTAATCGTAAGCAACACACCAAAAGAGATACGATATTAGATACAATCTGTAGGATGTACAGTAGATACGTGTATCAATGTAGAGCAAGGCATGACGATAACAGATGTTACGGTATTGAACTGTGCAGGCACACCATCACATACAACCACTACGGTAACAATAGTAGGAAGTTGTGTAAACGTGAGTACGACAGGCACGAGCATCGGCACGGATACAGTATGTATAGTAGCGTGCGATGCAAGCACTGGAATCTGTGATACAACAGTTATCATCACAACGGTACCACCAACACAAGATACCATTAGAGACACGAACCAAATCGGCACCACAACCACAGTATGTGTACCGTTAGAATCAGGCTTTACACCAACAAGTGGTACCATCATCAATTGTGGACATAGCAACAACAGTGGCAATGTGTATAGTGTAGATAATAATGGATGTGTAACAATAACGAGAAGCAATGTAGTAGGCTACAACTTAGATACGCTTTGTGTAGTAGTATGTGATGCACAAAACAACTGTGATACAACAACAGTAATCGTAAGCAACACACCAAAACGCGATACAATCCACGATACAATCTGTGTAGGATGTGCCAGTAAATGCATGTATCAATGTAGAGCAAGGCATGACGATAACAGATGTTACGGTATTGAACTGTGCAGGCACACCATCACATACAACCACTACGGTAACAATCATGGCAGTTGTGTAAACGTGAGTACGACTGGGACGAGCATCGGCACGGATACAGTATGTATAGTAGCATGTGATGCAAGCACTGGAATCTGTGATACCACCGTTATTATCACAACGGTTGAATGTCCTATTAAAGACACAATAACTATTGATACTTCTATTTGTCAAGGTCAAATTGTTATAATTAATGGAAATAATTATGATTCAACAGGTATATATTATTCATCAAATAATGATACTTGTCCAATAGTAACAAAATTAAATTTGGTAGTAAACCAAATTTCATCCGTTACCATCAACGCAACAACATGTATTGCTGCTAATGCAGGAACGACAATAGATACTTTGGTTGGATCAAATGGTTGCGATAGTATAGTAACAACAATAACAACGTTATTACCATCAAGTGCAACAACATTAAATGCAACATCATGCAATCCACAAGATACAGGAACAGTAGTACGCACGTTAACAGCAGCCAATGGATGTGATAGTATAGTAACAACAATTACTACATTAGCACCATTCTCATCAGTTACTATCAACACAACAACATGTATTGCTGCTAATGCAGGAACGACAATAGATACTTTAGTTGGATCAAATGGTTGCGATAGTATAGTAACAACAATAACAACGTTATTACCATCAAGTGCATTAACATTAAATGCAACATCATGCAATCCAAATGATACAGGTACAATAGTACGCACGTTAACAGCAGCCAATGGATGTGATAGTATCGTAACAACAATAACTACGTTAGCACCATTCTCATCCGTTACTATCAATGCAACAACATGTAATGCTGCAAATGCAGGAACGACAATAGATACTTTGGTTGGATCAAATGGTTGCGATAGTATAGTAACAACAATAACAACGTTATTACCATCAAGTGCAACAACATTAAATACAACATCATGCAATCCAAATGATACAGGTACAGTAGTACGCACGTTAACAGCAGCCAATGGATGTGATAGTATCGTAACAACAATAACTACATTAGCACCATTCTCATAATTACCATCAACGCAACAACATGTATTGCTGCTAATGCAGGCACGACAATAGATACTTTAGTTGGATCAAATGGTTGCGATAGTATAGTAACAACGATAACAACGTTATTGCCATCAAGTGCAATAACATTAAATGCAACATCATGTAATCCAAATGATACAGGTACAATAGTACGCACGTTAACAGCAGCCAATGGATGTGATAGTATAGTAACGACAATTACTACATTAGCACCATTCTCATCAGTTACTATCAACACAACAACATGTAATGCTGCAAATGCAGGAACGACAATAGATACTTTAGTTGGATCAAATGGTTGCGATAGTATAGTAACAACAATAACAACGTTATTACCATCAAGTGCAACAACATTAAATACAACATCATGCAATCCAAATGATACAGGTACAGTAGTACGCACGTTAACAGCAGCCAATGGATGTGATAGTATAGTAACGACAATTACGAGTTTAATTAATTGCTTTACCGTAGATACCATCAGAGATACAAATCAAATTGGAACATCCATAGTTGTATGTGTTCCTTTAGAACCTAATTTTGAAGTAACTACCGGTTCTATCGGTAATTGTGGTTACACAAATCAAAGTGGTAATATTTACACAGTAGACAATAATGGTTGTATTACTATTGTTCGTAGTAATTTGGTTGGTTACAACCTAGATACAATATGTGTTGTTGTTTGTAATAGTGTAGGGTTGTGTGTGATACAACAAATGTTATACTATCTAACATTCCAAGAACAGATACCATTAGAGATACAAACTTAATTAATACAACTGAAGAGATTTGTGTTGCAATTGAAAATGGAATGATTAATAACACAACAACAATTATTAATTGTGGACATTCTAATAACAGCGGTAATACTTACACTGTAACCAATAACAATGGTTGTATAACTATAGTTAGAAGTAATTCAGTTGGTTTAAATTTAGATACACTTTGTGTAGTAGTTTGTAGTGCAAATGGTATTTGTGATACAACAACATTAATTGTTTCTAACACAAGATATTGCGAAGATTTAATTAGAGATACTATTATTAATTGTACAACTCCTGTTGGTGGTGGATTGTGCTTGCCGATTAATTTAAACACAATACAACAGTATAATATTTTTGTTGATGGCACAAAAACAGCAACTTCATTTAGTTCCATCAGTGGTTGCGGAAGTTCAACTAACATTGCTGGTTATAATTTCCAAGATGTTAATTATGTGGATAATGTTCCACATCTTCTTGAACAATTTAGTTTAGATTCATCACAAACATTTACACCGAACATCAATTTTACTACTTTATCAGATTTAGTAGATTATTTAAACACTATTGATCCTGCTGGAAATTGGTTTGTTGATGGTTTCTATATCAAACCAGCCAATCCATCAGCGCGTTACAATACAGGTTCTGGTTTTACTTTCTTCTCTTTACAACCTCAAGCAGCTACCTATAATGTTAAGTACTTTGATAAAACAATTTACAATGGCTCTGTTATAAAAATTTCAAATGGCTGTCATCAAGTTTTATTAGTAGACACGATTACAGGTTGCAGAGATTCTGCACAAGTTTGCGTAATTGGTGAATGCGGTTTGATAAAAGATACCATAATCGATACCATTACAATAAAAGATACAATTGTTATTTGTCCAGAAAAACCAACAGGTAATAATACTATTGTAAAAGCTTGTGATGGAAGTTCAAACGGAATAAGTAATTTCGGAACATGGATAATAGATAATAAAGGTTGTTTGCAATTTATAGCAGGTGAGATTAAAGGTACCGATACACTATGCGTTAAAGCATGTGATACAATAACCAAAAAATGTATTGAAACAACAATTATAATCACTGTAGTGGGAATTCCACCAATTGCAATAAACGATACAGCTGTAACAGATCCAAATACACCAGTGGTAATTACTGTATTAAATAATGATATCAAAACAGATGAAGATCCTTTAGCATTATGCGGTTTATCGACTAGTGAAGTAATCGTTACAAATCCAACTAACGGAACTGTAATAATTAATGCAAATGGTACTATAACGTATACACCTAATAATGACTATAAAGGTGTTGATAGTTTCCAATATCAGATCTGTGATCCGGAAGGAAGAGATACAGCATGGGTATACATTACAATTCGCGCTTGTATTGTTCCAGATGGTATTACACCAAACAACGACGGATTTAACGACTTCTTTGAAATACCATGTTTATTTGAATTAAATGAAGATGGAAATGTTCTACTTTGTGTATATAACAGATGGGGAACAGAAGTGTATAGAAATACACAGTATGATAACAGATTTAATGGTATTTACCAAGGTCAAGAATTACCAGATGGTACTTACTATTATGTTTTAGAATATACCGATAAAAATGGCAATAAAATAAAACAAGCTAGTTTC
Organism: Saprospirales bacterium; assembly: GCA_016711605.1. Lineage (GTDB taxonomy): Bacteria > Bacteroidota > Bacteroidia > Chitinophagales > JADIYW01 > JADJSS01. The sequence goes on from JADJSS010000026.1 coordinate 19,760, forward strand.
TTGGTAATCCATAGATCCTTTTAAATAATAGAGTATGAAAAAGTTGTTAAATAGAATTAATAAGAATAAAATAATACAAATGAAAAACACAGTTATTAAAATTGCTATGTTATGTTTAATAACTGTGCAATATGTTACTTCTTATGCACAACAAGAGCCTCAGTATACCCAGTTTATGTATAATAAACTGCCAATTAATGCAGCCTATACTGGTGCGCGTGACGTATTAAGTATTCGTGCGTTATATAGAAATCAATGGTCTGGTATAAAAGGTGCACCACAAACAACATCTTTAAGTTTACATAGTCCTTTTAAACGCGAATCTAATGCAATGGGTATGTATATTGTTAACGACAGATTAGGTGTAACCAACCAAACCTGGTTTAATGTTACTTATGCTTATAGAATATCATTGCCTAAAAAAATGAAATTATCTATTGGTCTTAATGCTGGAATTTTATGGTATAAAAGTAATTTGCAAGATTTAGTTTTAAATTCTAATATAGATCCATTTATTGCTAACGTTAATAGAGTTTTGCCCGATGTTGGTGCCGGTATTTATCTTACACACGATTATTTTTATGTTGGTGTAAGTGTTCCAAATTTTATAAAATCTAGCTTATATAATAAATCTACCATCAATAATATATCTGCTTCAAATGCATCAAAAGTTAATTTTGCACATCGTACACCTCATTTCTTTTTTATGGCAGGTGGTGTAATTCCTGCAGGAAAAGTGTTGAAAATAAGACCACAAATTTTAGGAAAATATATCGTTGCAGATCAAGGTAAAAAAATTCCTTTTCAAATGGATTTTAATCTCTCGTTGCTAATTTATAATAGAGTAAATATTGGAGGAACTTACAGAACAGCGTTTCATAATAAAAAAACAGGATTAACGAATGGAGACAGCTTTGATGTGATGTTAGAAGTTTGGCCTTTGAAGCAATTCATGATTGGTTATGCTTACGATTATACATTAACCAAATTAGGAGATTATAACAAAGGAAGTCATGAAATAATTTTAGGTTATGATTTCGTTTATGATAAGAAAAAAATAAACACACCAAGATATTTTTAATTCCATATATTTAAGTAAATGATTTATAATATAAATAACAATATAATGAATAAGTTGATTTTTATTTTTCTTCTTATGTATTCTTGCTCTATGTTTGCAACAGAAATAGAAGGCGGTGGAATTAATGATGCTGTTTTTGGTGGATTAAAGAAAGCAGATCAATTGTATAAGAATCTTGAATACAAAAAAGCAATACCTTTTTTTGAAGCTTATCTTAAGAAAAATAATAAAGATATTGCTGCTTGGAATAGATTAGGCGATTGTTTTAGGTTGACTTCTGACTTTGAAAAAGCTGCAAATTCTTATAGTATTGGTGCAAAAAACAGCAATAATCCTAATTACATACTTTCTTATGCTCAAATGTTGCAAGCAATTGGTAAAATTGATGATGCGAAATTCTATTATTCTAGATGTTTGCAAGAAGATTCTACTAATATCATTGCAATTAACCAACTAAATGCTTGTAATACTTACAGTAATTTTCTTTTATCTAAAGATAGATATGATATTAAAAATTTAGCTTTTAACTCTCCAGGTTATGATTTTAGCCCAACAATTTATAAAGATGGATTAATTTTTGCTTCTTCTCGTGATTCATCTAAAGCAATTCAACGGGTGCACACTTGGACAGGTACTACTTTTTTTGATTTATACTTTATTAAAGGCACTAAAACAAATTTTGAGAAAAATCCTTCAGTAATTAAAAAAGATGGTAGTACAAAATACCATGAAGGTGTAGTAGCTATCACACCAGAAGGAAAAGTGTATTTTACCAGAAATAATTTTATAAATGGTAAAAAGAAAAATAGTGCTGATAAAATCACAAAACAAAAAATGTATGTAAGCACTATTGATGGACAAAAATTTGAACAAGATTTAGAATTTGAATTTGATAATAATGAATACAATATTGGACATCCATCAGTAACTACAGACGGTAAAACTATGTTTTTTGTAAGCGATATGCCTAATGGTTTTGGTGGAAAAGATATTTACTATACAACTTTAGAGAATGGGAAATGGGTGCAACCTACTAATTTAGGTGCAGATTTAAATACTATTGGTAATGAAATGTTTCCAATAATTTCTGAGGATGGATTAACGCTGTATTTCTCTAGTAATGGACATTCAGGTATGGGTGGTTTAGATATTTTTAAATCTAAAAAATTAGCAGATGGAACTTGGACTCAACCTAAAAACATGGGTGCGCCTCTAAATAGTTCTTATGATGATTTTAGCCTTATTTTTGCTGCAGATAAAACAACAGGTTATTTTACGTCTAATCGTCCTGATGGTCATGGTCTAGATGATATCTATAGCTTCACAGATTATGGAATTGATTTAGAAGGAATTGTTGTTGATTCAATAACAAAATTACCTATTTGTAACAGTAATGTACAAATGAATGCTTCAGGAAATCCTGAAGGTAAGAAAACAACTAAATGCGATGGCTATTTCGAATTTTCTGTTTTAAGAAATATGGATTATTGCTTCGATGTAAATGCGGATGATTACTTTCCAAATAATTCTATTTGTGCTACTACAAAAAATATACAACCAGGTCAAAAAGTATTTGTTCGAATTCCTCTTTTACAGGAAAAACCTGCAGGTTTAACTGTTCAGGTTATCGACAAAAAAACAAAATTACCAATTGATTCTGCATCTATAATCTTAGCGGATAAATGCGATGGCACCATACAAACTAGTGTTGCAGACAAAGAAGGTAAATCTTGTTTTAAAGTGAAATGTAATTGTGATTTTGAAGCAATTGGTAATGCACGTGGTTACTTGCCTTCACAGACGTATGCTAACACAAAAGACAAATGTGAAAAATTAGTAAAATGTGGTCAACCAATTGGAGAAGTGGTCATTGTTGAATTGGATAAATTAATTATTAAAAATAATGAACCTGAGTTAGTGATGCCTAAAGGTTACAATATAGATTCAAATGGCTATATTGAACTTAAAGATATTTATTATGATTTTGATAAATGGTATATTAGAAAAGAAAGCGAAACTGAATTGTATAAATTGTTATCCTTCTTAATTTTCAATCCTGATGCAATAGTAGAAATTGCTTCTCATACAGATGCTCGTGCTCCATTTGATTATAATATTAAATTAAGCCAACGTAGAGCTCAATCTGTTGTAAATTGGTTAGCTGATAAAGGTATAACAAGAGATAGAATGCAACCAAAAGGTTATGGCGAAACTAAATTAAGAAATAACTGTGCAGATGATGTTAAGTGTTCTGAAGATGAACATCAACGTAATAGAAGAACAGAGTTTAAAGTGATTGGTACAAAAATTAATATTTCGTCAGATGAAAAGAAAAATATTAAAATCGACCCTTGTTTAAAGTGTCCTTTTTAGTTAAATTAGAAGAATTGGTTATTTTAGATTACCAACTTGTTAAAAGAATGTTTTTAAATGGTAAATTTTAAATCATGATTTAAAATAGTGCAACCAATTGGTAATTTACTAACTCTATCTATACGCACAAATCATTTCTATTATCTAATTTTGGTAGTGATTTTGGTTTGTTGTAAACTATTATTTTATGGTTAGAATTTTACAAGCATTTATAATTATTTCACTTCTAATAAGAATCGGCTTTGCTCAAAATCCGAAAATTAAAGTCAACTATTTTGTTCAAGATGGCAAAATGATTAGTTCATTAGGAGTTAATGCAGGTGCATGTATTGAAAGATTAATTCCTGGTCTTGGCGGAAATCCTACAACTACTTCCAACTTAGAGATTCGTATTCACAGTATACTTAAATCATCAAGTGGCCCAACTGCAGCTACTTTAAATTCTTGCACAGGAGCTACAGCTAGTGGTGGTGCAGGTGTTCCAGGTTGGAGTTGCGAGAATAGATGTGAAACTGCATCAAATGCTGGTAGATGTGACCAATGGGTTCCAAATGGTTCACAAAATGCTTCTTATCCTGGAAATCCAAATTATACAGATACGAGCAGTTATCCTTGTACAGATATTTTATCATATAGATTGAAAGGTTTTGAATCTGATGCAACTTCATCTACAAATTTACAAGACCAAAATTTTAATGACGGTGCATGTGCAGGAAGTTGTACTTTAGCTTCTTGTTATGGTAATTATCAAACGCCAACAAGTGGCGATAATGATGTGCCAATAAATATTGGTCAAGTTGGAGATACACTCCGTCCATTTTTAGGTGGCGTTTGGTCTAAACTATATCAAACTAATTTAGAAACAGCAGTTTGCACAACTGATGGTTTTACAAATTATTATTATTCTCGTTGGAAATATCGCTGGTGTTGGGATTCAACTACAATTAATTCATCACACGCTGGCTTGATTAAAACTCCAAGTGTAACAGAAATATGTTCAGCTTCCAATTATACGATTTCCGATTCTTCACAAGCATATGAAGCTACACGTGGATTTTCGGAATATCAATGGCAATCTAGTATAAACGGCACTACATGGTCAAACATAACTGCGTCTACTGCAAAAGATTTATCTACATCTGCTTTGGTTAATAACAATACAGATAATTCTACTATTACATATTTAGTAAGAAGAGTAGCGTTGTTTTGTATTGATTTTGTTATTTCTCCAGTTGGAAAAAAATCAGTGTATTCTAATTTACAATCTGTTGTAGTCTATCCACAACCCAATGCGCCAACCTTATTTGCTGCTGGAACTTCACCTGCAAACGGAACTACAATTTGCAAAGGTTTATTTGTATACGCACAATTTAACCCTGGAAATGGTGGTTATACAAATGCAACTGATGAATTTCAATATTCAATAAATGGTGGATCTACATGGACAAATTATACACCAGGTGCATCCATTAATACAGCAACAGCAACTACATCAGTACAAGTACGTGTACGTAGAGTAGCTGGTTCTTTATTAGCTTGCAATACAACTGCTTGGTCTACGCTTGTTACTTGGCCAGTTTCTTCTATTGCAACTCCAGCAACACCAAACATCGTAACACCAAGTAACAATTCAGCTATTTGTCTAGGTGCAAATACGAGTTCAACTTTTAATGCTGGTTCAGGTAGTGGCACAGGTGATGAGTTTCAATATAGCATTAATAATGGCAGTTCTTGGTCGGTTTATACACCTGGAAATATTATCAATACAACTACTGCAACTACGAAAGTTATAATACAAACAAGAAGAACAGGCATTGCATCTGGCACTTGTTTCCCAACACCTTGGGCAACTGCTGTAGAATGGAATGTTGTTGCTCAACCAATTGCTCCTAGTTATAATTCTCACTTTCCTGTAGGTACCGTAAATATTGGCGATACAGTTCGGATGTTGGCAAATGGAGGCTCTGGCGGTGCTGTCGATGCAAAAGATAGTATGCGTATTTCATTGATAACGGAATTACATGGACTTCATATGTCAATAATTCTCAAGTTCAAATTCCTTCAGGAAGCTGGGATAAAATTATTATTCAATCTGCTCGATTATCTGGATCTAGTACAGGTTGCAATTCATTGTTGTGGTCAAATTTAGGTACTTGGAATCTTAATTCTGTTTTGCCTGTTGAATTAACGAAATTCTATATTTCGAAATACGAAAATTATAACGATTTACATTGGACAACTCTCTCAGAATATAACACCAAAGAATTTGTAATTGAAAAAAGTAAGAATGCAATAGATTGGTTACCTACTGGAAATATAAATGCTGTAGGTTTTTCCAATCTATTAAATAATTATACATTCTCAGATTACAATGTACAAAATACTTCCTACTATTATCGCTTAAAAATAATTGATTTTGATAATGCATTTGAATATTCAACTGTTATTTTTCAACCAAGAAATACTAACAATATCGAATTCAATGTTTATCCAAATCCTACTAATGGAAATTTGAATATTCAATTTTATGCTGATCAAAATAAAAAAAGTGATTTAGTAGTGAAAAATCTATTAGGTCAAATAGTAAAAACGATTCACATAAATGTTGTTAATCAAAATAATTTAATTTCAATTGATTGCAGTGATTTATCAAATGGAACGTATTTTATCAATTTCTTAGATCAAAAGGAAATTAATCATGTTATAAAATTTCTAAAATATTAACTAAATTTATGAAGTAATTCAAACGAATTATTTCTCACGAATAAATATAAAATTAACTAGTTATCAATTAAAACGTACAATATGTTTAATAAGATTTTTTTGCTGTGTATTTGTCTATTTTCGATTTTTAGCACAAAAACAATTTTTGCTCAGTCGCCTACTCCATTTCAATGCCCAACCATGTTAGCTATTGTAAATGAAGGACCTAATCAACCAGAAAATCCATCATTTATTAGTGTAATCAATGCAGCAACAGGTGCATTGTCAACTCAAATTGCAGTGAAAGATGCAACTGGAAACGCATTCAAATCATTAAACGGAATTGCACTTAACAATCAAGATGGATTAGCTTATGCGCAATATCAAAGAATTCCAACACAAGCAGAAGTAGCTTTAGCATTGGCTACAACTGGAAATTATATTTCTACTTCAACTTTAGTACAAGTTGGTGCTAATGGAATTGGAGTCAATCTTGGTACATTAAATCCACCTGTCAATACAGGATTTAATATTCATGGTATGTTAGGTTTATTAGGTACAGCTAACAATAGTGGTACTTATTTCGTAGCAGCAGGTGAAGCTCAAGTTAATTTAGTTGATTCTTCTGTATCTGATTTTAAACTTTATATTGGAAAAATTACTGTTCCAGGTGCTACTGTAACATGGACTGAAATACAATTAGCTACTAGTTGTACTGCATTTAGACAAGCATTTATAGATGCGATAACTTCTGGAAGAGATGCTGGTGCACAAGATATGGTTTGGGATCCAAATTCTGGGAAATTATTATTGTATTCAGGTATAGATAAAATTTTAGGTGTAGTTGATTTAACTGCAAATACTGGAATTTGCATTTCGGATAATAATAGTGTGACAGCTACATCAAATTTAGGTGGATTAGCAATAGATAGTGTTGGACAGATGATTGGATTAGAAATAAATACTGGAAAAGTATGGCGCATCAATACTCGAGGTTGTACTGACGGAAATCCAGCAACACCATGTATAAATAGTGTAACACAAATAAATTCTTATACTGTAAATGGTAACAGTCTTACACGTGGTGATGCTGCAAGTTGTGTGTTGCCTTGTGTTCCACCAACTATTCAAAAATCTGATGTTGTAACTTGTGTAAACAAAAATACAACAATTGATATCACTGTTTCTGGTGCATCTTCTCCTTATACATATATTTGGGGTCAAACAGGTGCAGGAACTTTAAGCAATGCTTCAAATCAAGATGCTGGTTTTGTAAGCTCAACTACTGGATCTTCAAAATTATATGTTACAGTTAGTGATAAAAAAGGTTGTCAAAATACAGATTCATTATTTGTAACTGTAAATAGTTCAAAAGATACTACACGTCAAACAGCAACTATATGTGGTGGTGAAATTATTGAGTTTGGAAATCAGACTATAACAGCAGCAGGTACTTATTATAATGTAGTTTCAGGAAATGATGCTTGTGATAGTGTTGTTGAATTAACAGTTACATTAAATTGTATACCAACACCATTTACATGTCCTACAATGTTAGCTGTTGTTAATGAAGGCCCGAATCAACCAGATCATTTATCTTATATTGCAACTATAAACCCTGCAACTGGCGCACTTGGAACTCAGATTCCAGTTAAAGATGTAACAACAGGAAATCAATATTTATCATTAAACGGCCTTGCTTTAAACAGCCAAGATGGATTTGCTTATGTTCAATATCAAAAGACTCCAACAGCTAATGAAGTTAGAGACTCTATTTTATCTTCAGGACAATATGTGAGTTCATCTAATCTGTATCAAGTTGGTTCAAATGGAAGAGCTACCTTTTTAGGTATTATCAATCCACCATTAACTGCTGGATTTAATACACATGCAGTTGTTTCTTTGTTGGCAACTGCCAATAATAGTGGAACTTATTTTGTTACTGCAGCAGAAGCACAAGTTACGCTACCAAGTACAATTGGTGCAACTAAATTATATTTAGGAAGAATTACACCACCAAGTGCTGCTGTTTCTTGGACTGAAATAAATTATGATACAAGTTGTGATGCATTTCGTCAGGCTTTTATAGATGCAGTTACTAATGGAAACGATGCTGGTGCACAAGACATGGTTTGGGACGCAACCACTAATAAAATATGGTTGTACGCAGGTATAGATAAAGTTTTAGCTGTTATTGATGTCTTATCAAATACAGGTGCTTGCTATGGCGATAATAACAGTGTAACCGCAACCACAAATTTAGGTGGTTTAGCAATAGATAGCATCGGCCAAATGATTGCATTGGAATCAACAACTGGTAAAGTTTGGCGAATAGATACACGTGGTTGCACAGACGGAAATCCAGCAACACCTTGTATTACATCAGTTGCACAAATTAATTCTTATACTGTAAATGGAAATTCAAATACTCGTGTAGATGCAGCAAGTTGCGCATTGCCTTGTGTTACACCAACTATCCAGAAATCAGATATTACAACATGTGTAAACAAAAACACATCAATTGATATCACTGTTTCAGGTGCAACAAATCCATACACATATATTTGGGGAAATTATCCAGGTCAAGGCACTCTATCTAATACAGCAAATCAAGATGCTAGTTATATAAATTCAACTGCAGGAACATATAAAGTATATGTTACTGTAAGTGATAAAAATGGTTGTCAGAATACAGATTCATTAAATGTTATAGTTTCTAACTCAAAAGATACAACAACAATTACTGCAGGAATTTGCGGTAATCAAACAATTCAATTTGGCAATCAAACTATCGATTCACCAGGAACGTATTACAATGTTTTACCAGGCACAGATGCATGTGATAGCGTTATTCAATTAACTGTTTCACTAAATTGTGCACCAACACCATTTGCTTGTCCAACAACATTAGCAATTGTAAATGAAGGTCCTAATCAACCAGATAAACCATCTTTTATAGCAACCATAAATCCAGCAACTGGTGCACTTGGTGTACAAACAGCTGTGGTTGATAGTTTAGGTGTGCAACTAAAATCATTAAACGGAATTGCTATAAATTCTGCTGATGGATTTGCTTATGCACAATATCAAAGAATTCCAACTCGTCAAGAAGCAGTGGATTCAATCTTAGCTACTGGTAATTATATCAGCAGATCTCAATTAATAAAAATTGGAGCAAATGGTCAATCAATAAATTTAGGTACTTTGAGTCCACCAATAAATGCAGGTTCAAATACACATGTTATGATTGGACTATTAGGAACTGCCAATAACAGTGGTACTTATTTTGTTACTGCAGCAGAAGCAACGGCTTCTTTCTTGCCAGATACAATTACGAATTTCAAATTATATTTAGGTAAGATTTCATTGCCATCTACTACACCAGTTTATACAGAAATTATTTTAGATGCTAACTGTGATGCTTTCCGTCAAGCATTCATTGATGCCATTAGAAATGGTGTTGATGCTGGTGCGCAAGATATGGTTTGGGACGCTGCTACAAATAAATTATTATTATATTCAGGTATAGATAAAGTTCTAGGAGTCGTTGATTTAATTGCAAATACTGGAACATGCTACGCTGATGGAAATGGTGTAACAACAACAACCAACTTAGGTGGATTGGCTTTAGATAGCATTGGACAAATAATTGGTTTAGAGTCAGGACAAGGAAAAGTTTGGCGAATAGATACTCGTGGTTGTGTAGATGGAAATCCAGGTACACCATGTGTAAATAGTGTTACTCAAATCAATTCATATTCTGTAAATGGAAATACAAATACACGTGTTGATGCAGCAAGTTGTATAGTTGCATGTACAAAACCAACTATTGAAAAAAGAAATTTCATTACATGTGTAAATGCACCAATATTGTTGAATGTTACAACAGATGCAACAAAATATAATTGGGGAATTTATACAGGAAATGGTTCATTAACGAACGCAAATACTGCAACACCTATTTATGTAAATTCTGCAGCAGGAACCTATAAAGTATATGTGACAGTAGAAAATAATAACGGTTGCCAAAATTCAGATTCAATTTTTGTGACAGTTGTAAACAAACCAGATACTACAAAACAAACGGCAAGATTATGTTCAAACCTAAACGATAGTGTTATTTTCAACGGACAAATTATTAAAGAAACTGGAAGCTATTTAGCGGTGTTGGTATCATTTGCTAATTGCGACAGTATTGTCCGATTAGATGTAACTGAATCTGTATGTAATACAAATCCACCAGTTGCGGTTGAAGATGATACCATCAGTTTTAATACTCCAATAGTTATAAATGTTTTAAATAACGATTTTGATCCAGATGGAGATTCTATCTATTTATGTGGTGGAACTAATGGTAATGGAATAATTATTCCACCTGTTAATGGAACAGTACAAATTAATAACGATAGTACTTCTTACACATATACACCAACTATTTCTCATGGCATAGATAGTTTCCAATATCAGATTTGTTCTATCGACGGTGATAGCACAGCTTGGGTAATTATTGAAATTGAAGACTGCAAAATTCCAAATACATTCTCACCAAATGGCGATGGTAAAAATGATTTCTTTGATGTTCCATGTATTGAAGGCGTTGCATCATTATGTGTATTTAACCGTTGGGGCGCAGCTGTATATAGAAACGATAATTATGACGATATCACTAATAAATTTGATGGGAAATACAAAGGTGCTGATTTACCAGACGGAACCTATTATTACATTTTAAAATATACAAATACACGTGGCTTAGCAATAGATAGAGCTGGTTTCGTAGTTATACATAGAAAATAAAATAGCAGTAAATCAACTCAATATATAAAGGAAAAAATAAACGATATGAATACAGTTAATAAAATAAAATTTCTTTTCTTGCTCATCTTGCTAGTTGGATTTTTAAAAAATTCAATGGCACAGCAGGAACCGCAGTATACACAGTTTATGTATAATAAATTGCCAATAAATGCTGGCTATACTGGTGCAAGAGGTTGTTTAAGTGTGCGTGCCTTGTACAGAGCGCAATGGGTTCAGAAAATTGAAGGAGCACCACAAACTGCATCTTTCTCCATTCATAGTCCATTTAAAAAAGAAAATAATGCTTTAGGGTTCTTTTTCGTAAATGACAGGCTAGGTGTTACGCAACAAAACTTTTTTAACGTAACGTACGCATATCGCGTTCCTTTAGGTAAAAAAATCAGATTGTCTATTGGTATCAATGCTGGTTTATTATGGTATAAAAGCAACTTATCTGCATTAGAAAGAAGAGATATTAGTGATCCAGTTTATAATGAAAACGTAAATAGAATTTTACCAGATGTTGGTGCAGGTATATACGTATATCATCCAATGTGGTATATAGGTGTAAGTGTTCCCAACTTTATTAAAGGAAGTTTATACAATAAAAATCAAGCAAGTTTAATTGCTAGTAATCCTAGTGCACATCGTTCACAGCATTTTTTCGCTATGGCTGGTGGTGTAATTCCTGTTACAAAAGGTTTTAAAATTCGTCCACAAACTATTGCAAAATATGTTTTTGCAAAAGGACAAAAAGTACCGTTTGAAATGGATTTTAATTTAAGTTTCTTAATTGTAGATAGAGTAAATATTGGCGCATCGTATAGAACAACTTTTGGCAAATCTAAAAACGTAGATCCATTAAAAAATCCGGAAAGTGTTTGTGCTAATTTAGAAGTTTGGCCAACCAAACAATTAATGATTGGCTATTCATATGATTATACTTTATCTAAATTAGGTAATTATAACAAAGGTTCGCACGAAGTAATTTTGGGTTACGATTTTGCATTTAAAAACAAAAAATTTGACACACCAAGATTTTTCTAAAAACAAAAACTGGTAACAACTCAATAAATAAAAAAAGATACTCATGAAGTTTATAAATATCAAATCAATTATTTTTATATTTTGCATTCTGTTTGTTTGTAATTCTTTTTCTCAAGAAGTAGAAGGTGGAATTGTTGGTGAAACATGGATTGCAAGCGCAAAAAAAGCAGAAGATTTGTACAAAAAATTAGCATACCACGATGCAATTGATTTGTATAAAAGATTGTTGAAGAAAAAAGAAGATGCTAAAGCCGAAGCTCAGTTAGGTGATTGTTATCGATTAATTGGTGATTTCAAAAATGCAGATGCAGCATACACCAAAGCTGTTGCTGGTGCTGATGTTGCACCTGAAACCTATTTGCATCAGGCAGAAATGAAACAAATTTTAAAAGATTACGATGGTGCTGCAGCTGCATATGAAAAATATTTAGCATCAACTCCAAATGATGTGCGTGCACAAAACCAATTGGCTGCGTGTAAAAATCCAGCACAATTTCAACAAACTGCAAATCGTTATAATATCTCTAATTTATCAATCAATACAAAATATTTTGATTTTGCACCAACTTATAAAACAGATGGTTTGTATTTCGCTTCTGATAGAGACGCAGAAAAAGCAATTGGTAGAGAACACTCATGGTTAGGTTCTACATTCTTTGATATGTATTATTCAAAAGGCGAAAAAACAGCATTCGTAAAACCATCATCTATTAAAAAAGACGGTCAAGGATTATACCATGATGCAGCTGCAACCTTTAATTCAGAAGGTAAAGTAGTTTATTTTACCAGAAATAATTCATTGAAAAGTAAATTGTCAAAAAGTAAAGATAATGTTGTAAAACAAGGCATTTTTACAGCTGATGTTGATGGAAAAACTTGGAAAAATATTAAGAAATTCAAGTACAATAATCCAGAATATGATGTGGCGCATCCTGCCTTATCTGCTGATGGAAACACACTTTATTTTTCGAGTAATATGCCTGGTGGAAAAGGTGGAATGGATTTATACAAATGCACAAAAGAAGGTAACGACTGGTCGGCACCAGTAAATGCAGAAGAATTTAATACAGAAGGTGATGAGATTTTTCCTTCAGTTGACAAAAATGGAACTTTATATTTTGCAAGTAACGGACTTGGTGGTTTGGGTGGTTTAGATGTTTTTAAATCTAAATTAAACAGTTTAGATGAATTTAGAAAAGCACAAAATATTGGAGCACCAATCAATTCATCATACGATGATTTCGGAGTTGCTTTTAGTAAAGAAACAAACCTTGGCTATTTTACTTCTAACAGACCAGAAGGAAAAGGCAGCGATGATATTTGGTCTTTCACAGATAATGGTATCGATTTAGAAGGTGTTGTGGTAGATGCATTGACTAAAAAACCAATTTGCAAAAGTGATGTTGAAATGCTTACGAATAACATAAACAAAGGAAATCGTGTTACAGGTTGTGATGGCGAATTTTCCTACGAAGTTGATGTCAATAAAGAGTACAATTTTAATGTTGCTGCTGATGGTTATGCACCAAACAACGATGTTACCGCTACAACAAAGAATGTTAAACCAGGTGAAACGGTTATGGTAACTATACCTTTGGTGCCTATTAAACCTGCTGGTTATTTAGTGAAAGTAGTAGATAAAACAACAAAGAAAGAAATACGAAATGCTACAGTTGATGTTAGTTCTTCAACAGATATTACAAAATACGAACAAAAAATAACGGATAATAACGGTCAAGTTTGTTATACTATTTTATGTGGTTATGATTATTTAGCTTCTTCAAATGCAAAAGGCTATAATCCAAACACACAATCATTTTCAAGTAAAGAAGATTGTGATAAATTAGTAGATTGCGGACAAGATGGTGGCAAAACAGCAATTGTTGAATTAGAACGTGGTGCAGATTATGATAATTTCTATGATAAAGATGGAAATCCAATCGATTCATCTATGTTGTATTCAGGAACATTAATTGAATTGAAAGATATTTATTACGATTTTGACAAATGGTATATTCGTGTGGAAAGTGAGCCTCAATTAAATAAAGTATTGAAATTTATGATGGATAATCAAGATGCAAAAGCAGAAATTGGATCACATACAGATTCTCGCGCAACAGATGAATATAATAATGTTTTATCTCAAAAACGAGCACAAAGCGTGGTAGATTGGTTAGTAAAACGTGGTGTTTCCAAAAATAGACTAACTGCTGTTGGTTTTGGTGAAAGTAAACTTCGAAACGACTGTTCCAACGATGTGAAATGTTCTGAATACGAACACCAACGCAACAGAAGAACTGAATTTAGAATTATAAGCGGAAAAGTAGATGTAATATCTTTAGAGCGATTAGATATGCAAGTAGATCCTTGTACAATTTGCCCTTTCTAAATTTAATTAACAATAAAAATTTTCTTAAAAAGCAGTTTCAACTATAGTGAAACTGCTTTTTATGTTAATAAAAAATCATTTTTCAAATCACTTCGCAATAAACTTCTAAAATAAATTACTATCTTTGCAATTCGAAATTTTAACCAATAAAAGAGGTATTTAATTATGTTAATTGTTGATGCAAGAGAATCAGAATCTTTAGACAGAGCGCTTAAAGTATTCAAAAAGAAATTTGAAAAAACTGGCACCGTAAAACAATTGCGTGCTCGTCAGGCATTTATTTTGGGTTCTGTTAAAAGACGTACCGAAATAAAAAAAGCTGTTTACATCGAAAATCTACGCAGAGCAGAAGATTAATTTGCGTTTCTCATTTTCTTTTTGTATCTTACTTATTCAATAGAATAGAATAAATAAGAATCCGAAAGATGACTGAAGCGTTTTTAAACTATCTACAATACGAAAAAAGATATTCATCTAAAACTGTAACATCCTATCAGACGGATTTGTTACAGTTTTTTTTATTTATAGAAAATGAGTATCAATTGTCTGATTTGATGTCTGTAAAGCACAATTTTATACGTGCATTTGTGGTCGATCTGGTTAATAAAAACAATAAACCAAGCAGCATTAAACGTAAAATTTCTGCACTTAAATCGTTTTATAAATACGCACAAAAAACTGGTAAAATAAAATCCAATCCAGCAGATAAAATCAATTCACCTAAAATTCCTGAACGTCTACCAAAGTTTGTAGAACAATCTAAAATCAATAATTTATTTGATCAGCCAGAAAAGTATTTTTCTGATTCTTATAACGGAATTCAAGAAAAACTAATTATTGATGTATTGTATTCTTGTGGAATGCGTCGTCAAGAATTAATTACACTAACTTGGTCTGATATAAATTTCGGCTCAAATCAATTAAAAGTTACTGGAAAAGGAAACAAACAACGCATTATTCCAATCGGAAATGAATTGGTTAGTTCGCTACAAATTTTCAAAAATTTACAAAAAGAACAGTTTAAACATAAATCGTTGGCATCTTATGTTTTTTTAACAGCCGACGGAAACCAATTATATCCTAACTTAGTTTATAGAATAGTAAAAAAATATATTGGCCTATGTAGTACAGTAGAAAAGAAAAGTCCGCATGTGTTGCGTCATTCCTTCGCCACGCACATGAGTAACAACGGCGCAAAATTAAACGACATCAAGGAATTATTGGGTCATGCGAGTTTAGCTTCCACGCAAGTTTACACGCATAACACGATAGAACAGTTAAAAGATATTTATAAAATTGCTCACCCAAAAGCGTAAATCATGTCAATGAAAATTCAAATCCAAACAGTGCATTTCGATGCCGACCAATCGTTGAAAGAATTCATCACTAAAAAAATGAACAAACTAGAAACTTTTTACGACAGAATTATCGATTCTGACGTTGTACTAAGTATGGAACAACTCAATACGAAAGTAAAAGACAAAGTAGTTTTAATTAAAGCAAATATTCCTGGAAGCACTTTAATTGCAAAAGAAAAAAGCAAAAAATTTGAAGAGTCAATTGATTTAGCTGTTGATTCTTTGAAACGACAAATTGAAAAAATTAAAACCAAAAAACAAGAATAATATTCTTTAGCCAATATATTTTTCAATATCGTGCCACGATTTTCGTGGCACTTTTTTTTATTATATCACGAAAATTTCTTCTAAATGAATGCGTCTTAAAATTTTCGTATTTTCGTATCAAAATAACTATATATGCTATTATCGATGACAGGTTTCGGAAAATCAAAAGTTGCACTTTCTGGAAAGAATTATACTGTAGAAATTAAATCATTGAATAGCAAATCGCTCGATTTGAATTTTAAAGCTGCAGCCGAATTACGCGATAAAGAAATTGAAATTCGTAAATTAATTTCAGATACTGTTGTAAGAGGAAAAGTAGATTTATTTTTACAAGAAGAAAAGTCGAGTACGAATGCAACTACTTTAAATTTTACATTGATTGAAAATTATTACGATCAAATTAAACAATTTACAATAGAAAAAAATATTCCGATAGGTGATTTGTTGTCTACTATTTTGCGGTTTCAGGATATTTCAAAACCTGAATTAAATGAATTGAATGAACAAGATTATCTGCAACTGAAATCTGGAATTGAAACTGCATTGGCAAATTTAATTAAATTTAGAAAAGATGAAGGTGCACAATTAGAAATAGATTTGCTTGAAAGAGTGAATGTTATTCAACAATTAAAAACAGAAATTGCACCTTATGAAACGAGACGTATAGAAAAACTGCGAGAAAAATTTGATACAGATTTAGCAAAATTTATACAGCAAGAAAACATCGATAAAAATAGATTAGAACAAGAAATTATTTTCTATTTAGAAAAAATGGATATTACAGAAGAAAAAGTTCGTTTAGAAACACATTGCAATTATTTTAAAGAAATGGTGAACGATGATTCAACAGAAAAAGGAAAAAAATTAGGATTTATTGCACAGGAAATTGGAAGAGAAATAAACACGATTGGTTCCAAAGCAAATGATGTAGATATTCAAAAATGTGTTATCAAAATGAAAGATGAGTTAGAGAAAATTAAAGAACAGTTGATGAATATTTTGTAACAGAAATTCAAGGTTCATGTTTCACAAACCATAGTTCTGAATTTGCTTCAAGAGAAATAAATAATGTATAGTATATTTCATAAATGTAAAATTTATATTAGTTATTACTCTGTAATCTTTAATGCAATTATGTATATAAAACTTCCTTTTATATACATGGCAACTGGAATACCAATTAGATAAGAATAGAGTATAATCTTTTTGCTTTGCTTTTTGGTATAGATATATTTTCTTTTATCAAAACTAAAAACAAAAGAAAATACACCATGTGAATCCATCTATACCAATCAACTCCAATAAAACATAAAAAATTGGAAAAAATAAGACATAGTATTTTTTAAAAGAGGAATAGTTAAAATATATACAAATAACAATATAAAAAGAACTAAAAAAGATATATTGACTTTTATATTAAAAATCGAAAAATAGTATTTTATATTTTCTATTGACGAAGAAATTCGTGCTTGATAATAATGTTCTGGAATAATAGTTAAGTTTGTAAAATCTTCAATTAATTTCACTGCGTTATCTTTAAATAATAAATTACTTGATATAACAGAGATTAGAAAAAAAACAGAAAAAAACAAAAGCATTAGGAATCTTTTTTTATTGGATGTAATAAACAAAAAGAAAACAGGCACCATTAAAAAATAAGCTGCTTCGTGTATAATTATTGCAATGACTGATAGTATTATTGCAATAATAATTTTTTGCTGAAATAAACTTAGATAAACCAACAAACACAACGTGTAAATAAAATATCCAATCTAAAACTATCTAAAGCAAAATGTAAAATACCTAACGATGAAAAGAAAAATACGATGTAAGTGTATTTTAATTGAACATTAAACGATGCAATTTTAAAAAATAAAATACAAAACACTAATTGACACGAAGTAAAAATAAAAATAAATAATAGTGTGTTTTTAATATGTAGTAATTGAAATATAGATGGAATCAAACCTCTTGTTACATAGCCACATTTTTGATAGGTAAATGCATATTGTGCATAATTATAAGTTCCATAAAAACCTTTGTTTTAAAATATTGTAGAAAACTCACTAAAATAAAAACACTTAAAACAGCAACAATAAGTTTGATGTATAAGTTGATTTTCTTAATTGAATTTGTAAAAGACATATTACTTTAGTCAGTCAGATTCTTTAATTATTTGTCTCGTAATTTAAATATTATTTTCTGAAATGAGCTATTTTTTTTAATAGTATTGAATTAGTGTTTTAAAAAAGATAAATTAATAAAATTTAATTGTAACAATCTGGATGCAAAATAAATATTATTTTAAACTTATTTTCAACACAATCACTTAACTATTTTGCAACGATAATTGTCATTTTAAACACTTATTTTTACTTGTTCCAAAAACTCAACAATGCAAACCTTCAACAAACAACAATTATTAGACGATGTGAAAAACTGGAATCAGATGATAAAAAAATATCAGGTTCCAAATACCAAAGATGCGATTGTTCAAATTGCTAACAGCTTTGTGTTTTATGTTTTTTTGTTAGGATTACAATTTTATTTGTATGATAAATCGTTCTTCTTTTCAGCGTTAGTTGCTTTGTTAAATGGTTTTATGCTTTCCAGAATTTTTATTATTCAACACGATTGCGGTCACAGTTCGTTTACAAAATACAAAACACTGAATGAAATCATCGGAACTGTATGTAGTATTTGCACGTTGATTCCATATCGTTATTGGGCAAAAAATCATAATTTTCATCATGCACACAACGGACAATTAGAAGTAAGTGATATTGGTGATATTGAAGTATTTACCACAGAACAATATGCAAACTCAAATTGGAAACAAAAAATATACTATCGTATTTACAGAAATCCATTGTATTTGTTTACGATTGGTGGTTTTATTTATGTAGTGATTTATAATCGTTTTGCATTTGTTGATTCTGATTATTTTAAAAAAGTAAAGAAAAGTGTCAATATAAGTAACATTCTATTCGTGTTGTCTTACACAGCTTTTGCATATATTTTTGGAGTTGAACGATTCTTAGTAGTACAATTTACCAATTTATTTTTCTTTGGAATTTATGCACTTTGGTTTTTCTATATTCAACATCAATACGAACATATTTTTAAAGCAAAAAAAGAAGAATGGAATTATGTGGTTGCTGCATTGAAAGGAAGCACGTATTATAAATTGCCACGTATATTTCATTGGCTTTCTGGCAATATCGGTTACCATCATATTCATCACTTAAGTCCTGCAATTCCGAATTACAACTTAAGAAAATGTCATAAAGAAAATCCAATATTTTTAAAACATACAAACACCATTACGTTTTGGCAAAGTTTAAAAACATTGCGTTCAAATCTTTGGGACGAACAGCGACAAAAAATGGTTTCGTTTGGTGAATACAAACGCAATAATAGCAAAATAAAATATTGGTTTATATTAATGTGCAGGTTGCAATCGCTTTTTCATTAAAGCAATTTTATCTTCTGTCGTCATATCACCATTTAGGTCTACCATATGGTTCGCTATCTTTTCATAATGACCCAATAACAACATAAAAAAGACAGCAAATGCTTGTGTATCTTGAAATATTATAGCACGGTTTGCAGCATATTCATTTTTGTATTTCTCATAATTTATTGGATATTCTTCCCAATGTGTTTGTGGTCGTTTGTGATGTTCTACATGATAATCTTCATTGTAAACATTGTATTGACCATTGATAATGGTGATGCTGTTTTTATAAATATTTTTTGGGTCAGATGGATCTGTCCAAGCATGCCAAGTATAATTTATAGCAGCTAAAAATATAATGGAAGAAAGATGTGGCAACAATAAATAAGCAAATCCAAACCAGAAATTAAAATACATCACTACAGCAATCAATCCATAAAAAATAATCATACCACGTAACATTTTTTTGAAATCTTCCATTCTGTTGTCTTTATAATGATGATAAGCAACAGAAATGCCTGTCCAAAATAACATAAACTCAAACAAATAAATCATAAAACGTGATGCTTGTGTTCTGTCATAAAAAACAGTTGAAGTAACATCTTCTGGTGCATTATTGTATTTATGATGAATACGCATATGACCCATTGGATAACCTTCAGGAACGTGACCATAAAAAATTGCTAAAAAATAGCCATAGAATTTATTCAAAAATTTAAATGGCTTTTTAAATAAACCTCTTGGTGCGTGACCTTCTTTATGTATGAGTGTTGCAATCTGCGAGAAAAATGCAAAGTACGGTCCATAGTTTAAAACATGATATACCATTACTGCATACCAATTAAAATGAGTTTGTTTGGATTGATACCAATATGATAGAATAAATAAAGTAGGAGCAAATAGGCCAATTCCGATTAATGAAAATAAATATGGACTGTTGCGTTCGTCGTTCAGCATATATTTTGCCAGCCATTTTGCTGCAGCATTCAATTGTTTGCTCAACCATTTCATAGGTGCAGTTTTATAACTCCACATTATTAAACCATGCCATGCTAGCGTAAATACTATAACTAAAGCTAACCAAGGAACTGGTAATAAAACTAAAAATGCGATGAATACTATTGAATAATATTTTAATCGTGTGTAAACAGAATTACTGGTTGCAGATTGGTTTATGGTTTGACTGAAATATGACATACTTCAAAAATTAATTTGGTCAAAGATATAATTTCTCTTTCAATATACCAATAAACAAGTAGTTGTATGTAATTATTTTACTAATTTATAGAATTGTCAATTAGTATGATATTATATAATTTTGGTAAATACAGATTAATAAAAACACATTATTTTTTGTTTTGTTTAACTGTTGATTTTTATTGCCATATATTGCTTTGACAATAAAAAATAAATTTACAATATTAGTTTTTAATGACATTTTTTAAGCGCATTTTGTTTGCTCAAAAATCTTCTACTATTTTATGTTAGAATCAAAACCCAAAATAAATATTATTGGTGCTGGTATTTCTGGACTTTGTGCAGGTTGTTATTTGCAAATGAATGGGTTTGAAACACATATTTTTGAAAAACATGATATTCCAGGTGGACTTTGTACAAGTTGGGAAAAAGGTGAGTTTACTATTGACGGTTGCGCACATTGGATTTTAGGATCTGATAAAGGAAGCGGATTTTATCACATGTGGTCAGAGATACTAAATTTGGAATCTATTGAATTTCATCACCACGAAATCAGGATTAGTATTGAACTTAAAAATAATATTGATAAATATGGAAAAAACATTTTTCATTTTTATAATAATTTAGATCAACTGAAAAAATACATGCTTGATTTATCGCCAGAAGACGAGAAAATTACAACAGCATTTATTAATGATATTCGTGTGTTGCAAAACTATGATTTGCCACCAAAAATGGATAAGCTTCCAATCATACCATCAATCCTTCGTGGTATTAAAATGTCGAGATATTTGAAGTTTTTATTTATTCTGAATAAACAACGAAAGGTCAGTAATTTTGATTTGGCAAAGAAATTTAAAAGTCCATTTATTCGCGAAGCATTTGAATTATTATTTGATGGACAAGAAGTAAAAATGCTGGTCTTTAATTTTCCGCAAGCTGTTTTTGATAAAAAAAGTGCAGGTTATCCAATTGGTGGTTCGTTGGCATGGGCTCAAAAAATTGCAGGTAAATATACTTCGTTAGGTGGCACTATTCACTACAATACACCAGTGAAGAAAATTATAACCGAACAAAATAAAGCAGTTGGTTTGCTGGTTAGGAAAAATGTAATACACAATGGCGATGCCGTGGTGTCTAGTGCTGATTGGTATAAAACTGTATTTGATTATTTAGATGGAAATTATGTAGATGATAAAATCTTAAAACTAAAAGATGGTAAAGTTATAGATGTTTATTATTCTGTTTTATTGGTTTCTTTTGGATTGAAAAAAACATACAAAGAATTTCCGCATTTTTTTCGTTTTCCAATAGAAGTTAAATTAGAGTCGCCATGTGGTACAAGTTGGGAACGTTTAGAAGTACATTTTTATAATTATGATAAAACTTTAGCGCCTGAAGGCAAAACAATTTTGGCTTGCAGTTTTTATACCACCAACGGAAATTATTGGATTCAGTTACGCAAAAACGAACGATTAAAATATCGAGCAGAAAAAACAAATTTTGTAAATGCTTTGGTTGATTTATTAGAAAAAAAATTTCCAACTATCAGAGAAGATATTGAAGTAACCGATTTTTCTACACCTGCTACTATTTTACGATATACCAATAATTGGCAAGGTAGCGCGCAAGGTTGGCTTCCAGGTGAAAATATTTTAGCACCAACACCAGTAAAATTTAAATTGCCAAAACTAAAACAATTTTATTACGCTAGTCATTGGAGTCGACCTGGTGGTGGAATTCCAGTTGCCATTGAACAAGGTCGCGAAGTAGCCAAATTAATTTGTAAAGATTTTAAAGTTGAATTTAAAACTACTAAAGCAAAATAAATTATGATTTCATGGCTAAAATAACACCAAAAGCCATTAATGGTGCAAATACAAACCATTGTAAGCCAGCAGCAGCTAAAATACTTCCACCAATAACACAACAACCACCAAAAATGACCATTTTTAAACCACCAATTTCAGGTTTTTCTTTATGTGTTAATGAAGTTTCATATTTCTTAAACGCTTCTGATAAAACCAACGGAGAACGTGTAATAATATCCATTATTTCAGGAGCTGTTTGTAGTTGAGTTTTTAGTAAATCAATAGGATTTACTTCACCTAATAACATTCTACGGATGTGTTTTTTACTTACTTTTTGTATATCAAAACCTGGCATAATTACATTTCCAACACCTTCATATGTGATGATTGCTTTTACCATTAATACTAATTCTAATGGATAATACAATCGATATTTTGATCCTAAAACAACCGATTCCATAATTAATTTTGCCAAAGAAAATTCTTTAAAATTGGGTGCGCGCAACCACTTATTTCCAACCGCAACAAATGCTTTTCTAAATCCATCAATATCGCTGTTCTTATTTGGTTTGGCTAATAATGTAAGATAACGAGCTGCACCAGCAGGATCGCCAGTGACTAAGCTATTGAAGTAATACAACATCGTTTTTCGAGTAGATTCTTCAAATCTGCCTACCATACCTAAGTCAATAAAACCAACTTGCGGTCCGGTTGGTCCATCCATAATCATTAAATTTCCAGGATGCAAATCTGCATGAAAAAATCCATCATGATACAGCATTTGAATAATTGCATATGCACCATAATCTACAATTTTTTCTCTTTCTTCTTCGTTGTATCTATTATATGCACGTTCATCAGGTTTAATGCCTCGCATAAATTCCATGCAAATTAAATCGCTTGTAGAATATTCTTTATAAATTTTTGGAAATTTTATGTCAGGATGTTTAATGAAATTAATGGCGAATAACTCAGCATTTTCAGCTTCTAATTTAAAATCAACTTCGCGATTCGTATAGTCACAAAATTCTGTGAACATATTTTTTGGCTGTAATTGAGGTGCAAATATTTCTAAAACACTTCCAAAAAATTTTATAATTCTGCTATCTGTTTGGATGAGTTCTCGTGTTCCAGGTTTTAACATTTTTAATACAACTTCTTCGCCAGTTCGTAAAGTTGCACGATGTGTTTGTGCAATAGAAGCGGAGCCAAGTGTATTTGTTTTTACTTCTGAAAATACTTTGTGTAATGGTTGCCCGATTTGTTCTTCCACTAATTCTGCAAAGCGATCATATTTTACAGCAGGTAGTGTGTCTAATAATTTTTTTAATTCATCAGTGATATTTTTTGGCAACATATCTTCACGCAAACTCATTATTTGTCCGAGTTTTATATAGGTTGCACCAAGCATTTCTAATCGTCTTCTTAACTGAACAGCAAATGTTTGACGAATTAATTTCTTTTTTAAGAAAGGCCAATGTAACCATAGAAATAAACGAAGAAATATATCTATAGTGAAACTGAATTTTGCTTTATTCGCTTTGCGTTCTCTTAAGTAAGCATAACCACCACCTAGCAATAAACCAGTTAAATGACGTTGAGTAATTAAAAAACGAACAAATAGTGAACTTGGCTTTCGTTCAATATATTGTTCAAAAACTCTTTTTTCATCTTGATCTTGAGGATGTAAGTCTGAATTGTCTTGTTGCTCCATAGTAAAAAATAATTAGAAAAAACGAATAGCTTAATCGATAAATATACAAAATTTTTATTAGCGCTTTAAAAAAAAACCTCGCAATTTTTTTGCGAGGTTTTTTCAATTATAGTACTATAATTATTATTCTGGTTTTTCAATTCTGAAACCTAAAATTTCAACTTTACGTTCTTTAGATGCATCCACACCAAATACTGATTTAGCTGGTTCTTTTCTATTTTGGCTGATATTAGCTGGTGCTAATGATTTACCAAACGGCATCATTTTGAAAGTTAATTTTTGTACATTATCACCAAGTTTACCTTTGAATAAAGCCATAATACTAGCAATACGTCTTTCTGATAATGTTTTATTGTATGCTTCAGATGCTAGTGGTGAAGTATAACCTCTGAATTCAATTTCTACTGTGTAACCGTAGTTGATTAATTTAACAATATCTCCAACAACTCTGTCTAAACGACCATAGTTTTTATCAATATAATCGAAGAATGCCTGAACTTTTGTTTCATCATCTGTTGATTTAGATTTGAATTCATCAATTCTTGATTTGTAACCAGTATATAATTCTTGATAATCAGTTGCAACATTTGCTTTTGGAATATCATTATCAAAGAATAATTCTATTGGTGTTGTTCTAAATAAATCTGGATTGCTTGCGATAATTTTTTCTGGAATTGCAATTTCCATAGAATCTATATGTGATTGAGGAATCGTATCAGGATCAAATGATTTAGTAAATGTTCCTAAAATAGTGTCTTTCCCTTTTTGTTTCACTAAAACAGTAACATCCACAGGAGCATATTCAGGACAGTTTTTCTGAATTTTGATAGTATCAATTTTTGGTTTCTTAGGTGTGCCCCATTCATAGTTTAACACAATTTCAAATGCACCTTGAGATTTTGTTGCTTTTTTAAATGCAGATGTATTAATATCATATGCACCACCAATTCGAAGTGTTTTGTATAAGAATGAAACATACGCAACAGGAGCATCGTTATCATTAATTCTGTAACCTGCACCAAAGCCAATTCCTAAATCTCTTTTATCTCCTAAACGTACTTCAGCAATTGCATTTAACAACATTTTATTGAATTTTTTCTGACGTTCGTAGAAAAATCCGGGTTGTAAATTCCAAGTACCTTTTTTACCAATGTATGCTTTTGCTTTAGCATATGCTGTATATCTAGCAGGCATTTTTGATTTTGTGAAATACAAGAAATTTTGTTCTGGTTGGTGTAAATTAGAAGCAGTTGCTCCAATATCTAATGTAGATTTCCCTTTTATTTTAGTTCTGAAACCAAGACCTAAAGTGAAATTAGCAAATGATACTTGATTATTTGAAAAGGTTTCACCAGTTGGTAATGTGCCATCAAACGATGTTCCATTATATTGATTGTCCCATGTTAGACCTAAATAATCTAAGCTTTTAATAGTAACACCTGCAGTAACACCTAATGTGATGAGTTGATTTTCTTTATTAAAGTATTTTCCAAAATTCATAGTTAAATTTGGATTGAAAATACTTAAATGTCCGTCACCAGCTCTATCGTATAAGAAGCTAACGCCACCACCAATCATCCAGCCTTTCTTCCATTTCTTTATAAGTCTGTCATAGGATGCATTAGTTGTTGAATAGGGCACAGGTAATACACGCCATTGGTCTCTGTATATACCGGCAACTCTGTTTAGTTTGCCATATTCGGTAACGCCTGCATTCGCTGGATTTAAATACAATGGATTGTATTGTATTTGGCTAAAATGAGGATCTTGAGCAACTGAAAGTTTTGCAACAATCATTGCCATAAAGCTTAGTAATAGAACCTTTTTCATGTCTGCTAATATAAATAAATTTTTTAAATAATTCTTCTCTTGATTATTAATATTATTACCTTAATAATGTAACATTCCCTTTTAACGTTATTTTTTCACCTTGAACACACTCTCCAACGAAATAGAAACCATATGCATCTACTTGTGCTGGCTGGCCTTTATAGATTCCATCCCAACCAATTGATAAATCAGTAGTCTCAAATACTTGATTTCCCCAACGGTCAAATACCACAAGTTTTCCGGATTTCAATATAGTAGATCGTACAATAAATACATCATTTGTTCCATCACCATTTGGTGAGAATGCATTCGGTAAATACACATTATCTTTGTTACACTCAATATCATTAAACTCTACAAATACAGAATCTTTAGTTCTACATTGACTATTACCATCAACAACCGAAACTTCTACAACAAACCAAGTTGATTCGGTAATAGTTGCTGTTGGATTTTGTATTGTTGTGCTACTTACTGAACCAGTTGGTGTCCAATTATAAGTAAGAGCTTCTGATGTCGTAACATTTAATTGAATCTGTTCACCTGGGCCAGCAATTGGTTTGTCAGAAACAGCATCAAAAATTGGAGCAGATTCTACTGTCAAGTTTAAGTTAAGAATACTATCACAACCTAAAGAGGTAGTGAATGTATCTAAATACGTACCTGATTCTGTTAAAGTACGTCCATTAAATTGGTAGCTTGTTCCTGCACAGATAGATTGTCTGAAACTAGTTGTTGGCGTTGAATTTATGGTTAAGTTTAATACGATAAAGCTATCACAACCTAAAATTGTAACCAATGTATCTATATAAACACCAGGTGCTGATATAGTTTGTCCATTAAATTCATATGTTGTTCCGTTGCAAATAGCTTGATTTAAATTAGTAGTTGGTGTTGGTTTAATTCTTACAGTTAAAACAATGAAACTATCACATCCAAATGATGTAGATAATGTATCGTTATAAACACCAGCTTCCGTAATAGATTGTCCATTAAATAGTACAAATCCACCTTGACAAATTTCTTCTGTAATTTGTGTAGTTGGCGTAGGATTTACTATAACTGTTAACACTACAAAACTATCGCAACCGAATGATGTAGAAAGTGTATCATTATAAGTACCAGCTGTTGTAATTGTTTGACCATTAAATGTAATAAAATCACCTTCACAAATTGTTTGTTCAATATTTGTAGTCGCTGTTGAATTTACTATAACTGTGAGAACTACAAAGCTATCGCAATCTAATGTAGTAGAAAGTGTATCGCTATAAGTTCCAGCAGTGGTTATAATTTGACCGTTAAATGTAATGAAATCACCTTCACAAATTGCTTGTTCAATATTTGTAGTCGCTGTCGAATTTACTGTAACCGTTAGAACTACAAAGCTATCGCAATCTAATGTTGTAGAAAGTGTATCGAAGTATGTACCAGCTGTAGTAATTGTTTGACCATTAAATGTAATGAAATCACCTTCACAAATTGCTTGTTCAATATTTGTAGTCGCTGTTGAATTTACTGTAACCGTTAGAACTACAAAGCTATCGCAATCTAATGTTGTAGAAAGTGTATCGAAGTATGTACCAGCTGTAGTTATCGTTTGACCATTAAATGTAATGAAATCACCTTGACAAATAGCTTGTGCAATATTGGTAGTTGGTGTTGGTTTGATAGTTACTGTCAAAACGATGAAACTATCGCAACCTAAAGAAGTTACTAAAGTATCTCTATAGGTTCCAGCTGTAGTAATAGTTTGCCCATTAAATACAATAGAAGTACCATTACAAATAGCTTGAGAAATATTTGTAGTTGATGTTGGTTTGATTGTAACTGTCAATACGATAAAACTATCACAACCTAAAGAAGTAACTAAAGTATCTCTAAATGTTCCAGCCGTAGTAATGGTTTGTCCATTAAATACAATAGAAGTACCATTGCAAATAGCTTGAGCAATATTTGTAGTTGGTGTTGGTTTAATAGTTACTGTCAATACGATGAAACTATCGCAACCTAAAGAAGTTCTTAATGTATCTCTGAATGTTCCAGCTGTAGTAATAGTGTTTCCGTTAAATACAATCGAAGTTCCATTACAGATAGCTTGAGCAATATTCGTAGTTGGCGTTGGATTTAAGGTAACCGTTAACACAATGAAACTATCACATAATTGAGTAGTTTGCAAAGTATCTCTAAAAGTACCTGCAGTGGTAATTACATTGCCATTAAATTGAATAGATTGACCAGGACAAATTGACTGAGCAATATTTGTTGTTTTAAAAGGAACAACAGTAACGGTTAATACAATGAAACTATCGCAACCAAGAGAAGTTGTTAATGTATCTCTGTATGTGCCAGCCGTAGAAATTGTTTGACCATTAAATACAACAGTTTGACCATTACATAACTGTTGACTAATATTGGTAGTAGGTGTTGGATTAACAGTTACCGTTAACACGATGAAACTGTCACAACCAAGCGAAGTAGTTAAAGTATCTCTGAATGTGCCAGCTGTTGTAATAGTTTGTCCATTAAATACAGTAGAGCTGCCATTACAAATTGCTCTTGAAATATTAGTAGTTGGTGTCGGATTTAATGTTACAGTTAACACGATAAAACTATCACAACCAAGTGAAGTAGTTAAAGTGTCTCTAAATGTTCCAGCCGTAGTAATGGTTTGTCCATTAAATACTGTTGAAGAACCATTACAAATTGCTCTTGAAATATTAGTAGTTGGTGTCGGATTTACTGTTACCGTCAATACAATGAAACTATCACAACCTAAAGATGTTCTTAATGTATCTCTGAATGTTCCAGCTGTAGTAATAGTGTTTCCATTAAATACAATCGAAGTTCCATTACAGATAGCTTGAGCAATATTCGTAGTTGGTGTTGGATTTAAGGTAACCGTTAATACGATGAAACTATCGCAACCTTGAGTAGTTTGCAAAGTATCTCTAAAAGTACCAGCAGTGGTAATTACATTGCCATTAAATTGAATAGATTGACCAGGACAAATTGACTGCGCAATATTTGTTGTTTTAAAAGGAACAACTGTCACAGTTAACACAATAAAACTATCACAACCAAGAGAAGTTGTTAGCGTATCTCGATATGTTCCAGCAACAGAAATAGTTTGACCATTAAATACTACCGTTTGTCCATTACATAATTGTTGACTAATATTGGTATTAGGTGTCGGATTTACTGTTACCGTTAATACAATGAAACTATCACAACCTAAAGAGGTAGTTAAAGTATCTCTGAAAGTGCCAGCTGTGGTAATCGTTTGACCATTAAATACTGTAGAGCTGCCATTACAAATTGCTCTTGAAATATTAGTAGTTGGTGTCGGATTTACTGTTACCGTTAATACAATGAAACTATCACAACCTAAAGAGGTAGTTAAAGTATCTCTGAATGTACCAGCTGTTGTAATAGTTTGACCATTAAATACTGTTGAAGAACCATTACAAATTGCTCTTGAAATATTCGTAGTTGGTGTCGGATTTACTGTTACCGTTAATACAATGAAACTATCACAACCTAAAGATGTAGTTAAAGTATCTCTGAATGTACCAGCCGTAGTAATGGTTTGTCCATTAAAGACAGTTGAAGAACCATTACAAATTGCTCTTGAAATATTAGTTGTTGGTGTTGGGTTAAGTGTTACCGTTAATACGATAAAACTATCACAACCTAACGAAGTAGTTAAGGTATCTCTGAATGTACCAGCTGTTGATATCACATTGCCGTTAAATTGAATTGATTGACCTGGACAAATTGCTTGTGCGATATTTGTTGTTTTAAAAGGAACAACTGTTACAGTTAATACAATGAAACTATCGCAACCAAGTGAAGTTGTTAATGTATCTCTGTATGTACCAGCAGTTGAAATCGTTTGTCCGTTAAATACAATAGATTGTCCGGTACAAATTGCTGGCGATATTCGTTGTTTTGATGGAACAACGTTACTGTTAAAACAATAAAACTATCACAGCCTAACGAAGTAGTTAAAGTGTCTCTGAATGGACCAGCAGTGGTTATTGTTTGACCATTAAATACAACAGTTTGACCATTACATAACTCTTGACTAATATTGGTAGTTGGTGTTGGATTAACAGTTACTGTTAACACGATGAAACTGTCACAACCAAGCGAAGTAGTTAAAGTATCTCTGAATGTGCCAGCTGTGGTGATTGTTTGACCATTAAACACAGTAGAGCTGCCATTACAAATTGCTCTTGAAATATTCGTAGTTGGTGTTGGATTTACTGTTACCGTTAATACAATGAAACTATCACAACCAACGAAGTAGTTAAAGTATCTCTGAATGTACCAGCTGTTGTAATAGTTTGTCCATTAAACACTGTTGAAGAACCATTGCAAATTGCTCTTGAAATATTAGTAGTTGGTGTTGGATTTACTGTTACCGTTAACACGATAAAACTATCACAACCTAACGAAGTAGTTAAGGTATCTCTGAATGTACCAGCAGTGGTGATTGTTTGACCATTAAATACAGTAGAGCTGCCATTACAAATTGCTCTTGAAATATTCGTAGTTGGCGTAGGTTTAATTGTTACTGTCAATACGATGAAACTATCGCAACCTAAAGAAGTTCTTAATGTATCTCTGAATGTTCCAGCTGTAGTAATAGTGTTTCCATTAAATACAATCGAAGTTCCATTACAAATTGCCTGAGCAATATTCGTAGTTGGAGTTGGATTTAATGTAACCGTTAAAACAATGAAACTATCGCAACCTAAAGAAGTTACTAAAGTATCTCTATAGGTTCCAGCTGTAGTAATAGTTTGTCCATTAAATACAATAGAAGTACCATTACAAATAGCTTGAGCAATATTCGTAGTTGGTGTTGGTTTAATCGTTACTGTCAAAACAATAAAACTGTCGCAACCTAAAGAAGTAGTTAAAGTATCTCTATAGGTTCCAGCCGTAGAAATGGTTTGTCCATTAAATACAATCGAAGTGCCATTACAAATCGCTTGTGAAATAGGCGTTGTTTTTACTGGATTTACAATTACATTTAATATTAAGAAGCTGTCGCAACCTAAAGAAGTTACTATAGTATCACGATATGTTCCTGATGTAGTAATAGTTTGGCCATTAAAAGTTGTTGATTGTCCCTGACAAAAAATTCTATCAGGTAAATTAGTTGTTTTAGCTGGATTTACATTTAAAGTTAATACTACAAAACTATCACAACCTAAAGAAGTAACAAAAGTATCTCTATAAGTACCAGCAACTGTTAATGTTTGTCCATTAAATACAGTTGATTGTCCTTGGCAAATATTTCTGGTTATTGGTGTTGTTGGTGTAGGGTTTACAGTAATAGTATAAGTCTCATTTTGAATACCACAACCATTAGGTAAAGTAATCAAGCAGTTATATGTTGTAGTACTACCTGGCTGAACAGTCACCACAGAATCAGTTGTTGAACCAATTATTGTTCCTGTTGGTGTCCATGAAAAAGTTGTTCCAGCAGGTGCACCATTAACTTTTATGGTAGCTGTTTGTCCTGGACAAATTCTTGCATTTACAGGATTAGATGTTAAACGAATAACCTGAACACCAGTATTAGCACTTACTGTATAATCACAAATATTCCCTGCAAAACCATCGACCATTACATAGTATTTTTGTCCGATAGTTAAGCCAGTAGCTGTCAGAACTGAACTGCCAGATCCAGCATTTTGGTTTACGCAATTAGATCTAGAAGTAAACGAAGTACAATTGGTTGTACTAAATACTTGTGCTTGAATACCAGAACCTGCATTTACACAGTTTGCAGAGTTAATCGTTAATGTAGCCGTTGTTGAAGATGCAATAAATGACAACCATGAGTTATTTTCAATAGAACCACAGAATAATGAAGATCCAGTTATACCTATACTACCATTATCTTGCGTAAACCAACCACTTGTATTTCCACAATATCCATTTATATCACAAATTTGTGGTGCTGAACCACAAAAATCATTTGCCGGTGCATTTGTTCCGCATGCTGTTGGAGGACAACCAATAATAGCGTCCCAACCGCAACCAGTAACTGAATTATCAGAAGTAAATCTAAACGTTAAACATGTTCCACTGGATGTATATGCTCTTGGTCCATGTGGATTAAAAATATCACCGCTTCCAGTTATATCTGCAATTTGTGGAGATGCAGTCGTTGGACCATCATAAACAAATAAGTGGTCGAATGTATTTTCTAAATCCCAATCGATAAAACTAACACGAATTGGACCACCATTACCAGAACAGAACGTTACAGTCTGATTTAAGTTTGTACCGTAATTAGAACATCCAAAAGCTGTTGAGCCAGACTGTTGGAAATTTCCTTTACATGTAGTAATTGTTTGACCATTATTTCCACTAGTTGTATATATCTGTCCAAAAGAAATGCCGATGGAACAGATGAACGCTAATGCTAAAAGTAAAATTTTATTTTTCATTTGATGAAATTTATATCTAAGAGAAAATATTGAATGTTATATTAATGGATAGTGTTTTATTATTGTGTGATTGCATTAAGTCGTTGTTGCATTTCATTTTTCGACATTAAATTGATGTGCAATTTGCAATTTTCACCATATTCAATTAAATAAGAAACATCTTGCATTCTAAAGCTTTCCAATTTTGCAGCATCAACATCTTTTATAGTTAATGATGGACAATTTGCTATATCCAATACTGTAAATGATTCAGTATAAATAAAATGTATTTGTTTGCGTTTTACAACTGGTAAACTTCTTAATTCTGCTTCTGTATAATGTTTTAAGATTCTATAATCGAACACTTGTTCGTCAATAGTAATTTCAGTGTTTTTATAAATAGCAGCTGCATCTTCTTTCAATTGAGCAGGTGATTTTTCATCTTGTGCATTCATAATAATGAAGCTACTGGAAAATAATAATAAAAATAGATATTTCATCGTTTAAATATTTTAAAATATATTAATTATAATAATTAACTACGAACTAATTAAAGTACGTTAATTATAAGTATCAAAAGTGGGTGTTTACGATGCGTTTTTCTATCGTTGTTATGGCTAATGCAAAGTTATAAAAATTTCTGGTATTACACACAAAAACCTAAAAAATGTTAATAAAAGATGTGAAATTTGTTATCTAACTAATGTAACATCACCTTTTATAGTTATTTTTTCGCCACTTATACATTCACCAATAAAATAATATCCATATACTTCTACTTGTGCCGGTTCATTTTTATACGTTCCATTCCATCCAACAGATAAATCTGTGCTTTCAAATACATGGTTGCCCCAACGGTCGAATACAATTAATTTACCATTACTCAATGTGTTAGAACGCACCAGAAATACATCATTATTACCATCTCCATTTGGTGAAAATGCACTTGGAATAAATATATTTTCTTTGGTACAAGGAATAATTTTTAAGTCAACAAAAACAGAGTCTGTATTTTTACATGATGTTTCTATATTGCGAACTTGAACCACAAACCAAGTTGGTGCAGTTACTATTGCCGTTGGATTTTGGATATTAACATTGCTTACCGTAACAGGTGTCCAGTTATATGTTAGCACTTCTGTTGTGGTCACATTTAATTGTACTTGTTCACCAGTTTCCACCAAAGGTTTATCTACAGTTGCATCAATCACTGGTAATGGATTTACAGTTAAATTTAAAAAGACCAAACTATCGCAACCTTGTGATGATTGGAATGAATCAACATAATTTCCAGCTTGTGAATAGATGTTGTTTCCAATTGTTACTCGTTCACCTTGGCAAATCGTTGTGTCTATTTGTGATGATTTATTAGGATTTACTTTTAAATCTAATAATACTATACTGTCGCATCCAGAAAACGCTGTTAGTTTTATCGTATAATTTCCTGCTTCGTTAAATGTTTCAGTACCAACTGTGGTCGTTTGTCCTTCGCAAATGGTTCTTTGAATAGCTGCTCGAACTGTATTAATCACAATTACTTTTAAATTAACCACACTGTCGCAGCCTTCAAACGCTTTCAAATTAATCGTATAATCACCAGCAGTCGTAAATTGTTGATTTTCGATTGTTAAAGTATCACCTTCACAAATAGTACGTTCAATATTTTCTTTTATTGTATCGCTAAAAGTTAAATGTAAATTCACTATACTATCACAACCTTTTGAAGTTTGAAATGTAATTGGATAAATTCCATTTTCTGTAAATGTTTGGCTTCCAACTGTAACACTTTTTCCTGTACAAGCTGTAATAAATAATTCAGTGGTTTTTTTAGGATTTACAATTAAATCTAAACGAACAATTGAATCGCAGTCTAAACTTGATGTCAATGTATCCACATAATTTCCAGTGGTTGTGTAAACGCTATTTCCAATAAGTATGCGTTCACCTTCACAAATTTCGCGTTGCAAATTAGTGCGCTTCACTGGATTTACTTGCAAGTTTAATGTTACCGTTGAATCACAACCTAATGAACTTTGTAACACAACTGTAAATGTTCCTGTAGTAGAAAATATTTGATTTCCAACACTCACATTTTCACCTTCACAAATAATTCTATTTAAAGTAGAACTTACTTTTGGATTTACTTGCAAGCTTAAATTGACGATTGAATCGCAACCAAAACTAGTACGCAAGGTGTCTTTATAATTGCCGGTTTGATTATACGTATTCGTGCCAACTGTTACGGTTTGTCCTTCGCAAATAGTTCTTGAAATGCTCGTAGTTTTCTTTGGATTTACTACTAAACTTAATCGAATAATACTATCACAACCTGCAGCAGAACGGACGGTATCACTATAGTTTCCTGTTTGATTATAAGTGTGGTTGGCAATAGTTACACTTTGTCCTTCGCAAATAGATCTTGCAATATTGTTGATGATTTGATTGGTTACCGTTAATGCTAAATTGATAATAGAATCGCATCCTAAACTGGTGCGCAACGTGTCTTTGTAATTTCCTGTTGAAGTATAAATATTTTGTCCTATCTGCACACTTTGTCCTTGACAAATACTTCTCACTAAGTTGGTTGTTTTTACTGGATTTACTGTTAGGTTTAATGTTACAATAGAGTCGCATCCAGCCACTGAACGTAAAGTATCACTATAAATTCCTGTAGTGGTATATACTTTTGTTCCAACCGTTACACTTTGTCCTTGGCAAATAACTCTAGTTAAATTGGAACTTAACGAGCCAGAAACCGATAACGTCAACACTATAAAACTATCGCAACCAAAAGACGTTCGTAAGGTATCACGATAGGTGCCAGGTTGAGTTAAGGTTAGTCCGTTAAATACAAAGGTTTGACCTTGACAAATTTGTTTTGTGGTATTTGTAGTTTTTGGTTGATTAACTATTAATGATAACACGATAAAACTATCACAACCGTTTACTTGCGACAACGTATCGCGATACGTACCAGCTTGCGTTATTGTTTGTCCATTAAACACGGTGCTTTGTCCTTGACAAATATTTCTACTGGTATTCGTTGTTTTTGGTTGATTAACTATTAATGATAACACGATAAAACTATCACAACCGTTTACTTGTGACAAGGTATCGCGATACGTACCAGCTTGCGTTATTGTTTGTCCGTTAAATACGGTGCTTTGTCCTGCACAAATATTTCTTGTAATGCTTGATGATTTTGATGGATTCACAACCAATGTTAGAATAATAGTACTGTCGCAACCTGCTGAATTTGTTAGTGTATCGCGGTAGGTACCAGCTTGTGTTAAGGTTTGCCCGTTGAACACGGTGCTTCTTCCTTGGCAAATAGTTCTGGTAATATTCGATGTTGTTTTTGCAGCAACCGTAACCGTAACAAATGCAGAATCTATTGGATTGCAATCATTCGGATTTCTGATAATGAATTTACAAGTATAAGTGCCTGGATTGTTGTAAGTATGTGACGGAAATTCTGTTGTTGTATTCGTGCCATCGCCAAAATCCCAGAAAAATGATGTGCCTGGTTTGGTAGATGTGTACGAAAAACTTACATTTAATGGAGCACAACCACGTGGTGGAGTTGCTGTTACTGTTACAATTTGTAAGGCCAATAAATCAAATTTATATTTTACACCAACCATATTACAATTGTTGGAGTTATTGGTGGTCGATACTACACCAGGTGTAACCGGAAAACCATTGGTTGCACCACAACTTCCACATATTGCCTGATAAACCACACCGTTTCTATCAAATCTACTTGTGCCACCATCAACGTGGTCACCTACAGAACTATTGTTTTCACCTAAGTAAGATGCATACACCAAACTGGTTGCATTTTGGCTTAAATTAATTAAATAAAAATCACTTCCATCGGTGTTGCTTTGCAATGCGTTTGCAGTAACAGGCATGTTAAATGTTTGTCCTGTGCCTGCACTACCATTACCTGTATTTACATTGCCACCCCAACCAACAGCATAAATATTACTACATACGTCAATCAATAATGCAGTTGGAGAAATATTAATTAAGTTATAGTTCGGTGTTCCGAAAACGGTAGAAAAACCAGTTGTGTTTAAGTTATTATTTAATTCATGAATAAATTGTTTTGCATTTGTATTTGAATATACACCAGCCGTTACAGGATAAGTGCCTAAAGTTTGTCCAAATAAATATACATTATTGTTTTTGTCTAAATCCAAAATAAATGCCTGGTCGTAGGCAGTAGTTCCTAAATAGGTTGCTGCTAAA
Source organism: Saprospirales bacterium (assembly GCA_016711605.1). GTDB lineage: Bacteria > Bacteroidota > Bacteroidia > Chitinophagales > JADIYW01 > JADJSS01. Next base: position 56,484 of record JADJSS010000026.1, read on the forward strand.
ACGGAGTTACCATTGTTATCAAATTTTGCCACAAAACCATCTGCATTACCACCACGAAAAGTAGTGTTTAAACCAGTTGTTCTTCCAGGAATATTTGCACTGTTCGTTCCACCACAAATAAAAATATTATTCGAATTGTCTAAGCCAATACTATACGCAGCATCTGTACCAGAACCACCATAATAGGTTGCCCAGTTTAAAGTAGAAAGTGAAGAGTTGAATTTTGCCAACATTCCATCCGAATTACCACTACCATATGTTGCCTGTGCTTTGCCTGCAGTACCTGGTAAATTAGATGATTCGGTAGATGAAACAATGTAAATATTTCCAGCATTATCTAATGCAACATCGCTTCTTGATTCATCACCATAATTAAATAAAGTTGGTGAGTTTAAGTTTAATCCATCATTACCAGAACCGCCAAAAAATGTAGAACCTAATAATGCTGTTCCGTTTACATTAAATTTTGTGATAGCTAAGTCAGAACCATTTGGAAAATAAATTTCTACGGCTTCAGTAGTAGAACCACCATTAAAACTTCTATCGTGTGCATTGGTTGTTGTAGGAAAGTTAGTTGAACCTGTAGCCATCACCGCAATCAATTCATTGTTTGGCGTACAAATCATACTTTCCATTATTTCATTTGAACTTCCACCTAAATAAGTAGAAAATAATCTGGACGTACCTGTTGCATTTAATTTGGTAATCACTACATCAGAACCAGTGGTTAAAGTGTTTGGACTTTGAACACCACCACCATAAGTTGTTTGAAACGCACCTGTAGTTGTTGGAAATCCTGACTCTAACACAATACCACCTAAAAACATATTTCCATTGTTATCGTGCGTGGCAGACGAGCCCCAATTGTCACCGAAACTTCCAGAATACGTAGAGAAAACAATAGTAGGGTCGATGATTAAATCTTCATTTTTATTGTAGCTGTTTGGTAGTATAAACGAAACTGTATTTCCAATTAATTTATACTGACACACTACTTCTACTTTCACTCCATTTTTTAATTGATACGCATACGGTTTCAATTCATACACCGTATTTACAGAAGTAGTAATTTTTAATTTTCCGTTTTCTTCAATACTAATTCCATCTACGCCATTATATTGTAGTTGTATGTTAGATGGATTTCCTGTTGGATGAATGATGTAATCTGTTTTCATCGACATAGCTTCGCTGTACACTTTTGCATCGATGTTGTTGTATAAATTTTTGTAATCGATTATTCTGTAAAGCCCAACATTTGCTTGCCATTTAGTCTGGTCGCTGCCGATGTAATAATTATTGAAATAAGGTTGTTTGTCCTGGTCGCTAACTGCTACATTCTCGTTAGCATTCAACCATTGAGCTTTGTAGGCATGACCTTTTATAATATGAGATTCATCTTTTTTATGCACATGCGGATGCTTGAATGCGCTATTGTCATAAAACAAATAAGTGAGTTCATTTTTTTCTAAGAAAACCCAACCACCTTTTAAGTCAGCTTTGTATAAAACTGGATTTTCCCATTGACCTTGGTTTTTTACAAAGTCCAATGAAGGTTGAATATCTGTTGAAAACAAGGAAAGTTTTACAAATAAAATAGTGAAAAAAGCAAATAGCTTTTGCATAGCTGGTAAAATTTAATGATACGAATATAATAATTTTTATTTTAGAAGAGAGCAATTGAAGTTTTCTTAGTATTATTTTAGGCGTTGTTGTCAGGCCGAGTTTATCGAAGCTACTTTTGTTTACGGTTCGCAGTCCTACGATAAACTCAGGAAGACAGGTTTGCAGTTTTTGCACTGCATTCATTTCTTCTGATAAAAAAGTATATTTACATAAGTAGCATGAACAGCAAAATACACAAACAAATTTTTATTATTTCTGTAATAGTATTTTTTACAGGATTCCTTGTGTATGATTATTATATTAATAATTGTAGCATATACAACAAATTCTTTCTAGTAGACCAAAAGTCAATAGATAAAAAATATGTATATAGTATTCATGATGGCAAAATAGAAGACACTACAATACTACTGAATGCGATAAAATAAAGTACATCCAAAAATATTAGACTGATTTTGATGATAGTATTATTAGAGATATTACTTCTGGTATTAACTATATTCAACCATATAGTTACATGGAAATTTTAAAGTATGATTATAAGGATAGCATTGCTTTTATAAGATTTTATTATTCAGGTAAAAGTCAAAGAATAAACAGGGAACAATATACAATTGTATCTATGAAATGTTTACATGATACATTACCAGCAGGTGAGCATGCAATAGAATAAAAAAAATCCATCGCTCACACGATGGATTTTAATTCAAACTTCAAACTTCACAACTCAAATCTCTACCGTTACTTCATAACTTCCAATCACATTTTCCGGATTTTTTACAAATAAGAATTCGCCGTCGCCATCAGGGCTCATATCAGCCGTAGATTTTGTAAGCGTTTCGCCAGCTTGCACCGTAAAATCTATACCGCCAGCACCTTCTGTTGGTGATAAAGCAAAATAAAGTTTTTCGGTACCTGTGTTGCTCATGGTGATAGTAACATCTTCATCAATCGTAGTCACTGTTTTCACAGAGCTTGGCTCTACGGTGCCACTTAATGCATCTGTATCGCCAGCATCTTCATTAGTGCCAGATGGTGTGTTGTAAATTACATAATCATTGTACTTGGCTTCGCTGGTTTCGTACCAGATATCTTTTCCTATTTCGCAGTATTTAACAATCAAGTGATACAATACGTTCGCTACTTTCGCGCGGTTTTCCGTACTGGTGTCACGGTTGTTAATCGCTGATAATTGCAAATCAATGTTGTCGTCCAGCTTTTCTTTTGCATCCTGGAACTCATCAATTTTAGTAACCGTAATACCTTCATCCAGTAATTGTGATGCATATTTATTAGCAGAAGCTAACATCAGGTTGCCGGTGCGCACCAGTTCTTCATCGGTCTGGCGCGAGATCTCAGAGTTTCCAAATTCCCGGTATTCGCCTGAGTTTTCGGTGAATACATTTTTAGCAGCTATGAACATCGTACGCATTTTAGCTTCCAGCGCTTTGCGTGCATTGTCCTTAGCGATAGTAGCGGCTACTTTAATACCGTCCATTTGTTCGTCGGTAGGAAAGTTCGCAAACAATTCGATCGCGTCTACCAACTGCGTACGTTTTGCTGGTGTAAAGCCGTGATCTGTAAATTCCACCAAATCTCTGTCGATAAGGTTTAGGATGTTGTCTCCTACTTGTTTTAGATGTGCGTAAGAGAAATTGAAGTCTTTTTTAACATTTTCCGGTTTCATAATGAATTATTTTAAGTTATAAATTAATATTCAATTTTAAAACTATATCAGCGTTTTTAAAATGTCAAGAGTTTTTTCGTTTATTTATTATTTTTACTTATAATATGGTATATAAAATACATAAGAGATACAAGGATATTAGTAAGCAATAACCGTGAAGCATTCCGCATTCAATAAGAAGCAGTTAGCTAAATGGAAATAGCATTTAGTGTTGCTGTTGAACAGCTTAGCAAAGGCAAAAAATAGCTTAGCAAGGACGAAAAACGAGCTTAGCAAGGGCAGAAAACAAGTTAGCAAGCATACAGAAGTACTCCTTTTAGCCAAAAAACAGTTTAGCAATAGCAAATTTCTGGTTAGCACTACCGCTGAAGCTATTATATTATAAAAAATCTACTTCAACGAGGTCGCGGACAACTTCACTGAGGTCGCGGACGACTTCACTGAGGTCGCGGACGACTTCACTGAGCTCGCGGACAGCTTCACTGAGCTATCGGATGACTTCAACGACCATGCGGACAACTTCACTGACCACGCGGACGACTTCACTGACCATGCGGACAGGATCACTGAGTTTGCGGACAGGATCATCGAGCGTGCG
>JADJSS010000027.1 GCA_016711605.1 Saprospirales bacterium
ATCAGTTTTGCCAATTTTTTTTCCGTTTTCATTTGTAAAAATTGTTGCATCATCTTTTGGTCTTTTTAACTCTAATGTAGGAACTTCATTTTTCTTAGTTTCAGTTGTGGCTTCTTCAACTTTTTTTATTGTTTTTACAAATTTATATCTATACATCGATTCATTAACGCCAATTGGTGGTGTTTTTAATATTTCTTTTACTTGAATGGTATATGTATAACCAAGTTCATATGCAAAACCTTCAATATCATCAATAGATTCATATGCATCAGCACCTTTGCGCAATACCTGTAAACACTGCTTGTTTGAACTTGAACTGCACGGTGCTAAAGCTGCATCAACAGTTAAAGTTACAATGCCATTTGAAGGTGACGGTTTTGGTGTTTTATCACTTGGTGTTGTAGCTTTTGAGTGTAACCGTTGGTGTTTCTTTTGATACTGTTTTTCCTTTTTGTGCAAACGTAAATGTTGCTAGAAATAGAAATGAAAGTGTTAAATATTTTCTCATAATTTTTTATTTAAATGGAATATAAATGAAATCAATTTCTGCTGCATATTTTGTGTCAGAAGAAATATAAATAGTAGTCGGATGTGTTGCTAATTGTAGTGCATTTTCTGCATTGGTATTTATCTTTTGTACATCACAATTGTCGCAAGTTTTTAATTGAATTGGATTGTTATTAGTATTGACATAAATATCGCAATTAGCAATTGGTTCAAAACTAAACCAAGCGTTGGTTGGTGCTGTATTTTGTAGGTTATTTTATTTGTAGAAACGTTAGTTAAAATTATTTTATTATAAGATAACTTTAGTTCGGAAATTGCTTTGGTGCCAGCATTGTCATCTAATTGAACAATCACTATATAGTTGCTACTATTATCTAATTCAGAAACAGATGAAATTGCAAGTTCTTTTATTTCTTTTGATTTGATTGCATTCCATGATAATACTTCTTTGCCAATTAAATCTGCTTTTAATTGGTCAATTAATGCAGTATCTGTTGTATTGGTAGTTATAGTTGGTGTTGAAATAATTGCACTGTCTGATGAATTAGGTGATAAGTCAAATAATGCTTTTATTTTATCAGGAAATTTAAAATATGCAATACCACTTAAAATGGCTAACAAAAGAATTGGAACAATAAAATAAAGTACTTTGTTTGATTTTTTTCTTCTGTTTTTACACTATTACTTTCATTTTCACTCTCATTCGATGCACCTGATGCATCGCTACTTTTTAAAATTTCTGCTTCAATTTGTTCTTGTCTCTTTCTTTTTCTTCTTTTTCGTTCTTTCTTGTTGAAGAATTAATTCTTTTTCTTTTTTTTTAATTCAATTTCTTGTGCTTCTTTTATTTTTCTTGCTGAATGCTAAATCATATTCTTTTGTCGTTGTAGTTCTCTTTCTTTTATTTCTTTTTCACGATGTAGTTCTTCTTCTTTTTGTTGTTTAACTTTTTCTTCTAATATAGCAACTTGTTGTTTTAAAATTTCATCTTGTTTCTGCTTTTCTAATTCAGCAGCTTTTTGTTTTTCAAGTTCAACTTGTCGTTGTTGAATGATTTCGAGTTGGCGTTTTTTTTCTAATTCAGCTTGTTGCTTTTGTTCTAGTTCAAGTTGTCGTTGTTTTTCGTATTCAATATTTTTTTGTCTTTGAATTTCAAATTGACGTTGTTGTTCTAATTCATCTTGTTGCTGTTTTTGTTGTATTTCTAATTGACGTTGTTTTAAAATTTGTTCTTGTCGCAATCGTTCTGCTTCAATTTCCTGTTGTTTTTTTATTTCATCGTTTTGCGGTACGATAGCAATTTTGCTAAATACATTCGTGCCACCTTCATTTTTATACAACAAGTTTCCGCAGTTTCTACAGAATTTGCTTTTACCATTATCAATAGGTGTAACATCATATTGTGCGCCACAATTATTACAGAACATAGTTTTTTATTTTAGTTTGTTGCCACAGTTTTCACAGAAATTATCATCTTGATTTACTTCATTATTACATTGGTTACATGTAATATTCAATGGTTCTTGCTTTGTGTTTTTTATTAAAAAATTACCACAATTTTCATAAAATTTATCATCTATGTTTAACACTGTAATTACATTTATTGCATTGTTGTTTTTTTTCTGTAAATATGTTGTCATTATAACTGTTTTCAATTTGTATGCTAAGTGTATTGTCTACATTTATATTAGAATCAAAATCCACATTATCTATTTCATTGACAATTTCATTTGTCATTTTACTAGTTTCAACATTTTTATTTTTATTTTTTAAATAAATTTTATTGCTTTTGTCGCTTATGTTTTTAAAATTAATAACATTGTTTTCCTTTTCATCAACAAAATAAAAAATTGTAAATAGTATTATACTAAAAATACCACTTAAGATATTTAAATAGAATATGATTGGTATTATTTTTATAAAAAAATGTGCATTTGTTGTAAGTGTTTTACTTAGCCAGCCAATTTTATAATCAATAATAAAATAGATAGCTGCTAAAGAACTAATAATTAAAAAATTGTTTCCTTTTTCTTTATTAAAAAAAGCATAAACTAAGCAAATTATAGCAGCATTTAAGATAACAAATGGTGTTGCAATATTAAATAAAAGCCATATTGCACCAATAATTAAAGCACCATAGACTACAATTTTTACAATAGCTTCACTTCCTTCGTCTGTTTCTCCGTTTTGTCTTTTAATTCCTTTTCATATTCTAATTGTTTTCGTTTTTCTTCTCTTAATCTTCCTTTTTCTTCTAATTCCTGCTGCTTTTTTTGATACGCTTCTTCAATCTCAAAGTTCATTACAGCAACTTTGATACCCATGTAAGCTTGTCAAATGCAATTTGTTTTCGTTATTATATTCTTTAACTTCTAATCCAGTAATTCTATCTTAAAGGTGCAAATCCAAACCGTGGTGTCTACGTCAAGAGCTAATTGATGCGCCAAGAGATAATACTCCAAGAAAAACGTCAGAGTTATCTTTGTATAATTCATAATGATACCTTTCTTCAATTTTCATAAAAATTCCTATCTCATTCCACTAATCTACAAAATCATATTTAATCAACAAAGTATATGTTGATAAAAATCAAATTTTTATTTTAGTTTAGGCCTTGATTAGCAACCAGACATTATACCAACAAATTGCCATTTATTGTTTTTGTATTCAAAAATCAACCAGTCATCGTTTGTTATTTTGCTGTTTGTTCCATCTTTTTTGGTGCCAGAATTCATTGATTTTAATAATTCTTTATATAAATCATTATTTGTAAAATTTTCTTTAATCCATTCATCTTTTATTTGTCCAGTATGATATTGAAAATACTTGTCTGAACACATCAATTCTTTTATTGAAGTTGCATTCTTTGAATTTATTGCAGTAGTAAAACTTTCCCAAAATGGATTCCATTGTACAGTTTTATCAATAATAATTTTGTTGGTTGATTTTATAATACTATCAGAAACTGTTGCTGTTTCGTCGTTAGTATGTTGTTCGTTTTTTGTTTTGTTTTTACAACTTATAATAATTCCAACTAAAAAAATAAAATAGATATTCTTCATGTTTTATGTTTTCGTTCACTAAAATTATAAAATTAAAAAAAGTCAAATTATGTAAAATTATTATTCTTTTTAAGCATTTTCATCTGTAATTCTATCTGTAACTGTAATGTCTGAACTAATTGTTGTAGGTCAGTTACCTGTATTTTTAATTCATCTATTTCTTTAGCTAATTTCGTAGTGATTGCTTTCTCAGTAGTACTGTAAATTAATGGAATTTCTTGAGTATTAGTCGAATTGGTTTTATTTTTAAGTTGTTTCGGATCTTTTTTATATTCAAAAATCAATTGCTTTGAAATTATTTCTTCAAGAAAATAATTATAAATATCACTGTTTATTTTTACAGGTGGTGTTTTAATTTCTTTCTTAACTGAAATGGTATATCTGTTTCCTAACTCATAATAAAAACCAAAAACATCATTTTGTGAAACAGTTTTAGAAACACCATTTTCAACGACTTCAAAACATAATATTCCTGAATCAGAGCAGCTTTTCAAATTTTCAGAAATTTGCCAGACTATAATATTTTCAGATGAAACATTATTTTTAACAACTGTCGACGTCGATGTATTTTTTACAGGATTTTCCTGTTTTATTTCAGGTTGAATTGTTCCTCTCTGAGCAAATAAAAAAGTTGGACAAAGAAATAAAAACAGTAAAATTTCTTTTTTCATATTTCTTAATTAATTGGTGTGTATGTAAATTCTACAGATTCATTTTTAGAATTTCCTGATTTAATATAAATATGCTCAGTGTTTTCAACTGACAATGCAGATTGATCTGTTGATGTGATGGATGTCGGTTTGCACGTTGCACATGTTTTTAATTGAATCGGATTGTTAAAGGTATTAATAGAAATTGAACATGCAGGAACAGGCTTAAAACAAAACCATGCATTAATCGGTGCAATATTTGTATAAGTTATTTTCGTTGTTTCTATTTTATTCAAAATAATTTTATTGTAACTCAAATTCAATTCAGCAGTTGCTTTCGTGATGCCATCAGCTAAATTTACTGCTATTCTATATTGACTATTTACGTCGTTTTCATTGGCTCTTAGAATCGTAATATTTTGATGTCATTTTCTTTTATTTTATTCCACGACAAAATATCTCTATCAATTAAATTGGTTCTGAGTTGCTCTAATAAAACCGTGTCGGTGTTGTAATCAAAATTATTGGTTGCCGCGTTACTATCAACAGAAGCTAAGGTAATGGTATTGGTTTTCTTTTTAGATAGAATAGAAATTTTATTTTTTAAATACATAAATGCTGTAGCCAAAAAAATGCCTGCAAACAACAACGCAATATATTTTATTCGACGATTTACAGGCGACTGAATGTTTTTTGTCAACACATTTTTGGTAGCAGTTTGTTCAGAAGCAAATAGTAATTTTGCAGTTTCTTTATTTTGAAAAAATTCTTTTTCTTTTTTGATTAATTCAATTCTTTCTTGTTCTAATTTTTCTTTTTCAAGTTTCAATTTTTGCTCAAAAGCTAATTGTAATGCTTCACGTTCTTGCTTTTCTTTTGCAAATTGTTCTTGTTTTAATTGCGCTTGATGTTGCAATTCTTTTTCAAGTTGTTCGCGTTGTTGTTGCTCGTTTTTTAATTTTTCTTGAAGTTTTACTTCTTTTTCAATTCGTTCGCGTTCTGCTTGTTGTTGTTTTATTTGTTCTTGAACTAGTAATTCTTTCTCTAAACGTTCGCGTTCCAATCGCTCATTTTCTAATTGAGTATTGATTAAATTATTTTGAATTCTTTTTTCTTCTTCCAGTTGTAATTGAAATAAGCGTTCCTGTTCTTCTTTTTCTTTTCTCTTTTTTTCTTGTTCTTCTTTCTCTTTTAATAATCGAATTTGATCTAAACGTTCGCGAAATTCCTGTTCTTTTTGCTTCCGTTCTACTTGTTCTTTGTAGCGCAATTCTTTTTCGCGAATAATTAATTCTCGAATTTCTAATTCTTCATCATCTTGTTTTGTAGCCATAATTTCTGGCTGATAAATGAGTATTGCGTCGTTTTCTTTTTTATAAATAAGTTTACCGCATTTTTTACAATACTTGCTTTTTCCTTCATCTATAGGAATAATTTCAAATGGTGTATTGCAATTTTTACAAAACATATTAAGTTAGTTTTAGCGCACAGTTTTCACAATAATCATCGTCAATGCTGATTTCATTTTTACACGCTGGACAAAGTAATTGTGTCACTTCTTGTTTATCTGAGTTGGTTTTTCTGAAAATTAAAACTTTAGAAATTTTAGTTGCTACTGCAACATCATTTGTTGCATAATTATTTTCTTTTGGTGGAAATGACAATGTATCAATTTTTATCAATTCCCAATTTTCTTCAGCAACGTTGTTGAGTACTTTTTCATATGCATGTTCAACAGCTACAAACGAATCATTTTCGCTATCAACATCAACTGATATCGCAACACATTTGTAACTAAAGTTTCCCATTAAAAAACCGGTTCCATTTCAATAACTAATTTCCATTCAAAAATACGACTAAAAACAAGAATCAGTTATTAATGAAATAGACATTATTCAAACAAGTGTTAATAAGCAGGAATTAGTTTGTATTTGGCTTTATACAGTTTGTTTTAGTGTTTCTAAAGTATTTTCACTTCAATCCAGCAATTGCTGTTTCTGCCTTTGTCATCCGTGCAGGAAATTTTGAGTTTTCCTAAAGTTGGTACAATGAAAACAGGTTTGTTTTTTTCTTCCGTTTTTATAAATTGATTATTGATATACCACGAAACCATTTTTACATCATTCGCTGCTTGTGCAACCAGCATCAATTCCTGTTTATCTTTTTGGTTGATGTAATAGGTGAGTCCATTGACTGGTTTTATAATTTTCGGTTCATTGTTTTCCTGCACTTTTGAACATAATAAATTGTGTGATGGAATTTTTATGTACGGCAAATTATTTGTCTCAAAATACTGCACTAATTCTGGTGGATAATTTGGATATAGTTTTTCGATATAACCAACGTTTGGCAAACACGATGCACAATACGAAATTGAACTATCGGCATTTACCCAAACTTTCTTCTGGTGTTCGCATTTTTTATTTGGACTTTTTCCTGGAATATACAACGCCATAATTTTGTCGGTACAATAATCATTTGGCACGTTTCCACTTTCGGCGCAAACCCAACGATACTGCAAATCTTTTGGCTTTTTAAACCAATCTTTTTCTGTATTTTTTTTGCCAATTGCATTGAAAATTTGCAACAATAACGGTGTTGCAATATCTGCACCATTTAATTCTGGAACGCCTTTTCCATCAAAATTTCCGCACCAAATTCCAACCGTATAATTATTGTTAAAACCAATTGACCAGGCATCGCGTCTGCCATACGATGTGCCAGTTTTCCACGCAATTTTCGGCATATTGATGACACTTTCAGATCGGTTTGGTAAATCACTTCGTCGCAACATTGTCAATATTTTTGCAACCATATAATTCGCTGCAGGCGATAATATTTGCTGACTGTTTTTATCTTCATCATCTTAGAAAAAACAGGTGCGAAGTATTTTCCGTTGTTTGCAAAAACAGCATACATACCAGTCAATTCTTCTAACGAAACACCGCAACCACCAAGCGCAGTTGACAATCCGAGTTTATCTTTGTCTTTTCTGATTTGTTTGAAATTAATTTTGTCTAAAGTTTCGGTGAGTGTTTTTACTTCAATAGCATTCAAAACTTTTACTGCTGGAATATTTAGTGATTGTGCCAACGCATCTGATAAAGCAACTTGTCCATGAAAATGTTCATCATAATTTTCTGGTGTGTAACCATCAAAATTTACAGGCACATCAGAAATAACTGAACGTGGTGTGTACAAACCTTTGTCGAATGCTAAACCATAAATCATTGGTTTAAGAGTGCTGCCTGGTGAACGAACTGCTTTCACACCATCCACTTGTCCGAGCGTGGCATTGCTATAAAAATCAGGTGATCCGACGTAAGTAATGACTTGATGTGTTTGATTGTCGATGATAAAAACGGCTGCATTTTTAATATCTTTAAATTGCAAAACCTGCGAATAATTATGCATAATTTCTTCTATTTCTAACTGCATATTATAATTGATATGCGATTCGATAATAGGTTTTGTTGGAAACATTTTTTTCATTCTGATACAAAAATGCGGCGCAAATTTTGGTGGCGACCGACGAAAAGCAATCAATGGTTCATCAATTGCATCAGCTATATCTTCGTCTTTAAAGACATGATTTTTTTTAAATTTCTTTAACCAACGATTGCGTTCTTGTTGAATGTAATCGTTTCTTTTTCCAAGCACTAAAGTGTTTGGTCTGTTCGGTATAATCGTTAAAGTAGTAATTTCTGCAATGCTTAATTGTTGCGGACTTTTTCCAAAATAAATAAATGATGCAGATTTTGTACCTTCAATATTGCTGCCATATGGTACCAGATTTAAGTATAATTGCAAGATTTCTTTTTTTGAAAAATGCCATTCTAATTGCAGCGCGCGAAACATTTCTTTTAGTTTTGAAAAAACAGTTCGTTGTTTTGGTTCTAACATTCTGGCAACTTGCATCGTAATGGTTGATGCACCAGATGTTCGTTTATGCTGAATGGTATTATTAAAAAATGCACGACCAACTGAAATTGGATTGATGCCGAAATGCCAGTAAAACCAACGATCTTCTTTGTTTAAAAATGCTTTCTGTAAGTTAGGCGTAATCTCATCGAGCTTGGTGTACATGCGCCATTTATCGTCATTCGTTAAAAATGAATACAGTACAGTTCCGTCTTCTGCTTCAATAATGGTTGAGTAATCTCGATTCGTATGTAATGGAAAAATGACATCAAATAGATTAAACAACAACACAAATACGAACAAGCAAAAAAACTTGTTTTGATGTTTTAGTAAAAATGATTTTAGTTGTAACATTTATTCTGTAACGAATATACTATAAACGCAGAAAGTTTTAAAAACATTCCAAATCAACACAATTTATTTTTTTTAATCAACCTGCTTAATTAATTTAATGCTGATAAAAATGAAGTTTATTCTTCAACTGAATTAGTTCATTTTCTTTTTCGTTTAGTTTTTGAAGTAATTGGAAAATAGCATCAATGCCAGCTAAATTTATTTCTAATTCGTTATGTAACCGAACAATTTTTTCGACATCGGTAATTTTATCCTGATGTATATACAGCGTTTTTTTTATGGTAATAACTTCAATTAAACCATTATCATGCAATTCACTGAAAAAAGACATTTCTACCTGATAATGCGAACATAATTCATTTAAAGGTATGAAGTTTTTTGTGCTCATATCGCTCTTAATTTAGAAAGTTCTGTAAATAATGCTCTTTCTTTTTCAGTAAGATTGGTTGGTAATATAATGTTGTAAGTAATCAATAAATCGCCAAATGTTCCTTCTTTCTTATAAACTGGAAATCCTTTTCCTTTTAGTTTTACTTTGGTGCCGTTTTGTGTTTCTGGTTTTACTTTTAGCGTTACTTTGCCATCAAAAGTATCAACGTTTACGGTGCCACCAAGCATTGCTTTGTACAAATCCAAATCAATAGTTACATGTAAATTATCATTATCAAGTTTGAATTTTGTGTCATTCTCAATTATAAATTTAATCAATAAATCACCGTTTGGACCACCGTTCATACCTTCGCCACCGTGACCGATTATTCTTAAAACCTGTTCGTTTTTTAATCCAGCTGGAATCGTGAACCGAACATTTTTTCCATTGATAATAATCGTGTGTTTGTGCGTTGTATAAACATCGCGAATGTTGAGTTTTAATTCTGCGTTTAAATCTTGACCTTTGTATTTCACTTGCGAACGGTTTCCTCTTGAAGCACCACCACCAAACATGGATTCAAAAAAATCGGAATAATCATTTTCTGATGCATTTCCATAATTGCTTTGCTGACTTCGGTTGTATTGCTGTTGTTCTTTTTGTTTATCCAATTCATCTGCATGTTTCCAGTCTTTGCCGTATTTGTCGTATTTTTTTCTGTTTTCAGGATTGCTTAAGACTTCATTGGCTTCGTTAATTTCTTTGAATTTTGCTACGGCTACAGCATCATTTGGATTTAAATCTGGATGATATTTTCTTGCCATTTTTCGATATGCTTTTTTAATATCGTCAACGGTTGCGCTTTTATCAATTTCCAGAATTTTATAATAATCTATGAATGCCATTTAGTTGGTTGCTGTTTGAACTAGTAAGTTACGATAATAAATTCAGATATTATTTTTTCGTTTGAACAACGATATAAAAAGATTGAAACTCAGAAAGTTTGGTTTTTGAAAAACATTTTTTACCACTTAAGAAGCTAAAGGAAGATTAGAAATAATAAAGAAATATTTTTGAATCAAAAGAAAACTAAAGAATAAAAGCTTTGCTTTTACTGTGTGTTCTGATTTATTAATTCAAAAAACTTTTTACTATAACCTTTAACTTCTTACAGTTTCTTAAGTGGTTATTTTTTTGATTTATTTTTCTTCGGTTAAAAGTAACTATCCTTTTCTCAAATACTTGGTTAAGATAACTATCATTTGTCCTTCGATTTTGCCTTCAATTTGTTCGTGGTTATCGTGTACTAAACGTATATTTTTTACAACAGTGCCTAATTTTGCATTTACATTTGAACCTTTTACATCTAATGATTTTGTGAGCACAACCGAATCGCCGTTTTGCAATACATTTCCATTGGCATCTTTATGAACTTCTACTTCACTTGAAATTTCATGGTCACCAGTTGATTTTGCCCAAGCCAACATGTCGTCATCAAAATATAATAAATCTAATGCATCAACTGCCCAACTTTCATTTCTTAATCTGCTGAGTATACGCCAAGCAACTACTTGCACGGCTGGCACTTCGCTCCACATACTTTCTAATAAACAATTCCAGTGTTTGCTGTCCAGTGCTTCTTTTTTGTTGAGTTGCGCGCTGCAAGTTTCGCAAACTAAAATGCTGTCACCAATGCGTTGTTGTGGATTTGGCGGTACATCATACACACTCAAATTATTGGTTGATGAACACAGTTCGCATTGATTGTTGCTACGTGTTTTTAATTCTGTTTCTAAGCTCATTTTAAAGATATTCGTGTAAAAGTAACGAATATATGTTGTCGTTCAAAATTACCTTAATTTGAATTCTATTCTTGTTTTTTGATTTTGGTAATATGTGTCATCATAGCAACTAAAAATCCAATTGCAGCAATTAATGTTACATAAGGTAAAAACTTTTTACCTTCTTCAAAATAGACATATGAAGTTAAAAAAAGTGAGATGCTTTCAAATAAGTGAATTCCAATTAATAAGAAATGATTTTTTGTTTTGGTGATTTTTTGATAAACAAAGTAACCTAAAATTATTGTTCCCATTAATAAAATCATCCAACCAATAAAAATATGATGGTGCTCAATTTTGTCTATACCTTTTGGAATTAATACAAGAGCAACTAAAATATGTTGAATGGAAAATAAATTTGATTTGATTTTACTGTTCATAATAAAAAGATTTCTAAAGTTGCAATTAAATTTCCTGTCATATGCATTGTCATTGGCGTGTATATTGATTTTGTTGAAAATCTTGCATAAGAAAAAAGTGAAGCATCAATAAAAGTTTGTGCAATTCCAATATTTGATGACAACGTGTTTTCAAAAGCAAAAGAATGAACTCCAACAAAAATTAAAGCTAAAATAAATATTGCAATATGTTTATTTATTTTCAGACTTATCAATTTATTTAAAAATAATCCACGATAAATTAATTCTTCAGCAATTGGTGCAATAATTACCATTCCAATAATTCTAATAATCGATGGAATTAAATTAAAACTCTGTTTTTTTATTTCTAATATTCCGTTCCTATACAATAGATATTCAGTAATTAAGCAAAATAGAAGGAAAGAGATACACCATATAAAATATTTTTTTTGTGAATCTGGTTTTTGTATAGCTAATTCGGAAGTTGAAATTTTTTTCTGCTTAATTCTACTATTTAATACAATTATTATAACTAAAAATGGTAAAATTCTAATTAATACTTTTGTAATTTCACTCATATCTTGGTGTTCTAATTATTTTGAAAGAGTAAAAATAATAGATTAATTTTTATTGTTACTATTTAGTTCTTTGTTGTGAAGAAAAGTTCAACTATTTACAACTCATTATTTCTCGTTCAACATCTTTTTAATTTTATCGGCAATTTCTTCTGTAAAGAAAATTGGAGCGCAGATATGGCATTTCTTTACTTCATAAAATTCTTTCGGTTGGTTCGCATTGTCGAATATTTTTTTACCCATATAAAACGGAATCGTTTGATCTTCGGTGCTGTGAATGACTAATAATGGTTTATGGAAATTTTTAATAGATTTGATTGCACTGTAACCTTGTTTTACAAATAATTTACCAAAAAAAGGAACCATGTGTCCGCCAATATCTTTGTGCGATGAAAATGCACCTTCAATCACCAAACCACTAATGTCATTTTCACGTTTTGCAGCAACCACAGCAGATAAATGTCCACCTAGTGATTGACCATAAATTACGAGTTTCGTGTTGTTTACATCTTGTCGCGTTTTTATGTAATCGAGCGCAGCCAATGCGTCTGCTAATACATGCACTCGAGTTGGTTTTCCTTCTGAAAAACCGAAACCGCTATAATCAAACATAAATACCTGAAATCCTTTTTCTACTAATGGCGCAATGGCTTGGTATTGACTTAGCAAGCAACCGCCATTTCCATGCAAATGCAATAAAGTAATAGTTGCTGTTACATTTTTTGGTTTTAATAACCAACCATTTAATTTTTTTCCATCAGCATTATTAAATAAAACACTTTCAATGGTGAAGTTTTGTACAATAGTATCTGTTCCGTTTTTATAAATGATGGTTGATGTGTTTCACCAGAAAAGTAAACAGTTAAAGTATCTTTCTCTGCTTTTAGTGTTGCTTTTTTTTGTAGTTGCAGGTATTTTAGTTGGTTGCAAAAACAGTTTATTAAAACTGCAAGAATTAAACAGCAAAATAATTAAATTAGTAAATAAGAAAATGTGTTTTTGTAGGTTGATTTGCATGGATTGATTTGTGTAAAACTACAAATAATTTTAACACATAGAAACATAGAAAAATAGAAAAATAGAATAGCATAATGGTTTGTAGTAATAGTTCGGCTTGTAATAGGCAAACATATTGTACGCTTTGCGTACAAACTATGATTTTCTTTGCTATCTAAAACATATTTTATTACCTATTTTGATTCAAAGAAAAAATCTATGTGACTATGTGTTTAATTTTTTTCTTTGTTCTATATTATTTATCTTCTTGTCTTTTTTTCCTGTAGTACTCCTGGTATTATTAGTTCGTGATGTTTTTGGTTTTGCAGTGCGTTTGTCTGGACTTGTTTTCTTAAATCTATCTGTTGTACTTGTTTTTGCAAATCGATTGCCAGTTGCTGGTTTATCTGATTTTTGATTAGTTCTGTTATCTGTATTCTTTTTTGGAACAGTGCTTTTATACGGTTTTTTGTCTGCTGGTTTTCTTTCAAATGGTTTATGGTTGCTTACTTTTTTATCAGTATTTGTTTTTGCTTTAGTTGGTTTCTTTGTTGGTTTTATTACTTCTGAAGAAGAATCTTCCGTTAATCGATAGATTTCTTTCATTTCCGTTTCCGTCAATTCGCGCCATTCGCCAACAGGAATTCCTTTTAGTGAAATATGCATAATACGCACTCTTTCTAACTTGGTAACTTCATAGTTAAAATGTTCGCACATTCTGCGAATTTGTCTATTCAAACCTTGTACTAAAATAATGCGAAACGTTTTCGGACCTTCTTGCGTTATTTTACATTTTTTTGTAGTGACACCAAGCATCGGAACACCAGTTGCCATACCAATAATGGCAGTATCTGTAAGTGGTTTGTTTACCGTTACTACATATTCTTTTTCATGATTGTTGCCTGCACGCAAAATGCGGTTTACCATATCACCATTGTTGGTCAAAAAAATTAAACCTTGCGAATCTTTGTCTAATCTTCCAATTGGAAAAATGCGTACACCATAATTTACATAATCAATGATATTGTTGCGAATATTTTTTTCGGTGGTCGATACAACGCCAACTGGTTTATTGAGTGCAATAAAAATAATTTCTTCTTTTTCACGCGGTTCCAATTCCATTCCATTCACTTGTACTTTATCGCCAACAAAAACCTGATCGCCTTTTTTTGCTTTTATTTTATTTACTAAAACTAAACCCTTTTCAATAAATTTATCGGCTTCTCTACGCGAACACAAACCACTTTCGCTGATAAATTTATTCAACCAAATTCCATCACTTCTTTCCATTATTTATTTTTTTTGCAAGATAGCAATTTAGTGTATTCAATGTCTATTATTTCAAACTCAACAATTTTTCAATTTGCCTTCTGTGTCTTAGTATATGCACAATTGCGTGTTCTAACAACTGATCCATATCGAAATCCTGTTTCCAGGTTGTATGAATTATATTAGCTCTTATTTTGCGCCACGAAATATTCCATTTGTTGCTCAATGTTTCTTCTGTATATTTTAATACATTGTTTAATTCTGCAATTGCGAGTTGCGGTGTTGCTACGTTATAGTATGTTTTTCGTTCAATAAAATCATCTCCAAATTGTTTACGAATATAATTGCAATATCCAAAGCCGGCGCGCACCACATGGTTCATAATAGTTTGAACCGATTGGCAATCTTTGTCTTTTGTTTGTGCATCTATTATTCGAACATAGGTATCGTCATTCATCGTTTTTAATAACTTTTGAAGTTCTTTGGTTGCGCGTTCGTATTCATCCATTAAAGCACCGATGGGTCCTTCTCTAAATGTTTTTGCCATACTTTATTGTTATACGTTTAAAGATACAAACTTAATTTAATTAGAAATACTATGTTTTGTTTGTTGATATTCTATTTTTTGGAACAGAATTTGAATACTTTTTTTATCTTTAATCAAACAAAAAAAACAAACGTATGAAAAAGTTAATTTTCATTTTAGCATTGGTTTTCTCTTTAGATACTTTTGCTCAACTTACTTTAAACGATGTAACCTTGCCAGCAAAAGCGAAAGGTACTACCGAACTTACCTTAAATGGTGGCGCTGTTCGTAAAAAAGCATTCTTTAAAGTGTATGTAATAGGGTTGTACCTTGGACAAAAAAGCAAAGATGCAGCAGCCATTATTAATAACAATGCTGAAGTATTGGTGCAATTGCAAATTACTTCATCTGTAGTAAGCAGCAGCAATATGTCGGAAGCTATTGAAGAAGGTTTTGGTAAATCGATGAAAGGAAATACCGCTTCACTGCGACCAAAAATTGATGTATTTATTAACACCTTTAAAAAAGATCCAATAAAAGAAGGCGATGTATTTGTGTTGAATTATATTCCAGGTGTTGGTTTGAAAACATCTAAAAACGGAAAATTAGTTTCTACAATTGAAGGCGAAGATTTTAAGAAAGCTTTACTTGGTATTTGGCTGGGCGCAGATCCAATAGATTCAGGTGTAAAAACTGGATTGTTAGGTAAATAATTAAAAATTAAATTAATTATAAATAATAAATCTCAACCATTTGGTTGAGATTTTTTATTTTCTATATTCAGGAAATTGGTTTTTATGCTTTCTTCAGTTTGTAAATACTGCGTTTTATCATATTTTATACTGATACAAGTCATTGTTTTTCTGTTTATTATAAACTAACTTTACAAAAACTAGAAAAATGAAAAAAATTATTGTTGCATTAGATGCTCTTACTTATAATGAATATGCATTAGAATATGCGATTGGTGTTGCTAAACGTTCTGGTGGTATGATATTAGGTGTATTCTTACACGATTTATCTTATGTGTATTCTGAGATTCCGAGTGTTTATGAATTTATACCTGTTGAATATAGTTTTGTGGTAGAAAAACAACATATCGACAGTAAAAAACTTGACTTAAATATTAAGTTATTTAACGAAAGATGTAACGCTGAAAATATTAAACACAAAGCACATGTTTACGATGGTGTAAACATCGTAGAATTCTTAATTAAAGAATCTGTATTTGCAGATTTATTGGTGTTAGACGAGCATATGAGTTTTACGCATACTACTTCAGACCAGCTTTCTAATTTTATTATTGATATTATTGAAGATTCGAATTGTCCGGTTTTAGTTGTGCCGCACAAATACTTACCAGTTGATAATGTATTTCTTTGTTATGACGGAACACCATCAAGTGTGAATGCCATTAAAATGTATTCGTATTTATTTCCATCTTGGACTCAAAAAATAACTGCATTGGTTTCATTTAATGAAACATCAACCAATCATTTAAAAAACAGCGAAAACATAAAGATTTATTGAATCAACATTTTACCAATTTAATTATTGATGTAGAAAATAGTTATCATTCTGATGCAATCATTGTAACCTTTTTTAAAGAAAATTGCACGAATGGTTTTATTGTGATGGGTGCGCACAAAAGCAGTCCGTTTTCAAGAATTTTTAGAAAAAGTTTAGCATACACATTTATAAAAGAAATAAAAGTGCCCATTTTTATCGCACATAACTAAAAAAATAAACAACTATAACATGATAAAGAAAACAACGAGTGCAGCCGCAAAAAAGAAATCGGCTCCAGTAAAAAAAGCAGTTTCAACAAAGTCAACACCAGCAGTTGAACTGCCAAAAGTAAATAAAGAAATTGCTATCATTAATAGTCCATTTTGGAATATTTGGGACAAAGGTAAATCGTATAAAGTGAGTATTCCAATTGCAGGACTTTGCAAAAAAGATATTTCTGTAAAAACAATCGGAAATCAGCTGATTATAAGCAGCGAAAAAGAAAACGCAAAAGAAAAAGAAGGAAAAAATTATATCGTTCAGCAATATAGTTTTAGTTCTTGGAGCAAATCCATCAATCTTCCAGAACCGATAAGTGAAAAAGACATTAAAATAAATTATAAAGATGGTGTGTTGAAAATTGAAATGAATAAATTGAAACAGAAAATCCAACCAAAACTTAAATAAAAAGCGTAAAACAAACTTGAAATACTAACTCAAATTAATTCAATCAAGAATGAACAATATTTCAAGAATCAAAGATGTTTTAAAATCCTTTTTTGCAGAAATTGGAGAACTTTCTTTTTTTACAGTAAGATTTTTTAAAGAAGTTTTTAAGCGTCCATTTGAATTTAAAGAATTTCTCAGACAATGCTATAACATGGGCAATCAATCGCTTTTTTTGGTTGCAGTAACTGGCTTTATAATTGGACTCGTATTTACGTTACAATCAAGACCAACGCTCGAAGAATTTGGTGCAGTTTCCTGGATGCCATCTATGGTGAGCATTTCAATTATTCGTGAAATCGGACCCATCATTACTGCACTTATTTGTGCTGGCAGAATTGGCTCTGGCATCGGCGCAGAACTCGGTTCTATGCGTGTTACTGAACAAATTGATGCCATGGAAGTTTCAGGAACCAATCCTTTTAAATATTTGGTAGTCACACGCATTTTAGCAACTACATTTATGATTCCAATTTTAGTGTTTTTTGGCGATGCTATTTCAATTTTTGGTTCTTACATGGTCGAAAACATAAAAGGTAACGTGTCGTTTTTATTGTATTACAATCAGGTTTTTAATAGTCTCGAATTTAGTGATATTATACCAACTACAATTAAAACATTTTTCTTTGGTTTTGCTATTGGATTGGTAGGTTGCTACAAAGGTTATAATTGTAAAAAAGGAACGGTTGGTGTAGGTATAGCTGCCAATTCTGCTGTGGTTTATACTTCTATGTTGTTGTTTTTAATAGATTTTATCGCCGTATTTATCACCAATATTTTTGTTGATATATGAGTACAGAAGCAAATAATACAGAACACATTATTGACATCCAAAATCTTCGAAAAAGTTTTGGTGATAACTGTGTTTTAGATGGATTTAACATGTATTTAAACAAAGGCGAAAATGTGGTTATCATGGGAAAATCTGGTTCTGGAAAATCAGTAATGATAAAATGTTTAATTGGATTAGAAGAACCAGATAGCGGCACGATAAAAATAATGGGAAAAGATATTAGTAAAATTTCTACTGACGAATTGAATGAACTACGAACAGAAATTGGTTTTCTTTTTCAAGGAAGCGCGCTTTACGATTCTATGTCTGTTCGCGAAAATCTGGAATTTCCATTAAGACGACACACTAAAAAATTTGGTAAAATAAAAGATACAACACAATTAGTAATGGAAGCATTAGAAAATGTTGGCTTGGCGCATGCTATTGATTTAATGCCAAATGAACTTTCTGGTGGTATGAAACGAAGAATAGCATTGGCGCGAACATTAATACTGCAACCAAGTATTATTTTATATGACGAACCAACAACAGTTTTAGATCCGATTACTTCAAAAGAAATTATTTTATTGATGATGTCTATTCAAAAAAAATACAATACATCATCCATCATCATTACTCACGACGTAGATTGCGCCAGAGTTATTTCAAACAGAATGATATTATTAGTAGATAGTATAAATTACGCAGAAGGTACATTCCTAGAATTATCCACCTCAAAAGATCCGAAAGTACAAGCATTCTTTAAATAAGAAATTATGGAAAAATCAAATTCAGAAAAAATAAGATTAGGTGTTTTTGTAACGATTGGTTTATTGATTTTTGTTGTTGCCATTTATTTTATTGGTGAGAAACAAAAATTATTTGGCAACACAGAGCATTTGAAAGCAGTTTTTAAAAATGTAAATGGTTTGCAAATTGGCAACAATGTTCGTTATTCAGGAATCAATATCGGTACTGTTCGTGCTATAGATATGACCAACGATACAACAATCACTATCGATATGATTTTAGATAAAAAGATATTCAGTCATATAAAACAAGATGCAGTTGCCACTATT
The DNA here is from genome assembly GCA_016711605.1 of Saprospirales bacterium. Classification (GTDB taxonomy): domain Bacteria; phylum Bacteroidota; class Bacteroidia; order Chitinophagales; family JADIYW01; genus JADJSS01. Next base: position 18,517 of record JADJSS010000027.1, read on the forward strand.
GGTTCTGATGGTTTGGTTGGAAATATGATTGTAAATATTCTTCCAGGTAGTGGCAACAAACCATCTGTAAAACCAAACGATGTTATTGCTAGTTTTTCCAGAAAAAGCACCGATAATATGTTAAACACCTTAAGTGTAACCAATGATAATGCAGCATTATTAACAGCTGATTTACTGAAAATCACGAAAGAAATTATTCATGGAAAAGGCAGTATTGGTTTATTAGTAAACGACACTATTATGTCTGGTGATTTAAAACAAACTTTATTTTATTTAAAAGAAACCAGTAAAGGTGCGTCAGAAACAGTTCTGAAATTAAATAAATTAATTGCATCCTTAGATAATAACAACAATGTAATTGGTGTTTTAAAAGACACTGCAGTGGCAAGTCAGATTAAACATATTGCAAGCAGTTTAGATAAAACAGTAGCTGATTTAAATGCAACCATTTTGAATATTAAAGATGGAAAAGGCGCTATCAATTATCTTTCTAATGATTCAAAACTAGTAGCACAAATTGATAATATTGTAACTAATCTAAATGAAACAATGACCAACATAAATCATGGAAAAGGTGCAGTTGGTTATTTAATAAATGATCCAAGATTGGCAAAACAAATTGATTCTACTATGACCAATATTAACGATGCCAGTTTTCGATTGAATGAAGATTTAGAAGCATTAAAACACAATATACTGTTACGCAGATATTTTAAAAAACAAGAAAAGGCGAAACAGAAAGCAGCTGAAAAGAAAAATTAATGTTTTGCATTTTACTGTCGATTTGTTTTATTTCAGATTCACAAACCGTATTGCAGCGTCTGCCATTTTATCGAAATAGGAAACATCTTTTTTGTTGTTTCTGGAAAAATGAAAATGCTCCAAACCAGTCCAGATAAAAAACCACGAAGCAGGTTCTGATAAAATAACCATTGCATGCACTGCAAATTTTTCTGGTTTGTTGTAAGATATGTAGCTTGCAAACAACATTAATACAGCACCAAATACAATATAAAAGATTCCTTTTAAGTTTTTGTTTTTAACGTCTGTTTTTACAGTTTGTTGGCAATTTTTAAAATAAACATGCAAGCGTTTAATGATTAATTTTTCATCATGTTCAATTCTTAAATTTTCAGGCATCGCTAATTTTAGATGAATTTTATTTCTGCTTTTTTCATCACAAACTTTTTTGACTTCAGAAAGAAAATCATCTGAAACCGTTCTTTCAGACAATGGACGCGAATCAAAACTGGAAAAAATATCATCATAAGCATCCAGCCAAATACTTATTTCATAAATGTCTGATGACTCTTGTTCTTGTTGGTGAATTGCTTCCATTTTCATAGATGTATGTAATTTACAAAATATACAGCGAATAAAGTTTGTTTCTTGAAAATATAGCAAATACCTGATAAAGTTCAACACTATGTCATCATTTTTCATATTGTGATTTCACAAAATAGCATGAAGTGTTATAATTTCTTTTTTTTTCAACATTTCACAACTTTATTGAAATGGATAGTGTTAAGACGCTATTACTCATCAACTATTAAATTTAAATTTTATGAAATCATTTTTTAAATCTGCATTATTGATTGCAGCAAGTTTTTTTAGTGTTCAGTCGTTTGCACAAACATCAAACGATATTGTGGATGTGGCTGCTGGTTCAGCAAATCACACTACATTAGTAGCAGCAGTAAAAGCTGCTGAATTAGTGGAAACTTTAAAAGGTACAGGTCCGTTCACTGTGTTTGCACCGACAAATGATGCATTCGCAAAATTGCCAAAAGGAACCGTAGAAAGTTTATTGTTACCAGAAAACAAAGCTAAGTTAACTGCAATACTGACGTACCATGTAGTGGCTGGAAATTTAACGGCTGCTGATGTGTTGGCTGCTATTAAAAAAGGCAAAGGAAAAGTAGTTTTAACAACAGTAAATGGTGCAAAATTAACTGCAAAATTAGTGAAAGGAAAAGTAACAATTACAGATGCCAATGGCGGAAAATCTACCGTAACTGCTACTGATTTAAAAGGAAGCAACGGCGTGATTCATGTTGTTGACTCGGTATTATTACCTAAATAATTTTTTTGGTTAGAATTATTGAACGGCTGATTTATTTTTAAATCAGTCGTTTTTTTTATTTTAAAATAATCACTGTAAACATGTAAATCAAACATAAGATTTTGTAAGGTATAGCGATGAATTAGGATTTAAATTTGTGTATTAAAAAAAACTAGTATGAAAACAAATTTAAAATCATTTAGTACGCTGTTAGTTTCAGCAATAATGATACTTTTAAGCTCTTGCAACAGAGGAACCGGAACAGGTTGTGGAACATGGAGTGAAATTAAATATAAAAAACAATATCACACTCAACCACCTAAAAAGATTAAAAGTTTTGCATCTTACAAAGAGTATAATTAATCTACTTTGTTTTATCATCAACATAAGGTAATTCCGACATACAATCTTCTTTGTAAAAAACAGGATAGCAATCAAATAAATTTTACTTTAAAAATCGTCTTCTGATAATTTCCACCAATCCAAGAGCCAGAAACCAGCCAAGTGTGGCATAGATAGCCGTGTTTCTTTTTTTGTCGATGGTTTTGTTATACCATTCTATAGCTTCGGTTTCGGTGATGTATTCTTTGTTGTTGTACTTCAGCGAAAAAATTGGAATACCTTCACCACTAACTTTTGGATTTTCTTCCGGACTATATGCCATCGTAATTTTTGCGCTGTCTGCCACTTCATCCACAAATTCGCTCCAATTAATATAAGCAGGAATAAAAGTGGTATTCGCTTCTTTGATGATAATATAATGACTGGATGAATATCCTGAAGGTAATGATAAAGTATTGCCTGCTTGGCTAAGCATACCGGTGATGTGCGCCAGTTTTTCTTTTGCTACTTTTTGATGTGGTTTGGTTAAGTAATCTTTCCAGAACAAAAACGCAACCACAAACGCCATGATGGAAAGCGCATGTAATTTTAATAAAGAAAATAGTTTGTCCATAGTCTTATTCATTTGCATATAAAATTCGGAATAGTTTTTAATATTCTGATACCAAATGTGTGGTATTTTTGTTGCTCAAACATTGAGAGTGCTCAAATTCTTTCGAGACCAAGGCATAGTGTTTTCACCTGCCGTCTACCAATACGTTTAATTTATTCTAGCTTTAGTTTGAGTTGTGGTTGACTTGGCTAGAAACAAGTATTCATTATTTGTTTTCTTTTGGATAAGGCCTCCATGTATAACTTTTCTGTACAATTTTCCACGAACCTTCATACTTCATTAATAAAAAATAATCTGTAAAAATGCGCCAATTAGGTACAATTATTTCTGCTTTTGCAATAGCGGCATCTTTCTCAAAATCTATCGAAATGATTCGACCGATTCGGTTTGATTTTTCACCTGGAGTGGTTTTAGCAATGTATTGTTCACCTGAACGTATGCGTAAACTGTCTTCGCTGACCATATATAAATTGAAATCTGGATGAAATACTTTCCTTAATTTTTCAGGATCTCCATTTGCTGTTCCATCCATATAATCTTGAATGGTTGCAGCAATGAGTTCGAATTCAGTTGGCTTATTCGTTGTTTGAGCATTAAGCGACAAACTGCAAAATAATAAAACGGTATAAACACTTAAACGGTATTTCATCGTATAGAATATTTAGTATTAAAGTTACGCTTTATTGCTTAAAAATAGAATACACTATTTTATTCAATAA